>NZ_JAGPXB010000003.1 GCF_018069925.1 Flavobacterium erciyesense | reverse complement strand
AAAACTTTGAATTAGTGGTCAATTATACCATTGCAAAAAGACGTTACGAAGACTTTTTAAAACAAGACAACTTACAAGCCGGAAATTTGTTGCGTATCCAGGCGCAAGTCAATTTTTAAAACCAGTGGTCCCGCTTTTTTGTACAAGCTGTGGTGCTGACTTCAACTCATGAGTGTCGCAAATCTATTTTTGAGCGTATCATTGACAATAAGTTTATTGGATTCTTCCAATTGGTCCTCCATTTTCGTTGTCTTTTTTTAGCATTCCGCCAAGCCCAACGGGTTCATTGTGTAAACTATGTTACTGATTTGCAATCATTACGAAATACAAATCAGTTGGTGTGCAGCTACTATTTTCTAATATCCAAACGTCTAATTCAACCATTAAACTTTTCTTTAGGAGCTTAATCCAGCTATACGTTACAATCTTATACGCCGAAAGCCGGCGCATAAGGATTTCCACTGCTATCTGGGCTAGAGCGTGCGTATTTCAAGATAGTTTCCGTTTGTGCAAGTACGAAAAATATTCATTTGCCGTAAACATAGTTTTTTGATTTGTAACTAATTATTTATATATTTGAGCATTGCAATGTTCTTAATTTTATTACTTTGGCTAATTTTTGCATTTTCTGGTAAAACAGAAAACAAAAGCTCCGCGATGACCAATATTTTAATAATACTTATTGTCAAGAAATTGGAGATTTGTATCATTCAAAAAAACAGATTAAAGACTTAAAAAAGATGGATAGTGTAAAGAAGAAAAAAAATATCTAATTGTACTAATGAATAGTTATTCTTTGAAGGAAAATTCAATAAATCACCTATTGAATTTTAAAAATTTTGACTCGTGTTGTAACAGAATTTTATGTAAAATCATAGGATCCCCACAAAGTGCGTAGTAATAGTCTCCATCCGGCCGTAGTACCAAAACACTAACAGCATTTTTATAAAAAGGAAAGCTCAAAAAAAAAATAATATTTAACAAAATAACAAAGTAGTTATGAATAAAGTAATTAAAGTTGCCAGTTTTTTTGTCTTTGGTTTTTTATTAACCGGCTGTCAAAATGAGCCAATAGACTCTGGTTTTTTTAATGAGCAAAATATAGAAGTTGATTATAGTAAAGATCCAAAAGCAAGTGGATTACTAGAGTCTGGCGGATGTGTTGGTCTCGGTGCAGTTGTTTCACCGTTTGATTATTCTAGTTTACAAAGTAATTATCCAAATCAATATGATTTATCAAATTTAATGCCTCCTGTTTCAAGTCAAGGAAGCATTGGAAGTTGTACTGCTTGGGCAACAACCTACTACTTAAAAAGTTATCAAGAAAAAATTCAACATAACACGGCTTATTCTCCATCAACAATAATGTCTCCAAGTTATACCTACAATCAAACTAAAGTTTCAAATGATTGCTTGAGAGGGTCCTGTATTATTTCAGCTCTTGAATTGTTAAGAACGAAAGGCGCTATTTCAATTTCAAATTTTCCTGTTTCCACAAGTTCTTGTTCGGTTTTACCAAATGCTAATCAAAATAGTATTGCTCAAAGCAATAAAATTTTGAGCTATCATAATGTGGAATTAAGAAATCTTTCCTCAGAAAATGAAGTTATAGAGAAATGCAAAAAATTAATTTATGGTGGTAAACCATTAGTTATAGGAATGCATTTAGATAGAAAATTTGCAAATGCTGTCCCAAGAAATTCAAACAACATATTTATTTATAATGATTATAATTCTGATTTTCATTTCGGCAATCATGCCATGCTAATTACAGGTTATGATGATAATCTAAATGCCTTCAAAGTGGTAAACTCATGGGGCGAATTTTGGGGTAATTCTGGTTATTGTTGGATAAGTTACAATTTTTTTAAAAGCCAAACTAGTGCCAACTATCAAGATGGATTAATTCAAGTATGGTTTACTGTAGATGCATAAAATTTCCAGATAATAGTAAACTGATATTTGGCGTTTATCTTTATCCTAAACACAAAAATTATTTGAGTTTCCTGAGTCAGTTTTATCTATAAACTATTTGGTTTTGCTAGTACAAAAATGAATATGGTAATTTGGCTTTAAGTAAATTCATCATTTAATTTTTTAAAAAAATAGTGAGTACCCACAAGATAAATCTTAATTTGGCATTAGCAACCTCAAACGCCAATATCATCACGAAAAGAAAACATGAAAACTGATTTTCAATCTGTAGACGAATACATAAAATCATTTCCTCAAGCGATGCAATTACTTTTGGAGAATATTCGGTTGACAATTATTAAAAATGCGCCAACAGCTGTTGAAAGTATTTCGTACGGAATGCCTGCTTACAAAACATATGGCAAACCCTTGGTGTATTTTGGGGGATTCAAAAATCATATAGGCTTTTATGCCACACCAACTGGTCACTCAGAATTTAGAGAAGCTTTGTCAAAATACAAGCAAGGAAAAGGATCTGTACAGTTTCCGTTAAATCAACCAATTCCTTATGATTTGATTGAAAAAATGGTACTTTTTAGGGTTGAGGAAAATGAACAAAAATACAAATAAGAATCGCGCTGCTAGTAATTATACTGCAAATCAAATCCAAACTAAAATTGGTTTTAATCGTGGCTTTCTTTGCGGCTTTTTAATCAAATAATCGCCAATTCCCTTTTTAAATTTATTTTCGTAAATTTGCACTTCAATAAAAATCATAAAAAATGGAAAACGGAATATATGCTAAATTCAACACCACAAAGGGTGCTATTTTAGTAAAACTCACACACGATTTAACACCAGGAACGGTAGGTAACTTCGTAGGATTGGCAGAAGGAAATTTAGAAAATAAAATTAAACCACAAGGAGTTAAATTTTACGATGGTTTAAAATTTCACCGCGTTATTCCTGATTTCATGATTCAAGGTGGTTGTCCGTTAGGAACAGGTACTGGAGATCCAGGTTACAAATTTGATGATGAATTTCACCCAAGTTTAAAGCACAACCGTCCAGGAGTTTTGGCTATGGCCAATTCAGGACCTGGAACAAATGGTTCTCAGTTTTACATTACACACGTAAATACAGATTGGTTGGATAACAAACACACCGTATTTGGTCATGTTGTTGAAGGACAAGAGGTTGTTGACGCTGTTGCTCAAGGTGATACACTAGAGTCAATTGAAATTATTCGCGAAGGTGACGATGCTAAAAATTGGAATCCAATTGAGGCTTTTATTACTTTTAAAGGAGAGCGCAACAAAAGAGACGCAGCATTAAAAGCAGAAGCAGAGGCGGCAATGGAAAAGTTAGCTGCTGGTTTTGAAAAAACAGCAAGTGGTTTGCGTTACCAATTCATTCAAAAAGGTGATGGAAAACAAGCTGAAAACGGAAAAACAGTTTCTGTTCATTACCAAGGTTCATTAGACAATGGTAAAGTTTTTGATTCATCATACCCAAGAAAAAAGCCAATCGAATTTAAATTGGGTCAAGGTCAAGTAATCGAAGGATGGGACGAAGGTATTGCATTATTGCGAGTAGGAGATAAGGCTCGTTTTGTAATTCCATCTGACTTAGGATACGGACCAAGAGGAGCTGGAGGAGTTATTCCACCAAATGCTACCCTTATTTTTGATGTAGAATTAATGGATGTAAAGTAATTACATTTTTCTAATCTGATAAAGCGACTCCCAAGACGAAAGTTTTGGGAGTTTTTTTGTATTATTGGTAAACAAAAAAAATAATAAATAATGGAATCACAGAGCAATACACCTTTAGCATGGAGCGAATTTGAAAAAGTAGAAATGCGTGTAGGGACAATTACCGCAGTAAACGATTTTCCCGAAGCCCGAAAACCGGCTTATCAATTGACAATTGATTTTGGGAGCGAAATTGGTATTAAAAAATCATCGGCACAAATTACCCAACGATATCAAAAAGAAGATTTATTACACCGACAAATTGTAGCTGTAGTCAATTTTCCTAGGAAACAAATTGGGAAATTTTTTAGCGAATGTTTGGTTTTAGGATCAGTAGGAGCTGAAGGCGACATTGTTTTGCTTGCACCCGATTTTAAGGTTGAAAATGGATTGCGAATTGGTTAAGTGTTTTTATGCTAATGGTAAGTTATTGTATGAACCCCATTCTGTCCAAGAGCCATCATAAACCGAGTTGTTTTTTTGTTGAATAAGTTCAAAAGCGAGCAAGGTAATGCAAGCCGTGATTCCGGAGCCGCAACTAAAAATGGCAGGTTTATTAAGTTGAGGTAGCACTTCCTTCAATTCTAGAATTGTTTTGAACTTCCCATCCTTCAGCACGTTTGTGTAAGGAATATTTATTGATTCGGGAATATGACCAGAACGAAGTCCTTTGCGAGTTTCTTGTACTTTTCCTTCAAATCGATTTGTTTCGCGGGCGTCGATGATAATTTCAGTTTTCGTGTTCAGATTTGCAAGTATTTCCTCTTTACTACGAACCGCATTCTCGCAGAATTGTGTAGTAAAATCGCCGGTGGTAAACCTCTTTTTTTTGGTTTTTGCTTGTGTAGGGAAACCATTTTTAATCCATTCGGGCAAACCGCCGTTTAATACCGCTACTTGTTGTGCTCCCATGATCGAGAACATCCACCAAACTCTGGGACTAAAATAGATTCCTAAACGATCATAAATTACAATCTTACTCGAATTATTAATTCCAAGTGCACGCGCTTCTTTTTCAAAATCATCAGGATGAAGCAGCATGTTTGGCAGAGTGCTGTTTTTTTTACTGAAGTTATTTTTGAGATCAAAAAAACGACTGCTTTCAATTTCTATTTCGGTATGATCAAGCTGTAGCTGTGCCTGATTCTCATTGGCCGTGGCATCAAATAAGATAAGGTCAGGATCGTGCAAGTGCTCCAAAAGCCACTGTGTACTTACTAAAGGTGTTGTCATGGGGCTTTAAAATAGATTAGTATAGGAATAAAAAAAGTCCAAAAAAATTGAATTTCTTGGACTTTTTTTGGGTAAGTAAGTAACTGAAAATTAAATATCATCAAAATCTAAATCGGTAAAGTTTGATGTTTGTGGTAATGCATCGTCTTCAAAACGTTCGGTTGCATATTCTTTTTTGAAATCTTTTTGATGTCTTTCTGAAATTACTTCTTCGCCTTTATGGTTTAAAACGTAAGAGGTCATTTCTTCTAAAATCTCCGCAAAGGCAGCAAAATCTTCTTTATACAAGTAGATTTTGTGTTTTTTAAAATGAAAAGAACCGTCTTCTTCAGTAAATTTTTTACTTTCAGTGATGGTAATGTAGTAATCGTCTGCTTTAGTTGCTCTCACATCAAAGAAATAAGTTCTTCTTCCAGCTCTTAAAACTTTAGAAAAAATCTCCTCTTTTTCTAACATGTCATGTTCTCTCATAATCCTTTCAGTCAATTTATGGTTGTTAACTAGCTTCCAAAAATCTATAAAAAATATGGATTATCCAACATTTACAGCATTTCTTTTTCCGAAAGTTGTTTCAAATATAAGTCGGCATAATAACCTTCTTCATTTATCAATTGATTATGAGAACCTTGTTGAATGATTTGTCCGTTGTCTACAATCAGAATTCTATCGGCATTTTTAGCAGATGAAATACGGTGACTCACAATGATTGTTGTTTTGTCTTTGCAAATTTGAAACAAGTTGTTCAAAATAGTCTCTTCCGTCTCCGTATCTACCGCAGATAAGCAGTCATCGAAGAGTAAAATTGGTGGGTTTTTAATGATGGCTCTCGCAATCGATACGCGCTGTTTTTGTCCGCCTGAAAGTGTAATTCCACGCTCGCCCAAAACGGTATCGTATTGTTTGTTAAAGCCCATAATGTTGTCATGCACTACGGCGCTTTTTGCTGCATTTTGTACTTCGTCGTCCGTTGCGTTCTCTTTTCCAAACTTAATGTTATTTTTGATACTATCCGAAAACAGGAACGCATCCTGTGGAACAATACCAATACTGTTTCGTAAATCGAATAAGTTAACGGTACTAATTTCATTGCCATCAATAGAAATTTTACCGCTAGTAACATCGTACATTCTTGAAATGAGGGATAAAATGGTAGACTTACCAGATCCGGTTTTTCCTAAAATCGCTAATGTTTCTCCTTTTTTAACCGTAAAAGAGATGTTATGCAATGCTGTGATATTCGTGTCTTCGTAGGTGTAGCTCACATTGTCAAAAACTATTGCGCCTTCGATAATTGATTTTTGAGTCGTATTGTTTTGAATTTCAGGTTCGATTTTTAAAAATTCATTGAGTCGCTTTTGCGAAGCTTCTGCTTCTTGCACCATTGACGATACCCAACCTAATGAGGCTACAGGCCAAGTCAGCATGTTCACGTACAAAATAAATTCAGCAATAATACCAATACTTTTTATTGTTCCATCGATATACATCATCCCGCCGAAATAAATCACCACCAAGTTACTGATGCCGATTAAGGCCAACATTAAAGGACCGAATAACGATTGTACTTTGGCCAAGCTCAAACTTTTATTTTTACTTTCGGTTGCTAAATCAACCATATTGGCTTGATGTTGTTCTTCGAGTGAATAGGCTTTTATGACACGAATGCCAGAAAAAATTTCTTGCGAAAAACTAGATACTTTTGAAAGATACTGCTGGAAAATGGTACTTCGAACGTTGATTTCCGAACTCAATTTGAAAATTGCATAGGACAAAATCGGCAACGGCAACAAGGTGTACAATGTTAAAGTTGGCGAAACGTTGTACATGTACACAATTACAATGGCAAATCTAAAAACGGTATTGATGGTGTACATCACCGCTGGACCCACGTACATACGCACTTTAGAAACGTCCTCGCTAATGCGGTTCATTAAATCGCCCGTTCGGTTTTGTTTGTAAAAATTCTGAGATAAATTTTCATACTGTCGGAAAACCTCATTTTTCAAATCAAATTCGATATGCCTAGACATCACAATAAGTGTTTGGCGCATCAAAAAAGTTAAAAATCCAGCTACAATTGTAGTTGCGATGATCATCAGGATATTAGAAACTAACTCCTCATAAATTACGTCTTTGGGTACCGTTGTGTCTTTGGCGAAAGCCTCAATCGCTTTAAAAGATTGACTGATAAGTTTTGGGGTGTACAACATGAAAATTTGGGCAATAATCGTAAAGAGAATTCCCAATAAAAAGCTGTATTTGTATTTGACGAAATATTTATTTAAATAACGTAATTCTTTCATTTTTGTTTAAAATTCTGTGTTGAAATGGATTTTATCTTGTGATAAAATGCTTATTTAGTTGATAGTGTTGCTTATTTTTTAAATCTGTAAAATTGCTGATTTGCTGTTTTTTATATCAAAATGCATGGTTTTTGTATTATTTGTTTACATTTGAAATGTCTTTTTGACAAATTCATAATTTTATCACTATAAAAACTTACACTATGAATGCAGCTTTCACAACTGGAAAGGAACTTCAAAAAATGGATCCGGTATTTGGTCAATTGTCATTTGATGATCACGAACAAATTGTTTTTTGCAACGACAAAGATACGGGTTTAAAAGCAATTATTGGTATTCATAATTCAGTAATGGGACCTGCTTTGGGCGGTACTAGAATGTTTAATTATGCCAATGAGTGGGATGCCTTGAATGATGTTTTGCGCTTGTCAAGAGGAATGACTTTTAAATCAGCAATCACTGGTTTGAATATTGGTGGAGGTAAAGCTGTTATTATTGGTGATGCCAAAACACAAAAAACACCTGAGTTGATGCGTAAATTTGGAGAGTTCGTACATTCATTAAGCGGACGTTATATTACGGCGGAAGATGTAGGAATGGAAACTGCTGATATGGATTTGGTTAGAGATGTTACTCCTTATGTAACTGGTATTTCGGAGTCACGCGGTGGTGCAGGAAACCCTTCGCCAATTACAGCTTACGGTGTGTATCTTGGAATGAAAGCAGCTGCTAAGCAACAATTTGGATCTGATGTATTGAGTGGTAAAAAAGTATTGGTACAAGGAATTGGACACGTTGGAGAATCACTGGTGGAGTATTTATCAAAAGAGGGTGCAATAGTTACGATTGCTGACATCAATGAAGAAAAATTATCCGAAGTAAGCTCAAAATACCAAGCTCAAATTTACCGTGGAGAAGATGTTTACACTGCCGATGTTGATATTTATGCGCCATGTGCAATGGGAGCAACTATAAACAATGATACGGTTTATAAAATCAATGCAAAAGTTATTGCCGGTGCAGCAAACAATCAGTTGGCTGATGAAAATGTTCACGGAGCTATTTTGCAAGAAAGAGGAATTTTATACGCACCTGATTTCTTAATCAATGCGGGTGGAATTATCAATGTTTATGCTGAGTTAGCGCACTATGGTAAAGAAGAAATCATGCGTAAAACAGAAAATATTTACAATACAACTTTAGAGATTTTTGATTTTGCAACAGCAAACAACTTGACTACGCATCATGCTGCATTGACTATTGCACAAAACAGAATCAATCAGAGAAAAATTGAAAATAGTATAAAATAGTTAGTTTTTAGTGTTCAGTCGCGGTAATTAGTTTCTACTGATAACTGCGATTGGACACTGATTACCTCTAAAATAAGCAAGGATAAATTTTATTTTAAAAAAGGAAATACTTATTTTTGCGCCCTAATTAAAAAGTTCTTATCAGGTGGTAAATAGAAGACACATTCGCGTAAAAGTTATGCAATCCATATATGCGATGCATCAAAGCGGTTCAGATAATTTGGAAAAAGAAGAAAAATTCCTTTTTTACAGTATCGATAATATTCAAGATTTATACCTCATAATGCTTTCTTCCTTGATCGAAATATGTAAAACCGAAGCGGTTTATTTGCATAAATCAAGCTTGAAACATCTTGCTACTCCAGAGGAACGCAAACCAAACGAGAAATTTATTAAAAACAAGATTTTTCAAATTCTAGCTGATAACAATTCCTTAAGTATTGCTCTAGAAAATCGTAAAATTAACAATTGGTCACTTAACGACGATTATATTTTATTGTTGTTGAATGAGGTAAAAGCGAGCGAGTTGTATGCCAACTACATGCGTAATTCAGTAAATACCTTTGAAGAAGACCGTCAATTTGTAGCGGATCTTTTTGCTGAAGTTATTGTTCCTAATGAAAAGTTATACGACTACCTTGAAGATGATAAATTGACATGGGTAGACGATATTCCTGTTGTGAACACGCAAATCAGTAAGCAGTTAAAGGCGATTAAGGACGGTGAAGATGATAATTTTAGAGTTCCTAAATTGTTTAAAGATATCGAAGACCGTGATTTTGGTCGCGATTTGTTTCGCAAAACAGTTTTGAATGAAAAGGATTTAGCCAAAGAATATTTGGATAAAACCCCAAATTGGGACAGTGAGCGTATCGCCGAAATTGATACTATTATTTTAAAAATGGCTATTTGCGAATTTTTAAAATTCCCATCAATTCCTGTTAAAGTAACATTGAACGAATATTTAGAAATTGCAAAAGAATATTCTACGCCAAAAAGTAGTATTTTTATCAATGGAATTCTAGATAATTTGGTAAAAGAATTAAATACAAACAAACGAATCGTCAAAGCTGGTCGTGGCTTGATGTAATATAAAAAAACACAAATACAAAAGCATTATGGAACAATTACAACAGTTTGCACCTTATTTATTAATTTTTGCTGTGCTGTATTTTTTCATGATTATGCCTGCGCAGAAAAGGGCTAAAAATGAAAAAGCATTTGAGAGTAGCTTAAAAGTAGGAGATAAAATTATTACCAAGAGTGGCCTTCACGGTAAAGTTTCAGAGTTAGCAGACACTACTGTAATTATTGAAACAATGTCTGGAAAATTGAAGATGGAGCGTTCAGCAATTTCAATGGAAATGAGCGCAGCTTTATTGAAAAAATAGTAGCCAAGATTGCAAAAAAAAGTCCCAAATTAGAATTTTAATTTGGGACTTTTTTGCGTTTATGAGGCACTCTTATTTTTTGTTCTTCTTATTCTTTTTGTTTTTCTTGGCCTTTTTTGATTTGGCTTTCGCTTTTTTAGCTTTTATTTTCGCTTTTGCTTTGGCTTTTTTTGCTTTCTCTTTTTTTGCCTTCTTTGCTTTTTTAGCCTTGGCTTTAGCTTTCTCTTTGGCGTTTGCCTTTGCTATTTTTTTCTTTTCTTTATCCTTCATTTTTACTTTGTTTTTTTTCTTTTCTTTTTTGTTCTTTTTGTCTTTTTTCTCGCTAATATCCTCTTCGTTCAGCGTTTCTTCAACAGGAGAAATTGTAGCTTCTTCTTCTGATGCTGGTTTTTCAATATCAGTGGTATCACTATCAACAGATGGGTTTTCTGTTGTGGTTTCTGTTGTTGCTGAAGTAGGCGTTTTTTTTGCTGCTGGAGTGCGTCTTGCTCTTGCAAGTTTTACCGACTCGGGTTTTGGTGTCGATTCTGGTTGGAGGTTTGTTTCCTCTTGTTGTGGTGTCATAGAGTAAGTATTTTATTTATGTTTACTGTTAATTAAATGCTAGTGTTAACAAATTGTTATCTGAACGTTAGTAAATTTAATGATTATAATCGTTCGCCAATGTTAAGTTTTTACTGCTTGCATTTCTTTTTTTTTCTCAATTTGGTTGATATCAAAAAAAAAGTCTCCAATTAATTTGGAGACTTGAGTATTGTGAATTGGATTATGCAGTTATAGTTTTGCTGTTAATTCGGCTATTTTAACAATTACATCGACTGCTTTTTGCATACTTTCGGCAGGTACATATTCGTACTTTCCGTGAAAATTATGTCCTCCAGCAAAGATATTCGGGCATGGTAATCCTTTGTATGATAATTGAGAGCCATCGGTACCACCACGAATGGGTTTAATTAATGGTTTAATTTTGAGTTCTTTCATTGCTTTTTCAGCAATGTCAACAATATATTTTACAGGAAGTACTTTTTCCTTCATGTTATAATATTGATCTGCGATTTCTGCAATTACAATATCTTCTCCAAATTGCTTGGCAAATTTCTTGTTTATTTTGCGAGCGATTTTCTCAATTAGTTCTTTGCGTTTTTCGAATTTTTTCTTGTTGTGATCTCGAATAATAAGTTCTAAAACGGTTTCTTCAATAGTCCCGTTCAAATGATGCACATGAAAAAAACCTTCATAACCTTTGGTTTCTTCGGGTGTTTCACCTTTTGGTAATTGATTGATAAAATCATTAGCAATCAACATCGAATTGATCATTTTGCCTTTAGCATAACCAGGATGCACGCTTTTACCTTTGAAAGTAATTTTTGCTCCAGCGGCATTAAAATTTTCGTATTCAAGTTCGCCCACTTGACTGCCGTCCATGGTGTAGGCCCAGTCTGCTCCAAATTTTTCAACATCAAAATGATGCGCTCCACGACCAATTTCTTCATCTGGTGTAAATCCTACTTTGATGGTTCCGTGTTTGATATCTGGATTCTGAATTAAAAACTCCATTGCGGATACAATCTCTGTAATTCCAGCTTTGTCATCGGCACCTAATAAAGTCGTTCCGTCAGTGGTAATTAAAGTTTGTCCTTTGTATTGCAATAAATCTTTGAAATAACTTGGCGACAAAATGATGTTTTTTTCGGCATTTAATACAATGTCTTTTCCATCATAATTAGGTATAATTTGAGGTTTTACATTGGCGCCAGAAAAATCAGGCGAGGTATCAAAATGCGAAATAAACCCGATTGTAGGCACGTGATGCGAAACGTTGCTTGGTAGTGTTGCCATGATGTAAGCCTTATCATCAATGGTCACGTCTTGCATGCCAATTGATTTCAACTCTTCGACTAATTTGTTGGCTAAATCCCATTGTTTTGGGGTACTTGGTGTAGTAGGTGAGCTTGCATCAGACTCTGTATCTATAATAACGTAACTGATGAAACGGTCTATTATATGTTGCATTTTTGTTGGTTTTTGTGCAAATATAATCTTTTTTTTATGAGGATTTGTAGTCTTTCGGCAGCAAAAAAATATCTTTTATAATGTTCTCTTAGCTGTTTTTAAAAGTGAGTCAAGGATATACAAATCAAAAAAAAACCACCCAAAGGTGGCTTTATCTTAAGATCTTAGTTTGCTAAGTTTTTCTTCGGCTTTAACAAGTTTGGCCTGCAAGTCGTTAATTTTTATTTGCTGTTTACTTATTTTGATATTCTCTTTTTCAACTTGAGTTGAGTCGAATTTATTTCGAGATTTCTTTTTTTCTAATTTTTCAGTCTTTGAAATTAAATCTTTTTCAGCTTTTACAATTCGAGTTTTAATTTTATTCACTGATTTCTCAGCAGCTACAATACGATTTTGTTTTCTTTCAAACTGCTTTTTTTCTTTCTCAAATCGTTTTTGCTCTTTTTCTTCTTTTTTAGCTTCGCGCAAAGCATTCTTTTCGTCCTTCAGTTGTCTTTTTAACTCTTTAGCTTCTACACGTAATGCTTTTTCTGTTGCTGCAGTAGCTTTTTTAATACTGTCATTCGTTGCTAGAATTGTTGCTTTTGAAGGAATACTATCCGTTTTAACTTCTTGAGCAAAAAATAATTGAATACTAAACAGTAGTACTAAAGTGGTTATGATTTTAATTTTCATGGTGTTTATTTTTATATGAATTAAACAAATGTATCTTATTTTTAAGATTCTTCCTTATAAACAACCATAACTATGCCATTTTTGACACGTGTCAGGTTCTTTAACCACCAATTTACGTAATTTTTTGTTTTAATTTGACTTTCATTATTTTATTACTGCAGTTAAGAAAATTACTGATCGCTAAAACAAGTTATTATAATTATATCAGTGTGTATTTTTTTGCATAGATGGGTAATAATCGGTCAGATAATTCTATTTTTGTGGCCACACAACTACTTCATTTATGTACAAAATTATCATTCGTCCAATTCTTTTTTGCTTTGATCCAGAACAAGTTCATTATTTTACTTTTTCTGCTATTCGTTTTTTATCGAAAATCCCAGTTATGCCATGGTTTTTTAAACAATTGTATGCTGTTGAGGATAAACGTCTCGAAAGAGAAGTTTTTGGTCTTAAGTTTAGAAACCCTGTTGGTCTTGCTGCAGGATTTGATAAAGATGCTAAATTGTACAAAGAGCTGTCACATTTTGGATTTGGCTTCATAGAAATTGGGACCTTAACGCCAAAAGCGCAAGATGGTAATCCTAAAAAAAGATTATTTCGTTTAAAAGAAGATTCAGCTATTATTAATCGAATGGGGTTTAATAATGGTGGAGTTGACGCTGCTGTGTTGCGATTGCAACGCAACAATGAAGTTTTAATTGGTGGAAACATTGGTAAAAATAAATTAACGCCCAATGAAGAAGCTACCGCAGATTATGAATATTGTTTCGCGGCACTTTATGACCACGTAGATTATTTTGTAGTAAATGTGAGCTCGCCAAATACGCCCAATTTAAGAGCCTTACAAGACAAAGAGCCTCTGACAGCGCTATTGCAAACGATACAAAATCAAAATAAAGCCATGCCCAAACAGAAACCAATTCTGCTGAAAATAGCACCTGATTTAACTGATGAACAGCTTTTGGATATTATAGATATTGTTGCAGTGACTCAAATTGCAGGAGTAATTGCAACGAATACCACCATTTCTAGAGAAGGATTACAGTCTGAAAATCAAACTGAAATGGGAGGTTTGTCTGGTAAGCCATTAACAAAAAGAGCGACAGAAGTGATTCGGTTTTTAAGTGAAAAGAGTAACAAAGCATTTCCTATCATTGGAGTAGGAGGTATTCACACTGTTGAAGATGCCATAGAAAAACTGGAAGCAGGCGCCAGTTTATTGCAATTGTATACTGGCTTTATTTATGAAGGTCCTGCTTTAATCAAAGCCATAAATAAGCAGCTTCTTAAAAATAATTAAGTTTAAAAAATCGGGTAGCAGTTTCGTTTTTTAATCCTAATTGTTTTTTTATCTTTGATTTTCTATGGAGCCAATAAAAATTATAGAATGTCCGCGTGATGCCATGCAAGGTATTAAGCCCTTTATACCTACCGAAAAAAAAGTAAGTTATTTGCAAGCACTATTACGTGTTGGATTTGACAGTATTGATTTTGGTAGTTTCGTTTCAACCAAAGCGATTCCTCAAATGCAAGATACTGCCGAAGTTTTGGCTCAGTTGGATTTATCACAAACCAAAAGCAAACTATTGGCTATTATTGCGAATACTCAGGGAGCAAGTATCGCAGCAACTCATCCTGAAATTCAATATTTAGGATTTCCATTTTCAATTTCTGAAAACTTTCAGATGCGCAATACCCACAAAACTATTGCTGAATCTTTGATCACTTTAAACGAAATTTTAAATATTGCCGATCAATCTAATAAAGAGGTTGTAGCCTATCTTTCGATGGGTTTTGGAAATCCGTATGGTGATCCTTGGAATGTAGAAATTGTGGGCGAGTGGACACAAAAATTAGCTTCGATGGGAGTAAAAATTTTGTCGCTTTCTGATACTGTTGGAAGTTCAACTCCTGATGTAATTTCGTATTTGTTTTCGCAACTTATTCCGCAATACCCAGAAATAGAGTTTGGAGCACATTTGCACACCACTCCAGATAAATGGTTCGAAAAAATTGATGCAGCTTATAAAGCAGGGTGTCGCCGTTTTGACGGTGCGATTCAAGGTTTTGGCGGCTGCCCGATGGCAACAGATCAATTAACAGGAAATATGCCAACTGAGAAACTATTATCCTATTTTACAGCTCAAAAAGAATATTCTGGTATGAGTCCGATGAGTTTTGAGAGTGCTTATAATGAAGCATCGAAGTTATTTGGCGAATACCATTAAGGCGGCCTTTGGTAAATTTTACAATAAGCCTGTTGATGCTACGTTACTAAAATGTATTGAACCTTTTTAATTTAGACTCGATTATGAAAAGTAGTAGCTTGAAACGTTTTGTATTTTTGCTCTTTATCGGGATGTGCTCCTTCTCGTGTGCGAGTGATCTTGATTTTGATCAGGTTAATGATATTAAAATTGAGCCCGTTGTTGTAGCAAATTTGGCATACTTCAATATTGCTGCACCTGATTTCATTCGTAACGGACAAGAGCAAACTGTATTGGCGGACATTCCAACTGTTGATTTTTTTAATGATAAATTTTTTAAAGAAAGACTCAAGAAAGCTGAAATTTTTATTGAGTTAGAAAATACAATTGCAAGACAGTATCGTATTGATGTGGTTTTTTTAGATGTAAATAATCAAGCAGTTTATAGTACAAATTTTAATGTTCCAGCCTACACTGGTAGTATTAATAAAGTAAGCCGAACCGAAATTTTTGAAAATGCGCAACTCGATTTACTAAAAAGGACCCGCAGAATTGGTTTTCGAGTTCAAATGTTTGCAGGACCTGCACTTACAACCTCAAGTCCAGGAAATTTAATATTGCGTTCAAGTGCCACTACTTATTTAGTTGTCGAATGAAAAAGATAGTAACTTTCCTTTTGTTAATTTCGGTCGTTTCATGGTCTCAAAATAAGCAAATACTGTACAATTTTGCAGCGATTCCGCAGTCTGTAATGTATAATCCCGGAGCTGATGTGTCTTATAAATGGTATGCGGGGATTCCGTTTTTATCTGGAGTTTCGGCAAATTTCGGCTCTACTGGATTTTCTGCGTATGATCTTTTAGCTGATAATGGTGTCGATTTCAATACCAAATTAAGAAATGTTATCTTTTCGACTACAGCAAAAGATAGAATGGCAATCAATGAGCAATTAGAAATCTTAAGCGGTGGTTTTAAATTAAAATCCTCTTTGGGAGACGAGACTGATTCCTATCTTTCATTTGGTTTGTATCAAGAATTTGATTTTTTGACTTATGTCCCAAAAGATCCACTTATTTTAGCTTTGGAGGGCAATCAAAATTATATAGGTAAAGTTTTTGATTTAAGTGATTTTAACATGAAAGCAGAGTTACTCTCGGTTTTTCATGTGGGATATCAAACCAAACTAAAGCCTAATTTTATTGTTGGAGGTCGAGCGAAGATTTATTCGAGTATTTACAACGCTAGTAGTACTAATAATAGTGGGTACATTTACACGATTCCTGCTTCAGATGCAGTATATGAGCAACAAATTTACTCGCAATTGCAATTAAATACATCCGGTTTAGCTAGTTATTTTGATTCAAATAATGAAGTTGATGCTCAAAAAGATGTTACAAAAAGAACATTACTGGGTGGTAACTTGGGCTTGGGTTTTGATTTAGGATTCACCTATTATCCTAAAGATAATTTACAAATTACAGGAAGTGTAATCGATGTTGGATTTATTAAACACAGTAAAGATGTGGAAAGTTATACCTTAAATGGGACATATACGTACAAAGGTGTTGTACCTAATTTTAACCAGCAAAACGATCCGGGAACTGTTTTTCAAGATTTTAAAGATGCTATTCCTTTAGATACTTTAAATGTAAAATACACCACTTGGCGTCCAGCAAAATTCAATACTTCCGTTCAATATTCATTTGAGGAGGAACGCTCTGATGAATGTAATTGTACTGATGGCAATGGAAAACCAACCTACAAAAGCGCTTTTGGAGCTCAATTTTTTATGATGACTTTGCCAAAAACTCCCATAATGGCACTGACGGCTTATTACCAACGTAAAATTTTAAAAGGTTTTCATGCCAAAGCAACTTATTCGTTAGACTCGTATTCTTATTCTAATTTAGGTTTAGGAATTGCAACCCAAGCAGGTCCTGTAAATTTTTATATTCTAGCGGATAACTTATTAGAATATAGGGATGTAACCAAAGCAAACAGCCTTGGTTTTCAGTTTGGTCTCAATGTTTTGGTGCGATAGTTGTCCCAAAAAAGTGCTGTTTAGATGAAATTCGACTTTATCGTTGAAGAAATGTGCAGGTATTATTTTGAGCATGTTACATAGAATAATCAATTCTTTTCTACCAGCGGGAAGCGCTACTTTTTATCTTAAGATGTTGTTAATTAATGGTTTTTTTAGCAATTATAAGCATTGTTCTTTATTTTTAGCGTAAGATTGTGTATATTTGCACGCAATTAAACTCCAACTACAATTGCAATGATCGCACACAACTCTAAAATTATCGGTGAAGGCTTAACTTACGATGATGTTTTATTAGTTCCTAATTACTCAAATGTGCTTCCCCGCGAAGTGAGTATTCAATCAAAATTTTCTAAAAATATTACACTAAATGTTCCAATTGTATCTGCTGCTATGGATACAGTAACTGAAAGTGCTATGGCAATAGCTATGGCTCAAGAAGGTGGAATTGGTGTTTTACATAAAAATATGACTATTGAGCAGCAAGCTGCAAAAGTTAGAAAAGTAAAGCGTGCGGAGTCAGGTATGATTATCGATCCAGTAACTTTACCATTGAGTTCTACTGTTGCAGATGCTAAAAATGCCATGAAAGAATTTGGTATTGGTGGTATTCCAATTGTTGATGAAAATAAAACATTAAAAGGGATTGTTACCAATAGAGATTTACGTTTTGAAAAAAACGGTTCTCGACCAATTGTTGAGGTAATGACTAGCGAAAATCTAGTTACTGTTGCCGAAGGAACTTCATTAGAACAAGCCGAAGTAGTTTTACAAGGATATAAAATCGAAAAATTACCTGTTGTAAATGCAGATTATAAATTGGTAGGTTTAATCACTTTTAGAGACATTACCAAATTAACCCAAAAACCTATCGCCAACAAAGATGTATACGGACGTTTGCGCGTTGCTGCTGCTATTGGTGTAACCGCTGATGCAGTTTTAAGAGCCGAAGCACTTGTAAATGCAGGTGTAGATGCTATTATTATTGATACTGCTCACGGACATACACAAGGTGTAGTAAATACTCTAAAAGAAGTAAAATCTAAATTCCCACAGATCGACGTAATTGTAGGTAATATTGCTACTGCTGAAGCTGCTCGCTATTTAGTTGAAAATGGCGCTGATGGTGTAAAAGTAGGAATTGGACCTGGTTCAATTTGTACTACTCGTATTGTTGCTGGAGTTGGTTTTCCTCAATTTTCTGCTGTGCTTGAAGTAGCTGCTGCTATCAAAGGAACAGGAGTTCCAGTTATTGCTGATGGTGGAATTCGTTACACTGGTGATATCCCGAAAGCGATTGCTGCTGGAGCTGATTGTGTGATGCTAGGATCTTTACTGGCAGGGACCAAGGAATCTCCAGGAGAAACAATCATCTTTGAAGGACGTAAATTCAAATCCTACCGCGGTATGGGTTCAGTTGAAGCCATGCAAGAAGGGTCAAAAGACAGATATTTTCAAGATGTTGAAGATGATGTTAAAAAATTAGTTCCTGAAGGAATTGTAGGTCGTGTACCTTACAAAGGAGAATTGAACGAAAGTATGCAACAATTCATTGGTGGTCTTCGTGCCGGAATGGGATATTGTGGTTCAAAAGACATTCCTACTTTGCAAGAAACTGGTCGTTTTGTTCGCATTACTGCTAGTGGAATTAATGAAAGTCACCCACATAATGTAACCATTACAAAAGAAGCTCCTAATTATTCAAGATAGTTTCAGAGCAAATTTCAGATGAGTATTAGAAATAGCTCAAGGATTTCATTAAAATAAAACCATTAAGAAAATTACACAAGATTTCAATTGCTGTTGAAACGTACTTTTCTTAATGGTTTTTTTTATGGAAGTTAAACTAAGCTCTCAAAAAGGCGGCGATTTTTTTCTTCTCGCCTGCAATCCATAAAATATCACTTTCCTCTAATATGAGATGAGATTCCGGATTTAACATACGTTTTCCGTTGCGTTCAATACCAACAATAATACCATGAGTGTTTTCTCGAATTTGTGATTCTCGAATACTTTTGCCGATACAAACACGGTTTTTTAGTTCTAGTTTTTGAAGTACAATATCTGTTTCTACAACTGCCTCCGCGACATCAATTTCATTTTTGTCCAAGTAGGTTTTAAATTGTTTGACTTGTGCATCCGTACCGATGATACTAATTTCATCGCCAGGAAATAAGCGTTCAGTGCGCAAAGGAATATTAATTACAACCTCTCCTCTTTTAATTGAGGCGATGTTAATTTCAAACTGTTCTCTAATTTTTAATTCTTCAAGAGTTTTGCCAGCTAAATTAGATTCTTTGGCAATTTCAAATTCTGTCATGTGGCCATCCCAAGGAGACAGTGTGCTTTGACGTTTGTTTTCTTTTCTAATTTCTCGATCATTGTAGTTGGTCATAAAATGATCTTCAATTTTATGGTAAACGGCATGTAATTTTTTCGGGAATAAGATATAAGCACCTATCGCAATTAAAAAAGCTATTGCAGCAATTCCTGCAGAGAAAAATGTATTTAAAATAAATCCAACGTAAAATAGAGCAAGAGCAATTCTAAAAAGTACCAACATGATAATCGGGCCATAATGCTTTTTTTGCTCTAATAAAATTTGAACTTGTTTCACTGCAACTCTTCTTAACGAGAGCGCCCACAAGAATGGTGATAAAATTATCAGTGTAATCAATGCAGCAATAGCATTTCCAAATTTTGAATCTTCTACTAACGGAAGAATAAAATTTGACGAAAGTAAAATAATGGCAACAATAATGATAGAGTGCAGCACCACTTGTGTGAGATAACTTCGCATTACAATTTGCCAATTGCTTAATGACTTTATTTCTTCGGTATTAGAGCTGTACAATTGAATTCTTTTTACCCATCTTTTAGGAAGTTTCTTTTCAACAAAAACCGAAAACGGTTCGGCAAACTTGACCATAAAAGGTGTGGTAAAAGTGGTAATTGCAGATACCGCTACAACAATAGGATATAAAAAATCACTAGTTACTTTTAAGGTGGTTCCCAATGTGGCAATGATAAATGAAAATTCTCCAATTTGAGATAAACTCATTCCGGATTGTATGGATTGTTTAAGCGGTTGTCCCGATAGCAAAGAACCTATAGTAGAACTGATGGATTGCCCAAAGATTACGATTAATGTCAAAACTGCCACTGGAAAAGCATATTCTAGGAGTGTATTGGGATCAATTAACATTCCTACAGATACAAAGAACACAGCGCCAAATAAGTCTTTTACCGGTTTTACCAGATGTTCTATGTGTTCGGCTTGTGTGGTTTCGGCAATGATAGATCCCATAATAAAGGCACCAAGGGCTGGCGAAAATCCAACGTTTGCTGCAAAAATCACCATTAGTAAACATAAGGCTAACGAAATAATCAACATCATTTCATCGGTTAATAAATGTTTGGCTTTTTTTAATAAGGTTGGAATAAAAAAGATTCCGACTACAAACCAAATCGTCAAGAAGAAAATCAGTTTTAAAACGGATTGCACCAATTCCATTCCTGAAAACTGCTGACTCACTGCAACTGTTGAGAGCAAAACCATCATCAAAATGGCAATAATATCTTGAACAATCAGTGAACCAATTACGTTTCCAGCAAATTTTTGCGATTTTACACCAAGTTCATCAAAGGTTTTCAAAATGATGGTAGTGGATGAAATAGATAATATCACGCCCAGAAAAATACTGTTCATTTTATTCCATCCCAAAAATTGACCGGTAAAAAAGCCTAAGGTAACGAGTGAAATAATTTGTGTAAACGCGGTGATAGAGGCAGTCCCACCTACTTTTACCAGTTTTTTGAAACTGAACTCAAGACCTAAACTGAAAAGTAAAAAAATAACGCCTATCTCGGCCCAAACTTTTACACTATTAACATCTTTTACTGTTGGGAAAAAATCAAATTCAGAACTGGCTAAAAATCCTGCAACCAAATACCCTAAAACCAAAGGCTGTCTCATAATTCGAAATAACAAAACAGCTATGGCAGCAGTGATTAAGATTAAACCTAAATCAGTTATTAAATCGGGTAAATGAACTATTGAAGTGGATAAAAAGGGAAACATAAATTTTGAATTTTGACTAAAATAACAAAAAAATCTGCTTTTATCAAGTGACAAAAGCAGATTTTAGGAAAGTATAACAATATCGAGGTTTAGATTCCCAAGAAATTGCTTGGTGTAATTTGCATTAATTCGGCTTTTATAGCGTCAGATACATCCAATGTTGCAATAAAACCATGAATGGCGTTTTTATCAATCGCTTCATTAGTTCGTGTCAATCCTTTCAAGGCTTCGTATGGATTTGGATATCCTTCACGACGCAAAATTGTCTGAATTGCCTCAGCAACAACAGCCCAGTTTTTCTCTAAATCTTCGTGAAATTTAGGCTCGTTCAAGAGTAATTTATTCAATCCTTTCAAAGTAGCTTCAAATCCTATGATGGTATGACCTATTGGCACACCCACATTTCTAAGAACGGTGCTGTCAGTTAAATCACGTTGCAATCTTGAAATTGGTAATTTTGCCGAAAGGTGCTCAAAAATAGCATTGGCAATCCCTAAGTTTCCTTCTGAGTTTTCAAAATCAATTGGGTTTACTTTGTGCGGCATGGCTGAAGATCCTATTTCGCCTGCTTTTATCTTTTGCTTGAAATACTCCATTGATACGTACGTCCAAATGTCTCTATCCAAGTCAATAATGATAGTGTTTATTCTTTTTAACGCATCAAAAAACGCTGCAAAATGATCGTAATGTTCTATTTGTGTGGTTGGGAAGGAGTGGTGCAAACCTAAAATATCTTCTACAAATTTCCCTCCAAATTGTTTCCAATCAATTTGTGGGTAAGCTACATGGTGTGCATTATAATTTCCAGTAGCGCCACCAAATTTAGCTGCAAACGGAATATTGAATAACAAACGCATTTGCTCCTCTAGTCGTTCTACAAAAACGCCAATTTCTTTACCCAATCGAGTAGGTGAGGCAGGCTGTCCGTGTGTGCGGGCTAGCATTGGGACGTCTTTCCATTCCACGCTCAATTCTTTCAACTTTGCTGTCAAAGCGATTAACGAGGGCAAGTATACTTTTTCAAAAGCCTCTTTAGTCGATAACGGAATCGCAGTATTATTGATGTCTTGGGAAGTTAACCCAAAATGAATGAACTCTTTGTATTGTGACAAACCTAGTTTTTCAAAAGCATCTTTAATAAAGTATTCTACCGCTTTTACATCGTGGTTGGTTACTTTTTCTGTTTCTTTTATCCAAAGTGCATCTTCTGTCGAAAAATTTTGGTAAATGTTGCGTAAACTTTCAAATAAATCCGAATTCACTCCAGCAAGTTGTGGCAAAGGCACTTCGCACAAAGCAATGAAATATTCAATTTCAACTAGTACGCGGTATTTGATCAAAGCTTCTTCAGAGAAAAATGGAGCTAAAGAAAGGGTTTTACTTCTATATCTTCCATCAATTGGAGAAATAGCATTCAATTCGTTTAAAGTAGTCATTGTTTAGTTGTTTGTTCGAAAGGTGCAAAAATAGTTATAAGTTACAAGTAATGGATTATAAGTTTAGACTTTTATTACTCTAAATAATTGATTTTTTGCCCTTGCTATTACCAATCTTATTGTATTTTATGTAGTAATTTATCTTTCATGATTTCAACTCCTTTTGATGCAATTTCAGGAATCACTTGCAGTTGATTTCTCAAATTCGGAATCTTAATCGGTTTGGGATCAATGTAAAATAAAGGTGTTGTCACTTTGGTAAAATCAATCAAACCTGCCGCCGGATACACTTGTAACGAGGTGCCTATCACGGCAAAATAATCAGCAGTTTCTGTAATTGCCACCGCTTCTTCCAATGCAGGAACTTCTTCGCCAAACCACACAATGTGCGGGCGCAATTGATTTTGATTTTCATCAAAGTCGCCAAAATTCAAATCTTCGGTCCAGTTCAAAATATAATCGGGGTTCCGCGTACTGCGCACTTTCAACAATTCCCCGTGCAGGTGCAATACTTGCGTACTGCCAGCACGCTCGTGTAAATCGTCTACATTTTGAGTGATGATATGCACATTAAATTCCGACTCCAATTCTGCTAAAATATAATGAGCTGCATTAGGAGTAACCTCTTTGAGCTGTCGGCGCCTTTGGTTGTAAAAATCGAGTACCAAAGCCGGATTTTTATACCAACCTTCGGGCGTGGCCACATCTTGAACGTTATGCCCTTCCCAGAGTCCATCACTATCCCGAAACGTTTTAATACCACTTTCAGCACTAATTCCAGCGCCAGTTAAAACTACTAATTTCTTTTTCATGTTCTATTTTTTTTTTGGGCGTGTTCGCCGCGGCGACCGGGCTTTCTGCTCTATCTTTATGGGCAAAAAAAGCCCATAAAGGATGCCGCGTTAATCCCTCACGCAAATCCCGTAAGCGTACTTCGTTTAACTTTCAAAGCACAATTCGTAAGAGATCAATACTCGCTGTTCTATAAAACATAAAACTAGTCTTTTTTACTATTTTTGCCAAAAAATAATCCCACATGATCGATTTAAAATATCTCGAGTTTCTTGAAAATATCCTCACCGATAATCGCAAAGAGAAATTCTTGAAAGTATTGCAAAACAGAACCAAACATTTTACCATAGCTGTTGAAGATGTGTTCCAGATGCACAATACGAGTGCTGTTATGCGCAGTTGCGAGGTTTTTGGAATTCAAGAACTGAACGTAATTGAACAGCGTTACGGAAAAAGTATCGATAAAGAAATTGCCATGGGAGCCCAAAAATGGGTTGACATTAACACCTTTGACAGTGTAACCACTTGTGTTGACACTTTAAAAAATAAAGGTTACCAAATTATCGCTACCACGCCACATGATAACGATTGTTTGATGGAAGATTTTGATATATCTAAACCCAGTGCCTTATTTTTTGGCACCGAACGCGACGGTTTATCTGAGGAAATCTTGCAACGTGCCGATGGTTTTTTAAAAATCCCTATGGTGGGTTTCACTGAAAGTTTGAATATCTCCGTTTCGGCAGCGATAATCATTCAAAACCTAACCAATAGATTGCGCAACTCCAACATTGATTGGCACTTAAGCGAAAACGAAATTCTAGAAAAACGTTTAGAGTGGGCCAAAAAATCTATTAAGGATATTAAAAGGATTGAAGCTCGTTACTACAGTGAAAATTAGATCCAATTTGTTTATCAGCATACTAATGCATTACAATTATTGTGCTTTGTAGTTTTGCATTTGCTCAAGTATTACTTTTTGTAGTTCACTAAAATCAATCTCTAATGCGGTAGAAGTTATAGTGATTGGTGTGCCATAAGACTTGTAATTCATTTTGACTGCTCCTTTTTTAATCGGATTTGTAATTTGATTAATATAGTCCTCAGGATTTTGCACAATAATTAATAAAAATTGCTGGTTCATTACTTGTGCAATCTCTACCGCGGTGATATCATCCCATGGTATTAATCCAGCAGATACAGCACTTGAATTGTCTGTGATTCCGGCTTGGTCTATCTGTAAACCCGGTTTTTTATCGTTGTATTTTCGGGAAATACTAATTGCTAGACCTCCAAAAAACACAATCGCAAGACCTCCTAAAATTCGCATCACGGTTTCATTTTTAAACCAATTGCTCGAACCCTCGGGCGGATTAGAAACAAACCAAATGCCAATTAATATAAATAAAATGGACCCTAAAAGTAAAAATTTCATTTTGGTTTTACTCAGCGCAATTTGAATCGGAGTCGAATTTTTCATGGTACTATAGTTTTAAATTATTTGTTTTGTCATCAAACGAATTTAAAAAAAAAAATTAAAAAAAGCTGTAATATCGTTTTAAGGATTACATTTTTAGCTTCGTGTAAACTTAATAGGTGAAAATACTAATTTGAATTTTGCCCTTGAAACTGATAACTATTCGTATTTGATACTTGCATAACCTACCCAGTGTTTTTGAGTAGCGATAGCCGTAGTTCCCATACCTAAATCTTCTACTTTTATAAGTTCATGATCAATACTTGATGCATAGTTTAAAAAAGTCCCTTTCAGTGGTTTGTTTGATAATGTCAGATTTAATTTATTGGCAAAACTCACTCCAAATGGCACCGAATATCTTCCACACCAAACCCATTTATATTCTTTGTAATCTGTGTTTTTTACGGTGTATTCGGTAAAGGTTTTTACTTTTTCAAGACTAATTTCGTTTACTAAACATTTTTCAATAATTTCCATATCAAAAGCCCTAGCTTTTTTGGTGCCTTCATTATCAACTCCAAAAGGAGCCAAATCGCCACTCCATTCTTCATTACCATAATGTACTGCATCGTTCGAAATGACAACTGCGACGTCCTTTCCATATTCAAGATGCTTTTCTTTTAAAATTTTTGATACCACTTCAGAAAGCGCATTGCTAATGCTATCTATTGTTTCGTAATTGATGTACGGCACCAGTATTGGAATAATTTGTAGGTTCTTATTTTTGCGATGTAAAAAAGGTACTATAGCTTCTAATGAATGTTCTAACTCTTGCATTTCGTTATGAACTAAGTAGGATGATTTTGGAAATTTCGCCATGATTTCAGCATTTAAATCAGACACTTTTAAAGCACCATAAGGCGATTGCCAATGTGTGAAATCTCCAAAGATAATTTTGTCCTGAAGGCTAAAGTTGCGAGCGCGATGTGCAACTCCAATTAAAATAATTGTGTTGGCATTAATCCCTTTAAGCGATTCATAATACAACCGTCCAGCGTATTTATAATCGTCATGCGGACTTATAGCTGCTTTCCATTGCATCTTATTTTTAGAATCCTTAATTCCTAAACGGTTATAAATAGAATCTAATTGCCAACTGTATTTTGTAAAACCAATCGTATCATGCACAGGCCTAACTCTCTTTTCTAGTGCTAATACTGCTGCTGGATTTATGACATTTTTTTTACTTGTACAACAAAAACAACACAAACAACACAAACAAATCAAAATAAATAGTAATCGCATATCAAATTTTATTTCAAGCAATTTACGTCAAAAAATGATATCTGAGTGCGGCCGTAATTTTTAGATTCATTTTTGTTTTTAGGTTACTGTTTGGTTGAAAATAGGAGAGATAGAACTTTGTGACTTTCTCATAGATTACTAAATTGTTGGTAGTGTTTTTGAATACGGTTGTAAAAACAGCTTGCAAATCAGGGTTATCGGGCTTTAATTTTTGCAAAGTTTGTATTCTTTGTGGTCACGAGCGAGACGCTCGCGCTAGCGGCTCCAGTAGTCAGTATGTGCTTTAATTTACCGATTTAGCTTCTTAAGAATGTCTTTTGCGCGTTCATTACTAAGCCAATCAACAATTCTGATTATATGGCTGCCTTTTTTTATCGCAATGGAGTAGTGTGAATTTGAAAATAGATAATTCAAACGAATAAAATAGCGTGTCCTCTCTATGTCAAAATTTACAATGCTAATTTTTTCTATTTCAGATCTTAGATATTCTTTTGGCTTATCGAAAAGTTTATTTTTATTCGTGACTTTTACTTTTTGAGGACAAATCTCTATAATCACCCTGCCGAAAGTATTCCATAACCAAATGTAAAGGAAGAGTATAAAGAATCCAAGGAACGGAATTAAAGCAAAAATATAATTTATAATAGATAGTAAGTACGTATTGCTTGCCGAGAAAATTGGTAAAAAAACAAGCATTATCATTATTAAAACTAACAACACAAAAGGAAATGTTAGGGCAATAATCCAATTCGGTTTGTTTTTTATTATGATGATTTCGGACATTTTAGTTTATTCGTTTTTTTATTTTAATTGATCTCAGAACTACAAAAACAATTTGAATGATTTAACTTCCTAATTAAGGTAAATGTATTCGTTTTACATAAAAAAAACGACTTTAAAAAAAGTCGTTTTATCTATTCCTCGAAGGAGAAAAATTAAAAATTTGTTTCGCTCTCTAGTTGGATGTCTTTGATATCGTTTGGATTCATTTTATAACGGTATACCCCTTTATCTCCAATAGCAAACAAGGTATTGTCTCGAATAATTACATCAAAGCAATTTTTGTCAATAGCATGAACCAAAATAGGTTCAGACGGATTTTCGATGTTGAATATTTTGAGTACATCGTCGCAAACCAAAAGGTATTTTGCAGTGTAAAAACCAATTCCTTTCGGTTGCATAAGGTTTCTACTATGAATTAACTTCGGATTTTTAAGGTCCTTAGTGTCGTAAACTTGTAAAACGTTTGTGTTATTCCCACAAGTAGTGTTTGAGTTCAATGTTACAAAGGAATGTGTGCTATTGGCAATTACAGGGTCGCAAGCGGTAAAATGTTGTACACTTGATAATTTGGTTGGGTTTTCAGGATTACTTATTGAATAAATAAACATTCCGTTTCTTGAACCAATAAATAAGTTGTCTCCATAAGCGAATAGCGTTTCTATGTCAAAGCCAATAGGAATATCGTTCACTTTAACTGGTTTTTCGCCATTTATTAACGAAAAGACATTTAATTTCATGTGGTCTACGCTGTAAAGATAGTTGTCTTTTAGGGCAAAAACAGCGAGTGAGCCGCCTTGTCCGGTGCTATCGTTTGATGCGCTATCACTCTCAGAGCAACCGAATGAAAGCGCTAAAAGAAATATGAATATAATTTTTTTCATGATTATTTTTTTAAATTCCAGTCAATTATGATTTCATTTTCTTTCGTGTAGCCTTGAAAACCATTTGGAGCTTGCTTTTGCGGAAACACATTTTTATTTCGGTTGGTGACCTTAAAAATTCTTGTAGCGGGATCAAAAGTAGCCGTGACCAAATCTACTGCTTGATTGATGTACATGGTATTGCCTTTAACAGCTAAATCAGTGGCACCTGGCGCCTTTATAAAATAGAGTCGTTCAGGTTTGCTTGGATTTGTATAATCGTATACATGAAACCCTTTGTTGACATCGTTAATAAACATTAAATCTCCTTTAATGTAAATTTTTCCTGATTTAACAATGGGCTGAGCGTTTTGAAAAGCGATAGATGTTTCAAGTGCGCTCCGAGTGATAATGACAGGTTGGTATTCTTGTCCCGGAAAGTCATTTGGATCGTTTGGTAGCCAACACGAAACAAACAAAATTGAAACCAGCAGGAGAAGTACTGTTTTTTTCATAGTTAAATATTTTTTTAAAGATAACTAATGGAGCTTTTGGTTGCGTTACCTTTTGGTTAAATTTTATCCCGTAATGATTTAGCAATCAGAAATCTATTTGTTTAATTCAATGAGGTTTTCCAAACAAGCGATTTTTTCTTTCACCGACCACAGCTTGGTGTAATCAACTACGTTAAAAATTCAGTTTTATTTGCGCCAAACAGAACAACAGCCTCTAATTTCTTGTCATTGTATTTCTAAATGACATAGCCTAAAGTTACTCTCTCTTCTATTTTCGACACCTTGCTTTTTTGTTCTTTGTAGTAATGGAAATCCTATTGATAAAAATGAGAAATCTGTTCGATTATAGTTATGGAATTCTTGTAAAACGGGTTGGATTTCATCGAATCTCTCGAGGCATTTCAGATTTTAAAATTTTAAAGCAGATAATTATAAGCTAAAATTAAAACAAGATAAAATAAAAGCACTAAAGCAGTCGAAAGCATAACGAAAGTGAAAAATCGAATATTCGACAGCCAATTATTGATTTTGAAAAGCAGCAAACTAATAGCTGTAAGTATAACTGACGCGATGATAAACCAGCAAAGTACAACAGTGGTAATTCCTAATTGAACAGCCGTTTTGTAGAGCGGTATGACAAAAATACCAGCAAAAATCAAAGTAAAATAGAAAAAGCAAAGTATTACTTTTTCAGTACGACTTTGCTTTGTTTCGGGAATATTTGATGATGAAAGTAAACCGATAATTTCGAATAATTCTGAGATCATAGTTGTGATTTAAATGGATGTTATTCGACTAATTTATCCCAATCACAAGCTGTTAGGTGTTCTACATTTCGGGTTATTTTATCTATTGGCCAATGCCACCATTGAATTTCTAATAGCTTTTTGATTACTTCCTCTGGAAATCGTTTTTTAATTTCACGAGCGGGGTTTCCGCCTACAACGGTATAGGGCGGAACATCAGTGGTCACGGTAGCATTTGCTGCAATAATTGCGCCATCGCCAATGGTAACGCCGGCCATAATGGTGGCGTTGTAACCAATCCAAACATCGTTGCCAATGTTGATGTTTCCTTTGTTTGGATAGCTTTTATCTTGCATGGCATGTTCCCAACCGTTACCAAAAATTGCAAACGGATAGGAGCTAAGTGCGTTGGTCAAATGATTAGCGCCATTCATAATAAAAGTGGCACCTGAGGCAATCATGCAAAATTTACCAATAACGAGTTGATCGCCAATAAAATCGAAATAGTATTTTACATTTTTTTCAAAATTAGACACATCTTCGAAGTCGTCATAGTATGTGTAATCGCCCACGATGATGCTGGGATTTTTGATGGTATTTTTTAGAAAACACAGTCGATCGTAATTTGTGAGAGGAAAAACACTATCCTTGTCAGGTCCTGTCATTTTTCGGATTTTTAAAATTAGCTTTTATTAAATGCTTTGTTTAATTGAACAGCAACGCTGATCAAATATACTATTATTTTAAAAATAGAGATCGGGAAAAAGTGTTTTGTAAGCTTCTTCTAAATTGTCAAAAAAATAGGAGATCTTTTGGAAGCGGTTTTAGGAACATGTTAAAAATCAACGCAGTTCAGATTCCCTATTTTTTATTTAGACCTTAAGTCAATTTCAAATAAACTTACCGTTGCGTTTTCATAATGTGCAGGAAGTCCTTCGGTATTCTTAAGTTTTAATAAACCTAAAAACTCAAAGCCACATTTTGTGTAGTAAGTAATCAATCCTGAATTATCGCCAACTGTATCCATTCTTATGAATTGTTTTTGATTTTCTTTGGCATAATTCTTTGCCCATTCTACAATTTTACCCACTAAATTTTGTCCTCGAAAATCAGGATTTGTTGCAATACGGTGAATATAAACAGCTGGTTCTTCGTTGCGTTCCTCCCAAATTTGTGGATCATCAAAAGTTGTCGCCCACACACAAGCAATTTTACCATCTACAACTATTTTCCATTGTCTGTTTTCTGAAATTTCAATTTCAACAAGTTTTCTATCAAATTGTGGCCAATGATGGGTAAATCTCGTCTTCTGAAAATCAGTGGCGATTTTGTATAAACGGAAAATTTCGTCGGTGTCGTTGTTGTTGCTATTCTGTATTTGAAAGTTCATTTATGTGTTTTTGATTGTATTTTTTAAAAAACACAGTCGATCGTAATTTGTGAGAGGAAAAACACTATCCTTGTCAGGTCCTGTCATTTTTCGGATTTTTAAAATTAGCTTTTATTAAATGCTTTGTTTAATTGAACAGCAACGCTGATCAAATATACTATTATTTTTTGACCCAAGAATATTGCTTGTTGCTTTTGATTGCTTGCAATTGCATCCGAATGCAATTGCAAGTAAACCAAAAATTATAAATCTTCTTATCTTTTTTATTTAACAATTTTTTTTGTGATTGAATTTTAATTTTTAAAACGAATCACTACAGCTTTTTTATCCTTTGGAGTAATAATTATACCTTGTGCATTTGCGAATTGTGTTTTTGCCTTTATGATCAATTGGTCACGTATATGATCGTACTCGGCATCTTGTAATTTGGATGTATCAACTTTTACGGTTCCAAGGAACTCATATTCCAAAATGGGGTTATTGTCTGTAAATACAGTTAGCCCTTCGATTTGATTTGCATTTCCTAATTCATTAGTTTTTTTGGTATAATTAAACTGAAAATATAATAACACTACTAAAATTGTTACTATAACAATTAAAATTGAGATTCCTTTTTTCATACTTTTTTGTAATTATTTGTTTGTAATTTAATTCATAGATTTAAAATTGGCACTGCGTTTTTGCTTTCTAACTATGACGCAACACCCGAGTTAGCAATTGTTTTAAGCTATCCAAAAGTTCCCAACAGAATAGGTTTTTGCTGTTCCGCTAATAATAACTCGGTCACCTTTGTCTTCACAATATAGTTTACCCATTCGTTCCGAAACTTGTTGCCCATAAAGTACTTTTTTATCAAGTCTTTTTGACCAAAATGGCACCAAAGAACAATGAGCAGAACCTGTTACAGGATCTTCTAAAATGGAGGCTTGTGGTGTGAAAAAACGAGAAACGAAATCACAGTCATCTCCAATTGCTGTTACAATTACTCCGCCTGGATCAAGGTTGATTTGGTCAAACAATTGTCGGTCAATTTTAATATTTCTAATTGCTGTTTCGTTTTCATAAACCAAAACATAGTCTCTTGATTTTAAAATTTTCCTAGGTTGGATATTTAAAGATTTTGAAATTGTCTCGGGTAAAGTATCTGCAATAGGCATTCTTGATGGGAAGTCCATTTTGTACAGTCCATCTTCAACTTTAACAATTAAGTCGCCACTTAATGTTTCGAAAACAATTTCATCTTTTTTGTAATCTAAAATTGTCTTTAAGCAATGTGCTGTTGCAAGTGTAGCGTGACCGCACAAATCCATTTCAATTTCAGGTGTAAACCATCGTAAATGGATTTTCTCTCCTTTGTCAACAAAAAAAGCTGTTTCTGCAACTGCGTTCTCCTTTGCGATTTTCAACAAGATTTCGTCTGGCAACCATTTGTTCAGCGGCACAACACAAGCAGGATTTCCTCCAAAAATGGTGTCTGTAAATGCGTCAATTTGGTAAAGTTTTAATTCCATTTTACTTTTTTAATAAACAGCATATAGTCAATTTCTTTTTTGAAAAGACTATATGCTGTAATTTTAGTTAATTATGCATCAACAAGGATAACTTGACCTGTAATAAACCCATCAACCGAGCGCTCAAACGCTTTACCAACCAATGCACTAGGTACAGGTTGAAATCCTGGCATCATATCACCGTAAACATCCCAAGCCTCCGCTAAAACTGTTGGATTTATTGAATTTACACGAATACCTCTTGGCATTTCGAAGGCTACACATTTTACAAAGGTATCAATGGCACCACTTGTAGTTGCATCTGCAATAGCAAAAGGAATAGGCTTTAAATTTAGTATACCTGTAATAAGCGTAAAGGAACCTTTATCAGCAATGTATTCCTGACCTATTCTAACAATATTGATTTGCCCCATCATTTTACTCATTACTGTAGTCATCCATTGCGCTTCAGTCATTTCCTCGAAGGTTGCATATTCACATACGCCAACTGTATTCACAACTGCATCAAAGTGACCAACCTCCTTGAATAATTTTCTCAAAGATTCTTCACTTGTAATGTCAACTTGGAAGTCACAACCGTCTTGAGAGCGACCTGCTGTAATCACTTTGTGTTTTCCTAAACCTGTAAGTGCTGCTTTTCCCATTTTCCCATTAGCACCTATTAAAATTACTGTTTTCATATATTTAATTATTTTTAAATTGAAGTGCAAAATTACACTCCTGCCCTACTATTCAAGTAGGACATTTGTCTAATAATTAAATTGATGCTCTTATTCTACTTAAATGTCTTTGAGTAATTCCAAGATAGGAAGCTATGTAGTGAAGTGGAATTTGTTGCACAAATTGTGGATGGTTGTTTATCAAATCTACATATCGTTTTTGGGCGTTGGATTTTTGATGATTAAATATCCATTTTTCGAGTTCAACATATTCTTTTTCAGCAATTATTTTTAAAAAATTCAACCATTTATTGTTTGATTCCGCAAGGTTTTCTAATTCTTTTTTTGAAATTGAAATTATTTCAGAATCGGTTAAAGCTTGTAAATTTTCTTCTGATTTATTCTGTGTAATAAATGAAGAATAAGCCACTAATAATGTATTAGGAAAGGTAAAACAATAGGTTATTTCTTCGTCATTATTAGAATAATAAAATGAACGAAAAACACCAAAATTCACGAAGGAAAGCGTGGTACAGATTTCATCTTGTTTAATGAAAAAATCTCCTTTTTTTATCGTAGAAATAGTCGCTAAACTTATAAATTCATTTATTTCACTATCTGTAAATAAATTGAATTGTTTTAAGTATTCCAACAGTTGATTTTTCTTAAACATAGTACTTGTTTTAGGCTTTAATTCTATAATTCGTATTTATATTTTGCTGCTTTGCAAAGTTAGCAATTACAAGTGTAGAATTTTAAATCCCTTTCAAATCATTGATGATATAAAAAAAATATGACATTGATTTACTGACTGGTTTTCTATAAAATCATTTATACTTAGTTTATTAAAAGACTTTACTTTCTCCATCATTTGGAATAAAAACTTTATCAGAATGTCCAATTTTTGAAACTTCTACTTCTAATTGTTTTCTTGTTGTTGGACAATGATTTACGGCTTCTAAATGATTTGCGATTACTTGGTTTGGTGCATTTTTCAAAAACTTCAAAATGTCATCCATTCGCATTAATAAAGGCTGAAAAATATCCAGTTGTGCTGTTCCGCAAGCTACAACGGCAACATCAGGTTTTAGCTCTGTGAGTACTCGGTGTACATCGTCAGTGTAGATGGTATCTGCGCTCAGGTAGATTGATTTTTCGTTTGGTAATTTGATATAAAAGCCCATTACATTTCCCATTGGTTTAGCTACAAATCCGTAACCGTGTACCGCTGGAATTCCTAAAATTGCTCCGTCTAAAAATGGCGTAGACAGCCAATAGTCAACTGTTTGCGTAACGTTCAATCCTCTTTTTATCAATTGTTTTTTATCCTTAATACTACAAATAATAGGAGTTTGTCTCGAGCGAAGAAAATTTTCAGCCTCCTTGTCTAAATGGTCTGGGTGCAAATGTGTAAGTAAGCAATGGGTTGTTTTTTCAACAATATCCATTGCATTGTTTGGTAAATCCACAATTGGATTGCGTTGGGGTTTAAAACGGAAAAGTGTAAATGTAGGTCCAGCAGTTCCTTTTTTTCCAAGCATTGGGTCAATTAAAAGTACTTTGTCTCCCGTTTCTATTACCATGGTGGCATTTCGTAAATGATGTATTTTCATTTTTTTGATGTTTAAATTGTAAATACAAAGTTGCTACGTACCGCAACAATTTCCATTGATTGAAATCAAGAAGTTACATTTTCTTTCTGATTCGGCTCAATGTTTCGGGTGTGATTCCCAAATAAGAAGCAATATGATATTGAGGAATTTGCAACAACCAATCTGGTTTTGTTTTCATAATATCGAGATACAACTCTTCTGCAGTATTTACAAAATGGTTAAATTCTTCGGTTTCTTTATTAACAACAATCCTTTGAAAAATAGTTTCAATAAATAGTTTGCCACATTGGTATTGATTGGTAAAAGCCAAGAATTTTTCTTTCGATAAAACTCTCAAATCGACATCAGTTATACATTCCTGATATTTTTTGGTTGGAGTAGCATGAGTAAAGGAACTGAAATCGGTTATGAAAGTCGGATTGGTGTAAAAATTTATATTTTTTTCCTTCTCGTTGCTAGCGTAATATTCGCGAATGATGCCTTGATCTAAAAATCGGAGTTCATTTTCGATGGTGTCATTTTGTAAAATGATTTCCCCTTTTTTATATGATTTGATGACAAAAGTATTTACAAATTCTTCTAAGCCTTCTTTGTTAAAAGGAAACTCATTGCTAAAAAATAAAGAGAGCTTATCTGTTGTTGTCATTTGTGTTTAAATCATTTTACAGAATATTCCTTTGGGGTTGGTCGGGATTGGAGCTAAAGTACGCTATTTTGTGGATTTGTTAAAATTCCCAAAATAGGATACTATTTTTTCCTTTAAGGCTAATACCCAAATCCTTTGTTGAGGCTGTTAGTGGCAGTTATAATTTACCGCCAAACTTAAGATATATTTGTTTGAAACTACTTATTTTTAATTTCCCTTTATTTTGAACTTTCAATTCGAATTTTAGTTTCGAATAATTTGAATAGTAAAAACTTGAAATTTGGTCTTCTAATTTTCCATTTTTAAATAACCACAAAGATTCGTAATATCCTGTTTTAGATTTTTCATTTACAAATTTTGAGAAATCATAATAAGAAAACAATCTTTCCTTTTTGAGAAATGGTAATATTAGGTTTTTAAAAATCACTTTATCTTTTTCAATTATTATTATTTTTAGTTGAAAAATTAAGCTTAAAGCAAATATCTCAAGAATAATTATGAGAAATAAAATAAGCGGTTTGTATGTCCAAAATTCATATTCAAAAACTTTAATACCTGCTTTTATAAAAATGATCCAAAATAAGATTCCGACAAGAAAATTTATAAATAATACAAGCAACAAGGATGTGATTTTTATTTTAGATTTCATTATTTATTATAATTTCGGTTTCAACGGGCTAATTTCCAACAACGTTTGGCAGCTACAAGAAGTTGGCGATTTCGAAGCACAAAGCTTCATTTAACCACTGAACCCCTAATTTCTTGTTTGTGCTGTCAGTAGTACGTTGTTATTCCGTTTTTTTTGTTCGTATAAAAATCATTGCAATTGCTGTCGTCACAATTCCCATTACCAAAGCACCGATTGCACTTTGTTTAGCATAATTCATATAGTTAAAGTTTGCCTCTGCTTCTGTTGTCGATTTGAAGTAACCAATTTCAACTGAACGTTTAATTACATTCGGAAAATACTCTGGTGAAATGATGTAGGTTATTACCCATTGTGTCAATGGACTTAGTATAGCAATAATTAAAGACAACATGATTCCCGATATAAGTCCTTGTCTATAGTTCATTTGTCCATCATAGAAAACTTTCTTTTTTTCTTTTAACCCTAGAATCATAAAGAATATCGCAGGAATTGCAAAAAGGTTAGTAAGATAAAGATGATAGTCGATATATTTGCCGTGCAGTCCACTTAGCTTTTCTAATACCATCCAAAGCAATGTCATTATTGAGAATAAAATTGCCCATTTGATTTCAATTTTTATTTTTTTCATTGTTTATTTTTTTTAAGTTGCTTTGTCAAAGTTTCCTCTGCGTTTTTTTCATTTGTTAGCATCCATATTTTTACATTTGATTGCGGTCTTTTTTCTTCAACATATTTGATGAATTCCATAAATTTATTTACATCACTTGCGTTTGGTTGTAATCTTACATATTCCTTAGAAGTTTCAAGCATTCGATCTGTTTCTTCATAAGTTATTCCTTCAGTTACCAATATATTTCGATACGACTTTCCAATATAGAAGTTAACGGCAAAAAATTGTGGCGAAGTTTTTAGAATTAACGGATAAGCTTTTTCAAAATATTCAACTGCTTTTCGGAAGTTTTTGGTATTCTGGAAACTATTTACTCCGTAATACCACAACGCAGCTACATTATTTGAATCTTGGACGATTACTTTGTCGAGTTGTTGCTGAGCTTCTTCGTATTTGCCTTGATTTAGCAAACACAAACCAATTTGCGTCTGATAAATTAAATTCTTCTCATCAGATTTTAAACCTTCTCTAAACACTTCTTCGGCTTCTTTGGTTCTATTTTGACTTAACAAATTATTTCCTTCGTCTAGAAAGTTCCTTTGAGCATTCAAAATAAAAGGGCAAAGTAACGCTAAAAAAATCATGTTTTTCATATGCAGGGTTTTGAATAATTACTGCCAACGTTCCGCCGCTTCTCGTCAGTTGCGAACTTAGGACCCCATTATTTGCTGTTAAAGATAAAAATTCTTGCGAAACGTGAACGTGAACTTATCACAAAATTCGCAAACTTGCCAAGCGCTTATTAGCGGTAGTTTTTTACTTTTTATCTCCTATCATTACAAATAATGGAAACAGAATTATTGATATTCCAATTAGTAATAATATTTTAGTATACAGTTTGTCTTTATTATTTCCGCTCCTTCCTTCAAAAAAACTTCTATGTCGGAATATAGCTCCTTTTCCTGTTTGATATGGAATAAATTCTCTATTATATTTGCTCCAAAAAATCAATCTTAAAATATGGTATAACACAAATGTCAAGATTGGAACAAACCCAAAATAGTTATTACCAATTAAATAAATAGAAGATAATAAAAGCCAAATGACAGAAAAGTAAATATTTCTAAATCGTAGTCCAAAAGGGCTCGAAATTGTTTGAAAAGCAACAAGCCAAGATATAAAAAGTGAAGTAGCAAACTTATTTTCAGGTTTATATTCAAGTACATAGAAATAATATAATATTGAGATAAAAAATGCTGAAAGATATAAATAATCAGAAGCTATAAATTTTCTGATTTCTAAATTCCCAAATACAAATTTTCTATTTGTTTCGTTCATTATTTATTTAAGTTTTTCGGTCGTAAAAAGACAGCTAACGTCATGCTATTACTACGGTTTTGGGACTAAATTAAGCCCATTATTCGGATTTGCCAACTCTTCCAAATACAAACCAATTTTTCCATTAAACCAAATCCCCAAATTGCTTGTAGCGTGTGTTGGTGGCAGTCTTTGTTTTATTAAGTTTAATTTTTTTCAGTTTCTACTGTCAAATTCCAACTTCACGTTTCTTCTTTTCACATTTCTGTTGTCAAGTTTCAACTTCGCACTTTTGTTTACTTAACCAATAGATATTCCGTTTAAATAGATATAAATTACTACTATAATCAAAATTATAGATTCGACAAGCCATACATTTTCTTTGTTAAATTTTTTAAAATTTAGAATAGATTGTTCAATTGCTAAGATGATTATAAAAATTATAAATCCAATTAATGCAATTGCTCCTCCTAATGCTCTTCCTCCATTATTATCTATTAAAAGGAAATATATAGACATCATTAAAAGTAATATTTCCAATGCTCCAATAACAATTAAAAAAGGTGTAATAGTTAGTTTCTTCATTGGTAATTGTTTTTTGATAAGAGTTTTCAATTTTTTTAAATAACCTTGAATTTCTATTTGTAAATTCCGAGTTCCAATATTAAATTGTTTAGGCTTTTAAATAATTTTCAAATAATAAGTTGTTTTAAAATCATATTTGCAGCGATTTCTGATTTCGGATTGCTACCAACGTTCCGGCGCTACACGCGGTTTGGGACTAAATTAGCGCTATTTTTCGGGCAAGCCAAAACTTCCAAATACAAAACCATTTTCCCGTCAAGACAAATACCCAAATTGCTTGTAGCGTGTGTTATAAGCCGTTTTTTCTTCTACTTTATTTTCATTCCGCTTTCTACATCAAACTTTTTTCGTTCTCCTTCCGTCATTCTTTCTCTTAAAAGTCTGATTGTATATCCACCGTGTAATTCTGATTTTTTGATATACATCCAATCACTAATTTCTTTTTTTTCTATTTGTACAGTGTCGCCAAGTTTTACGCTTTTTATTTTTTCTGGCAAATTGTCAATTACGCCAATATATTTCCCTTCTTCTATTCCTTGAATATTTCCAATCCAAATATGTTCAACGTTTCCATTTTCTTCAAATTTCTTTTTCAAGCCAAAAAATGTAAAAACTCTAGTATTGTTTTTAAAAGCAAAATCAAAACTATCTAAAGTTTGTTTTGCTTTTTCGATTGCCTTATTCATTTCAACATCATCTTCTTCAACGTTATAAATTGTCGACTCATTTTCTCTTCCTATTTTTTTGTTTGAATTACAACTTAAAATACAAATAGAGAAAAATAGGAGTAATGTCTTGATTTGCAGATTTTTCATAAAATGGCTTATAACTAGTGGCTTTAACCGATTAATTTATTCTAAAATCCAATTTCAACTTAATCAATGCCTTATTTATTTCACAGTAACTTATAAGGGCTTTTTTAATTCTTTCATTAAGTCTTCTAAATAATCGGTTTGTAGTTCTTGAATTTCAAGGAGTTTTTTGTTTTGATGCGCTAATAAATGGTCAATTTTTTCACTTAAAAGTTTGATTTCTAGCTCGGCTTTTAAGTTAATTTTATAGTCGTGTTCGCTTCGTTGACGGTCTTTTTGTTCTTGTCGGTTTTGGCTCATCATAATAATTGGTGCTTGAATAGCTGCCAAGCAAGAAAGTATTAAATTGAGTAAGATAAAAGGGAAGGGGTCAAAAGGTTTGGTGGTTAAAAACCAAATGTTAATGATCATCCAAATTAATATGAAAGAAAAAAAAGTGATGATAAAAGCCCAACTTCCGCCAAAGGCTGCTACACCATCAGCTAGTTTTTGACCGAAGGTAAGTTCGGCTTCAATTTCGTCTTGAATGTTTTCCGAAAGAATTGAGTTGTTTTTTATGGCGTTCATTACATCTTGGTCGATGGCCGCAATTTCTCCTTTTTCTTGTTGGATTAACGAGGTCAAATACAAGCGTCGGTACCGATTCAATTCTTCAATAGTTATTGCATCGTTCAAACTAAAATTCGGGAACTCGGTTTGTATTAGGTTGAAAATCCCTTCTCGGATATCGCGTCCGAGTATTTCTTCTCCTTTTTTGATTTCTAAATTGCTAATCTTGCTGGTTTTCATAATGTTTTATATTTAGCTTCCCGACTTTTTTAGGTTGTGTAAATAGAATTAGTAGTTGATTTGTCAAAACTAATACTGCTCATGTAAATCAATTATTGGTACTAGGTAAATCTATAACAAAAAAATCAAGTACTAATGAGGTAACTACCCCGTTTTCGTCAATTTTTCAATAAGCAGGATAATAGTCCTCTCCATAGCCAGATTGAAACGTGGCAATGTTTAAGTTGGTTTGTGGGAAGGAATTGTTTATCCAATTTCCTACTGCATTATTTACTACCGAAGTTTGTGCGAGTTGTAGCCCTGACAGTAGCGAAAAGCCTATGCCGGTTGGCCACTACTTTTTATGGTGTCTGGCAGAGCGACCGAAGGAAGCTCCTGAAAGCGCCAATAAAAAGAGTTGGCAATCCAAAAGCTTGCAGCGTATGGCAGGAATAGGTCCTGAAAAAAAATAGCATAAAAAAAACTCCACTACTTGCGCGGTGGAGTTTGATATATTTTGAAATAAAAGGAATTAGTTCACTAAAACCCATTGGCCTGAAGCGATTAAGCTTTCGGCTTTTTTGTATTTCATTTCTTGAATTTGTCCGTTGGCCACGTTTTGAATGGTCACGTTATCATTGCGATTGATTTTTGGTTGATCGCGTGTGATGGTCTCTGTTACCTGACGGGTTTGTGTTTGCATTGCCTCTTGATTGGCGGCTTCGCTGCTTACAATTTCGTCTTTTGAAATGGTGTAATCTTCAACTGGCGTTACATCAATAGCCTCTTGAATACGCTGGTTTTCTTGTGCTGGCAAATCACCTTTGAACAAAAACGAGATTACCTCTTTGTTTACATTGTCAATCATGGCTCTAAACAAATTAAACGCTTCTAACTTGTAAATTAGCAAAGGATCTTTTTGTTCGTGCACTGCCAATTGTACAGATTGTTTCAATTCGTCCATTTTGCGTAAGTGCTTTTTCCAAGCTTCATCAACAATGGCTAGTGTGATGTTTTTCTCGAAATCAGCTATCAATTGCGCGCCTTGAGTTTCGTATGCTTTTTTCAAGTCGGTTACCACATTTAGTGATTTGATACCGTCAGTAAATGGCACTACAATACGCTCGAATTGGTTGTTTTGATCCTCGTAAACGCTCTTGATAATAGGGAAAGCCTCACGTGCGCTGCGTGCTGTTTTCTCAGTATAATACTCTAAAGTTACTTTATATAGTTTATTAGTTATGTCTGTTTCGTTGCTTTTTGCAAAGTCACTTTCGCTAATTGGCGACGTGATAGAGAAGTAACGAATTAATTCAAACTCAAAGTTTTTGAAATCGTTTGTTCCTTTGTTTTGGCTTACAATAACTTCGCAGGTATCGTACAACATGTTGGCAATGTCAAGTTTTAAGCGCTCACCAAATAAAGCATGGCGACGACGCTTGTAAACTACCTCACGCTGTGCGTTCATAACATCATCGTACTCTAACAAACGTTTACGTACTCCAAAGTTGTTTTCTTCTACTTTTTTCTGAGCACGCTCAATTGATTTGGTCATCATAGAGTGCTGAATTACTTCACCTTCTTGTAATCCCATGCGGTCCATTACTTTGGCTACTCTTTCAGAACCAAACAAACGCATTAAGTTGTCTTCAAGCGATACGTAAAATTGAGAACTTCCTGGATCACCTTGACGTCCGGCACGACCACGTAATTGACGGTCAACACGACGTGAATCATGACGCTCTGTACCCACAATGGCTAAACCTCCTGCAGCTTTAACTTCTGGAGATAATTTGATATCGGTACCACGACCGGCCATATTGGTTGCAATTGTTACTACTCCTGGTTTACCTGCCTCTTCTACAATTTGCGCTTCTTGCTTGTGCATTTTAGCATTCAATACATTGTGAGTAATGCCACGCATTTTAAGCATTCGGCTTAACAATTCAGAAATTTCAACAGATGTTGTTCCAATAAGAACTGGTCTTCCAGCTTTTGATAATTCAGTTACATCTTCAATAACAGCATTGAATTTTTCACGTGTTGTTTTGTAGATGAAATCTTCTTTGTCTTTACGTGCAATTCCTCTGTTGGTTGGAATTTCAACTACATCTAACTTATAAATCTGCCACAATTCCCCAGCTTCAGTAACGGCAGTTCCCGTCATTCCGCCCAGTTTGTTGTACATTCTGAAGTAGTTTTGCAAAGTTACTGTTGCAAAAGTTTGAGTAGCAGCCTCAATTTTTACATTTTCTTTGGCTTCGATGGCTTGGTGCAATCCGTCAGAGTAACGACGACCATCCATGATACGACCTGTTTGCTCGTCAACAATCATGATTTTGTTGTCCATGATTACGTACTCTACATCTTTTTCGAATAAAGTGTAGGCTTTCAACAGTTGCGTAAGCGTGTGGATACGCTCGCTTTTTACACCAAAATCTTGGAATAATTTTTCTTTTTCCTCTGCTTCTTGATCTTTATCTAATTTTCTGCTTTCGATAGCTGCAATTTCAGTTCCGATGTCTGGAAGTACGAAAAAGTCAGAGTCCGTATCACCAGAAAGGTATTTGATACCGTTATCAGATAACTCTACTTGATTGTTTTTTTCTTCGATTACAAAATACAATGCTTCATCAATTTTATGCATTTCTCTTTTGTTATCCTGCATGTATTGATTTTCTGTTTTTTGAAGCAATTGTTTGATTCCTTCTTCACTCAAAAACTTAATTAAAGCTTTGTTTTTAGGTAATGCTCTGTAAGCTCTCAAAAGTTGGAATCCACCATCTTTGGTATTTCCTTCTTTGATAAGTTTTTTAGCTTCTGCCAAGAAACCGTTAGCCAATTGTCTTTGTAAACTCACCAAATTTTCGATTTTTGGTTTCATTTCAACAAATTCGTGGCGGTCACCTTGTGGTACTGGACCTGAGATAATTAATGGCGTTCTTGCATCATCAATCAAAACCGAATCCACCTCATCGACAATAGCGTAGTTGTGTTTTCTTTGTACCAAATCTTCTGGCGAGTGCGCCATGTTGTCTCTTAGGTAGTCAAAACCAAATTCGTTGTTAGTACCATAAGTAATATCAGCATCGTAGGCTTTTTTACGACCTTCAGAGCTTGGTTGGTAATTGTCAATACATTCAACTGACATACCATGGAATTCGAATAAAGGTGCTTTCCAAGTGCTATCACGTTTAGCCAAGTAATCATTCACGGTTACTAAGTGTACGCCATTACCAGTAAGCGCATTTAAGTAAAGAGGTAATGTTGCTACTAACGTTTTACCTTCACCCGTTTGCATTTCGGCTACTTTTCCTTGGTGCAAAACCATTCCACCAATTAATTGTACATCGTAGTGAATCATGTCCCAAGTAATTTCTTTACCAGCTGCGCTCCATGAGTTGGCCCAAATGGCTTTGTCGCCTTCAAGCGTGATGTAGGTTTTGGTAGCAGAAAGTTCACGATCTTTAGCTGTAGCGGTTACTTCGATATGTGTGTTTTCTTTGAAACGGCTTGCTGTTTCTTTTACCACAGCAAAAGCTTCAGGTAAAATATCCATCAAAACTTTTTCAGAGATTTCGTAGGCCTCTTTTTCTAAAGCGTCAATACTTACATAAATATCTTCTCTTTTATCGATGTCTTCGATGAGTTCAACATCGGCTTTTAAAGCAGCGATTTTGCTGTCTTTTTCGGCGCGTGCTTGTTTGATTTTTTCTTTGAACTCAGCCGTTTTCGCTCTCAATTCATCATGAGACAATGCTTTAAGGGCAGTTTCGAAGGTTTTTATTTTGGAAAGATACGGTTGTAAGCCTTTGACATCATTTTGAGACTTGTCGCCTACAAAGATCTTGATAATACTGTTGATGAAACTCATGATATGTTTTTATTTCTAAATTGTTTTATTCTATACATTTAAACCAAAAAAAAGCCTCTTTTGAGACTTTTTATTGGTTTACCTTTTAATATTCATCCTCATTCCAAAGATAGTCTTCGTCTGTAGGATAATCTGGCCATATTTCTTCCATTGATTCATAAATCTCGCCTTCATCTTCAATAGATTGAAGGTTTTCTACAACCTCTAAAGGAGCTCCTGCTCTAATGGCGTAGTCGATTAATTCGTCTTTGTTCGCAGGCCACGGTGCATCACTTAAATACGATGCTAATTCTAATGTCCAATACATCTGTTGTCGATTTAGTTTTGTGCAAAAATAAATTTTTTACTGAAAAATACAAGTAAAAAACGATTTATTTTTGGTTAAAGTTAAGAACGTTTTTTTGGGTTTAAAGTTTTAGGTTTCAAGTTTCAAGTTTTTGTGCTTAAAACTACGGCTGTAAACTGAATACTACTTTCTTGGAATCCATTTTACTTCTTCCGCTTGTAGGTCATGAGACAACTTTCGTGCCAGCACAAAAAGGTAGTCAGAAAGTCGGTTTAAATACGTGATAGCAATTTCAGGAACAGGTTCATTGTGACTTAAATGCACTGCTAAGCGCTCAGCTCTGCGGCAAACGCACCGAGCGATATGACAATATGACACGGTTGTATGTCCGCCTGGTAAAACAAAGTGGGTCATTGGCGGAAGTGATTCTTCCATTTGATCGATTTCGTTTTCGAGTAATTCAATATCAGTGGGTACAATTCCTAAATTTTGCAAACGCAATTCCCCATTTTTTTTAACCTCCTTTTCAGGTGGAGTAGCCAAAATTGCACCTACTGTAAAAAGGCGGTCTTGCACTTCGATTAAAATAGCTTTGTAGCTGGTGTTTATTTCTTGGTCTCTGATGAGTCCGATGTATGAGTTTAATTCGTCTACTGTTCCGTAGCTTTCAATACGTGCGTGATCTTTGGGAACTCTTGTGCCACCAAATAATGATGTAGTTCCTTTGTCGCCCGTTTTAGTATATACTTTCATGTAAAATGCTATTGATATGTTGAAAAGACAAATTTAGGCTATTAATTTTACTATTGCAGCAACAAACTGACTCAATGCTGTTGGACTTAAGTTAAAATACAAATCGGGTTCAATGCATTCTACTTCCATCAACTGTAACTGGTCGTTAATGATGATGCCGTCAACGCGGGCGTAAAGTAATCGGTCTGGAAAATTTGCTATGATTTTTTGAGCACTTGCAATTAAATCTTCTGATGGGTTTACCAAAGTGTATTTGCCACCAAATAGCGTTTGCACTCTGAAGTCGCCATCAACGGGTTTTTTGTTTACGGCGTGTGAGAATTGTTTATTGAAAAAAATAAATGACGTTTCGCCAATGGTTTGAATCTCTGGGCGAAACTCTTGCAGTAACAGCTCTTTTTGAGTTGCAATATTGCCATATTCTTCGTTGATGCCATTGACATCTTCTGCATCAAAAACCGTTGTTAAGTACGATCCTGCTGAAAAAGCGGGTTTTATTACGGCTTGTTTCCAAGAGGCTGGCAGCAGTGCTGCCAAATCTAGTTTAGTAGTGCGATCTATAAACACAGTGGGTAAAATAGTTACTCCTTGTTCCTCCAGATCACGTAGGTAAAACTTATGAATGTTTTGTTTGACCAGCTCAATTGGATTTAGGGTTTTAATACCTAATTGTTCGAGGTGGTCCAGCCAAGCTCTGAATTCAGATTCTTTTTCGAAATAATCCCAAGTATTGCGAAAGATAAGATAATCAAATGTAGTCCAATCAATCGTTTTATCGCTCCAAATGGCGGGAATTGCTGTAATGCCATGTTGTGCCAAAGCAGGAATTAACGGTTGGTCTTCGGGATTTAATTGGGGTAGTTTTTCGCAAGTTAGTAGTGCGATTTTCATTGTATTGGATTTTGAATGATAATGCTAAACGTGTTCAGCAGCAGGATTTTCTAGCCCTGATAGCAGTGGAAATCCTTTTTTAAAACCTTACAGCCCTTCAGAGGCTGTGAGGTTTTAGAAAAGATTGAAGCATATAGCCGGATTAGCTCCTGAAAAAATTATTTTGAAGTGTCGCTTTCAATTACACCATCTCTAAGTCTGATGACACGGTTGGCGTAGGCGGCAATTTCTTCTTCGTGAGTTACTAAAATTACAGTGTTGCCTTGGGCGTGAATGTCGCCAAATAACTTCATAATTTCGACAGATGTTTTACTATCTAAGTTTCCGGTTGGCTCATCGGCAAGGATGATTGAGGGTTTGTTGACCAATGCTCTGGCAATGGCTACACGCTGACGCTGCCCTCCAGAAAGTTGATTAGGTTGGTGATCCATTCTGTTTGATAAATTCACTTGCTCCAATACTTCAGTTGCTCTTTTGCTACGCTCTGATTTTGAGTAGCCAGCATAAATCATGGGTAAAGCTACATTGTCAAGTGCGGTTGTTCTTGGCAACAAGTTGAAGGTTTGAAAAACGAATCCGATTTCTTTATTTCGAATTTCGGCTAATTCGTCATCGCGCATTTTGCTGACATCTTTGCCATTTAAGACGTAGCTTCCTGATGTGGGTGTGTCAAGACAGCCTAGTAAGTTCATCAAGGTTGATTTTCCTGATCCAGATGGTCCCATTAGGGCTACATATTCTCCTTTGTTAATCTCTAAATCGATTCCTTTAAGTACGTAAACAATTTCATTGCCTAGTACAAAGTTTCTTTTAATATCACTTATTTTAATTAACGGGTTTGCCATTGCAGTTGATGATTTAAACCTCAGTCGGAACTTCGGCGGTATTTAAGTTTGCTTTTTTCAAAGTACAAAAACTTTTGATTATAGGGTTAGTAGCTCATTTTGTGATTTGTTACACGTATTAAATAAGGTTTTTGCGAAATATTGAGGATTTACACCTTTGATAGTTTCAACTTGCGAAAAGTATGCAATTTAAAATTGATTTTCAGTTTTTTAAAAGTCTTTACGGTTTGATTTGTAGAATTTTAGGATTCTATTGTATAATTTATTGATTTGTATTGCTATGGAGATATTGTGTTCTACTTTTACCCTATCATTAACAAATAAACCAAAATAATATGAAAACTTTAAAATTAAGTTTAGGATTAGCAGTACTTGCGTTAAGCGTTTCGGCTTGTAAAAATGAAAAGCAAACTGCTGCAGAAAAAGAAGTAGAGAGTTATGTAATGTATGTAGACTCGCTTGAAAATGTGGCAGGTAACGAGGTAGAAAAAAACTGGGAAGCTATCGAGGCTGATTACCAAACTCGAATGGCAAATCTTGACCAATCTATGGCTGATTTAGGTGAAAATGGAGAAGCAAAAGCGCGCGTTGAAGCTAGTAGAGCAAAATACGAAACAATAAAAACTAAGATTGCCGCTCAAAAAGCTGCTGCTTTGGTTGAAATGGCATCAAGTCCACAGCAAAAAATAAGAAATACACTTTTTGGTGAAGGAAGAGTAGGAGAGGACATGAACTTTAGCTGGGTTAATAAAACGAACGCCTTGGCCGTTTACCAGCAGTTTGTTGATGCCGTTCAAAAAAATAAGGATAGTTATTCTCGTGAGGATTGGGATGAAATTAAATTGATGTATGAAGCATTAGATAGTCGCAAAAATACCGTTGAAAAAGAAGGTTTGTCAAGTGATGACAACCGCAAAATAGCAGGTTTGAAATTGAAATTTGCGCCAATGTATACGCTAAACAGAATGGGAGCCAAATCTGGTGAAATGCAGAAAGCAAAACAATAAGCAACAAAAACGATTTGGTTACTAATACAAGGTGAAGATGACAGTCCGCAAGGGCTGTCATTTTTTTTATACTCGAATTATAAAATGTTCTTTCGGTTGTTCTCTTCTAAAAAAAACAAATCCCCATTGAAAAGTATCTATGGTGACAGATACTTTCGGATGTTGCTGGATTTGTTCCCAAGCTTGCTCCATCCCTTTAGACCAGTGGATGTCATCAAAAATCCAAACACTGTCATTGTGTGCTGTAGGTAACAGCAGTTCAAAATATTCTAAGGTCGCTTTTTTAGAATGATTGCCATCAAAATAAATAAAATCGAAGTTTTGTGGTGGCAATTGTTTAAAATAATCGCCGAACTCTGTTGTAACAACCTCTATGTTTTTGAACTCACATTCTTGCAATTGAGTACGAGCGTAATTTGCTGTTTCGGTACAACCTTCGAGTGTAATTATTTTTGTGGTTTTGTTGTTGTTTTTAGTATCACTGCTCATGGCTGAGGTTGCAATTCCGAGAGAAGTTCCGAGCTCTAAAATTGTTTTTGGATCGAAATATTCGACAAGTCGTACTAATAATTTGCCTCTTTTTTGACTGATTCCGGCTGTTTTGGCAATCTTGCTAATTATTCGATTGTTGGAGGTAAATACGCGAGATCCCGCACCAAAATCGGTGATATTTAAAGTGTTTTTATTGTTCAATTGTTGCTGACGGTACTTTTTAAAAACATCGTAGGCAGCACGATTTTTAGTGTCGTAAAAACATTTGGTGAGCAAATTAAAAACAAATGGCGAGTGCACAGCATGTTCGTTCTTAGACTGCCATAAAAAGCGCAAGTAAGCTTGTATTTGAAAAAGCATAGTAGTTGTAAACAAAATTGAAATAAAATCAATGCGAAGATACATAGCCAATTTTAGTTGACTCGCATTTTGCATTAATTTTTGACAAGTTTAGTCGATTTCGTTTCTGGCTTTTAATTCTTCAAAAATGATTTGATCGACAGCAGAAATATATTCTCGATCAGAATATTGCAGCCATTTAACCTCTTCAATCTCAGAGCTTGCTTGCAGAGTTCCTGAGTAATCTGCCTTGTAGCAGGTCATTTGTACCAATATGTTTGGAGCATGACCATGTGCTTGGGCTCTAAAAGTGCCAAAAAAATTAATGCTTTGTGGATTGATTACCACATTTAATTCTTCTTTGATTTCTCGAACCAAGGTTTGCTGATCCGTTTCGTTTCCTTCTCGTTTTCCTCCTGGCAAATAATATTTGTCTTTACCAAAGCTTTTGGTTGAAAGGATACGGCGATCTTCAATGAATATCCATGCTATTTTGTCAATTAGGGTCATTTGCTTTACTTTTTTTTATTCAGTTGTACTAGTTATCTAATTTCAAAAAACCCACAACAAAATCAAAAATTCGTTGTGGGTTTTTAAAATTAAAGCTTTCGCTATTTTATGCTTTTTTAATTACCGCATATTGTGACTGCTAACTGAGACTGTCAACTGCGACTGTCAGCTGCGACTGTCAATTGTAACTGCCTTCTAACCCTCAATTTTAGCACTCAATTCAAACCAGCGCTCTTCTTTAAGTTCAATCTTAGTAATTATGGTTTCTAGCTCCTTGGCTTTCTTTTCAATATCAGCATCAGCTACTTTTCCGTCTGCAAAAAGCTGTTCAATTTTGGCTTTTTCTACCTCTAAATCTTTGATTTCACGTTCTATTTTCTGAAATTCTTTTTGTTCGTTAAAAGTCAAATTTCCCGTAGGATTGTTTTGTTTCCAATCCTTCTTCTCTGCTTTGTTTTCCTCTTTTTGAGCCACATCGGCACTGTCTTCGTAAGCTCTGAAATCTGAGTAGTTACCCGGAAAATCTTCCACCACACCGTCACCTCTAAAAATGAACAAGTGATCTACAATTTTATCCATGAAATACCTATCGTGCGAAACTACTAAAAGACAACCCGGATAATCAAGTAAGAAACTTTCTAAAACGTTTAGTGTTACAATATCCAAGTCATTCGTAGGCTCATCAAGAATCAAGAAGTTTGGATTCTGAATCAAAACAGTACACAAATACAAGCGTTTCAATTCGCCACCACTCAATCGGTCTACAAAATCGTATTGCTTTTTCGCATCAAATAAAAAGCGTTCTAATAATTGTGATGCCGAAATTAACTTTCCTTTCATTAACGGGATAAATTCGCCGTATTCCTTGATCACATCAATAACGCGCTGCCCCGGTTTCGGATTGATTCCACTTTGTGTGTAATACCCAACTTTAATGGTTTCACCAACTACCACTTTTCCAGAATCTAGTGGCAAAGTTCCTGTCAAAAGATTTAAGAAAGTCGATTTACCAGTTCCGTTTTTACCAATGATTCCAATTCGTTCGCCACGCTGAAAATCAAAACTAAAATTATCCATGATGACATGGTCCTTGAATTTTTTTGAAATTTTGTGAAGCTCAATAATTTTGCTTCCCATGCGTTCCATGTTGATTTCAAGCTCCACTTTGTTCTCACGGCGTCTGCTTTGTGCTTTTTCCTTGATCACATAAAAATCATCTTGTCTGGATTTTGATTTGGTGGTTCGCGCTTTTGGCTGACGGCGCATCCACTCTAATTCCTTTACAAATAGATTTTGGGCTTTATCGACACTAGAGTTTTCAGAGGCAATACGTTCTTCTTTTTTCTCTAAATAATAGGAGTAGTTACCTTTGTATTGGTATAATTTTCCGTTGTCTAATTCTATGATTTCATTACACACACGCTCTAAGAAAAAACGGTCGTGTGTAACCATGAAAAGGGTAATATTTTCTTTTGCAAAATAGCTTTCTAACCATTCAATCATTTCCAAATCCAAATGGTTGGTAGGTTCGTCAAGAATTAATAAATCCGGACGATTGATCAAAATAATGGCAAGCGACAATCTTTTTTTCTGTCCACCTGAAAGATTTTTTACTTTCAATTTGAAATTTTCTAACTTCAATTTGAATAAAATCTGCTTGTATTGGGTTTCAAAATCCCAAGCGTTGTGCTGGTCCATGCCGTCAAAAGCTTTTTGGTAAGCCTCTTCGTCTTCTGGATTTTCTAGCGCTTTTTCGTAAGCTTCAATTACTTTTAAGGTCTCGTTATCAGATGCAAAAATGCTCTCTTCAATGGTCAATTCATCTTGTAAATTGTTGTTTTGCGACAAAAAAGCCATTTTGATTCCTTTACGAAGCACTACTTGACCCGTATCTGATTCTTCCAAACCATTAAGAATGCTCATAATTGTGGTTTTTCCTGAACCGTTTTTGGCTATAAAAGCAATTTTTTGATCTTTATTGATCCCGAACGAAATGTCTTTAAACAAGGTGCGTTCTCCAAAGGATTTTGATATGTTTTCTACTGAAAGGTAATTCACGAGTCTTTATTTTTGGCAAAAGTACATTATTTCAACGAAGTAGTCGTCATTGATGAGGTTTGCTTGTAAATAGATAGTCTATTTTATTTTTTAGATAGTTTGACCAATTAGCACTTTGATGAAAGAGAAGTCATAGCTTATTTTTAGATATGAAGAAAAGAATGTAGTTTTGAACCAAGCTATAAATAGGAGCAACAAAGTTTCTTAATCAATCAAAAAAATCACCTTTGCAGTTATCAGTTGTTATTCTCAATTACAATGTGCGCCATTTTTTGGAGCAATGTGTGCTCAGTGTACAAAGCGCTTTGCTGCACCTTGACGCCGAAATTATTGTAGTTGATAATAATTCGTCAGATGATAGTGTGTCGATGATGAAAGAGCGTTTTCCTACTGTAAAACTCATTCAAAATACTGAAAATTTGGGTTTTCCAAAGGGTAATAATGTAGGTGTAGCAGTTGCTCAAGGCGACTATGTATGTATTTTGAATCCAGATACGGTGGTTGCCGAAGATACTTTTGTAAAAGTTTTGGCTTTCGCCGAAAGGCAAATTAATTGCGGAATCGTAGGCGTTAAATTAATTGATGGTGCGGGTAATTTTTTACCAGAAAGCAAGCGCGGTGTGCCAACGCCATGGGTTGCGTTCACTAAAATTGTGGGATTGTATAGCATTTTTCCACACTACAAATGGTCAAAACAGCTTTTTGGCAAATATTATGCACAGCATTTAAATGAAAATGAGTCAGGGCCAGTGTCAATTCTGGTTGGAGCATTCATGGTTTTAAAAAGGGATTTGTATACAGAATTAAAAGGTTTTGATGAAAACTGTTTTATGTATTCTGATGATATTGACTTATCGTATCGCGCGCTCTTGGCTGGAAAAAGCAATTTTTATTTTCACGAAACCACCGTTATTCATTATAAGGGAGAGAGCACGATTAAAGATGCCTCTTACATGAAACGCTTTCAAGAAGCGATGACTTTTTTTTATCAAAAACATTTTAAAGTGTCGTTTTTGTTCCATTTTTTTATGCAAATTGGGATTTCCTTTTTCTCATTTATAAAAATGCTACAAGGGACTTCTGCGGACAAATGGCAACAGAAGCAAGCTCCTGATGGATATATTTTGTTTTCAAAAAATAAAATGTTAGCCAATAAACTGGCTAGTATTTTACAAAATAATGTCGTTTTTCATGATATTACCTCAGAAAAAATGGTATTTTCGTTTACTGAAAAAAGCAAAAAACGGGTAGAAATAATTCTTGATTCGGAACAAATGACCTTTAAAGAGTGTATATCGTTTCTCGAATCTGCAAGAAATAAAGGATTTACATTTAAAATTCTACCTAAAAGCGCTAATTTCTTAATAGGAAGCAACAATAGTAATAGCAGAGGTGAGATTATAGAAATAGTATAAAAAATTACATTAAGTGTAAATTATATTTGTAAATTTTAGTAATTTCGCAAACTGAAAATCAATATCACCTTTTAGGTTAACAATATGGCAAGATTTGAATTAAAACTTCCGAAAATGGGAGAAAGCGTTGCTGAGGCAACCATTACAAACTGGTTAAAAGAAGTTGGCGACAAAATCGAAGCGGACGAGGCAGTACTTGAAATTGCTACTGATAAGGTAGATAGTGAAGTGCCAAGTGAGGTTTTGGGTGTTTTGGTAGAAAAACTTTTTGGTAAAGATGATTTAGTGCAAGTGGGACAAACCATTGCAATCATTGAAACCGATGGTGATGCTGCAAGTACTCCAGCACCAGAAGTTGCTGTGATTGAAAAAACAATTGCTGCGGTACAAGAGAGTGTAAGTGCTCCTGCGCCTGTTGCGGTAGATTTTTCGGCATCAGAGCAATTTTTGTCTCCGTTGGTAAAAAATATAGCTAAAGAAGAGGGTGTTTCTGTCGCTGAATTAGCAACTATTCAAGGAACAGGTAAAGAAGGTCGAGTGACCAAAAACGATATATTAGCTTATGTAAAAAACAGGACAGTGGCTCCAGTAGCACAACCTGTTGTTGCATCAGCTCCAACGCCGGTTGCGGCACCTGTTGCAGTAGCGCAAAAAGCAGCTCCAGTATCAGTAAACGGAGGTGATGAGATCGTTGAGATGGATCGCATGCGTAAATTGATTTCTGGATACATGGTGGCTTCTGTGCAAACATCGGCGCACGTGCAATCCTTTATCGAGGTAGACGTGACTAACATTGTAAAATGGAGAAATAAAGTAAAAGATGCTTTTGAAAAACGCGAAGGTGAAAAACTTACTTTTACTCCTATTATGATGGAGGCTGTTGCAAAAGCATTGAAAGATTTCCCTGGAATGAATATTTCGGTTGATGGTGATTACATTATCAAAAAGAAAAATATCAATTTAGGAATGGCTGCAGCTTTACCAAACGGCAATTTAATTGTTCCTGTTATCAAAAATGCAGACCAATTAAACCTAGTTGGAATGGCCAAAGCAGTAAACGATCTAGGAAATCGTGCTAAAGCTGGTAAATTGAAACCAGATGATACGCAAGGCGGAACATACACAGTAACCAATGTAGGAACGTTTGGTAGTGTTTTTGGCACTCCTATTATTAATCAACCGCAAGTTGGAATTTTAGCTTTGGGAGCTATTCGCAAAGTGCCTGCTGTTATCGAAACGCCTGAAGGTGACTTTATCGGTATTCGTCAAAAAATGTTCTTGTCTCATTCTTACGATCATCGTGTTGTAGATGGAGCACTTGGAGGTAGTTTTGTAAAACGTGTTGCTGAATATTTAGAAGCATTTGATGTGAATAGAGATTTTTAATTCACAAATTGGAATAAAATTAAAACCCGATGGCTACCAAGCTATCGGGTTTTTTGTTTGTAGCTTTTCAACATAAGTTTGATTGGTAACTTTCTGTAATTTCCATAACAAATTTCTATCTTTGCCTTCTTACACATATAAAATGGAACTTAAACTCAATAAACCAATTTGCTTTTTCGACCTAGAAACCACAGGAATTGATATCGGAAAGGACAGAATTGTAGAAATCTCAATATTTAAAGTTTTTCCTAACGGAAACAAAGAAAGTAAAACTTGGTTGGTAAATCCAACTATTCCAATTCCGCCGCAAACTACAGCTGTGCATGGTATTACGGATGAAAAAGTGGCGAATGAGCCCACTTTTAAAGATTTGGCTGCGCAAGTTTACGCTATGATCAAGGATAGTGATTTGGCGGGGTTCAATTCAGATCGTTTTGATATTCCGTTATTGGCCGAAGAAATGTTGCGTGCTGGTGTCGATTTTGACATGAAAAACAGAGTTTCGGTAGATGTTCAAACTGTTTTTCATAAAATGGAAGAGCGTACTTTGAGTGCGGCTTTGAAATTTTATTGTGGTAAAACACTCGAAAATGCACATTCAGCCGAAGCAGATACCATGGCAACTTACGAAATTTTGAAAGCGCAATTAGATCGTTATCCAGAATTAGAAAATGATATGAAGGCGTTATCGGAATTTACTACTCGTAAAAAAATTGCTGATTTTGCAGGTATGATTGCTTTTGATAAAGATGATGAGGAGATTTTTACCTTCGGGAAACACAAAGGAGTGAAAGTAGAGAAAGTACTTGAAAGTGAACCAGGTTATTTTAGTTGGATTCAAAATGCCGACTTTCCTTTGTATACCAAGAAAGTTTTAACGGCGATTAAATTGCGAAAACTGAACAATAAACTAAGCTAATTTTTGAATCTCTCCATCATTAAATTTTTTAAGTAAGAAATGAAAATAATCTGTATCGGTAGAAATTATACCAATCACATCGAAGAATTGCAAAACGAACGTCCAACGGAGCCTGTTGTTTTTATGAAACCAGACTCGGCTGTTTTGCTAAAGCAACATCCATTTGTACTTCCAGAATTTTCGAATGATGTGCATCACGAAATTGAACTTATTGTAAAAATCAGTAAAGTTGGGAAGTACATCGAGCCAAAATTTGCTCATAAATATTATGATGAAATCAGTGTAGGAATCGATTTTACCGCGCGTGATCTGCAGGATAAACTAAAAGCAAAGGGTTTGCCATGGGAAAAAGCCAAGGCATTTGATGGATCGGCAGTTATTGGAGAATTTTTGCCTAAAAGTGAATTTACTTCCTTAGAAAATCTTACATTTGAATTAACCAAGAATTCGCAAACGGTACAAAAGGGAAATTCTAATTTGATGCTATGGAAAATTGACGAACTGATTGCTTATGTTTCTCAATTCTTCACATTGAAAATTGGTGATATTATTTTTACAGGAACTCCGGAAGGTGTTGCTGCGGTGCAACCAGATGATGTTTTAGAAGGATTTTTAGAGGGAAAACAACTATTTAGAATACAAGTAAAATAATGGCTATACATTACAACCTTTCGAAAGTGTACGCGCTTTCAGATAACGATGCAGAGTTTGTTAATGAGATATTAACGCTTTTTGTAACCGAAGTCCCTGCGGATATGGTTCAAATAAAAGAAGGGATCAAAAAGAAGGATCACAAACATGCCTATGCGTATGCGCATAAAATTAAACCTACTCTGGATTTGTTGGGCATGAATGTAGCTTTTGAAGAAATTCTGCAAATTGAAGCTTGGACCAAGACCGAAGGCAAGAAGAAAGATATTAAAGAAACTTTCAAAAGTGTAAAAAATCAAGTGAATGAGGCTATTAAAGAAATTAAAAAAGATTTCGACTTGTAGTTTTTAAAACTTGAATATTAACTTTTTTTGGGAGCTTTTCGATTGAGGTTTGTTTTTTAGAAATAGATTAATGAAAATATAAGAATAAGATGTTTTTTAAAACAAAAGCATCTTTAATGCTTTGTCAATGCGACATTTGTTATTTTTTAAATAAAAAAAGCAAATGTTACACTGGCATTTTTTTTAGGAATAGAGCAATATATACACGATAAAATGAAAGCAGCTATAGTTACTATTGGGGATGAAATTTTGATTGGACAAATTGTTGATACCAACTCGGGATTTATTGCAAAGGCATTAGATAGAATTGGTGTTCAAGTACAAGAAATGCTTTCGATTAGTGATGATCAAAATCATATTTTAAATACGTTCGCAGCTTTACAAAATAAAGTAGATTTTGTAATTGTAACAGGAGGATTAGGTCCAACGAAAGATGATGTTACTAAAAAAACATTTTGTTCTTATTTTGATGACCACCTAGTTGTTGACAAGGCCGTAGAAGCGCATGTAATTGCCTTGATTGAGCGTGTAATGAATAGGCCTGCTTCGCAAGTCAATAAAGATCAAGCATTGGTTCCTTCCACTTGTACGGTTTTGCACAATCAAGTAGGGACTGCGCCAGGAATGTGGATGCAAAAAGAGGATACGGTTTTTATCTCGCTTCCGGGAGTTCCGTATGAAATGAAATATTTGGTAGAGCAGGAAATTGTGCCCAAAATAGTTCGTGAGTACGAACGGCCGTATATCATTCATCAAACCGTGCTAACTTACGGGCAAGGTGAAAGTTTGGTGGCTGAACGCATTGAAGCTTGGGAAGATAATTTGCCAGAATTTATAAAGTTGGCCTACTTGCCAGCGCCAGGTCGAGTACGACTCCGATTAACTGCAAGAGGCACGGATAAAGAAGTTTTGCAAAATGCGTTAGCCGAGAATGTAAAAACTTTACAAGGTTTAATAGGTGATATCATTGTAGGTTTTGATGAAGAGGACACTATCGAGGTTGTAGTTGGGCGATTGCTAGCACAACAAAAATATAGTGTAGGAACCGCCGAGAGTTGCACTGGTGGTAAAATTGCGCAGCTTGTTTCAAGTGTTGCTGGTTCCTCCGCGTATTTTAAAGGAGGAGTGGTTACTTATGCTACGGCGCTAAAAGTGGATCTTTTGGGAGTTCCTGAGGCTTTGATAAAAGAATACTCCGTTGTTAGTAAAGAAGTAGCTGAGGCTATGGCGCAGCAAGCAAAAGCCAAATTAAATGTAGATTTTGCAATTGCTACAACTGGCAATGCAGGACCTTCAAAAGGAGACTCTGATGCTGAAATAGGAACTGTTTTTATTGCAATTGCGGGACCAAGCGAAATTATTGTAGAAGAGTTCAATTTTGGCCAACCCCGTGAAAAAGTGATAGATAGAGCTGTAATAAAAAGTTTAGAATTGCTCCAGAAAGAAATTTTAAAAAATGTGCGTTAAGAATGTTGCTTTATAGGTTTATTTTTCTTTTCTTTGCACCCTGATTTTGAATAACGATAAAAGATAAGTATAATGTCAAGAGTTTGTGACCTTACAGGTAAAAGAGCGATGGTAGGAAATAACGTTTCTCACGCTATGAACAAAACTAAGAGAAAATTTTCTGTGAACTTAGTTAAAAAGCGTTTTTATCTTCCAGAAGAAGATAGATGGATTACTCTAAGAGTAGCTGCATCTACGATAAAAACAATTAATAAAAATGGAATCGCTGCTGTTTTGAAAAAAGCACAGTCAGAAGGATTTATTAAATAATCTGTTCCAAAATAAAAAAATAGCAAGATGGCAAAGAAAGGTAATAGAATCCAGGTAATTTTAGAATGTACTGAGCACAAGACTACTGGTGTTGCAGGAACTTCAAGATACATCACTACTAAGAACAAGAAAAATACTCCAGATAGATTAGAGATTAAAAAATTTAATCCAATCTTGAAGCGTGTAACTGTTCACAAAGAAATTAAATAATAACACGAGATTTTAATAATAATCTCAAGAACTGCCTTTTAAATGTAAAGCATTATACTTGAGACACTTATTCTAATTTTTAAAACATTTGAATCATGGCAAAGAAAACCGTAGCATCGTTACAAACATCTTCTAAGAGATTATCAAAAGCCATCAAAATGGTGAAATCTCCAAAAACAGGTGCATATACATTCGTAGAATCTATTATGGCTCCTGAAGCTGTTGATGAATTCTTGAAAAAGAAATAATTAACAAATACATTATATAGAAAAGCTACTTTCACTCGGAAGTAGCTTTTTTATTTTCTATATTTACGGTGCCGAAAATGAATGGGCGAAGAACTTCTAATGCGCTCATTCTTAATATTATTTATATTATGAGTTTTTTTAAAAAAATATTTTCATCTGATAAAAAAGACCCAAATTTTAGCGAACAAGCTAAAGAGGTGTTGGATAAAGGACTTGAAAAATCGAAAACTAACTTTTTCTCTAAACTTACCAAAGCTGTTGCCGGAAAATCAAAAGTTGATGATGAGGTTTTAGATAACCTAGAAGAGGTTTTGGTTGCCTCTGATGTAGGTGTAAATACTACTTTGAAAATTATATCTCGAATTGAAAAGAGAGTTGCAGTCGATAAATATTTGGGTACTGCGGAGCTGAATCATATTTTACGTGACGAAATTGCTGGATTGTTATCTGAAACAAATACAGACGATGCAACAGGTTTTGTAAAGCCGTCTAATGCCACACCGTATGTAATCATGGTGGTGGGCGTTAATGGAGTGGGTAAAACGACTACTATTGGTAAATTGGCGCATCAGTTTAAAAATCAAGGTTACAAAGTAGTTTTAGGTGCTGCAGATACATTTAGAGCAGCTGCTATTGATCAATTACAAATTTGGGCTGACCGCGTAGGTGTACCTATTGTACGTCAAGAAATGGGTAGTGATCCAGCATCTGTGGCTTTTGATACTTTGCAATCAGCAGTGGCTCAACAAGCAGATATTGTTATTATTGATACTGCAGGTCGTTTACATAATAAAATTAACTTGATGAACGAATTGTCAAAAGTGAAGCGTGTGATGCAGAAAGTTGTAGCTGATGCGCCTCATGATGTACTTTTGGTACTAGATGGTTCTACAGGTCAAAATGCCTTTGAACAAGCAAAACAATTTACCGCAGCCACTGAAGTAAGTTGTTTGGCCGTTACTAAATTAGACGGTACTGCTAAAGGTGGGGTGGTGATTGGTATTTCGGATCAGTTTCAAATTCCTGTGAAATATATTGGAGTGGGTGAAGGTATAAATGATTTGCAGGTTTTTAACAAATATGAGTTTGTAGATAGTTTTTTTAAATAATAGCACTATGAATTTTTCTTCTTTAAAAAACATTTCGCCTCTGTCTTTTTACTTAGTGAGTATGATTTGCTTTGTACTTGCAAATGTTGTTCGCGATCAAACGATTAGTTTTTACTATGCATTACTTCTTGTGGGAGTTATGTGTTGTGTTGCTGGTTTTTTGTTGCGAATTAAATCAAAACAGTAGGTTATAATTGATATAGAAATCGTTTCATGAGGCGGTTGATTTAGACCAACATGTTGCTAGACAATTGTTGGTTTTTTTATTCTTTATACTCCGCGTTTTGGATAGAGTACTGAAAATTAGAAATCTTAATTTAAGTAAAACGGACTAGCCCTGATGGAAGCGGCATTCTTTTTTTGGTCAAAGCTGACGCAGGAAGTTGGCCAGAAAAAGATACAGCGTACAGCAGGAAATAGCTCCTAAAAAAAATAATTTGAATATGAAAAAGTATTTGATTTTTGCCGTATTGGTTTTGGTAATTACTAGCTGCAAACAAGAAATTAAAAAGGAAGATGTTGCCTTGCTGAATGGGTATTGGGAGGTAGAGAAAGTAGTTTTTGATTCCATAGATGATAAGGAATACCGCATGAATGAGGTTTATGATTATTTTAAAATTGAGAATAATAAAGGGATTCGCAAAAAAGTAATGCCGCAACTTAACGGTACTTTTTTAGTGAATGATGTTTTCGAGAAAGTTTCGGTGCGTTATACTCAAGATGGTGTTTTTTTGGATTATGTAACGCCTTATATGAAATGGAGTGAGGAAATTATTGGTTTAACAAATGAGGAATTGGTTTTGTTGAACAAAGAAAGAGGGGAATATCATTATAAAAGAGCAACGGCGATAAATTTAGTAGGAGATGGCAAAGAGGTTAAATAATGAAAGCACGGTTGGTGATGTGCTTAAGCAGATTATTCAAACCAATAAGTTGCAACCTGGCATGGATCAAATTGATGTGAAAGATGCGTGGAAAAACCTAATGGGTAATGGTGTAAATAGCTATACGAATAATGTAGTTTTGAAAGGAAGTACCTTGTATGTAGAGCTCACTTCATCAGTATTGAGAGAGGAGTTAAGCCACGGAAAGTCTAAAATTGTGGCTATGATTAATGAGGAATTGAGGCGAGATGTAGTGAAAGATGTGGTGTTGAGGTAGTTTTCAGTTTTTAGTCGCAGTTTTCAGCTAGATTGGAAATAAAAAATCCCGTTTCAAATTATTGAAACGGGATTTCTATTTTATTATAATCTGTTACTCTCAAACTGAGAATGAGACTGATTACTAGAATTGCTCTCTTCCTGCAAAGTGGAATGCACCTTCGATTGCAGCATTTTCGTCGCTATCAGATCCGTGTACTGCATTTTCTCCGATAGAAGTTGCATAAGCTTTACGGATAGTTCCTTCAGCAGCTTCAGCTGGATTTGTAGCTCCAATTAAAGTTCTGAAATCTTCAACTGCATTTTCTTTCTCTAAGATAGCAGCAACGATTGGTCCTCTTGACATGAATTCAACTAATTCACCGTAAAAAGGTCTTGCAGCGTGTACTGCGTAAAATGCTTGTGCATCAGCAACAGTAAGTTGAGTTAATTTTAAAGATACGATTTTGAATCCTGCATTTGTAATCATTGCAAGAATGTTTCCGATGTGTCCGTTAGCAACAGCATCAGGCTTAATCATGGTAAATGTTCTATTTGTAGCCATTGTGTAAATTTTTAAATTTTGTGCAAAAATAGGATTTTTTTATCTATTATTTTTACAAATATAACATTCAATCCCTTAATATTTCACTAAAGTACAATGATGTCAAATTTAGTGTCTATTGGATCTAACTTTTGAATCAAGTTTGGGATAAGATTTTCGCCGAATTCTAGGTAAAACTCTGAGAAGTTCGTTTGTCTTTCTTGCAAACTTCCGTTAGGGAATAATTCATTTTGAATGTCGCTTATACGGTCTAGAATATCACTCAAATTTCGTTTCTGCGCTTTTAACAGGCGTTTTTCTAATTGCTGAAGTCCTTTAATTTGTTTGGTTTCTTGTGCTTTAAGAGCACCGATAAAAGATCCGTCAGTCTTCTCAGCTATGTCGTACAATTGTTTGAATTGTGTTTGTAACTGCGATTTTAATTCTGTTAATTCGATAGAAAACTCAGATAAATCAATTGTTTTTTGATTGAGTAAATCGGCTTGTTTTTTGAATAAATCTCTCCAAGATAATTGTAATTTATCCGCCTTTTTTGCTTGTTTTTCGCTTGCTAATACCACTGAATTACGCAATAATAGCATTGGAAAGGTAATGTTCGAAGCTTCGAAATATGATTTTAATTCTAACCAATACGCTATTTCTCCACCACCGCCAATGTAGCAGAGGTTCGGCAGAGTTACTTCTTGATACAATGGACGCATGATCACATTGGGACTGAATTTTTCAGGATTTGATTCTAAAAGAGCCAAAATCTCAGTCTCTGAAAATGCAAGCTTAGTATGATTCACCTTATAAAGACTGCCTTCAAACAGAATGCGTTCGCGTAGGTCATTTTCAATATAAAACAAGTTTATTTCTCTCGGGTTTACTTGTACAGTATACTCTTTTAGTAAAGCAATTGAGGCTGTCACTTTTTCAAAAGCGGTTTGCTGTAGCAACTCCTGCTTTACATGTGGGATAAAAAGACGTTTTAATGATGCGGAATCAGCATCAATAATTACTAAACCGTAGGCTCCAAAAAGTTCATTTGCTAGAAAGCGCGTGGCGTCAGCTAGATTGTTGTGCTTTATGTAGGCATCTTCAAATAACTTCTTTAATGCAGTTGCATTGCTACTGCTGCCTAATTCTAATTGGTATACTTCTAAAAATTCATTTAATCCTTCGGTACTTAAACGGCCAACAGGACCTGTGCTTTCTTGGTTCCATCTGAATTTTTTACCCTTGAAATTAAAGTAATTGATTTCTTCAAAATCGTGATCTTCGGTAGCCATCCAATAAACGGGAACAAAATGCTGTTCAGGATACTTGTTTTGAAGTTTTTTAGTTAAGTTAATTGTAGAAATTATCTTGTACAAAAAGTACAAAGGACCTGTAAATAAATTTAGTTGGTGACCTGTAGTAATTGTAAAAGTATTGTTTGAGGCTAATGATTTTATGTTTGCATTTGTAGCTTCACTCGTCTCACAGCTATTGTACTGTTGTAAAAGTGCATCTACAAGTATTGCTCGAGAGCTGTGATTAAAATTATTTTGTTTTTCAGCGATTTGTTCTTCAAAGTTTTCGAGAGCTGGAAACCTGTTGTAAAGAGCAGATAATTGTGGTTTTTGATCTAAATAATCATTCATTAAAGCAGAAAAATATCCAGAGTGCTGATAGCTGATACAGTCGGTTGGCATAATTTAATTTTATATGTTGCTAAAATAACACTTATTATTGGAATTTTTTATTTGTTACTTTCGAAAAATAGCATCACTTTTATCTAATAATATTAACGTTTTTACAAAGAATATGACCAATAAACCAACAAAAAATACCGTAAAACATGTGCTTTTTGGGAGCTTGATAGGGACTACAATAGAGTTTTTTGACTTCTATATTTTTGCTAACGCAGCCGTTTTGGTGTTTCCGCAGTTGTTTTTTCCGAGTTCGGATGCTACATTGGCTACCTTACAATCATTGGCTACTTTTTCGATTGCTTTTTTATCGCGTCCGCTTGGTTCGGCTTTTTTTGGACATTATGGTGATAAAATTGGACGTAAGTTTACTTTGGTCGCAGCTTTGTTAACCATGGGAATGTCAACGGTAGCTATTGGTTTTTTACCAAGCTATGCTAGTATTGGTATTGCTGCTCCTTTGTTGTTAATGTTATGTCGTTTTGGTCAAGGTGTAGGTTTGGGAGGAGAGTGGGGTGGAGCTGTATTGCTTGCTATTGAAAATGCGCCTCCGAATAAAAGAGCTTGGTACGGAATGTTTCCGCAATTAGGCGCTCCAATTGGATTATTACTTTCTGGAGGAACCTTTTTGATACTAACCGACACGATGAGTAATGAAGATTTTATGAGTTATGGTTGGCGAATTCCATTTATAGCAAGTTCTCTTTTAGTTTTAGTTGGTTTTTATATTAGGACCAAAATTACGGAGACACCTTCATTTGAAAATTCAAAAAAGGAACAAGAGGCTGTGAAAATTCCGTTTTTCAGCTTAGTTAAATCCTATAAAAATCAACTTATTTTTGGAACATTAGCTGCGGTAACCACTTTTTTAGTTTTCTATTTAATGACCATTTTTACTTTGAGTTGGGCCACATCCGATTTGGGTTACAGTAAACGTGATGCGTTGTTGCTTCAGTTGTTTTCCGTATTGTTTTTTGCAATCTGTATTCCTGTTTCTGCAGTAGTAGCTGATCGATTTGGACGCCGAAAAATTCTCATGTTAGCCACCGCGCTAATTGCAGTTTTTGGTTTTTTCTTTTCGTTTTTCTTAAACTCGGGACAAAATATTTTGATAACTACTTTTGTTTGCATGGGTATGGCCTTGATGGGATTTACCTATGGACCTTTAGGAACTTTTCTTTCGGAGCTTTTTCCAACTCAATTGCGCTATACCGGCGCCTCGTTAACCTTTAATTTGGCTGGAATTTTAGGCGCTGCTTTTGCGCCAATGATTGCAATTTGGCTGGCAACAACTTATAATTTGACTTACGTCGGTTTTTATTTGACTGCTACATCGACCGTTTCATTACTTGCTTTTTTGATTATTAAAAAAGACAAGCAGGAGTTTTAGTAAGGAATAATTTAGTTTTGATTTATTATTCAAATGCGAGTAGTGTGCGTCAATTTATTATTAAAACGAAGATATCTTTGGAAAAAACAATATTTGAAACTGAAAAAATTCCATTTAAGGAAAGATGCAAAAAAGATATTAAAATTAAATTTTTTGGCATCATAATTTTTGCATCAATCCCAATATTCTCTTTTGGTGAATTTAATATTATGTCAATATTATTTATTCTCTTTTTTTTATTTGTATTCATATCTATAACATATGATGAATCAAAAGAGTTTGTATATAAAATTGAATTTGAAAATGAAAACGTAAAAATTTCTGGTAGCAATTTTGATAATGATTGGATCGAAAAATTTGAAATTAAGAAAGTAAATATCCACATTAGAAAACGCGTATCAAAAACTGGAAGTGTAATTGGATATAAGATAGTATTCAAAAGTGCTAAGAAAAAAATAACATTAAACAGATTAAATAACTGGAATAATTTTGCATTACTCCAGATATTCACAGAGTTTAAAAAATTAAAAGGGGAAAAAATAACAATTGATGAGAAATCATTAATCGATGGAATTAAGAAAAAAGCAGAAAATGAAGGCGAGTGGAAATACTAACCAAAAAACGATGCACAAAAACCTACAGGCAAGTTTTGTTCTAGGTTTAAATTAGTCCTAAACTACTTTTTGCGCGGGAACGTTATGGCTGTTTTTTTTCAAGCGATTTACATCGTGTTGACTCCATTTCATTTGGCTTCTAGTTTTTTAATACTATTAAGTTAGTGGATTTCACTTTTAACCTCAAAAATATTTTTCAAAAAACACCATAATTATCCCTTATTTTTGCACAAAACTTTTCCTCTTGAAAGCGAAACTTTTCCTCATCACGCCGCCTTTTACTCAACTGAATACCCCGTATCCGGCAACGGCGTATATTAAAGGATTTCTGAATACCAAAAATATTGAGTCTGTTCAGGCAGATTTGGGTATAGAGGTGATTTTAAAATTGTTTTCGAAGGAAGGATTAACAGATTTGTTTGAGGTAGGAAGTCAAAAATTTAAAGCTGGAGAGATCTCAGATAATTCCAAACGAATTTTTGCGTTACAAGACGAGTACTTAAAAACGATTAATCCCGTAATTGCTTTTTTGCAAGGGAAGAATCCAACATTAGCGCTTCAAATTTGTCAAGAAGATTTTTTGCCAGAAGCTTCACGCTTTGCACAATTAGAAGAACTCGATTGGGCATTCGGAACAATGGGAACTCAGGATAAAGCGAAGCACTTAGCCACTTTATATCTCGAAGATATTTCAGATTTTATAGTAGAATGTGTCGATGCTAATTTTGGTTTCAGTCGCTATGCCGAGCGATTGGGTCGAAGCGCCAATTCTTTTGATGAATTATACGAAGCCTTGCAGCAGGAGCCTACTTACATCGATTCGGTTTTGTTTTCTCTTCTAAAAGAAAGAATTGAAAAAGTACAGCCCACTTTGTTTTTGATATCGGTGCCCTTTCCAGGAAATTTGTACTCTGCTTTTCGCTGTGCGCAATGGGTTAAGAAACATTTTCCTGAGATTAAAATTTCAATGGGAGGCGGTTTTCCTAATACGGAATTGCGTTCCCTTTGTGACACACGCGTTTTTGAGTTTTTTGATTTTATTACGTTAGATGATGGCGAAACACCTATTGAAGAACTAATAAGCCCCCCAGCCCCCGAAGGGGGAGTTAAGACCTATAAAAGAACTTTTTTACTTGAAAATGGTCAAGTAGTTTATAAAAACAATTCCACTAAACCAGATTACAAGCAATCCCAAGTGGGTACGCCTGATTATTCTGATTTACTTTTAGATAAATACATTTCGGTAATCGAAATTGTCAATCCGATGCACCGCATGTGGAGCGATGGCAGATGGAATAAGCTTACCATGGCGCACGGTTGCTATTGGGGCAAATGTACTTTTTGTGATATTTCATTAGATTACATCAAAATTTACGAACCTGTTGCTGCCTCATTACTCTGCGATCGAATGGAGGAAATGATTGCACAAACGGGCGAAAATGGTTTTCACTTTGTTGACGAAGCCGCTCCGCCAGCTTTAATGCGAGCATTGGCTCAAGAGATCCTGCGAAGAAAATTATCCGTCACTTGGTGGACGAACATTCGTTTTGAAAAAAGTTTTACCAAAGATTTATGTTTATTGCTCAAAGCATCAGGTTGTATTGCGGTTTCGGGCGGACTCGAAGTTGCTTCTGATCGATTGTTAAAGTTGATTGATAAAGGAGTTACGGTAGAGCAAGTAGCACGAGTTACACGCCATTTTACTGAAGCAGGAGTAATGGTACATGCGTATTTAATGTATGGCTATCCTACCCAAACGGTTCAAGAAACCATTGATAGTCTTGAAATGGTGCGTCAATTGTTCGAAGCGGGAATTTTACAATCAGGATTTTGGCATCAATTTGCCATGACAGCTCACAGCCCTGTTGGGATGTATCCCGAAAAATTTGGTGTAAAAAAGGAAACGGAAGCTATTGGTACTTTTGCCAACAACGATATCAATTATACGGATGCAACGGGGATTGATCATGATCAATTTAGTTTTGGATTAAAGAAATCCCTCTTCAATTTTATGCACGGCATTTGTTTTGATTATCCTTTACAGGATTGGTTTGAGTTCAAAATCCCGAAAACCAAAATTCATCCTGATTTTATCTTTAATGCCTTAAATGAAGCAGAAGATTTTTCTACTAAGCCTACAGCAAAAGTAGTTTGGTTAGGAGGAAAACCTTTTGCAGAAGCATTTACAAAGTCTAAAAAAGGTCGTACGTGGGATATGATGTCTTTTACATTTCATGATAAAAAAGAAAGTTTTTCAATTCAAACCAGTGCCCATGAAGGAGAGTGGTTGCAACAGTTGCTTGAAAGAATTTCGGTGTCTCAAACTAAAGTTTATACTTTTCAAGAAATAAAATCCGATTTTGAACTAACTCTTGAAGACTTTGAACTGTTTTGGTTCTCTAAACCAATTAGAACACTGCGCGATTACGGCTTGCTTGTACTTTAAAAATAATCCTTGTTTACACGACCAAAAAAGTGATTTTTTGGTTTACGAAAACGTTTTCTTTTACTTATTTTTACGATTCTAAAAAAGTAAACAATGAGTACTACTTATAAAGTGAACGTAAACGATACTTTCCTTTTTGATTTGGATCAGGAAAGTACGAATCAACTTGATGCCGTGCATTTAAGTTCTAATGCATATCATGTTTTACACGATAGCAAACCTTATGAAGTAGCTATTTTAGCTGCTGATTTTCTTCAAAAAAAATACACTGTCAAAGTCAATAATTCGGTATTTGAAGTCGATATTGCCAATCCACTTGATACTTTGATTAAGGAGATGGGCTTTGAAACAGGGCTTTCCAAACAAATTAACGCGATCAAAGCTCCAATGCCGGGATTAATTCTCGAAATTAATGTAGTTGTAGGTCAAACGGTCCAAGAAAATGACAATTTGATCATTCTAGGTGCCATGAAAATGGAGAACAGTTTTTTATCGCCAAGAGATGGAGTGATCAAAACCATTGCTGTGCAAACAGGTGATGCGGTTGATAAAGGACAGCTTTTAATTGAATTTGAATAAGTACCTACCTAAAGTTTTACTGGCTTAAAATTTTGCACAGCTAAAGAGTCTGTTGTGATATATTTTAAAACTAATTACTCCGTTAAAATTTAAAAAATGAAAAAAATACTAGTTGCCAATAGAGGTGAAATTGCTATTAGAGTGATGAAAACCGCACAAAAAATGGGCATAAAAACAGTAGCCGTATATTCTACCATTGATCGTAATGCACCTCATGTTAAGTTTGCTGACGAAGCCGTTTGTATTGGCGCTGCGCCTTCAAGTGAGTCTTATTTATTGGGAAATAAAATTATTGAAGTAGCATTGTCACTTCACGTAGATGCTATTCACCCAGGATATGGATTTTTGAGTGAAAATGCTGATTTTGCTGAAGAGTGTGAAAAAAATAATATCATATTCATTGGCCCGAAATCAAAAGCAATTCATGTAATGGGAAGCAAATTAGCGGCTAAAGAGGCTGTTAAACAATACAATATCCCGATGGTGCCGGGATATGATCAAGCTATTACCGATGTTGAAAAAGCCAAATTAGTTGCTCAAGAAATTGGGTTTCCTATTTTAATCAAAGCCTCTGCAGGTGGCGGAGGAAAAGGGATGCGTGTGGTAGAGCAAGAATCAGACTTTGAATCGCAAATGGATCGTGCTATCAGTGAAGCAGTAGCAGCTTTTGGCGATGGTTCTGTTTTTATCGAAAAATACGTAGGCTCACCACGACACATCGAAATTCAAATCATGGCAGACAGTCATGGTAATGTATTGTACTTTTTTGAAAGAGAGTGTAGCATTCAGCGCCGTCATCAAAAAGTAATTGAAGAAGCTCCTTCATCTGTGTTAACGCCTGAATTGCGAAAAAGAATGGGAGAAGCGGCTGTTTTGGTAGCCAAATCTTGTGATTATTTGGGAGCAGGAACAGTTGAGTTTTTATTAGATGAAAACCTAAATTTCTATTTCCTTGAAATGAATACGCGTTTGCAAGTAGAGCATCCGGTTACAGAATTGATCTCGGGTACTGATTTAGTTGAACTTCAAATAAAAGTAGCTCGTGGCGAGGCTTTGGCTATGAAACAAGAAGATTTAAAAATTTTAGGTCACGCCATGGAGTTGCGCGTGTATGCTGAGGATCCTTTAAATGACTTTTTGCCAAGCGTAGGTAATTTAGAGGTATATCAATTGCCTGAAGGCGAAGGTGTACGTGTTGATAATGGTTTTGAACAAGGTATGGATATTCCTATTTACTATGATCCCATGTTGGCTAAACTAATCACTTACGGTCAAACCCGTGAAGAAGCTATTCAAATCATGATCAAAGCAATAGCCGATTATCAAGTTAAAGGAGTCGAAACTACCTTGCCTTTTGGGAAATTTGTTTTTGAGCATGAAGCTTTCCGTTCGGGAGATTTTGATACTCATTTTGTTAAAAAATATTACAGCCCTGAAAAGTTAAAAGATCAAACTCAAAAAGAAGCTCAAATTGCAGCTTTAGTAGCTTTGAAACAGTATTTTGAAGATCAAAAAATGGTACGATTGCCAAACTAAATTTTCTTTTGTGATTAAAGAAGAAATATTAGTTCTAGCTAAAAAAGATAAAGATGAAAGACAAAATAAAAATTTTAAACGATAAAATAGCCGAAGCGCATTTGGGTGGAGGTAAAAACAGAATTGCCAAACAACACGCCAACAAAAAGCTTACAGCAAGAGAGCGCGTAGAATATTTGCTTGACGAAGGTTCATTTGAAGAAATCGGGATGCTTGTTACCCATCGCACTACCGATTTTGGAATGGAAAAAGAGCAGTATTACGGTGATGGTGTAATTACAGGCTATGGCACGATCAATGGCCGATTGGTATGCGTTTTTGCTCAAGACTTTACTGTTTTTGGAGGTTCTTTGTCAGAGACACAAGCCGAGAAAATTTGTAAAATCATGGATATGGCTGTTAAAATGAGCGTACCTATGATTGGTTTAAATGATTCTGGTGGTGCTCGAATTCAAGAAGGTGTTCGCTCTTTGGGTGGTTATGCTGATATTTTTTACCGTAATGTACAAGCAAGTGGTGTTATCCCACAAATATCAGCTATAATGGGACCTTGCGCTGGTGGTGCAGTATATTCTCCTGCTATGACTGATTTTACGATGATGGTCGAGGATACAAGTTATATGTTTGTTACCGGTCCAAACGTAGTTAAAACGGTTACAAATGAAACGGTAACTTCAGAGGAATTAGGAGGTGCAAGTACTCATTCAACTAAATCTGGTGTGGCACACATCACTTCTACAAATGATGTGCAATGTTTGGATGATTTGAAGCGTTTGTTAAGTTATTTGCCTCAAAGTAATAAAGAAAAAGCAGCTGATTTACCATATCAATTGGATACGGAATTACGTGAACAATTAGAGCAAATTATTCCAGATAATCCCAACAAACCTTATGATATGCATGAGGTAATAAAAGGGGTAATTGATGCCGATTCGTTTTTTGAAATTCATAAAAATTATGCCGAAAATATTATAGTTGGCTTTGCACGTTTAGGTGGAAAAAGTATTGGTATCATAGCCAATCAACCTATGGTTTTGGCAGGTTGTTTGGATGTTAACAGTTCTAAAAAAGCTGCTCGTTTTACTCGTTTCTGCGATGCATTCAATATTCCGTTACTCGTTCTTGTAGATGTACCTGGTTTTTTACCTGGAACAGATCAAGAGTGGAATGGCATTATTATTCATGGCGCTAAACTATTGTATGCTTTAAGTGAAGCTACAGTGCCAAGGGTCACTTTGATTACCAGAAAAGCATATGGTGGTGCTTATGATGTAATGAACTCCAAGCACATTGGAGCCGATATGAATTTTGCTTGGCCTACTGCCGAAATCGCAGTTATGGGAGCAAAAGGCGCCTCTGAAATTATCTTTAAAAAGGAAATAAACGAAGCCGCTGATCACGAAGCAAAATTACTTGAAAAAGAGGCGGAGTATGCCAATTTGTTTGCAAACCCATATACAGCAGCGCAACGCGGATTCATCGATGAGGTCATTCATCCTCAAGATACAAGACGAAAGTTATTGAAAGCCTTTAGTATGTTAGAAACAAAAGAGGTCGTATTACCTAAAAGAAAGCACGGTAATATTCCGCTGTAAATCCTATATTGGAAGCAGTATCAATAAGATTTTCCTCATCAAAAACGGAATGTACTTGTTTAAGTATTCATGTTTTTGATGAGGATTTTTTTATTTCTACGAGATTTGAAAAAATGGACTTGTCTTGTAACACCCAACTATTGCTAGGGTTTTGCTATCGTATTGATGTGTAAGAGGTTATTTATTTGTTGTTTTTTTTAAAAATCATAAGATGTTTTTTTTTAAGATAAAAAGAGCTAACTTGCACGCGCTAAAAAAAGTGATATATCTTACAAAAAAATACAATTTTATTAATTTGATGTAATGGTTTTTCCGATTTATGAATAAATTTTGTCATTTAAATACCTACTCCAAGTTAATTTTGTTGATTGCATCAACAACACTTTTTTTCATATTTATATACATTACACTTTATCTCTACACTGTTCAGGAAGAACGACATTTTTACGACACTACCTATCAACAATATGAAAAAGAGGTCAAATCACTCTTTCGTTTAAATTCAAAAACAGCTACTGCTACTATCATTGATGTTACGTATTGGGATGAACTAGTTCAATTTACAAAGTCTAAAGATGAACAATGGTTTCAGCAAAATATTGTCAAAGAGTTTGATGCTTACGAAGCTGATTATATTGGAATTTATGGACTAGACTCGCAGTTGATCAACAAAACAGGAACAAAAAAATTAAAAAATGGAATTGAAATTTCTCCAGAAATTTTAAAAGCAGTACGTAGATCGAGATTGAAACGCTTTTATTTGTCAGTACCCGAGGGTATTGTTGAAGTGTTTTCTGCTACAATTCATCCTGCTTCTGATCCAAAAAAAAACAAAACAAAACCCGAAGGTTATTTCATAATTGCGAGATTGTTGGATCAAGTTTTTTTTAACTCTTTAGGACGAATTAGTAGTTCGGAGGTTGTTCCTGTGAACTCAAACTACATACTCGAAAAAGAGGATAAGTGGATTGTGGTAGTTTTGGATTTGAAAGATTGGAAAAATCAAACTACTAGCAAGTTGCTTTTTAAGCGGCCATTTACCCTTAATTATAAAAATACAAAAGAAATTCTTTTTGTGGTATTATTAGTTTCGCTTCTCAGTATTCTAATTTACGTATTTTGTACCAAAAAATGGGTGTACGATCCTTTAAAACTAGTTAAAAGCATATTAGAAACGACCAATCAATCTGCAATTAGTGCCTTAAAAAAAGTACCAGGTGAATTTGGTTATATTGGTAATTTATTTGAAGAAAATAACATTCAACGAAAACAACTTGAGAAAGCAAAACGTAAAGCGGAAGAAAGTGATAACCTAAAATCATCTTTCCTTGCAAATTTGTCACACGAAATCCGAACCCCAATGAATGCCATTATGGGTTTCAGTGATTTATTGGGAGACGACAGTTTATCGGAAAACGAGAAAAAACAGTACCTAAAAATTATTAAAGATAGTGGTTCAAACTTAGTGTCTATTATTGAAGATTTAATTGAAATGTCTAAAATTGATGCTAATCAAATTGTTCCCAATTATGCAGCTGTAGATCTTGAGGCTTGTATGAAAGAGTTGTATTCCTCTTTAAAAGTCACCATTCCACCATCAAAAGAAATTGCTTTTTACTTAAAGACTTCCTCGAAACCATTAGAACAAAAAGTACTAACAGACGAAACGAAACTCAAGCAAATATTGATCAATTTGATTACCAATGCAATTAAATTTACAGAGTCAGGGTCGATCAATTTTGGTTATTCAGTGCATAAAAAGAAAGGTTTTTTAGAATTCACTGTTGAGGATACGGGCAATGGTATTAGTAAAGATTACCTGAAAGTGATTTTTGATCGATTTCGACAAATAGAAGCTACAATCTCTCCAGAATTGACAGGTCTAGGTCTTGGGCTATCTATTACCAAAGCTTATGTTGAAATGTTAGGTGGAAAAATTGCAGTAAAATCCGCTATAGGTAAAGGCTCTATTTTCTCATTTACCATTCCGCTAGTAATTGATGAAAATGTAGCTTTAGTAACGTCCTTAAAAACTCCAGCTTTAGTGCAAGGTACTGATGATGAAGTGATTTTAGTTGCTGAGGATGATAACGTAAACTATCTATTACTAAAAAAATTAATTCAACATAAAAAACACACTGTTCTTCGTGCCACAAATGGTCAAGAAGCAGTTGCTATGTGCAATGAGCATAAAGATATTAGTTTGGTTTTTATGGACTTAAAAATGCCAGTACTTAATGGCTATGAGGCTTTTGAACAAATTAGGATGAACCGTCCCGATTTGCCAATTATTGCGCATACCGCATACTCTTCTGTTGAAGATAGGGAGAAAATTATGCAGTTTGGATTTACTTCTTACATTTCTAAACCACTTCAAAAAGAAAAAGTATTTGAGATTCTTGACTCTGTTTTTGCTGATTTTACGCAATCTTCAAGAAACTAGAACAAGCTTTTACAGATAGTATTTATGTTTTTGTTGGGTTTATGTTTTATAAATTAGACTTAAATTTACCAGAAAAAATACTTGTATGATTTTCAAATCAATCAATCCTTATACCCAAGAGATCGTTGGGACACACCCTATTTTAACTTCGGTACAACTTCGTCAAAAAATAAGTCTTGCTGATAAAGGGTTTCATTATTGGAAAACAACTTCTTTCAATGATCGCACAGTAAAAATGAAACGCTTAGCTGATTTACTTCGGTTAAATAAAACGGAATTAGCGCTGCTAATTACTTCCGAAATGGGAAAGGTTTTAGCTGAAAGTGAGGCCGAAATCGAAAAATCAGCACTGAATTGCGAATATTATGCAGAAAAGGCAGAGCAATTACTGAAAGAAGAAATTAACTCTACTAGATTTAATAGTAAAACCGTCTTTGATCCTTTGGGTGCAGTTTTTGCAATTATGCCTTGGAATTATCCTTTTTGGCAAGTATTTAGATATGCAGCTCCCACAATAATGGCTGGAAATGTAACATTACTGAAGCATGCACCAAATGTTATGGGATGTGCTAAGGCAATTGAGCGATTGTTTCTTGAGGCTGGTTTTCCTGAAGGTATTTTTCAAGAGCTCACTATTGATGTGCCTCAAGTAGAGGAAGTAATTGCATCCAATATTGTATGTGGTGTGACCTTGACAGGTAGTGAAGGAGCTGGCGCTGCTGTAGCTTTGTTGGCGGGTAAACACATTAAAAAATCAGTTTTAGAGCTTGGCGGATCTGACGCTTTTATTGTTTTGGATGATGCTAATTTAGAGGCTGCTGCTACAGTAGCTGCGCAATCTAGAATGGGCAATTCCGGCCAAGCTTGCATTTGTGCCAAACGATTTATTGTTACTGAATCAGTTGCAAATGATTTTACTTCTCTTTTTATAAAAAAGGTTAAAAAGATACAACAAGGCGATCCCTTGAATGCTCAAAATCAAATGGGGCCATTGGCTCGCATCGATTTGGCTGAAAAACTAGAATTGCAATTAAGAACTTCTTTAGACCAAGGTGCTCAATTACTTTTAGGAGGTGAGCGAGAACAATGTAATTTTCAACCAACAATTATAGATCATGTTCAGGCAGACAATATTGCCTTTAAAGAAGAAACATTTGGACCTGTAGCTGCAATTGTTCGTGCAAAAAATGAAGAAGAGGCCATTACTCTCGCTAATCAACATCGATATGGTTTGGCAGCTGCTATTTGGTCAGAAGATGTAGAAAAAGCACAGCAATTAGCCAGAAAAATTGAAGCGGGATCAGTCTTTATAAATTCTTTAGTACGATCTGATTCACAAATAGCCTTTGGTGGAATCAAAAAATCAGGATACGGAAGAGAACTTGGAGCGATAGGACTAAAAGAATTTCTCAATGTAAAATCGATAGTTGTAGGTTAAATCGTTTATGTCAGTAATTACAAAAGCCGAAAATAGATCGTGTAGTTCTATTTTTCGGCTTTTTTATATTTAGTTCGAACTGTTGTATTTAGTAAGAGTATAAATCGGCTTTTAGGTTTTGAGGTTTATTGGATGTAATGACCATAAAAGGAGCACCTTTTTTAGCAGCTAGTTGTTGGAGTCTTTTAAGAGCGTTATCTGTAAAGGCTTGGGTTGTTTCACCTTTTGCTTGTCCTAAAAAGCTAGAAACATTTCCTATTTTTTTAAGTCCGCTCGTTTCTTGCGGTCTTACAGATTGTACTTTGCGGTAATCAGAAGCACTCTCAATATGTACTTTATCAGTAATAACTTTACTATTGCTTTTGTTGTTGTCTTTTATTTGAGCTAGTGCAAGCATGCTAATTGTTTTTTCTTCAGCACTGTTTGGTATAGAGTAGTGCACCAATTTTTCTTCAGTTTTGATATAATTTACTTCAAGTTTTTCGCCATTGTGTTTTATAAATTCATGTGTTTGTGCAAAATTAATTGCCGTAACGGCTAGTAGTGCTGCGGTATATAAATATTTCATTTTTTTATTTTTTTAAAATTAAGAATTCTTTGTAGCCATTGTCAAGTGCTGCAATGTTTTTGGAGGTGGCAATTCTGTTATCGCTGACCATTCTTTAATGATAAAATCGTAGTAAATTAAATGGTTTGTTTTTTCCTCTTGAAATGTGATTTGAAAATGATTTTTCAGATTACTATCGATGATGTAAGTTTTATCTTTTTCTTCAATAGATTTATCTTCTATATTTTTTTCGGATTGTTCGGATCTGTTTTTATCACTCGTGCTATCACCATAATTGTTCGCAAGCCACGCTGTTGCAAAGCAAAAAAACAGGAGCGAAAAGAGAATTTTGTATGAGTGATTTTTCATTATATAAAAGTACAAAATGAGAAATTATTTTGTTTTAAACTTTTCATAAAAGTCTTAAAAGGTAAAGAGTCTTTTATTAATTGCTTTAGTGATATAGTCGTGATTTTTCTTTTTATTTTGGATTATTAATATTTTATTAATTTTTACTAACCCCTATTTTCAATGGGGGTTTGTGTTTTTGTAAATAATAAATCATCTATTTATTTTATTTTTTTTAATTTTTAAAACATCTTTTTTAAATTTTAAGGGGGTATTTATTAATAAATTAATTATTGATTTTTTAAAATACAAACTTTAAAATAGGGAATACTTATTTATTTTTATTCATTTTCTGTTATTCATAATTCTGCTATACCGACAGTCAAAAAACTTCTAATTCGTAATTATTGATAAATAAAAGTTAATAAATTCGCTTCAAATAAAAGCATAAAACACAAGTAGATAGCATCGAACTATTTTCTTTTTTATACTTTTTTGCTATTGGTTCGCGACAGTAATAGCAGTAACATATCCATAAGATTACCAATCTTGATTACTAATTAAAACCAACTAAAAATGAAAAAACTAATCACAATTATTGTTTCGTTATTTATATCCTTATCTTGTTTTGCACAAGAAACCACTACTACACCTGCAACAACTTTTGCTGGTTCTGCAGATGCTTATTACAAATATGATTTTGCTAAAGTGGATAACAGTTTAACAAGCTTTACAAATTCACATAATTCTTTTGAATTAGGAATGGCTTCTATCGAGGCCTCGCATAAAATGGGAAAGGCCTCAGTTTTTGTAGACTTAGGTTTTGGCAACAGAGCAGCACAGTTTACTTATAATGACGAAGCTACTAGTTTTATGATTAAACAATTGAATTTTACTTATGAGTTTTCAGATAAGTTTAAAGTTACTGCGGGTAGTTTTGGAACTCATTTGGGTTATGAATTGGTAGATGCAGTTGATAATAAAAACTATAGTATGTCGTATGCATTTACATACGGTCCGTTCTTTAATACGGGTATCAAAGCCCAATATACCTCTGGTAAATTTAGTTTTATGGCGGGAATTTCAAATCCAACTGATTTTAAAACTGCTATTGAAGCGGGTTCGTCTCAAAAAACATTTATTGGCCAATTGGCTTATGCAGGAGATACAGGCAGTGCCTTTTTTAACGTAACCTCCGGCAGTAGTAATCCTTCATCTACTGAAAATAAAACACAATTTGATTTTGTGGGTACAAAAAAAGTAAGTGATTCTTTTTCTCTTGGTTTTAATGGAACCTATGCAATGACAAAAGATGATTTGGATAGTGATGTTGATGGTGAATGGTTTTCATTGGTAGGTTATGCAACTTTTTCATTGAAAGAATCACTAAATCTTGCTTACAGATTGGAGTATTTAGATGCAAAAGATGCTACGCCGGCACTAGGATTATTATCAGGTACTTCCGTAGTTGGGAATACTTTATCGCTGAATTACAAAGTAGGTAACTTAACCATTATTCCTGAGTTTAGAGTAGATACTGCCTCAGAAGATATATTTACGAATAGTGCTGCTGCTCCAAAGGGACTTACAGCATACGCTCTGCTAGCTACAACTTATACGTTTTAATTTTTTTTTTTTTAACTGCCAAGGAACAACTATTCTTGGCAGTTTTTTGTTTTAAAAAAACACGATTTCCTTTTTACTGTTGCTTGTAGATGGAGTAAATGGTGTTTATTGTTTTTGGATCCAAAAAGTTATTGACTTCGTTTTGTATGTAATGCAATTTAAAAGCTGTCACTGCGGCGGCCAAATTTTTAGTATCATAGCCTATTAATCGTAGTCCTAGTTCAGGATTGAAATCGATAGGAGCTGTCATCAAAAACTCGTCTGGCCATAATCCAAAACCTTTTTCAGCAAGAATTTTCCAAGGAAACAAAGCACTTGGATCTTTTTTTCGAGAGGGTGCTACATCGGCATGGCCAATAAAATTTTGTTGCGGTATATTGTAGTCTTTTTTTAGTTTGGTCAATAGCGCTAGTAGGCTATTGATTTGCATTTCTGAGAAAGGTTCTGTACCGTTATTGTCTAACTCAATACCTATCGAACATGAATTTAAATCAGTGTTCTTGCCCCAAGAGCCATTTCCGGCATGCCAAGCTCTTAAGTAATCATTTAGCATTTGAACCACTTTTCCGTCGTCTCCAATTACGTAATGTGCGCTTACTTGAGTAGTTGTTTTTGTAAAAGTTTTTATCGTTTGCGGCAGCGAATCTTGTGCTGTATGATGAATAATTACAAAATTGGGTTTGCGAAGATTGAAATTTACAGAGCTAACCCATTCTGTACTAATGCCATTTTGTAAACTAGCTGCATTCATTTTGAATAAAGTATCCTTGTAGGTATGAAGTTGTTGTCTGTACAGTGTATCAATCGGAATTGGTACAAACGGAATCAATGGTAACGTCTGAGCTTCTTTATTTGAAATGGTTTCCTTTAGGGTTGTTAAATTTGTGTCATATGTTTTTTCGTTGGCGGGAAAAGGTTTCGGTGCACAAGAAAAAAACAGCACAAGCAAAAGGAAATAATACAGGGTAATTTTCATAATTAAACGAGCTGATTTTGTACATCAGGAACTATTGCTCCTCTGCTTTCTTTTTATTTTTTACTTTTTTAGAACCCCTTGGCTCACTGTTGAGAGCCTTGAATTTTTCTTTTTGATCTGGATTTAGTAAATCATTGATCTTTCGGTTAGTGGTTTCAGAAAGCACTTTTATGTTATTCGATTTTTCTTCCTGAGAGACTTCGGCTTTTAGTAAAATACCTTGCTCTTTCATACTTTCCGTTATGATATTACTTATCGCAATAGCTTGTAATTCATCCAATGAAAGATCTGGTGTCAAACGTTCCATGAGTTTTGCTACAGTTACCTCTACCGGAATTTCTTTCGGTTTGTCTGGTTGTCTGTTTTGGTCCATACCACCAGCCATTCGTCTATTCATACCATAGCCGTTTCCATACCCATTTCCGTACCCGTATTGTGCTGAAATTTCGTTCGAAAACAATAAGGTCGTAACTATTGCGATTCCATAAAAAACTGCTTTCATAGGTGTTGTTTTTAAAAGATAAACGTTATGCTGGTTCTCCGTATAAATCAAATTCAGTTGCTTCTGTGATTTTTATCATCGCGAATTCCCCTGTTTTTAAATAGTGCTTAGATGCATCGATTAATACTTCGTTATCTACATCAGGACTGTCAAATTCTGTTCGGCCAACAAAGTGAGCACCTTCTTTTCTGTCAATAATACATTTGTAGGTTTGTCCGATTTTTTCTTGATTTAAGTCCCAAGAAATTTGCGATTGCAATTCCATAATTTCGTTAGCGCGATCTTGTTTTACTTGATCGGGAACGTCATCTTCAAGTAAGTAGGCGTGTGTGTTCTCTTCATGTGAATAAGCAAAACAACCCATCCTGTCAAATTTCATTTCTTGAACAAATTCTTTCAAAATATTGAAGTCTTCTTGAGTTTCACCAGGATATCCTACAATTAATGTTGTTCTGATGGCCATTCCTGGCACAGCTGCACGAAAGTCTTTTAATAGTTTAGTAGTTTTTTCTCGTGTAGTACCTCTTCGCATTGATTTTAAAACCGAATCTGCGATGTGCTGCAAAGGGATGTCAATATAGTTACAAATTTTTGGCTCTCGTTTCATGATTTCCAAAACTTCCATTGGAAATCCAGTAGGGAAGGCGTAATGCAAACGAATCCACTCAATTCCTTCTACTTTAACAAGTGCCTCAAGTAAATCGCCTAAAGCTCTTTTTTTGTATAAATCTAGTCCGTAATAAGTTAAATCTTGTGCAATTAAAATCAATTCTTTAACGCCGTCTCTTGCCAAACCTTCTGCTTCTTTAACTAGTTTTTCAATAGTTTGTGAAACATTTTTTCCACGCATTAAAGGAATAGCACAAAAACTACATGGTCTATCACATCCTTCAGAAATTTTTAGATAGGCATAGTTTTTTGGAGTAGTAGTTAATCGCTCTCCTAGTAATTCATGTTTGTAATCGGCGCCAAGTGCTTTTAATAGTTGAGGCAGTTCTGTAGTTCCAAAAAATTGATCCACATTTGGGATTTCTTTTTCTAAATCTGGGCGGTATCTTTCTGAAAGGCATCCGGTTACAAATACTTTGTCTACTAATCCTTTTTCTTTTTTATCGGCATATTCCAAGATCATATTAACCGATTCTGCTTTTGCATTGTCTATAAAACCACAAGTGTTAATCACGATAATATTGCCTTCATCAGCTGCTGCAGCTTCATGTGTTACTTCTTTTCCATTGGCGCGAAGTTGACCCATAAGGACTTCACTATCATACACATTTTTTGAACACCCTAGGGTAATTACGTTTATTTTGTTCTTTTTTAAAGATTTCGTTCTCATAACATTAGAATCCTGATATTTTAGGAATTTTGCAAAATTACACTTTTTTATTCAAACAGCTATTTTTTACTGTTTTTTTCAATTTTTAGATGTTGTCTTCAAGTAAGGATTTATAAAAGGTTATATTGATTAAAAAAAAATCCGTTTCAATTACTGAAACGGATTTCATTTATATGATAGATCTTTTTATAATTCGAATAATAACGTTAGCGAAACGGTGTTGTTTATAGCGTCAATGCTAGCGCCATCTGTAAATCCTTGATTAAAAAAACCTTGCTGTGTATTTCTTTTGGCGTATGCATATGCTAGATCGACTTTAGTTGATCCGAAATTATAACCCAATCCAGCCGAAAATCCATTTAGGTCGCCAATAGTAGTATTGTCAACGTAAGGACTTTGTTCGTAACGATAACCACCTCTTAGGCTCAAACGTTCTATTTTGTACTCGCCTCCAATGCGAAGTTCTCCACTAGTGTCCAGTGTGCGACTCATTTCGTTGTTTAATGAATTAAAAAAGAAATCATTAGCAGGTTTAAATTGAGTACTACCGTAGTTTTTTAAAGCATAATCAATACTTATTAATCCTTTTTTTCCAAATACATAGGCGAAACTTCCTGTTACTCTACTTGGTGTTTGCAATTTATAAGGTTCGTATACGTTGATCACTTGCGGTGCAATAATATCAGCAGGCAATTCACCACTTGTATTTGCGCTTACTACCGTTAAACTTTGAGATAATTCATCCGTTAAATTATACCAAGTCGAAGATTCGTACGCTAGTCCTACACGAATTTCCTTGGTCAATTTAGCTATTGCTCCTAATTGAAATGAAAATCCAGTTCCGTAGGTATTCAAGTCATTGTTGAATCTTAATCTTGAAACGGTATAGTTACTTGATAAAGCTGCATTGTTGCGTTCTGTAAATGAAGATGATTTGGTATAGTCAGTAAAGTGGGAATTTAGATTAAGTCCAAAATAGAATTTATCTTTGTAAGAGGTAGATAAATTAAAAGATAATTTACCATTGTATCCTGTGCTGTATACTTCGTTGGTTTGGAAATAGTTTCCACCTCCAGGAACATTTGATAAATAAGCCGAATTTTCATTGTTTTCATCAACGGCATCCAATAAAAAACCTTGAAAACCAAGAAACGCTTGCTGCGCATCAAAACCATTAAGTCCAGGAAATTGATTGTTGGGTAAATTACTTCCTAAAAAAGAGTACAAATCACTTATTGTTTCTCCGGGTTCTCGGTTAACAAATTGCTGTGGTACTGGAGCTCCATTGTTACCTCTGTTTGCAAATGCTAAGAAATATTGATCTATCGAATTAGTTGGATTGGTTCCAGCTGAAAAAACACCATTATCAAAATTATTTGTGTTTTCGTAATTAACACCAATTGCAATTTTTTTCCAATTGTCATTGTTTTTTGACCCAAAAATAAAAACTGCTCCAGCTTGATTCAAGTCGAATGTATTGGTTTTCTCTGCGTTAGTTTCGCCAAAGTAAGTTGAATTATTTTTGTTATTAAAGTTGCTTAAGGTAACAGTCATTTGATTATTTGCAAATATTGATGAACCAGCAGGATTCACATTTAAGGAGGATAGATCACCTCCAAGTGCTCCAAATGCTCCGCTCATTGCTCTAAACCGCGCTGTTCCTGTTAGATTATCCTGGGAGTAGCGCAATGCATCTCCTACCTCTTGTGCTTGCGTAGCAATTGCGGTAAGCCCCATAACTGCTACTAAAAAATATTTTTTCATCTAAATCAAAGATTTGTTTATATCTATTTTGTTTACTTATAAATTTTAACCTCGGCCACCTCGGCCGCCGCCTCCAGTCGATCTTCCGCCACCGCCACCGCCGTAGCTACCACCTCCACCTCTTGAAGAGCTTGAGCTAGGGGTGTAAGAGCGACTGCTATTTTCGGCTCTTGACGGTGTATGTGTTCTTGTTTCGCTTTGGTTTTGAGTGTTGTAGGAGCCTCTGCGATTAGTTCCTGTATTGCTGCGGGATTCATTTTGTGTAGGGGTCTGGTTTGTTCTGCTAAATCTTGTTGCTGAGCCTCGACCAAAAGTTGTGGTGTTGTTTCTATTTAAAGTTTCACCATTTCTATTTAAAGTTTCACCGCTTCTTCTTCCATTATTAATAGTAGCGCTTCGGCTGTAAGCGTTTACGCTTCGTCCAGAATTATTTGCCGTAGTAATATAAGATCCTCTTCGTCCCGCATTGCGTGTATATGCCTGATTGTTGTATGCTGTGGTATAGCCCCAGTTGTTTCCGTACCAATTGTTCCAACCAAAACCGGCGTTCCAACCAAAACCGGTATTCCATCCCCAGCCAGGATATCCACCCCAACCAAAATTGTTGTTCCATCCCCAATTGTTCCATCCCCAACCTGGGTATCCACCCCAACCGAAATTATTGTTCCATCCCCAATTGTTCCATCCAAAACCGCCATTCCATCCCCAATTATTAGCACCCCAACCATTGTTGTAGATGTTTATGTCAACGGTTTGAGGATTGTTGCCCCATCCAGGATAGCTGTTATTGGCGATAGAATCATTTTCTGTATCGTATGAATTGTAGCTATCTACATCTGTAAAAATAGTTACCTTTTGATCATTGTTTTGTAAAGAACTAAAGTAGTCTTTGTACGGACTACTATTATCCACTACTACTTTTGTTTCAGGTGCACGCTCGTAAGTTGCGCCATAAATACCATCTGAATCGTAGTAAGAGCTGTTTTGATATGAGCCACAAGATGCAAATAAAATGCACCAAATCCCCATGGAGGATAGCAGCGCACGATTTTTTAAAGTAAGAGTACTAGTTTTCATATATATGGAGATTTTATTGTTGCACATTACAAAAATAGTTAGTTTTGCTGAACTATTTATTTTAAATTAACAGAGCAATATTTGTGCCAAACTATTCAGTATGAGTAAGAACATAACTACAAGAGCGGAAGATTATTCGAAATGGTATAATGAATTGGTTGTAAAAGCTGATTTAGCCGAAAATTCAGGGGTTAGAGGTTGTATGGTTATTAAACCGTACGGCTATGCGATATGGGAAAAGATGCAAGCTGAATTAGATCGAATGTTTAAAGAAACAGGTCATCAAAACGCATATTTTCCGTTGTTTGTACCCAAAAGCATGTTCGAGGCTGAAGAGAAGAATGCCGAAGGTTTTGCAAAAGAATGTGCAGTGGTTACACATTATAGATTAAAAAATGATCCTGAGAAACCAGGAAAACTTATCGTTGATCCAAATGCAAAATTAGAAGAAGAATTGATAGTTAGACCTACGAGTGAAGCTATTATTTGGTCTACTTATAAAGGTTGGGTGCAATCGTATAGAGATTTGCCATTATTGATAAATCAGTGGGCAAATGTAGTGCGTTGGGAAATGAGAACACGTTTGTTTTTGAGAACAGCCGAGTTTTTATGGCAAGAAGGTCATACGGCGCACGCAACGCGAGCAGAAGCTGTTGAAGAGTCCGAAAAAATGATGAATGTGTATGCTGATTTTGTGGAAGGATTTATGGCTATTCCTGTAGTTAAAGGAATAAAAACAGAAACAGAGCGTTTTGCAGGTGCTGAAGAAACCTATTGTATAGAGGCGTTGATGCAAGATGGAAAAGCATTACAAGCTGGTACATCGCACTTTTTAGGTCAAAACTTTGCAAAAGCTTTTGATGTTAAATTTGCTACTGCTGAGGGAAAACAAGAGTATGTTTGGGGAACATCTTGGGGTGTTTCTACGCGCTTAATGGGGGCGTTAGTGATGACTCATTCAGATGATCAAGGTTTGGTATTGCCACCAAGTTTAGCACCAATTCAAGTGGTAATTGTGCCAATATACAGGAGTGATGAGCAGTTAGTTACTATCAAAGAGTCAGTGAATAGCTTAGTTCTGGCATTGCGAAAATTAAATATTACTGTCAAATTTGACGATAGAACTACTCAAAAACCTGGGTTTAAATTTGCAGAGTGGGAATTAAAAGGGGTTCCGGTTCGTATAGCAGTAGGTCCTAAAGATCTTGAAAATGGTACTTTTGAAGTAGCGCGTCGCGATACGCTGACTAAAACAATTGTTTCAAGTGAGGGAATTGAAGATTATATCCAGGACTTATTGGCGCAAATTCAAGCCGATTTGTTTGGTAAAGCTTTAGAGTACAGAAATACGCATATTACAAAAGTTTCTAATTTTGATGAGTTTAAAGAGATTTTAGAGACTAAAGGAGGATTTGTATCAGCCCATTGGGATGGTACTGCGGCTACCGAAGAAAAAATAAAAGATTTAACTAAAGCAACCATCCGATGTGTGCCTCTTGATCAAGAGAAAGAAGAGGGGGTTTGTGTGCTTACAGGTGCGCCATCGGCGGGAAGAGTGCTCTTTGCGAAGGCGTATTAAAAAAAAATAAAAAAAAATGCAGAACCTATTGTGCGTTCTAAAAATAGTTGTATTTTTGCATCCGCATTAGAGAAGCAAGGCCCGTTCGTCTATCGGTTAGGACGCATGGTTTTCATCCATGTAAGAGCGGTTCGATTCCGCTACGGGCTACTACTTTTTTACGGCAATAAGTTTTCTAAACTTTAATTAGAATAATGGCCCGTTCGTCTATCGGTTAGGACGCATGGTTTTCATCCATGTAAGAGCGGTTCGATTCCGCTACGGGCTACTACTTTTTCTTAGTTTAGTGTTAGAACAGAGTTTTTGAGTCTTGATACTCTGTTTATTTAAAATAGCTTTTGAGTTATTTAACAAAGACTAAAAAAAAAAATAACAAAAAGATAAAAAAAGCAATAAAATGGCAAATCATAAATCAGCTCTAAAGAGAATTAGAAGTAACGAAAAGAAAAGAGTATTAAACAGATACCAACACAAAACAACTCGTAACGCGATTAAAGCGTTGAGATTGGCTACTGATAAATCTGATGCTAGTGCAAAATTGTCAAGTGTAATTTCAATGATTGATAAGTTAGCTAAAAAGAATATCATTCATGATAACAAAGCTTCTAACTTGAAATCTAAATTAACTAAATTAGTTTCAAAACTATAGTTTAAGATATACAATTACAAAAAAGCCTCACATTTGTGAGGCTTTTTTGTTTTCTGTTATATTTGAAGTGTTTTTATTTTAATTGAATGGTGTTGCCTTGTTGGATTAAAAACCCATTTTGTCAGATAGGTAGGTTAGCATTTGTGTGCTAATTGGTTTTGGTAAAAAATCGATAACCATTTCGTATTGCTTTGATTTTTCTAAATCTTCGGGGTCAATGGTTGATGATAATACTACCACTTTTATTGTTTTAAATTCTGAAAATTCTATTTTTTCGAAATAATTCAAGAACTCCCAACCACCCATAATAGGCATGTTTAGATCAAGAAAAATGAGGTCTGGACGAATTATATCTCTATTTTTTTTCATTGCAGTGAAATGTTGCAATGCTTCCTCTCCGTTAGATGATGTTATAATTTCGTGGCAAAAGTCAGCTCGGGCTATTACTTTTTTGCATAGCATCAGTGTAATGGGATCGTCATCAATAAATAGAATTTGATTTAACATTAGTTTTTGTTTTTAAATATTAATGTAAAGGTGGTTCCTTTGTTTACTTCGCTTTCAATTTCAATTGATCCTCCCATCGTTTCTATTTGCGATTTTACCAAGTATAAACCAAGTCCTTTGCTGTCTGGGTAATTATGAAATCTTTGGTACAAGCCAAATACTTTATTTCTGTGCTGATCTAAATCGATACCGATTCCATTATCTTTAAATAGTAATAAAATACCTTCATCAGTTTTTTGTGAAGCTATTGTGATTTTTAATTTTCTGTCTTCTGACTTGTATTTAATAGAATTTGATAGTAAATTTAGCAAAATACTTTCAATATACGCTTTGTTGGTATTGATTATTGAAACATTTGCAAAGTTTAATTTTATAATCGGTTTGTATAATTCAATTTGAAAGCTGAGTTGGCTGAAAACATTTTCAAAAATATCAGCAATTTGAATGTCCTCTTTTTTAATGGAAGGATTATCTTTAATAATGATAACTTTAACGAGATCGTTGATGGTTTCGTTTAGTAAATGGGTTGATTTACTGAATCCTGTTAGGATCTCTTGAAGTTCTTGATTCTCAATTGGCATGTCTTCCAGTAAATTGAGTAATCCGGTGAGGTTGGATAATGGGGCTCTTAAGTTGTGCGACGTGATGTAGGAGAATTGTTTTAAGTCTTTATTGTTTTGCGTTAATTCTCTAATTAGTTGTTCCTTTTCTTTTTCACGTTTTTTATCGTCGCTAATGTCCCTTTGGATCGAAATCCAATGCGAGATTTCGTTTTCAGTATTAAAAACAGGTATCATTGAAAGACGAATCCAATATTCTTCTTTATTTTTAGAAAGACTTAAGGTTTCTATTAAGCATTCTTCTTTTTTGGCGATAGCATTTAAAATAGTTTGTAGCGCTTCTAGGTCTGATTTTGGACTATTAAAAAAGTTAGGTGCTTTGCCAAACATTTCTTCGCTTGTGTATCCTGTCATTTGGCTAAAGGCGGGATTGGTATAAATGATGTTTGGAATTTGATTTTTATCCGAGTGTGCTTCTGTGATTAAAACAGAATCTTTTGATTGTGTAATAACGGTCTCTAGGAGTTTGAGTCTTTGTTCTTCTTCTTTTTGTTTGGTGATATCTTGTATGGCCCCAATCATTCTTGTTACTTTGCCTGATTCATCTTTGATTAAAAAACCGCGGTCTAATACATATTTATATGTGTTATCAGCACATTTGAATCGGTATTGATCTTGCCATTTCTCAGTTTTCTGCTCAATGAACGAGTAAAGCCTAATTGACATTTTAATGCTGTCTTCGGGATGAATTTTGTCAAACCACCAAGTTGATGTGTTTCCGACCTCGTTAATTTGATAGCCAAATACAGATTCAATTCCTTTATTCCATGTAAAATTATCATCTTCGAGTGTCCAGTCCCAGATAGTGTCACTTGTTGCTTTAGCTACAATGTCATATTTTTCGTTTGACTCTCTTATTTCGTCATTTGTTTTTTTCAACTGTTTGAAAATAGCAATACTACGGTTGTCATTTTTGGCTAGAATGAATCGAAAAAGAATTCCTGTCAGTATTATAAAAATGCAATCTTTAGCAAAAGAGTAGAGGTAGAGGTGTTGAGGTTGGATATAATGCCAAGCAATTCTGTAGCTAACAATTGCTACAAAAAGCGAAATGATTATGTAAATGAGTATGACTTGGTTGGTTTTGCTTTTCATTACTCAAATATAAATAATAATTAATTAACTAGTAAGTTTCGTGTTCAACTTATTTCTTTAATCAGTCGATTTTTGCTCGTAATGGGTTAAGTATATGTAAACTATTGGATAAATATTTTTTATCTCAAAATAAAGTGTACCTTTGCACCCATTAAAAATCACAGATGGAATCTATTAGAAACATTGCAATTATTGCTCACGTCGATCACGGTAAGACTACTTTGGTAGACAAAATTATGTATCACTGTCAACTATTTCGTGACAACGAAAACACAGGTGATCTAATTCTTGATAATAACGATTTAGAGCGTGAAAGAGGTATCACAATTACTTCTAAGAACGTATCGGTTACTTATAAAGGAACAAAAATCAATATTATTGACACTCCTGGTCACGCCGATTTTGGTGGTGAGGTAGAGCGTGTATTGAACATGGCAGATGGTGTATGTCTTCTTGTAGATGCGTTTGAAGGGCCAATGCCACAAACCCGTTTTGTACTACAAAAAGCAATTGATTTAGGTCTTAAACCTTGCGTTGTAATCAATAAAGTTGATAAAGAAAACTGTACTCCTGAGGAGGTACATGAAAAAGTTTTTGACTTGATGTTTGAATTAGGTGCTGAAGAATGGCAACTTGATTTCCCAACAGTATATGGTTCAGCTAAAAATAACTGGATGTCTGATCACTGGGAAAACCAAACTCAAAATATTGAGCCATTATTAGATATGGTTATCCAAAACGTACCAGCACCAAAAGTTTCTGAAGGAACTCCACAAATGTTGATCACGTCTTTAGATTTCTCTGCTTTTACAGGTCGTATTGCTATTGGTCGTCTTGAAAGAGGCGTCTTGAAAGAAGGTATGCCAATCTCGTTAGTAAAAAGAGACGGAAGTATTTCTAAATCTCGTATTAAAGAATTGCATACTTTTGAAGGTCTTGGTCGTAAAAAAGTAGAGCAAGTTATTGCTGGAGATATCTGTGCTATTATTGGTGTTGAAGGTTTTGAAATTGGTGATACTATCGCTGACCATGAAAACCCTGAAGGTTTGAAAACTATTGATATTGACGAGCCTACAATGAGTATGTTGTTTACAATTAATGACTCTCCTTTCTTTGGTAAAGAGGGTAAATTTGTAACATCAAGACACATTAGAGAGCGTTTGACAAAAGAATTAGAGAAAAACTTAGCTATGAAGTTAGGTGAAACTGATTCTGCTGATAAGTTCATGGTTTTTGGTCGTGGTGTACTTCACTTGTCTGTTCTTATTGAAACAATGAGAAGAGAAGGATACGAATTACAAATCGGTCAACCACAAGTTATCATCAAAGAAATTGATGGTAAAAAATGTGAACCAATTGAAGAGTTAACTATTGATTTGCCAGAAAATCTATCAGGTAGAGCGGTTGAGTTCGTAACATTACGTAAAGGTGAAATGCTAAGTATGGAAACCAAAGGTGACCGTATGATCGTAAAATTCAATATTCCATCTCGTGGAATCATTGGTTTACGTAACCAATTGTTAACTGCAACTGCTGGTGAAGCTATTATGTCACACCGTTTTATTGGATATGAGCCTTACAAAGGAGAAATTGCTGGACGTAACAAAGGTTCATTAATCTCTATGGAAAAAGGAAAAGCAATTCCTTACTCTATCGATAAATTACAAGATCGTGGTAAGTTTTTCGTAGAGCCAAATGCTGAAATTTATGAAGGTCAAGTAATTGGTGAAAACTCTCGTGGAGACGATATGTGTGTAAACGTAACGAAAGAGAAAAAACAATCTAACGTACGTTCATCTGGAAATGATGACAAAGCTAGAATCATCCCTCCAATTATTTTCTCATTAGAGGAAGCGTTAGAATACATTCAAAAAGATGAATATGTAGAGGTTACACCAAAATCTATTCGTTTAAGAAAAATATATTTAACAGAAACAGATAGAAAAAGATTTAAAATCTAATTTATTTGAATTGTATATAAAAACCATCAGCGTAAGTTGATGGTTTTTTTTTGGACCTAATCCTGCTGTACACTATATCTTTTATACCACCCCAAAAAAGGGGTGTTATAAAAGGATGCCGTTCCCATCAGGGGTATAAGAAAATCTACTTTTATGAAGATAAATAGTTATAAGAAACTTGAATTATCTTTTTAAATTTTTATTCTTTTTTATTTTGCCATTCTGATTGTTTTGAGTTTTTATGAATTACGCTTTCATTTTCATGGAATCCCATTGCAAATCCAAGCATTATTGCTGTAAGTATTACAATTGTTTTCTTTTTGATTCTAGTAATTATTCTTTTACAAGTAGTTGAGCTACTTGTATTTTTAAGTTTACGCATTTTTATTTCGTTTAATTAAACACCTTTTTATTTTCTTAAATCATAGAAAAGATTTAAAAATGAATTTCAAACTATGTTTGGAATTAAAAGGGTATAATTAGTGAAATCAAATAATGCTTTTAGATATAGATTTTGATACAGAACAGGTTTCAATGTTTGAAACAATACGCTTTGGAATTTAAATTTGGTAATATATGTAGCATCAGCTGAATTAAGATACTTGGGATTAATATCAAAGGTAATTTTGAAGCTTGATTTTACATCATGAATGGCGTTAAAAAGAAATTTTGTTCCTTTTAGATTTTCTGCTAGAATACTTTTTTGAGATAAAAGCCTTGAAAATAGGAACTCGAGCTGAATTCAGAATTAGGGAAACACTCACTCGTCATTGATCCTAAAATCAATATAAACATTGCGAGATATTTGATATAATTCTTCATTGATATTTTATTTATAACACGATTTAAAGTAATAGTCCGTCTTTGTATACAACGTTCTCTTACTTTAAATCGTGAATAGCTTTACGTTTAAAGAGTTTTAAGGATTATCTTTTTAAACTAAAATGACCTTTTATTTCCCTTCCGTCTTGTAGTTTTACAGTGTACCAATAATCATCAGATGGCATGGGTTGTCCCGCAAAAGTTCCATCCCAGCCTTGGCCAGTTGCTAAAACTTGTTTGATTAATTTGCCATAGCGATCAAAAATATAAATGATTGTGTTGGGATTAAATTCATTGTTTATTCCTTTCACATTCCAAAAATCATTATATCCATCACCATTTGGGGTAAAATACTTTGGTACGCCAGTTATTGCAATTATTTTTTTAACCACGCCACAGCCATTTTTATCTTTAACGTAGACTTCGTGAATTCCTGGAGGAATATTGGTAAACTCATTACTGTCCTGATAAAGACTTTCGCTATCATCAATGCTGTATTGATAATCACCTGAGCCGCTTACTTTAATGATTACCGTACTTATATCCGTAAGATCTTCGATTTCGATGCTGTTTATTGTTGCAATGTCCGAAGCAGTTACTTTGATAATTCTCGTTCTAGAACATCCCTCAGGAGTACCAACTTCTACGCTGTAAGTTCCCGCAGTATTTACTTTTATAGTATAATTAGTCTCTAATGGTAGGAGCACGTTATCTTTAAACCATTTGTAATTATAATCAGTAGTTGATGAACCATTTTGTAATCCTGCATTAAGTTCGACCATAAATGTAGGGATGTTTGAGCATACAAGCTGATCATCTTTACCATCCAGATTTAGGTCGATTGGTGGTAGCGGATTTACAACAAAACGTAATACAGTAGTGGCTGTACAAGTGGTGTTTTGATTGTTAGTAACTACTGCTGTGATTTCTTGTGTTTTTGTAATGAAAGGATTCGGTAATGGACTAGTTAATGCTACTCCATTTTCATCTAGATAGGTCACGGTTATATCCGTTTGATTTCCTCTAATGATTTGATCAATGTCAGTTGTATTAAAGGCAAACTGCCCGTCTTGCAATAAAGGGTCAGCTTCGTCATCACACGTTGTTGTTAATGCCAGAGGTACCGCAAAAGCTTGTGGAAGTTTGTCAACTACAAAAGAAATTGAAGTTTCATCTTCGCATTTATTTGATGTATTATTAGTGACAACTGCACGAATTGTTTGTGTTGCTGTTCTAAATGTTGCCGGAAATGGACTCGGTAAAACATTTCCATTTGTATCAAAATAAGAAACTGTTACATTGGTTTGGCCTTGTAAAAGATTAGTTTCTAATGTAGAAGTGTCAAAAACATAAGAACCATCTTGATCGTCATCACATTGATTAGGGATTATAACAGGATTTGCAGTCGGTAGTTTTTCGACAGTTAGCGAAACGTAAGGACCTAAACCATAACAAGCATTATTTACATCACTATCTACTCGACCCCAAATTAATTGTGAATAAGGATAATCAACATTTCTGTAGTTTGAAATATCGGTAATTGCATTTGTTTCAGCTAGTGCATCTGCTTGATTTTTATAAAAATTTACAGTGTAATTTCCAGCAGGTAATAAATTTCGAATTTCGGTTGCAGTACTACTAAAGTCAAATGCACTAATACCGTCTCGGTCATTATTTGCTGCTGTATTTGCTCCGTTACTATCTAGAAAATCATCGCATACCACAAAACTTCTTTGGAAAGTATTTGGTATTTGTGTGGCTAATACTTGCAGTTTAATTTCGGCTACGCTAAAACAAGAATTGCTATTTTGAACACGAGTCCATACCGACATGTTGGCTGGAATGGTGTTTGTAAATGCAGTTGGAGTATTGATTTTAGTTGATGGATCGTCAGTGGTAGCGCCGTTAAAAGTGGTGAAGTAAGTAAAAGTTTCGTTACTGGCATTACTCGATATCTCAGTGTTTTTCACGGTTAAGTTAAAGGTTGTAATGGCATCCAAATCATCGTCGCATTGAATGATTGTAGTCGTGTTTACTACCGGAAGAGAGTAAACGGTTAGGGTAGTTTCATCAGATGTTAATCCGCATGAGTTACCAATTTTGTTTAAAATTACACGATATTTAAAACCATTCATGGAATTACTCACACTTACAATTTGTAAATTACGGGTGTTAACGCCGGTGTAGGTTGCACCATTCGAAATAGTATTCCAAGTTGTTCCATTTGTGTTCACTTGCCACTGGTAAGTATTCCCACCATTGTCATCAACTGAAATCGTCGTTCCTTGCATGTCGCATGTAGGGTTAGCTACAGGTTGAGTATTAATTACAATTGGTGCTGCTATCAAATAGTTTGCATTTGGAGCTGTATATCCAGTTCCGCTTGTAACTAAACCATTTGGGTCTACTAAAATAGGTGCACCACCAAGTAAACCGTCATTATTTGAATCAATAAAGCCTGCTTCAATTACATCGGCACATAAATCATTATCGCTATCTAGATCTCTAAAATTGCGCACACTATCAGCATCAAGGTCGTTTCCGGTTTCTACAGCGTCAAGAATTCCATCATTGTCACTGTCTAAATCTAAATAATCAGGAATACCATCTTGGTCGTTATCAAAGGGAGTAAAGCCTGGTTCAAAAGCATTATCTAAACCATTTTTATTGGTATCAGCATTGGCAATAGGTTTGAAAGTATTGTTTTGTGCCTCGATTAGATCTGAAATACCATCGTTGTCGCTATCAACATCCAATTGATCCGCTGTACTATCGCCATCTGAATCTTTTGGAACACAAACTGCAAACAATTCAAATGTAGATTTATTGCTACTGCTTTCAGACAGATTTTTGTGGGTGAATTTGATTGAATTGGCTAAGTAAGTTAAAAACTGAAAAGTACCAGTGCCTGCAGCTAAAGGCGTATTACTCTTAAGACGAAATCGAATTTCGAAAGAAGAAAATTCAGTGACACCACTTTCATAAATACCATCATAATTCGTATCAATTAAAAGTTGATCTGTAGGGTTTAAAACTGTAATGTTTTTATTTACTTCTGAGTTGATGATGTATTCTGCATCGGCGTTCATTAAATCAGAACTATTTGCCGTTTTTACATACCTAATGCCAACTGTCATTGGTTTGTTAAAGTTAGTCGTATAGGTTACAAAATTTCCTTTCCCAGCCAGTACTTCAGATACAAAACTTCCATCATTTTTTCCTGTAAATGGAGTTAAACTTGCTGTTGATGATGTGGTAGTAGCTGCTGTAAAAGAGTTGGAGTAATTACCGATAACGATAGTTCCACTAGTTGGATTGCTAATGTCAATACCAAGGTTTCCATAAGACTCCGTACAATTTGTGATTCCGTCTTGGTCGTTGTCAACATCAATATTATCGTTTGTACCATCGTTGTCCATGTCAGTGGTACAAGCGCTAACTGGTATTAAATCAGAAAATACTGGAGGAGAGGAGCAACCTGAAATACTTCCTTTTACTTGGTAATAACCTGGTTGGGTTGGCCTATAGAAATTGAAATTTGAATTTGGAATTGGCGTATTATTGAAAAACCATTCAAATGAATCATAAGAGGACAGCGAACTCACACTGAGTGTTACGTTTGGTATACAACTGGATCCAGTCGCAGTGATTCCATCACTAATAACTTCGGGTTTAATATCAAAGCCTGAGTAGTAACCTCCGTAAGTAGCCGCACTGTTAGAACCAAAATACGAAACATATACTTGTTTTGTCGAAAAAACGCCTATGTTACCCGTTAAACCAAACAAGGAATACGTTTCGAAGCCAGGATTACCAACCACGTCTCGGGGTGCAACGCCAATTGGCTGACGAATTCCATTGATCGCAATTTCAATTGTTGCTCCTTTTTCGGTAACAATGTTTAGCCCACTATTTGTAGTGAATGTTCTTGATCCTATTTCTTCTATAAAAGGAATATTATCTACAATATTGGGAGTTGAACAATTTAAAGCGGGTACAAAGAAAAGCTCTTGATTAGCCTGCGTTGTACCACCAACACTTTGGTAGGCAAATACTTTTTTGGTAGCTCGTACATATAAACTACCATTGGCAGAATAGTTTGTGCCATCAAGAATAACATATTGACCTGCATTTAATGGTGTTGTATTAAAAGGAGTGGTACTATCGTTTAAATAAATATCTGTGTTGTTTTCATGTATGACCAAAAGTGGGCGTTCTGTTATATCTAGCCCTGCTCCACGTACAAAAATATATTCTTGTCCTACAATAGTGGCTGGTACAATCTGGTCAAAACCTAAATCTAGATTTCCATTTACGTCACCATTAGTTCCTCCAAAAGATCCACAGTTCATAACTATGGGTTTGTCCGCCTTTACTAATGCACCTATTAGACCATCTTTGTTAGCTAAACTAGTATCTTCGGTTGCTATAATATAACTTTGCCCTCTATTTAAGGTTACACTTGGAGGCGTGTTACCTACGCCTGGGTTTCCTATTAAAGTTACCCCTTCTTTTATATCATCGAATTCTACTACAGTGTTGTTTTCTGTTGCTAATACAGATATAAAAGTATAGCGGAAAACTGCATTATTAGTTGTTCGCGTATTCACATAAGCACCAACTCTAAATTCTTGTCCAATGGCAGAAAGTCCTTTGGATACGAGAGAACCTGCTTGATTGTTACCACCCGCTAATACTCTAGCAGCAACATAAATCAAACTTTCTGCCTCAATAATAAAACCTCTATTCGAAATAGGTGTATTTAAAAGGCTAGGATCTGCATGCAGTTGTGTATTTGTACCAAACCCCACATTATAAGCAATTGGAGCATTTTTAGATACGGTGATTTCAGTAGTACCAGCTCCAATAGCGTTAATTTTTACTTTAACGGGAGTCGTACTTGGTGTAGAGATGTATAGAAATTGATCTTGAGCAGCAATTAAATCTGAGCCTGATAAGGGCGGTATGTAATGTGTTTTACTAAATTGTGAAAATGTAGCAACCGAAAGTAACAGAAAGAGAGCGAGTAATGTTTTTTTCATGCGCTAAAAATAGCAAATAAAAATTTATCTTTTCAAAGAAAAATGCCCTTTTATGATGTTGTCTTGATCTAAAACCAATCGAAACCAATAATCATTCGCTGGTAAAAGTTGGCCATTATAAATTCCGTTCCAAGTAGCATTAATTCCTGAAACTTCGCGGAGTAATTTTCCGTAGCGATCAAAAATTGAAAGATTAGCTTTTGGGTATAAATCAAGGTTTTTAATGGACCATGTATCATTAAAACCATCGCCGTTTGGAGTGAAAAATTTGGGATAATCCAATACAATAAATTGACGGGAATCGATTGTACAATTTTCTATATCTCGGACATAGGCGACGTACTTACCAGCGGACAGACTTGAAAAAGTGGCGCTACTTTGAAAAGTAATTCCATCAATAGAATACTCATAATTACCCGTTGCGATGGTATTGATCGTAGCGCTATTATTATTCGAAAAATCATTGACGGTAATATTTTCTATTACATTAATTGTGGTATTTGTGTAAGGCTGAATTTCAAGTGTAATTTTATAAACTCCCGAGCAATTAGAATTGTTTTCGACCCTGACATATAGAGTTTGCGGATTAGTGGTTGTGGTGAAATTACCCTTGAGCTGATTACTTTGCAAAGCAGCATCATCTTGATTGTAATAATATGTCAAATCGCTTGATACTCCCACGGTGCTTGGAGAAATTTTGGGATTTAAGACTTTTTCGAGATTAAATGTCATCGAACCATCTTGATTGGAATCGTTGTCGCACAATACTACAATTGGCAAGTTTGAGTCTAGTGGTAAAACAGAGAGTTGCACTGCAGCATAGTCCTGGCAACTACCTTGTGGGCTTGCAATACTGGCGTGAATAATTGTTGTTGACGAGTAATAATTTTTTAAATTAGTTATAGGATTTCGCTTTTGTTGATAATCAGCAAAGGTTTCATAAAAGGTCATGATACTACTTTCCGAAATTCTTAAATCACTAGTTGCGCTTGACAAATCAAAAAATGCTTGATTGCCACTATCTCCGCATTGCATTAGCGTGGTGCGTAGTGCTGGTTTATAGGTGATTTTTGTATTACCTGTTGCAATACAGGCATTGATGCCAGAGCCGTTGAGCGTTACTTTTGCGGCATATTCTCCCGCATCAGTGGCTTGAAAAGTAGGGTTATTAGCTCCTGCAATTGGCAACGTTGATCCATCTTTAAACCATTGGTATTGATATCTCAAATCGCTAAATCCTGTATCTAAAACTACTGATTCCCCGTTACAAATGGTTTGTTCTGGCCCTAAATTGATTTGCGGTTGAAAACTTCCCGCTTCTATAAACACTGCCGAATCGAATAATTCATTTGAATCATCGGCTATCACTAGTTTTATGTGATAATTTCTTCCTGCAACTACGCTTGTTTTTGCTTTTAAAATAACGGTTTGGGCACTATAATTAATTGGGCTTGCGGTAGAATTAAAACCTGCAAAATACTCCTGATTCATAGCATCGCAACTTGGTTTAGAGATTACCCCATTGTTAAAAGCAGGCGTAAAAGGTCTGATATTGGTTGATGAAACAGGTACGGTTGTATTGGGAATGGTGGCAATATTTCGGTAGGGTTCCGTGCTACCTACTTCTTTAATTAAAAATGCAAAACCATCTGAAAATTCACAAGGAAAATACAATTGATATTCATTTGAAGCAAACAAGTAATTAAAGCTAATGGTATTGGTTAAGGCGGTAAAATCGAATTCGAGCACTGTGGCGTTGATGGTATTATTTCTGCCTAAAGCTATTTGTAAATCTCGGTCCCCTAACCAACGTAAATCTCCTTCACCTTCACTATTGGTATAAGGCCCAGCAGCATTTTGACTGCTAGATGTGCTTAAAATTACTCCTTCTTGGAACGGAAAATTACTCCCATTGGCATTAAAATAGGCATAACTTTTTTTGCTTCCTGAAAAATCATCACCCGTAGCATTAGCATTTTGAGTTGCAATGCAAGCACTATTTGTAAGTACATTTTGTACTAATTGGTTGGCAGTAAAAGTGTCATCAATACGAATTGATTGCGCTCGTGAAAAACAACTAGCGCAAGCAATCATTGTAAATAATGTAAATTTGAAAACCGGATTTTTCATCCTATAAAGGTACTACAAATCTCTTTTTTCTAACAAACGATAAGAAGAGTAAATGAAAATTAAGGTCCAAATCAATACTATTACTATTGCACTTGGCTCAACAGCATAACTATTAGTGTTTTCAACGCCTATTTGATTACCTAAATTTTTAACAACCGATAATCGTGTAAAAGGCATAACAATCAGATTAGACATTGATTGCAAAGGCAAAAATTGTGTAATTTTTGCAGCAGTATCGCTTTGAGGGAAAATTTTAAAGGTTAAAATACCGATGATAACACCTTCAATAATATTCCAAACAAACAAAAATCCAAGTGCAAAAGCAGAACGTTTCACTAAGATTCCAAGGAATAAACAGAAGGAGAAAAATCCAATTAATTTTACAAAATAAGCTAAAAGATACTCTAAATCAGAAAATACAATTCCAAATTCTGTGTACGATGAAAAGCTAAATCCTAGAATTAATGAAAGTATAAAAATAAAAAGAGTTGATAAAGTAGCAAATAACACGACGGTTAAAAACTTAGATTGAATGAATTCTTTTTTGCTCATTCCGTCAATTAAGTTTTGTTTCAGTGTTCCATAGCTGTATTCGTTGGCCATCATTGACACGATAACTATCGCTAAGAATAATTTTAAAATTGCAGCGATGTAGGTGTTAAAATGCCAAATAAAAGGAAAATTAAAAATACCCATTTCGGCTAAATGGAATTTGAAAATCCCAATATCAAATTTGATAGAAGCAATAAGGGCTATAAAGGTGAGTAAGATAAAATAGGTAAGTGTTAAAACTCTACTAGCTTTATTTTTCCATATTTTTTGTAGTTCGATAGTAAGAAGTCTCTTCATGAATTGTAGTTTTAGAACGGAATTAATAGTAGGGCCTGGCAGTTGCTCAAGCATGATTTGGTTAGGCGTTTTTATTTTTGACCAGTAAGTGTCAAAAATTGCTCTTCGAGACTGCTTTTTCTTTTTACCAAATGTTGTAACACAATTTGGCGTTCAAATAGAAATTGATTCAAATCTTTGGCTTCAAGCGGCTCTTTTAGATAGACCAAAACTTTTTCATTTTCAATAGTACACTTTTGTACTGCGGGATGCTGTTCAAGTGCATTTTGCAATTGTTCGTTATTTGCTGCTTGCAGTTCAAAAAAGCCTTCGTTTGCAGCCATTCCATCTACTAAACCAGTATATAAAATCACACCCTTTCTTAACACCACGACATGTGTGCACACTTTTTCTACCTCGTCAAGTAAGTGTGAGGCAAGTAGAATAGTAGTTCCTTGCGCAGCAATTACTTTTATAATGTCTCGTATTTGATGTATTCCTTGGGGGTCAAGACCGTTTGTAGGTTCGTCTAAAATTAAAATTTCAGGATCATTTAGCAAGGCTGATGCTATTGCTAATCGTTGTTTCATCCCCAGTGAAAAGGTACTGAATTTACTATTTTTACGTTCAAGGAGTCCTACAAGTTCCAATTTTTCCTGAACCTTAGCGTAGTTAATGCCTTTAATTTTGCACACTAATTCTAAATTTTCTTGTGCTGTCATGTACGGATAAAAGTTAGGTCTTTCAATTATGGCACCTACTTTCTTTAGCGCATCGTGCGTAGCCATAGTACCTCCAAACCAACTGTATTGGCCCGAAGTTTTGTTGACTACATTAAGTACAATACCCAATGTTGTTGATTTTCCGCTTCCGTTGGGACCAAGAATTCCGTAAACATTACCTTTTTGAATAGTAAAGGAAACATTGTTTAGTGCTTGAACGGCGCCGTAACGCTTGTTGAGGTTTTCAATCGTAAGGATAGGTTTCAAAGGCTTCGTTGTTTAGTTTAAAAGTAGGACGAAATAGTGCCTATTTTGTTACTAAATTGTTGGTTTAATTTGTTCCTTCGATAATTTGCTGCATGTATTGCAGTTTTTGAATAGTGATGGGTTTGTCAATATAGTATTTTACTACAGCATATTTTTTTGCCTTTTCAATATCTACGGGGTCGATAGATGAGGTCATGATAAAAACATGAATGTCCTTTAGAAAAGGCAGCAGCATAAATTCATCTAAAAATTGCCAGCCATCCATCATTGGCATGTTCAAATCTAGCAAAATGGCATCAGGTAGCTCCGCTTGATTACGCACATTTTCGCGCAGTACATCAATGGCGCTTTGCGCATTTGGAAACGATTCTATTTTTTCGCAAAAATTATTTTTGGTAATCAGAATGGTCATCAATCGAGCCGTTAACTTATCATCGTCAATGATATAGGTCAATTTATTTTTCATTGAAATAAATTTTAAAATTAGACCCTTCTCCTTCGATACTTTCAACTTCAATTTTGCCATTCATAGCTTCCAATTGATTCTTGGTAATAAACAATCCAATACCCTTGGCATCTTCATTACCATGAAAGGTTTTGTACATACCAAAAATTTTATGACCGTTTTTATTGAGGTTTAGTCCTAGTCCATTATCTCTAAAATGAAGTACGGTATATGAATCTACTTTTTCGAATTCAATGTGCAAAGTAGCTGTTTGCTTAGCTGATTTGTATTTTATAGCGTTAGTAAATAAATTTAATAGAATACTGTCTAAATAGGCGGGGATGGCTGGTACGGTTAAATCCTCAGGAATAGAGTCAGTAATAATGATTTTGCTTTCGCGAATTGCGAGACGCAAGGCCATTTTAGTTTTCTCTATTTGCTCTTTTAATAGAATATCTTTTTTCTCAATATTTGTTTTTTGTTGAATGGTTATAATTTCATTCAAATAATCAATCGATTCAGATAGTTTTTGGGTACCTTCCTTGAACAAGTCAAAGTAGGATAATTTTTCGTTTATATCATCTGTATTTTCAATTACATCAACTACCATAGCTAAATTACTGGTGTGTGAACGAATGTTATGTGAAACAATGTGTGTGAAGTTGAAAAGTTTATTGTTTTGATTGCTCGTAACTTCTAGCAATTTTTTCAATTCTAGTTGTTTCTCGATTCTTGAAGTAACATTGCGACCTACACCAATAAAATTTACAAAATTATTTTGCGCATCAAAGGCGGTGGTGATATTAAGTTCGTACCAGTACTTTTCGCCTTGCTTGGTATAATTCAAGATCGTAATTTTTATACTTTCTTTGTTTTTTACCGCAAGTCGCAATAATTCACTGCTTTTAGGATCGGTTTCGGGTCCAATAGATAGGTATCCTGGTTTTTGCCCAATTACTTCTTCCATAGTCAGTCCGGTTAAATCTAAATAGGCCTGATTGGCCCAAACTGCATTACCTTCTTCATTTGCAATAACGATAGTATCAGTCGTTTCAGAAGCTGCAAGCGATAATAAATTGAGTTCTTTTTCAGATTTTTTCCGCTCGCTGATATCTCTAATGTAACATACTAAGTAAGTGATATTGTCTACAATGAACTTTTTACCCGAAGCAATTTCTACAGGTATAAGTTCACCGCATTTGGCTTTTAAAACGGTTTCGTTTACGGTATACTCATTCCGTTCTAAATTGTATTTTAAAAATAATCGAGCCTCTTTTCGGGCTTCTTCTGGAAAAAGTTGTGAGTTATGTAGTCCTTTTAATTCAGATAATTGATAACCTGTAAGTTCTTTAGATCTTGGGTTGCAATCGGTTATAAAACCGCTCGAAGTATTAATTATAAAAATGGCATCATTGGCACTAGAAAAAATGGATGAAAATTTTTCTACGTTCAGCTGCAGTTCGTTAATAAGGTTTTGTTCATTGGTGATATCCTGAAAAGTACCAAGCAAATTGGTTGCTTTTCCATCCTTAAATTCAACTTGGCAAATACATTCTATGTAACGAATATTGTTTTTTGCCGTTGTAATTTGAAATTTGTCATTAAACGATAGTCCTTCCTCGACCGCCCGCCGCATGTAATGGGAAATGCGGTCTCTATTATTACCTTCGGAGTAAAACTTTATACCACTTCCTTTAACAGGAATAAAATCATCAGGAAGTTCAAGAATTCTTTTGGTCACAGCATCCCAAAAAATTTCATTGGTGTCCAAATTCATTTTCCAGATGCCAATCTTAGCTGATTGTGCAGCCTTGAAGTAGAGTTCAAGCTTATCCGTCATTAGTTATGTGGTATATAAATTTAATTAATTTTTGGCGTCCAAATATAAAATTTAAATTCAGGGAACCTCTTTTTTTAACATAAAAAATTAAGATTTATGATTAATAATTTAAAAATTTTATCTAATTGATTTCTTATCAATGGTTTAGGTTTTTATTTCTGAATATTGAGGAAAATAGAAAGTGAAAAAGTATTTTTTGACTACTTTTCTTATATCATCTGTGATTTAGTAGCTTTCGAAAAATTCTATTTTTCTAGGGACGTATCAACTGCGAATCTTTAGTTTTATTGTAAATTTGTTATAAATCCATCCGATATGAATGAGCCAATAATGATCTTTAAAAAACCTTCGTATCCTATCAATCCGGCACTGTTAGAATACCTTCAACGCTTTGATCGTTTATCTGAAGTCTCTGTTTTTTATGATGACTTGTTGCGTTTTTCGGGTTCGGTTACTGTGTATGATACAATGGATCAAGATACTTTATGGATTAGGGTTTACTACAGCGAATTTGAGCGAGAAGAAATTGACTTGAATTTAAAAAAGATTTATTCTTTGTTACACTCTGATGGAAATTTGAGTATCATTAAGTTTTTAAATATTGACTCGATTGATTATTGTACGTTTGGGAATTCAAAACCTTTTCGAATCAAGGTGCGAAATATTCTAAACGACAACTACACGCATTTTTATGTCAAAAAAGCCGATGCTTCGCGTATTTACGGACTAGAGTTAGAGCACATCTTATCGCCTGACAAAATCAATTTTTTGGTTTATAAAGATACCCTCATCGAAGAGCATATTATGGGAATTCCCGGAGATGTTTTTATCAAAACCCTTTTGCAAGAGCGTTCTGAAACGGAAAAAGCACAAATTGCCAAAGAGTTTGTAAAATTTAATGAGCGTTGCATGATTCGTTTGCTGGGTGACATGCGTTCCTATAATTATGTTATTGTTCCGATACACGATTTTGATCATGTTGTGTATAAAATTCGAGCAATTGATTTTGATCAACAATGTTACGAAGGCAATTTTAAAGTGTATCGTCCGCAATTTTTCAAGGAAAATTATCCGATGGTAAAATTAGTGAAAGACAAATTGCAAGAAAGTTCGATTGAGCAATACAAAGATGAAGAACGTGCCGTTTTGGCCAAACGAATTCTGTCAGCTGAAAATCGGATTAATCGTTTGCTTGAAATTATGGGCGAAGACGAATTGGCACCTGAGGCTCATTTGCAACAGCTCAAAATGGAATTGTATCGCTACACAAATGACATGAATTTTAAAAAAGCAAAATCAATGGGAACTGTTATGTCGGCTGCTTTTGAGTTCATTATTCGGAATTTCAAAAACACCAATTTGTTTAAAAATAAAATGTAATGGAGTACCGTTTCCTACAGATAACAACCAAAATAAAGGTTTAATAAAAAATCGAATATGAAAAAACATTGGATACCAATTATAGCTCTTTTTGCTGGAGCTTGTCAACAGGATTCAACTGTATTACAAGAACAATACGAGCTTCCAAAAAAGTTAAAGGAAGTTTCAGGAATCACTTTTGATACCAAAGCTGAAATGCTTTGGGCGCTTGCCGACAGCGGAAACCCAAATAAGATTTATGGTTTGGATAAAAACGGTTCAATTGCCAAGACCTGCGAAATTACCAATGCTACCAATACCGATTGGGAAGATATTACTCAGGACAAAGAAGGCAATATTTACATCGGTGATTTTGGAAACAACGATAACGAGCGCAAAGATTTGGTGATTTATAAAGTAGACCATTCATCTTTAACTGATGGCGAAGCGAATGCAGCCTACGAAATTGCTTTTTATTATCCGGAGCAAAAGGAATTTCCACCTTCCAAGAAAGAACTTTTGTACGATGTAGAAGGTTTTTTTGAACACGAAGGTTATTTTTATTTGTTTACCAAAAACCGCAGTAAAAATTTTGATGGTACATCTTTATTATATCAAGTGCCGAATAAAGCCGGAACTCATGCAGCCGTATTGTTAGGTTCCTTAAAAACTTGCGACAGTTACAATCATTGCGCGATAACAAGTGCCACAATAAGTCCTGACGGGGCAAAAGTTGCTTTACTCACGCACGATAAACTAATTCTTTTGGAGGGTTATTCCAATGGGAATTTTTTAAAAGGAACACAAACTACTTTAGAGCTTGGTCATTTTTCGCAAAAAGAGTCGGCCGTATTTATTGACAATGAAACGATTCTCATCGCTGATGAAAAAGCAGGAAGCGATGGCGGAAAACTCTATAAAACAAGTTTAAAAAACTTAAAATCCAAATCCTAAACCAAAAGCGATGCGCGCTGGCTCACCATTGCTTTTAAAGTAGGTGAGTCTGGCCGTGAGCGCATTGAGTCCGTTCAGCCATACACCACCCCCAACTGATTGATGCCATTTGTCTGATTCTTCTCCTTTCAGCCAAACGCGGCCGTAATCGTAGCCAGCCAAAACTCCAAAACTCATCGGTATGATGCTGCGCTTAATTTTTCCGATATTAAAACGTAGATCACTGCTTTGATAAAACGATTGGTTTCCTAAAAATCTTTCGTTTCTAAAACCACGCAAATCGTAATCTCCGCCCAAAGTAGCAGCTTGATAAAATTCAAAGTTAGAGTTCAATACGTGTTTGGCTTTTACAATTGTAGCTAGTACAACCTTCCCTTTGGCATCAATTTTATGATTAAAATTCAGTTTGCTTTCAATCGTAGGGAAATTACGCTTGCTATCTTCAAGATTTGTTTTCCAGCTTCCGCTAATGCTAAATCCCATTCCCATCGAAGGAAATGCAGGTTCATCATAGTTTTCAAAACTATATTTAACCATTGCTCCCGCAAAATGCTGATTGGTAAAAACCTCTGGTCGCACTTGAGTTGAATTTTCAATAAAGCGATCGGCAGTTTCTTCAACATTGATACGTTCGTACACGGTTTGTAATTGAAATGTACCACCAAACAAGCCAATTTTTTTAAGTGAGGGCATGACCTTTAAGATTCTAATTTTTACCCTATTGAAATCACGCCCAAGATCTTCCTCGTTATTTCTGGTCTCGTTTCCGTACCCAAAATAATTGATAGAGAAGTTCGGACTTGTAAATCGTCCTTCAACATCGGCGTCCCATTTACCAAAAAGCTTTGGGAATTTACCGTTGTAAATGGCTTCATAACCACTAGTAGCAAAGTAATAGTTGGTTTTTAAAGTATGTTTTTGAGTATATGGATTTTGTTTGTAATCGTTCACTATGTAGCCGGTTACAATTCCTAGTTTGATGCCATCATCGGGGTTAAAGCCAATGTTGGGCAAGCCTGTAAAATAATTGTAATTTGGTTTTTTGTAGTTGTATAAATTGCTTTCGTAATTATCAGTAATGCGCATGCTTGTTGCTGCATCAACTTGATAATTGTTGTTTTTACTTTTAAAATCGTGAATTTTAATGTTCTTACCTTTTTCTACTTGGTAAGAATCCTCGTTTTGGCCGCCAATCAAACGTATTTTTATTTTAGACGATGCGGTACCTGTAACTTGAAATTCGTCATCATCATCAAGACCATAAATCCATATTTTTTTGGTAGTATTGTCTGAAAATTGCTTGCTGTACTGCAGTTCATCACCTGACTTTTTCTTTCTAAAAACAGCGACTTCAACTTGATTTTTATTGTTTTTTCGAATTTCAAATCGATCTTTTTTATCCGTACCAACCAATAAAACGGTATGCTGTAACACTTTGTAATAGGTTTCTGCAGCAAGCAACAATTGTTTTTTACGTTTTCTTAGTTTTGTTTTAATAGATTCAATGGTGCCGTCTTGAACTTCTTGTGGTAGAGAATTAAAGGCCTTGTCAATTGCTTTATCTGTCAATTCGTTCTGAATGAAAGTGGCTTCTTGCATCCAATTTACCAAAGTACTAGTTTTTAAAAAAGCCAAATCAAGCGGGTAGGCCTCGCGGCTCATAATTTTTACTTTTTTTAAATGGTCTTTAAACGTTTGCATGTGTCGCAACTGCACTTTATTCATCAACACAAATACTAAAGTACCATCGTATTTGCTAAAAGCTTGATCTCGATCTCTAGGAATGGGTTTGTAAATTATTTTTTCACCCACACGGTATTCGCCCCAGCGCCATTGGTCTTCGTGACGGTCCCAATCACCAATTAAAATATCAAACAAACGCGCTCTGATATAGGCATTTTCATCAACGGCATATTTTTCGTCTTTTCGTAAGTTCTTTAAAACATCATCAGTACCTATAATGGCTGTCGGAGTACCAAAACTTTTTACTCCAAGTTGGCTGTCCGTTGGGCGTTCTTCAATGAGGTACAGTTCGTCACCATATTGTTCATTGAAATTTCCTAATGCCGCGTGCTTCGGGACATAAAATAATTTTGGATTGGTATGCGCTACTCCAATTGTTTCAGCCAATTTTCCAACAGCAAACGGAGTATAAGGATGTGCAGTGGTGTAAAAGTCAGCGAGTAAACTTTCGGCATAGGTATTTTCAAACTCATCTTGAATGAATTGTTTTTTAAAAGCAACTGCTTGGAGGAAACGTGTTGTGCTTTTTTTCATGCCGCGCATTACGTACTCGCGCTCGTTGCTGTCAAGTAAGCGCAAGGAGTTGGATTGGTGTCCGCCGCCAGCGCGTTTTGGTGTGAGTCCACCTAAAAGTGTATCTAAGGTTGCTGTAGGTACAGTAATGGGTTGGCTATAATACGTTCTGTAATGTTTACCAAAGAAAAAACGGTAAACACCTGACTTTTTTGTTTGTGAGGCGCTATAAATTTGAGTAGTTGTTTGTTTGGGAAAATTTTCAGCTAAACTTTTAATATCATAATCCTGCTTAGCTGTGCTGATTTGTTTTTCGAAAAGCAGTTTTTCTTGATGGTTTTCGATTCCGAAAAAAGTAACTTTCGAAGCTCCGTTTTCAAAAATAGACAACTTAGCAAAGCCATTTTTTCCGTATGAAAAATCGTTTGGAAAAACAGCCTTTGCGGCTTCATGTTTTGAGCCAGCACCGCTAATGATTTGTTTGATGTTGTCTTTTTCTAGGTATTGTAAATTGTGGTCGTGACCGGAAACAACAATAACATTAGCGTGACTTTGCAGCAAGGTTTTTACTCTTTTTGTAAAAAGATCGTACGGTTTGTTTTGTAAATCTTGCGGACTTATTCCAGATGTTTTTCGGATTAAATTGATCAATGAGCCAATTATTGGTAACGGAATTTTCTTTTCGAGTGGGAACATCTGCTTTTGCAATGAAAATTGTCCGCCATGTGATCCGTTGCTCATCAAAGGATGGTGTACCGCAAGAACGACTGTTTTATCTTGATTTTTCACCAAAATGCTTTCTAATTCCGTAAAAAAATCTTCACGTGTTTTGATGCTGCATTCATCGTTTATGGTAGGATGCTTGTCCCAATTTTCTAAAAACCATTGGCTGTCAATGGTAACTAAAGTCAGGTTACTGTTCAATTCTAAATCCTCAATAGCACAACTTTTACTTGGTAAAAAAGATTTTTTATTATTTAGGTAATTGGTAACAAATTGAGCTTGACGTTCTAATCCTTTTAAACCGCTGTACCAATCGTGATTGCCCGGAATAAATATCGTTGATCCTTTAAAATTTTTAGACAAATCGAGTTGTTTGGTCAGTTTGTCCTCGGCAATTAATCGTTCATTGGTAAATTCATGATCAGGTAGGCCTTTCGGATAAATGTTATCGCCCAAAAATAGCAAAGTACTTTTTTTAGGTGCTTTTGAAAGTTGTTTTTGAAGTAATTGTAGCGTTTCTTGCGCTTGTTTTTCGTTGGTATTTCCTGCATCGCCAATTAAAAAAAAGGTATGGGCAATTTTTGAACTATCAACTGCGTTTTGAGTTGGGTTTTTGCTGTTTTTGCCATATTGCGCATGATATGTAGCACACGATTGAATGATGAATATTAGGACACTTAAAAAAAGAACTCGTTTAATCAAAGCTTTAAAACGGCTAACTGAAAATAATTTCATAATTTAGTTGAGTAAAAATACATCCATGAATTTAATAGAACAAGCCAAAGAATTCGTAGAAAAACAGTTCAAAGATAAACTTTCTAATTCATATACCTATCATAATATCAGTCATACAAAAGATGTTGTGGCCGCTGTTGAAATTATTGCTGCACATGAAGGTGTAACGGAGAAAGAGCTAGAAATGTTGCTTCTTGCTGCTTGGTTTCATGATATGGGTTATATTCATGGCTGTCAAAAACACGAAGAGAGTAGTGTAGTGTATTTAAAGGAATTTTTAGCCACACAACCCAACGCGGTTGCTTACAAAGAACAAGTAGCACAACTCATCATGACGACGGTTTACAGCTATGAGCCTCAAAATAAATTAGAAAAAATTATTAAGGATGCCGATTATTACCATCTTTCAAAGCGAGAATATGTAGATTCTTGTGGAGCATTGCGCGCAGAATGGCATAATTTGGATCAAAAAACATTTTCGGATGCAGAGTGGTGGCAAGAAAATTTAAACTTTCTTACCAACAAACACCAATATTATACCACATTTGCCATTACAAATTGGCAACCCTTAAAAGAAAAAAACAAGAAAAGATTAAAAAAGAAAATTGATAAATTGAAAACAAATTCAAAAGAGGAAGTAGTGGTAGCTGCAAACCGTAAAAAAGAGGAAAAACCCGATCGAGCCGTTGATACTTTGTTTAGAGTAACGCTCAACAATCATACGACATTGAGCGGAATTGCGGATAGTAAGGCCAATATTTTGTTATCTGTAAATGCTATTATTATTTCGATTGCGCTTTCTATTTTGATCCCAAAGTTAGATAGTCCTAAAAATGTGCATTTGATGATTCCGACATTCATCATGTTGATGTCAAGTGTTACCACTATCATTTTTGCTATTTTATCGACACGGCCAAAGGTGACGAAAGGCGTTTTTTCGCGCCAAGATATAGAGAATCAAAAAGTCAATTTACTTTTCTTTGGAAACTTTTATAAAATGCCACTCGAGGAGTACCAATGGGCAATGAACGAGATGATGAAAGACAAGGATTATTTATACAATTCAATGATAAAAGATTTGTATTATTTGGGCGTAGTGCTCGAAAAAAAATACCGCCTTTTGCGTTTAACTTACAATTTTTTCATGATCGGAATTATTGTCTCCGTAATTGCGTTTGTCATTGCTTTTAAAATGGCATAACATTATTGAATTTCATCGAGTAAATCTTGATAGGAATACAGTTTCTCTAAAGGAGACGATATGTTGTTGCATACTTTGACACGAATGGCGCGCAAGCCAGAAACACCTTGTAAATCTTCTACTTCAAATTGTTCAATGGTAGGTTCGAGTATTTTTTTAAATTGCAAAAATTTAATGTAGTTGAGGTATTCTTGTTCCTCGTTATTGTGCGAATACACAATTGTAATTTTTTCTTGTCCGGTAATGCGTTCTTCTTTGTTTTTGATGTGTGCTTTGTCAATTCGTTTTTTGACTACTTCATAGCGAGCGTTGTAGGTACCGTCAACATCAAAACGCTTTTCGTCCATTCGAAAACGAATAGAAATAGGAGAGCTAAACACCAATATCAAAGCAGTTACATCCAATTCATAAGGTAATGAAAACTTAAGTTGGTTATGCTCCATAACCATTTCGCACAAAGTTTGTAATTGCCATAATCTCAAATTATGCAGATACAAATTTTCGTAACTTTTGGTTGGTGCAATAGAGGCGCCAATATACAAATTGTGTTCTACGCCATCAGTTTTAAAGCGTTCGTAGTAATGCGGAAAAATTTTCTGGGCTTCTGCTTGTTTAGCATCCAGTAACGAAGCTAATTTTTTATTTACGATGGAAAGTGCATTGTCAAACTTTTTTCGGGAATGGTAAAATAGTCCAGATTTTTCGTCCAAACTCTCAAAATAATTATTGACTTCTATTTGCGTAGCCTCGTTAAAATCGGTAGTTTTTAAAATAGGATGAATCTCATTTTCAATATAATGCTGAATTTGCTGCTCGGTATCTGCTTTAAAGGGCTGATCTAGCTCGGAAATCAGGGTTTGAAGTTCAAATTTTCGTTGTTCTACCAGTACCAAATTAGTACTGGAATTATCATTACTAAACAAGTTTAGGAGCGATTGTATTTGGTTTTTCAAATCATCAGTAACGGTTTTATTGCGATGTTCTGATGAGCCTTTAATGTCAATTTGGCCGTATAGCGGATAGACTTCTTTGAAAACAATTTCTTTAAAAATGTAATCGCGTGTTTGCAATTGCACGTACTTGAGCGCTTCTTTTCTGAATTTCCAATACACACTTTGATGAATTGCGGTGTACTCTCGTTGAATGACTGCCTCGATTTGGTTTTGCATATCAATATTGTAGCGTTCCACGGTATCAATTAAATAAGGCAAAATCAAATCTAGTTTACTAGCATTGATGCTATTTAATGCGCGCGGATTTGCAGAAACGAGTTCTAGAACACCAAGTAATACTCCATTTTTTACAATAGGTGCAAAAACACAACTCTGAATGTTTTGGGATAATAAATGTTGTCCCAATTGTTCATTGCCTGGTATTTGACTAAAATTGGACACATTAGAAATAGATACAATTTGATTATTGGACAACAAATTCTCGAATGAACAGCCCAAGAAGCCATCTTGACAAGCTATTTCCTGCTGTTCATTTAGTATAAAACTATGTAAGCTACTGTCGTTAATGGTAGGCTTTATAAATTGATCTTCTTCCGCATTGTACAAAAGGATTCCTACGCGCAAGTCGGCTATTTTAAAAATAGATCTAAAGATTGACTCAGAATTTTCTTGAATTGCAATTTGTTCTTTATCAGGTTTCAAAAGATTACTTTTTAGCTTTGATATCGAACTTTCTGTTGTAGCATCGAATAAAATGGCAATACCAAATCCTTTTAAAATCCAACTTTCTACTGGGAATTTTTCTTTCCACAAAGCGATGTTATCAAAATTATCCATCAGTAAATCAATATCTTCAGGAGTAATTTCAGGAGCTGAATCCGTTGGTAATATTTCTAAAAAGTCAGCATTGTACAAAATTCGGTATTGGTTCATGATTCCTTTTTTATTCGGAATTTCATAAAACAAAGGTTTATTAAAATCAATCTGCTGACCGTAAATTTCGTTAAGTATGAGCGTACAACTCATTACGTAAAATTGATCGGCATCAAAGTCTTTTATGGCAATATCAAACAAAACACCAGCTTCGTCAACAATTTTTTTAAAACGTTCGGTGTAATTAAAAGTAAAATTTTGAAACGGAATGGCTACTGCTTTAATTTCGTTGTGCGTCAATGCCGTTGGAAACAAATCAGCCAATAAATTTTTAATCAAGGCAGATTTTTCAAAAATCAAATCAAAATCTTCGATCCCGGTTCTAAACTCTGGAAAAGGTGCAATTTCTTGTAAGAGAGCTTGAGCGTAATTGGCTCTATAATCCACATCGCTATTGGCAATTTCTTCTAAATTTTCAATGAGTTTGTGAAAAGAAATTAAGGTTTTGAACGGACTTTCTTTAAAGAAAAATTGCGCCATTTTTTGTGATTTTTTGAAGGGTAAATTTACAAAGAAACCACTGTTTTTCGATGCTAATTAATCATTTTATTTTTCTAAAAAAAATCTCCAAATGCAGTTTACATTTGGAGATATAATGGTATTAAGAGCAAGGATTCTTTTCTTGCAGGCAATTATTAGTTTTTTTCTTCTTTGTTGAAGTAAACCAGGTAATAGTACATTTGTTTTTCTTCGTCCCAACCTTTTTCAACAAATTTTTCAGCACTTTCAGGATTGATAAAATCCATTTTAATTTGAATGTGCGTATCTAAATTGATGACATTTTTTATTGATTTTCTGGCATCAGATACTGCTGCATTCGCAATAGGGAAGGAGGTAACATCCTCAATGCTATATTTCTCGCCTTTGTCGGTTTTGTAGTTTTTAAACTCTGGAATCAAATCTGGATTATCTAAAACTTCATTTAAAAAGTTAGTTTCTTCAAACTGATCGTTTTTTGCAAAATAGTTTACTGATCGGTTCATGAACATCACTTCTTCTTTTTTGTCCTCGGCAGGGAAAACGACATCTTTCGCAAAGTTTTGACAGAATTTCAAATACTTTTTAGTGATGAAATTTTCATCTTCAAAAGCATCTACTGATAAAAAGTGCTCCAACCAGTAGCGTGCGTCATATCGGTTGCTATCTACAGTCAAAATTTTATATCCTTCTTCTTTTTTGTAATTAAAAATCAAACAGCCTTTGTCAAGTTTATTCAAACTTACGCCTTGCTGCAAAATCATTTCTAATTGAGAGGCCTTTTCTTCGAATTGTAAAAAGTCGGCCTGAATTTCACTCTTAAAAATACCGATGGCATCAACTACATTGTTATCAATGCTTAGATTGGTTAAATAGGTTACGTAAACCTCACCATTTTTGATATGCGGGTGATTGGATTGCTCAAACAAATGCGTGGTGATTTTTTTTGAAACCTCGTGAACGCTGCTTGGATTGTCAAATATCTCGGTGGCGTATTTGAACATGTCGTTGTAATCCAAATCGATTTCGTGTGCAAATTGGAAATAATTTTCTTCTTTTTCACGAAACGGTTTAAAGAAAAATTCTTTCATTAGAGGCACAATTTCATCTTGCAACGCATACGGTTGTTCTGATAAAAAAATAGCTTCGTTTCTACTCTTGTTACCCACTCTGTGAATGGATAAATTTTCGATATGGGTGTTGAATAAGTTGATCATTTATTTTTGAGGTGCTAAGTGAAAAGTTGCTGAGTTACTGAGGTTTTAATCTCTTTCTTTAATTTTATTCATGAACGAAACCAGCATTCGTTCAATCTCTCGACTATCTTCGTACAAAGTGTTAAATTCATCTTCGATTAAATAGTCGATGTTTTTTGCTATTTCTAATTGGGTTTGTAATTCAAATAATGATCCAATGGCTATGTTTAAAAAACGCAGATATTCTTTACTACTTTCTCTTCCAAACCCTTCGGCAATGTTGCTCGGAATTGAAACTGAGCTCCGCCTTATTTGTGATGTTAATGCAAATATTTCTTCTTTTGGGAATTTCTTGTTTGATTTATAAATTTTAGTAGTTAATGACATTGATTTTTGCCAAATCAGTAAGTTTCTAAAATTGCTCATGGTGTGAAAATATTAAATTTAGTTCCTGTCAGAACTTAGTACCTCAGAACCTTAAATTCTTAGAAACTTTCTACAAACTAATTCCAATTCTCCTCAAAACCGTAATCTTCAAAACTGTCATCGCCTTCAAACATATCTAAATCATCATCATCAAAACCGTCTTCGAACTCGTCATTGTAATCATCTGCATTATCGGCTTCAAAGTTTTTTTCCATCGCTTCATCGGGCATTTCACCGTGAGAAAATAAAGTTTCAGGATAGAAATTTCCTGCCACTTGCTCTTCAATAGCGGCTAATTCTACTAAAAACGTCCACATGTTAATAAAGTCGTACACGTAAATGATTTTCGTATTTTCTTTATCTAAAATGTCTGACAATTTGTAGTCACTCATGGTTTTTTGTTCGCCAAGAACATCGCCAGTATCAAACATCGGAATCTCTTCTTCTTGATTCCACGTCTCATCACAAGTATAAAAAGAAGCTACTTCCATTCCGTCAAAACCAAAAGAATTGAAAATAGCATTATGTAAATCCTCTAAAGTATCGTCTTCAAGTATTGCAATGTCTCTAAAAATATCTTCCTCGGCGTCTAGAATGACTCTAAATTTATAAACCATAATCGTTGTTTTTATTGAAAGGTCAAAGGTAAAATTTAATTTCAGATTTAAATTTTAGTTTCTCGATTTGTTGATAAGATTTTTGTGTATGTGTCAAAAAGGAGTACACCAATTCCGATCTATTTTTAAGCTAACGAAAAAAAAATAAATCTTGTTTTACTTGCTATCAAGTACTTCCTGTAATTGTTTTTAGGGTTATCGTTTAGTTGTAAAAATAGTTGTCATTCTTTTTCTGAACTGAGGGTATTTTTTGTGATTTGGATATTGTCTGTTTGTCGTCATATTATTAAAAACTAAAGCCACGGCTAGTAAAATAAGTACACCGGTTAAAACAGGTGAAAATACATACCAATAGCCTAAGTTTTTAATTTCACTTGAGCCAGTTACGGCTATCAGCGCGGTTGCGCCGCCAGGTGGATGCAATGTTTTAGTCATTTGCATAAAAACAATAGAAAGGGAAACAGCAAGTGGAGCAGTTAACCAAACGATATCGGGAACGAATTTACAGACAGAAACGCCAATGATTGCAGAAATTAGGTGCCCTCCAATAAGATTTCTTGGCTGTGCCAAAGGACTTTGGATTACACCGTAAACCAAAACGCTCGATGCTCCAAAGGAACCTATTAAATAAACCACGTCAGAGTTTGGGAGTGTGCGAGATTGTAAATAAGCAATTAATCCGATGCCGATAAATGAACCGAGAAAAGCCCAAAAATGCTCTTTGAAATCAACTAAAGTTTCTTTGTACAAAATGTACTTGGTTTTGCGGTAACTCCTTTTTATTTTTTGAACTGCCATTGATGATTTTTTTGCTAAACTTGAAGGAACGGTTTGATTAAAAAAGATTTCGCTATCAGTTTTGACTATATTTTTTAAAAGTAAACCCAAGGTGGAGGATCAAAAACCAAATAATATCCTCGTTATCAAAAGTTTTTGAATATTAAGTCTGTGATAATTCTCTTAAATCGTATGGAAAGAGTAATATGTCAAGTTTCTGCAAATTTAAAAAAACAGAATCGCATTCAACTTAAAAAATGTAAGGACTATTTTCTTTTACGATTTAGATATTATTTTGACTTTTTTATAAATAAAAGTGCTTTATTTTTCATAAAACTCTATCGGTAAACCATCGGGATCACTGATAAAGAAAAAGGATTTATTGGTGTATTCATCAACCCGAATTTCTTCAGCAATTACGCCTTCAAGCAGGCACAAACGGTGAGTAGCTGCAATGTCATTTACCTCAAATGCCAAATGCCTCAAACCCGCTGCCTCAGGACGAGAAAGCCTTTGGGGAGGATTTGGGAACGAAAATAATTCCAATATATAAACGCCATTCAGCGCTAAGTCTAGTTTGTACGATTGGCGTTCTTCGCGATGCACTTCTTGAAGAATTTGCAAGCCGAGAAAATCAGTATAAAATTTTTTGGATTTTTGATAATCACTGCAAATAGCAGCGATATGGTGAATTTTTGAAAGTGAAAGCATAGTAAATAAGCAAAAAAAAGCCCAATCAGTCGATTGGGCCTGGTGTTTTATTTTTTAGAGTCGGAGCACAAACCTACAATTTCATGAAAGGTATCGTGCAATGTAGTAATCGATTTTACGATAGCAGCATCATCGCCTTTGGCTACAACTAATTTGTGTAAGGCTTTGCTTTGCAATTGCAAACGTTCTGCCGAAGCTAAAATAGCATCTGTTCTAAATTCAGTTGGAATATCCGACTTTAATAACGAAGCTGCTTTTTGAACCATTTCTTCAGAGCGCGCCTTGATTGGTGCTAAATTACCTTCTTCGGCTGGATGAAAAGTTTCCGACATTACACCGTGAAATTCTTTAATTGCCGGCCATTTGTCAAATGTACTTTGTGCCGATACTGAACTGGCAACGACAAATAAAGCAAATACCAATACTAATTTAAGTTGTTTCATTTTCTATGTTTTTGTTGTTAGTAAATCAAAGATAGGATTTTTTTGTAGCTGCCAAAAAAAATTATAAAAACCTTATGCTTTTAAATTCCGAATTACTCTCGCAGGATTTCCTACCGCAAGTGAATGATCAGGAATATCTCTCGTAACTACCGATCCTGCACCAATTACACAACCTACGCCGATAGTTACACCAGGACAAATCACACTATTGCCGCCTATCCAGCAATCATCGCCAATAGTTATTGGTAAAGCGTTTTCGAGCGTTTTGCGCAATTCCGCATCAAGTGGGTGCGTAGCGGTGTACAATTGCACGTTCGGCGCTATAAAAACATTCGATCCTATAGTTACCGTAGCGCAATCCAGCACCACACAGTTCACATTAAAGTAAACATTATCGCCACACACAATATTGTACCCGTAATCACAATGAAACGGTGGTTCAATGTATAAGTTGGTCCCTGCATTGGGAATCAATTCCTGAATAATTTCGCGCGCTTTTTTGGTCATTCTATACTCGGTCACATTCAAGCGGTGCAACAATAACTTCGCTCGTCGTCGGTCTTTCACCAAAACCGGATCACCAGCCAAATAATATTCGCCAGCAATCATTTTTTCCTTCTCTGATTTCAAATCCATTTTGTTTCAATTTTTTGGGCGTGCCCTCCGCAAAAGCTCCGGTCGGGCTATCCGTTACAATCTTTCCTGTCCCTTTTTTGCAACGGGTCAGCAAAGGATTTTCACTGCTATCCCTCACGCGACTTTAAGCATACTTATTTTTTGCAACTAGGTAAATATAACCTAAAATTAAAAATTTCACAACTCAGCATCCATTTTCAACAGTTGAGTAAGGTTCTGTTTTCAAAGCTTTTTTTCTGAGATACTTTTGGTTCATCAAATTATCACAACATTATGAAAACCACACTCACATTTTTATTTTTAATAGTTAGCTCGTTTCTTTTGGCACAAAAAACAATATCAGGTAAAGTAGTTGATGAAAAAGGAAAGCCTGTTGCAGGGGCTAATATTTTTATAGAAGGAACCTATGACGGCGCCACAAGTTCTGATTCTGGTAGTTTTAGTTTTACAACCACAGCTACGGGAAATCAAACCTTAGTAGTTAGTTTTTTGATTTACGAAACTTCAAGAACTGCAATTGATGTAGCTACTTTTACTGATAAAACTATTAAACTTCGTTCAAGTGTTACAGCGCTCGATGCCGTTGTAATTACTGCAGGGACATTTGAAGCGGGCGATAAATCTAGAGTTTCGGTTTTAAAACCTCTAGATATTGTGACCACGGCAGGATCAGCAGGGAATATTATTGCGGCTTTGCAAACCTTACCAGGAACGCAAACAGTAGGCGAGGACGGAAGATTGTTTGTTCGTGGTGGCGAGGCTAATGAAACACAAACATTTGTAGATGGGATTCGGGTAGCACAACCTTATGGTGCAACAGCTAACAATTTACCTACTCGTGGCCGATTTTCACCGTTTTTATTTAGCGGAATCGCTTTTTCTACTGGCGGCTATTCTGCAGAATATGGCGAAGCATTATCCAGTGTGTTGTTACTCAATACGCAGGATAATCCAGATCAAAACAAAACCGAAATTAGCTTGATGACCGTAGGTTTAGGAATTGGGAATACCCAAAAATGGAAAAAAAGTTCCTTGAGTGTGAATGCTAATTATTTGAATCTCGCTCCTTATCAAGCTGCGATTCCTCAAAACATAGATTGGAATAGTCCTTTTCAATCCCTTTCCGGAGAAACTGTGTATCGCTATAATTTCAATAATGGTATTTTAAAAGTATACGCTGCATTTGACGCTTCAAAATTTGATATCAATCAAGAAAACATCAATGCTCCAGAGAAGATAAGAGTAGATTTAAACAATAACAATTTTTATTTTAACACGTCTTACAAAGGAGTTTTTGGGAACAACTGGCAAATCACCTCTGGATTGAGTTATGGCTACAGCAACAATGTCATAAACTTAGATTCAGATAAAGTGAACAATGAAGAAAATGCAGCACATTTTAAAGTGAAGTTGAAAAAAAGTTTCTCAGATCGATTAAAACTGTCTTTTGGAGCTGATTATTTTGTTACCCAATTCCATGAGAATTTCAACCAAAATTCAGGTATGGTTTTTAACAGTGGATATGATTCCCACATAGCAGCAGTCTACTCTGAGGCTGATATTTTCTTCTCTAAAAAATGGGCTGCAAAAGTGGGAATACGCGCAGCAAATAACAGTGTCCTAAATGAAAATGCTATTTCGCCTAGAGTTTCTTTTGCATACAAAATGGCTAAAAACAGTCAGTTTTCATTTGCTTATGGCGATTTCACTCAAACTCCTAACGCTGATTATATAAAGTATACCGCAAATTCTCCTTTAGAAAGTGAAAAAGCATCACATTATCTTTTAAACTTTCAGTATGCTAAAAACGGAAAAACCTTTAGAGCCGAAACCTATTACAAAAATTATCGTGATTTAGTAAAATTTGATACTGATGTAGCTGCTTTCAATTCAAATTTTGATAATTCTGGTTCAGGATACGCTACAGGTTTAGACTTGTTTTGGCGCGACAACAATTCAATAAAAAATCTTGAGTACTGGATTTCCTATTCCTACATAGATACCGAAAGAGATTATAGAAATTTCAAGGCCTCAGTCACACCAAGTTTTGTTGCTGATCACAGCTTGTCTATCGTTACGAAATACTTTATTACAAACTGGAAATCGCAAATAGGATTTACGAATTCCTATAGTTCAGGTCGACCGTACAACAATCCCAATGAAACAAAATTCATGAACGGTAAAACGAAAGATTTTAACAATTTAAGCTTTAATTGGGCGTACTTATTGGCTCCACAGAAAATTTTATATTTCTCTGTCTCAAATATTTTAGGAACTCAAAATGTATTTGGGTATGAATACGCCAAGAATCCAAACAGTGCTGGAATTTACAATAGAAGAGAAATCATTCCAACCGCAGATCGTTTTTTCTTTGTAGGTTTCTTTTGGACCATCAGCAACGATAAAAAAGACAATCAGTTAAGGAATTTATAGAGGTTCAAAGTCGCAAAGATACTGAGGTACTAAGCCTGCGAATCTTCAAATTTATTACTTTGAACCTAAGAACCTTTACAACTAGACAAAGAGGTTCAAAGTCGCAAAGATACTGAGGTACTAAGCCTGCGAATCTTCAAATTTATTAGTTTGATCCTAAGAACCTAAGAACCTTTGCAACTAGACAAAGAGGTTCAAAGTCGCAAAGATACTGAGGTACTAAGCCTGCGAATCTTCAAATTTTTTACTTTGAACCTAAGAACCTTTGCAACTAGACAAAGAGGTTCAAAGTCGCAAAGATACTAAGGTGCTAAGCCTGCGAATCTTCAAATTTATTACTTAGAACCTAAGAACCTTAGCACCTTTGTAACTTAAAAACACAACTCATCCATTAAATTCTACAGTTCGGTAGGAATCAATTTTTAAGCTGTAAAAAGCAATCTACTTTTGAAGTGTAATTAAAACAAAGCGTTTCAAACATCATATCAAATAATCTTAAAATCAAAAAATTATGAAAACAACAATGAACCAAAATCCAATTAAAACAACTAAAGTTATGAGTAAAATTATTGTTACCATCGTATTGTTTATAAGTTCTTACGTTTCGGCTCAAGGCCAATTTGAGCAAGGTATGGGTAAGGCACTTCAATTGTGGGGTGAAGGAAAAAGTACCGAAGCATCCTCTTTATTTGAAAGAATTGCTGCTGCCGAAAAATCAAGCTGGTTGCCTAATTATTATGTGGCACTGGTAAATACAAATGCAGCTTTTAGCACAAAGGATAAAGAGCAAGTAAGTTTATTGCTTGATAAAGCTCAAAAAGCCCTTGATGTTGAAATGGATAAAAACCCTAATAATGCAGAGTTGCTTGTTGTTCAAGCCATGATTCATACCGCCTGGATTGCTTTTGATCCCATGACAAACGGACAAAAATTAGCCGGACCTGTAATGGAATTGTACGCAAAAGCAAAGACACTTGCTCCTGAAAACCCAAGAGTTGTGTTTTGCAAAGCCGAATTTGAAATAGGCGGAGCGAAATTCTGGGGAACGGATACGAAACCAATGTGTGCGCAAATTGAAAAAGCTATTGGACTTTTTGCTACTTTTAAACCTGAAACAGTTTTTTCACCTTCATGGGGATTAGAAAGAGCACAAATGGCTCAAAAAAATTGTAAGTAGTATAAAAACAATTGACGTTGCTGTGGCTAGCAGGAAACTAAAGAATTTATAAAATGAACTTATTTCTTCAACAATTACAAAAAGCACTCAAACTAACCTTGATAATTTTTGTCTTAATGCAATTATTTACGGTAGTTATGGGCGGCACAATAGGTTTTAACCAGCGTTTACTAACTCATTTTTTGTTCACTGCTTTGTATACACTTGCTTTATATGGTACCAATGCAGTGTTTTTTATAAAATTAGATGCACTCTTTGTGGAACGTTTTTCTAAAAAGAGGTTGTTTGTTGGTTTCGCGGGCTCGGTTGTCCTGTCTTTAATCGTAATTTTTTTATTACACTTGTTTGAAGAAGTAGTTTATGACAACAAAAGTTTGCAAGAGTTTTTGGAAAATGAAAAACCAGAGAATTACATTGTATCCAGTATCATAACTTTTTTTGTTACGCTAACAATTCATGCCGTTTATTTTTACAAAGCGTATAATGAGAACAAAGTCAAGGAACAAAAAATTATTGCAGGTACAGCCAATGCCAAATTCGAGAGTTTGAAAAACCAAATTGATCCGCATTTTTTGTTCAATAGTTTGAATGTTTTGAGTTCTTTAATCGAAGAAAATCCTGAAAATGCACAGCGTTTTACAACCTCTTTATCTAAAATTTATCGATATGTTTTAGAACAAAAGGACAAAGAACTTGTTAGTGTTGCCGAGGAATTGGCTTTTGCCAAAACCTATATGAATTTATTGAAAATGCGATTTGAAAACAGTATTAGTTTTCAATTGCCAACAGATTTTGAAAATACAGAGGCTAGAGTAGTGCCGCTTTCCTTGCAATTATTGCTAGAAAACACCATCAAGCACAATGTAGTAAGTGAAAATAAACCATTGCAAATTACCATATTCATTCAGGATAATTACCTGGTAGTTCAAAATAATTTGCAAAAAAAAGAAGTATTACAAGACCGTCAAGGTGTAGGATTGCAAAACATTGTAAGCCGTTATGCCTTGCTATCAAAGAGAAAAGTTTTAGTAGAACAAACGGAAACACACTTTAAAGTACTGATCCCTATTTTAACCAAACAAATAGCCGCTATGGAAACAAATACAATTAGCAACGAAAATTTGGCGTACGCAAGAGCTAAAGAAAGAGTAGAAAAATTAAAAGGATTTTACGGAAATTTAATTTCGTACTGTATTGTAATCCCAATTTTAATCATCGTTAACCTGAGTTCGCCACATCCTTTTCAATGGTTTTGGTTCCCGCTTTTAGGCTGGGGAATGGGACTTACATTTCATGCACTCGAGACCTTTGGGTATGGTAAAAATTGGGAAGAACAAAAAATTCAACAGATTTTAAACAAAAACAAAACAAACAAATGGAACTAAATAAACCAAATAATAGCGAATTTGAGCAGTATCAAATCGCTAAAAAACAAGTGGAGGAATTAAAAGGGTTTTATTCACATCTTGCTGCATTTGTACTTGTAAATGGAATTCTGATCCTAATAAATTTTAGATATTCTCCAAACTATTTATTTTTCCTTTGGACTTTCGGAAGTTGGGGAATTGGACTTTTATTTCACGCCATTAGAGTTTTTAATTGGATTCCGTTTTTTGGACAAAACTGGGAAGAAAGAAAAATTCAACAATACATTCAAGAAGAGAAAAACAAAACTAATACCTACGAGTAATCATGACTACAACAGATCAAATAGCATACGATAATGCACTAAAAAGAGTTCGAAAAATTAAAGGTTTTTATACGCACCTCATTGTTTACATTGTAATCAACGTAATGATTGTAGTGTTGAACATACAAAATCTGAAGTCTGACGAAAGCTATTTTCAATGGGGAAATTTTGCAACTGCAATTTTTTGGGGAATTGGTTTGGCCGCACATGGATTATCGGTTTTTTTACCTCCAGTATTTTTAGGCCGCGATTGGGAAGAGCGTAAAATCAAAGAACTAATGGAGAAACAAAAAAACTCGAATTGGGAATAACTAAATTCTTATTTTTACTCAGCAATAAAAGCTAAAAAATCATTTATAAAGCAAGCATAACCATTCATGACAACATTAATTATAGAAGACGAAAAACCAGCAGCACGACTTTTGCAACGTAAAGTAGAAAAGTTAGGTGTGCAAGTGCAAACGATGCTTCACTCTGTAGAAGAAGCTGTAGAATGGTTTTCTACAAACGAGCATCCCGATTTGATTTTTCTAGATATTCAGCTATCAGACGGATTATCGTTTGAGATTTTCGAAAAAGTTGAAATTAAAAGTGCTGTCATTTTTACAACGGCTTATGATGAATATGCCTTGCGAGCTTTTAAATTGAATAGCATTGACTACCTCTTGAAACCAATTGATGAAGATGATCTTGAAGTTGCGGTAAGTAAATTCAAATCATTGTTGCCTAAAGAAGTAGTGTCTACTCCAAACTTAGGAATCGATTTTGAACAAATCAAAAAAATGTTAGCAAATCCGTTTGACAAAAGTTACAAAAAACGCTTTACTGTAAAAATTGGTCAGTATTTAAAAGTGGTGGCGGTTGACGAAATTGAATGTATTTTTAGCGAAAACAAAGGAACCTATTTGCATACTATTGACAATCGGAATTACTTGATTGAGTCTACTTTGGAGCAACTTGAGCAAGAATTAGATCCTAAAGATTTTTATCGCATTAGCCGAAAATTTATTGTGCCAATGAAAGCCATTAAAGAAATTGTCATGTATAGTAACTCGCGCTTGCGCGTTGTGCTACCTACGTACAAGGATGATGAGGTAATTGTAAGCCGCGAAAAAGTGGCTGATTTTAAAAATTGGTTGGGATAAAAATAGCTTAGTTAGGATAATTTATGACTAAACAGAATTGCGTATGAATGTTGTAGAAAAACTTCAGAAAATTATAAGAGTTCAAGAAGAACAAACTAAAATGAAATTGGGAGCGCTGAATGAGCCAATTGACAGTAATGCGATTCAAGGAATTGAAGCCTTGCTAGAAGAAAAATTACCAAATGAAATTATTGCACTTTACGAATATGCAAACGGGCAGAATGATAGTGGCAATGGGATTTTTTTTGGAGAACAATTTTGCAACTCGGAGGAAATTATTCGACAATTGAATTTTAGTAGAACTCTAATAAAGTATGAAGAAAATACCATTGCTAACCCTGATCAATCAGAGTATCTGATAAAGAAAATTGTTAATTTCTACAGCAGTAAAGCTCCTAAGAAAAGCTTTTTTGGCTTAAAAAAAGCTTGGTATAAAATAGAATTTCAATGTGGGCTCAATAGTTTTGGAGGTCCTTATCTTTATAAATCTGAAAGCACAACAGCTCATAACAGAGAGATAATGCGGGTAGATACAAGCGAAATTGAAGAATATGTCAATGAGTTGTATAATCTTGAACAGCCAACTTATCGCTGGGACGAGTTACGATTTGTACTTTTTTCAGATGGAAATTACGAATTGGAACGATTTGCATATGACTTTGATCAGGAAATTCCGTTTACGTCAACTCCGGAGCATGCGATTAAAAAAAAATATTTTCACTTTAAATGGCTGCCCATATTTTCAGATTATGGTGGAAACTATATCGGAATCGATCTCGACCCTGATTCAAAAGGGAAAAGGGGACAGGTGATCAACTTTGGCCGAGATGAAGAAGACATGTTCGTGCTGGCTGAAAATCTCGAAGATTTATTCGATAAGGTATTAAATGAATTTGCTAAGGCAGAAAATAGCGTACTAAATTCTGAAAATCATTTGCACGAAATTTTAAAAGATCTTGTTTCAAAATAACCACTTTTTTACGGTTATGAACTATCAACTTTTCTTATTAATCGTAGTCTGAAAATGTTTATCATTGTACAATAATCAGTTCATTGATATGAAGAAATTTTTTAAAATTTTATTTTTGTTGGCAACAGTTTATTTACTTGTTCCTTATACTATTGGTTTATACGGAAAGATAAGTCAGCCGCACTACAAAAACATTTCTTTACTTGACTATTTTTGGATTGGCCTTATTTTAATTGTGATGATACTCCTCAATTTTAAATGGTTATCTTGGGACAAATTAAAAAGAAAAAAATCATGATTTTAACTGCATTTAGATCTTGGTTCGTAACTGATTTAATAATTTTTTAAAAATTTGCCGGCCATTGGATAGTTGGCTTTATTGATAGAAAAGCTTATCAAAACACTTCATATTTAACTTTAACATAAAAGAAGATAAATACTGGTTTTTAGCGCTTTAGTGTAAAGTTATAGATTAAATCTATGTTGGTTTAAACCTTGAAGAAGATTTTTCGAATAGCAATTAAAACCAGAATAAATCCCGTGTAAAAAATGAAAAACGGAATAATCCATTCTACTTTATCAAAGGCAAGCAAAGCAGCAATTAGTAACAGTTGAAAACCCAAACCATAAATTGAAAGTAGGGTCATGAACCAGTTAGGGAATGTTTTTACTTTGTACGCATCAGCATCGAGCGTGTGGATGATTTTGTCAAACAAACCATAAACGACCGTGTAAATTTTGAATAAAATATCAACTGATTTTTGCGTTTCGCCAGGCAAAGCACGTGGCGATTTGTATTCGAATATTTTACTTGTTGTATCACCGCCAACCGATTTGTTTCGCAAAATAACGTAATAATAATTATACAATGTGCCTTGTAGCTGAATACCAAAAAAGGCAAGCAATGTTGGCAACAAAGTTGTTTTTGAAATGTAACAAATAGTCATCAAAAACATAAAATTGAGAATAATGTCAAACACACTATCTAAATACCTTCCGGTGTATGATGGAGTATTTTTGAGTCGAGCCAATTCGCCATCAGCGGCATCAATACCTGACTTTAGAACAATAAAAAAAGCAGCCCAAACATAAGCGCCGACTAACATGCAATAGATCGCTGTTAAACCCGAAAGGCCAAAAAGTAAGGTTAAGTGTATGGGCGTAAAGCGAGTGTTTTTTAATTGATTGGCAAGCAATCTTCCAAATGATCTTCCGTAATCAGACAAATCTAAAAACTGATCTTGGCTAGCAAGTTTTGACATTTTAATTTAAATAGGCAACAAGAACTGCGACAATATAGTCTAGGTATTATGCAGAAAGGATATTTTTCTTTCTGGTTTCCAAAAATAGGTAAAATTGCACACCAAACAACACTGTTGCTAAAACCAAATGAATAGTTTGCGTTCCAAAAGGGAAATCAAAGTAATACATGGCAATTCCTGAAGCGATTTCTACAGCAAGCAAATACATAATCCATTTGGTTTTGCTATATCCTAAATTGGATTGGTTGTTGAGGTACAATAAATAGGCATTGATAGCCAAAACAACTATTGAAAAGGAACGGTGAAAGTAGAAAATCCAACTTGGGTTTTGCAACCACATGATTTCTGGCGCTCCTGTTTTTACAACGATATCAACTTGTTCACGAACATCAGTGCCCAAAATAATTTGAACTAAAGTTAGCAACAAAGCAAATATTAAAAGATTCTTGTATTTTGTAGGAGCGTTAACTGCAGGTTGATTGTTTTTTTGAACATTGTAAATAACATACAATTGTAAAGCAACAATAAGTAGTGCCGCTAGCATGTGTGTGGTGATTTTATACGGACTCAAATCAGAGTCTACAACAGTTTTTCCTAACCAGGCTTGAAATCCCATCAAAACGCACACGGCAAAGGAAAGGTAAATTAGTTTGCTATTATCCTTGCGGTATCCAAATGCTAGCGCAAATGTAATCACACAAGCTATACCTGCTAGAGCTCCAAAAAGGCGATTTATAAATTCTACCCAAGTGTGCATCGGGTTAAAAATAGCGTAGTCATGTTTGGTATATTTTTCCCAATTCGCAGCTTCAAAACTATTAGTTGAGGTAAAGTCCGTTTTAGCTACCAAAAGCGCTTCGTCTTTTATAATTACTTGTCCTTTTTCATACTGTTTAGCAGGTGTGAAAAGTAGCTGACTTTTTTCGGTTGGTGGAATGTAGTATCCAAAACATTTTGGCCAATCTGGGCATCCCATTCCAGAGCCTGTCAATCGAACAAAAGCTCCGGCAAATATGACCAAATAAACCAGTACTAAGGCTATTTTTGCTGATTTTAAAAAGTATTTTTTCATCTGAATTGGTAGAAAAATTGAGGTCTTTCTATCGACCGTTTTTTTATTTTTTTAGCATTAAAATTGCAATTGTTTTGCTGTTGCAAAAGTAGCTAAAAGCCCAGTATTGCTATTTGAAACAATAGTTAAACTTTGGCCAAACCCATTTTTGCTGCTTTGATCAACATAAAATCATAGGCAGCTTGATAATCGTTCGGGATTTCGCCTTCTAAAATTGCTTCTTTGATTGCTTCTTTCAAACGGCCAATTTCCATAGAAGGTTTTAAGTTGAAAATCGCCATGATTTCTTCTCCACTTATTGGTGGTTGAAAATTACGTACATGATCACGCTCCTCTACCTCAATGATTTTTTTTCGAACTATTTCAAAATTTTTATGGTATTTTTTGAACTTGTTTGGGTTTTTGGTGGTAATGTCTGCCTCGCACAAAATCATCAAATTTTCAACATCTTCACCGGCATCAAAAACCAATCGGCGAACCGCACTATCAGTTACTAAATCCTGAGACAAAACGATTGGTCTTGAACTCATCGAAACCATTTTTTGAACAAATTTCATTTTGTGGTTTAAAGGCATGTGCAAGCGTTCGAATATTTTTTTGGCCATTTTACCGCCCAGAAATTCATGTCCATGAAACGTCCATCCTTGTTTTTTATTGAATCGTTTGGTAGGTGCTTTACCAATATCGTGCAACAAAGCAGCCCATCTCAACCAGACATCATCCGTATTTGGGCAAATATTATCTACTACTTCTAAGGTGTGATAAAAATTATTTTTGTGCGTATGACCTTCAATTTCTTCCACTTGATTTAAGGCGGTAAGCTCGGGCAAAATTAAATCTAACAAGCCTGTTTGATAGAGTAATAAAAAGCCAACAGAAGGTTTAGCGGTTTGTAAAATTTTGTTGAGTTCATCAACGATGCGTTCGCCAGAAATGATTTTAATTCGCTCGGCGTTTTTAGTAATAGCCTGCAACGATTCGGTTTCAATTTCAAAATTCAATTGCGTTGCAAAACGAATAGCGCGCATCATTCGCAACGGATCGTCAGAATAAGTAATATCAGGATTTAAAGGTGTTTTCAGAATCTTTTTATCCATGTCTTGCAGACCTTGAAACGGATCAAGCAAGTCGCCATAAGTTCCTTCATTCAAGGAAATAGCCAAGGCATTGATCGTAAAATCACGACGGTCTTGATCATCTTTTAAAGTACCATTTTCAACTATTGGGTTACGGCTGTCTGATTGGTACGACTCTTTTCGGGCGCCAACAAATTCAATTTCGGTATCTTCAAAACGCAGCATGGCAGTGCCATAGGTTTTAAAAACTTGTACTTTTGGTTTGTTTGGCAAAAGTTGCGATACTTTTAATGCCAATTCGATACCGCTACCAACGGCAACGACATCAATATCTTTTTTGAAATCTCTTCCTAAAATGTAATCTCTCACGAAGCCACCAATAACGTAGCTTTCTACGTTCAGTTCTTGTGAAGCTTGGGAAATAATTTCGAATATTTTATTGTTTAATGCTTGCTTGTAATTCATATTTTTGATGACCGCAAATTCGCAAATTATTTTTTTGAATCTATGATGCGTTTGTATTCTAATGATGTTAAGTTAAAATTGGCAAGTATAGCAAGTTTGCTTTTAGATACTTTTAAATAGTTCAAACATTGATTATAATGATTGTTGTTGAAACAATCAACAGTTTTTATTTCGAGAATAATTTTATCGTAAACCACAAAATCTGCATAAAATTTATGTTTTAAAATAGTGTCTTTGTAATAAACAGAAAACTCTTTTTCTCTTTGGTATGGAATGTTTTGTTGCTGAAATTCATATTCAATGGCATCCTTATACACTATTTCAGAAAAACCTTTCCCCAGATTTTTATGCACTTCAAATAAAATGCCGACTATTTTATAATTTTCATCTTTATAAAGATATTCTTCCATATAGAATAAAAATAATTTGCGAATTTGCGGTTAAATTTTATTTACGAATAACCTTAACCTGCGAATCGCTCGTTAATTTGATAATAGTTGATGGTTTCCCTCCAATTTTATCTTGATGCAAATTTACAACATAGTCCACACCTTTTATAATTTCTGGATTGATATCTTTGAATGCAATAGGAGTGGGTTGGCCAGAGATATTTGCTGATGTTGAAACTAGTGGTTTTTTCATTTTCTCCATTAGTTTAAAACAAAATGGCTCTTTTACTATACGCACACCAAGCGATTTATCTGCCGAAATAACGTTAGGAGCTACATTTCTCGGGTTGTCTAGGATTAAGGTAGTAGGTTTTTCAGATAAATCTATTATTTGCCAAGCTACTTCCGGAATGTCCTTAAAAACATTGTACATCATTTTTTCGCCATTCATCAATACAATCATGCTTTGCGTTTCGGCTCTTTGTTTGAGTTTGTATATTTTGGCTACGGCATCAGGATTAGTGGCATCACAGCCAATTCCCCAAACGGTATCAGTAGGGTACAAGATAATTCCGCCTTCCTTGATAACTTCGTAAGCTTTGTGTATTTCGTTGTTAATATCCATTTTTATGAGGTAAATTCGATGCAAAATTAAGCAATATCCAAGAGGATTGCTATAAATTTAATTTTCAATAAATATGTTTTTCATAATTATAAGATTATTTTTGTCAATTCATAACATGATTCATCTTTAAAATTGTTTTTAAGTCGGTGTATGTTATAAATAATCCAAGATCGAATGAGTCAAAAAGTAAAAGTAGTTATTCCTGTATACAGAAGTTTTTTTGGAGAATTGGAGGAAGAATCCTTTTTGCAATGTCACGCAGTTTTGTCTAATTATGACATCGTTTTAGTACAACCAGAAGGTTTAGATACAAGTTTTATCACTAGTAAATTTCCAAAAGTACAGGTCGAGTATTTTCCAAAATCTTATTTTCAAAGTATTGATGGATACAATGAGTTGTTACTTTCGGCTACTTTTTATGAACGTTTCATTGAGTCGGAGTTTATTTTAATTTACCAGTTGGACGCCTTTGTTTTTTCAGATCAGTTGGCGCAATGGTGTGCTAAAGACTATGATTATGTTGGTGCACCTTGGATTGCAACTCAAGAAAAATTCCCATTGAAACAAATTAATGCTTTGCTAAAACCATTTAAATCACACCGCACTAAAAGAAGGGATGTGATTTTTTATAAAGTAGGCAATGGTGGATTTTCACTACGTAAAACGGCTACTCACTTTAAAATAGCAACCGAACAAAAAGACGCTATTAAAAAATTGTTGGCCGATAAAGAACGCGATTTATGCGCCATTGAAGATGTGTTTTGGTCCATTCGTGTACCAGAATTATATCCAAATTTTAAAATTCCTCTGTATCAAGAAGCGCTTGGTTTTGCTATGGATAGAAAGCCTGAATTGGCCATGAAGCTCAATAACAATCAAATGCCGTTTGGTTGCCATGGTATTAATAAAAATAAGGTGACCCATTTTTGGAAACCACTTTTACAGCAGTATAAAAAATAATTAGTAAAAAATGAAGGTCTCTGAATCTATAGCCGATTGCATAAAGAATTTTAAAACCACTGGAACTGTTTTTGGTGATGGTCAACGAAACATTATCAAATTATTTTCAGTGGATGGTGCGATGGTTAATATCAAATCATTCAAAATTCCAAATATTATTAATCAAATTGCGTACAAATATTTTCGCAAATCAAAAGCGCGACGCTCTTATGAATACGCTACTCGATTGTTAGAAAATGGTATTGGTACACCACAACCTTTGGGCTATGTAGAACATTTTAATTGGTTGGGTTTGCAATCTAGTTTTTATGCAAGTGCGCATTTACAAACAGAGTTAACTTACCGAGAATTAGTCCTGCAGCCTGATTATCCGGATCATGAAAATATTCTACGTCAATTTACCGCTTTTACTTTTTTGTTGCATGAAAAAGGAATCGAGTTTTTAGATCATTCACCCGGAAACACACTCATAAAAAACGAGGGCAACGGCCGCTATAGTTTTTATTTAGTTGATTTAAACCGAATGAATTTTCATCGAGAAATGAGTTTTGATTTGCGTATGAAAAACTTTTCTAGGCTTACGCCAAAAGAAGAAATGATCGCAATTATGAGTGATGAATACAGCAAATTAGCTGCTATTCCTTACGACGAGGTTTTTGCAAAAATGAATTTTTATACTATTGATTTTCAAACGAAATTTCATAGAAAGCGCGCTCGAAAGCAGAAACTACTTTTTTGGAGGTAAATTTGATTCCTTCCAAAGTTGTTTTAATTTTTGATATCTCACCCGAACCGAATTAGCATTTAGGTAACAAATGATTAGTCCCTTTTTGCCATCTAAAAAACCCAATCGAGCAATATAATTGTATAAAAAATTATAGAGGGGATGAAAAAAAGAACTGCCAAGTAACGCTTTTTCATTTTTTAAGAACTTCTCCTGAGCCTTTAATTCACCATATCTGACTGTTTTCGCTTTGTATGAATTATAGTCAGTGTACGAATAGTGAATCAATCGATGGCGTAGAGTAGCAATTTTACCCCGTACCTGCAGTTTTTCATGTACCAATTTATCATTGGCGTACTGAGCATATTTTTTGTTAAAAAGCCTGAATATTTTATCGGTTTGATTTCCACTAAAGTGTAATGTTTCATTTTCAAACATAAATGTGCGCCTAAACAAATACGCTACTGCAGCAGGATTCTGTAAAGTAGTTTTAATTTCGTTTTGCAATTCAGGTGTCAAACGTTCGTCTGCATCGAGAAATAAAACCCAATCATTGCTTGCTAATGATAATGCATAATTGCGCTGGGCAGCATAGTTTTCAAACTTATTTTGATAAAATTTTACTTTAGAAAACTCTTTGGAGACTTCTGCTGTACCATCTGTACTAAAGGAATCAACCACTATAATTTCGCTTGCAAAATCAAGCCCACTCAATAAGGTAGGCATTTGCTGCTCCTCATTTAGCGTTATGATCAAAACGGATAAAGCAAGTGGGAAATCTGTGGTCATTATCTAGGATTAGTTTTAAAAACAAAAGTAAACGTTTGTATTTGAGAAATTGCACTCAAATAGTTCATTTAGTATGCGTATTTAAAAAATTCTTTAGAGCAGGAAAAATTAAATCAGGGTGAAATTTCTGGTATAAATTGTCACTTTCTTTTTTGATTTCCTTTGCTGATCTTGATAAAAACAATTCAGGTTTGAATTCTTTCAAATGCAAAGATATATGTCGAATTCCATCTTCAAAAGTAGCCCAGCCTTTTTTATCAATCCAAGGAGAAAAGATAATAAATGAGGGTTTGTTGAGTGCTTTTGCCATGTTAATAGCGCCACCATCATTACCAATAATAAAATCGCAAGCATTCATAATGGCAATAAAATCGCGTATGCTGTGTCCAATTGCTTTTGGATAAATTTTACTTTGAGTACTCGATTTACAAGCCTCGTATAGTTCAGTAGCTTCACTGCTTTGTTGAGGCATGTAATTAAAAAGTAGGTTTGCATCACAATGGTAGGCAATGAAATCTATCACTTGCGCCATGTAAGACAAAGGATAAGTTTTATCTTGGCTACTACCAAGAATACTTAACATTATTGTTTTTTTTGTTGTATCAATTTCTTGTTCTTCGAACAGTTTTTTTGCAAATACTTTTTCATGTTCAGCTACATAAATTTTAGGGAAATTGTCCAAGCTTACATTCAATTGTAATGGGTTGAGTAATGATAAACGTTGTTCTATAATTAGACCCGCATTGCTCGTGGCTTGCTCGTGTCTGACAATAGTATCAGTGTATAAAAAGGAGCGCCCTTTTTTCAAGTACGATATTTTTTTAGTTGCACCTGAAAATAAAACGACCAACCAGCTTTCAAGTTTCGAGTAAGCGTCAATAACTACGTCATATTTCTCTTTTCGGATGGATCGAATTAGTTTGAAGTATTCCCATCTGCTGTTTTGATGTTTTTTTTCGAATAGGATTAATTTATCAAAACTCGTATGTCCTTCAAGTACTGGAGTTGTTGATTGATAAACCATGTAATCAATTTGTGCAGTAGGATACGCTTTGCGCAAATTATCACACAAAATAGAGCTTACCAATACATCACCGATCATTTTTTGCTGAATTACTAATATTTTCATGGAAACAATCAAGTAGGTTTAAAGAACACTTTTTCTTTTAAAATTCATTGCGCGTGGACTAATCCAAGTTTTGTTTTGAAGAACGTGTTTGTAGTACATTGTTAAATTTCGCAACATGAGTCGGTGTACTTTTAGTTTTGGAACAAAAAATAAAACCAAACTAAAAAGGGATAAAATACTTTTTTCAAGTAATACACTTACTACTAATATGAATTGAAAATATGACTTAGTAAAGCCTGTAAATTCATTGCTTATGTAGGTATGTTTAGAGATGATAACCTCTGTTTTTGTCAGCGCTTTGGTAACTACATTCAAACGGGAGGCGCCTCCATGTTGATGAAAAATGGTTGCTTTGCGAGTCACCGCTATTTTAGCTCCCATTTTAACTGCTTTTTTGCAAAGATCAACATCTTCAAAATACAACCAATAATCCTCGTTCCAACCATTAATTCGTTCGAACCAGGCTCTGCTGATCATTACGACAGCACCAGTCACCCAATCAGGGTAAAACAATTCATTTGTGTTTTGAAATCGATTTTTTAAAGTATTTGAATTCCACTTACGATAGATAGATCGCGAAATACCAAAAAAACGTCCTGCTGCTGGAAACAAATTATTTTGTTTGTAGTATTTATCATTTTCATTGATCTGCAAACAAGATAAAATTCCAATTTCAGGTTTCGCAATTGCAGTTTCTACCAAAACAGTTAAAGCTGCAGTAGTGAGTTTGGTATCAGGATTTAAAAAAAGGAAATGGTTTCCCTTTGCCATGCTTGCACCTGTGTTGCAACCATTAGAGAAACCATTATTACCTGTGTTTTCTTTAAAAATAAACTGTGGATATTTGACTTGAAAGTTCGGCAATTGACCGTCATTCGAAAAATTGTCAATCACAATAACCTCAAAAGAGTGCTGTGATTCACTGATTTTTGTTAGCGATTCTAAACACTCGTCTAGCGCTTTCCAGCCGCGGTAATTGACAATGATTATTGATATATCCAATAGAATAAGTAGTAAAGAGATTAATTTATACGGCTACGTTATATTCACGTAAAGCATCATTTAAAGATGTTTTCAAATCAGTCGAAGCTTTTCTTTGTCCGATGATTAATGCACAAGGAACTTGAAAATCTCCTGCAGGGAATGATTTAGTATAGCTTCCTGGGATAACTACTGAACGAGCCGGTACATATCCTTTCATTTCAACTGGAGTTTCTCCGGTTACGTCAATGATTTTTGTTGAGGCAGTTAAGCAAACATTTGCTCCCAAAACCGCTTCTTTTCCTACGTGCACACCTTCAACAACAATACAACGAGATCCAATAAAAGCACCGTCCTCAATAATTACTGGCGCAGCTTGTAATGGTTCTAAAACACCACCAATACCAACACCACCGCTCAAGTGAACATGTTTACCAATTTGTGCACAGCTACCTACAGTTGCCCACGTATCTACCATTGTACCTTCGTCTACATAAGCGCCAATATTTACATAACTTGGCATCAAAATTACACCACTTGAAATGTAAGCTCCGTAACGTGCAACAGCATTTGGAACCACACGAATTCCTTTTTCGGCGTAACCTGTTTTTAGTAACATTTTATCGTGGTACTCAAAAATACCAGATTCCCATGTTTCCATTTTTTGAATAGGGAAGTACATTACTACCGCTTTCTTTACCCACTCGTTTACTTGCCATCCGTCAGCAACTGGTTCAGCAACGCGAAGTTGTCCGTTGTCAACTAGCTCGATAACCGCTCTGATGGCATCAGTAGTTGTAGTTTCTTGCAATAAAGCTCGGTTTTCCCAAGCTTGCTCTATAATTGTTTGTAATGGATTCATGTTATAAATTTTTGGCAAATATACCAATTTTAGACACAAGCAAAATAGCAAATTGCTATCAAAATGTTACATTTCTAACTTTATTGTAGGTCTTTGCTTTCGGCATTAAAACTAGCGTTTTTAGAGATTGATATCAGTATCTATCTTCATTGTTTTTCAGTTGATTCAAATACTTATCTTTGTCAAAAAAAAAACAATGCCAAGAATTCTATCTATTGATTACGGTCAAAAACGCACTGGAATTGCAGTTACCGATGAAATGCAAATTATAGCATCAGGATTAACAACGATTCCTTCAGCCACCGCTATTCCTTTTTTGAAAGAATATTTTAGTAAAGAAAAAGTTGAGGCGGTTTTGATAGGAGAACCCAAACAAATGAACGGACAGCCTTCTGAAAGCGCTTCCATCATCAAAGGTTTTGTAACTCATTTTAGCAATCACTTTCCAGATATGCCTGTAATTAGAATGGACGAACGCTTTACCTCAAAAATGGCATTTCAAACGATGATTGATAGCGGAATGAGTAAAAAGAAGCGTCAGGATAAAGGTTTGATTGATGAAATTTCAGCAACAATTATGTTGCAAGATTATTTAGCTCGTAAAAAATAGCGTTTTCAAGAAAAAATAACGTTTTCGAACCAAAATGTTTTGAAAAATGTAGATTTTCGGCCTTATTTTATGCTTTTTTTTGCAATTATATGATTTATCTTTGCAGTCTAAAACCGAGTTATGTCTGATACAACCATACGTACAAATAGTGAAGTAGTGCTTATTGGAGCTGGAATAATGAGTGCTACTCTAGGTTTAATTCTGAAAGAATTACAACCGGATATTAAAATAGAAATTTACGAACGATTAGATATGGCGGCTGCCGAAAGTTCAGATGCATGGAACAATGCAGGGACTGGGCATTCTGCTTTTTGTGAATTAAATTATACTCCTGAAGCAGAAGATGGTAGCATTAATCCCAATAAAGCCATCAGTATTGCTGAATCATTTGAGGTTTCTAGACAATTTTGGGCTTATTTAGTGCAAGAAAATAAGGTGCCTTCTCCAGAAAATTTTATCAAAAGCATACCACACCTGAGCTTTGTTTGGGGTGAAAAAAATGTACAATACTTAAAAACAAGATTTGCAGCTTTGCAAACTAGTCCTTTGTTTAAAGAAATGGTATACAGCGAAGATGTTGCCGAACTTAAAAATTGGATGCCGCTTGTGATGGAAGGTAGAAAAGAAGGTGAAAAAGTAGCAGCTACATCGATGGCATTAGGTACTGATGTGAATTTTGGAGAATTAACACGCAGTATTTTTAAATATCTTACCAAAATGGATGGCGTTACGATGCATTTTAATCACGAAGTTCAAAAATTAAAACAGCGTGATGATAAATCGTGGCGAATTAAAATTACCGATTTAGCTACGGGACAAAAACGAAAAGCATACACGAAATTCGTATTTATTGGTGCTGGTGGAGGTTCATTACCTTTGCTAGAAAAAGCTGATGTTCCGGAAGGAAAAGGTTACGGAGGTTTCCCAGTAAGCGGACAATGGCTAAAATGTACCAATCCGGACGTAATTGCCAAACACGAAGCGAAAGTTTACGGAAAAGCAAGTGTGGGTGCCCCACCAATGTCGGTTCCTCACATTGATTCTAGAATGATTAATGGTGAAAAACAATTGCTTTTTGGTCCATTTGCAGGTTTTTCAACTCGTTTCTTAAAAAATGGTTCGTATTCTGATTTGCCTCTTTCGATTAAACCAGATAATATCATTCCGATGATCGCTGCGGGTATCAAAAATATTCCGTTGACCAAATATTTGATTGAACAAGTACGCCAATCTCCTAAAGACAGGATTAATGCTTTGCGTGAATATGTGCCAGGAGCAAGATCTAAGGATTGGGTTCTAGAACGTGCCGGTCAACGTGTTCAGGTTATTAAAAAAGATGAAAAAGAAGGCGGTGTATTAGAATTTGGTACCGAGGTTATCGCTACTGCTGATGGAACGCTTTCTGTTTTATTAGGCGCATCACCTGGAGCTTCAACAGCAGTTTCAATCATGATTGATTTGTTAAGTCGTTGTTACAAAGAAGAAATGAAAACAGCCGAATGGCAAGATAAATTAAAGAAAATGATTCCTTCTTACGGTCAAAAGTTGAATGAAAATCCAGCTTTGTTAGCGCAAGTTCGTGAAGAAACATCTAAAGTTCTGAAATTGACGAACTAAAACTTTGTCATTTTGATTAAAAAGGTACTAAGTAGAAAAATTTCTAACTAGTACCTTTTTTTATTGCATACTTTGTGTCACTTTTACAATGTTTCTTGATAAACTGGTGAGCCAAAGTAGTTGCTCAATAATTAATTGGGCTTCTTGCATTTTAACCTGATAATCCTCTGCATTCAAACCGCTGTTGGCTTTAATTTCTTTTTCTTTTAACTGCTGAAGTTCGGAAAATCGAATTTTTACTGCTTCGGTATCGGCTTCTACTATTTCGTTAGTTGCGTTTGTTTGTAAAATCAAAATAGCTTGTTCTAAATTTTGAATTGCGGCTTGCACAACAATTTGAAATGCTTCAGAAGCTTTCGTTGTTTTATGTGATTGTATATAAGTTCCCACCGAAGCAAGTGAAGAGAGTAATGAATGGTTAAGGACCGCCAATTTATAGGTTTGCGCCAAATGCACTTGCTTGGACTTAGGCTCTTGCACCATTCTTTGAAAGGAGGCCATGAGATTTCCTGTTTCTACAAATGCATTTTTTCGAGCCAATCGGTAGGATGTGCTGATGGTGCCTTTATTTTGATAAAAAGAAGCAATTTCTTTTAAATAATCTTGATTGGCTTTGATGGCTTTTTCAAGATGTTTTGGAACATGTAAAAACTCCCACGAAGGCCACAAAAAGTAGTTGGCTAAAAATGCCAATCCGGCACCAATAGCGGTATCTAATATTCGAAACTGAACTAAGTCATTACTGTTTGGGGTTAAAATTCCGTAGATAAAAACAACGTACATCGTGACAAAAGTAGCACTGATTTTGTAATTCACTTGCGTGAAAGTAAAGCCGAGCAGCATACAAATAATTGATAGTACTGCTAGTATTGAGGTGTTATTTATCACAAATAAAAGCCCGAAAGCGATCAGTCCGCCAAAAATAGTTCCCACTGTACGCTGAAAAGAACGCTCTTTGGTGAGGCCATAACCTGGTCGCATAATAACGATAATGGTGAGTAAAATCCAATAAGCATTTTGAAAATCATAGCTTTGCCCTAGCGCGAATCCAATAGCGAGTGTTATGGTAAGCCGTAACGAATGTCGGAAGATAGTGGAAGAAAAACTGAAATTTTGAGCTAATGTCCGCCAAGGATAATATTCAGGAGTTAAAAATATTTCTAAATCTTTATCAATTCCTTTCCAATCGGTATTGTTGAAGGAGTTAGAAAAAGCGCGAGTTACAATTTTGATTTTTTCAACTTGTTTTTCAGCATAATGCAACATTGTTGTTAGCATTAAAACACCTTCGGCGGAAGCCGAACCTCCTAACTCATTTTGATATTTGGTGATAGCCGTTTGTAACGCATTCAAATCATTTAATAAAGTATTGGAGTTGTCCTTAGAGCTACTTTTTTTGATGTTTTTGGATACTTTTTTGAGACTCGAAGCCAAGTTGTAGGCTAAATTTTGGTACGTTCGCAATACGTACGGATGATCGTCAAATTTTTTATGCAAGGTATCATGATCAAATGCTGTAGAAAGAGCCAACTCTTGAATTTCGACCAAAGAAATGAACACTAGCAACATTTTTCTGTTTTGTTCAGAGGAGCCAGAGGCAGTTTGACTTCCAATTAAAACTTCTCTTAAATTTTGTTGCGTTACGTTGAGTTCCATTTGCAATTGCAATTGTTGCTCGATAATTGATTTTCTGTCTGCATTAATACTCCATAAATCACCTCTTAATTTCAAGTATTTGGCAGTAAGTTTAATACAAGCTGCTATTTCTAACGCTACATATCGATTGGGTTTGATATAGTGAAATAGTAGCGAAAGCATCAAATAAAGTAATCCTCCAGCTAAAACAAATGCCGCGTGAATTACTATTTCAATTCCCGTACTTAAATTAGCGAAAGCCAAAGAAATAGCGATAAGTGCTGTAAACGATACCATACTGGCTCGCTGTCCATATACTGAAAGCATGGAAATGAAAAACAGCAATACGATCATCAAGGGGTAAAACACAAACGGATAAGGCATCAATAAATGCACAAATGCCGTCAAAGTACTAACTAATAATGCTGTAAAAAGCATTCCCTTTATCTTGTGTGCCGTACTGGATGGAATATCAGTTGGATAAACAAAAATTGCTCCCAAAGCCATCGTAAATCCCCATTGAAAATGATCAAAGTAGGACAAAATAAGTACCGGGAATACCGCAGCCAAGGTCACTTTTACGGCGCTGGTAAAATAGGTAGTATTGGTAACTTTTGAAATGGATTGTAGCATAAAATGGTCTTGTTACAAAGATACGTTTTCGAGTTGGGATACAAAAAAATGCGGGTTCCTTTTATTTAATTGATCCAATTGTAACGAATAATGCAGGACGTATTATTCAATGTCTAATTTTTTACTATTTTTGCACTCCGATTCAAGAGGCAATGCTGCCTTCGCTTCGGTTTTTCATTAATAATTCAACACCATGATTTTACCAATTATAGGATACGGTGATCCCGTTTTAAGAAAAGTAGGCGAGGTAATTACACCTGAGCATCCTAATTTAAAAGAAACTATCGCGAACATGTACGAGACCATGTATAATGCGCATGGTGTGGGCTTGGCGGCTCCTCAGGTAGGTTTGGCTTTGCGATTATTCGTAATCGATACTACTCCTTTTAGTGATGACGACGATTTAGCGGCTACCGAACAACAAAAATTGAATGGTTTCAAAAGAACGTTCATCAACGCCAAAATGATTAAAGAAGAGGGCGAAGAGTGGGTTTTTAACGAAGGTTGTTTGAGTATTCCTGACGTTCGTGAAGATGTATATCGTAATCCTACTATCACTTTAGAATATTGTGAAGAGGATTTTGTGGTGAAAACAGAAGTTTTTGACGGACTCATCGCTCGCGTAATTCAACACGAATACGACCATATTGAAGGAATTTTATTTACCGATAAAATATCTTCGTTGAAAAAAAGATTGATTCAAAAGAAATTAAAAAATATCCTTGAAGGAAAGACTTTCCAAGAATACCGAATGAAATTTTTTGGTAAAAAAGGAAGATAAATTCCAAACGCGACAAGTGGAATGATTTTTGGTCCACACGCAGCAATAAATAAATCAAATTCTTAATATTAATTACACCAACATGAATTTAGAAAAAATATTAGCTATTTCTGGGAAACCAGGTTTATACATTTTGAGAGTACAAACCAGAACTGGATTCGTAGCTGAATCATTGGCTGATGGAAAAAAAATTACAGTAAATTTAAAAAGCAATGTAAGTTTGCTTTCTGAAATTTCAATTTATACGTACGAAGGTGAAAAACCGTTGGCCGAAATCATGCAAACTATTGCTGATAAAGAAAATTACGGTCCAGCATTATCACACAAAGAAGACAACGCTAAATTAGCAGCTTACTTTAAAGAAATTTTGCCAAATTACGATGAAGAGCGCGTGTACCCATCAGATATCAAGAAAATTTTAAACTGGTACGGTATTTTACAAGCAAAAGATTTATTGGTAAGTCCTGCTACAGTAGAAGCGACTCCAGAAGCTGAAGTAACGGAAGGAACCGAAGAAAAAGCACCTGCTAAAAAAGCAAAAGCTAAAAAAGAATAGCGCATAACTAAATAACAAATTAATCCTGTTTCAGTTTTTTCTGAACAGGATTTTTTTATTTTTACTAAAAAACAATGCAGATGAACTCTAGAGCAAACCAACTTAAAGCTTTCGAACGATTATTGGACATCATGGACGATTTGCGTGAAAAATGTCCTTGGGATAAAAAACAAACCATGCAAAGCTTACGTCACCTTACCATTGAGGAAACTTATGAGTTGGGCGACGCCATTTTAGATAATGATTTGATCGAGGTGAAAAAGGAGTTGGGCGACTTGTTGTTGCATTTGGTTTTTTACGCCAAAATAGGAAGTGAGACTAATGATTTTGACATTGCTGATGTGTGTAATGAAATTTCAGAGAAATTAATTCACCGTCATCCACATATTTACAGCGATGTGGTTGTTGCAGATGAAGAAGAAGTAAAACAAAATTGGGAGAAACTGAAACTTAAAGAGGGCAAGAAATCAGTTTTAGAAGGAGTCCCAAAAAGTTTACCAGCCTTAGTGAAAGCAAGCCGAATTCAAGACAAAGTGAAAGGCGTTGGATTTGATTGGGAAGAACCACAACAAGTTTGGGACAAAGTACAAGAGGAATTACAAGAATTACAAGTTGAGGTTGCTGCTGGCGATCAAGATAAAATAGAAGCGGAGTTTGGCGATGTCTTGTTTTCTATGATCAATTACGCTCGTTTCTTGAAAGTAAATCCCGAGGATGCATTAGAAAGAACCAATAAAAAATTCATCAAACGTTTTCAGTACTTGGAGAGTAAAGCTGGTGAAATGGGAAAACCTCTCATGGATATGACATTAGCAGAAATGGATGTTTTTTGGGAAGAAGCGAAAAAGTTGTAATTTTCAGTGAACAGAATTCAGTAATCAGTATTTAGGATTAAAGTTTAGTTTTAGATTTATAAAAAAATTACCAATGTCAGAAGATAAAACCGAGTTAAAAAGATCATTAGGATTAATTGATGCCACGAGTTTAGTTGCAGGTTCCATGATTGGTTCTGGAATTTTTATTGTAACATCAGCGATGGCCAGAGATATTGGTTCAGCCGCTTGGTTGTTAGTCATTTGGATCATAACCGGAATCATTACTGTGGCTGCCGCATTGAGCTACGGGGAACTGGCAGGTATGATGCCAAAAGCCGGTGGGCAATTTGTGTACATACAGCGCGCTTACGGTAGATTGGTTTCTTTTCTTTACGGATGGACCGTTTTTACGGTAATTCAAACTGGAGTTATTGCAGCGATAGCAGTAACTTTTGCAAACTATGCTGCTATTTTTTTTCCAGTTTTAGATCAAACTTTATTTACAGTTGGCGAAACTTTTGTTTTTTCGTACCAAAAATTATTGGCCATTTTTAGTATTGTTTTACTAACATACATCAACACCAAAGGAGTTGAAAGCGGAAAAACCGTGCAACTCATTTTTACATCGGCTAAATTGATTGCGCTTTTTGCATTGATTATTTTAGGGTTATACGTCGGTTTGCAAACCAACGTTTTGGCGGATAATTTCCAAAACATGTGGGATGCAAGTAAAACTGTGGTACAGCCTGACGGTTCGGTCACTGTAACAAAACTTGCCGGGATGGCGCTTTTGGGAGCAGCTGGTGCAACAATAATCAACTCTTTGTTTTCTAGTGATGCTTGGAATAATGTGACTTTTATTGCCGCTGAAATCAAAGATCCTAAAAAGAATATTCCACGTAGTTTGTTTTTGGGAACTTTAATCGTTACCGTGGTTTACGTTTTAGCCAATGTGGCTTATTTGGCATTATTACCTTTGCAAGGAACGCCTGCAGCTACTGATATTGCTGCTAGCGGAATTATGTTTGCCAGCAACGATAGAGTGGGAGCGGCAGCTGCAAGTATGATCATGGGTGATGTGAGTGTTTTTGTAATGGCAGCTTTGATTATGGTATCTACTTTTGGTTGTAATAGTGGCTTGATTCTTTCGGGTGGTCGTTTGTTTTTTGCTATGGCCAAAGATGGTTTGTTTTTTAAACAAGCTACGGAGTTAAATAAAAATCAAGTTCCTGCAAAAGCCTTGTGGGTACAATGTATTTGGGCATGCGTTTTATGTATCTCGGGTAAGTTTGGTGATTTATTGACCTATGCCACTTTTGCGTCCTTGTTGTTTTATATTCTTACTATTTTGGGAGTTTTTATTCTACGCAAAAAGGAACCTAATGCCGATAGACCTTACAAAGCATTTGGCTATCCTATAGTTCCTGCACTTTATATTGTAGTAACGGTTGCAATTTGTATCACTTTATTGATTTACGATACCTTCAATACTGGTTTGGGCTTGTGCATCGTGGCTTTAGGGATTCCGGTGTACTATTTAGTGATGAATAAAAAAGAACAATAGTGTTTTACTTGACTGAGAAGGATTAAGTACAGCTGAGTGCTACAACTCAAGTAATCAATTATTGGCACCTTACAAAAAAAAATGTTTGGTTAGGCAATTGGATTTACTGCGAAAATAATCGTAATTGCTTTTGCAAATGCCATTAAATTCTAGTTTTTGCTAACGTTTCAAAAATTAGTTAGCTATTTTTTTGAGTGAAGAAATATCCTTTAAAATTATTTTTTTTCCATCAAGGGCAATTAATTCTTGTTTGTTAAAATCAGATAGTAAACGAATACAACTTTCGGTGGCCGTACCAATCATACTTGCCAATTCTTCTCTTGAAAGTTGAATTTTCAAGGATTTGTCGTCGTTTTCACCAAAAGATTGATACAAATAAAGTAAGGTGGCGGCTAATCGTTCTTTTACTGTTTTTTGTGCCAAATTTACCGTCTGTACATCAGCTTCTTTCAAGTCTCCGCACATGGTTTTCATGACATTCATAGAGAAATTATTATTTTTGTCAAAATACCCCATAACTTCTGCTTTAGGAATAAAGCAAACCTGCATGTCATTTAAAGCTACGGCGCTAAGGTTTACAGGCTCATCGCTAATCATAGAGCGTTGACCCAATAATTCTCCTTTTGTAACTAATTTGACAATATGATCCTTACCATTTGCACTTAGTTTTGTGAGTTTACAAACACCATCCTTAATACAATAAATACCATTTACATTTTCGCCTTCTTCAAATATAACGGCTCCTTTTTTTAAAGTGTAGGATGTTTTGCAGTCTGAAAGTTTTAGTAATTCGTCTTTTGTAAGTGCTTTTAAAGAACTGAATTCTCGTACAATACATTGCTCACATTTGCTCATAACGGTTGTTTTTTAATTACAATTCTATCGCAAATTTAGTGCTTTCGCATGATAAATATCATATTTTGGTTAACAATTGTTTAAGTTCTTTGCCACAGGTAAAAGAGCAAAGTTATGGACACACAAAACTGTTTCCATTGTGGTTTAGATATTGTAAAGGCTGATGAAATTGTTTTCGATTCTAAAAGTTTCTGCTGTGCAGGTTGCAAAACTGTGTACGAAATTTTTAGTACAAATGATTTGACTTTCTATTATGATTTTGAAAAATCCCCTGGAGCAACACCCCAAAATAATATTGATAAATATGATTTTTTAGACAATGAAAGTATTGCTTCTAAACTATTGGAATTCCAAGAGAGTTCAACTGCAATTATTTCACTTAACATTCCTCATATTCATTGTAGTTCGTGTATTTGGATTCTGGAAAATCTACAGCGTCTTGAAAAAGGAATAAGTACTTCGCAGGTTAATTTTCCTGAGAAAAAAGTTCGAATTACCTTTAATCCAGAGGTAGTTTCTATCAAATCGATTGTTAACTTATTAAGTTCAATTGGTTATGAGCCGCACATCAGTCTAGAAAATTATGAAACAGGAAAAACAACAATAGATCGGAGTTTAACTTATAAATTAGGTGTCGCTTTCTTTTGTTTCGGGAACGTCATGTTACTTTCTTTTCCTGAATATTTTGAGGTGAAAGAATATTGGCTAGACCAATACCGAGGTTTTTTTAGATGGTTGATATTTGCTTTATCGCTCCCTAGTTTTTTCTATTCGGCAAGCGGATATTACGTGTCTGCTTACAAAAGCATTACATCCAAAATGCTCAATATTGATATTCCAATTGCTTTGGGAATTGTGGTTATGTTTATTCGAAGCGCTGTTGATATCATTATGGATTATGGTTCGGGCTTTTTTGATAGTCTTACTGGTTTGATTTTTTTTATGTTATTGGGGAAAATGTTCCAAATTAAAACCTATAGTTTTTTAAGTTTTGAAAGAGATTTTAAGTCGTATTTTCCAATTGCAATTACTAAAATTAATCCTGATTCCTCTGAAGAAAGTATTGCTATTTATGAGTTGCAAAAAGGAGATCGAGTGCTTATTAGGAACCAAGAACTTATTCCGGTTGATGGCGTTTTAATTTCAGGTAAAGCCGAAATTGATTATAGTTTTGTAACAGGCGAGGCAGTTCCTATCAGCAAACAATCTGGCGATAAACTATTTGCAGGTGGTAAGCAATTAGGAAAGCCTATTGAAATGGAAGTTTTAAAATCTGTTTCACAAAGTTATTTAACCCAGCTTTGGAGTAACGCTATCTTTCAAAAAGAGGTAACACAAAATCACAAGACAATTACAGATAGCATCAGTCGCTATTTTACACCAATTTTGTTGTTGATTGCTTTTGCAGGCTTTGGTTATTGGATTTTTATTGATACAACTACCGCTTTTAATGTTTTTACGGCTGTATTGATTGTGGCATGCCCATGTGCCTTAGCATTGACAGCGCCGTTTACTTTTGGAAACATTTTGCGCATATTGGGCAAACAAAAATTTTATCTAAAAAATGCTTTGGTAATTGAGCAATTAGCCAAGGTAGATACCATCGTGTTTGATAAAACGGGAACGATTACCACCAATAAAAAATCTTCTATTTCTTTTGAAGGAACTTCGCTTACAGATGAAAATTTAGTTCTAATAAAAATGGTGCTTCGAGCCTCTAATCATCCGCTAAGCCGCATGTTGTATGATAATCTATCTCTCACTGTTATAAAAAATACAGGAGCAGATTTTACAAATGAGGTAGGAATAGATGCTTTTGAAGAAATTACAGGAAAAGGTATTCGAGCTATTGTTTTTGGTAATAAAATCGAAATTGGTTCTGCTTCTTTTGTAGATAAAGCCCCCGAGGAAAGCAAGCAACAAACCTCGGTTCATGTTAAGATTAATGATGTTTATCTGGGTAAATTTCTTTTTCATACGCAATATCGGGACGGACTTGCGGTACTTTTTAAAAATTTGAGTAAGCAGTATCAGCTTCAAGTTTTATCTGGTGATAATGATGGCGAACGAGCGAATCTTGAGCAACTTTTGCCGAAAGGCACGGAATTATTTTTCAATCAAAAACCAGAGGAAAAATTAGAATATATTAAAACATTACAAGAGCAAGGCAAAAACGTCATGATGGTAGGCGATGGTTTAAATGATGCAGGCGCACTGGCACAAAGTAATGTTGGAATCTCAATTTCTGAAAATGTCAATGTTTTTTCACCAGCATGTGACGCAATTTTAGACGCAAGTGAATTCGATAAATTAAGCTATTTCTTGACCTTATCTCATAATGCAATGAGAACCATTAAAATGAGTTTCGTGCTTTCGCTATTATACAATGTTGTGGGCTTGTTGTTTGCAATAACGGGTAATTTATTGCCACTTGTAGCAGCTATAATAATGCCTTTAAGTACTATAACTATTGTAAGTTTTGTCACCATTATGAGTAATTATTACGCAGGTAAAAAAAACAATTGAAAACGGGTTTGAAAAACGGTTTTGATAACACAATAAAAAGTAGTTAGCATGACAAATGTCATACTTTACTACGAACCCTAAAAGTAACTTTGTTAACACAAATATAAGGTATGAGCGTCATCTATTTATTAATCACAATAAGCATCATCGTTGCCATTGGTTTTTTTATTGCATTTGTATGTGCGGTAAAAACCGGACAATATGATGATGATTATACGCCATCAGTCAGAATGCTTTTTGATGATGAGCTTATCAATTCAGGAGCTAAAAAGAACAAATCAAAAAAATGATTCTTTAATGCTTTTGCAAAAAATTAAAACAATAAACAACCTTAAAATTAACTATTTATATGGAAATGCAGCAGTTTTATTATGATAACAAAATTGTAAAAAAATTCATTTACGCTACCATTGTGTTTGGAGTAGTGGGAATGGTAGTCGGGCTTGCACTGGCTTTTATGTTCCTCTTTCCAAATATAACAGATGGAATACCGTGGCTGAGTTTTGGTAGATTGAGACCTTTACATACCAATGCGGTCATTTTTGCCTTTATAGGAAATGCCATGTTTGCCGGAATTTATTATTCTTTGCAGCGATTGTTGAAGGCGCGAATGTTCAGCGATTTTTTGAGTAACCTTAATTTTTGGGGTTGGCAATTGATTATTGTAGCTGCTGCAATTTCGCTACCATTAGGCTATAGTTCGTCAAAAGAGTACGCGGAGTTAGAGTGGCCAATTGACATTGCAATTGCATTAATTTGGGTTGTATTTGGAATCAACATGATTGGAACTATTTTAAAACGTAGAGAGCGCCATTTGTATGTTGCCATTTGGTTTTATCTAGCAACATTTGTAACAGTTGCCGTTTTGCACATTTTTAATAGTTTATCATTGCCAGTTTCTGGGCTAAAAAGTTATTCTGTCTATGCAGGTGTTCAAGATGCATTGGTGCAATGGTGGTACGGTCATAATGCGGTTGCTTTTTTCTTGACTACTCCATTTTTAGGTTTGATGTATTATTTTATTCCTAAAGCGGCTAACAGACCGGTTTACTCATACAGGTTGTCTATTGTGCATTTTTGGTCATTGATTTTTATTTATATCTGGGCAGGACCACACCATTTATTGTATTCGGCTTTGCCAAACTGGGCGCAAAATCTAGGAGTAGCTTTTTCTATCATGTTAATTGCGCCATCTTGGGGCGGAATGATCAACGGACTTTTAACCCTGCGTGGTGTTTGGGATAAGGTGCGTGTGGAGCCAGTTTTGAAGTTTTTTGTGGTAGCGATTACAGGTTACGGAATGGCAACTTTTGAAGGTCCGATGTTGTCTTTAAAAAACGTGAATGCTATTGCGCACTACACCGATTGGATTATTGCTCACGTACACGTAGGAGCGTTAGCTTGGAACGGGTTTATGGCTTTTGGTATGATTTATTGGTTGATTCCTCGAATGACAAAATCAAAGTTGTACTCAGTTAAATTGGCTAACATTCATTTCTGGATAGGTACACTTGGTATTATTTTATATTCAATTCCGATGTATGTTGCCGGCTTTTTGCAAGCGTCGATGTGGAAACAGTTTAATCCTGACGGTACTTTAACCTACGGTAATTTCCTTGAAACGGTTACTCAAATTATTCCAATGTATTGGATGAGAGCTATTGGTGGTACCATGTATTTAGCGGGAATGGTAATTTTGGTATACAACATCATTCAAACCGTGCGTTGCAGTGCTAAAATTGAAGATGAATTGGCCGAAGCACCTGAATTAATCAAAATCAGTGCGGGTAGAGTTAAAGGTGAAAAATTTCATCCTTGGTTAGAGCGCAAACCAATACAGTTGACCATTTTAGCAACGATAGCCATTTTAATTGGAGGAGTTATTCAAATTGTTCCTACCATAATGGTTGATTCTAATATTCCTACTATTGCTAGTGTCAAACCTTACACACCATTGGAGTTAGAGGGACGCGATTTGTATATACGTGAAGGTTGCGTGGGTTGTCACTCACAGTCTGTTCGACCTTTTCGTAGCGAAGTAGAGCGCTACGGGCCACAATCTAAAGCAGGCGAATTTGTATACGACCATCCATTTTTATGGGGATCAAAACGTACAGGACCTGATTTATTACGAGTAGGCGAGAAGTACAATGACAATTGGCATTTTAATCATTTCTGGAATCCACAAAGTATTTCAGCAGGTTCTATTATGCCAGGATACAAATGGTTATTTGATAATAAACCAATGGATATTTCTTTAACGCAAAAGAAAATGCAAGTCATGCAAACTTTGGGAGTGCCATACACTCAAGCCCAAATTGCCAGCGGCCTTGACGATTTACGAAAACAAGCTATTGCCATTGAGGAGAATTTAAAAAATGATCCTGATTTTGTAAAAAGTTACGAAGAGAGCCAAAAGAAAGCTAAAGCAAGAGGAGAAAAATTTGTTCCTATGAACCAAAGAGAAATCATTGCTTTAATTGCTTACATGCAAAGGTTAGGAACAGATATCAAAGTTAAAGACGGTACTAAATAAGATACATTATGTTTGAACAAATAAAACACAACATGGAAACAATAGACGGAGTCGCTATTTATCCAATATTATCATTATTAATTTTTTTCATCTTTTTTGTTGTCCTTGGGTTTTGGGTTTTCTCTTATAAAAAAGAAAAAATAGCAGAATTGAGTCAGATTCCTTTGAAAAACAAATAATAAATGTGATTTTTTAAAATGTAAAACATGAAAAAAATAATTCCTGTATACGTTAGAATACCTGTTGTTTTCTTTGCTGTAATGATAGCAATGGAATATTTGATAGATTCCGGAGACCGACCAGCTTTTGTCAAATTCCCGATGCTTTCACTTTTTTTGGTCATTTTTCTATTCCTTTTAGTGGCGGTAGAATTAATGTTTCAGGCAGTAGATAACATTACATACCAAATACTTTCTGAAGAAGAAAAAATAAAGGTAAATCAAGCTCAAAATAGCAGTTTGACAGAAAAGCAATGGTACAAAAACCTTGTCGCTAAACTAACCAACAACCATGACAAGGCCAGTCAAGAGCAATTGTTATTGGATCATGATTACGATGGGATCAAAGAGTTAGATAATAATTTGCCGCCGTGGTGGGTGTACTTGTTTTATTTGTGTATTGTTTTTGGAGTAGTTTATATGCTTAGATACGAGGTTTTTGGGGCAGATAATCAGGAGATGGAGCTCAAAAAAGAAGTTGCTCAAGCTAAAATAGAAATTGCCGAATACATGAAAACAGCTCCAGATTTAATGGACGAAAAATCAGTGACTTTACTAACCGATCCAGCAGATTTAGCCATCGGAAAAGAAATTTTTAGTACCAATTGCGCCGCATGTCATAGAGCGGATGCCGGCGGGCAAATAGGTCCCAATTTAACAGATGATCGTTGGATTTTAGGTGGTGGTATAAAAAATATTTTTCACACTTTGGTCAACGGTGGTCGTGACGGAAAAGGCATGATTTCTTGGAAAGGTACTTTGAAGCCAAAAGAAATGCAGAAAGTAGCCAGTTACATACTGTCATTGCAAGGATCTAATCCTCCTGATGCCAAAGCGGCGGAGGGTGAAGTTTGGGTAGATGAAAAAGCCGAAACAACAACAAAATAAATGCAATCTGCACATGATGGCAATAAGTTTATAGCTTTAAAAATTGTACCATAATGTGTTGTTATCTAGTGAAAAATGTCAAAAATACAAGACGAAACTTTTAGAGATTCCATTGGGACCATTGATTCAGAGGGTAAAAGGAAATTTATTTTTCCCAAAAAGCCCTCTGGCAAGTTGTATACTTATCGAAAATGGGTGAGTTATTTTTTGCTCCTCGTTCTTGTAGTTAATCCGTTTGTAAAAGTCAATGGCAATCAATTCATGATGTTCAATATTTTAGAACGACGATTTAATATTTTTGGGTTTCCATTTTGGCCTCAGGATTTTTACCTCTTTGTTCTTTTTATGATTATTGGAGTAGTTTTCGTCATCTTATTCACAGTAATTTTTGGTCGTCTATTTTGCGGTTGGGTTTGTCCGCAAACCATTTTTTTAGAAATGGTTTTTCGCAGAATTGAATATTGGATTGAGGGTGATCGTGGGGCGCAAATCAAGCTCAATAAACAAGCATGGAACGCTGAGAAAGTTAGAAAAAAAGGAGTCAAATGGTTCTTGTTTTTGATAATCTCATTCTTTATTGCTAATGTTTTTTTAGCCTATCTCATTAGTAGCGATAGTTTATTTTTGATGATGAAAGAAGGACCCAAAAGTCATTTGAGCACCTTGGTTTCGCTGCTGATTTTTACAGGAGTTTTTTATTTTGTTTTTACCTGGTTCCGAGAGCAAGTCTGCATTATTGCTTGTCCTTACGGAAGATTACAAGGTGTTTTATTGGATAACAAATCGATAAATGTAGCCTATGATTTTGTTCGGGGTGAAAAAGAGTCTGGTCGAGCCAAATTCAATAAACTAGAGAACAGAGCTGCAACAGGAAAGGGCGATTGTATTGATTGTAAGCAATGTGTCAATGTTTGCCCAACAGGAATCGACATTCGTAACGGAACACAATTAGAGTGTATTAATTGTACTGCTTGTATTGATGAGTGCGATACCATGATGGAGCAAGTAGGCTTGCCGAAAGGGTTAATTAGATACGCATCAGAAGATGAAATCGAGAAAAAAGTAGCCTTTCAGTTTTCCCCTAGAATGAAAGCGTATTCAGCCGTTCTGTTGCTGTTAATTGGTGTTTTAGTAGGATTATTATTTTTACGTTCTGATGTTGAGGCAACAATTTTTAGGCTACCAGGCCAATTATTTCAGCATAAAGGAGATCGTATTAGTAATGTTTACACTTTTAAAATTATCAATAAAACCAATTCTGATTTTAAGGCTATTCGTTTTCAATTAAAAGATATTAAAGGTACCTTAAAAGTGGTTGGTAATCAAGAGTTACAAGTGCCTAAACAAGGCATAAGTAGCGGTACTTTGTTTATTGAAATCAATCAATATCTATTAGAAAGCGATAAAACCAAATTAAAAATTGAGGTTTATAACGGAAATGAAAAAATTCAAACTACGAACACTAATTTTTTAAGTCCACGTAGTTTTGATTGATTCGATTTTGATGCAAAAATTTTTAAAAAAGACTAAAAATAAAAGCAATATGGAAAATCAAATAGGAAAGGAAAGCAATGGCGCAGCGCAGGTTTCTTCGTTAAAGTTCAAGGGTATTGGTTGGGGAACGGGAGTCGTAATTGCTTTTGGGTTATTTATGACATTTATTTTGTATTTTGTTTTTACAGTACAATCTGAGTCAAAGTATGACAATGAATTAGTTGTTGAAGAGTATTATAAACATGATGCACATTTTGGCGAAGAAATGACTCGCATAGAAAACGCAACCAACTTGGCTCAAAAACCGATTATTAACACGGTTTCAAGCGGAATAGAAATTGTTTTTCCTGAAGATTTTATTGCCAAAGATGTAACTGGAAAAGTGTCCCTGTACAGACCGTCTAACAAAAAATTAGATTTTGAAGTTCCAATTTCACTATCTAATGCCACTACTTTGCTCATACCTAAAAAAAGTTTGGCAGGCGGTCGGTGGGACATTAATATGGAATGGCAATACAAAGGAAAATCTTATTTGTCAAAAGAAACAATTTATTTCAATTAGTCCTAAAGTCAAAAGTAGGAAGTTATTAAATGGCTTTTAGACTTTTGACTTCATGATATTATACTCTCAAAATGCTTTACACTGCCTTTCTTTTTGGTATAATCAGTAGTTTTCATTGTATAGGGATGTGTGGACCAATAGCATTAATGTTGCCTGTTGATCGAAGCAATTCTGCTAAAAAAACAATTCAGATTCTAATCTATAATTTGGGAAGGTTGACAGCCTATGCTTCAATCGGACTTGTTTTTGGCCTACTTGGCAAAGGATTTTTCATGGCTGGTTTTCAGCAAAATTTGTCCTTATTCATTGGTTTGTCAATGATAGCGCTAGTACTCATTCCAGAAAAATTGTTGGCGAAGTACAATTTTTCAAAACCGGTTTTTAAAATAATTGCTAAAATTAAGACCGCTCTTGGGAGCCAATTCAAAAACAAAAGTTACCGTTCATTTTTTACCATTGGTTTGCTTAATGGTTTTTTGCCTTGCGGAATGGTTTATGTTGCTTTATTTGGAGCCATTGCCATGCAGAGTGCCAGTTTGGGAGTGCTGTATATGCTACTATTCGGCCTCGGAACGATGCCACTCATGAGTTGCGTGCTGTATGTAAATGTGTTTTTAACAACTGCTATTCGAAACCGAATTCAAAAAGCTGTTCCTTATGTGGTGGTCGCTATTGCTTGCTTATTTGTTTTGCGAGGTCTTGGCTTGGGTATTCCCTATCTTTCTCCGTCAACTACAAGTTTATTTATACAAGCTAGCCCCAATTGTCATTAGTTGAGTTTTATTTTTCATAAAAAAGCACGCTTACTACAGCGTGCTTTCTTGTATTTAGTAAAAACGGCAACCTTATATTGTCATCGAAAACAATTCGGTTTCAGGAGCTTTTCGTTTTAATCGCAAATCAAATGCCATACAAACATTACGAACATAAGGCTTCCCTTTTTCTGTAACTGTGATACCATTATTTTTTATTTGCAACAATCCGTCTTGTTCCATTTCTTGTAATTGAAAGAGTATTTCAGGTAATTCATCAAAATATAGGTTGGTTTCGCTCCAAGATGTTTCAAATTGACACATCAAATTTAAGATGTGTTGACGGATGATGAGGTCTTCTTTTGTTAACGCATGACCTCTCAAAATAGGCAATTTATTCCATTCTAAAAGCTGGTAGTAATCCTCTAAGTTTTTTACATTTTGTGCAAAACCGTACCAACTATCACTTATTGACGAAACGCCTAAACCAATCATCAATCGTGTTTTTGAAGCGCTATATCCCATGAAATTGCGATGTAAGCTACCATTTTGGAAAGCTTGGTGTAGGGCATCTGTTTTTAATGCAAAATGATCCATGCCAATTTCATGATAACCATTTTTGTGCAACAATTTTTTACCAGTTTCATAAAGCATTCTCTTTTTATGGTCTTTCGGAATATCTTCGTCTTTAAAACCGCGTTGTCCATTGCCTTTTATCCAAGGAACGTGCGCATAACTGTAAAAAGCCAATCGGTCGGGCTGTAATGAATTTGTTTTTTCAATCGTATCAATCACATCTTCTAACTCTTGAAACGGCAAACCAAAAATAATGTCATGACCTATGGATGTGTACCCAATTTCACGAGCCCAAAGCGTCACTTTGGCTACATGATGAAATGGCTGTATACGATGTATTGCCTTTTGAACTTTTGGAGAGTAATCCTGAACTCCAAAACTCACTCTTCGAAAACCCAAATCATATAGCTTTTGCAAATGGGCGTAGCTGGTATTGTTTGGATGTCCTTCAAAACTAAATTCATAGTCGATTGCTTTATTGGCTTGCGAAAAAATACCATTAATTAAATCTTCTAAATTTTTGGTAGAAAAAAAAGTAGGCGTACCACCTCCTAAGTGTATCTCTTTGACAGTCGGTTTTTTGCCAAGAATTTTACAATACAAGCGCCACTCACGCAACAAAGCTTCAATGTATGGATGTTCTACATCATGATTTTTAGTAATGCGTTTGTTACAGCCACAAAAAGTACATAAACTTTCGCAAAAGGGCAAGTGAACGTATAGACTAATCCCTTCGGTGTCATTGCTCTCTGCAAAGGATTGCTTTACTGTTTGGGTCCAAATTTGCTCATTAAAAAGAGACTCATCCCAATACGGAACAGTAGGGTAGCTCGTATATCTAGGGCCGGGAACATTATATTTTTGAAGTAAGGAATTTTGCATTTTGAAATCGTTTTATTGATCTCAAAAGTATAGTGACTCCACAATTATTAAAATGATAATTGTCATGTAAGCTGTTTTTACTAGCTATAAAAAAAAGGCTGTCTAGTACAGACAACCTTTTTAAATAATTCTTCAAATAGAACTTACTCTATGGTAATACTTTTTAATTGTTTTAGTTTTTCTTTCCAAACTTCAAGACCTTCTTTGTGTATAGCGATGTTTTTACGAACCTCTAATACAATAGAATTTTCTTTTTTGGCATTTTTAGTATTGGTAAAAAACTGAATGTTGTTTTCCAATTGAAAAATTTCATTTTGAACTTCTTCTATTTTACGCATGATAAAAATCTTCTCACTATCCAGTTTACGGCTATCATTACTTTCTGATAATTGATCCATTCTGTTAGCAAAACGCATCATATCAGTATCTTTTTTACTCAAACTTAATTTTTCAAAAAGAGCATCTAAAATTTTATTGAATTTACCTTCAATATGTCTTCTTGGGAACGGTACTTTACCAAAGTTTTTCCAAGTTTCAATATGCAATTTAATGGCATCTAAATCGGATTTGTGCTCTCCTGATAATTCAAAAGTGCGCAATCCCTCTAAATAATTTTTCTTATTTTCAAAAGCAACAACTTCTTCGTTATTTTCGTCGTTTTGGTGTGCTTTCAATTGATCAAAATAGTGGTTGCAAGCCGCTCTAAAATCTTTCCAAATTTTCTCAGAATGTTTTCTAGGTACATGACCAATAGTTTTCCATTCTTCTTGAATTTGCTTCATGATAGGTGTTGTAGCAGCAAAGTCAGTACTCTCTTGAAGCTCTTGTGCTTTGGCAACCAATGCCAACTTTTTATTCAAATTGTCGTTTTGGTCTTTTTTGATGTCTTTGTAAAACGAGTTTTTAAAAGTATTGAAGTTACGAACGGCTGTTTTAAAACGGTTCCAAGTAGCTTCGTTTACTTCAGCAGGAACTTTTCCAGCCTCAAAAAAGGCGTTTCTCAAAGCTTCTACTTTTGCAATTTGCGCCAACCATTGCGTGTGAGCCTCTACTTTTTCAGTAGCCAAAACTTCAATTTGCGCAATAATTTCCTCTTTGCGTTTCAAATTATCATTTTCAACTGCACGTTGGTTTTCAAATAAAAGTTCTCTTTTATCGTGCATTTGCTTAGTGAGTTCACTAAAACGATTCCAAATACTTTCTCTGTGCTCGCGTGAAACAGGACCAATATCTTCTTTCCAAATGCGGTGCAAATCTTGTAATTCTCTAAAAGCTTTAGCAACATCTTCTTCATGAACCAAGGCTTCAACGCGCGCTACAATTTTTTGTTTTTGCTCTAAATTATGTTTAAAATCAAGGTCGCGCGCTTCTCTGTCTAGGTGCAAATAATCGTAAAAATTCTCAACATGAAAATGGTAGTTGTTCCAAACGTGGTTGTATTTGTCTTTAGGAATCGGACCCGCATTTTTCCAACGCTCACGCAATTCATTAAAGGGTTTCAGGATATCCTTAATGTTCGCCTGTGGATCAATAAGCTCTTTTAGCGCTTCAACAATAGCCAAACGTTCTTCTAAATTCGCTTTTAAATTATTTTGTACACTTTTAAAGTGATTGTTTTTTAGTTCTCTGTATTTTGAAAAATAGCTGTCAAACTGTGCTTTCAGTGGCGAGTGGTATTCAAAATCCTCAGTCGGGTCTTGATTTTCAGCCAAAAAAGCAGTTCTTTTTTCTTCAATCAAGTGATTGTATTTAGCCAAAAATGCTTTTTTAATCTCCTCAATGTGTTCTTTGTAGGCCAAAGGTTGGTCTTTACTCACAAAATCTTTGAGTGCGGCAACCAAATCTTCTAGTGGTAAAGCTTCATAATCTTGCATCGGAATTTGCAATTCCTCAGTAGGCGTAGCCTCTTCACTTTCTGCGGCATTAGTAGCCGCAATAGCTTCTACGGCTTGTGCGTGCGTATCAGTTTGCTGTTCAGTAGTAGCAACAGTTGGTTCAGTTGCTTCGTGCTGTGCGGTGTTTCCATCTGTGTCGTTTTCCGTACGCAACAGGTTATCGTTCTGTTCTTCTAACATTGGTTCAATGTATAAGTTGTGGTTTATAATCAAGTCGAAAGGTAGTAAAGCCGTTCGAAAATACAAAATATACAACGTACTTTCTTAATCAGAGTGCAAAAGAGAATTTTCATTAGGAGCAATTTAGCTCCGCTGAATCTTTGATGGTAAGCTGTCTTTTATAATCTCAATTTTAAAACTACGGCTGAAAGGGCTTTGTTTTTAAAATCGCGAGATGTCGCTTTCATTTGGGCTAGGGGTTTTGTTTTCATACTTTTCAAAAGTAAAAAACTCCCATTAACAAAATCGTTAATGGGAGTTTTAAAGCTAAGAGTTATGTTTTACCTATTCCAAATCTTCCATGCTTTTTCAGCCTGAAAAATCAGCATGTCTAAACCGTTTTTGGTTTGTGCGCCTTGCGCCGCTGCTTTTTTTAAGAAAAGCGTTTCGGCTGGATTGTATATTAAATCGTAGGCGATGTGTTTTGCCGTGAAAAAATTATAAGGCAAATCAGGGCAAGCATCGGTGTTGGGGCTTGTACCTACAGGAGTTGCATTGATGATGATTTGGTAGTTGTCAAAAGTAGTTGCATTGATCAACTCATAACCAATAGTATTTTCCTTGCTTTCACGAGAAACAAAAGTGTACGGAATATCGAGTTCTTCTAGCGCAAATGCGACTCCTTTTGAAGCGCCGCCTGTACCTAAAATTAATGCTCTTTTATGGTGCGATTGCAACAAGGGTTCTAGTGATTTTTTGAAACCAAAATAATCTGTGTTGTAGCCTTTTAAATTTCCTTTTTTTGTAATTTTAATGGTGTTTACAGCACCAATTTGAGCTGCTTTTTTAGATAGTTTTTGCAAGTAAGGAATGATCGCCTCTTTGTACGGAATGGTCACATTCAAACCTTTTAAATCTTTGTTTTTGCTTATAACTTCTGGAAATTCGTCAATCGAAGCTATGTCAAAATTCTCGTAACTGTGACCTTCAAAATTTTGGTTGGCAAATTTTTCTGTAAAATATCCTTTCGAAAAAGAATAGCTAATGTTGCGTCCTAATAACCCAAAACGTTTACGAAGCAGTTCACTCATCTTTATTTTCTGTTTTTGGTAATATAGTTTTGCACTGATTTTTTGGCCCAAACCACTGGGAATAATTCCTCAAGAAGGGTATGGTTTTCAAAATTCAATCGCAATCCATTGCTTAAATGAAACTTAGCTTTAGTCGCATCCGAAATCATGTAATAAATTCCAGCCAAGCGGTACTCTATTTCGTTTTCTTCTGGGAAGTATTCAGAGGCTTGTAATAAAGTTTGCACTGCACTCTCGAATTCGCCTAAAAATTGCAAAATATCAACCCAAAAAAGCCAGGTTTCTAAGCCGGTTTCTCCAAATTCAACTGCTTTGCGATAGCCAAATTCCGCTTCTTCAAAAAAGTTCATTTGCTTGTTGATACTCGCGTAACGTTTCCAATACAAGCGATTTTGATTATCTATTGCTAAAGCTTTATTGACAAAAAACAATGCTTTTTGATAATTTTTTAATCGAACATAAAAATCAGTAATGGCAATCCAACCTTTATCTAACAAAGGGTCTTCGTGTACGGTTTGGTTGTAAAACTTGATAGCCAAGGCACTATTGCCTAATTTTTCGTGGCATTTTCCTAAACGCAACAAAGCATAAGAAGTAGCATCATCCAATTCGATGGTACGCGAATAACTTTCAATGGCTTCTTCATATTTTTTGAGTCGTTCGTAGGCTTTGGCTTTTTCCATAAAAGCACCTAAAAATTCGTCATCAATTAGCGTAGCATATTCAAAGGCACGAATGGCATCTTGGTATTCTTTTTCGCTGTAATGCAAGCGCCCTAATTGGTGCCAAGCAATTTCGCTGTATGGTTTTTTGTCGATATAGCTTTTTAAAAACGCGATTGCATCTTGATTTTGGTCCAAAAACTCAAAACAATACACTACGTTATACAACGCCGATTGATCTTCAAGGTCTTCCTCTAAACAATTGATGAAATTGGTTTTTGCCAATTCAAAATTATCCATAAAAAGGTATTCCATTCCAATTAAGTTGTACACATCAGCCAAATCATCGGTGTATTGTAAAGCAATTTTAAGCAATTCAACTGCTTTTTCGTGCTGGTCTCTTTTAGAACAAATATTGGCTTTTTGGATGTAAATCTCTTCGTTATTGGGTTCAATAGCATACAATTCGTTCAGCAATTTTTCAGCCAATTCTAGTTTGTCATCGTAGACCAACATTTCCACTTGAACCAACTTTAAACCTGTAGATCTAGGGTGTTGTTCCAAGGCTAGTTTGAGTGCTTTTTTTGCCAAAGAAGCCTTGCCCATATCAAGATAATGCAGGATTATTTCTTCAAATTCTTCCGAGTCAAAAAAGAAAACCTTGTTGGTTTTCAACATCGATTCAAATTTGGAAAGAGATAAGTTATAGTCTTCTTCTTCGTTGCTTAATTGCATACTTTGTGTTTTTAATTGACTTACCTAAAATTAGGTATTCGGTTTTGTATTGCGGATGCTCTGTCAAATTGTTGTGAACAATTTAATTAACACGCCTTTGTAGTTTTGTATCTTCAGAGAAAGCTTTTTGAAGTATGAAGCTTTTACGTTTTTATAAGTTGTTTCTAGCGTAAATTTCATCCATAACTTCTAAAATGATGGCGCAACCTTCACGTATTTCATCTTCAGAAATAGTTAAAGGAGGCGTGATTCTGATAGCACATCCTTCAAAAAGCAACCAAAACAAGATCAATCCTCTGTCTTGACAGGTTAAAATTACTTCGTTTGTTATTTCAGGATCTGCGGTCATTGCGGCCAGCATCAATCCTTTTCCTCTAACTTCTTGTATCAAAGGATGTACCAAAAGCGAGCGAAACAGCTTTTCCTTCTCAAGCGCTTCGGCCATTAAATTTGTCTCTGTAATTTCTTTCAAAGTAGCCAAACAAGCTGCCGCAATGACAGGATGTCCTCCAAAAGTGGTTATATGACCTAGTTTAGGGTTGTGACTCAAAAGTTTCATCATATCGGCAGATGCAGTAAAAGCACCCACCGGCATGCCACCGCCCATTCCTTTGCCCATGACAACAATATCAGGTACTGCATTGTAATGTTCAAAACCAAATAATTTTCCGGTGCGTCCAAATCCAGGTTGTATCTCATCTAAAATTAGCAAGGCACCAACCTCGTTGCAACGAGCACGTACTTTTTGTAAAAAATCGTTCTCGGGTTGTATAAAACCTGCTCCACCTTGGATAGTTTCTAGTAAAATTCCAGCTGTTTTGTTGGTGATTTTTTCTAAATCGGCTTCGTTATTAAAAGTAATAAAATCTACATCAGGAATCAACGGTCTGAATACTTGTTTTCGTTCTTCAAATCCCATGACGCTCAACGATCCCATTGTATTACCATGATAGGCGTTGTGGCAGGAAATCAGCTGACTACGCCCCGTAACTCTTCGGGCTAATTTTAATGCGCCTTCGATTGCCTCAGTACCTGAATTCACTAAATAGGTAGTATCTAAGGGATCGGGTAGAAGGGATGCCATAAGTTTGCAATATTCTACGGCTGGACTTTGAGCGTATTCGCCATAAACCATCACGTGTGAATATTTGTCTAGCTGATCTTTAATAGCTTGGTTCACTCGTGGGTGTTGATGACCAAGTGAACAAGCTGAAACGCCTGCTACAAAGTCAAGGTATTTTTGTTGATTGGTATTGTAAATATAGCTTCCTACCGCATGGGAAATTTCCATTCCTAGCGGATACGGAGATGTTTGAGCTTGGTATGTTAAAAAATCTGTCTTCACAAATTATTGTTTATTCGTTTATTTGATGCTTTTTTGTTCTAGCTAACTGCAGACTGCCATTGCCAACTATTTTATTTACTTGAACTGCTTACTGCCACTGCTAACTGCGACTGCTCATTGCGACTGTTTACTGCCAACTGCGACTATTTCTTAGCCTTCTTTTTGTCATAATTCAGCGTTTCTTTCCTAGTTTTCAACGGAACGTTTTTCTTAGCTACTGCAGTTTTTAAAGTCTTTTCAATTTTATCATTGTCGCTATTTTCCTCGGGCGGAAAAATATCATCTTTTGATTTGATGCGTTCATCGCCACGCCAAACAAAACCGCGTAGAATTCGAGCGTTTTCAGGTAACTCCTCTTCAGGAAAAATATCGCCATCTACTTGTTGGAAAAAAGTTATGGTTTCCACCTCATTGTTTTCCAAAATCAAATTGATTTTACTACTTTTATTTTTATTAATACCAATCAATTCTTGATCGTCATTGCGCATGTAATAAATCACTTCAGTGTTTTTTACAACATCTACATCGTGTAATTTACCTTCCTCAAATTTCCCATACAAGTTTTGACCTTTGACTTGATTATAACCTGTTCCGAGTGTATCTTTTGAGACAATAAATGTATTTTCGAGAACTTTTAGCGAATCCAACTTTTCTGTTGTGTTGTTACCTATCAAATGCATGACATCGCCTGTGATTTGGTTTTCAGCGTTCCACAAAATCGGATTTCCAATGAGTTTTGTTAAAGCAGTCTTTGAGCTAGAATGAATAGAATCACATTTACCACTCATGTCTTTTTTGAAAAACCGTACATTGTTAAATGCTCTAATAATTCGATTTCCCTCTTTCCCAGTTACCATTAATTTTTTTCCGTGAATGTAAACTGAGTCATTTTCTACAAAATTTACTGCAACTGCTCTTTTAGTAACAAACATGGAGTCTAGTTTTTTGTAAACTTCGGCGTAATGTCCTTTAACTATTCCGCGATTTATGGAGTCGGTTATTTTTACGTTTCTACTTGCCGATGCAAATTCCCGATTTCTATCGTAGTACAAACTGTCTCCTTTTATTAATCGATCGTCATACCTGATATAGGATTTGTTTAAAAAATGCGCTAGGTTTTTTTTAGTATCATAAAAACCTTTTTCAGTATAAATATAGTTGGCTTTACTAGTAATTGTTGATGGACCTAACAAATAGGAGTGACCAGAATTACTAAAATAATCCAAGTGATTCGACTTGATAACATAGGTAGGATTGGTGATGCTAACAGCCGTTAAAAATTGAAACTTTTTTTCCTCGACGTAATACCGCCCAGAATTACTCTTTAACGTATTGTCTTTATTGATGATAGTGCCGGGCGTGTCGTAATACACCTCCTGAATATTTCGGTCAAAATTAAGAACTTCCGTCATTAAAGTGGCGTCAGGCGAACTCATGACAGCCTCTCCAGAAGCGTATGCTTTTTTAACCAAGCCATTGTATTCAGCGTATTTACTGTTCAAGAATAAAGTGTCACCTTGAACCATTTGTACATTTCCAAAGGCTTTGATGTACTTTTCTTTTTCGAAATAGTAGGCTTTATTGCAGGTGAGTACAATGCCGTCGTGATTCACACGAACATTCCCTATCAACAAAACAGCATCAGGAACTTCAACTTGGTTCACATCTGAAAAATCAGCATTTTCGATAATTATTTTTTTGGGAGCTTGTGCCAAAACGGTACTGCTAACTAAAAATAGGAAAGCAAAGCGAGCAAAAAGCAGCAATTTTTTCAAAGGATTAAATTTTTCACAAATTTATGAAAAAGCAAGCAACTCTAATCGATATTAAGAATTATTTATAAGCGGTCTTAGTAGGATGGTTATGCTGTTTAAGTCAAAGTTATCAACAGTTTGTCAAACTCTTTCGATGTAGTAAATTTGAAAGCAAGTCATGGGAAATAAAATTTTTATGCAAAACCAAAGTTGCAGAAAAAATATATTAAATTTCAACTTTAATTTCTTTTTAAGGTGCAATACATCTTAAAGCAGTTTAGATAAATTTATATCATGAAAAAAATAACCATCGTTGCAGGACTGAGTGCCGTGCTCTGTGCAACAGCTTGTAAAACTAAAATGAATACCATGGATAAAACAAATCAAGAAAACAATGTGCGTCAAAAAGAGGTTGTTTATCAGGTTTTTACACGCTTGTTTGGGAATAAAAATACTACCAACAAACCATGGGGAACCATTGAAGAAAATGGAGTAGGGAAATTTAATGACTTCACTGACAAAGCTCTTTTTGAGATAAAAGATTTGGGAGCTACCTATATTTGGTATACCGGTGTTCCACATCATGCTGTGATAAGGGATTATACTAATATAGGTATTTCAAATGATGATCCTGAAGTTGTAAAAGGTCGTGCAGGTTCTCCTTATGCCGTGAAAGATTATTATAATGTTAATCCAGATTTGGCAATGAATCCTGCCAACCGCTTGCAAGAATTTGAAGAATTAATTGCCAGAACGCACAAAGCAGGTTTGAAAGTTTTGATAGATATTGTTCCCAATCACATTGCTCGTAAGTATGAGGGTAAAAATAATCCCAAAGGTGTTGTTGATTTTGGAGCCAATGATGATGTTTCTGTAGAATACAAACGTGATAATAACTTTTATTATATTCCAAACACTGCCTTCGAAATTCCAGATACGGATAAGCCATTAAACGGCGAATCTAATCCTGCAATTGATGGGAAATTTTCGGAGTTTCCTGCAAAATGGACAGGTAACGGCTCCCGAATGGCAAAACCAGATCGCAATGATTGGTATGAAACGGTTAAAGTAAATTACGGTATCCGCCCAGATGGGACAAAAGATTTTCCAGAGTTGCCATGGGGTTATGATGCGAAAAATTATCAAGAACATTTTGATTTTTGGAAAGATAAAGACGTTCCAGATTCTTGGAAAAAATTCAGGGATATTGCGCTTTATTGGACTGATAAAGGTGTAGATGGTTTCAGGTTTGACATGGCCGAAATGGTTCCGTATGAATTTTGGAGTTACATGAACTCGGCTATTAAGGTGAGAAATCCAGAAGCTTTTTTGTTAGCTGAAGTATACAATCCAGCTGAATACCGCAATTACATTCGTTTAGGTAAAATGGATTATTTGTATGACAAAGTGGAGACCTATGACAAGTTAAAAGATATCATTCAAGGTAGAGCTCTGCCCGATGATTTATCAAACATTCAAAATCGTATGGCCGATATTGAACATCACATGCTTCATTTTTTGGATAATCATGATGAACAGCGATTGGCTAGTCCTGAATTTGCTGGAACGCCACAAAAAGGTAAGCCGCTAATGGTGGTTTCAACTACAATTAGTTCGTCACCAACAATGATATACTTTGGTCAAGAGGTAGGCGAGGCAGGTAATGAAAATGCTGGTTTTGGTACCCATTCTAGAACTTCAATTTTTGATTATATAGGAGTACCCAATCACCAAAGATGGATGAATAATGGTAAATTTGACGGAGGTCAATCAACGCAAGAAGAGAAAGATTTACGCGATTTTTATAAAAGGCTTTTGAATTTTTCTAGAAATAGTTCGGCATTGATGGGGCAATTTCAGGAGATTCAAACGGTAAATAGAGAGCGTACCGCTGGCTATGATCCAGGAATATACTCTTTCGTACGTTGGTCTGATCAACAAAAGTTGCTAGTTGTAACTAATTTTTCTTGGTTAACTACAAGTTCTTTTGAATTAATAGTCCCTTCGGATGTAATCTCAAAATGGAATTTAAGAGACGGTTCGTACACACTTACTGACCAGATGTACCAAAAACAAACTGCAACACTAAAAGTTCAAAACGGTGAAGGAAAAATGAAAGTGACAATTGCTCCATCAGAATCGTTTATTTTTCAATTATAAAATAATGAAAGTATTGTAGCAGACACAATATAGTTCCAAAAAAAAAGCTGCAGTCTCAATAGGCTGCAGCTTTTTTTATAGTTGGGTATTTTCAAAATTTTCTTGAATTTTTTTCCAATTGATAACATTAAAAAAGCCATCAATATAATTGGTTCTTCGGTATTGATAATCCATATAATAAGCATGTTCCCAAACATCAAGAGCCAAAATTGGTTTTCCTGGTACCAATGCATTTCGCATTAATGGATTGTCTTGGTTTGCAGTTGTTGTGACAACTAATTTCCCGCTTCGATCTACAAGAAGCCAAACCCAACCTGATCCAAAGTGTTTGGTTGCTTCGTTTTTAAATTGTGAAACAAATAAATCATACGATCCAAAGTCTTTATTAATGGCTTCTAAAAGTGTACCAGTTGGTTGACCTCCGGATTTTGGCGCCATACATTTCCAATATAATGAATGATTGTAATAACCGCCAGCGTTGTTTCGTAGCGCTGCATCGTTGGGGTCTAGTTTGGCAAGAATTTCCTCAATGGTAAGGTTTTCTAAAGCAGTACCAACAAGCGCTTTGTTTAGGTTATTGGTGTATGTAAGGTAATGTTTGGAGTAATGTGTTTCTAACGTTTTAATACTGATACTTGGTGTTAGGGCATCATAACCATAAGGGAGTTTTTCTATCTGAAATGAACCTGGATCAGCCACAACATCATCAGGATTACCTACTACGGTTTTTTGTTCCGTCTCCTCAGGTAGTGGTACTTCAACCACTTCAATTAATTTATCGTCCTTACATCCTTGCAAGGATACGCAACAAAACAAGATAGGAAGGATTACTTGTAATTTTCTCATCGTGAATTATTTTTGTGATAATGAATTTATGATTTCAATGTAATTTTCTTTGGCTTCGTCGGCACTAAGATGGCTAATTTGCATCCATGCGTTGGTTTTAAAAGCATCTCTTAAATGATAGGATGGATTTTGCTTTAAATCAAGATAGCCAAAGGTTGCTTGTTTGTAAAATGCGTATAAACGCAATTGCACGTCTTGTGGCAACGAGGCTTGCGTCATTTCTGAAGCTTTTTGTACAGCTTCTAAAAATCGATTTTCTAACGTGGCGTCAGTCATTATTTTGTAGTTGCAATAATTGTTTTTCCACCAATCGCTTTTTGATTTAAAACCACATTTATTGGTGTTCCTAGAGGTAAAAACAAATCTACACGAGAACCAAATTTGATGAAACCGGCATCGGTACCTTGTACAACTTGCATTCCTTGTTCTGCATAATTAACAATTCTTCGGGCAAGTGCACCAGCTATTTGACGGTATAATATTTCGCCAAAATTTTTATTTTCGATCACCACAGTAGTTCTTTCGTTTTCCTCGCTAGCTTTTGGATGCCAAGCTACTAAAAATTTACCCGGATGATATTTACTAAATTTAATAACTCCACTCATAGCGTAACGCGTTACGTGTACGTTGATTGGTGACATAAATATCGAAACTTGTAATCTGTTTTCTTTAAAATATTCTCCCTCGTAAACCTCTTCAATAACTACCACTTTACCGTCTACGGGTGCAATAATTTGATTTTCATTCAAGATTACACTTCTTTTAGGGTTTCTAAAAAATTGTAATATGATTATTAATAGTAGTAATGCAGCTATTTGTATCGCCATTTTTAGCCAACTGCTTGTAATGAAATTGTCAGCTAACAACAGCACAACTGAGGTAAAAATTGTACCTAATAAAATTGACGGGGTTCCTTCTTTATGAAACATAATTTAAAATTTGATAAAATAAAAATATTAAAGGTGCTACAAATATAACACTATCTAGTCGATCTAGAATGCCTCCGTGTCCTGGCATGATGTTTCCACTGTCTTTTACAGCAGCAATTCGTTTGAATTTAGATTCAATTAAGTCGCCAATAGTGCCGGCAACCCCAACGATTAAGGCTATTGAAGTCCAAATTAAAATAGATCTTTCGCTAAATTCAGGTTTGGCTTTAATGTAATATTTTGAGATTAAAAAACCTGCAAATATTGCAAACACAATGCCGCCAGCAAAGCCTTCTATGGTTTTTTTGGGAGAAATTTTTTCTAGTAATTTAGTTCGTCCTATTGATTTTCCGACTATGTATGCAAAAGTGTCATTAGTCCAAATTAATATGAACAGGCCAATGATGATTTTTGGATTGTAATCATTGATTCCAAATGAAATCTTTGTGATAAAAATAAATGGTAAAATAATATATCCTAACAGATACAGGTATTTTGAAGATGTGCTAATCGTTTGAATTTTATCGTAAAATAGAAATAAGATACATTTTACAGAAACGACAAGTGTTGTAACTAAAAGAACAATGTTGAGCTGTTCAATATTTATCTTTAGAGATAGCTTTGCATCAAATTGTTCATTGATGAAGTTTTCTGTTACATCATTGTAATGACTTAATAGTGTGATACTAGTGTACGATACAGTTGCAAATACCAGCGGGAATATCTTTTGTATTTGAACTAAATTGCAAAATTCGTAAACGGCAATCAGTAGGAATAATCCAAAAAGAATAAAAAAAGTTTCGGTCGAATATAAAATAGAACTGATTAATAAAACTATATAAACAACTCCTGATATCCCTCGTTTTAGAGTTTCATTCATTTTATAAATCTTCAAGTAGCAACAAATACAAGTTTTTTGCAGAACTTCCGTATTGTGTAAAATCTTCTTCTTTTGCTTTTTCGAAATATTTTATAGTCGTAATATTGGTCGGTAAATCGCGCTCGTATTTCTTTTTTATAGCACTTAGACCATCACTTTTTGTAGCAACAATTTCGCTTGTTTTAGCAATTACAATGATATTGGCAGGTAAATCATTTGGCTTATGTTGCTTGATCTGTTTTGATGAAAATAGGATAGAACCTTCTTCAGCAATTAAACTTTCACATGTAGCAAAAAGAAATTTCGGATTACTAATAATCGTATAGGGTAATTTATTGTCTTCTAGTAATGGGAATAAAGTTGGATTGAAGCACAAAACTTCGTTTTCAAACCAGTCATTCTCCTCTAAAATATTTTCAAATTGTTCTTTTACTTCTTGCGAATTTTCACAGTATAAGAACTTGCCGCCATTTTTTTTGAAGTTGAAAATAAAGTGTTCGTCAATAGATATAGCTTTTTCAGAAGCAGAAAGGTTAAATTCGCTTTCTTTCTCTTCTTCAGAAGTAGGTTGATGTGAACTAAATAATTTTCTAAAAAGACTCATATTTTTTTAACAGCTATAATTTGTATTTGAAAACGTCCAAAGATAAAAAAATCTTAATTCAAAAGTAGATTTTGAATTAAGATTTTAAGAATATTTGAAAAAAGGCTCTAATTTTTAGGAAACCACTTCACTTAGATTTTTGTCAAAAGTACGTTTTCCGAAGATTGCTTCAAGGTCGTCCTTAAAAATAACTTCCTTTTCAATTAAAATATCGGCCAGCTGATTCAGTTTGTCTTTGTTTTCTTCTAAAATTTGAATGGCCCTTTGGTATTGGCCCTCAATTAATAATGAAATTTCAGTATCAATAACTTTTGCAGTTTCTTCTGAATATGGTTTTGAGAAGTTGTATTCACTTTGACCTGTTGAGTCGTAGTAAGTAACATTTCCAATTTTATCATTCAATCCATAAACAGTTACCATCGCTCTCGCTTGTTTGGTTACTTTTTCAAGATCGCTCAATGCTCCAGTCGAAATTCTGTTAAAAGTTACCTTTTCAGCAGCTCTTCCTCCCATGGTAGCACACATTTCGTCTAGCATTTGGTCTGGTCGTACAATTAAACGTTCTTCTGGTAAGTACCATGCTGCTCCTAAACTTTGTCCTCTTGGTACAATAGTTACTTTTATTAGTGGCGCTGCGTGCTCTAACATCCAACTCACTGTAGCGTGCCCAGCTTCGTGTATTGCAATAGCTTTTTTCTCTTCTGGAGTAACAATCTTGTTTTTCTTTTCTAAACCTCCAACAATACGGTCTACCGCATCTAAGAAATCTTGTTTTTCAACTGCAGACTTGTTGTTACGAGCAGCAATTAAAGCCGCTTCGTTACAAACATTTGCAATGTCAGCTCCTGAGAATCCTGGAGTTTGTTTTGCTAAAAAGTCAGTATCTAATCCTTCTGCTTTTTTCAAAGCAGCCAAGTGTACTTGAAAAATTTCAGCACGTTCTCTAATGTCTGGTAAGTCAACGAAGATTTGTCTGTCAAAACGTCCAGCACGCATTAGGGCTTTATCCAATACATCAGCACGGTTAGTAGCTGCCAAAACAATTACGTTTGAGTTGGTTCCAAAACCATCCATTTCAGTTAATAATTGATTCAAAGTGTTTTCACGCTCGTCGTTTCCGCCAGACATGTTACTTTTTCCTCTTGCTCTACCTACGGCGTCAATCTCATCAATAAAAATGATAGCTGGAGATTTTTCTTTAGCTTGTTTAAATAAATCACGTACTCTAGAAGCACCCACACCTACGAACATCTCTACAAAGTCAGATCCTGACATAGAAAAGAAAGGTACTTGAGCTTCGCCAGCTACGGCTTTGGCTAATAATGTTTTTCCAGTTCCGGGAGGCCCTACTAAAAGCGCTCCTTTTGGAATTTTACCTCCCAAATTCGTGTATTTTTCAGGATTTTTAAGGAACTCTACAATTTCTTGAATCTCTTCTTTAGCTCCTTCTAAACCAGCTACATCTTTAAATGTGGTTTTAATATCTGTTTTTTCGTCAAAAAGTTTCGCTTTCGATTTACCAATGTTGAATATTTGACCTCCGCCACCTGCACCTCCGCCTGACATTCTGCGCATGATAAAAAGCCAAACAGCAATGATAACAATTATTGGTAGTAAGCTAAAAAAGATGTCCGACCAATTATTTTGTACTTTGAAGTTAAAGTCTTTTAATTTTCCTTCTTTAACTGCTTTTTCAAGTTTAGTTTGAAAGATTTGATCATTTCCAATTTCAAAAGTGTAGTGCGGGCCTTTGTTAGGCTCGTTAAAAACATCTTTTGCTACTTTCTTGTGAGTTAGGTCTTTAATAGCAGCAGGGGTTAAAAAAACTTCCGCTTCTGCTTTATTGTAAACAATTACGCGCTCAATTTGACCTTTCTCCAAATATTCATTGAATTTAGAAGAGGTTAATTGTCCCGGTTCGCTTAAGCTTGAACCACCAGTCATGAAACTAATGAACAGCAATATTAAAATTACAGCAGTATAAAGCAGCCAAGGGCTTACTTTAAACTTATTTGGGTTTGGATTGTTTTCTTTGGCCATTACTATGAATGTGTGTCTTTAGTATTTATTTTCTATGGTTGTTATTTTAGCATCGCCCCATAAACTTTCGATGTTGTAATACTCTCTGATGCGTTTTTGAAATACATGTACTACGATATTTACGTAATCCATCAAAACCCATTCGGCATTATCAGTTCCTTCAACATGCCAAGGCTTGTCTTTCATTTCTTTTGAAACTGTTTTCTGGATAGAGTTTACAATGGCGTTTACTTGTGTGTTAGATCCACCGTTAGAAATAACAAAATAATCGCACACTGATGTATCGATCTCTCTTAAGTCCAAGATGGTAATGTCATTTCCTTTTACTTCTTCAATTCCTTTAATGATATTTGCCAAAAGCAAGTCATTATTTATAGTCTTTTTCGCCATGAATTATTTTTATATAAGTTTGTAAAGTTACCATTTTTTGTGGTTATTTTTGAACCTTAACACAAGTTTAAATTCTGTTTCACAAAATAATGTTTATGAAAGTAATCAAACTCGATGCCATAGATTCTACAAATGAGTTCTTAAAAGGCTTGGCAAACAAACAAGAGGTTGATAATTATACAATTGTTACGGCTAAAAATCAAACAAAAGGCAAAGGGCAGATGGGTTCCGTTTGGAATACAGAATCAGGTAAAAATCTAATAATGAGTATTTTGGTTAAAGATTTCTTATCGGATATTAATCGTTTGTTTGATTTAAATATCGCTGTTGCAGTAGCGGTTCATTCGGTTTTAAATGAAATGGGTATTCCTGGATTGAGTATAAAATGGCCGAACGACATAATGTCATACAATAAAAAAATTGGTGGCATTTTAATTGAAAACAGCATTAAAAGTGACGCAACTTTTAGCTCTATCGTTGGTTTTGGTCTAAATGTGAATCAAACTAATTTTGAAATGTTGCCCAAAGCGTCATCTTTAGCAGTGGTGACCAATCGTAATTTTGAAGTGGATAGTTTAGCTGTCAAAATTGGTGAAGCCATTTTTAAAATAACCTCAGATATGAAGAGCAACTCAGTTTTTTATTGGAATCAATACGATGGAGTTTTGTTCAAAAAAGGTATTCCTATGGCGTTTGAAGCACCGTTAAAAGGTCGTTTTATGGGTATAATTACGGGAGTTTCAGTAATTGGAAAAGTACAGATAATGCTAGAGGATGATACAGTTGAAGAGTTCGATATTAAAGAAGTTCAAATGTTGTATTAATAAAAAAGTCTTCTAGCTATTGCGTGAAGACTTTTTGTATTTTGATAATTTTTGAATTTATAGTTTTGGCATGTTCGTAGCCAAAGTTTCAATGAATTTACCAATTGGTCCTTTAATCATCATGGCCATCATTGGGTTAAAGTCTCCTTCGAAATCTAATTTTACAGCACTACTTTGTTCCGTTAGTGCTTCAATCGTAGCTACTAAAGTGAAAGGCAATTTATCACTAGCAGCTCCTAGAACAATTTTACTTGGTGCTACTTTTTCTTTCATTTTTAATTTGATTTCTGGCATGCCTTTAAGTCCAAATATAAAAGCATCATCGCCTAGTACTTCAAATTTTGCAATATTTTCAGGCATTAGTTTTTCAAAATTCTTTACATCGCTCAAAGCAGTAAACAGTTCTTGAGCTGATTTTTCTACGGTAACTTTTGGACTTTCTAAATTCATTGGTGTATTTATTAGATTTGGGTTTTAAACTTCAACATTCCATGTAGATGGACTTTGGTTCCATTCTCTTAATGTTTGCTCTTCTTCCTCGGTGATGTAACGCTTCGCCACAGCCAAATTAAGTAAGTTTTGATAGTTACTTAAAGTGTACAAATCTAAGTTTGCAGTTTTAAAGTTAGCATCAGCTACGGGAAATCCATAAGTAAATATGGCTGCCATTCCTTTGATATTGGCTCCTGCTTCACGTAGGGCTTCCACAGCCTGTAAACTGCTGTTTCCGGTACTTATTAAATCTTCAACAACTACTACGTTTTGACCTTTTTGTAAAAAACCTTCTACTTGATTTTGCCTACCATGTTTTTTTGGCTCAGGGCGCACGTAAACGAATGGTAAACCCATGCTTTCGGCTACAAGCATTCCAATACCAATGGCGCCTGTGGCTACACCAGCAATAACATCTGGTTTTCCAAATTGTTTTTCAATGTTCTTTGAAAATTCATCGCGAACATAATTTCGTACCGCTGGGAATGAGAGTATTAAGCGGTTGTCACAATAAATAGGCGATTTCCATCCTGAAGCCCATGTAAAAGGATTTCTTGGATTCAATTTAATTGCATTTATTTGCAATAGAAATTCGGCTGTTTTTTCGGCTGTATCTTTATTAAAAATCATAGTACAAATGTATAAAGTTTTTGTTAACGACAAACCACTTTTTTTGACAAATGAGATCTCTAAGGAGACTGATTTTCAATTATTTCTATTGGAGAGTATTGATATTGAGCAACTTATTGTGAAAATATTTCAAAATAAAATTAATAAGGCCTATTTGTACCATCCGGACGAAAGCTTGATTTTGAAGACCTTAAAAGCTAAGATTCCTGTTTGTAAAGCGGGCGGTGGTTTGGTTTACAATAAAAAAGGTGAGGTTTTATTTATTTTTCGAAATGGAAAATGGGATTTACCGAAGGGCGGAATCGAAAAAGGAGAGGATATTGAAGATACTGCTATGCGCGAAGTAGAGGAAGAGACCGGTGTCAATAAGCTAACCATTGGCCAAAAATTACAAAAAACCTACCACGTTTTCAGGCGAAATGGAAAATACAAATTGAAGATTACGCATTGGTTCGAAATGCAATCTGATTTTGAAGGAACACCACAAGGTCAATTAGAGGAAGGAATTGAAAAAGTTGCGTGGTTGAAACCAGAACAAATTAAGGATGCACTGACAAACTCCTATGAAAATATCAAATTACTTTTTGAAGAGGAGAAACTACTTAGTTAGCCTAATATTTTTAGAATTATCGTAAGAAGATTAAAAGTCTTATCCTTACATATCAAACTTAAATACGAATTTCATGATTTACACTAATTGATAAGTGCAAATTCGTGAAATTCGTGTTTTTTAAATAGTTCAACTGCAGATTTTTTTACTTCAAAACGCGATATATTGGATATTGTAAATGCGCTTTTTCGTAGTAGATCGAATTTTTATATATCCAATCGAGTTGTGCCTCTGGACTGCCAGCAAATTTAGGATCACTTTGTTTTTTGCTTTCTAGCTTCGACTTTAAATCTGGATTTTTTTGTAGCAATTGTGCCGCAGTATCTTCAAATACGTAGTCAGAGTAACCTTCTTTTTGTTGTAACATAGTATCGAAGAAATTCCAATTGAAAAATGAATCCATCGCTTCAGGCTCCAACGCTTCGAGCAAATATTTTATCCCTTTTTGATTGGTAGGTACATAGAAATCTCCTTTGGCGAAAGCCTTTTGTTGTGTACTACTTGTTACAGAAGTATTTCTATGCAAGTAATGTCCTTCGTATGCAGATGATCCTGTTTTATAATCGGCAATGCGGTAGCTTTCTACTGAAATTACAGTGTCTTTTGGTAAAACTTTGAATTCGATATTATTGCTTTTCAATACGTCAATTACATGCCAAAAACTTCTCGGAATAATGTACGCTTCAGGAATTATTACCTCCTTAGTAGCTTTGTATTCTTTTTGGTAAGGAACGTCTTTTTTAAAGGGTTTGTTTCGGTCGTAAAACAAACGTTTACCTGTGGTAGCATCGCTGTTTTTATAACCAGCTTCATATCCTAGGAAAGAAAAATTGGTGGTTTTTGTGGTGTCAATTTCCCATTTAATCGCATATTTTTTACCTGCTTGGTATTGTTTTTCGTTTTGTAAACGGAGCTCTTTTATCTTGGCGTAATTGGCATCGGTAAAGTCGATTGTAGAGCGCATGTATTCATAAGTAACTTTTACACGTTCAGCATATTTTTTCAGCATGTGTGTTTCAACCACAAACCCGAGCGTGTTGTATAATGAGGTATAGCCTGTAGCAAATCTCGGACTCTCAAAAAACTGTGCAAATCCTTTATCTGGTGTGTCTTGAAAAGCGTTTACATAAGGAGTTGATTCAATTTTTTTCTTTTGTAAATCTTGTACAACGGCAGGCATCATTTCGGTGTTTAAAAATCCTCCTAAAACGTTTCCTAGTTTGTTGTGTTGTGTCATTATGTAGGTCAGTTTGTATTGGTAATCAGCACCGTTACTCACGTGATTGTCAATGAACACATCGGCGTTTATCTTATGAAAAATATTCACAAAACTTTTGGTATTTCGAGTGTCCGACTTCATGAAATCCCGATTCAAATCATAATTTCTGGCGTTTCCGCGAAAGCCATATTCTTCGGGACCATCCTGGTTGGCTCTTGTGCTGGAGTTTCTGTTTAATGCGCCGCCAATGTTGTACACGGGTATACAAACTAATACCGTATTTTTTGGTGCTTTTACTTTACCTGTTGCTAAGTCGCGGTACAATTGCATGCTGGCATCAATTCCGTCTGGCTCTCCTGCATGTATGCCATTATTGATTAAGATAACAGCTTTACTTTTTTTGATTTCTTCAAAATTGAAGTTTTTTTCAGGATTAAAAATGACGATGTGCAAAGGTAATCCGCTATCCGTTAAACCCATTTCTTGTATTTCAATGGTAGGAAAATCTTGTGCCAATAATTGGTAATAAGCAATAGTTTCGGCGTAGGTTGCAGACTGGTTTCCGTTTCCTTTTTCAAAAACTGTTGCGTATTTATTTTGGGCTTGACCCCAACTGAATACTATTAGAAATAAGAGATAAATAGGAAGGTTTTTCATGATTTTAGTTTAAAAATAGTCTATCAAAAGTAACTTTTTTTACAGAATTCTCAGCAAAGTTCTTTAAAAAAGTAGCTACCGTTTGCTCTAACGAAGAAATGATAATGTATAATTGTTGTCAAGTGGTTTTGTAAAAACAAATAGCAGCTCATGAGTTTAGTCGTTTTTTAAAATTATCTTTGCACAAATTTAAAATATGAATACAAAGCAATCCGCTACCACGATACTTTCTAATTTAGGCATTACAAGTTGGAATGAAATGCAAGAAGTTGCACACGATACCATTTTGAACGAAAACAATACTTTGCTGCTTTCGCCAACAGGTTCGGGTAAAACACTCGCATTTTTACTTCCTGTTTTTGAACTTTTGCAAGCTGAAATTTTATCGGTTCAATGTTTGATTTTGGTTCCTTCTCGCGAATTAGGTCTTCAAATTGAGCAAGTTTGGAAAAAAATGGGTACCTCATACAAAGTTAATACTTGTTATGGCGGGCACTCTATTGAAACCGAAATAAAAAATTTAAGCAATCCACCTGCAGTTTTAATTGGAACTCCGGGCAGAATCGCTGATCATATTGATCGTGGTACTTTTCGTTTGGATAAAATTCAAACTATTGTTCTGGATGAATTTGATAAATCGCTTCAATTGGGTTTTCATGAGCAAATGTCCTATATCATTGGGCAACTGACCAAGGTTAACAAAAGAGTTCTTGTTTCGGCTACTTCAGATATTGAGATTCCAAAATACACTCGCGTTGTTAATCCTGTGGTTTTAGATTTTATTCCCGAAGAAGAGGCGGTTTCTAACTTGTCAATGAAATTGGTTTTATCTAAAGAAAAAGATAAAATCAATACCTTGTTTCAACTGATTTGCTTTTTGAAGTCAGAAGCTGCAATTGTATTTTGCAACCATCGCGATGCAGCAGAACGAATTAGCGATACTTTAAATGAAAAGGGAATTTACGCTACGTACTATCATGGCGGAATGGATCAAGAGGAGCGGGAGCGCGCCTTGATACAGTTTAGAAATGGTAGTATGAGTTATTTAATTGCGACTGATTTAGCCGCACGCGGACTTGATATTCCTGAAATGAAACACGTTATTCATTATCATTTGCCTGCTAAGGAAGACGAGTTTACACACAGAAACGGGCGTACAGCACGTATGCAAGCCTCGGGTACTGCCTATATTGTAGCGCACGAAAGTGAAAAAAAATTGGATTATCTTGATTATTCGATGGAAGTTTTGGTAGTAAATCAAGCCAAAGCTTTACCAAAACCACCGCAGTTTCAAACCATTTATATTAGTGGTGGAAAGAAAAACAAGTTGAATAAAATTGATATTGTTGGTTTCTTTTCGCAAAAAGGAAAACTCGAAAAAGGTGATTTAGGACTTATCGAAGTAAAAGATTTTATCTCGTTTGCAGCTGTAAAATTCAACAAAGTAAAAGATTTGTTGCATGCTATCAAAGACGAAAAAATGAAGGGTAAAAAGTTTAAAATTGAAGTAGCCCGAAAAGTGATTAAGAAAGAGGAGGAGTAAGTTTTTAGTACTTAGTCGCAGTATTCAGTCGCAGTTTGCAGTTACAGTCAGCAGTTTCTGTTTGCAGTTGCAATATTAGCTTTCATAGAAAAACCGTTGCTAGTAAGTTTAATTTATTAGCAACGGTTTTTAGCTTTACGGTAGTTTTTTAAGTATGTCTTTGTGGTTTGAAAATTTAGCAAATGGAGACTATTTGGTGTAAATGTTATCTCTCTACACGCAGTTTGGGACTAAATTAAGTTCATTCTTAGGATTTACCAAAACATCCCAAATACAAGACCATTTTCAAATTATACCAAATACCCAAATCGCTTGTAGCAAGTGTTAGCAGTTCGGTTATTTTTCTTTTAAGCATTCTGTTATTTCGAAATAAACGGTCGTCATTTCACTTTCTGCATTTGCGTCCTTTTTCAATATTTCAATATGAATTAAGTTGTAGGTTTTTCTTTTGACTTCGTAAAATTCGCTTCCAAATGGTTTCCAACCTACATTCATTAATCCATATTTATATTCCAAATATTTATTTTCGGCGTCAATTCCTTCTTCTTTATTTTTAGCATTTTTAATTTTAACAGCACTTTCAAATATTTCTCCATTTCCAATTTCATAAACTATTCCTGGAGCATTGGGAATTGTAACAATAGTTTTTTCAGTTTTCTGTGCGCTACAAACTGAAATTGTAAATAATAAAATTGCTAATATTTTCTTCATTTCTTTTTTTTAGGGTAACTGACTGCTAACTCTTCTCTAAGACTGGAACTGCAAACTGATTTATCTACGTTAATTACTCCACTCTGAGACTGCGACTGCAAACTGATTTCTCCACGTTAACTACTGCACTCTAAGACCGCGACTGCAAACTACCAATTATGTTTTCTTCACGTATTGTGTAATGATAACTATGGTTTGTCCATCAACGCGTCCTTCGATATATTCTGCGTTTTCATGATCTAATCTGATGTTACGCACTGCTGTACCTTGCTTGGCAACCATACTAGAACCTTTTACTTTTAGGTCTTTGATCAACACTACTGAATCGCCTGTTTGTAAAACTACACCATTGCTATCGCGATGCACTATTTTATTTTCATCCTCTTGACCTTCGCCTGTTGCTTGTGCCCAAGCCAACGTATCTTCGTCAAGGTACATTTGCTCTAGCAATTCTTGATTTCCCAAACGGCTTAACATACGCCATGATAGTACTTGAACTGCTTCGTGTTCGCTCCACATACTATCGTTTAAGCATCGCCATGAATTAGGATCCATAGTTTCTGCTTGCTCGATTTGTGCAATTAAGTTTTTCGAGATTAGTACGTTTTCATCGAGTCCGCCACGGCGTGTAGGAGTGAGGGTGTATACTTGTAGGTCTTCGGTAACGCCTGATAGTTCACACTTTCCGCCACTTCGTTTCATTAATTCTCTTTCGATGCTCATTGTTTTTGTTGTTGTTTTTGTTGCGAAAATTCGCTTTTTAAAATAAAATTATTTGGTTACTCGAACCGCATCAGGAACTAGCATTTCGTACTGTCCGTTGTTGCGAATGACATCGCGAACAATGCTTGAGCTAATGTAAGATGTTTTGGCAGCTGTTAATAAAAATACGGTTTCAATCTTGGCGAGGCGTCTATTGGTGTGTGCGATTGCTTTTTCAAATTCGAAATCCGCTGGGTTACGCAGACCTCTCAGAATAAAATCAGCATTGAGTTTTCGGCACAAGTCAGTAGTCAATCCTTCATAGGTGATCACTGAAATTTTAGGTTCGTGTTGAAAAGTTTCTTCGATAAATCGTTTTCTATCTTCTAAGGAGAACATGTATTTTTTTTCGGCATTAACGCCAATGGCGATCACGATTTCATCAAAAAGAGGCAAGCTGCGTTTAATGATGTCTTCATGACCAAGTGTAATTGGGTCAAACGAACCCGGAAATATGGCTTTTCTCATGGTAGAGGGTTAGGCTAATGCCAATTCGATGGCGTTGGTAAACAAGTCTTTTAGCTCAATTCCTGCCGCTTTGGCCTGTTGCGGAATTAAACTTTCGGTGGTTAAACCCGGAATAGTGTTCATTTCGAGCATGTGTGGCTCGCCATCAACAATAATAAATTCGCTACGGGAGAAACCTTTCATTTTAAGTACTTCGTAGGCTCGTTTGGCAATAGCTCCCACTTTTTGAGTCATTTCGTCAGAGATTCGTGCAGGAGTAATTTCTTGCGATTTGCCTAAGTATTTTGCTTCATAATCAAAGAAATCATTTTCGGAAACAATTTCAGTAATTGGTAAAACTGTAATGGCGCCTTGGTAATTGATTACTCCAACAGAAACTTCTGTTCCGTCAAGAAAACTCTCAATTATAATTTCGTTATCTTCTTTGTAAGCCGTTTCAATTGCAGTTGGCAACTCGGCTTCTGTTTTTACTTTTGAGATTCCGAAACTTGAACCTGCTTTATTTGGTTTTACAAAACAAGGCAATCCTACTTTGTTTACAATGGCGGTTGTATCAACTATATCGCCTTTGTTTAAGTAATAAGAAGTCGCTGTTTTGATCCCGTAGGGTTTTAAAACTGAAAGTAAGTCTCTTTTATTGAAGGTGAGCGCTGCTTGGTAATAATCGCAGGCCGTTTGCGGAATTTGCAATAATTCGAAGTAAGCTTGCATTAAACCATCTTCGCCTGGTGTGCCGTGAATAGCGTTAAATACACAATCGAAACTGATTTTTTGTCCAGCAACAGTAACCGAAAAATCATTTTTATCGATTGGAAATTCTTGATCTTGTGCATCAACATAAACCCATTTTTCTTTAAAGATGTGAATACGAAAGCCGTTGTATTTGGTTTTGTCTAAGTATTGGTACACGACATTGCCGCTGATTAAAGATATTTTGTATTCGCTGGAATACCCGCCCATGATGATGGCAATGTTTTTCATTTTTTACTGTTTTAATTGAGTTCTTTTAAGCACCAAATAGCCTATTTACTACTGTTTTGAATTAGCCCCGATAGCAGCGGTATCCTTTGGTTTTTTTGCTAAAAAAAAGCAAAGATACAAGCGAATAGCGGGAAAAAGCTCCTAAAAAAAGGAGTAGTTTGTGCTAAAAACGATTAAACAAAATTATCATTTTTTTTGAAACGAAATAGGTTTATCTTTGTGGCATATAAAAATAAATTTATGAGTTTACGGAAGTATCTTACTAGTCGCGTTTTCTTTGGACAAGTCTTTGTTGCATTAGCTATTATTGCTGCTTTGGGTTATTTTTTCATGCATTGGCTCACGTTTACAACCGATCATGGCAATGAAATTTCGGTTCCTAATTTGAGTAAATTGACAGAGGAGCAGGTAGAAGAAAAATTAGACGAGCTAGATTTAGACTATGTTTTATTGGATAGTGTGGATTTTAGAAGTGATTTTCCGCAGTTTAGTGTGGTAGAACAAGATCCTTTGCCAGGAACTAAGGTAAAAGTGGGGCGTAAGATTTATATTAAAATAAATACTGCCGGATACTCATCAGTTCGTATTCCTGATTTGGTAAACAAAACCTATCGTGAGGCTGTGCCAACCCTAAAAGCGCTTGGTCTTGAAGAAGGAAATATTACCTATGTACCCAATTTAGGTAAAGATATGGTGCTAGAAATGCGTTACAAAGGACGTAATTTAAAGGCAGGAGATCGTGTTTTAAAATCCAGTAAGATTGATTTAGTACTTGGTGATGGGAAAATGAGCTATGAAGAAGAAGAGAGTGCTGCTGATACTTTGGCCGTACCACTAGAAGAAGAAATACCAGTTGATGAACAATAATATAGAAACACTAGATTTAGAAGACGAGTTATTTGAACATTTCAGGTTTGAAGTTCCTAAAGGCCAAGCCACTTTGCGAATTGATAAATACTTGATGAGCCTTATTCAAAATGCGACTCGCAACAAAATACAAACGGCAGCAGCAGAGGGAAATATTTTTGTGAATGATGCTATCGTAAAATCCAATTATAAAGTTAAGCCTTTTGATGTGGTGCGTGTGATGCTTTCGCACCCGCCGTATGAAAACCATATCATTCCGGAAAACATTCCGCTTGATATTGTTTATGAAGATGATACTTTATTGTTAATCAATAAATTGCCGGGAATGGTGGTGCATCCTGGTCATGGTAATTACACAGGAACTTTGGTTCATGCCTTGGCTTATCATTTTGATAATTTACCAATGAATAGTAGCGAACGTCCTGGTTTGGTACATCGTATTGACAAGGATACTTCGGGTTTATTAGTGGTTGCCAAAACTGAGGCGGCTATGACACACTTGGCTAAACAATTTGAAGCAAAAACATCTGAGCGCGAGTATATTGCCCTAGTTTGGGGTAACGTTGCTGATGATGCGGGAACGATAGAAGGAAACTTAGCCAGACACTTGAAAGACCGTATGCAAATGGCAGTATTTGCTGATCCAGAAATTGGTAAACCTGCGATTACACATTACAAAGTTTTAGAACGATTTGGTTATGTAACGCTTGTTTCTTGTCAGTTAGAAACAGGACGTACGCACCAAATTAGAGCGCATATGAAACATATTGGACATCCTTTGTTTAATGACGAGCGTTACGGTGGCCATTTAATTTTAAAAGGAACCACTTTTACAAAGTACAAGCAATTTATTGAAAACTGTTTTAAGGCATTGCCTAGGCAAGCATTGCATGCCAAAACGCTCGGTTTTATTCATCCTACAACAGGAGAAATGATGCGTTTTGATACTGAATTGCCTGAAGATTTTGTAAATTGTATCGAAAAATGGCGAGGCTACTCAAAGTCGCACCAAACTGATGATGAAAGTGAAGCATAATTCAATTGAAACTCATACAAAACCCAAAGCAACATTAGCTTTGGGTTTTTTTATGCTTTTTTGGAAAAGTAATTACTTCAAATTAACTGATTCTAATCGGGTACAAAATCCAATAAATCAACCGTTGTTAATTAAAAGTTAAACCACTGAATACTATTCATTTTTAGGATGCTTCCCGTTATTTTTGATATTGATTAACCAAAAAATAACCAATAAATGAAGAAAGTTTTCATTTTATCAGCGATTGCTGCGCTTGCCCTTGCGCCACCTGCTGCATATGCGCAGTCAAAAAAGAAAAAAGACAAAAATGCTGTTGCTGTAGCTCCAATGCCAGAGAAAAAACCAGAATCGGCTATTAAGGATTACAGTAAAGTGATCACCAAAGATGCGATTAGCGATGCTGGTTTGTTTACTGTGCACAAAGTAGATAAAAAATATTTTTTTGAAATCCCGAATACCCTCTTGAACAAAGACATGCTTTTGGTAAGTAGATTATCAAAACTACCTGCTAATTTGGGAGGTGGTTATGTCAATGCAGGTTCAGAAACCAATGAGCAATTGATTGTTTGGCAACGTTTTCAAGATAAAATTGTCATCAAAATTAAATCATTTAATGCCGTGGCGAATGACAGTTTGCCTATTAGCATTTCAGTAAAAGCAAACAATTATGAGCCAACTTTATTCGCATTTGATATTGTGGCTTTTAGTAAGGATTCGGCTAATACAGTAATTGACGTAAGCAAGTTTTATGGTACTGATGTTAAAGCAATCAGCGGATTATCGGCCGATATGCGTGAGACTTATAAAGTACGTGGATTGGATGAATCACGTAGTTTTATCAATACCATGAAAAGTTTCCCGATGAATATTGAAGTCATTCAGGACTTTAGTTACAATGCAGCCAAACCACCAGTACAAGGTGATGCGGAAACTATCAGTATTCAAATGAATCAATCGATGATTTTGTTACCAGAAAAGCCTATGCAGCCTCGTTTGGCAGATCCTCGCGTGGGTTGGTTTACAATAGATCAAATTGATTATGGAAGTAACGAATTGAAGTCGGATGTGAAAACTTATATTCGCAGATGGCGTTTAGAGCCAAAAGATCCTGTCGCTTACGCAAAAGGAGAACTGGTTGAACCAGTAAAACCAATTGTGTATTATCTTGATCCTGCAACTCCAGAAAAATTGCGCAAATACATCAAGCAAGGTATTGAAGATTGGCAAAAGCCTTTTGAAACAGCCGGATTTAAAAATGCAATTATTGCTAAAGATCCACCTACAAAAGAAGAAGACCCTGATTTTAGTCCAGAGGACATACGCTACTCTGTAATTCGTTATGTAGCAAGTACTACTCGAAATGCAGTAGGACCAAGTGTATCTGACCCAAGAACAGGCGAAATTATCGAAAGTGATGTTATTTGGTACCACAACCATTTGCGTTCATACAGAAACCGTTATTTATTAGAAACCGGAGCGGCTAATCCAACCGCGCGAACTTTGCAAACAAGTGATGAGGAAATGGGCGATATGATGCGCATGGTAATCGCACATGAAGTAGGACATGCACTAGGATTTCCGCACAATATGGGAGCGAGTTGTGCTTACGATACAGAATCATACCGTAATGGTGAATTCACACAAAAAAACGGAATTGCAGCGAGTTTGATGGATTATGCGCGTTTTAACTACATCGCACAACCAGGTGATAAAAATGTTCGATTCATCCGTCAAATGGGACCTTATGATCATTATGCAACCAACTGGGGTTACCGTTATATTCCAAATGCATCTTCGCCAGAAGCTGAAGTACCAACTTTAGACAAGTGGATTATGGAAAAAGCGGACAATCCTATTTATAAGTTCGGAAAACAAAGCAGTAGTTTTGATCCTACTTCGCAAACCGAAGATATTGGAAACAGTTCTATGAAAGCAAGTACATACGGACTGAAAAATTTGCAATACGTTGCTGCACATTTACACGAGTGGACAAGCGATAAAACCAATAACTACGATGATTTAGACGAATTGTATAAAGAAATGCTCGATGTTTGGGGACGTTATGTAGGACACGTAGTGACAAATGTAGGAGGTGTTTTTGAAGCGACGAAAAAACCAAACCAGAAAGGGATGATTTATGAAGTGGTTTCAAAAGCGCAGCAGCAAGAGGCCATGCAATGGTTGCAAGCAAATGCTTTTGCATCGCCAACTTGGTTAGTTAATGTGAGTACTTTGCGCAATATTGATTACGCTGGTTATACAGAGCGTTTCAGAAGTTTACAGGTACGCCACTTAAACAATGTGATGAGTTTTGATCGTTTAGGGCGTTTATTAGATGCCGAAATTCAAGGGAATAATAATTACAAAGCGTTAGATTTATTAAGTGATATGCGCAAAGGAATCTGGAAAGAAGCTTCAGCATTAACTAATGTAACTATTTACAGAAGAAATTTACAAAGAGCCTATATTGAGCGTATGGCTTTCTTGATGAAAGAAGAAATAAAAGGCGGTCGTCCTTCAGAATATTATAATGTAGCGCAATCAGATGTTCGTGCTTTAGTACGTGGTGAGTTGGTTGCTTTAAAAGCAACACTTAATATTGCCAAAGCTGCAGCTGTAAATACGGAAACAAAATATCATTATGCTGATGCAATAAAGAGAATTGATCTTATTTTAAATCCTTCATAGCTTTAAACGGCACAAAAAAAATCTGCTTTCGAGCAGATTTTTTTTTGTTTTATTGCTTCGTGAATTCTTTTTCAAAAGTAGTAAATCGCATTTCTAAATCTGCCAGTAATTGTGCTCTAACTGAAGCTGATTTTATAAAGCTAAATTTGATGCTATTGTACACAAATTGTTTAATGTCTTGATACGAAATATCTTTATATCTTTTTGCTAAAAGTACATATTGTTCGGTCATATTAGTTCGTAAAATTCCTGCATCATCGGTGCTAATTACAATTGGAACTCCAAATTTTTTATACAAGGAAAGTGGATGACGATTTTCTTTGACCTTCAAAATAAATTCATTACTCACTAAATTAATCTCAATAGGAATATTTTTTTGTACCATGTAGCGTAGCAACTCGTATGAATCTTTCTCGTAAGGCATGCCTACACCGTGGCCAATTCTATGTGCGCCAGCGGTATGTACTGCTGCGCCAATATGCCAAGTAAGTTCTTCAGGTTGAACCAGTCCTAAAGTAAGTTCACCAGCGTGCATGGTATATTTTACATTCGGGTATTTCGAGTTACAAAATTTAAACATCATCATGTGCAACCAATAATCTTTCATCGAAGTTTCGCCGTCTTCTGGTGATACAATATTGACACCGGCCATCAAATCACTATCATTGGCAGAGATGAATGCGATGACCAAATTTTTAAACAAATCAACAGGTTCCATAAAACGCAGCACAAAATTTTGATAACGCATTGTAAATTGGGCATCATCAATTTTTAGATCGTTGTGTAACTTGGTAACAAAATTATTGTTGAATTCTTTAGCATAATTGTTAGCATTTTTTTGAAGTATGCTTTTATACATCACGTCTAAAGTTTTCAATACTTCTTTCTCATTTTTAGCTAGAGCATACTCACGAAGTTTAGCGTTAAAAGTAACTAAATCATCGGTATTCATAGTGTTTGGAATGGTTGAGAGTTGCGTTTCAATGTAGCTCACGTTTTCAGAAATTGCTCTTTTTTTCAACTCCAATAATCCCTGTCCGAAATTACCTTTAATGGCTGGTTCAAATTTCATGAAGGATTCGAAAAATAACTTATCAGAAGGATAATCAACATAATTATAGTCTTTGATAGACCATTTCTGCATGATTTTTTGCTTGTAAAACTCTAAAGTACCGTTGGCTTTGAGTTCGGAAAATAATTTCCAACTTCCCATAGATTCTTTTTCCTTGCGTACGTCCATGCTTTCGGTATTTAGGTAAAAGTCTGTTTGGATTGCATGCTGCAGTAAAGGTTCTGCGTAAATAGAACCTGAAAAATGATGGTGTAAGTCGCCACCTTTTGGCATTTGAGAGAAAAAAGCAGTCAGTTCTGCTTCGTTGTCTCTTATTTTTTCAAAATACTCACTTACGGATTGCGAGTAGCCGGCTGTTACAGTTAAGAACAACAATAGTGTTGGTAATATTCTCATAGGTGATGGTAATAGTGTCAAGTAGTTTTACCAAAGAAATTGCTCGCACGCTGTTGAAAGCATTTTTTGTTTTCGTTTTTTTAGACTCGAAACTTAATTTTTTGCAGTACTAGCAGTAAAAAAATGGTAAACTGGCGCAAAGTTAAACAATTTCTGCGGTAGTTTTGGTATTCCTTTAAAAAGTTTCACCTTTGCACTTTTACCAATTAATGTCAATTTGGACCTAATTTATCAATTTACTGATTTCAGAATACGAACTTCACGAGGTTTAAAAAGTCAGTGACAATTTCCCCCAAACATTTATTTATTGCACAATTTTTATGAAACAACAATTTAATCTTTTTGATTTTTCACAAAAAGTAAATTATAAAACTGAACTGCTTGCCGGTTTTACAGTTGCCATGACCATGATTCCTGAATCGTTATCTTTTGCTATTTTGGCAGGTTTTTCGCCTTTGTCAGGACTTTATGCTGCTTTTATTATGGGGTTAGTTACCGCAATTTTTGGAGGTAGACCCGGAATGGTTTCTGGTGGAGCAGGAGCAACAGTAATTGTTCTTATTGCTTTGATGCAATCGCATGGAATAGAATATGTATTTGCGGCAGTAGCACTTGCTGGTGTTATGCAAATTGCAGTGGGTATTTTTAAATGGGGTAAATTTATCCGATTAGTGCCTCAGCCAGTTATGTTTGGTTTTGTAAACGGACTTGCAGTTATAATTTTTATGTCGCAACTTAATCAGTTCAAAACTGGTTTAGCACCAGCTACGCAATGGTTACAAGGATCACCTTTATGGATAATGCTCGGATTAGTAGGACTTACTATTGCTATAGTTTTACTTTTTCCTAAAATATCGAAAGCCATTCCATCTTCTTTAGTTGCCATTTCGATAGTTTTTGTGATTGTTTATTTTGGTGAAATTGATACCAAGACGGTGGGCGATATTGCTGCAGTAAGCGGAGGTTTGCCACCTTTTCATATTCCGAATATCCCTTTTACCTTTGATACCTTGCAAATCGTATTCCCTTATGCTTTAATTATGGCAGCTGTTGGTTTAACAGAAGGTTTACTTACTCTAAATTTAGTTGATGAAATCACTCAAACCAAGGGTGATGGAAATAGAGAGAGTATTGCGCAAGGAAGTGCTAATATCTTAAACGGTTTTTTCTTTGGAATGGGAGGTTGTCCTATGATTGCTCAAACATTGGTTAATTTAAATGCGGGTTCTAGGACGCGGTTGTCAGGAATCATTGCATCTTTAACCATCTTATTATTTGTGTTGGTTGGTGCACCAGTAATTGAACTTTTACCTATGGCAGCACTTGTGGGTGTGATGATAATGGTAGCCATAGGAACTTTTGAATGGTCGAGTTTCAAGATTATTAATAAAATGCCGAAACAAGATATTTTTGTTGGTATTGTAGTGGCAGTAATTACTATTGTGTTACACAATTTAGCTTTGGCTGTTTTGATAGGTGTTATTATTTCAGCTTTAGTTTTTGCATGGGAAAGCGCAAAAAGAATTCGTGCTAAAAAATATACAGATGTAAAAGGAGTGAAGCATTACGAACTTTATGGGCCTTTATTTTTTGGATCGACTGTTGCTTTTATTGAAAAATTCGACGTGTTAAATGATCCTGTAGAAGTAATCATTAATTTTAAAGACAGTAAAATTAGCGATATGAGTGCGATTGATGCCGTACATAAAGTGACAATGCTATACGCTGCCCAAAATAAAACAGTCCGTTTGCAACATCTAAGCCCTGATTGTGTGCGATTATTAGAAAATGCAGCCGCAGTTATTGATGTAAATATTCTTGAAGATCCTCTATATCAGGTTCTCGAATAATTTAGTAGAAGTTAAAATAAAACCATCAAGACAATTGTAAGTAACAATTGTTTTGATGGTTTTTTATTTATCGTTGCATTGCTTCAGCTGCAAATCGGCCAGATTGTAGCGCTGCATTTATGGAGCCGTTTAAAAGATGATCGCCGCAAATAAATAACGAATCTGAAATTTTAAAAGAGGCCAAATCTTTCTCATTGGTTACCTGCTCTTGCGTAGGTAAAGCATAGCTAATTCGGTAGGCTTTTAGCATTTTCCAAGATGCTGCATCAGCACCATACCAATGAGATATTTCTTCTTTCATATTTTCAGCTAGTGTTGCATCGTCAACATCTGGAATTCCGTTATACGAAACGGATATTAGTGCTTTACCTTTAGGGGCATAAGCAGCCGAAACGGCACTCATTACTGTTAAATTATTAACCCATTTTTTATTTTGAGCCGCGTTCAAAATCACTACCGCTTTTTGTGATGGTGGCAGACGTGTTTCGAAATATACACAAGTTACTTGGTGCGCAGTAGTTTTTGTTTCAGGAACGATTCCTGATAAGAACTTATTGGCATTTGTAGCTAAAAGAATTTGATTGGCTTCATAAACAGTGCCATCTGCGGTTGTAATTTTGTTTTGATCAAGACTTACGACTTCTGTATTGCATTGAATACTGCCTTGTGGTAACAGGGTAACCAATTGTTTCGGGATTTCTTCCATTCCTAATTCAGGTACGGCAACATCACCATCTGAAAACATTTTCATTACAAAATCGAACATGCGTCGTGAAGTAGTTAACTGATTTTCTAAAAAAATACCAGACATAAATGGACGGTAAAAACGTTCAATCATTTTGTCGCTAAAGCCATATTCTTTTAATTGTGCAGCGGTTGTATTTTCAGGTTGACTAAATATTTGGTCAATAGTTAATTTCTGCAAGTGATTCTTTAGCCACAGGGTATTTAATTTATCTTTTATGGTACCAACAGGAGCTATGAGAGTTGCCCAAGCAGCAGAAGGGCGTCGCATAGGGTCAGCTATTTCGAATTGTCCTTTTTCATAAAGTACGGTTGCGCCGGGTAACATTTTTTTTAATCGTAAAGCTTTGTAATCCAGTAAAGTTTTTGATTCTGGATAGGCAGTAAGTAGAACTTGAAATCCTCTGTCTAATAAAAATCCTTCGTGTAGGTCTGTTTTTAATCGTCCACCTGGTCTGTCTGAAGCTTCTAATAAAAGTACTTTTCGTCCTTGACGGTGCAAGTGTACAGCCGCGGCTAATCCGGCCAAACCTGCGCCAACTATTATAATATCTTGTTTCATTTTTTATATGTCTTGCTCACTACAAAAATAGCGTAAATAAGTGTTTTGTTGCTAGTGGAAGTAGGTGTAATAAAATTGATTTTTAACTTTTTTAAGGTTTACGATGTAATAGTAAATCAGTTTGTTTGTCATCGCCCATCCAAAAATCATGTCGGTCGAAAACTGTAAAGCCACTGTTTTTATAAAATTGTAAGGCTCGCTTATTTTCTTCCCAAACACCTAACCACAATTGCTGAACCTCTTTTTCTTGTGCAATTTGTAATACTTTTTCAAATAATTTTTGAGCTACTTTTTTGCCGTGAAATTCTTGTAGCACATAAATTCGATGCAATTCCATGGCGGCTAAGTTATGTTGTTCTGTTTGTGCTGTGTTTACATTTATTTTGGCGTAACCTACTGGAATTTCATTTAAAAAGGCAATAAAAAAATGTGAGTTTTTATCGTTTAGTTCTGCAGTGAGTTGCTCTTTATTAAAACTTTTATCCAAGTATTTTTGCAAATTTTTAGCTGTATTTACTTCTGCAAAGGTTTCGGTAAAAGTAGTAATACTCAATTTTTGTAATTGTTCGAGATGATCTAGTGTAGCAGTTTCAATGATAAGCAAATCCATAAATGTGATGTTTGATTTTCAAAAATAAGGTAAAGAAATGGTAATTTTCAATTTCTATAACGGTATTCGACAAATCAATCTACTTAGCATTGGATTTTATTTTGCAATCATTACTTTTGAATCAAAATATAAAAAAGTAGTACCTACTAGCATATGAAAATTGTCATCTCTCCAGCCAAATCATTAGAATTCGAAAAAGCTTTGCCAACCACTCAATTTTCTGAAGCTTTATTTTTGAAAGAATCAAAAAAAGTGCAGCAAGTTTTAAAACAAATTAATCCAACAGGTTTGTCTAGTTTGATGAGTATTTCTGAAAAATTAGCAGATTTGAATTGGCAGCGTAACCAACAATGGAAAACTCCTTTTAACGCTGAAAATGCACGTCCTGCGGTTTATACTTTTGACGGTGATGTTTATGCGGGATTGAATGCCTACGAACTTGCGCCCGAAAAAATTGATTTGTTACAAGAACGTTTACGCATTTTGTCGGGTTTGTATGGTTTGCTTAAACCTTTAGATTTGATTCAGGCCTATCGTTTAGAAATGGGTACTAAAATGGCGGTTGGCGAAAGTAAAAATTTATATGAGTTTTGGAAACCAACTATAACTAAAGCTTTGAACAAAGAGTTAGCTGATGATGAGCTTTTTGTTAATTTGGCAAGCACAGAATATTTTTCGGCAGTAGATGTAAAAGCGCTAAAAGTCCCGGTAATTACACCTGAGTTTAAAGATTATAAAAATGGGAAACTAAAAATCATTAGTTTTTTTGCCAAAAAAGCGAGAGGTATGATGGTGCGCTACATCATTGATACTAATGCCGAAACTTTAGAAGATTTAAAAGGATTCAATTATGATGGCTATCAATTTGATGCCAACTTGTCTAAAGGAAACAATCTAATTTTTACCAGATAATTTAAAAGCAAATAAAAAGTAAAAGATCCTGCTAGTGCATTGCATCAGCAGGATTTATTTTGTTTTTTCCTTTTTTAATCAATAAAATAAAAGGGATGCAAAGTAAAAATAGTCCACCTAGATATAAAAAGACATCCATATAAGAAAGTACGCTGCTTTGAAGCATTACTTTGAATTCTAATGCTTTGTAAGCTTTTGCTAGAGATTCATTGGCAGAGAAACCTTTAGACATGAATCCCATTTGTAATTCTTTTACCGTTTGTTGTACTTCAAAAGATGATTTATTGAGGTGTGATACTAAGTTTACGCGGTGTTCTTGATTGAATCTTGCCAAGAAAGTAGTAATAATTGCAATTCCGAACGACCCACCTAACTGGCGCATCATTCCTGTAAAAGCTGCTCCCTCGCCAATACTTTTTCCTTTTAAAGTAGATAATGATAAAGTCGTAATTGGTACAAAAAGTAATCCTAATCCAACTCCTCTCAAAATTAAAGGCCAGTACAAGTGTGCTTCGGAACTGTCGGGGGTTATTACTTGCTGCATCCAAAAAGTAAATAAGAAAAATATAAAAAATCCAGCAGCAACCATGTAGGCTTGCGGAATTCCGCGCTGTATCATTTTACCAATAAATGGCATCATGATTCCGGTAGTTATTGAACTAGGAATAAGGAGTAAACCAGCATCTAATGCACTCCAACCCAAAACCGATTGTGTGTAGATCGGAATAATAAAAGTAGAACCATACAAGCCAAAACCGAGTATAAAACACATAATTGTTCCAACTCGCAAGTTGGTGTCTTTTAAAACGCGTAGGTTTACTATTGGATGCTCATAAGTAAGCTCTCTCCAAATAAATAAAATGAAACCAAAAACAGTCACAACAGTTAATATTACAATGGTTAAGTTATTAAACCAATCGTCCTGCTGTCCGTGTTCTAAAACGTATTGCAACGAACCAATAAAAGCTGATAATAAAACAATTCCCCACCAATCTACTTGGCTGGCTTTAAGTTTTGTACCGTATTTTGGACTTTTTACAAATGATAAGGTAAGTAAAGTAGCAATAATTCCAATTGGAATATTGATGTAAAAAATGTAAGGCCATGAAAAATGATCTACAATATAACCTCCCAAGGGTGGCCCTAATGTAGGTCCTACAATTACGCCCATGCCATAGATAGCTTGCGCCATACCTCGTTTAGCGACCGGATAACTTTCGGTAATAATAGTTTGGGCAGTTACTAATAAAGCACCTCCACCTAATCCTTGAATGAAACGAAAAGCTACTAGTTCCCAAATATTAGTAGCATTTCCGCAAAGAAATGAAGCAGCTGTAAAAATGACAATAGAAACAGCAAAATAGTTGCGACGTCCAAATTGTTGTGACAACCAACTTGTCATCGGGATTACGATAACGTTAGCAATGGCATAGGCTGTTATGACCCAAGCCACATCAGTTAAAGAGGCGCCTAAACTTCCACGCATATTGTTTAATGCTACGTTGACAATTGTAGTGTCCACAATTTCAAGCATTGCACATAATACTGCAGTGATGGTAATTATGACTCGTCTAAAGCCATATTCTACTAAGTCGTCTTCTCCTGTTTGCACCATTTTGTCTATAATTGGAAATCCAGATTGCTTTAGTTGAAAGTATTTTTACTGATAAGTTTGCTTTTATTTCAAATGTACATCTACATCCACATTCATTCCTGGTCGAAGCAATTTTATTTTTTCAGGATCGTTTGATGCGTCCAGACTTATTTTTACTGGCAAACGTTGAATGGTTTTTACAAAATTCCCTGTTGCGTTATCTGGTGGTAGTAATGAAAAGCGAGATCCTGTTGCAGGTGAAAATGAAGTGATGGTACCTTGAAATAAATAGCCAGGATACGCATCTACTTTTACGGTTACCTTTTGACCTTTTACCATTTTGTTCAATTGCGTTTCTTTAAAATTGGCAATTACCCAAGCTTCTTGGTTATTGATGATGTAAAATAATGATTGTCCCGGTTGTACCAATTGCCCTGGTTGAATATCAATTTTAGATACTTGCCCGTCAATTGCAGCAGTTACTGCCGTGTAGGTTAAGTTTAATTTTGCAGCATCTAGTTGAGCTTGCGCTTTTTTAATGTTAGCGGCCGCTACTTCGGTTTGCTTGCTTGAAACTTTTGATTTGGCAATGATTACTGATTTTTGAAACGCAGTAGCTCGTTCTTGTTGTTTCAGAATTTTGATTTGATTTTCAGCTTCTAATTTAGCAGCAAGCGCTTGTTCGTATTGTTGTTTGGTAATCGAATGACTTTTATATAGATTTTCATAGCGATTAAAATCACTTGTTACTCGGTCTAAACGAATCTTAGCCGACTCAATATTGCCACCAGCAGAAAGTACGTTGGCATCAGAAACCGAGATGCTAGCCAAGGCACTACCAATGTCAGCTTTTGAGACTTCAAGATTCCCTTCGGCGCCAATTAATGCGGCGGTAGCTTCGTCAATTTTAAGTAAATAATCTCTTTTGTCAATGGTAAACAAGGTGTCGCCTTTTTTTACAAAATCATTGTCTTTGATGTATACTTTATCTACGTAGCCGGAAACCCGTGGTATGATTGGGTTCATATTTTTTTCAATTTGAGCATCATCAGTTTCCTCATGAGCTTGTGAATGTATGTATTTGTATGTACCATACGTCCCACCCAAAACTACCAGAGCTACAAGGATAATGATGAATTTTTTGTTTGTTTTTTTCTTTTCCATGGTAGTATAATTATTTTTGAGCTAATGTGAATGATTGTGATAACTGTCCCGTTACTGCAAGTAACTCGTAATATTTTTGGATGGTATTAGCGCGAGCCAAAGCTTTGTTGATGGTTGCATTGAGTTGCTCAACATCAGCTTCTAACAAATCGTTGGTGTCTGATAAGCCGTTGTCGTATTTGTCCTTTACAATGCGGTAGTTTTCGCTGGCTTGCTCTTGAGCTTCATTGTAAACTAAACTTTGCTTTATTGCAAGTTCATAATCTTCGATAGCTTTATGAACTTGAACTTTGATGTAATCTACAAGTAGCGCTTCATTATTTTGAACCTCGGATAATCTGCTTTCGGCTAGTTTTACCATGGTCGCATTTTTAATTAGTGCACTCAAATCGTATGATATTCCTATGCCAATATTCATGGCATTTTGAACCGTAATTACATTGCTTAGGTCTAATGCCGTGTAACCACCAACTATTGCTAAAGTAGGGTAGTAGGCACTTTTGGCAATTTTGATATTTGTTTCGCTAGCTTTGCTCTTTAGTCGAATAGATTGTAAGTCCTTACGATTTTCGAGTGCTGGAAGGTCATTGTCAGGGACATTGTTCATTTGAAAATCAGCAAAATCGCCTTCTCGAATTTCAAGTTGCGTATCCGGACTTAATTTTAAAAGTGTGGTTAAGTAAAAATTGATCGTTTTTAAGTTATTAGAAGCTTCATCTAATGACAACTGAATTTTAGAAACCTGTAACTTGGCTTTCAATAAATCATTGCGAGGAATGATTTCATTTTTTTCCAATTCAATAAAATCTTTTACACGCTGCTTGGCACTTTTTTGATTTTCCTTTAAAAGTTCAATTGTTTTTTGTGCTTTGTATAGGCTAGCGTAATATTCAATAACACGCAATGCAACATCTTCTTTTGTTTGCAATGATGTAGCCATTTCTGCTTGGTACAATTGGTCTTGCACTTTAATTCCGTTTTGAATTTTAAAGCCCGAAAAAACAGGTATAGCAGTCGTTATTTGCCCCACCATTAATTGGTTCACGGCAGGTGCTGGACTATTATTGTCTTGATTTAATTTAAAATTTACTGAAGCATTAGTCAATCGTTGGTATTGGCCAGACGCTTTTAAGTCGGGGTATTGATTGTTTTTAGCGGCTTGTAATTCAAGTTTTTTAGACTGTACCTTTGTATTGGCAAGTGATACTTCGTTGCTTTTGTCCCAAGCTTTGTTTATGGCTTCACTTAAGCTTAAACTTGTTTTTTCTTGTGCCTTTACAGAGTATAGTCCAATAAAGAACATTCCATAGAGCATGATTTGATTAACTTTCATAGATAAGAAGTGCTTTTATTGTTTGTTGAATGTGCTGGGTCAAATTCGTTTTGATGTAATTATTGTACAAATCCTCGGTATGCAATTGCAGCAAGTTTTGGAAGAAAGATTTATTCATATGGAAATGAAAAAAAGTGCCCAAAATGGTTGGTGTAATTAAAGGTATAATAACATCTTTCCTGAAAATTCCTTTTTGTTGGCCTTCTTTAATGATAGATTCCAGCGCCTTTAAGTTTCCTTTGCGTAATTCGGTAAAAACTTCGAGGTTTTGCTCTCTTTTTTTTGATGAAAATTCAAAATGTAAAATGCGATAAATCCCTTTATTAGAACTAATTCTACTAATGTACAGTTCGATTAATTTATTGATTTTTTCTAGAGGCTGTAAATCTTCTTGTAATAAATTTTCGAGTTGTTTTTTGAGGTCGGTCGTTCGGTAGATTAAAAGAGCTTCAAGTAAGCGCTCCTTTGAACCAAAATAATACGAGACCATGGCGATATTTATCTGCGCTAATTTGGCAATAGCACGTATCGAAGTGCCATCAAAACCTTTTTCAGCAAAAAGGGTTTCGGCAACTTGTAAAATTTGAATTTGCTTGTCGTTGAAATTGGATGTCACGCGTTTTCTTCTTTTCCTTGTACAAATTTAAACAGTTGTTTAATTTAAACACTTGTTTAATTTTTTTTAACATGCATTTAACGCTTTTTTAGCAAGAAAATAATTTGTGCGAGCAGGAAAATGAATTTTGAATTGTAAAAATGATGTAGATCATAAATAGTTGAATTCAAGAATGTTATTGGTATCTGTTTATTTGTTTCCAGCTCGTTGTTTCAAATTGTGAATATCTATTTTTTGGTTTTGCATTTTTAATAATTCGAAGATTTATCTTTGACGACCTTAAAAAAAAAATAGAGAAAAAGATGAGCACAATTTGGTACGAATGCAAAGTAAAATATAGAAAAACAGATGAAAGTGGTGTTCAGAAAATGGCAAATGAGCCTTATTTAGTTGATGCTTTGTCGTACACAGAGGCAGAGAGCAGAATAAACGAGGAAATGTCGGCATACATCAGTGAAGAGTTTAAAATAACAACAATTAAGGTTGCTAATTACGCCGAAATTCATCCTTTTGAAAATGCGGATCGTTGGTTTAGATCTAAAGTTTCTTTACTTGCTTACGATGAAGAAAGCGGTAAAGAACGAAAAACCAACATGTATCTTTTGGTTCAAGCTAATGATGTAAAAGAAGCGTACGATAATACGGTTACCGTAATGAAAGGTACTATGGGCGATTATACGATTCCAGCTATTGCTGAGTCACCTATATTAGACGTTTTTCCTTATTTTAGTGGAGAAGAAGAAGACTTAGAAAAAATTGAAAAGTTCAATGCAATAAAAGCATCAAAGCCTGAAGTTGAAGCTGAAGTGATTGATCACATGGAATTTGTATCTGAAGAAGTTGAGTAAATTTAGAAGATAATAATAAAGGTGAAATGCAATCAAAAATCGTCAAAACGTACAATTTTTGATTGCATTTTTATTTAAGCTTCATATTATAATGAGAGGTGTTACTTTAATACTTTTTCAAATGCCTTTCTAGCGCTTCCTCTAAAATAAACTTCGCCACAATAACTATATCCTAATTTTTCAAACAAATGTAGCATGGGAAAGTTATCAAAGTTTGTATCGGCTTTGATGCTGAATATATTTTGTTGCAAAGCATAGTTTTCTATTTCAGTCATTATTTTCTTTGCCAATCCTTTTCCGAGTTGGTCCTGCGCAATTGCTACGCGGTGAATGACCACAAAATCTTGATCTGATAGCCATTTGCCTTCAATAGCTTCGTAAGCAGGTTCGTGATTAAGGATCAAAGCACAATAACCTACTATGTTGTTGTTTTCTAGAAGTACAAATCCATAACCTTCATTAATATCGTTTTCAAGCACAGTAGGGTTAGGGTAACCGTCTTGCCATTGTGCGCTTCCATCTGTTTTTCGACGTTCGATTGCATCTTTTAATATTTTCCAGATATAAGCATGATCAGCTATTGTGGCTTTTTTAAATTGATAATTGGTTGAAGTCATGCTTCTAAGTTTTGATTTGGATTTATCTTAAAACAAAGATTGCGAATTTTGTTTGAGTAACAAAATCCGCAATCAAGAATTATGATTCTTTAAAAAGATATGGTTTTATTGTGCGCTACTCAATTGACCTACTTTGTTCCAGCTTGGATCAATCTCTAAAGCTACTGCAACATAAACGTCTCCTTTTTTATAATTAAAAGCAGTTCCTTTTGCCATTTCGGCATTTACTTGTTTTGGTGTTAAGTTGTAAATAGCTCCTGTTGCTGGGTCAACGATTAAACCGATTATACCTCCAATTAAAATATTACCTAAATACCAAGCATTAAATTTTTTGGTTAATTTAGTTTCATAATTTTTATAACCTTCTAATTTAATAACTACGTTGTGCTCGCTTTTGCGAGCAAGTTTCATTTCGAATGGAGTTTTTCCAACTTCAATTTCATCCACAATGATAGTCGCTTGGCTCGGATTACTTTCGAATTTTACCTTTTGTTTTGAACCTGAAACAATAGTTGCGCAGCTAGAGCAAAGTAAAACAAAAGCCAAAGAGGCAGAAATAAATGATTTTTTCATTTTGTAAATTTATGATTAGTTAATTTGAATTTGATATTGGTTTAATTGGTTCACATCGCCCTCGTACGAATAAAAATCAACTTTGATTCGGTAACAAGTAGAACCGAAAAAAGAGGGCTCTTTTTTTTCGGTAACCTTAACTAGGTTAGCTCCGTTTTTGCTAGCAATTTCGCGAGCAGAAGCTAGGTTGCTGTTGTAATCGCAGTTGGTTGAAAAACCAGTATCGCCAAAGGAGGCGTACCCAATTTTTTTTGCAGTTAAAGGAACGATATGTTTAATATCTAATATCACTACTTTTTGCTCCATGCTTATGGGTTGCAATCTAGTAGTAAAATTTGATGTAATACTAGCTCCACAACTTACTAAAGTTAGAAATAGGCTACTAAGAATAATTTTTCGCATGTTATGGATGTCAAATTTTGGTTAAAAGTAGTGGATTTGTCGTACACTCAAAAGTACAATCTATTAAAAAAATGTTAATTCTCATTTTCTATTATAATTTGTTGTCTAGTCCATTTGTGCTTGACTTTGCGCAACCAGTATTGTAGATTATCCTATTGTTTATTATCAGTAAATTATGGATAAGTAAGACTTCGTGCTTGCAGTCTAAATTCTTTTTTGAAGATTGTCGCTTTCAACTTGGCACTTACAAATGTCATCTTGTCATATTATTTTATGTCATTTTTAACACAAACTGACAATTTGCAGAGCTGTTTTGTATTGGCACAAAGATTGACTTAAGGACAGCAAGTAATATAACTGAATATACAATAAAATTAAATATATTAAAAATGGGTAAAATAATCGGAATTGATTTAGGTACGACCAACTCTTGTGTTTCTGTAATGGAAGGTAACGAAGCAGTTGTTATCCCTAACGCAGAAGGAAAAAGAACAACACCATCTATCATCGCTTTTGTAGAAGGTGGAGAAATTAAAGTAGGTGATCCTGCAAAGAGACAAGCAGTAACTAATCCAACTAAGACTATTGCTTCTATCAAACGTTTTATGGGACAAGGTTTTGGTGAAGTTTCTACTGAGGCAAAAAGAGTTCCTTACAGCATCGTAAAAGGAGATAACAATACACCGCGTGTTGATATTGACGGTCGTTTGTATACTGCACAAGAATTGTCAGCAATGACTCTTCAAAAAATGAAAAAAACTGCTGAAGACTACTTAGGTCAAACTGTAACTGAAGCGGTTATTACTGTACCAGCATATTTTAATGATGCGCAACGTCAAGCTACTAAAGAAGCTGGAGAAATTGCAGGTCTTAAAGTAATGCGTATCATCAACGAGCCAACTGCTGCTGCATTAGCTTACGGATTAGATAAAAAAGGTACTGATCAAAAAATTGCTGTTTACGATTTAGGTGGAGGTACATTTGATATCTCTGTTCTTGAATTAGGTGACGGAGTTTTCGAAGTATTGTCTACAAATGGTGATACTCACTTAGGAGGAGACGATTTTGACCAAGTGATTATTGACTGGTTGGCTGACGAATTCAAATCTGAAGAAGGTATTGATTTGCGTTTAGACCCAATGTCTTTACAAAGAATTAAAGAAGCTGCTGAGAAAGCTAAAATTGAATTATCGGCTTCTGCAGAAACTGAAATCAACTTGCCTTACGTTACAGCTACGGCTTCAGGACCAAAACACTTAGTTAAAAAATTATCTCGCTCTAAATTCGAGCAATTATCAGATACTTTAGTAAAACGTTCTATGGAGCCAGTTGCTAGAGCTTTGAAAGATGCTGGTTTAACAGTTTCTGATATTGACGAAGTTATCCTTGTAGGAGGTTCTACTCGTATGCCAAGAATTGCAGAGGAAGTTGAAAAATTCTTCGGTAAAAAAGCATCTAAAGGAGTAAACCCTGATGAGGTTGTTGCAATTGGAGCAGCTATTCAAGGTGGAGTTCTTTCTGGAGATGTAAAAGATGTATTGTTACTTGACGTTACACCTTTATCTTTAGGTATCGAAACTATGGGTGGTGTTATGACTGTTTTGATCGAAGCGAACACAACTATCCCAACTAAAAAATCACAAGTTTTCTCAACTGCTGCTGATTCTCAACCATCTGTTGAATTACACGTATTACAAGGTGCAAGAGCAATGGCTGCTGATAACAAAACTATTGGTCGTTTCCATTTAGATGGTATCCCACCAGCACCAAGAGGAGTTCCACAAATCGAAGTTTCTTTTGATATTGATGCTAATGGTATCATCAAAGTAACTGCTACTGATAAAGGAACTGGTAAATCTCACGATATTCGTATCGAGGCTTCTTCTGGATTAACTTCTGAAGAAATCGAGAAAATGAAACAAGATGCAGAAGCTAACGCTGAGTCTGATAAAATTGCTAGAGCAAGAGCAGAAAAATTGAACGAAGCAGATTCTACAATCTTCCAAACTGAATCTCAATTGAAAGAGTTAGGAGATAAAATCTCTGACGAAAACAAAACTGCAATTGAATATGCTTTAACTGAATTGAGAATGGCTCACCAATCTCAAGATCTTGATGCAATTCAAAAAGGTTTAGACAATGTAAATGCAGCTTGGAAAACAGCTACTGAGGCTATGTATGCTCAAGGAGAACAAGGTCAAGGTGCTGCTCAACCACAAGGTGAAGCTACTCAAGGAGATAACGTTGAAGACGTTGAATTCGAAGAAGTAAAATAATAATTCCTAGTAGTGACGGACTTCCGTCCGTCCTTACTGTTGATTTAAAAACCGTTTGCCATAGGCAAACGGTTTTTTTTTGTCTTATTTTTTAGGAACTACTGCTGAGTGATGAAACATGGTACTGATAACTGCCGCATGTGGAAATGTAATAGCTGCTAAAAAAGAGAAAAACAATGCATTAAAAAGCTGCTCTTGCCCTGAAAAAAAGTAATAGATAAATACGATACCCATTATAGAAATAAACCAATACAAAGCTGCATTTTTACAATAATTGATAAAATTTGTAGTGGTATATGTTCCATCCAAAAAACGAATTTGATCCATTATTGATGGTATGCTGTGCCAAATAACAAAGTAAATAGCAAAACCCCATATCAAACTTGAGGATCTAAAAATGATAGCATACAAAAGGATGTAAAAACATTCTTGTAGTATATTTTGGATCTGATTTTTGTTTTGCAAATAAACTACAGAGCACAAGCTTAAAAAGAGTCCCAATACAATTCCGAATAATACACTAAAGTATGCGGTTGGTACTTGAAATTGGCAAATGTTTAAAATGATTTCTTGCACTTGTTGTTTATGGAAAATAAATAACAACGATAAAATGAGTAGACCATAAATACTTTGAAAAGTAAAAGTAAACCATTTACCATGTTGCAATAGGGTTTGTTGCCATTCTTGCTCTCCAAAATGGTATGCACTTACGAGTATGAATAATAGAAGTGCAAATTGTGGTATTAAATAAAAAAGTGCAATTCCGGAAAGCACCACGACTACGTAATACGATAGTACTTTTAGCCAAGATTTTTTTTGTTCATCATTTTTAATCGTTTTAATCAACATCAAATCATTCGCTCCATGCAAGATTCCAAAAGTAAAAATTAAGAAAAAACCTAAATAAATTTGTTTTGAATCTGATAGATAAGAATCTAGCCATAATCCAAAAAAGCTTGCTACCATTGCGATATTCGAATATTTGCGCATAGAAAATAATTTTTGTTTAAAAATACGTAAAAATTTTTAAACAAAAATTATTTTATTTGTTTAATGTTTTTTATATTTACATAAACAAAACCATTTAAAAACTATTAATTATGACAAATTTTATGTTCATTTCAGGATTAGTGGGTAAATTATCTCCAACAGACTATGTAGGATTTACCTTTTTTGTAGGTTGTATGGCAATGATGGCTGCATCAGCATTTTTCTTTTTATCATTGAGTCAGTTTGATAAAAAATGGCGCACATCAGTTTTAGTTTCAGGTTTAATTACATTCATTGCAGCGGTTCACTATTTTTACATGAGAGATTACTGGGCTTCATTTGGAGAGTCGCCAACGTTCTTTCGTTATGTAGACTGGGTATTGACGGTTCCATTGATGTGTTTGGAGTTTTATTTAATTTTAAAAGTAGCAGGAGCAAAACAGTCATTATTGTGGAAAATGGTTCTTTACTCAGTAATCATGCTTGTTACGGGCTACTTTGGAGAAGTAGTTGCGCCAGATAGTGCTGCACTTTGGGGTGCAATATCAGGAGCTGCGTACTTCTTGATTGTATACGAAATTTGGTTAGGCGAAGCCGCCAAACTGGCAGCAGCAGCTGGTGGTGAAGTACAAAAAGCACACAAAATTTTATGTTGGTTTGTCCTTGTTGGATGGGCAATTTATCCGTTAGGATACATGATGGGAACTACAGGATGGTACAATGGTATTATTCCGGAAGGTAACATTGATGTGGCTTACAACATTGCAGATGCAATCAACAAAATTGGATTTGGTTTAGTAATCTATAGTCTTGCTGTTAAGTCCTCTAAAGATTAATTTTCTTTTTTTATTATACTGTAGTAATGAACCGAGCTAGAAATAGCTCGGTTTTTTTATGTTATCAAAATAGAATAATCGGTTGGGTGTTTATCATTCTGGCTATTTTATACTTATTATTCATTTTGCAATAGATTGTCACCGAGGTGTTATTTAATTTTTATTCGTATCTTTTTCAGTAGTACCTTTTTATAAGTTTACTTCGAACTCTTATCAAAGTCAATGATCTAATTTATGAAATACTTATTGTTCTGTTTTATGAATTGGAAAGATTATTTGTTGCTTATGAGACATAAAAAAGGGGAAATGATCAATTCATTTCCCCTTTCTCTTTTACAATTATAATTGGACTATTTCGGATCCAATGCTTCGCTAATTCTAGAAATTAAATCTTGAGCATGGTATTTACTCAAACGATCTGTCATTTGACCAGATGCGATTTTTAATTCGTTTTTCAAAGCAACTAATTGCCCTCTTGCTATAGAAGGTAAATCAGTTTGAGCTAAATTCACTCTACGTGTATTGAAGCCATAAGTAGCACCAACTACATTAGAGCGAACGATAGTAGTTCCTGGTTTTAGTAACTCAATCAATTTGTCAACATAGATTTTTTGAATATTTCTACGGTACATGTCAATCGCACCATTTGATTTCAGCTCTGAGAAAATTCCTTTTTTCAAGTCTGTTACCATTTCATCTGCGCTATAATTGTCTTTGCTTGCCACAGATGTTTCCATTAAACGAACCATACGATCTCCTGCCATTAAACTTGACAAAGTTGCATCTTGCATCGATTTGATTGCTTCAACGCCACTATCTGGATTAATTTTAGAAAGTACATTTTGATCTAACAACCACTTTGGTGTATTGAATAATTGTGTGTTTAAGAACGAAATAGCATCTTTTTGAATACTTTTTGGAACTACTTGGAACTGATTTCCAGTCATGTCATAGGTTTTAGGGTTGTCATAGATACCTCCTACGTTTTTAGTTACATGACCCATATATCTTCTGAATTGGCCAGTAAGCGCTCCATACAATTCATCTAATTCAGCATAGCTTTCGCCATCTTCTTTAGACCAAGTTAATAGGTTTGGTAAAATTCTTTTCAAGTTTTTAATACCATATTCAGAAGCTCTCATGGCATTGTCTCCAATATCTTCTGTTTGATATCTCGGGTCGTACGGACTAGATTCTGTACCAAACCACAATCTGTTGTTTTTGTACGCCTCTTTCGTCATGTTATTCAACACCGCTTTTTCTTCTGCTTCGGTTTTAGCATCTTCAAAGTAAGAATAACCCCATTTGATAGCCCATTTGTCGTAATCACCAATTCTTGGGAACAAGTGTTTTACATTATCTTCTGGTTGTGCTACGTAGTTAAAACGAGCATAATCCATGATAGATGAAGTATGACCATTTTTCTCTTGGTAAGCGGCATCTCTTAATTTTTCAACAGGAGTTGCTGAACTAGCTCCCATATTGTGTCGTAATCCTAAAGTATGTCCAACTTCATGCGACGATACAAAACGAATCAATTCGCCCATCAAGTTGTCATCAAATTGTTTTTTTCTTGCCGCAGGATCTACTGCTGCTGTTTGTATCAAGTACCAATTGCGTAACAAACTCATGATATTATGGTACCAACCAATGTGGCTTTCTAAAATTTCGCCACTTCTCGGATCGTGAACATTTGGTCCATAAGCATTTTGAATTTCAGCTGCAAAGTATCTCAAAACTGAGAAACGTGCATCTTCCAAACTCATTGTTGGATCATTTTCTGGCCAGTATTCTCCGCGAATTGCATTTTTCCATCCAGCAGCTTCAAAAGCTACTTGCCAATCATCAATACCTTGTTTGATGAATTTTTTCCACTTGTCTGGAGTAGCAGGGTCAATGTAGTACACAATTGGTTTTAAAGGCTCGATAAGTTCTCCTTTCTTTTGCTTTGCAGCATCCTCTGGAGATTTAGGCTCTAAACGCCATCTAACGGCAAAAGTCTTAGTATCTGATTTTTGAGATTCTTCTTCAAAAACGCCATATTCATTAGCAAAATATCCTACACGTGCATCAAATTCTCTTTTGCGCATTGGTGTTTTTGGTAGCAAAATCATAGAAGTGTTCATTTCAACAGTCAAAACTCCTGCATCTAAAGCTGAAGGTAGATTGACACCGATTTGCGGAGTAGGTGTTGTACTGATCCTAGGTGGTGTTGTAGTAAAAGTTTTTACAGTTCTAATTTCAGTGTTTATTGGGAAACTGCTAATTTTTGAAATGTAAGAACGATCTTTTTGAAATGTTTGGATGTTTAATAATTGTTTCTTGATCGGATCTAATGAAAATGTTTGAACATCCGCATCAAAAGTAGTGGTCATATCAATTACGTAACCAGTAATTTTTCCGTCATTGTCTTTTTTGTAGGCAAGAACATCAAAATTTCCAATAATTGGGTCGGCAGTGGAATTTTTAACCGCTTGTGCCAACGGTTTGTCTTGGTCAGGAGTCATGATTACGTACGTTACTGAACGCATCAAAATGTTGTTGTTTGGTCCTTTTTCAAAACGAATTACTTGGCGGTTGATTTCTTCTCCACCAAAAATTCCTCCACCTGCGGGTGTTTTTGAATAGCGGGTGATAGTCATGATTTCGCCTCCTAAAAGGGAATCTGGAATTTCAAATAGGTACTTGTTATCAGTTTTGTGAACGTCAATCAAGCCTTTTTGTGTGACTGCAGTTGAGTCAATTACTTTTTTGTAAGGCTTAGGTTCTTTTTTGCCTTCAGCTGGCTTGGCCATTGGTGCAGCAACAGCAGTTTTGTCGTTCTTTTTCTTTTTTTTGCTTTGAGCAAAGGTCTCAGTAGCTGAAAAAGATAAGAGACATAACATCAATAGAGTTAGTTTTTTTTGAATCATGTAATTCTACATCTTACGGTTAATAATTAGTTTTTTACCGAATTATACTAAGGATATGGTATAAATTCAGCATTAATTTTCAAATCTATTGATATATTTTCACAATTTGAGGTTTTCTAATTTCATTTGTAAAACATTAACATTAATTAACAATTGTAAAGCAATTTGAGAATGTGTAGTTAAACTTTAAATCATCAAAAAAACACTTGAAAATTCTTAGTACTTTTGTTAAAAGCATGAGTAGTAAGCATACTTAATTTAGCTGCTGAAAAGATACTTTTTGTTATAAATTTTAAACTGTTCTGATTTCATGAGGAAAATTAAATATAAAAAAGGAAAACGTTTACAACCTTATGTGTTAGAATATACTGGTAGTCATAAAAATATTGCTTCAGAGCTGCAACTTTTTGTTTATGATGATAAAACTTTAGCTGAATATGAGGCTTTTAAACTTATTCATTTAGATAAGTTTTTAGTTGATGATAAAGTAAATTGGCTAAATATTCATGGTTTAAATAATGTGGAGTGGCTGCAAGCAATTGGTGATTATTTTTCTATTGATAATTTTATGTTGGCTGATATCTTGAATACAGTGCGTAGAACTAAATTAGAAGAAACTAACGATTGTTTGTTCTTTAATATCAAATCTTTACTGCCTTCAGAAGGTTCAGATGCTATTGAGGTAGAGCAAATTAGTTTTTTACTAAAAAAAGATGTTTTGCTCTCGTTTCAAGAAAAAAGAAGCGATTTCTTTATTCATATCAGGGAGCGTATTCGCAGTCATTCAGGTTTGGTACGCAGTCGAAGAGCCGATTATCTCTTGTATATATTGCTAGATTCAATCATGGAAAATTTTTACATTACTCTCGAAAACGAAGAGGATAAAGTAGAGGAGCTGATTGATATGACCAAGCAAAATCCCGATCCAATTATTTTAGAGCGCATCGAGAAACACCGCGATAATTTTAATTTTTTAAAGCGATCTATTATTCCGCTTCGTGATTCTTTGTATGAAATTAAAAGTATAAAAGACGATACTGTTTTTAACGAAATTCAAGACGATACCTTTAGTTTTTTTGCGCGTTTGCATCAAAAAAGTTTAGAGCTTTTGGAGCAAATTGACTCTGATATGGATACACTTGAGAGTGCTTCTAATTTCTTTTTCTCGGCGCAAACACACAAAATGAATGAAGTAATGAAAACGTTGACGATTGTGTCTTCTATCTTTATTCCTTTAACTTTTATTGTTGGTGTATACGGAATGAACTTTGAAAACATGCCTGAATTAAAAAGTACCTACGGCTACCCAATTGTAATGGGAGTTATGTTTTTGCTGGTAATTGGTATGATTGTATATTTCAAAAAACGACGATGGTTTTGATATTTTTCCTTGACAAAAGATTTTAATTCGTTCTTAAAAACTATAAAATGAATAAAGCAATTTACATAGCAACAAGCGAGCAAAATAGCGGTAAGTCAATTATTACGCTGGGTTTAATGAGCATGCTCATCGGTAAAACTGCCAAAGTAGGTTATTTTAGACCGATCATCGAAGATATTGAAGAAGGTGGTTTCGACAACCATATCGAAACGGTTATTGGTCATTTTGGTTTGGATATCGATTTTGCAGATGCTTATGCCATTACTAAAAGCAAATTGATTAAAAAGAAAAACAAAGGTAAAATTGGTGAAGTTCTCGATTTGATTATCGAAAAGTATAAAAAACTAGAGCAACGCTTTGATTTTATTTTAGTTGAAGGAACCAGTTTTACAGGCGAGGGCACGGTTATCGAATTGGATATGAACGTGCTCATTGCCAAGAATCTTGGAATTCCCACCATGATAGTAGGCTCTGGTGTAGGCAAAACACTCGAGGAGTTAATTGATAGTTTATATTTAGCCTACGATTCTTTTAAAGTGAAAGATGTCGAGGTGCTCGCGGTAATTGCCAATAAAGTGCAGCCCGAGAACATTGAATTAGTAACCAACGGACTTACTAAAAATTTGCCAAAAGGTATTTTGGTCAATGCTATTCCGTTGATTTACAATTTAAATAATCCGACCGTTCAAGAAATTGTAAAAGAGTTAGGCGCAAAAGTACTTTTTGGCGAAGCCCATTTGAATAATCAAACCGGTAATTTTAGTGTTGGAGCCATGCAGCTTCGTAATTATTTATTGCATTTAAAAGACAATAGTTTGGTAATCACGCCAGGTGATCGTGCAGATATTATTTTGGGAGCCCTACAAGCCAATGAATCGGCTAATTATCCTTCGATTTCTGGTATTGTTCTAACCGGAAATATTTTGCCTGAAATCAGTATTCTAAAGCTGATTGAAGGTCTCTCAACCATTGTACCGATAATTGCAGTGGAGGAAGGAACGTACTATATCACCAATAAAATCGGCAGTATCAAGTCGAAAATTTATGCGAATAACAAACAGAAAATTGAGCTTTCGATTTCTACCTTCGAGAAATTTGTCGAACTAGATTTGCTTTCCGAAAAGTTAATCACCTTTGAACCTGAAGGAATGACTCCAAAAATGTTTCAATACAACTTGGTTCAACGCGCTAAGCAACATCGCAAACATATTGTTTTGCCTGAAGGGAATGACGATCGAATTTTGATGGCGGCATCTCGATTGCTCGAAATGGATGTAGTAGACATTTCGATTATTGGCAACAAAAAACAAATAGAGAGTAAGGTAGCAGAATTAGGTTTGTATTTTGATTTTGATAAAGTTGAAATCATTAATCCTATCGAATCCAAACATTACGACGATTATGTAAACACCTATTACGAACTACGCAAAGCGAAGAATGTAACCATTGGTATGGCCAAAGATTTAATGGAAGATGTTTCGTATTTCGGGACGATGATGGTATACAAAGGTCACGCTGACGGAATGGTGTCTGGTGCGGCGCATACCACGCAGCATACCATTTTACCGGCTTTGCAGTTTATTAAAACCAAGCCCAATTCATCGGTTGTTTCATCAGTATTTTTTATGTGTTTAGAGGATAGAGTTTCTGTGTTTGGAGACTGTGCCATTAACCCAAATCCTACAGCAGAACAACTGGCTGAAATAGCCATTTCATCTGCCGATTCAAGTTTGGCTTTTGGTATTGAACCAAAAATTGCCATGCTATCTTACTCATCTGGAGCATCCGGTAAAGGTGATGAGGTTGATAAAGTACGTACCGCTACCGAGATTGTTCGCCTAAAACGTCCAGACTTAAAAATCGAAGGTCCTATACAATACGATGCCGCCGTTGATATGGCTGTAGGCCAAAGTAAATTACCCAATTCGGAAGTGGCAGGTCAAGCAAGTGTTCTTATTTTTCCGGACTTAAATACTGGAAATAACACCTATAAGGCTGTACAAAGAGAAACCGGAGCGCTAGCTATTGGCCCAATGTTGCAAGGATTAAACAAACCGGTTAATGATTTAAGTCGCGGTTGTACGGTTGACGATATCATTAATACTGTCGTGATTACGGCAATTCAAGCACAAGGATTGTAAAAAGGTACTAAGGTTCTAAGTAACTAAGCGCCTTAGTGCCTTTGAACCTTAGAACCATAAAAAAATAAAAATTAAATGAAAATAGTAATTATAAATTCAGGAAGTTCATCGATAAAATATCAATTGCTTGAAATGCCTTCTGGCGAAGTGATTTGTTCTGGGATGATTGATCGAATTGGACTCGAAGGTTCTAATTTAACTTACGTAACAAGTTCTACTAAATTAGAGGAAACACTTTCAATTCCGAATCATAAAGTAGGTTTAGAGAAAATTGCCAATTTGTTGATGGATGAAAAAATTGGAGTAATCAAAAGTACTGACGAAATTGAAGCCGTAGGACATCGTGTGGTTCATGGCGGAAGCGATTTTACCAATACAGTGCGAATTACAGAGGATGTCAAAGAAAAAATAAAACAACTTTTTGATTTGGCTCCTTTGCACAATCCCGCTAATTTACAGGGAATTACTGTTGCTGAAGAAATCTTTAAATCGGCACAGCAAGTTGCTGTTTTTGATACTGCTTTCCACCAAACGATTCCAGTGGTAGCGCATCAATATCCTATTCCCAAACATCTTTTTACCGACAGTAAAATTAGATTGTATGGTTTTCATGGTACCAGTCACAAGTATGTTTCACAAAAAGCAATTGACTACTTAAAACAAAATACAAAGTTATTAGGTTCAAAAATTATTACCATTCATCTTGGTAATGGTTGTAGCATGACTGCTATTAAAGATGGAAAAAGTATCGATCACACCTTAGGTTTTGGTCCAATGAATGGCTTGATTATGGGTACTCGTAGTGGTGATGTCGATCAATCAGTTATTTTTTATTTGGTGAATACATTAGGATATTCGCTCGATGCTGTAAATACCATGCTTCAAAAACAAAGCGGAATGCTAGGCCTCACAGGTTACAGTGATTTAAGAGATATTGAATCAAGAGCAGAAAGTGGCGATACTGATTGTCAATTGGCTTTGGCCATGAATGCCTATCGTATCAAGAAATACATAGGTTCTTATGCTGCCGTTTTAAACGGATTAGAAGCTATTGTGTTTACTGCAGGAATCGGAGAAAATTCATCTTATATCAGAAAGTTAGTGTGTACCGATATGGATTATTTCGGGTTACAATTAGATGCATCCAAAAATGAAACAAGATCCAAAGAGATTCGCGAAATCAATACAGCCGATTCAAAAACAAAAATTTTAGTGATTCCAACCAATGAAGAAGTTGAAATTGCAAAACAAGTTTTTGAATTGTTAAACAACTAAAATCACAAAAAAATGAAAAAAGTATTCCTTATTTCCCTACTGGTCTTTATTAATCTTGCTGTTGCTCAAAGTGTTCAATCACCATCGGGTAAAATAGCCGTAAATTTTAAGCTAGCTGCCAATGGGCAACCAAGCTACTCCGTGAATTACAAAAATAAGCCAGCTGTTTTAGAAAGCGCTTTAGGAATCAAATTAAAAGATAAACCAGCTTTGGATGCTAATTTTGATATTCTGGATTCAAAAACTACCAGTTTCAATGAATCTTGGAAACCGGTTTTAGGAGAACAGTCAAGTATTAAAAATCACTATAACGAACTTACTGTTTCGCTCCTTACCAAGGAAACGAAGGTAAAAATGAATATCATTTTCCGAGTTTTTGATGAAGGTGTCGCTTTTAGATATGATTTTCCGAAACAAGCAGAGCTGAATTATTTCATCATTTCGGATGAGATTACTCAATTTAATCTTACCGAAAATAATAAAGTATTTTGGCTTCCAGGTGATTTCGATAGTAATGAATACGAGTACAACGAAACGAGGTTTTCAGAGATTGATAACTCTAAAATCAATATGAACAACGGTATTGGTGTAAAATCGATTCCTGGAAAATATACCGTTCAAACGCCATTGATGATGAAAGCGCCATCAGGTGTGTATCTGAATATTTTTGAAGCGGCAGTAGTTAATTATCCGGTAATGCATTTGAATGCCGATGTGACAAATTATAAATTAAAAGCCGAATTAGTTCCAAATGCTATTGGTGACAAAGCCTACTTGCAAACGCCATGCGTATCGCCTTGGAGAACCATCATGATTAGCGATGATGCTCGAGATATTGTGGCTTCTAAAATGATTTTGAACCTCAATGAACCTTCAAAAATTGAGGATCCTTCTTGGATAAAACCTATGAAATACGTTGGTATTTGGTGGGAAATGCATGTAGGAAAATCAACTTGGGATTATGCAGGTTCTCAAAATGCCACAAATTTTGCCGATGCTCCAAAAGCCTCAGGAAAACACGGTGCAACTACCGAAAATACGAAACGATACATTGATTTTGCCGCTAAAAATGGTTTTGATGGCGTTTTAGTTGAAGGTTGGAATGTAGGTTGGGAAGATTGGAATGGCAACTGGAAAGAGGAAGTTTTTGACTTTACAACACCTTATCCGGATTTTGATATTGCAGCTCTTTCGGCTTACGCCAAAGAAAAAAACGTCAAAATGATCATGCATCATGAAACCTCGGGTTCTGTCAGTAATTATGAAAGACACCTAGATCGCGCTTTTGATTTGATGAAAAAATACGATTATCCAGCTGTAAAATCGGGTTATGTGGGCAGAATCATTCCGCGTGGCGAATTTCATGACGGACAATCGATGGTAAACCATTTTAATTTTGTGGTAAAACGTGCTGCTGATTATAAAATTATGATCAACTCTCACGAATCATCTCGACCAACTGGTGTGGGTAGAACGTATCCTAATTATATCGCTGCTGAAGCGGCTCGAGGTAACGAATTCAATGCTTGGAGCGTAGGAAACCCGCCTGCACACGAAACTATTTTGCCATTTACCAGACAATTGGGTGGTCCGATGGATTATACGCCGGGAATTTTTGAAGTAAAAATGAGTTATTATGACAAAAACAAAACAGAGCAGGTGCATACTACTCTTGCTAAACAATTGGCTTTGTATGTTACGATGTATTCGCCGTTGCAAATGGCAGCTGATTTATTAGAAAATTACGAGAAATATCCAGATGCATTTCAGTTTATCAAAGATGTTGAAACAGATTGGGATGAAAGTAAATATTTAGAAGCTGAACCTGGAGATTACGTAACAGTTGCACGAAAAACAAAAGGAAAAGAAACATGGTTTTTAGGAGCCATCACGGATGAAAACGCAAGAACATCAGAGGTGAAATTAGATTTTCTTACTCCAGGTAAAAAGTACAAAGCAACTGTATATGCCGATGCGGCCAACGCACACTGGAAAAACAATCCAATTGCATACCAAATCAAAACAATGACGGTCACTAGTAAATCAAAACTAAAATTAATTTTGGCCGCCGGTGGTGGTACAGCGGTTAGTTTTGAGCCAATTCTATAATTTAAAAACCTGCAAGAGCATAACGCTTGCAGGTTTTTTTTTGGCGAAAGCAAAAAATCCAAACAGAATGACGAAATTGCTGGCTTATTATAAAAAACACAAAAATCACTTGCAATAACTTTTTTAAACTATGAAAAAATCAATTGTTATGGCTGCACTTTTCTGCGGCACATTACCGCTCCTTGCACAAACCACTGCGGAGCAAACCTTAAAAGAAATTTACAAATTGTCATTAACCAAGGCCAAATGTTATCCTTGGTTGGATCATTTATCAAACAATATAGGTTCTCGATTATCAGCCTCTACAGGTGCCGAAAAAGCGGTTTTATACACCAAAGCACAGTTAGAAACTTTAGGAGTTGACAAAGTGTACCTTCAAGAAGTAATGGTGCCAAAATGGGTGAGAGGCGAAAAAGAAGTAGGCTATTTACAACTAGGGAAACAAAAAATTACTTTCCCAATTTGCGCTTTGGGCGGATCGGTTGCGACTCCAAAATCAGGTTTAAATGCTAGCGTGATTGAAGTAAAAAGTCTGGAAGAATTAGCTGCTTTAGGCGAAGCAAAAGTAAAAGGGAAAATTGTGTTTTTTAACCGACCTATGAATCCTGAATTTGTAGAGACTTTTAAAGCCTACAGCGGTTGTGTTGATCAAAGATCATCAGGAGCTAGAGAGGCTGGAAAATTAGGTGCTTTGGCAGTAATTGTGCGCTCAATGAATTTGCGCATGGATGATTTGCCTCATACGGGTGCTACCAATTACGGTGATTTTAGTAAAGACCAACGAATTCCAGCAGCTGCAATAAGTACTAATGGTGCTGAATTATTGAGCAAAAGTTTAAAATCGAATCCCAATGCGACTTTTTATCTAAAGCAATCTTGTCAAACTTTTGATGATGTCTTGTCCTACAATGTGGTCGCAGAAATGACAGGGACCGAGCATCCAGAGCGAATTATGGTAGTAGGAGGTCACCTTGATTCTTGGGACTTAGGCGATGGTTCACATGATGATGGAGCCGGTTGTGTGCAAAGTATGGAAGTTCTAAATATCTTCAAAAATATTGGTTACAAGCCAAAAAACACTTTGCGAGTAGTATTGTTTATGAATGAAGAAAATGGTGTTCGTGGAGGTAAAGAGTATGAAAATCAGTCGGCTAAAAAAGGGGAGAACCATATTTTTGCACTAGAGAGTGATGCAGGAGGTTTTTCGCCAAGAGGTTTCTCTATTGATGGGGATGAGGCTAATTTTAACCAAATCAAAAATTGGGGTACTTTATTTGAACCGTATTTGATTCACAAATTTGTAAAAGGAAGTTCAGGAGTTGATATTGGTCCGCTACAATCCAAGAAAATTGTAAAAGTGGGTCTGCAACCTGATTCGCAACGTTATTTTGATCATCATCACGCATCCAATGATACGTTTGATGCTGTTAATAAAAGAGAGCTTGAATTAGGAGCCGCTGCGATGGCTTCGCTATTGTATTTAGTTGACCAAAACGGAATTGTAACTCAATAACGTTTTAAATTATTTTTTTTATTACACGTAGCTTATGAGTGTGTTTGTTAGTTTCGGCATTAAAAATACCTAAATGATCGAGTCTATCAATACGCACTCTACCGCTAGCGTGAATGATGTAATTATCAGCCATGATGATACCGACATGAATAATACTACCTTCTTCATTGTCAAAAAATGCCAAATCTCCTGGCTCACTTTCTTCAATAAAACTTAGCGCTTCACCCTGAGTCGCTTGTTGCGAAGCGTCTCGTAAAAGCGAATGACCGTTCAATTTATACACCATTTGTGTAAAACCAGAACAATCAATACCAAAAGGTGTTTTTCCGCCCCACAAATAAGGAGCGTTCAAATACAGTAATGCCGTGTTGATGAGGTTGAATTTTTCTTTTTTACCACTAGTTTTAGTGCCTTCGAATTCAAATTGCGTACTGTTAATTTCAGGATGGTGCAAAAAGGAAAGCGATGCTCCCAGCGGAATAGGCAACATAAAATTAGATGGCGCTGTAATGTAATCAATTAAGTCTGCATTGAGAACGATGGCCTCATTACTTAGCTGCTTGTAACTTTCAGAGGATATAAGTTGGCATTGCTTACTATCAATCCATCCTTCGTAATTGTCGTATTGTAATTTAATTTTGTACCATTGTTTGGATTGTTCTACTACAGCGAAATGCTCTCCAAATAATACTTGCGATACAATTTCACTGCGGTCGCTGGCTTCTGCACGAAGCGGGATCATGGCTAAATTACAAATTCCGAACATGAAGGTTTTGATTTATTGTTAAAAAAGTTATGAGCTGTACCAACTGATACAACTCATAACTGATAAAAAAATTATATTCTTTCTACAACAATTGCAGATGCGCCACCGCCACCATTACAAATTGCAGCAGTACCAATTTTGGCATCGTTTTGCTCCAATACATTAAGCAAAGTAACAATGATTCGAACACCAGAACATCCTAGAGGGTGACCTAATGATACCGCACCACCATTTACGTTCACTTTAGATCCGTCTAATCCAAGAATTTTAGAGTTAGCCAAACCTACCACAGAAAAAGCTTCGTTAAACTCAAAAAAGTCAACATCGTCTAATGTGATTCCTGCTTTTGCTAAAGCTTTTGGAACTGCTTTTGCAGGCGTTGTGGTGAACCATTTTGGCTCTTGCTCCGCATCAGCATATCCTTTAATGAATGCTAATGGTTTTAAGCCTAATTCGATTGCTTTTTCTTCACTCATTAATATCACTGCAGCAGCTCCGTCATTAATTGTTGATGCGTTTGCGGCAGTAACCGTTCCTCCTTTTGTGAAAACAGCACTTAAAGTTGGAATTTTATCTAGTTTTACATTGCTGTATTCTTCGTCTTTGGTAACCATTATTGGGTCGCCTTTGCGTTGAGGAACAGCAACAGGAACTACTTCATTATCAAATTTACCTGCGTTCCATGCAGCAGCACTACGCTCGTAGGATTGAATTGCAAATGCGTCTTGTTCTTCGCGTGAAAATCCGTATTCAGTAGCACACAAATCAGCGCAAACTCCCATCGCACTGTTATCGTAAGCATCCTGTAATCCGTCTTTTTGCATACCATCAACCATCGTCGTAGGACCAAATTTGGTACCAGTACGTAGGTTCATGTAATGCGGAATCAAACTCATATTTTCCATTCCACCAGCTACTACAATTTCGGCATCGCCGCATTGAATAGCTTGCGCACCAAGCATTACAGCTTTCATACCAGAGGCACATACTTTATTTACAGTGGTACAAGCTACGTGGTGAGGCAATCCAGCAAATAATGCCGCTTGTCTTGCAGGTGCTTGTCCTGCTCCAGCCTGTACGACTTGCCCCATGTATACTTCATCAATTAAATTAGGGTTTAATTGTATTTTGTCTAAAGCCCCTTTAATGGCAGCTGCACCTAATTGTGGTGCGGTGACAGTAGATAATCCCCCCATAAAACTTCCGATAGGTGTTCTAACGGCAGAAACGATAACAACTCTTTTGTTCATGACTTTCATAATGTTAGTTTATGAAGCAAATTTACTCTTTTTTAAATAATTTCATATTTTGGAAAATGCTTTATCAGTTTAAAAATATTTTTTATTCTATATCTTTGATTGTGAAGCTTTTTTGACTTCTAATAAAAAAAATATAAAAAAAAGTTGCAAAATAGTTGTGAGAAGTCTGAAGATGTCTTAAATTTGCAACCGCAAAACAGAACACGTTTTCTTGAGCTTGGAGGGGTGCCAGAGTGGTAATGGAGCAGTTTGCTAAACTGTCATCGAGTGATCGGTGCCAGGGTTCGAGTCCCTGTCCCTCCGCTTTTTAATTTTGTTTTTCGGGGTGTAGCGTAGCTCGGTTATCGCGCCTGCTTTGGGAGCAGGAGGCCGCAGGTTCGAATCCTGCCACCCCGACTTTTAAAAGTCGAATTAGATTTTTAAAATGGAGGCATAGCTCAGCTGGATAGAGCACCTGCCTTCTAAGCAGGCGGTCGAAGGTTCGAATCCTTCTGCCTTCACAGGACCCACCAATTTGGTGGGTTTTTTGTTTTTAACACAATCTTATTTTTTGGGAGTTTACTTTTAAAATATTCTTTATCCTTTTATAATCACATTTGCAATGAAAATGTTTTTACTTACTTTAATGTCCCTGTTTCTAAATATTTGTTGGTCACAATCTTCGCGACCTACTTTAAGCAATATAAAAAATAATGAAGTTAGTGATTCAATCTTCGTTGATTTAAAAGCGTACAGCGATGATTTTGTTTACGATATGAAATATGCTACCGCGGATAATTTCTTAAAACAAAAAGTGTACGATTGTGCCTCGTGCTATTTGCGACTAAAAACGGTAAAGTCACTAATAAAAGCCAATGAGGAGTTTATTAAAAAGGGATATAAAATTAAATTATACGATTGCTACCGACCGTTAGATATTCAGAAAAAAATGTGGGCAATAGTTCCAAATTCAAAATATGTAGCTAACCCAGCCAAAGGTTCTATTCATAACCGCGGTGGTGCTATTGATATTACGTTGGTGACTGCCAATGGTAGTGAATTAGATATGGGAACTGCTTTTGACCATTTTGGTAATGAAGCATCGCACAGCTACAAAGGGGTTTCAAAACAAGTGAAAAAGAACAGAAACTTGCTCAAATCAATTATGACCCGCAACGGATTTAATGCATTTGAATTAGAGTGGTGGCATTACAACTTAAAAGTAGGTTTAAAGGATCCAGTTTCTAATACTAAATGGATATGTGACTAATTTATTCGATGCATTTTATGTTATTGATGAAATAACTTTCTGGATAATAAACTTGTGAAGTAAGTTCGGAAGTGAACTCCTTTTTAAGAACATAATCTTCGGTACTTGTTAAGTATTTAATTCGAATCATAGTAACCGGAGAGCTTTTTAAATCTTCAAAATCATTTCTAATAATGAAAAATGTGCCTGAATTGACACGGTTGTCAAATCCTTTTTCGTCACGAATCAATGTTCCACAGTTTTCTTGATCGATATGATGTAAGGTAATGATTTTTCCACTTGCTAATTGCAAATACAATTTAGAGTTTTTGTCAAAGCAATTTACTTTTAAAAAGTCTTTACTTTTTTGAACCTGTTGCAAGGTTAAAGTTGGAATATTGTCGGTCAAGGCCAAAGAAAAGAAAAAGTAGTCAGAGTTACCACCAAAGTTTTTCTCGGTTATTAAATATTCTTTAGTTGATTTGTAGGTTCCTATAGAATCAGTAACATTTGCACTATATTCACAGTTTTTTTGTGCGTAGAATGGGATTGTAGACAGGACAAAAGCTAGTGTAAAAAGAAATTTCATAGATGTTCGATTTTGGCGCAAATTAATACAATTTTACGATTATTTAAGTCGGTTGAGAAAAAACAATAGTTAGAGCCGCCCTCTTTTATTTTCCATTTTTTGCGAATGTCCGCTACAGTTTCAGGAAAATTACGAGTTGTGATGTTAATCTTTTGGTTTTCCAGGTATTTTTTCATGTTTGGTTTAGAATATTCAAATTTATCTTTAATTTCAAAAATCCTACCGGGAAATGGTACTAGTTCACCCGAGGTGTAAAGGTGCGAATGTTTTTGTAATTTTTGTAGCTGGTATTGCTGCGCTACTGCATCAAATCCTCCTGATTTCATAATGGCGCTATTGGGCTCGTACAAGTACCGTAATGGCGCAGAAAGACTAACGGGACTTGTTTCTCCATTCCAATCGTATTCAAAAATGTCAATTTTATTTTGTCTCAAATTCACAGTTTTAATACGCGGCTCCTTTATGTAATTTTGCTCAATTTCCCAAAGCAATTCTTTTACCTCGTTTTCTACTGCGATAATGTGAATGGTTTTTACAAAGTTCAGCTCTGCTAATCCTGCAGTTAAATCCAATAATGGAGCTGTTTTTATGAGAATGTTTTTCGAGTAATTGAAATAGCTATTTAGATTTTCTGGTACGTTAGGTAAACAGTCTTTCAGCAGAAAGACTTTTCCTTTTACATCGCTTCGGCGAGAAGGATCAATGTAGATCCAATCCCATTTTTGGTTGAGTTGTTGCAAAGTACCCAGGCTGTCGCCTACATAAGTTTTAATGTTGGATACATTAAGTTGGGTGTAATTATGTTGCACAATTGCTGATAAATCGGTATTCATCTCGCAATGCGCTACTTGATGAATTGTTTTAGCAAAATAAAAATCATCTACTCCAAAACCTCCTGTTAAATCAATTAATGATTCACCTTTAATCAATGATGCTTTGTATTGAGCGGTTTTCTCTGATGATGTTTGTTCTACTGAAATTTTACTCGGATAAACAATGTTTTTTTGAGCGAACCATGTAGGTAGTTTTTCTTTCGCCTTGGTTTTAGCTTCAATTTGCTGTAAGATAGCGCTCCAATTCATTTCTGGAAATGGATTTTTTTGTAAAGCCAATGTGGATATATTTTGGCCAATATTGTTATCGATATAGTCTTGAATCTCCGGATTCAATAAAGCTTTGTTCACGTTAAATATCTTTGGTGAGTATTTTAATAATCTTGTTTTCTGGAAAAAATTCTTTACCAATCACTTTTAGAATGGTGTACAAGGGAACAGCGATAACCATTCCTAAAATACCAAATATAAATCCGGCGGCTAAAATAACAAGAAAAATTTCTAAAGGATGTGAACTAACGCTTTTTGAAAAAATAATCGGTTGAGAAAAATTATTATCAATTAATTGTACAATCCAAAAGCCAATTAAAACATAAATCGTCGTAGGTAAAATGATGGTTTGAAAATCGCTACCTAAGTTACTAAGCATGCATAAAACTGCTGCCAAAACAGAAGCAATTAATGGGCCCACGTATGGAATGATATTTAAAACAGCACACAAAAACGCAATTACTATTGCATTAGGAACACCAAATATTAGCAAGACAATTATATATAAAATAAAAACAATAAATAATTGTAGTAGCAAACCAATAAAATAGCGAGATAATAATTGGTTGATTTTTTCTAGTGAGTTTAATATTTGCTCTTCGTGACTGCTTGGAAGTATTTTTTTAGTCCCAACAATAAATTGTACTCGGTCTTTTAAAAAGAAAAAGGTAATAAACAAAATGGAACCTAATGCTACTCCAAAGCTGCTCAATGTGTTTAAAATTCCGTTAATAAAATTGGGTATAAAATTAAAATTTAGTTTAGAGGTGATTTTGGACTCTTGGAGTAATTGCTCTGCATTTATACCATGTCCTTCTAAAAATACGGTCAATTGATCTACAAGTCGCAATACGTCTTTTTCGATAGCGCCGGTATTGAGTAATGATAAATTTTGACCTTGAGAAACAACCAAAGGAATAAAGAGCATAATGAAACCAACAATCAAAAGCACGAAAAAAAGTACCGTAGTTATGGTTGCAAAAAGGTGATTGAATTTAAGTCTTTTTTTTAAAAAATCTAAAATAGGATTACCAATTAGGGTCAAAACTAATGAAATCAACAAATAGATAATCACTGACTGAATTTGATATAAAAAAAATACAGCAAGGCTTAGTCCAAGTAGAATTAATATTGCTCTCACAATTCCATTGGCAATAATTTTAGAGGTAATCATATTTTTTTTTTAGAGTAAAGATAAAAAAAACTCGCTATCACTAGCGAGTTTTCATTTTTATAAGAGGTAATTCAATTAAAGCGCGAAGCTTCTTCTAGCTCCACCTGAAAGAAATAACGCATTCATTCTAGACTTCTGTCCGTTAGAGAACATAAACATTCCTCTATCGTCAGTGTAGTCCATGTAGTTCATGTACATTTCTAGTGGTGTTCCTGAGCAAGTACTTCTGTGTCCTGATGCAGGTACTCCGTAGTTTGGAGAATCGTGAGTTGGTGTATCAGAAACTAAATCAGATCCACATGTAGCATCACCCCAAATGTGGCGTAAGTTTAACCAGTGACCTACTTCATGCGTTCCTGTTCTTCCTAAGTTGAATGGAGCAGTTGCTGTTCCAGTATTTCCAACGTATTTAGAATCGATTACTACACCATCAGTTGATGAAGCACCACCAGGAAACTGTGCGTAACCAAGTGTTCCACCACCAATTGTACAAACCCATAAGTTCATTTTTGTAGTTGGTGAAGTAGCAGCGATACCACCTTGTGTGGTTGATTTCATTGCATTATTTGTACCCCAAGAAGTTTTAGTGGTTGCTTTTCTGTAAACAGCATCTAGTTCAAATGAGATTCCAACATTAGCTTTTACAGATGAGAAGGCTGTTGGTACTTGATTGAAGTCAGAATTTAAAGCATTGAAATCTCTATTCAAGATATCAATCTGTGATTGAATTTGTGCTAAAGAAATATTTTCAGCAGTGGTTCTATATAAAACGTTTACTACTACCGGAATTACTACTTTACCGTTAACCAAACGTCCTGATGCAATTGCCTCATTGGTCATTTCCTCAATTTTATTCATTCTCAAAGCTAGCGTAGGATCTGCAGCAAGTTGTTTTTTTAATACTTCATCTGACGCACAACCGCGGCGCGCAGTTGCAGATGCTTCTAAAGTGTTGGTTTCTGTGGTGTCATTTTGACAAGAAAAAAGCATTAATAATGCCGCAGCTGATAATAGGAATTTCTTCATGGGGTTTTTTATAAAAGAGTTAATAGTATTTGTTTTTGGATTTTTTACAATTTCCTTCTATTTCTTATTTAATTGTGGTATTTCTAGGGAAATGTAATAATAACTACTTGAAATAATTTTTATTTAAAAGCAATAAAAAAGTGGTGATTTAGTTAATCACCACTTTTATGGTATGTGTGATTAAAATTAGATACCGAAACTAGCTCTTGCTCCTCCAGAAACGAAAAGGGCTGACATTCTAGCTTTTTGACCGTTAGAGAACATAAACATTCCTCTATCGTCAGTATAATCCATATAGTTCATAAACATTTCTAATGGAGTACCTGTACATGTACTTCTGTGGCCTGCTGCTGGAACACCATAGTTAGCAGAATCGTGAGTTGGTGTATCAGAAACTAAATCAGATCCACAGTTAGCATCACCCCAAATGTGACGTAAGTTCATCCAGTGTCCTACTTCGTGGGTAGCTGTTCTTCCAAGATTAAAAGGAGCTGTTACAGTTCCAGTTGTTCCAAATGCATTATTGTCCATAACAACTCCATCGGTAGCAGATGATCCTCCTGGGAATTGAGCATAACCCAATATTCCACCACCTAAGTTACAAGACCACATGTTTAAAACAGTTGAAGGAGTAGTTGGGGCAATTCCCGTTGATGCTTTTTTCATGGCATCATTTGTAGAAAAAGAAGTTGTTCTAGTTGATTTTCTTACTACATTTTGAAGTACGAAAGTTATACCCACGTTTGCTTTAACTCCTGAAAATTCGGCTGGAACAGAATTGAAGTCTGAATTTAATGCATTAAAGTCCTTATTTAATACATCAATTTGAGATTGAATTTGAGCTAATGAGATGTTTTCTGCAGCAGTTCTGTACAATACATTTACAACAACTGGGATTTCAATTTTTCCGTTTACTAAACGTCCAGTCGCAATTGCTCTGTTAGTTATCTCTTCAATTTTATTCATTCTTAAGGCCAAAGTCGGGTCAGCTTTTAATTGACGCGCTAGTACTTCTTCTGAAGCACATCCTCTTCTTAAAGATGCACTAGCCTCAGGAGTTGACATTTCAGTTGTGTCATTTTGACAAGAAAATAGCATTAAGAGGGCTGCTGCTGATAAAAGAATTTTTTTCATAATAAATTTGTTATAAAATCAATAGTTTGGTTAATTGTTTAGCAATTCTATAACATATATTTGATAAAAAAAAATTTCTGAAATTATTTTTTTTAATTTTTTTTTAACTCTTTGATTTTACGGGTTTCCGTAAAAATATTTTTTTTGAAGTCGCAGTTTTTTCTGATACCTATGGGGTTTTAATAAGATTTCATTTTGCCTCTTATCTTGTCAATACTATGTAGTATTTAGTATTATTATTGAGCTATTGATTAAAAAAAGTAGAATATTTTATGAAATAAGTAATAATTTAGTTTATCGTTTTAGTAGTTATTTACCTTTTTGCGGAATGAAATAGTGGTATTTAAAAACGAATTATTTAGGTACTTAGTACCCGTATTCTAAAAAAGGAAAAGCTTTTTGTGTGTTAAAAAGTGTTAAAAAATCAATGCTTGAAATTCTTGATTTAAATTTTTTTTTGCAAGTCAAATTCAAGATTTATTATTTTGTTTTCATTTTGCTGTACGGAAACATAAAATCCGTGGCCTTTCAAAGGTTATTCAGTAAATGAAGTAGTAGGATAAAGAAAAGTGTTGCTAGTTATTAAAGACGTAATGAATGATGTTTGCACCCATTTTAAGGGCTTTATCACGTACATCTTTAGGGTCATTGTTTACCTCCGCATCTTCCCAACCATCGCCTAAATCACACTCGTAAGTGTACAGTAAAACGAGTTTATTAGCAATAAAAATCCCAAAAGCTTGTGGTCGCTTACCATCATGCTCATGAATTTTAGGCAAACCGTTCGGGAATGAATATGGTTTTTGAAAGATTGCGTGTGTGGCAGGAAGTTCAATTAATTCATTATTAGGGAAAATCTTTTTTATTTCTTTACGGATATATTGGTCCAAACCATAATTATCATCAATATGTAAAAAACCGCCGGCCATGAGGTAGTCTCGTAAATTATTGACTTCAGCATCATTAAAAACTACATTGCCATGACCTGTCAGGTGCACGTAAGGATAAGAATGTAAATCAGGACTAGCTGTTTCTACTGTTGATGGTTTATTTTTTATTCTTGTTTGAATCGAAGCGTTGCAAAATTGTATTAAATTAGGTAAAGATGTTGGGTTTGCGTACCAATCACCACCGCCACTATATTTTACCAATGCAATTTCTTGAGCCCACAACGGGCTCGTTAAAAGGAGTAGGAGGTAAGTTATTTTTTTCATCGTGACGGTTTATATTTTAATCTTCGTTAGTAAATGCAATGCTATGGCAGGCTACTACTGCGGCAGTTTCAGTACGCAATCGAGTATTACCAAGTGTTACAGGGATAAAAGTGTTTTCTAATGCCAATTGTATTTCTTTGGTTGAAAAGTCTCCTTCTGGACCTATTAGAATAGTGTAATTGGTGTCTTTTTGTAGTACTGATTTAAGTGATTTTTTATCTGTTTCTTCGCAGTGTGCTATGAGTTTTGTCCCATCTTGGTCTTGTTTTATAAAATCTTTGAATGAAACTGCAGGATTTAATTTTGGTAAAAATAATGCATTAGATTGTTTCATAGCGGTGAGAATAATTTTTTCAAATCGTTCTGTATTGACTGTTTTTCTTTCGGAGTGGTCACAAATTATTGGTGTGATTTCGTGAATTCCTATTTCGGTTGCTTTTTCGAGAAACCATTCAAAACGATCATTCATTTTGGTTGGTGCTACCGCTAAGTGCAAGTTGTAATTGGATTGTTCTGCTTTCGTTATACTATTAACTTTAACCGCACATTTGCTATCTGAAGCCAAAGTAATTTCGGTGATAAACAATAATCCTAAACCGTTAGTTACGTGTAAGATATCAGTATCTTTTTTTCGTAAAACTTTAATTATGTGTTTGCTTTCTTCTTTGTCAAAAGAAAAAACTTCAGTTGATTCGTTTATTGTTGGATTATAAAATAATTGCATAGTTTAGAATTGTATTCTTGCTTTTGAAACCACTGCTGCAGTTTCAAAATGTTGATTTAAAAATTTTTGATAGCCTACAATGCCAATCATGGCTGCATTATCAGTTGTGTATTCAAATTTTGGTATAAAAGTTTTCCAGCCATATCGAGCTTCAGTTGCTTTTAATGCAGCACGAATTCCGGAGTTAGCTGATACGCCGCCTCCAATTGCTACTTGTTTAATACCCGTTTCTTTAACAGCAAGTTTGATTTTATCCATTAAAATCTCGATGATAGTATGTTGAATTGAAGCGCAAATATCATTTAAGTTTTCAGTAATAAAATCGGGATTTTGTAGCTTTTGTTTCTGAATAAAATAAAGTATTGCTGTTTTCAATCCAGAAAAACTAAAGTCTAATCCAGCAACTTTCGGTTTGGTAAAGGCAAATGCTTTTGGATTTCCTAGTTTAGCATATTTATCAATTAATGGCCCTCCAGGATAAGGGAGTCCTAGTATTTTAGCACTTTTGTCAAAAGCTTCCCCAACGGCATCATCAGTAGTTTCACCAATAATTGTCATATCAAAAAACGAATCTACTCTTATAATTTGGGTATGTCCGCCACTGATGGTTAAGGCTAAAAAAGGGAAAGAAGGTTTGTCAAAACCATCCTCGTCTATAAAGTGGGCCAAAACGTGCGCATGCATGTGATTGACAGCTATAAGAGGTATTTCAAGTGCAGCCGACATGGATTTTGAAAATGAACCACCCACTAATAAAGAACCCATCAATCCAGGGCCTTGTGTAAAGGCAATTGCAGAGAGTTGTTCTTTTTGTATATTTGCCTTTCGTAAGGCAGCATCAACCACAGGAACAATGTTTTGCTGATGTGCTCTTGAAGCAAGTTCAGGTACTACGCCTCCATATTGATTGTGAATAAGTTGATTGGCTACAACATTGGCTAGTACTTTATCGTTGTGTAAAACAGCTGCTGCGGTATCATCGCAAGAACTTTCGATCGCAAGAATAAAAACCTCGGGATTTTGCATAAAAAGGCATTAATTTTGATTTATATTTGACCTAACAACTTTGAAAAATCAATTTGTAAAAGCCAAAATTAGAGAATTTTTAGTTAAGGTGCGTGTGTTTGACAAGGCAAAAACAAATTTTAGAACATTAAATAGTAAATAGGTATCAAAAAAGTATTAAAAATAATCTTACGTGTGCTCATTGGTCTTGTCTTGCTTTTATTAGTGACAGGAATTGCGCTGACGATGCCTTTTGTTCAAACTAAAATTGCACAATATTTTACGAAAAGTATCAATGAAGATTTTGGAACCAATATCGCTATTGAAGGTGTAGCCGTATCTGTTTTTGGAGGGGTGAAGTTCAAAAATGTGGTGATAAGAGACCATCGAAAAGATACTTTGTTGGCCGCAGAACGAATTTCTACTACAGTTCTTGATGGCAAAAAGCTATTAGATGGTGATCTTTTGTTCGATAATCTTGATATCAATGGATTCTTTTTTAACTTGAAAACGTATAAAAATGATAAGGACACCAACTTAGACATTTTTGTAAAAGCTTTTGATACTGGAAAAAAAGCTAAGCGTAAATTTTTACTAAAAGCAAACAAGTTAAAATTATACAACAGTAGGTTTGTTTTGATAGATGAGAACCGCGAAATTGTAAAAAATCTTGATTTTACAAAATTAAATGCGTCGGTAACCAATTTTTTGATTTTTGGTCCTGATGTATCTGCATCGATTAATAAAATGTCTTTTTTAGATTTTAGAGGCTTGTATGTAAGGAACTTGCAATCCAACTTTTCATATTCTAAAAAAAGTATCAAACTCGAAAAATTAAACATTCTTACCAAGGAATCCGCTTTTGCAGGTACGGTTATCTTAAAATACAAACGTGAAGATTTTGTCAATTTTAATGATAAAGTTTTATTTGATATTCAGCTGGATAAAGCAAAAATTGCTTCGAATGATATTCGTTATTATTATGATGAATTAGGTAAAAACCAGCAGTTTTACATCAAATCAAAAATTAAAGGAACTTTAAATGATCTTGAATTTAGTCGATTGAATTTAATTGACGGACGAAAAACTACTCTTATAGGTTTCATAAATTTTAAAAATCTATTTGCAAAAAAAGGTCAAAAATTTTCCATGTTTGCCAAGTTTGACAAATTGAGTTCAAGCTACGATGACTTGGTTGTTATTTTACCCAATATTTTAGGCAATAAATTGCCGAGTTCCCTTCAAAAATTAGGTAGATTTTCGGCTGTTGGTACTTCAACCGTTTCAACGACTGCAGTTTCAGCTGATTTCTCGATGACTACTGCTTTGGGTAAAGTAACGGCAGCTTTAGCAATACAAAATATTGATGTGATTGATAAAGCGGCTTACAAAGGGAACGTGATTTTGGATCGTTTTGATGTTGGGACCTTATTTAATCAAAAAGATTTTGGTTTTGTGAGCATGAATATGGATGTTGACGGTAAGGGTTTTAATCAAAAATACTTAAACACGGCTTTACAAGGTGAAGTGAGTGAATTGGTTTTCAAAAATTACAAATACACTAACATTGACGTAAATGGTGTTTTGAAAAGCCCAATTTACGAGGGACAACTGGCAATTAATGATCCCAATGTTAAACTTAATTTTGAAGGCTTACTAGATTTAAGTAAAAAAGACAGTCAATATGATTTTCATGTAAATGTGGTGTATGCCAATTTGAATACTTTGAATTTCATGAAAGATGCCACTTCTATTTTTAAAGGTGATGTGGTTGTTAAAGCTTCGGGAAATTCAATTGAAAACTTTCAAGGAAATATTTATATCAACAAAACTTCCTATCAAAATACAAAAGATACTTACAACTTTGATGATTTTACTATCAACTCTGTTTTTGATGGAGAAAAAGTTCGAACCATTACTGTAAATTCGCCAGATATTGTTCAAGGTGAAATAGTGGGTCGCTACGCTTTCAATCAAGTGCAAAGTTTGATTAAAAACTCGTTGGGTAGTTTGTACACCAATTTTAAACCTATCAAAGTTAACAAAGGGCAGTTTTTAAAATTCAATTTCTCTATTTACAACAAGATTATCGAGATTTTTTATCCCGATGTAACTATTGGCGCTAATACTATTGTTAAAGGTGCAATTTCATCAGATAATCAAGATTTTAAATTAAATTTTAATTCGCCTCAAATAAAAGCATCCAATATTGTTTTTGACAATATTAATGTAGCAATCGATAACAAAAATCCGTTGTACAATGCTTTTATTGAATTGGATAGCATCAAAACTAAATACTATAAAATTCGAGATTTTAGTTTGATCAATGTTACCATGAAGGATACTTTATTTTTTAGGTCTGAGTTTAAGGGTGGTAACAAAGCTGAGGATTATTATAACCTGAACTTGTATCATACCATAAATAAGGACAATAACAATGTGGTAGGAATTAGCAAGTCGGAGGTGAAATTTAAAGATTATCTCTGGTTTTTGAATGAGCAAGAAGGTGCTGATAATCAAATTGTTTTTGATAAATCATTCAATAATTTCAAGTTGGATAATTTAATAATGTCGCACGAAAACCAATCGATTACATTAGATGGGGCGTTTAATAATACTGATTTTAAAGATCTTAATCTCAGTTTTAAAGATGTCGATTTGAATCAAATTACGCCTGTTAGCAATAAGTTTGCTTTTTTCGGAAATATTAATGGTGAGGTCGATTTTAAGCAAAATAAAAATGTTTTTCAGCCAACAGCATCGATTGTAATCGATAATTTGGTTATGAATAAAACGCCACTTGGAACGCTAAATTTTGATATTGAAGGCGATCAAAGTTTGCGCAAATTTACAATAGATTCTAATCTAGAAAATGAAAATATTGACTCGTTTGTTGCGGATGGAAGTTTCGAGATTGTCAACAAAGAGACAATTCTTGATTTAAATTTAAAATTCGATAAATTCAAATTAGCAACACTTAATGCATTAGGTGGTGATGTACTTTCTAACATTCGTGGTTCCGTTGGAGGAAATGCTACAATCGAAGGTAATTTAAAAAAACCAGCAATTAATGGTCGACTTTTTCTAGATGGAGCAGGAGTTACGGTTCCGTATTTGAATGTGGATTATGCGCTTGAGGATAATTCTATTATTGATTTAACGGATGAAAAGTTTTTGTTTAGAAATAACAGTCTTACCGACACAAAATACGATACCAACGGTAATTTAAACGGGAGTATCGAGCACAATAATTTTGGCGATTGGAAGCTTGATCTAGCTATTAGTTCTAATCGATTGGTGGCGCTAGATACCAAAGATACCGAGGACGCGGCCTATTACGGAACCGCTTTTATTGACGGAATGGCTACTATAAAAGGACCTACAAACGCCCTTTTTATAAAGGTAGATGCTAAATCAGAAAAAGGCACTGCCATTAAAATTCCGATAAATAATGCTGAGAGTGTAAGTGATAATGTGTTTATGCACTTTGTAACCGAAAGAGAAAAATACAACCTAAAAAACGGAATTGTAGAGAATCTTAGAAATTATAACGGATTAGAATTAGAATTTGATTTTGATATTACGCCAGATGCCGAAGTAGAGGTGATCTTGGACCGAAATACAGGTCATGGAATGAAAGGTAAAGGATTTGGATCGTTGTTGTTTAAAATCAATACTTTAGGAAAATTCAATATGTGGGGCGATTTTCAAGCTTATGAAGGGACCTACAATTTTAAATATGGTGGTTTAATTGATAAAAAATTTCAAGTTCGAAAAGGAGGATCGATCTCGTGGGAAGGTAACCCGATGCGTGCGCAATTGAATCTTGAGGCTGTATATAAAACCATTGCTAATCCCGCAGTTTTGTTGGATAACGCCTCATTCAACTCTAAGGTTCCAGTGGAGGTAGTAATTGGTGTTCGCGGCGATTTAACTAGTCCAGAGCCTGATTTTAATATCGAATTTCCAACGGTTAGTAATGTTCTAAAATCAGAGATTCAATACAAGTTGAATGACAAGGATGTGAGACAAACACAAGCTTTGTACTTATTGTCATCAGGAGGATTTTTAAGCCCAGAGGGTGTTAATCAATCTGACTTTTCAGGAAGTTTATTCGAAACGGCATCGAGTATTTTGGGTGGTATTATTCGCTCTGATGATGAGAAATTTAAAGTAGGGCTTAATTTTATTGGCGCTGACAGACGAATTGGTAAAGAAACCGACGGTCGATTTGTAGCTACAATTTCATCTAAAATTAACGAACGAGTAACTATTAATGGTAAATTGGGAGTACCGTTTGGCGGAATTAATGAATCAGCAATCGTAGGTGATGTCGAAATATTATATCGAGTAAATGACGACGGAACTTTGAATTTACGTTTGTTCAATAAGGAAAATGACATTAATTATGTTGGTCAAGGTATTGGCTATACTCAAGGTTTAGGGGTTTCATACGAAGTTGATTTTGATACCTTTAAAGAGTTTGCTAATAAAATATTTAAGAATTTAAAAATCGAACGCTACACTGTGCCGGCGGCTGAAGATCAAGATTCTAACCTTTCACCAGAGTATATAAATTTCAATAGCGGCAAAAATAAAAAGTCTTCTAATCCACAAAAGCCTTCAATTCCTGTTAAGAAAAATCAAGAAAGCACACTTCCAGAGGAATATTAGTCGCTATTTATTTCAAAAATGAGTTTTTTAATAAAATAATTAAACTCAATTATTCCTTTTTCTTTTAAATTTTACAGAAAGTAATACAAAATCACTTTTTTAAACACGGTCTTGATTACTTAAAAAAAGGAGCAAGTTGCTAATTGTTAAATTAAATGTATGCTTTTTTGAGTTTTGTTAAATAAAATGCAACTTTATTCACGAAACAAAAAACTTATCAACGAAAACGTTTGAATTTCTATTTCGTTTTTAATTAAATAAAAACACTGTCTCATAAGTGGTTAATGTTTGCTAGTTTTACACTTTAATACTTAAATAATGCCAAAAACAATAAAAAAAGTTGGGGTTTTAACCTCCGGAGGTGATTCCCCTGGAATGAATGCTGCGATTCGATCAGTAGTACGAACGTGCGCATATCACAACATAGAATGTATAGGAATTTATAGAGGTTATCAAGGAATGATTGAAGGCGACTTCAAAGAAATGGGACCTCGAAGTGTAAATAATATTGTGAACAAAGGCGGTACCATATTAAAATCTGCCCGTTCATTAGAATTTAAAACTCCAGAAGGCAGAAAAAAAGCCCACGAAAATTTAACTAAAGCAGGAATTGATGCTTTAGTAGTTATTGGTGGAGACGGAACTTTTACTGGAGGATTGCTTTTTAATTCTGAATTTAATTTTCCAGTAATGGGAATTCCAGGAACTATAGATAATGATATTTTTGGAACCAGTCATACTTTAGGGTACGATACGGCTCTAAATACTGTTGTTGATGTAATTGATAAAATTAGAGATACAGCCAGTTCTCATAACAGATTATTCTTTGTAGAGGTAATGGGACGCGATGCCGGTCATATTGCATTAAACGCAGGTATTGGCGCAGGAGCAGAGGAAATTTTAATTCCAGAGGAAGATTTAGGTCTAGATCGTTTACTAGAATCTTTGCAAAAAAGTAAAGCATCAGGAAAATCATCAAGTATTGTGGTTATTGCAGAGGGCGATAAAATTGGTAAAAACGTATTTGAATTGAAAGATTATGTTGAAGCCAATTTACCAGAATATGATGTGCGCGTTTCAGTGCTGGGTCACATGCAGCGTGGTGGTTCACCATCTTGTTTTGACCGTGTGCTTGCAAGCCGATTGGGTGTAAAAGCAGTAGAATCCTTGATAGATGGTAAATCAAATTACATGGTAGGATTGCAAAACGATCAAGTAGCACTTACGCCACTAGAGCAAGCTATTAAAGGGAAAACGATGATTGATCGTGAATTATTGAGAGTATCAGACATTATGTCTACATAAATAATTAAAGTTTATTGTGAGGAAATTAGACTTTAGGAAGAGCGAAGTAAAATAAACAAAAATTAAAGTAAAATGTCAAAAGTAAAATTAGGAATAAACGGATTTGGAAGAATTGGAAGAATTGTTTTCAGAGAATCTTTCAATAGAGACAATGTAGAAGTTGTTGCAATCAATGACTTGTTAGATGTAGATCACTTAGCTTACTTATTAAAATATGATTCTGTTCACGGTCGTTTTGATGGTGATGTAGAGGTTAAAGAAGGAAAATTATTCGTAAACGGAAGAAATATTCGTATTACTGCCGAAAGAAATCCTGCAGATTTAAAATGGAATGAAGTAGATGTTGATGTAGTTGCAGAATGTACAGGTATTTTTACAACTATTGAAACTGCAAACGAGCACATTAAAGGTGGAGCTAAAAAAGTAATTATTTCTGCGCCATCAGCTGATGCGCCAATGTTTGTAATGGGTGTAAACCATGAGTCTGCAAAAGCTACAGATTTAATCGTGTCAAACGCATCATGTACAACGAACTGTTTGGCTCCTTTGGCTAAAGTAATTCATGATAACTTCGGAATTGTTGAAGCTTTAATGACTACAGTACACGCTACAACATCAACTCAAATGACTGCTGATGGACCTTCAAGAAAAGACTGGAGAGGCGGACGTGCTGCATCAATCAATATTATTCCTTCTTCAACGGGAGCTGCAAAAGCAGTAGGGAAAGTTATTCCTGAACTGAACGGAAAATTAACTGGTATGGCGTTTCGTGTACCGACAGCTGACGTTTCAACTGTAGACTTAACCGTAAAAGTAGCTAAAGAAACTTCATACGAAGAGATTATGGCAGTATTGAAAAATGCTTCAGAAACTACTATGAAAGGCATTTTAGGATATACTGAAGATGCTGTGGTATCTCAAGATTTTATTTCTGACAAAAGAACTTCTATTATTGATGCTACTGCTGGTATCGGATTGAATTCTACTTTCTTCAAACTAGTTTCTTGGTATGATAATGAGTACGGTTATTCAAGTAAATTGATTGATTTATCAGTACACATTGCTGGTTTAAAATAATAATTTATATATTTACAAATCCCGTTATGTACATGTATAACGGGATTTTATTTTTAACGCATTGCAGATTCAAACCTTTTTGTTTTAGTTGATCAAAGCGTAGCCAAACCAAAATAAACCAATAGAAAATGAGATTAATAGTTGACAGTGGTTCTACAAAAGCCGATTGGATTGCGATTGATGATAATGGCAAAATATTATTTACTACCCAAACACTAGGTCTAAATCCAGAAGTTTTGGAGGAAGATGAAATTATTGAGCGTCTAAATGATCGTTTTGATATTTTACATAACAAGAAAAATGCAACGCATTTGTTTTTTTACGGTGCCGGATGCGGAACCGAAAAAATGAAAGTGACGCTTTCACAAGTTTTTCAAAAGTATTTTGTTAACGCCATTATCGATGTTCGTGAGGATACCTATGCTGCTGTATACGCTACAACTCCTGTTGGCGAAAAAGCTATAGTTTCTATTTTGGGAACAGGATCTAATTGTAGTTATTTTGATGGCAAAGAGTTGTTTCAAAAAGTACAATCATTAGGCTACATTGCTATGGATGATTGTAGCGGAAACGTATTTGGGAAAGAATTGATCAGAAAGTATTATTTCAACAAAATGCCAAAAGAATTGGCTGAGGCGTTCGAGAAAGAATATGATTTAGACCCAGATGCAATTAAAAGTAAATTGTACAAAGAGCCTAATCCTAATGCTTATTTAGCGACTTTTGCTAAATTTTTAATTCAACATAAAGATTCTGAGTTTTGTAGAAAAATCATTTTTAAAGGAATGAAATCTTTTGTAAAGAACTACATTAAGCAATACGAGAACCATAAAGAAGTTCCAGTTCATTTTGTTGGATCAATTGCTTTTTACTTAAAAGAGGAATTGCAAGAAACTTTTGATAAATACGAATTGCAATTAGGAAACGTATTGCGCAGACCTATCGATGGTTTGATTGCTTATCATAACCTGAACAAATAGGCCCTTTCAAAATAATTCGCATAAAAAAACACTATTTCCTCATTTGAGCAAATAGTGTTTTTTTATTTTAGCATCTCTAGTGTTTTACAAAACAGCAATCATCGAAATTTCAACATTCACATTTTTGGGTAAGCAAGCAACTTGCACAGTTTCTCTAGCTGGAGCGGTTTCTTCGTTAAAATAAGCACCATAAACGCTATTGATTGCTCCAAAATCATTCATATCCATAATGAAGATGGTTGTTTTAACAACGTGATCAAAAGTCATTCCTGCAGCAGCTAAAACTGCTTTCATATTTTGCATAACTTGCTCTGTTTCTTCTTTAATGCTGGCAGTTACTAGTTCGCCAGTTTCAGGGTGTAATGCAATTTGTCCTGATGTATATAAGGTGTTTCCAGATAATACAGCTTGACTATAGGGTCCTATAGGAGCCGGTGCAGCCGTTGTAAATATTACTTTTTTCATAAAAATAGTTTTGTTTTTGAATATAGAATTAAAGCTAAGAAAATTTAAAAGAAGGTCTTAACGATTTATTACACTTCTTTTATCCCATTTAATATCACTAAGGATTCCTGATTTAATACCGATAAAAAATCCCCAGTTGGCATTTTCTCCAAACGGAGACCAATTAAAGTCCATTCTCCAGCTTAGCAAATCTCTTTCAAAACGAAGTTGCGTAAAAGTGACACCTTTTTGAACAAAATCGTATCCTGTTGATATTCCTGCTTTCCATTTTGGTGTCAAATCTGCATTAGCAGAAATCATAATGGAATTGCCAATAATTTGATTTTCTCGATTGTTATTTCCGTAAGTAAGGGAGTAAGCAAAAGTCATATCCCAAGGTAATTTTGCATTAAAAAACTCCGCAATTTTATCTTCGCCTTCGTCTTCTTCCTCATCATCAAATTGACTTCTGCGGCTGTCTCCCAAGTCGGTGTTGGTACCAAACAAGTCATCTTCTCGACCTCCATTACGTTGACTTAATGAATTCTTGTCTTTCTTCTTTTTGTCTTTTCCTTGGCTTGATAGGGAATAATTAATGGTCATATTTGAACTAGTCATTCTAAACAAACTTCCGCCATTCTTAAGGTTAAAGACATTAATTCTGTTTCCAGAATTATCGACTGCATATGGATCTAGTGTAGCTCCAAAATTGACGTTCATTTTGTTGTCTAATAAATTAGTTCCACCACTTACGCGAATAGGAGCAAAGGCAAGAGAGGTCACTCCATCAGCATCTAAATTGTACGATGTTGATAGGTTTAAATTATTCAATAACATGATTTTTTTAGGCTCTACCTTGGTGCTGTCTTTATCAGTTACTTTAGCCTCAAATGTATTGCTCAAATCAAATCCAAGTGTGTTTGCATTATTCAGTCCAGGAGCCCCGTAAAGACCATTCTCAAAACGAGTGTATTGTTGACGCATTGTTCCTGAGGCATCGGTAGCATAAGTGTCGTAGTATTTTTCAAAGCTCGGAGTATACCCGTAAGATACAGAAGGACGCATGACGTGACGTATCGATTTAATTTTTTTATTTTCTCCAAAATTAAAGGTTCCGTAAATTGTAGTACCAATGCTAGTTGAAAAATTATAGGTCCTAAACGCATCGAATTCGTTAACCGTTTTGTCTACTACTTGACTTTGGTCAACATCAAAACTTCTTTTAATAGTTTTTGTAGTCCAGATTTCTTCATAATTTACAGAGCTAGTTGCACTAAAATATTTGAACAATTTAAAGTTGGTGCTCAACGGAATACTGTGTTGAAAACCTACTCTGGCATCGCGGAACATTTGCGGCTTAAAAAATAGCGAGTCATTAGTCACAATACTGTTACGACCGTTTAAGTTGTATTGTAAATTGATGTTTTTAATAAATCCCTTACGAGGTCCATCTTTACTAGAAAAAGGATAAATACGATCAACACTCACTTGCAAAGTAGGCAGCGTCATGTTGATTTCTTGCGTTTGTGTGTTTTGCGAATGCGTAGCTGTTAATGACATGCGCAATTGCGGAACCGTATTGAATGTTTTTGAGTAAGATACCGAAGAACTTAAGGTATTATTTAAGTTAGAACCAATATTTACTTGATTAATCGATTGTTGAAAATAGCGACTACTTCCTAAGTTTACAGATGCCGAAAAGGTAGAATTTGGGCTGGCCTTAGTATCTTTAGAATGTGACCACTGAATGTTATATATATTCTGTTTTGAGTAATCTGGATAACCTCTTTCGCTCGTAATTAAGTTTTCAAAACGAACATTGATGTTTCCTCTGTAGCTGTATCTTTTGGCGTAAGCCGATTCAAAACGCATACCGTAACTGCCATTAGTGTAATAATCACCTAGAACGGTCAAATCGTAATTATCGCTCAAGGCAAAATAATAGCCTAAGTTTTGTAATGAGAATCCTCTCGTATTAGAGTCGTTATAGCTCGGTAAAATCAAACCCGAAACGCTATTTTCTTTACTCATCGGAAAAAAAGCGAATGGCAATGCAATAGGAGTGGGTACATTGGCAATAACCATATTTGTTAAGCCTGTGACTACTTTTTTGCCAGGTATAAATTTTACTTTATTGGTTTGAAAGTAGTACTCAGGATTATCAACATCTTTTGATGTGGTAAAACGCGCTCCTTTTAAAAAGTATACTGAATCATTTTCTTTTTTGGTTACGGCAGCTTTGATTTTAAACTCTCCTTGATCTGATCTTGAATTCCAAATCAGTGCTTTTTTTGTTTTAAAATTGAATCGAATCGAGTCGGGTTCCACAACATTGGCACCTTGTTTAAAATTCGGGTATTGCGTATAAGCTCCAGTCGAATCTTTTAATCTACCGGCATAGACTTCGTTTTTTTCGTAGTCCATGATAATTTTTCCGGACTTTAGCTCAACGTCTTCATAATACAATTCGGCTTGATCGTATAAAGTGATTTGTTTTTTCTTTTGATCTATTTTAACGTACTGTTCGGCTTTGTAGCGCACTTTTCCGTCCAAAAAAGCTTTTTTAGGTTTTACACTGTCTTTTTTAGTACTGTCTATAGCTACTATGACCATTGGTTTTGATGTAGGAACGGGCAACTTTGGACTAGTTGCTGTATTATTTTTAGTAGGAGCTGGTATAGAAGCTTTCTTTTTGACGATATCTTGTGAATATACTTTACCAGAACCCAGAGAAAGGAATAATGATAATAAAACGATATTAAATAAGTTTGTATGCAACGGTATAAATGCTATTTTTGTAAAATTATGGCCTGTTTTTTGACATGTCAAACTTACATATTATTTTTTGTCAAAAATAGTCAATTAAATAATTTTATAACCGTAGTCTTTTAATAAAATTAACGAATAGCTTTATGCACATTTCTAGTAAAATCAAATTCTTTTTGCCAATTTGTCTTGCCTTATTTTCCGTGGTAGGATATGGTCAAACTAATGCTTTTAAAGTCACGCTTGATGCAGGGCATGGAGCACATGATTTTGGTGCTGTTTACGAAGGTCGAATTGAAAAAAATATAGCCTTAGCAGTGGTTCTCAAGGTTGGTAAAATTCTAGAAGCTACGCCGCAAATGCAGGTCAATTATACTCGTAAGACAGATGTTTTTATTGATTTGATAGAAAGAGCAAATATAGCCAATCGTGTCAATGCTAATATTTTTGTTTCAATACATTGTAATGCAAATAGAAATACTGCTGCAGATGGTACAGAAACTTACGTAATGGGTTTGAGTAAAGTAGCTTCCAATTTAGAAGCTGCAAAAAAGGAAAACTCGGTAGTAACCTTAGAAAAAGATTATAAACAAAAATACGAAGGTTTTGATCCGAACTCTCCAGAAACGATGATTGGTATGACCTTGATGCAAGAAGAATATTTAGAAAATAGTATTGCATTGGCCAGTAAAGTTGAAGAAGCTTTTGGTGATTTAGGAAAAAAAATTCGTGGCGAAGGAGTAAAACAAGCGCCATTTATGGTGTTGCACAAAGCATACATGCCTAGAGTTCTTATTGAAATGGGATTCATATCAAATACTGTTGAAGGTAATCGATTAAACTCTGAAGAAGGTCAAGATGAAATTGCAAAAGCAATTGCTGGCGCTATTGTAAGTTATAAGAAAGAGTATTTTGGAGAAGGTGAAGTTGAAGCACCTGCTGAGACTCCTTCTGAAAAAATGATTGAAAATAGTAAAAACGAAATGCAATCAGTGACTCCAGTTAACAACGATGCATTAGCCGCATCACAAACTGTGGCTCTTGTTACTCCAGTTGCTGCTGTTCCAAAAGTTGTTGAACCAGCTGTTTCACCTGTTGTGGCAGTAACAACTACCAATCCAGGCGTAGTTTTCAAAGTACAATTGATGGCGAGTTCCAAAAAAATTGACTTATCCGCACAAAACTTCAACGGCTTGCCTGATGTATCTGTATTATACGAAGATCGAGTGTACAAATATTTATATGGTAATGCAAATAACTTTGAGGCTGCAAAAAAAGACTTGAAGCAAGCCAAAGAGAAAGGTTACAGCTCTTCGTTTTTAATTGCATTTAAACAAGGAAAAAAGATAAACATTCAAGAAGCAATTCAATAATATTGCAACACAATTTCTATTCCCACCTTTATTTTGAAAATTACATTACACCCTTGTCGTATTTTTTTAGTTGTTCTAGCTCTCATTGTTACTGTGCCAATTCTGGCCCAATCAAAAAATAAGTTCGTCATAATTTTAGATGCCGGACACGGTGGAAAAGACCCTGGGAACTCTTACCATGGTTTTGTAGAGAAAGAAATCGCGCTCAAAACATCTTTAAAATTAGAGCAATTTTTAAAAAAACACAAAGATATTCAAATTGTCTACACTAGAGAAAGTGATGTTTTTATCCCACTTAAGGATCGTCCTCGTAAAGCTAATTCACTTCATGCCAATTTGTTTGTGTCCGTGCATTGCAATTCGGTAACTAATCCTGAACCATATGGGACAGAGACTTTTGTAATGGGACTATCTCGAAGTAAAGGAAATTTAGAAATTGCGAAACAAGAGAATTCGGTAATATTACTAGAAAAAGATTATAAGAGTGCCTACAAAGGTTTTGATCCAAAAAACCCGCTGGGAATGGTAGGTTTGCAAATGCTTCAAGAAGATTACATGAATAGAAGTATTGCCTTGGCATCAAAAATCCAGAATAATTTTGTTAAGCAATTAAATCGAAAGTCAAGAGGTATTAAGCAAACTCCTTTATGGGTTTTAGATGCGGTATTTATGCCAAGTGTTTTAATTGAGTTGGGTTTTTTGAGTAACAAAAACGAGGGTTTGTATCTGAATTCAGATGCGGGTCAAAGTCAAATGGCTGAAGCAATTGCAACTGCTATTGTGGATTACAAAAGAGAATATTTTGACGATAGAAGTACGTCTGTAACAAATGATGATAACAAAAGCGCTGATAAAGAAGTTACGAAAAATGAACGCAATGGTAAAGGAACACCCTCGAGTAAAAGCACAAATGAAAATGATAAAGTTTCGTTTTTAGTGCAATTTGCTGCGGGAACAAGAGAATTAAAATTAGTTCCATCAAACTTTAAAGGATTAAAAGACGTATCTGTATTAGCAACTAACGGTAAATTGTTTAATTATAGGTACGGTAGCACAACTAGTTATGAAATTGCCAAGCAAAACTTAAAGGTCGTACAAGAGAAAGGCTATACTTCGGCATACATAATTGCAGTGAAAAACGGGCAAACTATTAGTCTTAAAGAAGCATTGAAATAATTATTACAAGTCGATTTTTTTATATTAAATTTGTAGAAAATACAGAAATTTTGAAAATAACTAGAGAAATAAAAGCAGCAGTTCTCGTAATTGCATCGATATTATTGTTTATTTGGGGATATAGTTTTTTAAAAGGCAAAGACCTTTTTGGTAACTATAAAACCTTTTATGTTGAATATAAAAGTGTTGAAGGTTTAGCAAAATCTGCTCCTGTTACACTTAACGGTCTGGTAATTGGTAAAGTGAATGAAATAGCAATTGATGAAAATACAGGCGCTTTGCTTGTAGAATTGCAATTACAAACAGATTTTCCTATTTCTAAATCAAGTGCTGCGATGATTTATGAGCCGGGTTTTATTGGTGGAAAACAAATTGCCATTGTTCCTAATTTTAATGATAAGACTTTAGCCGAAGACGGACAACGATTGTTAGCAACTACTAAAATGGGATTAGCAGACAAAGTAGGCGATCAATTGGCTCCATTACAAGAAAAATTAGAAAAATTGCTTGGTAGCAGTGATAAACTTATTTCAGGTCTTAACAACGTATTGGATCAAAAAGGACAGCAAGATTTAAAGCTCACCCTTTCTGAAATGAGCCAAACAGTAGCGGAGTTCCATAAACTTTCTGTTAGTGTGAATGAGTTACTAAGCACCAACAAAACACAGCTAAACGGAGTGGTGTCAAATTTTGGTAAAATTTCTAGTAATTTCTCTAAAATTTCGGATTCCTTGGTAAAAGCTGATTTAGGTAAATCCGCTAAAAATCTAAATGCTACCTTGGCTCGTGTAGATGGTATAATGAAAAAGTTAGAAGAAGGTAAAGGCTCAATGGGCAAGTTGTTGCAAGATGAAGCTTTTTACAACAACATTAAAGCTTCGACGAAAGAATTAGAATTGTTATTGCAAGACGTACGCTTGTATCCTACACGATATGTAAATATTTCTTTGTTTGGTAAAAAAAACAAGCCTTATACAGGTCCGCAAAATGATTCTATCCCGCAAGACAAAATAAATAAATAATATGAGTTATCTAGACAACATTTTATTTGCCATTTTATTGGCAGTTGGTTTTGGTTATTTTTTTAATAACGTAAAAAAATTAAGAAGAAACATCAATCTGGGTACAAACGTTGATCGTACCGACAATCCAAAAGCAAGATGGACTAATATGGCCATGATTGCTCTTGGGCAATCAAAAATGGTAAAGCGTCCTATTGCTGGAATTTTGCATATCATTGTTTATGTAGGTTTTGTTGTTATCAATATTGAGTTACTCGAAATTATAATTGATGGACTTTTTGGTACGCACAGAGTATTTGCATTTATTGGAGTTACTTATGATGTTTTGATAGCATCTTTTGAAATTTTAGCAGGTTTGGTTCTTTTTGCGGTTTTTGCATTCTGGACAAGAAGAAACGTGATTAAGTTGAAACGCTTTGTTAGCAGTGATCTTAAAGGTTGGCCAAAAAATGATGCCAATTACATCTTGTATTTTGAGGTGGTATTGATGACACTATTTTTGCTAATGAATGCAACCGATTTACATTTGCAAAATGTTCCTGGTGGCTACTCTCATTTTATCCAAGCAGGTTCATTCCCAATAAGTCAGTTTATTGCGCCACTATTTGATGGTGTTTCGAACGAGTTAGTGATGTTGCTTTCCGAGTTATTCTGGTGGTTGCACATTGTGGGTATTTTGATTTTTATGAATTACTTGTATTACTCTAAGCATTTACACATTTTGCTAGCGTTTCCTAATACCTATTTTGCTAATTTGAATCCGCAAGGCGAGTTTGATAATTTAGCTTCGGTTACAAAAGAAGTGAAGTTAATGATGGATCCAAATGCTGATCCATTTGCAGCTGCACCAGTTGATGAGAATGCGGTTCCGAGTAAATTTGGAGCAAGTGATGTTCAAGACTTAAATTGGGTTCAACTTTTAAATGCTTACACGTGTACTGAATGTGGGCGTTGTACGTCATCATGTCCTGCAAATATTACTGGAAAGAAATTGTCTCCACGTAAAATCATGATGGATACCAGAGACCGATTAGAAGAAGTAGGTCGCAACATTGATGCAAACAAAGGAATTTTTATTCCAGATAACAAAACATTATTAAACGATTACATCACCCCTGAGGAATTGTGGGCATGTACTTCATGTAATGCGTGTGTTGAAGAATGTCCAGTAAATATTAGTCCTTTATCTATTATTTTAGATATGCGTCGTTACCTAGTAATGGAGCAAAGTGCTGCACCGATGCCTTTAAACGCTATGATGACCAATATCGAAAACAATGGTGCACCATGGCAGTACAATCAACAAGACCGTTTGAACTGGAAAAACGAGTAGTTTTTTTGGCGAAAACAAAAATGAATTGAGTTCAAATTATACTATAACCCTATCAATATATAGAGTATGTCAGAAAATTTAATAGTGCCTACAATGGCCGAAATGTTAGCCCAAGGAAAACAACCAGAGGTTTTGTTTTGGGTAGGTTGTGCAGGAAGTTTTGATGATAGAGCTAAAAAAATAACTAAAGCTTTCGTACGTATTTTAAATCGTGCTAAAGTAGAATTTGCTGTGCTTGGTACTGAAGAAAGCTGTACTGGTGATCCAGCAAAAAGAGCAGGTAATGAGTTTTTGTTTCAAATGCAGGCCATGATGAATATCGAGGTTTTGAATGCCTATGAAGCAAAAAAAATTGTGACAGCTTGCCCGCATTGTTTTAATACCCTTAAAAATGAGTATCCTGAATTAGGTGGTCAATATGAAGTAATTCATCATACTGAATTTTTAAAATCATTGCTTGACGATGGAAGGTTGACTATTGAAGGTGGTCAGTTCAAAGGTAAGCGTATTACTTTTCATGATCCTTGTTATTTAGGTCGTGCCAATAATATTTATGAAGCGCCAAGAGAATTAATTTCTAAATTAGATGCTGCATTGGTTGAAATGAAACGTTCCAAAGCAAACGGATTGTGTTGTGGTGCAGGTGGAGCGCAAATGTTCAAAGATGCCGAAAACGGAAATAAAGAAGTCAATATTGAGCGTACTGAAGATGCGCTTGAGACACAACCAGAAATTATTGCTGCAGGTTGTCCGTTTTGTAATACGATGATGACTGACGGAATTAAGAATAAAGAAAAAGAAGGTGAGGTAAAAGTCATGGACATTGCGGAGCTTATTGCTAATGCACAAGATCTGTAAAATGAAGAAACTAGTTCTTTTAGCTTTTTTTATATTCTCAACTACTATGTTTTCTCAAGATGTTTATGACACGATGGGAAAAGAAACTTGTGAATGTATCACCAAGAAAAAAATTGATTTCAGTACAATATCCAAAAATGAGTTACAATTGCAAGTTGGTCTTTGCATGATTCAAAGTTATTCTGAACACATTTCAGAATTTAGCGAAGGAGAAAAAATAAGCTTAGACGATGAGGCTGCAATGGAGCGGTTGGGAGAAAAAGTAGCGTTAAAAATGCTAGATAGTTGTCCTGAAATTATATTAGAGATGGGCAAAGCTTCAACTCGTACTGATCAAGAACAGGCTACTGAGAAATCAAACCTTTTTGTAGAGGGTCAAATAACTGCTATTTCAAAAGAGCAATTTTTGACGATTCAACTGAAAGATAAAAACGGAAGAAGCTATAGCTTTTTAGTACTAGATTATTTTGATACTGCATCATTGTTGACAGATAATGAACTAAAAGTTAAAAATGAAGTAAAAATTGGTTACAGCGAAATAGAACTTTTAGATGTCAAAGCAAATGAATTTCGCTATTTTAAAATTATAAACAATATAGAAAAACAGTAAATCATTCTGTATCTATCATAAAACAATAACTATGTACGTTCCTTTTGAAAATTTACCTGAAGAATCTCGAATTTGGATTTACCAATCCAATAGAAAGTTTTCAGATGCGGAATTTGCTGAAATTGAAACAGCAGTTCAGTCTTTCTTAAACGAATGGGCTGCACACGGTACAAGTCTTGAAGCTTCGTACCAACTAAAGTACAATAGATTTATCATTCTTGCAGTAAATCAAGACGTTCAAATGGCTACAGGCTGTTCTATCGATGCATCAGTTGAATTTATTCAAAGTCTTGAAAAAAAATATTCAGTTGATTTGTTAGACAAAATGAACGTAACTTTTAAACTTGGCGAACACATTGCTCACAAACCATTGCTTGATTTTAAAAAAATGGTTAAAGATAAAGCTGTTACCGAAAATACAATTGTGTTTAATAATTTGGTTAACAACGTTCAAGAATTCAATGAATCTTGGGAAGTTGCAGCAGTTGACAGCTGGCATAGCCGTTTTTTTTAATGTTCGAATAAAAAAACTATTTGTTAATAGCTAAACTTGGTTTTATCCAAAGTGATGGACTAAGTAACAAGCAGCAACTTACTTTTATAAAAATGTAAGTTGCTGCTTTTTTCTTTAATAAAAAAATTTTTTTTTCTACGAGTAACTCAAAACGTTATCGAATTGTGAAGATTACTTTTTTAAGAGCTATTTAAGACTTTAAATGAATATTGCCATTTCAAATTTTAGTACATTCGTGCTATTAAATTACATACATGAAAATTGCAATTGTTTGTTATCCTACTTTTGGAGGTAGTGGCGTTGTCGCAACAGAGCTTGGTTTAGAATTGGCACGTCGTGGCCATGAAATTCATTTTATTACATACAGGCAACCGGTTCGTTTGGCGCTTTTAAGTCCAAATGTGCATTATCACGAAGTAAATGTTCCTGAATATCCTTTGTTTCATTACCAGCCTTACGAATTAGCGCTTTCGAGCAAATTGGTAGATATGGTAAAATTGTACAATATTGAACTATTGCACGTGCATTATGCCATTCCTCATGCCTATGCAGGCTACATGGCCAAGCAAATGCTGAAAGATGAAGGTATTAATATTCCGATGGTAACTACTTTACACGGTACAGATATTACGTTGGTGGGAAACCATCCTTTTTACAAGCCAGCTGTTACTTTTAGCATCAATAAATCAGATGTAGTTACTTCTGTTTCTCAAAGTTTAAAAGAGGATACTTTGAAACTCTTTAATATTAAAAATGAAATTGAAGTTATTCCTAACTTTATTGAGCTTGAAAAAACGGCTAAAGAGGGAAGTTTGCCTTGTCAGCGATCGGTGATGGCAAATACAAATGAACGCATCATAACACATATTAGTAATTTTAGAAAAGTAAAACGAATTCCTGATGTAGTTCAGGTTTTTTATAATATTCAAAAAGAGATCCCTGCCAAATTGATGATGGTAGGTGATGGGCCTGAAAAAGAAAAAGCTGAGCAATTGTGCCAAGAATTAGGTATCTCTGATAAGGTTATCTTTTTTGGAAATAGTAACGAAATTGATAAAATCCTTTGTTTTACTGATTTGTTTTTGTTGCCCTCACAAACTGAAAGTTTTGGATTGGCTGCTTTAGAAGCAATGGCTTGTAGTGTGCCTGTTATTTCAAGTAATTCTGGAGGATTACCAGAAGTGAACTTTGAAGGTATTTCTGGATTCTTAAGTGATGTTGGTAATACTGAAGAAATGGCTCAAAACGCCTTGAAAATTCTTAAAGATGATGCTACTTTAGCTAGTTTTAAGGAGAATGCATTTCAAGTGGCACAACAGTTCGATATTAAGAATATTTTACCTTTGTATGAGGCGCTTTATGAAAAAGCAATTCAAAAATACAAGTAATACAAAACCAAGATTTATGAAAAGATTAGTAGGCTCATTTATTGCAGTAGTACTTTTTTCTTGTGGTATGACAAATACAAAAAATCAAAGCTCTAATGCACTTTTCAAAGTGTTAACACAACAAAGTAACGGTGGTGCTTCAATTCGTTTTTTTGAAATTTTATCTGCTCCAAATGAAATTGCTATGTTACAAAACGATGAAAACTTAAAAAATAAAATAACTCCTGAAGATGTTCAAAAATCGAATTTTGTAATTTTAAACATGGGTGAAAAATCCAGTGGAGGATATGCAATAGGAATTGAGACGGTAGTTGAGACAGATACCAATATCATTGTAACTGTAAAGGAGCAAGCACCTGAGTCTGGAAGTATGGTAACACAATCAATCTCAAATCCGTTTTGTGTTTTGAAAATTAATTCAAAAAAACCTATCATTTTTAAATAACAAAAAGGCCATTCTTTATTAAGAATGGCCTTTTTACTATATAGCGATTGTGTTTTAGAATTGGTATCTTAATGATACAGCAACATCACTTCCGTAATTATTGTTGTAGTATCCACCGTTACCACCAAACTCTGGTCTAAAGTCTAGAGAGATTAACAAAGGAATATCAAAATCGTATTCAATTCCGATATTTCCAGCAGCAAATGCAAATAAACCATCATTATAATTTACATCGTTCGGGTCGTTTCTATCATAGGTTCCAACACCTCCACCAACACCTGCGTACCAGTTAAAACCACCATCAATGTTCCATACCCATTGATAGATACCTGTTAATTTAACTGCATCATCATCATACCCTTTGTAATCTCTTCTGTTTCTCCATCCTAAATCCAACTCCAAACGATTGTTGTCAGATAAACCTCTTTGGTAAGAAACTTCAGTTCCAAATCCGTTACTTCCTCCAAAACGCAAACCTAAAGCATTTTTAGATATGTCTTGTGCTTGTGCAGTAAATGCTAACCCCATTAGCATAATCGCTGATAAAATAATCTTTTTCATAAATTGTTTCTTTTTGTTTTTACAAAGATAGGTCATAAGTTAGCGGATGCTTTATATCATTTTTGACATTTCTTATATAATCTAATGTATTCGTTATAAAATCTCAGATCTAAAGTTGACAACTATTTTTTATTATTCTTCTCTTTGTGTCGGATACAGGTTACAATATAATTAGGGACTTCTTATTACTCTTTTTGATCTTGTACAGTCCCTTTTCATGAATTTTTAAAACAATAAATGTCCTCTTTAGTCTAAAACTTTAAACACTAAACTTTTGAACTTTAAAGTAAAATGGTACTTTTGTTAAAAACTAACTACAATGGCAGGTAATAGCTACGGAACCTTATTTAAATTAACAACTTTTGGAGAATCTCATGGTGAAGCGTTAGGAGGTATTATCGATGGATGCCCCCCAGGAATTACCATTGATCTTGAAGCAATTCAAGCTGAAATGGCGCGCAGAAAACCAGGGCAATCAGCAATTGTCACTCAGCGAAAAGAGCCAGATGATGTACAGTTTTTATCTGGTCTTTTTGAAGGTAAAACTACGGGTACACCAATTGGTTTTATTATTCCCAATACCAATCAAAAATCAGATGATTATTCACATATTAAGGATAATTACCGCCCGAGTCATGCGGATTATGTTTACGATCAAAAATATGGTTTTCGTGATTATCGCGGTGGAGGCAGAAGTTCAGCTCGTGAAACGGCTAGTAGAGTAGTTGCAGGAGCTATTGCAAAACAAATGCTTCCTGAAATTAAAATCCACGCTTATGTTTCTGCAGTTGGACCAATAACGTTAGATATTCCGTATCAAGAATTAGATTTTAATTCGATTGAAGATAATCCGGTTCGATGCCCAGATGCGTCGACTGCTGCCGATATGGAAGCTTACATCAAGGACATACGCAAGCAAGGTGATACCGTAGGAGGTGTGGTTACTTGTGTTATTAAAAACGTTCCAGTAGGTTTAGGAGAACCAGTTTTTGATAAACTACATGCTGAATTAGGTAAAGCAATGTTATCAATCAATGCCGTAAAAGGTTTTGAATATGGGAGTGGTTTTGAAGGTGCTAAAATGAAGGGCAGTGAGCACAACGATTTATATCACGCTGATGGTACTACCAAAACCAATCGTTCAGGAGGTATTCAGGGCGGAATTAGTAACGGAATGGATATTTACTTCAATGTAGCATTTAAGCCTGTAGCAACTATCATGCAAAAACAAGAATCTTTGGATAACAAAGGAGCAATAACAGAGATGACAGGTAAAGGCCGTCATGACCCTTGTGTGGTACCTCGTGCAGTACCAATTGTGGAGGCGATGGCTGCCATAGTAATTGCTGATTTTTATTTGATAAATAAAATATATTAAAGCTATTTTTACATCCAATTTAAGCAAGGTTGTTTTACTTGATTTTTAAATAGTCGAGCTCAGAAAAATGTCATTTTTATAAATTTTAAAACTTTTTAATGGATAATATTACCACAAAAAAAGCATCTTTTTTTTCAGGATTAACAGGACAAATTTTGGTAGCCATGATACTTGGGGCTATTTTAGGAATTGTTATTCATAATAACATTGATGCAGAATCAGCTCAAGCTTTTAGTACTAAAATTAAAATTTTAGCGACTGTTTTTATTCGCTTGGTGCAAATGATTATCTCGCCATTAGTTTTCACAACGCTAGTTGTTGGAATTGCTAAATTGGGCGATATCAAAGCAGTTGGTCGCATTGGTGGTAAAGCTATGGGATGGTTTTTTACGGCTTCATTCATATCTTTATTGCTAGGGATGTTTTTTGTAAACATTCTTGAGCCTGGTGTTGGTTTAAATTTATCTAATGTTGAATTAGGCTCTGTTGCAGAGGTTACAGCAAAAACACAAAACATTTCATTTGAAAATTTTATTGAGCATATTGTTCCCAAAAGTATTTTTGAAGCAATGGCAACTAATGAAATTTTACAAATTGTGATCTTTTCAATCTTTTTTGGTTTAGCTGCAGCTTCATTAGGTGATTATGTAAAGCCAGTAATTAACGCGCTTGATAAAACCTCACATATTGTACTAAAAATGGTTAATTATGTGATGAAATTTGCTCCAATCGGTGTTTTTGGTGCTATAGCAGGTGTGTTTGCAGTACGTGATTTTCAGGAATTGGCGATTACTTATTTTAAGTTTTTTGGGTCGTTTCTGATCGGGATTTCTTCTCTATGGGTAGTTTTAATTGCAGTTGGTTTTATCTTTCTAAAAAGTAGAATGCCAGTTTTGCTTAAACGAATTGTTAGTCCTTTAATTATTGCTTTTGGTACAACAAGTAGTGAAGCCGTTTTTCCTAAATTAACTGAGGAATTGGAGCGTTTTGGAGTTAAGGATAGAATTGTATCTTTTATGTTGCCATTGGGGTATTCATTCAACCTAGATGGAAGTATGATGTATATGACTTTTGCAAGTGTTTTTATTGCGCAAGCTTACGGAATCGATTTAGATTTAGGTACACAAATGACCATGTTATTGGTGCTAATGCTTACCAGTAAAGGTATTGCAGGGGTTCCAAGAGCTAGTTTGGTGGTGGTAGCTGCTACTTGTGGGATGTTTGATATTCCTATTGAAGGGATAGCTTTGATTTTGCCAATTGATCATTTTTGTGATATGTTCAGAAGCGCAACCAATGTTTTAGGGAATGCACTTGCAACTTCTGTGGTGGGTAAATGGGAAGCCGATGGAGAAGTCGAAGAAGTGTTGGAAGCATAAAAAAATATAAGTTTTTATAACGTTCAATTTAAAGCAATAAAAAAGCTCCGATTTTAGTCGGAGCTTTTTTTGTTGGGGACAAAAATTTAATTACGCTTTTCTTTCCATCAAGGCCATGTAAAAGCCATCAAAGCCTGATTCAGAGGCTAAAATTTTGTGTTCTTTCACAAAGGTAAATTGCTTTCCAATTTCGGTAGTTAAAAAACGTTTTACTTGCTCTTGATTTTCTGATGGTAAAATAGAGCAAGTGGCATAAACAAGTTTTCCACCTGGTTTTACAATTTTTGAATAGCTTTCTAAAACTTCTGATTGTACTTTACGAATGTTATCAATAAATTCAGGTTTTAGTTTCCACTTGGCATCAGGGTTTCTTTTTAAAACGCCTAAACCACTACAAGGTGCATCAATTAATACACGATCTGCTCTCTCATGAAGTTTTTTAATCACTTTTGTCGAGTCGATAATGCGGTATTCAATATTGAACGCGCCGTCTCTTTTCGCTCTGATTTTCAATTGCTTTAATTTACTTTCGTATAAGTCCATAGCAATTAATTGCCCTTTATTTTCCATCAAAGAGGCAATGTGTAATGTTTTTCCGCCTGCACCCGCACAAGTATCAACAACACGCATACCTGGTTTAACATCTAAAAATGCTGCTACAAGTTGCGAATTGGCATCTTGTACCTCAAATAAACCTTGTTTGAAAGCATCTGTTAAAAACACATTTGCTCTTTCTTTTAAAACTAAGGCGTCAGGTTGTGCTTTTAAGGTTTCAGTTTCAATGTTCAAATCCATCAAAATAGCACGTAATGCTTCACGAGTGGTTTTTAGTGTGTTTACACGTAAAATAACACGAGCAGGTTGGTTTTGTGCTGCAATTTCAGTAGCCCAAACTTTTTCACCAAGTTCTTGTACGCCCAATTCGTCCATCCAATCTGGAATAGATTCCTTAATTGCACGAACTTTTGATAATTCATCAAAACGACCTTTAATTTTTCTTTCTGGTGTTCCTTCTAATTGGCGCCAATCAGGAATAGGGTAACCTCTTAAAACAGCCCATACTGAGAACATTCTCCATAAGTTGTCTCTGTCAAAAGGCTCTTTAACCTCTGCAATTTCAGAGTATAATCGTTTCCAACGAACGATTTCGTATATTGTTTCGGCGACAAACTTTCTGTCTGAACTGCCCCATCTTTTGTCTTTTTTTAGGGATCGGGCTACTACTTTATCAGCATATTCGCCTTCGTTAAAAATAGCATTTAAGGCGTCTATTGTAGTGTAAACTAAATTTCTGTGTAATCTCATTTTAAATAATTGAGGTGCAAAGGTACTATTTATTGACTTTAATGTATTGTTTTTAAATACTGATTATTGTATTTTAATTTTTTTCCAAAAAAAAACACCGTATAAATACAATGTTTTTTATTAGATAAGTGAGAAAAAATTATTTCACTCGCGTTAATCCTATGTTTTCAGGTGCATGTAACACCATTGGAAATTTTTCTATTTTAACAGAACTACTATCTAATCCAAATGCTCTTTCTTCTGACAAACTTAACTTTTTTATAAAGAAGTATGAGTTCATTACTATTTTTTCGTGCCATCTTAAATCGCTGTCATTAGATAGGAATTTTTCAGATAATACAAATTTGAAATCTCCAATAATATTGTTTTTATTCAATGACTCGTAACGACTAGTAATATCTACTTCTCCTTTTTTTACCATGTCGCGAATCACTTCTCTAAACATCAAATTGATTTTTGTAGGCTCTCTAAAACCTAAATTAAAGTCTACGCGATACAAATCGTCTTTGACAATTTCGGTTACTTTATATTCTGTTTTGTAGGGTTCCGTTAAAATATTTACATGTACAAACCAATAGATGTCAGCTCTTTTTGGACGTTTTTGTAAAATAGAGTACATTACTTTTTCTTCAATTTCATCAACTCTTCCGGCATTAGTCATGTATACTAAATGGGTTGCGTATTTTGGAATAGAAAGATCAGCACTCAACTCAACAAGTACTTTTTTGTAATCTTCAATCTTAACAATCTTTGTATAACTCTTGTTGATTTTTTTAGCCACATACCAAATGGTCATCACAGATATTAGTGCGATTGCAATTAATAATGTTACGTAGCCACCTTCTGCAAATTTTGTGATGTTTGCTGCTAGGAAACTAAATTCGATCATTAAGTACACAGTAATTAGCGGTACGATAAAGTATAACGGTACGCGCTTCATTATCAGGTAGTAATTTAATAAAATTGTAGTCATGATCATACATAAGATGATTGCTAATCCGTAGGCATGTTCCATGTTGCTAGACTCTTCAAAATGCAATACGATACCAACGCAACCAATAAATAACAACCAGTTTATTGATGGTATATACAATTGTCCTTTTAACTCTGTTGGGTATTTGATTTTTACTTTTGGCCAGAAATTTAGTCTCATAGCTTCATTTATCAATGTAAATGAGCCACTTATTAATGCCTGAGATGCAATTACCGCCGCAAGTGTAGCTACAACAATTCCAATAGGTTGAAACCAATCTGGCATTATGAGGTAAAATGGATTCCCGTTTTTTCCACCAATACTTTGAAGTGTTTCCCCTTCATGTTGCATTAAATATGCTCCTTGTCCGAAATAGTTAAGTACTAAAGCAATTTTTACAAATATCCAACTGATGCGTATATTTTTTCGTCCGCAATGCCCCATATCAGAGTACAATGCTTCAGCACCCGTAGTACATAAAAAAACGAATCCAAGCACGAAAAATCCTTCTGGGTGAATGCTTAGCAAGTGGTACGCATAGTACGGATTTATTGCGTTTAAAACACTAGTGTTATGCATTATTTGAGATACTCCTAAGGTTGCAAGCATGGCAAACCACACGAACATCATTGGTGCAAAAAATTTGCCCACAAGCTTAGTGCCGAATTGTTGGATTGCAAACAGTACAAACAAAATACTGATCACGATTGGAATCGTATTTATTTCAGGGTAGTATGTTCTGATTCCTTCAACTGCTGAAGACACTGAAATTGGTGGTGTAATAATCCCGTCAGCAAGTAAGGCACTACCTCCGATAATGGCAGGAACAATTAACCATTTAATCTTAGTTTTTTTGACCAAAGCATAAAGAGCAAATATTCCACCTTCTCCATGATTGTCTGCACTTAAAGTGATAATTACATACTTAATTGTAGTTTGTAAAGTTAAGGTCCAAAATACGCAAGAGATACCTCCTAATACAATATCTGCGTTGATGAGATGAGTGCCTAATATGGCTTTCATTACATACAAAGGGGATGTACCTATATCTCCGTAAATGATTCCTAATGAAATTAATAATCCACCTAATGTCCATTTACTATGGAGGTCTTTGTGTGAAGTGCTCATGAAAAATATTTATAAAAGTGCTCAAATTTACACTTTTTAAATAAATTAAGAACTCTTTAAGAAAAAAAACACGGCTTGACGGCCGTGTTTTTAACAATTTGGTAGTTCTACTAAGATCTTCTATTCTCGCCTCTGCCTGAATTGCCTCTCTGGTTTTCTGTACGTTGGGGTGCATTGCCTCTGCTATTTTCACGTGGGGCAGGAGTTGCGTTAGAGTTTCTATTAGAAGAATTATTTTCAACTCTGTTTTGTGAAAAGGTTCTATTTTGACTTCTCTCTCCCATTGTATTACGTTCATTGCGACTAGAACCGTAACTGCGGTTTTCGATTCTTCCTGATCTAGGGTTGCTTGTTCGGTTTTCAACTGTGGCGCCTTCATTCTCTCGTGCTCTTGATGGAGTGTTGCGATTGTTTGCTTCGCTTCTTGTTTCTAACGAGCCACGGGTACTTCTATTAGGTACATCAACTCGTGAATTACGACCAATGTCATCTGTAGTTCTGTTTGATCGATTAGAGTAGGAACCATTTGCAGTTGACCTATCGTTTGAAGATCCTCTTGGAGTAGCAATTCGGTCTGATCCTTGTGTGTTGCGACTTGCATTCGTGTTGTATCGGTTTTCACTACTAGTTCGTCGGTTTGCATAAGTAACATTTCCTCGTGAAGATCGTTGTCTATCTAATTCATAGCGGTTGGTAACCGTTGCGTTTCTATGCGAAAAAGAATAATGTGGGTGTTGTCTTTCATATCCGTTAGAGCGTCTAGAATTATATAAAACTATTGCTTGGTTGCTACGTCTATAATTGACATAGTTGTAATTGTTGTTAAAATTTAAGCTGATATTGATATTGTTTCTATATCTAAAAACTGGAAAAGGATTCCAAGCTCTGTAGTAACTTGGGTAATAACCCCAGTTCCAAGTTGAACAGTAAGGTCTATAAGATGGTCTCCAAAAAGAGGCATACAAAACGGGTGTACTATAATAAACAGGCTCATAAATGTAATTGGCTCCATACAAATAAGTATCTCCAACCACTTGCACATGTACCTTATTGTATTGATCTTTTTCAACATCAATTGTGGCAACATCTTGGTATACATCGCGATCTAAAACCGCTTGTACAATAATTAGGTGTGTTCTGTTTTCTACGGTTTCGATAACGCGTAGATAATCAACTTCTTGGTCATCGTTCAGGTCAAGATTTGAAATTTGTGCATCAGGATCGTTAAGGCGTCGTTCAAAATCTTGTAGATCGCGCGCTTCTCCAAAAATTGATGCTACCGCACGTAGATCTAGATTATCACTGATTTCCGAACTTGTTGCTTGCACAGAAGACCTTTTTTGTGCTTGCAATTGAATACTGAAAACAGGAATCAGTAGGGCAAGTAAAAGTACTTTCGTTTTCATGTTATAAAATTTTAGGTTTTTCTTTTTTTGAAGAACCAATTACTGTGCCAATGTATTTTAATAGGTTTGGTGCTCCACTTTAAAATTGTATTTTAGCTGTAAAATAAAGATATATTATGATAAATAAACTATTGATTTTATTGCTTTTGACAAGTTGTTTGGCTTGTACTACGAATAAAAATACTGCGGTTAAAAAATCTTTTAATTCAGTAAAAATTGATACTCTTTTTAAAGATAAAATAAGTATTCGCGCCATTGAAATTGATGGAAACACAGTCTGGTACGCTGCAGATAAAGGTCGTTTTGGATCATTTGATCTAAACAAAAATGAGCGCAAAGAGCAATTTATTGTTAACGGTACAGCACCACTAGAATTTAGAAGTATCGCTCAAAATAAAAAGTCTGTATTTATTGTAAATGTGGGTAATCCTGCATTTTTATATCAAATCCCGAAAAATTCTCGTGTACCTAAAGTAGTTTATCAAGAAAGTAATGAAAAAGTTTTTTTCGACAGCATGCGTTTCTGGGATACCAACGAAGGTATTGCAATGGGAGATCCTGTAGCTGATTGCTTAAATATTATTATAACCAGAGACGGAGGTGCTACTTGGTCAAAAATTGCAACTACTGTTTTACCAACCGTTAAACAAGGCGAAGCAGCTTTTGCTGCGAGCAATACTAATATAATTGTTAAGGGAAATGATACTTGGATTGTTTCAGGTGGTGTGCAATCGAGGGTGTTTTATTCTGGTGATCGAGGACGAAGTTGGACAGTTTACAATACACCAATTGTGCAAGGACGCGCTATGACTGGAATTTTTACTGCTGATTTTTACAATAGTAAAATCGGGTTTATATCGGGTGGAGATTATGAAAATAGAAACCAAAATTTTGGTAACAAAGCTATCACAATAGATGGCGGGAAAACTTGGAAGTTGGTTGCCGAAAATCAAGGGTTTGGCTATGCTTCTTGTGTACAATTTGTGCCCGGAGGTGGTGGGAAAGAATTGGTTTCAGTAGGTTTTTCTGGTTTGTATTATTCTGCTGATTCAGGCCAAAGTTGGAAATTACTTTTTTCGGATTCCTCTTTAAATACTATTCGATTCATAAATAGAACAACAGCTATAGCGGCAGGTCAACAAAAAATGATTCGAATTCAGTTCTTTTAAAAACAAAAAAACACTCTAGTTTTACAATTTAGAGTGTTTTTTTTTTTGAATTAATAACAGTAATTTTATTTACGAGATCCGTGGTTTCGGTATTGCTGTAGTAACTTTCGGTTGAAGTCTTCTTCTGCTTTTTTTAATTTTACAATTTTTATTGCTGGCAATATAGTTCGAATATTTTGCATGAATTTTTTACGAACTAAAAAAAGTTCTTCTTCTGTATCTTCAATTTGTGCCAAAAAAATATTTGCCTCTTTTTCAGTAATTTTATCCAAAGATCCGTCGTTCATTCTTCGAACATAACTTTTCATTTTTTGATGTCTTAGTTCAAATTGTTTATCGTCGTAAGCATTGTAAACTGGCCAAAAGCGGGCTGCTTCACTACTTGAAAAATTAAGTTCAGTAGTAAAAAATGCAACTTTTAAAGCTTTTATTTGCTCTCTTTTTTCTTTCATGCTTTCGCCTTGCCCGTAAAACTGGAGCGAAATCATTAAAAAGAGTAGTGGGAATAATTGTTTTAATTTCATTGTAATTAATTTTAATTGTAAAAAAAATGGAGGCATTTTTATCTTACTCCAAGATTAAATTTTCAAGATTGGCATTTGTAGAAAAGTGTTCTTCAATACTTTCGTCTTCTAAAACTATCGATGTGTTGATTTTTTCTAGATCCTCAGCGTCTAAATTATTTAGTAAATCATATTGATTTACAGAGGATTGGTAAGTAATGTAATTTTCTAAGGCGACTGGATCTACTTTTGCATTCATTGGATCCGATTTATAAAAAACAGGAATCATTAACGCCATCACTAAAACTGCTGCAATCATCATTAAAACTTTTTTTCTTTTTTGAAATAATGAAATTACTTTAGTTTCTTCTTGCGGTAATTGAGCTAATAATTTGCTTGAAAAATTATCAAAATAAGCATCTGGCACTGCAAATCCAGCCTCAATTTTCGGTTCGTTATCTAATTTAAATGTCTTCATAATGAGTTTAGACCGTTTAATTTATAAAAGGTTTAATTGTTGGCCACAAAAGCCTCTATTTTTTTTACAGCCAAATGGTAGGATGCTTTTAAACCTCCAACCGATGTTCCGAGTATTTCTGATATTTCTTCGTATTTCAATTCTTCAAAATATTTCATTTTAAAAACTAATTGTTGTTTTTCGGGCAACTGAGCAATGGCTTTTTGTAACTTTAATTGCATCTCGTTACCATCAAAAAAAACATCTGCTTCAAGATTTTCAATAGTTTTGTTTTGCAATGCTTCTGATGTAATGTGATTTGCTTTTGCCTTTTGTTTCAAAAAGGTTAATGCCTCGTTTGTAGCTATACGATACATCCATGAAAAAAGTTTGCTTTCGCCTTTAAAGTTATTTAGGTGCTGAAATATTTTTATAAAACAATTTTGCAACACATCGTCAGCATCATCATGATTTAAAACTATCAATCTGATGTGATTGTATAAAGGTCTTTGATACTCCGAAAGCAGACGCTGAAACGCAATATTTTGCGTTTTAGGGTTTAGCAATTGGTTTATAAATTCCTGTTCTTCTTGCAAAATGGTTTCTTTGATTTTAAAGTGCTTCCTAATTAAAAGTTATCTAGAATTCAGATAAGTCTTGTTCTTTAACAGCTTTTGGTTGAACTGATTTTGGAGGTGCTGTTGCTGAAGTTTCCTGTTCAATTGGATTAGTAGTCGGAATTTCAACAACTTTAGGTATCGTCGGGATATAAATTTCAGTTTCCCATTTTGATGGGTTTTTAATTTCAAATCGACTTTTATTCAGGATCTCTAACTTTAAAAATTGGTTTCCTACGACGATTTTATTAGTGTTGATATAATTTTTTGATTTTACGTATGCTTTGTTTAGGTGCATATAATCTCCGGTTAAGGTTGTTTTTACTGCTTCGAAAGTTTCTAATTTATCAACCAAAATATCGCTTCCCATACTCGTAGCGATTTGGTATTTTATGGGAACGCAAAATGAAACTTTAGCCACATCTCTCGCACTGTCGTAGGCAAGAAATAGCAAAAAGGGCTTGCCGTTTAATTCAATATTGTTTTGTTTGCAAAACGTGTTCAGTTTGTAAATAATGATACGAGCGTTTTTATAAATATGAGCAGTTTTTGTGGAGTAAGTTTGTTTTAAATAAAAAGTTCCTGCTTTTTTAACTATTCCATTTGAGGTTACTGCGAATGTTTTCAACTCGTAGTTCAAGGTTTTGTTTAAGTTTGCTAAGCTCTTTTCGTATAAACTTCCTATTATTTTCTCTGCACCACCATTAAAAGTAGCATAAATTTTCATAGAGAAACTCATTTTTCCTCGAGATTTCCACGTTACTTTAGTTCCTCCTATAGTATCCTTAAATTTTAAAGTTACGTCAGTTTCAGTGCCATCAAAGTCCATTTTTTGAGCAATACTATCATTCTCTTTTGTGCTTATGTTGCGTATACTTCCCGTTTTATTGCTGTTACTCCAACTGTATTTCGCACCAGCTCCTGCACTTACAACTGAATATGAAAATGTTGTTTCAGGTTGATCAATGGTCCAAGAGGTAAAATCTTCCCAGTTTTTTAAATCGTTAATGTAATTAAAAACAGTGTTCCTTTGAGTTGGAATTATCAGACTTCTTTCTACAGTAAAATCTCCTTTTTGTGTAGCTACAAATACTGTTGCCGCAACAAAACTGAGTAGCAATAAAAGAAACAAGTATTTTAAAATTCTCATGGTAATACGTTTTTGTTTGGCTTAAATTCAAATAATAATTTAATTGTTGTCTTGGTAAGAGTTTTAGAACAAGTTAAGTTATCATCTTAATAATTTTGTGTTTTCTGTATATAAGAGATTCACTTACATATTTTAAATAAAATGCAGCGCTCTATAAAATGCGCACAAGATAGCAGACAATTTTTAAATATGTTTAATTATCTTTTAAAAAATACTTTAATGACAAACAAAATTGCAATAAACGCAAGAAAACCAATAAGTATTTTATAGTTTCCTTTGTAAAACTGCTTGTGAATATTGATGTCTTTGCGATAGGAGTAGACCGCTGCAATTATAAATGATATAAAAAATAAGACCGCAAATACGAGTTGACCTTTACTGAACATAGTTAATTTTATTTTTGGTAAATTTAGGTAATAGTTTAGAAATAGTTACTAATTTGCCCTTGCAATTAACAAATTTTAAGGATGGAAAAACAAATTGATGCAGTAAAAGAATTTCATACTGCTTATAGACTTGGTTACAGTGAGGCCCCGCTTGCGGTGCTTGCAAACAATAAAGAAGAACTTAGGTTTGAACTAATGAAGGAAGAAAACGAAGAGTATCTTGAGGCAGCGAAAAATGGTGATTTAGTTGAAATTGCCGATGCTTTAGGGGATATGCTTTACATTTTATGTGGTACCATTATTGAGCACGGTTTGCAAGATAAAATAGAAGCTGTTTTTGATGAAATCCAGCGAAGTAACATGAGTAAACTCGATGAAAATGGGCAACCTATTTATCGCGAAGATGGTAAAGTTTTGAAAGGGCCAAACTACTTCAAACCTGATTTTTCATCGATCTTTGAAAATGAATAAGGAAAACCTAATTTGCTTGTATAAAAAAAGCGATTTTCACAGAGAAAATCGCTTTTTTTCTATCCAAATTTGGAGGTATTTTTAAATTTTAACGGTCCATCCAAAAGTATCTTCTTCTAATTTGTTTTGAATGTTTGTTAGCTTTTCTTTCAATTGATTAGCTACAGTAGATTCAAGCTTAGGTAATTCAAAATATTCGTCTTTATAAGAAAATCCAGATATTGGGCTCACAACAGCTGCAGTACCTGCTCCAAAAATTTCTTGTAAAGTTCCATCTTTTGCGGCAGCAACAAGCTCATCTACCAATACAGAGCGTACCTCTACATTAATGCCTTCGCTTTTGGCTAATTCAATCAAGGTTTTTCTAGTAACACCGTCCAAAATACGTTCGCTAACAGGAGCTGTAAGAAGTGTGTTGTTGATTCTGAAAAACACGTTCATTGTTCCCGCCTCTTCTAATTTTGTATGTGTTGCATCGTCAGTCCAAATTACTTGTTGAAATCCTTGCTTGTTGGCAAGCGTTGTTGGGTAAAATTGTGCTCCGTAATTTCCAGCCGCTTTTGCTGCGCCAATACCGCCATTGGCTGCGCGACTGTAGTGTTCTGCGATAAGTACTTTGACATCTCCAGCATAATATGATGTTACTGGCGACAAAATGATCATAAATTTATAATCGTCTGATGGATTTGCGATTACTCCTGTTCCGTTTGCAATCATAAACGGTCTAATGTACATGGCATTTCCTTTTCCTTTTTTGATCCAAGCTTCATCAAGTTGCAACAATTGACGAAGACCACTCATAAAAAGCTCTTCTGGTACTTCAGGCATTGCCATACGTACAGCTGATTTATTGAATCTATTGAAATTTTCGTCAGGTCTAAAAAGCCAAATTTCATCTGCTTCATTTTTATAGGCTTTCATTCCTTCAAAAATGGCTTGCCCGTAATGAAAAACTCTTGTTGAAGGGTCTAATAAAAATGGCGCATATGGTTTAATAACTGGTTGTTGCCATTCTCCATTTTTAAAGTCGCATTCAAATAAGTGATCCGTAAATACAGACCCAAAGCTTAAGTTGCCAAAATCTACGTCGTTTATTTTGGTAGTCGCAGCTTTAATAATTTCAATTTGGGTAGTTTGAGTAGTACTCATAGTTGTATACTGTTTTTTGATTTTATTTTAAATGAAAGCCTGCATTTCTTGCATTGCTCGCAGGGCCTCCCTTAATATTTGCAAAATTAAATAAAATTCAGTACAATTCTTATCAATAAACTATTAATTATGTCTTTTTGGTGAGATTTGTTTATTTTGTAAAAAATCCATTCGAACTTGTTTGTTTTATGCGAGTTTTGTGCAAAAAACATGCAGATTTTAAGGCTATCATTTTAGTTTTGATTAATTTTGAAGAGGGTTTTAATGCAATTTAAACATCAATAACTAAGAGTAACACGTTGAAAAGAGAAATTATTCAAACACTTGATGGTTCAACAACCATACATTTAACAGATTGGGACGAATGTTACCACTCTAAGCACGGTGCCATTCAAGAGGCGCAGCATGTATTCATTAAAAATGGATTGGCTCTATTTCCAAATCAAGAAGTAGCGTTACTCGAAATTGGTTTTGGAACTGGGCTCAATGCTTTCATTACACTATTAGAGTCCGAGAAAAGAAACCAAACTATTCATTATGTGGGAGTAGAGGCTTATCCTGTTGCTGCCGAAGAAGTTTTACAAATGAATTATGTCGTCGAGCTAAACGCCGGTGATCAATTGGAGCTATTTCAAAAAATGCATCAATGTCCTTGGGGAGAAGGTACTATTTTAAAAGATAATTTTACCCTTTTAAAAAGGCAACAGTTTTTTGAAAATATTACTGATATCGATTGTTTTGATTTAATTTATTTTGATGCTTTTGGCTACCGCGTGCAACCTGAACTTTGGAGTACTGCCATTTTTGAAAAAATGTATAAAGCATTAAAATCAGGAGGTGTTTTGGTGACTTACGCAGCGCGCGGAGTAGTTAAAAGGAGTATGATTGAGGTTGGTTTTACGGTCGAAAAATTAGCGGGACCACCTGGCAAAAGAGAAATGTTTAGGGCATTTAAAAAGTAATTAGGGTCGTTGTGGTTAGCATTGTGCTAGGATACTAAAATAGCTAATACAACGTTAAATTTATGTGCAGTTAATTAAATTGTAGTATTTTTACAAAAAAAAACAATCAAAATATCAATTAAATCTTCATTTACTATGTCGAAAATCATGTATGATTATACAAAATCAATTTTGGAAAGAGTAAGTTTTGATCCCACTTTATTTTGCAAAGAGTTAGAAAAAGCTATAAAAACGCTTCTTCCTTATGAGTTGGAACAATTGCGCGAATGGCTTTTAAATTTTACAGTTGAGAAACCAGAGTTAAAACAATGTTTGATTTTAGTCAATTCGTAAACAATCGAAAAATAATAGAGTACAAAAAAAAAGTCGGAATCAAATTCCGACTTTTTTTATGCTATTTTTTTGGCATTGAACTAATGATTTCTATATTTTGAAATACAATTGCTCCTTTGATAACGCCGGCAATCGTGCTTCGTAATGCATCGATAATTTGAATTTTTAATTCATTTTTCGGAAATATTAAACTTACTTCTCTTGCAGGTTTTGGTTCTTTAAAATGACGAAGTTTTAGTTTGTCTTTTTCTTTTAAATCTAAAGTATGCAAGTAAGGCAGTAGCGTGGTACCTAAACCTTCATCTGCTAACTTAATAAGGGTTTCAAAACTGCCACTTTCAATTTGAAAATGACTAATTTCATTTCGGTCACCAGTTTTGCATAAGTTTAGAATGCCGTCTCTGAAGCAATGTCCGTCTTGTAACAATAGAATTTCATTTAAATTTAAATCAGCTACTTCAATTTCATTTTTTTGAAAGTGATGATGACTTTCAGGAATGTAAGCCACAAAGGGTTCATAATAAAGAACTATTTCTTTAATTTTTTCTTCCAGAAGTGGCGTTGCCGCTATTCCAGCATCAAGATGACCGTTATTCAATTTAGTAATAATCTCTGAAGTGTTTAATTCCTCAATGATCAATTTTACTTTTGGATATTTTTTGATAAAGTTGTTTAAAAACATCGGAAGTAGAGTAGGCATGATGGTTGGAATTATACCAAGCCTGAATTCACCACCTATAAATCCTTTTTGTTGCTCTACAATATCTTGAATCCGATCTGCCTCTACAACAATATTTTTTGCTTGATTTACAATCTTTTGCCCAATATCCGTTAATTGAATTGGTTTTTTAGTTCTATCAAAAATTTGAATATTAAGTTCTTCCTCAATTTTTTGAATTTGCATACTCAAAGTAGGTTGTGTAACAAAGCACTTTTCAGCCGCGAGAGTGAAGTTTTTGTATTCGGCTACCGCCAAAACGTATTTTAATTGAGTAATTGTCATCGAATAATAAAATTTTATACAAAGATAAAAACTATCGATTTAATTTATATGTTTTTTAACTTCTAAAAACTTAAATATTTTTAGTATTTTAGTTAACAAATATGAAATTCTCTGCCATTTTTCTTAACTAAAAAGATATTTTTGCCACATGAAGTCAGTAGCTCCTATTTTACTTTTCTTTTTTATTGCTTTTTTGTCAACGCCAACTATTGTGAGTTTGATAGAAAATGATACTGATATTAGCATGTTTTACAGTTTCTCAGAGGAAGAAGTAAATAAAAATTTCAAGGAAATAAAAGCAGAATTGAAGCAAAATTTTGATTATCCCATTGTTGTTGCTAAACCATCTTTGAATTCTGAAATTATTTCGGAAAATTTATCTCGTCATGACACTGTTTTAGAAAAAATATTTTCTCCACCGCCAGAATTTATTTAATACATTTTTGATCGTTTTCAAATTGTTTGAAAACCAGTTACATATTTAAATAATTTAATGGTATGACCAAAAAAATCAATGTTTTTGCGAATTTAAAATCTGATTTTTCTTCAGGTTTAGTAGTTTTTCTTGTGGCTTTGCCACTGTGTCTCGGTATTGCTTTGGCAAGTGGAGCACCTTTATTTTCGGGTATTATTTCAGGAGTAATTGGTGGGATAGTAGTTGGCTATTTAAGTCAATCTCATCTTAGCGTCTCTGGTCCCGCAGCGGGTTTAACAGCAATTGTTTTAACCGCAATTACCGATTTGGGTTCATTTAATTCCTTTCTTTTAGCCGTATTAATTGCCGGAATCATTCAATTAGTTTTGGGTTTTATAAAGGCGGGTACAATATCAAATTATTTTCCAAACAATGTGATTGAAGGTATGCTCGCTGGTATTGGGGTGATTATCATTCTCAAACAAATTCCACATGCGTTCGGTTATGATCCGGATTTTGAAGGAGACGAAGCCTTTTTTCAACTAGATGGGCAAAATTCATTTTCTGAAATATTTCAAGTAGTGAATCATGTTCAATTAGGGTCTATAATTATAGCCTTGATATCACTAGCTATTTTAATACTTTGGAATAAAATTACCTTTTTGAAAAGTATAAAGCTAGTTCCGCCAGCTTTAGTTGCGGTAATAGTGAGTATTTTATTAAATGAATTTTTTATTCAGTCTGGCAGTAATTTAGCTATTTTAAAAGAACATTTGGTAAGTCTTCCTGTTCCAACCTCGTTAGAAGAATTTAAAAACATTATTGTTACACCAGATTTTAGTGCTATTTCAAATTCTAAAGTTTGGATTGTTGCCATAACAATTGCCGTTGTGGCTTCTATTGAGACTTTATTGTGTATTGAAGCTTCTGATAGAATGGATGCTTTAAAACGATATACCAATACGAATGTAGAATTAAAAGCACAAGGAATTGGTAATATTTTAAGTGCTCTTTTGGGTGGTTTGCCAATGACTTCAGTAGTTGTTAGAACTACTGCTAATAACACTGCGGGAGCAAAATCAAAAATGTCTACAATAATTCATGGTGGTCTTTTGCTTGTAAGTGTTTTGGCAATACCATCGATATTGAATAAAATTCCTTTGGCAACATTGGCAGCCGTGTTGTTAATGGTTGGTTATAAATTAGCAAATCCTGCTACGGTAAAGCATTTTTGGGAAAAAGGGAAATATCAATTCATACCATTTATAGCAACATTTGCGGCCGTAGTTTTCACAGATTTGTTAAAAGGAGTTGCTTTAGGGATGATAATTAGTGTTATTTTCGTTTTAAAAGGAAATATGAAACGCGCTTATAATTTTAGAAAAGAACAATACCAAGATGGAGATGTTATTCATATCGATTTGGCTCAAGAGGTTTCTTTTTTGAATAAAGCAGCCATTAAAGAGACAATTGCATCTATTCCTTCAAATTCAAAAGTGATTATCAATGCATCCGATACGGTATATATAGCGCACGATGTATTAGATTTAATTAAAGAATTTAAGAAAATTAGGTCCAAAGAAGAAAATATCAAAGTAAAACTAATTGGCTTTAAAGAAGGCTATGATCTTGAAAATAGTGGTGAAGATGAAAAGCACGTTTTTGTCGAATCTAAAAAAAATAATTACAAAAATTAAAATAAATGAAAGCACATAATAGAGAATCGCAAGCTCAAATGACGCCACAAAAAGCGTTGGATTATTTAAAAGAAGGAAATCAAAGATTTATGAGTAATTTAAAAGCTCATAGAGATTTGTTAGAACAAGCTAATGCAACAGTTGATGGTCAATGGCCATTTGCAACCATATTAAGTTGTATCGATAGTAGAACATCTGCAGAACTGATTTTTGACCAAGGTCTAGGAGATGTTTTTTCAGTTAGAATAGCGGGTAATGTAGTGAATACTGATATTTTGGGAAGTATGGAATTTGCTTGTAAAGTTGAAGGTTCTAAACTAATTGTGGTTTTGGGGCATACCAAATGTGGCGCAATAAAAGGCGCCTGCGATCACGTAGAAATGGGGAATTTAACTGAATTGTTGTCTAAAATTCAACCCTCAGTTTATCAAGAGAGTGAAACCCTAACGGAGAGAAGTTCAAAAAATGCAACTTTCGTTGAAAACGTATCTCAAATCAACGTAAAAAGAAATGTAAACAGTATTCTAGAACGTAGCCCAATCCTAAAGCAAATGATTGAAAATGGTGAAATTGGTATTATTGGAGCAATGCATAATTTAGAAACAGGTGAAGTTACTTTTTATGAAGATGCCTCTTTTATCAATAACTAAATAATTTAATAGTAATACTAAAAACCATTAATTAGCAAGATTAATGGTTTTTTTTATTTGTAGGATCAATAAATCATGAGCGAATATTATCAAAAATTACTAGAAAATAATAAAAAATGGGTAGAGAGTCAATTGGCTGTTGATAAAGATTTTTTTAAAGATTTGGCTAAAGGACAAAATCCGCAATTGTTATGGATAGGCTGTTCTGATAGTCGCGTTCCTGCAAACGAAATTGTAGGTGCAAAACCAGGCGAAGTTTTTGTTCACAGAAATATTGCCAACATGGTGGTTCACTCTGATATGAATATGTTGAGTGTGCTTGATTATGCTGTTAATGTTTTAAAAGTAAAGCACGTGATTGTTTGCGGCCATTATGGTTGCGGAGGTGTAAAGGCAGCCATGGGCAATCAATCTATTGGGATTATTGACAATTGGATTCGTCATATTAAAGATGTGTATCGTTTACATCATGTGCACTTGGATACGATTGCAGATGAAACTACTCGTTTTAATACTTTCGTAGAATTGAACGTGAAAGAACAAGTTTTTGATTTGGCCAAAACATCAATAGTTCAAGGCGCATGGCGTAATGGTCAAGATTTAACCCTACATGGTTGGGTTTACGGTTTGAATTCAGGTTTTGTAACTGATTTAGAGGTAAACATCAGTTTTGAGAAAGATCTTGATGATGTATATCAACTTAAATTTTAAATATTTAGCCGCTAACTAGCGGCTTTTTCATTCTTCTTCTAAATTTTCATTAAACGCTGAAGGCAATAATTTGGGTATAAATTTAACTAAGATAGGCAACAACAAACTACCGCCCGGAAGCAAAAATATTGTTAGTGAAGGAATCGTTTTACATATTTCTAATAGTTGTTTTTTTACCTTTCTCTTTTCTTTTTCGTCTAAATCGCGGTGTGTAGAATGGGCTAATAGCACCATTAATTCTTTGCTTTGCAGCAATTCTTTTAATAATCTATTCTTATTGCGGCTTATGAGTGTTACAACACTTTGAGTTGTTTGATCATAAAAGTGTTTTACAGGATTCGAGTAATTAAAATAAGGAATTTCTTTTTTGTATCGTGCAATAAAATCATGTGCATTTTTCACACTTTCTTCTACAAATTCTTCTGATACCTCAAGTGCAGTACCTAAGGAATGTAAAAAATAGGTTTCGTCGTTTTCGATTTCTTGATCACTCCACAAAGCCATTCCTACCAAATCAATGAAATATTTTTTTTCCAACTCGTGTGTAAAGTACTCGAGTTGCAATGCATCAATACTTTGAGCTGTTACTTTCGAAAATTTGCTATATCTGATAGAAGCCTCAAATAATTTGATTAATAAATCATCATATTGTGATTTTGTAGATTTTATTTTTAAAGCTAGAGTTACTAAATTTACAATGGTTTCTTCAATTTTTTTTAGGTATTTCTCAGGTATTTCACCATGAACTAAATACTGTCTAAAGGCCAAAACATCAATAAAAAGTAGGGCATTAGTAACCAAGTGAGAAAAATTCTTGCTTATAATACTGTCATTGGTTTGTACTCGTTGGTCAATAATTTTTTCTAAAGTTAGTGACGTAGAGTTTTTTGGGAGTATTTTTTTCAACAAACTAAATCCTTCTGGATTCATTTCGTTGTAAAAAGCAACTGCTCGTTGAGCAAAAATACTTGTGTCAATTGTAGTTGTACTTTGGCAAAAAACGCTGTATAGTGCATTAAGTAAAGCTACTTTTGAGATTTCCTCTTTAAACCAACCTTTGGTTTCAATTGGATTTGGAACGTCAAAATCAATAATATGGCCGTAAATAAATCCAGTTGCTCGTACTTTTTGATAAAAGATAGCACTGTCAACCGATACCATTGTATTTGTAAAATGTTGTTCGGCGAAAAATTTATCGATCCAACCTGATGTTGATGGGTTAATCATTGTTTAATTTTGAGATTGCAAAGCTATACTATTTTAGATTAGTTTTTAAAGCTACTATTTTAGTTTAACAAACAAATTACAATTAGTTGAAATGGAATATAGTTCCAAGTATTATTTTGATTTTTTCAGCAAATAAATTCAAAATAATAAAAGCTCCTAAACAATCGTTTAGGAGCTTTAGTAATGCTTTTTAAATCTAATTTAAGATTTGAATAAATTTTCAGCTTCTTCCCAATTAACTAAGTTCCAAAACGAAGCAATGTAATCTGCTCTACGGTTTTGATTTTTTAGGTAATAGGCATGTTCCCAAACGTCAAGAGCCAAAACCGGTTTCCCTTTCAGTCCATTTCCTTTCAAACGCATCAAAGGATTATCCTGATTAGCTGTAGAACCAATAACAAGTTTACCATCTTTAACTACTAACCAAGCCCAACCTGAACCAAATCGCTTGGTTGCTGCATCAGTAAATTGTTTTTTAAACTCTTCAAATGAGCCAAAACTAGAATTTACAGCTGTAGCAAGCGTACCTTGAGGTACTCCGCCACCTTTTGGACTCAGTAAATTCCAAAATAATGAGTGATTGTAATGGCCACCTGCATTATTGCGTATTCCTTCTGGAAATTTATTGATGTTTTCAAAAATAGATTCTAATGAGTTACTCATTCCAATCAAATTTTTATCAATGGTCTCTAGCCCTTTATTTAAGTTGTTTACATAAGCCTGATGGTGCTTGCTATGGTGAATTTCCATTGTTGCTTTATCAAAATGAGGCTCTAAGGCATCATAGGGGTAGGCCAGTTTTGGTAAAGAATACGTTCCCATAACGTCAATTACAGCTTCATTTGGAGGGAAGATGACATTTTTTTCATTCGCAAAAGTTTGACTTAACAAACTAGATCCTAGAATTGTTCCTGTAGATAATAGAGCTGTTTGTTTTAAAAAGCTTCTTCGGCTATTGTTGTTTTCCATGACGGTTTATTTTTTCTACTAATTAGAGTTGTATTTTAATCCTTAAAATTAGTTCTTTAAATAGTATTTCAAGTTAAGAATCACTTAAATTTTGATGATCCTACTACTATAATATTGCGTTGTAAATTATGGTTTTAAGTGTAATTATATAAAAAACTGAAATAAAAGCAATTGTTTTAGTTCGTAAATTTGCTTTCTAAGTTAAAATTATATTGTTGGTTTATCGAGTAAAAGTAAAACTATGAATAAAAAAGAAATTGCAAAAAATGGCTGGACCATGCTGGTACAAACATTTGACGAGTTTAATACTGATAACGCTATAAAATTAAGTGCTTCCTTATCCTATTATACTATTTTTTCGTTACCGCCTTTACTGATTATTATTTTGTCAGTTTTTAGTTTTTTCTTTGGTGAAGAGGCTGTTAATGGTAGGTTTTTTGGACAGATTAATGGTATGGTCGGTAATCAAGCAGCTTTGCAAATTCAAGAAACGATTAGAAATATCGAATTATCTGATAGTAATGCATTTGCAGCTACATTCGGAGGAATAATGCTTTTGGTGGGAGCTTCGGGGGTTTTTGCTGAGATTCAAAGTTCCATTAATTCAATATGGGGTCTTAGAGCAAAACCCAATAAAGGCATTGTGAAATTTATAAAAAACAGATTAATGTCTTTTTCTATGATTGCTTCTGTGGGTTTTTTATTGATGGTAAGTTTAATGGTAAACACCGTAATGGATATCATCAACGCTAGATTACTGGTTTATTTTCCAGATACAACGGTGTACATTTTTTATATTTTTAATATTTTACTTCTCTTTTTTACCACTACAATTTTATTTGCTGTGATTTTTAAAACGTTACCATACGGCGAAATTGTATGGAAAGATGCTTTAATAGGTTCTAGTTTTACCTCACTTTTTTTTATGATTGGTAAGTTTGCGATTGGTTTTTATTTGGGTAGTTCTACCGTAGCCACTGTTTATGGTGCGGCCGGATCGGTAGTTATTATTTTAGTTTGGGTATATTACTCGGCTATTATTTTATATTTTGGTGCGGAGTTTACTAAAGTTTATGCTAATTCTCATGGAAATAAAATAATTCCTAATGCCTATGCGGTTGCCATTAAAGTCGAAGTTTTAGAAGTTCCGAAGAGGAAGTAAGTCGCTCTAATTCCAAAACTAAGACATAAAAAAACCGCCTTGTTCTTTGAGGATCCAAGGCGGTTAAAAAAAAACTAAAAACTAAATTTATTAGAAACAATATTCGTTTTCGGCTACTAATTTTGCCGTAATTGTTTCTTTCAATGCCACTACATTTGGCATGTTGGTGTATTTTGTAAAACGACGTAAACCCATAAGCATCATGCGTTGTTCATCGCCTTCAGCAAAAGATATAATCGCTTCTTTTCCTTTTTGAGTAACAATGTCCACTGCTTGGTACAAGTACAATTGTGCCATTGCAATTTGCTCTTTTACTTTGTCTTCGCCTTCTTTTTTGGCTAATTTTTCAGTTCTAAGCAAAGTACTTTCTGCCATGTAAATCTCGATCAACATATCAGAAGCTGACATCAAGATTTGTTGGTGCGAATCTAATTCGGTTCCAAATTTTTGAACGGCACTTCCAGCAACCATCATGAATGCTTTTTTCAGCTTCACGATCATCTCTTTTTCTTCAGCAAGTAATTCAGAGTAATCAGGAGTATCAAATGATGGAATACCCATTAATTCTTCACCAACTTTAGTAGCTGGTCCTAATAAATCAACGTGTCCTTTCATTGCTTTTTTAATCAACATACCTACTGAAAGCATTCTGTTGATTTCATTTGTTCCCTCGTAGATACGTGCAATACGTGCATCTCTCCAAGCGCTTTCCATTGGTGTATCTTCAGAGAAGCCCATGCCTCCAAAAATTTGAATTCCTTCGTCTGAACAGTTTTGAACATCTTCAGAAACCGCTACTTTTAAGATAGAACATTCGATAGCATATTCTTCAACACCTTTTAATTCAGCTTCTTGGTGCGAAACTCCTGCAGCCTCACGCGCAATGATACGATCTTCAATATCTTTTGCAGCACGGTACGATGCGCTTTCGCCAGCGTAACAGCTAGTTGCCATATCCGCTAATTTAGCACGAATGGCACCAAATTGAGAAATTGCAGTATTAAATTGGATTCTTTCATTAGCATATTTAACAGCTCCAGTAATTACTCTACGTTGTGCATCCAAACAAGCAGCTGCCAATTTGATACGACCTACGTTAAGTGCATTCATTGCAATTTTGAAACCGTTACCTCTTTCAGATAACATGTTCTCTACAGGAACTTTTGTCTCGTTGAAGAATACTTGACGTGTAGAGGAAGCACGAATTCCTAATTTGTGCTCTTCTTCTCCCATCGAAATTCCGTTATCAGGAGTGTTTTCTACAATAAAACCAGTAATGTTTTTGTCATCACCAATTCTTGCGAATACGATAAAAACGCTACAGAATCCTGCATTCGAAATCCACATTTTTTGACCAGTGATAGAGTAGTGGGTACCGTCTTCAGATAAAACTGCTTTTGTTTTTCCAGAATTAGCATCTGATCCAGCGCCTGGTTCTGTCAAACAGTAAGCACCAAACCATTCGCCAGAAGCTAATTTTGGTACGTACTTTTGCTTTTGCTCTTCAGATCCATAAAGTGTAATTGGCATAGTTCCAATTCCGGTATGAGCTCCAAATGCAGTTGAGAAAGATCCTGTTGCTCCTGAGATGTAATCACATACAAGCATTGTTGATACGAACCCCATTCCTAATCCGCCGTAAGCCTCAGGAACAGCTACTCCTAGCAATCCTAGATCTCCAGCTTTTTTCATTGTTTCTTGTGTGTACGCGTAATCTTTTTTCTCAAAACGATCTTTGTGTGCCCACAATTCTTTGTCTACAAACTCCTTTACAGAGTCGCGCATCATTAATTGTTCTTCTGTGAAATCTTCTGGTGTGAAAATATCTTCACATTTTGTTTCTTTTACTAAAAACTGACCACCACGGGTTACGTCTTTTTCAATTGTATCTGCCATTTTTTATTTTTTTAATATGTTTTTATTTTAATCCTAAGCTTACAAAAGTTCGAAAACACCCGCAGAACCTTGACCAGTTCCTACACACATAGAAACAATTCCGTATTTGCTGCCGCGACGTTGCATTTCGTCAAATAATTGAACAGAAAGTTTAGCACCTGTACATCCTAGAGGATGCCCTAAAGCAATTGCTCCACCATTCACGTTAATAATTTCTGGGTTCAAATCAAGTTCACGAGTTACAGCTAATGCTTGAGAGGCAAAAGCTTCATTAAGCTCAATTAAATCAATATCATTAATTGTTAAACCTGCTTGTTTTAAAACCTTTGGAATTGCTTTTACTGGCCCAATACCCATGATTCTTGGCTCTACGCCAGCTGATGCAAAATTTACTAATCGTGCAATAGGTGTAATATTCAATTCTTTCACCATTTCTTCGCTCATGATCAAAACAAAAGCAGCTCCATCACTCATTTGCGATGAGTTTCCTGCAGTAACACTACCATTTGCTTCAAAAACAGGACGTAATCCAGCCAAAGCTTCTTTTGATGTACCAGCTCTTGGACCTTCGTCTTTATTTACAACGTATGATTTGGTTTCTTTTTTTCCATTTTCATTTAAAAACGTTTGCTCTACAGTAATTGGTACAATTTGTTTGTCAAATTTTCCGTCTGCTTGTGCTTGCAATGCTTTCATGTGAGAGTTGTAAGCAAACTCATCCTGGTCTTCGCGAGATACTTTAAACTGTTGTGCTACAGCTTCGGCAGTTAATCCCATTCCCCAATAGTAGTCTTCGTTTCCTGCTTTTGCCACAGCATAATCAGGAGTTGGCTTGTAACCTCCCATTGGAATAAAACTCATACTTTCTGCTCCACCTGCAATAATGCAGTGTGCCATTCCTGATTGGATTTTAGCAGTAGCCATTCCAATTGTTTCAAGACCAGAAGCACAATATCTATTAACAGTAACTCCAGGAACATCCTCTACTTTTAATCCCATTAAGGAGATCAATCGAGCTACGTTTAAACCTTGTTCTGCTTCCGGCATGGCATTGCCTACCATTACGTCATCGATACGTGTTTTATCAAAATCAGGCAACTCGTTCATCATGAATTCGATGGTCTCCGCTGCCAATTCATCAGGTCTTTTAAATCTAAAAACTCCCTTTGGTGCTTTACCAACTGCAGTTCTGTATGCTTTTACGATATAGGCTGTTTTCATAAGTATTATTTTGAATTTTGACTGATAAACTCTCAATGCATTGCATTTTTTATTTATCAGTCATAATTTATAAGTTAAAATTAATTACGTAGCGGTTTCCCTTTAGTTAGCATAAATTGGATGCGCTCTAAAGTTTTTCTCTCTGTACAAAGTGATAAAAAGGCTTCTCTCTCAATGTCTAACAAGTATTGCTCGCTTACTAAAGTTGGCTCAGATAAATCTCCTCCGGCCATTACGTAAGCTAATTTGTTAGCGATTTTTTTATCGTGTTCAGAGATGTACTTACCTGCCTGCATTTGATCTGTTCCTACTAAGAACATTCCTAATGCTTGCTTACCTAATACTTTAATGTCTTTACGTTGAATTGGTTGAGTGTAACCTGCTTCTGCCATTAACAATGCGTGTTTTTTAGCTTCAGCGATCTGACGATCTTTGTTTACTACAATGATGTCTTTACCATGCTGTAACAATCCTGTATCAAAAGCCTCATAACCAGAAGTAGATACTTTTGCCATAGCAATAGTCAAGAAGTACTCTTGTAATACATTCAACTCCACGTCATTTTTATGAAATAAATCAGCAGCACGTAAAGTCAATTCTTTTGATCCACCACCACCAGGGATAACACCTACACCAAATTCTACAAGTCCCATGTACGTCTCTGCAGCAGCAACAACTTTGTCGGCATGCAAACTCATTTCGCAACCACCACCAAACGTCATTCCGTGAGGAGCAACTACAACTGGAATTCCAGAGTAACGCACGCGCATCATGGTGTCTTGGAACATTTTGATTGCCATATTCAATTCGTCATACTCTTGCTCTACAGCCATCATGAAAATCATTCCGATGTTGGCCCCAACTGAGAAATTGGCAGCTTGATTTCCAATAACCAAACCTTGATATTCTTTTTCAGCCAAATCAATCCCTTTATTGATAGCTTGTAATACATCACCACCAATAGTATTCATTTTTGATTGGAATTCTAGGTTTAAAATTCCGTCTCCTAAATCTTGAATAATGGCTCCACTGTTGCTCCAAACTTTCTTGCTTTCGCGAATGTTGTTCAAAATGATAAATGCATCCTGACCAGGAACTTTGATCTGATTTTTAGTAGGAATGTTGTAAAAGTAAGTAGCACCTTCTTTTACAGTGTAAAAACTGTTGCTACTAGAAGCTAACATTTCTTCAACCCAAGCAGCAGGAGTTACTCCTTCGGCTTTCATAATTTCAATTCCTTTTGCAACACCAATTGCATCCCAAATTTCAAATGGACCATTTTCCCATCCAAAACCAGCTTTCATGGCATCATCAATCTTGTATAATTCGTCTGCTATTTCAGGAATACGGTTTGATACGTAAGCAAATAAACCTGCAAAACTCTTTCTATAAAATTCCCCAGCTTTGTCTTTGCCCTTAACTAAAACTTTAAAACGGTTAATTGGCTTATCAATAGTTTTAGTTAACTCTAAAGTTCCAAACGATGCTTTTTTGGCCGCTCTGTAGGTTAAAGTTTCTAGATCAAGTGTTAGGATTTCTTTGCCTTCTTTTTTGTAAAAACCTTGACCAGTTTTACTACCTAGCCATTTGTTTTCCATCATTTTGCTTACAAATGTCGGCAGTTTAAACAAATCATGTTGCTCATCAGTTGGGCAGTTTTCATAAATACCGTTGGCAACGTGTACCAATGTGTCAAGACCAACAACATCAACAGTTCTAAAAGTTGCTGATTTTGGACGACCTATAACTGGTCCAGTTAATTTATCAACTTCTTCAATAGTTAATCCCATTTCTTGAACTAGGTGGAATAAACTTTGGATGCCGTAAATACCAATTCTGTTTCCAATAAAAGCAGGGGTATCTTTAGCAACAACCGACGTTTTTCCTAAAAATTTCTCTCCATAAACAGTAAGGAAGTCAAGAACTTCAGTTGAAGTGTGAGGTCCTGGAATAATTTCGAATAATTTCAGGTAACGAGCAGGGTTGAAAAAGTGAGTTCCACAAAAATGTTTCTGGAAATCTTCACTACGACCTTCACTCATAAAATGAATCGGAATACCAGATGTGTTTGAAGTAACCAATGTACCCGGTTTTCTGAATTTTTCAATTTGTTCAAAAACAAGTTTTTTAACATCCAATCGCTCTACAACAACTTCAATAATCCAATCAACACCAGCAATTTTTGCCATGTCATCAGTAGTATTTCCAGTTGTAATGCGGCTTGCAAATTTTTGACTGTAAATAGGGGATGGTTTCGATTTTAACGAATTAGCTAGACTATCGTTTACCAAACGATTTCTAACAATTTTACTCTCTAATGTCAAGCCTTTTTTTGCTTCGGCCTCCGTTAATTCTCTCGGTACAATATCCAAGAGTAAAACTTCAACTCCGATGTTAGCAAAATGGCAAGCAATTCCAGAACCCATGATTCCAGACCCAATTACTGCAACTTTTTTAATGGTGCGTTTCATACTTATTTTAATTTGTTTCTGAGCTGTAGTCTATTGCAGTTTTTTCTGAATTTCCTACAAACCCTATTAATGTTGTTTATGATTGTGTTTGGTTTACCAATTCACCCTTAGCTTCTGAATGTTCAATTGTTGTGAAAATATTTTTGTCGACAATCAGTTCATTGATAATCTCAGCTACTTCTATAAAATGCTGCAATTTTTCGTCTGAAACATGCGCTTTTACAGCTTCATTAAATTTCAGAACAGTATTTTTTGATAAATCTCTTTTTTCTTTTCCAAAAGGAGTTAAATAAATTAATACACCGCGGCCATCCTCTGGATTTTTTTTTCTTGTGATTAGTCCTTTCTCCTCCATAGATTTTAATGTTCTGGTTAAGCTAGTGGCTTCCATTCCCATTTTTGGTCCCAAAGAAGTAGAGGGCGTACCACCTTCCTTATCTATGCTCAACAAAGCAAAACCTGTTGCCATGCTAGCATCGTACTTCGAAGCTTCTTCGTTGTACATTCTTGCAACGGCTTGCCAAGTGGCACGTAAAATATAATCTATCGTTTTTTCTTTCATGTGTAACTATATCGATTTCAAATATAATAAAAATAATACTATGCACGCATAATATATTTGTTTTTTTTTTCAAAAATAATTTTGTACTTACAAAATTGTAGTTGTAAATCAGTGAAGTAACTATTTTTCGTCTTAGGGCATGTCCCTTTGGGTCGGGCTATTCGTTTTATCTTTTATATCGTGACTTGAAATAAGTCACGATATAAAAGGATATCACTGCTATCCCTCATGCAGGAATTAATTACTTAGTAGACGTTTAAATTTTTAAAAATAATGTAAAAATAAAAAGCACCTATGAAATAACATAAGTGCCTTTTAGCAGTGTTCATGATGACTTACCACAAATTAAGTCAAAGTTTTTTTTGATTTCCATCACAAGTAAAAAGTAGTTTCGATTTGCAAGCAAATTGTAAGTGAGCAATTCTTTTACAAGAAAAGGACTTACTTGTGGTATATATTGCTAGTTCATTGGATTAAACAGCTTTTGTAAAGCATTATATCACTTGAGCTGAATTTTTTATTTCGATCGAACTAAATAGTCTCGATAATATCTACAATTTCTAATCTACTTTTAGGTTTGCGGTCTGGTTGGTTGGAGTCATTTTCATCTCTGAGTCCTATAGCAACTGCAAATACAGCAGAGTAGTCCTTTAATTTTAAAATAGCGTTGTATTCCTTACTATTTATTCCTTCCATAGGCGTAGAATCAATAGACATACTAGCGCATGCGCTCAAGAAAAAACCTAGAGAGAGATATACTTGATTGTGAAACCATGATTTTATAGCATCCTCAGGTAATGGTTTTATGAACTGATTGTAATAGCCAATTGCTCCCTCTGGAAGGTTAGTGTTGATTTGATTTTCAAATTTTGAAATAGTATCGATGGCACAAAAAACTATCAAGTGACTTGCCTCTTTAATTTTTTGCTCATTAAAGAAGGAGACTTCCGCTAGTTGACTTTTGATTTCTTCGTTGGATATAAAAACAAATTTCCAAGGCTGACTATTGATAGAGGAAGGACTCAATCGCAGAATTTCTTGTAATTGTTCTATTTTACTATCAGATATTTTTTGTGTTGCGTTATACTTTTTTGTTGTATATCTATTTTTTGCTAAAGATGTAAATTCCATTTTTATATTGTTTTATATTTTTTACTAATGAAGAAGATTCATTTTAGTGCCCTTTTTTTAAAACTGACTTATTCTATTTTGAACTTGTATATGTAATATGGTGCTTTTCCTAAATCGGTTGTGCCAGTAAAAGCTACTGTTTTGTGTAATTGATTAACAGCAATGTAAAGATATTGTCCTTGGATACTAACGTTGTCTGGCCATAGTAACCTATTGTCGCGAATCAACCCTTGTAGTTTTTTGGTTTTAGTGTTCCATTTATCAATACCCTTATCGTTTAAATTTGTAAAATAATGATCGCCATTTCTGCTGGTTGTTGCTCCATCGGAAATAGGTTTTTTGCCTATTTTTTTTACCGTAGCCAAAATTTCTTTATCACTTTTATTAGCTCTAATTGCTTTGGCAGAAATGCTGTACCAAGTTTTTCCATTCATAGCGCCGTAAAATATTGTTTCTTTATCCTCAGAAATTGAAATTGGGTCAACTGCTACTCGAGATGGTTTGCCACCAAAATAAATGAGTTCAGAGTCAATGACAGTGTTTACGTCCTCACTTAAAAATGAGGGATGTTGTTGCAAACGTTTTGCTTCTTTAGTATTTAAGTTTAAAACTATTAAACCAGGATTTGCAATATCTGCAAGGTATACAAAGCCATTTTTAATATCGACTACCAAATCTTGAACAAATGAATTGGGAGGTGCAATTGTAGTAGGAAAAGTAAATGTCAAAATATTTTCTTTTGTCACTGCATCAAAAGCAAATAATCTGGTTTTACCAAAATTTACTCCCATGTCAATTACCCAAATATTGCCATTAATATCAGTTGTGATTCCTAAGGGTGTATCAAAGGTTTTTTCAGTAGGAGCTTGTCCATCTTTGCGTTGCCAACTTTGGTTTGGGAATGCTTCATAGGTTGTTTTATCTTTTACAACAATTAACTGCATTGAGTGATTCCCAAAAGGGTGAATCGTTGAGAAAATCAAGCCTTTATTATTTACTGCAACGTTACCTGGTCGCATATTCATTTCTAAAACGACTTCTAATTGATCGTCAACATTTTTTTTTTGTTGTGCGTATACATAATTTGTTGTGGATGTGAATATTGCTATTGCACCTACAAGAAACGGAATTAAACTGATTTTCTTCATTTTATACTATATTTTTTATAGTTACAAAATTAGGTATAGTTGTTTAACTTTGCAAGAACGGATAAAATGTATAGTAGTAGATGTATTGTATAGATAATAAAGAATTTCCTTGTAGCACAAGCTTGACAATGAAATATATAGGTGGCAAATGGAAGGCTGTAATTCTTATTCACTTAATTGAAAAAAAAAGGTATCATGAACTCCGAAAAGAACTTTCGATGGTTACAGAGCGAACAATCAGTCTTCAATTAAAGGAATTAGAAGCCGATGGTTTAGTAATTCGAACTGTTCATACTGCCAAACCACCTCTAAAAGTAGAGTATGAATTGACAGATTTTGGTAGAACATTAATTCCTTTACTTACCGCTATTGCAAATTGGGGTGAAGATACCGCGCGGAATAACAATCAAAATCAGATACTTTAATTAAAAGAGTAAGCCGCCAAAGATTTTTCTGAGGCGGCTTGCTTATGGATTTAATTTATTTTTAAGCGCGAAACTTTATTTTGATTAGATGTTAAACTTTATTGAGGAAAGCAATTTATCATTTGTAAATTATCCATCTGTCTCTTTTCCTTAATTGGTAATTAGCTGTAAATCTTGTCAAACAAATCAGCGTATTTTTGTAGCACAATTTTACGTTTTAATTTTAGAGTTGGCGTAAGCTCTCCACCTTCAATAGACCACACATCTGAGGTAAGTTCAAAGCGTTTGATTTTTTCCCAATTTCCAAATTTTTCATTCAAAGTGTCTACTTCTTCTTGAATGCGCTCAATTACTTGTGCATTTGTACTAATTTCTTTATTGGTTTTTCCAATATCGATTTTGTGTATATTTGCCCATTCGCGTAAAAAGTCAAAACTTGGTTGAATGAAAGCAGCAGGCATTTTTTGGCCATCACCAATTACCATAATTTGTTCTATAAAGCGAGATTGCTTCATGGTATTTTCGATAGATTGTGGTGCAATGTATTTTCCTCCTGAGGTTTTAAACATTTCTTTTTTTCTATCGGTGATTTTTAAAAATCCATCTGAGTCAAATTCGCCGATATCACCCGTATGGAAATAGCCATCTACAATTACCTCGTTGGTTAATTTTTCGTCTTTGTAATAGCCCATCATTACATTTTTTCCTTTACATAGTATTTCTCCGTCTTCGGCTATTTTAACAGAAAGGTTCACAATTGGTTTTCCTACGGTTCCTACACGAAAACCTTTGTTTCGTATATCGTTTACTGAGATTACTGGAGACGTTTCGGTTAAACCATAACCTTCCATTACAGGGATTTGTGCTGCTGCAAATATTCTAGCCAAACGAGGTTGTAAGGCTGCGCTACCCGAAACCATCAAATCTAGTTTTCCGCCAAGGCCTTCTTTCCATTTACTGAAAATTAGTTTTCTTGCAATTCCAAGTTGTAATTCGTACCAAATTCCGTTTTTTCCGTAAGGTTGGTATTCTAAACCTAAATCAATAGCCCAGAAAAATAGTTTTTTCTTGATTCCAGTTAACTCAGTTCCTTTAGCGTAAATTTTATCATATACTTTTTCAAGTAATCTTGGTACAGCAGTAATTACAGTAGGTTGTACTTCTTTAATATTGTCGCTAATTTTTTCAATTGATTCTCCAAAATAAATAGACACTCCGTAATATTGGTAGAGATACAAAATCATTCTTTCAAAAATATGGCATATCGGTAAAAAACTCAATGCTCTACTTTTACCTGCTTCGAAAGGAATGCGAGGTGCGCTATCTAAAACATTGGAAACAATATTTTGATGCGATAACATAACTCCCTTGGGTTTTCCGGTAGTACCTGAGGTATAAATTATTGTAGCTAATTCTTCTGTTGCCACATTGTTTTTTCTTTCTTCTACTTCATTTTGATTGCTAGTATCAGCACCTAAATCAAGTACTGCCGACCAGTGTGCACTACCTTCGATAGTATTGAAGGTATATACTTCTTTTAATAAAGGAACTTTATGTTTTATTAGGTTTACTTTTCGTAAAACTTCAGCGTCTGAAACAAAACAATAAATAGCACCTGAGTGATTTAAAATGTATTCGTAATCATCTTCAGAAATAGTAGGATAGATGGGCACAGTTTGCGCTCCGGTTTGCAGGACACCAATATCCATGATATTCCATTCTGTGCGATTGTTGGATGAAATGAGGGCAATTTTATCGTTTTTTTGTACCCCAAGACGCAAAAGTCCACGTGAAATGGCGTTTGCCTTGGCAATATATTCTTGTGTTGAAGTTTTAATCCAGGTACCATCTTGTTTGCTTACTAAAGCATCTGGGATAGAATTGTATTTTTCCTGCTGATAATACGGAAAATCAAAGAGGCGTGTGATATTTATCATTATTGGGATATTGGATTTTTATGCAAATTAAAATAAAAATAGTTATAAAATTTTAAAATATGTAATTATATGTCGATTTGACAGCCAAATAAGCTGTAAATTAATGTATAATTCTGATCAGTTATTTGATAACCCTGTTTTTTTTGAGAGACTTGAATAGAGAAGAGGATGGGCATTAAACATGATTTTGATAATGGAATTACTTCGCTTAGTCAAAATTAGTTTTAACTAAGCGATGTAATAGTGGCTCTGTGGTGGTATTCTAAAATTTGGTTACTAATTCAAAATAGTAGAAAATGATTCGCAAGAGAGCACTAATTTAACCTTTTAACAAAGGTAGTAATTCCGATATGTGTAGTATTTTACATAAAAATCAATAATATTATATGTATATTTAATAATTAATGACTTTTTACTTTATTAATTCGTTAAAAATAAAAATTATTTTTTATTTATTTGCATTTATATTTTTAATAATAATTATAAGTATTTTTTATGAATTACACCTTGCATCAGTTACAAATATTTTTGAAAGTAGTCAAAACACAAAGTATCACTAAAGCAGCAGAAGAATTGCATTTAACGCAACCAGCGGTATCAATTCAACTCCGAAATTTTCAGGATCAATTTGATGTGCCTTTGACTGAAATTGTGGGTAGAAAATTATATGTTACTGATTTTGGTCAAGAGATTGCTCAGGTTGCTCAAACGATTATCCAACAAGTTGAAACCATCAATTATAAAACAAGAGCTTACAAAGGGCAATTGAGTGGTAGGCTAAAGGTGACTATTGTGTCTACAGGTAAGTATGTAATGCCCTATTTTTTAGCTGATTTTGTCAAAAAAAATGTTGGAATCGATCTGCAAATGGATGTTACAAATAAAAGTAGAGTATTGAGTAGTCTGGAAAATAATGAGGTAGATTTTGCATTAGTTTCGGTATTACCAAGTGGTTTGAATGTTGATCAATTAGATTTAATGCAAAATAGATTGTATTTGGTGGCTAATTCTAATTTAAAATTAAAACGCGGCGCAGATTCCTCTTCTATATTTACCGATATGCCTCTTATTTTTCGTGAAAAAGGTTCTGGTACGCGACAAGTGATGGAGGAATTTATCCATAGTAACGGTATTTTTATTCCCAAAAAAATGGAGCTTACCTCAAACGAAGCTGTGAAACAAGCTGTTATCGCGGGTATAGGCTGTTCTATAATGCCATTGATAGGTATCAAAAATGAACTGCTCAATCATGAACTACAGATAATACCCTATGCAGGGCTGCCAGTAACAACAACTTGGAGTTTAATTTGGCCTAAAGGGAAAAAACATTCACCTGTTGCCACTTCATTTTTAAATTATATGAGAAAAGAACGCGACAATATTGTTTCAAAAAAGTTTAGTTGGTCAGAAGGTTATTAATATAAAGCCTTTTTGTACTAAATATAATTTCGGTTTTTGTTTTCAAAAAAAAAAAATCAGCTTTTTTAGGAGCTGATTTTTTATTTTATTTTTGATTTTCTATCCAATTTCTAGCATTTACAAACGCTTCTAACCAAGGCGAAACTTCGTCTTTTTGATCTCTTTCTGGATAATTAGCCCAGTTCCAAGGGAAAGTAGAACGTTCAATATGTGGCATCATTACCAAATGTCTTCCTGTTGTGTCGCACATCATGGCCGTGTTGTAGTCCGATCCATTTGGATTAGCCGGATAGCCCTCATATCCATATTTAGCTACGATATTATAGTTTTCTTCCGCCATTGGTAAGTTGAATTTTCCTTCACCATGAGAAATCCAAACCCCTAAAGTTGCACCTTCTAAACTAGAAAGCATAACCGAATTGTTGTTCTGAATTTTCACAGAAGTAAAGCCGCTTTCATGTTTGTGCGAATCGTTATGTTTCATTTTTCCATGAACTTCGTGATCTGGATTGATTAATTCTAATTCCATCATTAGCTGACAACCATTACAAATTCCGACAGAAAGTGTGTCTTCTCTTTTGAAGAAGTTTTTCAATGCTGTGTTTGCTTTTTCGTTGTATAAAAAGGCTCCAGCCCAACCTTTTGCCGAACCTAAAACATCTGAATTCGAAAATCCACCTACAGCTCCAATAAATTGAATGTCTTCTAACGTTTCTCTTCCCGAAATTAAATCGGTCATGTGAACATCTTTAACATCAAAACCTGCTAAATACATCGCATTTGCCATCTCGCGCTCCGAATTACTTCCTTTTTCACGAATAATTGCTGCTTTTGGTCGGTTGGTATGGGAAACTACAGGTAATTTTCCATTAAAATGTGATGGGAACGTAAATTGTAAAGGTTGATTGGCGAAATTTTCAAAACGCTCTAATGACTTACCGTTTTTTGTTTGTTTTTGATCTAACAAGAAAGACGTTTCAAACCAAATTTCTCTGTATTTAGAAACATTAAATTCAAATTTGTCATCGAAGTTTGATATTGATATTGAATTTGAATTCGTAACGGTTCCAATATTGAAAATTTTAATTCCGTTAGCTTCAAAAATCGCTTCTACTTCAGCATCCGCTTGGAAAACAACCGCAATATTTTCTGAAAACAATAATTTAGTAGAATCGATTTCATTGATAGCAGTTAAGTCGAAATTCGCACCTAAATTCACATCAGCAAAACACATTTCTAATAAAGTTGTGATTAATCCACCGCTTCCAATATCATGTCCGGCTTTGATTTTTCTTTCTTTGATTAAATCTTGTAAGGTATTAAATGCATTTTTGAAGAAAGCCGCATTTGTTATAGTTGGCGTTTCATTTCCTACTTTATTTTGTGTTTGATTGAATGAAGAACCTCCTAATTTAAAACTATCTTGAGATAAATTAATATAGTAAATGTTTCCGCCATTTCGTTGTAAAACAGGTTCTACAACCTTAGTAATATTTGAACAATTTCCAGCAGCAGAAATAATCACTGTTCCTGGTGCAATTACTTCATCATTCGGATATTTTTGTTTCATTGAAAGCGAATCTTTTCCGGTTGGAATATTGATTCCTAATTCGATAGCAAAATCTGAACAAGCTTGAACTGCTTCGTATAATCGAGCATCTTCGCCTTCATTTTTACAAGCCCACATCCAGTTTGCCGATAAGGAAACAGAATCTAAACCATCTTTTAATGGTGCCCAAACTAAGTTAGAAAGAGATTCTGCAATGGCATTTCTTGTACCAGCAACTGGATCAATTAAAGATGAAATAGGGGCGTGGCCAATGGATGTTGCAATTCCTTCTTTTCCTTTGAAGTCTAAAGCCATTACACCTACATTGTTTAAAGGCAATTGTAATGGTCCAGTACATTGTTGTTTGGCTACTTTTCCACCAACACAACGGTCGACTTTATTCGTTAACCAATCTTTACAAGCCACAGCTTCAAGTTGTAAAACTTGCTCTAAATAGGTTGGGATTTCTTTTGAGGTATATTCAGAATTGCTATAATTCCTAACAATTGTTTTGTCATTCATAATGGTTTTTGGCGAACTTCCGAAAAAGTCTTCCAAAGCATAATCCATAGGTTTTAAACCTGTAGTTTTCGATTCGAATGTAAATCTGTGATCATTAGTAACTACACCCACTTCATACATTGGAGAACGTTCTCTATCTGCAATTTTTTGTAAGATGTCCATATCTTTCTCACCAATCACTAATCCCATTCTTTCTTGAGATTCGTTTCCGATAATTTCTTTAGCAGAAAGTGTTGGATCTCCAACCGGTAATTTATCTAAATCGATTAATCCACCAGTTTCTTCTACTAATTCAGATAAACAATTTAAGTGTCCACCCGCACCATGATCGTGAATAGAAACAATTGGATTATGATCACTTTCCACTAAACCACGAATAGCATTAGCAGCACGTTTTTGCATTTCTGGATTGGAACGTTGGATCGCATTTAATTCAATTCCAGAACCAAAAGCTCCTGTATCTGCTGAGGAAACCGCAGCACCACCCATTCCAATTCTATAATTTTCTCCACCAAGAATGACAATTTTATCGCCTTCTTGTGGTTTCTTTTTAATCGCTTGATCTAATTTTCCGTAACCAATTCCACCCGCTTGCATGATTACTTTATCGTAACCTAACTTGCGAGCTTGCACTGAGCCTGTCGAAGTGTCTTCTTCGTGTTCGAAAGTTAAAACAGAACCAGTAATTAACGGTTGTCCAAATTTATTTCCGAAATCCGAAGCTCCATTTGAGGCTTTAATTAAAATATCCATTGGTGTTTGATACAACCAAGGACGTTCTGCCATGGCGCCTTCATACTTACGATTGTTTGTTAATCTTGAATAAGAAGTCATGTAAACCGCTGTTCCTGCTAAGGGTAATGAACCTTGTCCACCTGCTAAACGGTCACGAATTTCTCCTCCAGAACCTGTCGCAGCTCCATTGAAAGGCTCTACAGTTGTTGGAAAATTATGTGTTTCTGCTTTTAAAGACAATACAGAATCAAATTCTTTTTCTTCGTAAAAATCAGGTTTATCTGCACTTTTTGGCGCGAATTGAGTGACTTTCGGACCTTTAACAAAAGCCACATTATCTTTATATGCCGAAACGATATCGTTAGGGTTTTCTTGAGATGTTTTTTTGATTAATTTGAATAAAGAAGTTGGTTTTTCTTCGCCATCCACCACAAAAGTTCCATTGAAAATTTTATGGCGACAGTGTTCTGAATTGGCTTGTGAGAAAGCAAAAATTTCAGAATCGGTTAGTTTTCGATCTAATTTTTTGGCTAAATTATCTAGATATTCTACTTCTTCCGCACTTAAAGCTAAACCTTCTTGTTTGTTATAAGCATCAATGTCATCAATCTCTAAGATAGCTTCAGGTTGAATTGCGATTGTAAAGATATCTTGATTTAATTCGGTGTATTTTTGAAGTAACATCGGATCAAAATCATTAAAATCAGCAGTTACTTTTTCGAATTCTTCAATTCTAATTATTCCAGAAATCCCCATATTTTGGGTGATTTCTACAGCATTGGTACTCCATGGAGTAACCATAGCGGCACGTGGTCCAACAAAAAAATCCGTAAGTACGGATTTTTCTAGGATATGTGCTTCGGCAAAAAGCCAATTGAGTTTTGAAATGTCTTGAGCTGAGATTTCGTTTTGCGTTTGTACGGCAAAAACGGTTTTACTTTGGTTTTCAAAGAAATGAATCATTGTTGTGTAGTTTGTTGTATTGCTGTGCAAATTTAGGTAATTAAGATTAAATTCGTAGCATAAAAAAAGCGGCAATTTTGCCGCTTTTTTTGTTAATCGATAATTATTTTTTGTGTGAAATTTTCATTTTCTAAATCAATTTGGATAATATAAGTTCCTTTTGAAATATTAGGTACTGCAATTTCAGATTGAGTTCTGTTCTGAGCGCTGTATATTTTTTGACCTAGGATAGAATAGATTTCTACATTATATAGTTTTGCAGCATTATTAATGTAAAAAGTTCCATGTGATGGGTTTGGATATACTACAAGTGGTTCTGCGATGTTAGAACTTGCTGTTTTTTTGTTCTTAGTTGTTCGACTTCCAAGGTTTGAGCAAGTGTCTAAAGCAAATACATCCCATTGAGTAGCTTTGTTAAAAGTTGTTGAAGGTGCCGTTACCGTTGTTTTTCTGCGAAGCGTTTGGTCTGCTGCAAAATTAGTAGATCCACCATTAAAAGTTCCAATGATATCAATAAGAACCCCATTTTTAAACAAACCTACAGCGTCATTTCCGTTAAAAGTCATTTCGGTTGCAGATGTAGATAAGTTAGCTGAACTTGTAGCATAACAACTAGAGGCCATTAGACTATTTACGATAGTATATTTTCCACCACTACTAATTGTTCCTGATAGAGCCAAACCAGTACTCCATGCTCCAGCGCCGTTAGTTTGTCGCTTAATGCTATAAGCCGAAAGATTAATAGCAGCGCTGGTTTTATTGGCAATTTCTAAAGCTTTATTATTGGATGATCCTTCAATATATTCAGAGAACATTAACTCAGTTGAAGTACTATTTGAATTAGTAACAACATTCAAAGCATTACTTGTTGCTGATAAATTTCCTACTGCATCTCTAGCTCTTACAGTAAAAGTGTAACTAGTAGCTGCTGTTAAGCTACTAACCACCGTGCTTAATGTTGTTACTGTGGTTCTTAAAACACCATTAACATATACATTATAACCAGTTACCCCTACGTTATCAGTTGAAGCATTCCACGCAAGTGTTACAGAGGTTGTAGTTTTAGCTGTTGATGTAAGCGATGTTGGTGTGCTAGGAGCAGTAGTATCTGTGGTACCACCTCCAGTAGTACCGCCCCATATAGCGTTAACATAAGAAGGGTTGTCAATAAACGGATTTCTATTGCCTTGGCGTGCGTATATTGCATTATTTCTTTCAATTTCTCTTGAACTTACAGGATCATTAGCGTGCCAAGAAAGTAACAAGTTCAAGAAAGCGGTTGTAAATACTTGGTTACTCGTTCCATTGAACATAGCATATGGATAACCTGCTATAGTGTTCTCGTAACGAGTAGCGAAGTAAAAATACATACGAGCTATGTCACCTTTAAAAGCTGCTGCTGGTTCAAATACAGTTCCTGTATATCCAGAGACAGCACTTGTGCCAAGTTTACTTCCGTTTCGTGTAGTTGTTGATGCTGTTGCAACGTTTCCATGTGGAAAACTAGAACGTAAGCCATTTACTTTTCCATCGGTTGGAGGAATAAAATGCGCATCAGATACCATAGGCGCTGCTGAATTAAATGTAGATTGTGGAATTACGTGCTCTCTATTGTAGCAATCACCTTCTACAGCATACGTTCCACATTGATTTGTAGTTAACGTATAATTGTACGGATCTGTTCCGTTTTGATTTTCAGAATATAAATCGAAAATCGTGTTATCATTTTCATTTTGATGATCTCTGTCAGATGTAGCATAGGTTGTCCATAATCCAGAATATCCTTGATCAGTGTGTCCTTTGATAATGTTGTAAAGTTGTGTTTTTAGGGTGTAGCCAGAACCCGTTGCAGTACTGTAGTATCCGCTTGGTGCTTGTGCGTGTGTTGCAAAAAATACAAATAGTAGAGTAGCTAGGTAAAGTTTTTTCATTTGCTTGTTTCTGGAATTAAATTGGTGATTGGGTTGGTTCATGATTACAGAACACTCTGTAAGTCGATGCAAAAATAAAACTAATTCTCTCTCTAATGTTAAGTAAATGTGAATTTATTGTGGATTTTTATAATAATTTGTGGGTTAAATATAATAATTAAGCTAAAATATTGCATAATTTTAATTTTTTGTAATAAAAAATGTATAAAAAAAAGCGACATTAGGTGTCGCTTAATAGGAAGGAAGAGCGAATTAATTCACAATAAGTTTTTTAGTTTCGGTTGTTGAATCAGTAGAAACTTTTATTAAATAAATACCTTTATTTAAATTGTTCAAAGATGCAGTATTAGTATAATCAAAGTCCTTTTCAAAGATCTTTTGACCAATCAATGAATATATTTGAACATTGTGTTTTTCATTTGTATTATCAAAATCGATTTTTACATTGCCTTTTGATGGGTTTGGATAAATGTTAAATATTTCGTTTTTGAAATCAGGGGTCTTTAATGTGTTTTCGCATGTCCAAGATAAATCATCAAATTTTACTCTATTTCCCGCGGTACTATTTTCTTCAAAACTCACTATTACGTTTCCGGTTTTATTAATTCCTGTTATAGTAGTAGTTGTAGCAGTTGCGCTGTAAGGAATTGTTCCTACTTGAACTCCGTTAACTTTAACCTTGAAAGTTCCTTCTGTTCCTGAAAAAACGAGCTGAGTAGTTACTGTTAAATCAGTTATTCCATTTGCTACTGTAGATGAAGTGAGCGCTCCATTTCTAATTGTTATAGCTCTTCCATTCAAAGTTTGGTCTGTTCTAGCATCAGTTGCTGACCAAGTGATTCCTCCATTGGTCCAAGTTCTTGCTAAATAGGAACCATTATTTGCTGGCATATTTGTAAAATCCTCTGAAGCACAATTTGTTGTACCTGCGGGAACCGCTGTTGTAGAGCCATTTACATTGGCACTTGCAACAGATTCGTTTTTTGCATCATCTTTAGTAATTACATAAAATGCATAGCTAGTACTTGGTGTTAATCCATTAATTGTTGTGGTAAGGTTCGGTGTAGTCGTTTTTAATGCACCATTCATATAAACATCGTAACCAGTGACAGCAACATTATCTGTGGCGGCTGACCAAGTAAGTGTTATTGAATTAGAAGTTGTAGTACTTACAGTTAAATTGGTAACGGCAGTCGGAGCTTGTGTATCTGCTGGCTCGGTTGTCCAAACTGCGGCAACATAACTCGGATTGTCTATGTACGGATTGCGATTGTTTTGTCTCGCATAAATAGCATTGTTTCTCGCAATTTCTCTTTCGCTTACGGGATCTTGGTTGTGCCAAGCAATCAATTGAGCCAAAAAGCCATCAGTAAAAACTTTTCCAGTAGAATTGTTAAACATAGGAAAATTATAACCTGCAACAGTATTTTCATAGCGTGTAGCAAAGTAAAAATACATTCTCGCAATATCACCTTTAAATTCATCAATTGGCTCAAATACTTGTCCGGTATATCCTGCTATTGAACCCGTTCCAAGTTTACTTCCATTTCGCGTAGTTTGGCTGACCGCCGTTACGTTTGCATGCGGAAAATTAGAACGAATTCCGTTTACTTTTCCATCCGTTGGTGTTATAAAATGAGCATCAGATACCATTGGACTAGCCTCACTAAAGATAGATTGTGGAATAATGTGCTCTCTGTTGTAACAATCCCCTTCAACACTTATGTTTCCACATCTTTGAGCAGCAGTAATTGCATAATTGTAAGGATCTGCTCCGGCTGGATTTTCTGAATACATATCAAGCACTGAACCGTCTTTTTCAAAAAAGTTGTCCACGTCTGATGTTTCGTAGGTCACATACAAATCAGCATAAGATAGCGTTGTATGTCCTTTTATAATGTTGTACAATTGCGTTTTTAATGCATAGCCTGTTCCTGTTGCAGTAGAGTAGTAGCCTGCGGGTGCTTGCGCTAGGGCTGAGGTGCAAATAAATAAAAATAGAAATTTGTAAAGTTGTTTCATATTAGTTTGTTTTGGAAAATTTTCGGTGGCAAAAATAGATTTTTCCACTGATTTTCAAACATTATGAAATGATTAAGTTAATATTTCTAATTTCTTTAGTTTTTTGGAAATGGTTTGTTTTGATAAGCACCTAAGTCTGGTGGCAAGCTGCGGCTAAATCCTAAAATATCTTGCGGTATTAAAAATGAAGGATTTCCTGCACCAAAAGCAGCTGACTTTTCATCAATATTTAGCTTGTTTTGCCTCACATTAAAAAATAAAGGATCTTTATTTAATAGAATTGATGTGTAATGTGTTGGATCAGAAGTAAATTGATACAATGGATTATTTTGAACTGAAGTGCTGTTCGTCTCAAACTTTATCAGGCAACTATTAAATTGGTATTCGAAAGAGGCACCTTCTTTCTTGTTCAAACTCATCTCTGTGTTGTAAGGACCGAAAATGATGCAATTGTTAAATTGTGCGTTGGTGAGGTTTTTAACTTCCGGTATAGCTCCACGTAAATTATTGCTTACGAGTAATGCTAATTGTTCAGAGCTATTCCAATTATTATTAATTGTACAATGCGTAAAAGTATAATCGCCTCCATAAGTGCATGCTACACTAGCTGTTCCTGCTGTGTTTACAACAAGATTTTCGGCATTAATCTTTGCAGTTTGTGCCAAAATACCATAATTACTATTGTTATAAATTTGACTGTTTTTGAGTTGTACCGTCGTATTGTCATTATTTTGAATCAAAAGCCCAATAGTAGCGTTTTTAATAGTCAAATGATTAATACTATTGTTCGTACTCCCGTCAGTAAGCCAAATTGTGCCCCATTGCCCCGGAATATTATCAAATTCGGGTTCTAGTCGATCACCTTCAAAAATTACTTCGTTCTCTAATTGTGGCGTTAAAGAGGTTTTTCCATCAACCACAAGCGAGGCCTTGTTCGCCACGATTAAACCTGAATTGGCATGAAAATGTACGCGACTGCCCGCTTCAAAAAAGACTGTTTTGTTAGATGGTACAGCTGCATAACCATAAATAACATAAGGTTTTTCGTTTGTAAAAATGAGTTCATTACCATTGATAGGATCGTTTTCATCTAAATAAAAGCCCTCGATTTTATCTGAGCCAATTGGTAATGTCTCGGTTGTACCATCAGCAAAACGTTGTGGATATAAAAAAACGGCATCTTGAATCAGGGTCACGAGTTCTACTTTTTGCAGATTTTCACCACTATCAAATTGAATAAAATCCGTGTATAAAAAATCGGTTGCATTCGCGTCTGTAATAGAAGCAGTAGTTTCAATAAAAATAAACAGACTGTCTTTTGCTAAAAGCGTAACATCATTAAAAATTTTGCCATTGTTACCTTGCATTCCGTCAACAGTTATGCGGTATTTTGAATTCAAACCTTTGCCTAATTGTACCGTCGGTATCGAAATATCTTTTTTGCTTCGGTTGTATACTTTTAGTCGGTATGTGCTTGATCCAATATTCGAAAAAACAGTGTCTAGATACACTGTATCTCTTGAAAATTCAAGATCTCCCGCACTGGCCACAGTTTCAAAATCAGTTCTACAAGCAGATAAACTGGCAACAATTCCGATGAAAATCAAAAGTACTCTAAGGCGCATGGCTTCTTTTTTTTGGTAAAAATAGCGAAAAACTATTTTCGAAATTAGAATTACAATCACAATATCAGGATTGTCTCTCTTCTTTTCGTTAATTTTACATTTTAAAAAAATATACTAAAATGACTTTTGATAAAGAAAAAATACTGCATTGGTGTAATCATGTTTCAAAAAACACTTTGATGGAAACCCTTAACATAGTCTACACTGATGCTGGCGAAGATTTCTTGGTTGCGACTATGCCTGTCACACCTCATGTGCATCAACCGATGGGCTTGCTTCACGGTGGTGCGTCAGTGGCCTTGGCAGAAAGCGTAGGTAGTGCCGCCTCGATGCTATTTGTTAACTCAGAAGTAAGCGAAGTTCGAGGAATTGAAATTGCCGCCAACCATTTAAAAGCTAAGCGTGACGGAATAGTTACCGCAACTGCAAGATGCGTGCATAAAGGTAGAAGTATACACTTATGGGAAATAAAAATTACAGACGAACGCGATCAATTAATTTCTTTGTGTAAGCTTACAAATATGATTCTCCCAAAAAGAAAAAGTCAAGAAAAATAATGGAAAACCTACTGCGTAGAGCCCAGCAACAAAGGCAGGCTAATTTGCCCTTTGTTTTGTATCACAAGCCTCAAAGTGATGAGGTTATTGGTTTTTTTCAAAAAGACAATCATTTGTATCAAGTGGCGGATTTTACAGAAAGCGGATTTGTATTTGCGTCATTTGATGGCTCTAAAAAGTATTTGATACCAGAAATAGCTGCTGAAGTACTTGCAGCACCTTTCGTATCAAAAACTATAAATTCGAAAGGATCCCATTTTTCAATGGTGTCTGAGCAAGATGAAGAATTTTTTCAAAATTTAGTTCATGCCGGGGTTACTGAAATTCGTGAGGGTGTTTTGGAGAAAGTGGTGTTATCACGAACGGAGATCATTTCAGTAAATGATTTTAATCTATTAGAAGTTTTTGAAAAATTGATTAACTTGTATCCAGCCACTTGTGTGTATTGTTTTTACCATCCGCAGGTAGGACTTTGGATGGGAGCAACTCCAGAACAATTGTTGCAAATTCGTGGGACTACATTTGAAACTATTGCATTAGCTGGAACTCAAAAAGCAACTGGTGTTGAGGTAATTAGTTGGGGGTTGAAAGAGCAAGAAGAGCAGCAATTTGTTACCGATTTTTTGGTTGCTAAATTGAAACCTGTTGCGGAGAATTTAGTAGTAACCCCGCCATTTAGCATTCAAGCAGGCGAAATATGGCATATTAAAACAGTTGTTTCTGGGCAGTTAGGCCCTGCAACCAAAATTCAAGATTTAGTCAATTTACTGCATCCTACACCAGCAGTTTGCGGTTTACCAACCACGGCAGCTAAGCAATTTATTGTTGAGAATGAAAACTATGATAGACAATTTTATACTGGTTTTTTGGGAGAATTGAATGTCACTTTTGGAGAAGAAAGAAAAGACTCTGATTTGTTTGTCAATTTACGATGTATGCAAATTGATATTCAACAAGGAGTACAACAAGATAAATTGGATGTTCAAGTGCAATTGTACATGGGTTGTGGAGTAACCAAAGATAGTAATCCTGAGAAAGAATGGGAGGAGAGTGTCAACAAATCATCGACCATGAAAAAGGTTTTTAGTTAATTAAAGTAGGTCAATTGGTACTGAAGTAACAAATAAAGAGAGAAGAATGAAATTAGATATTTTAGCATTTGGAGCGCATCCTGACGATGTAGAACTAGGTTGTGCAGGAACCATATTAAAAGAAATTTCTTTAGGGAAAAAGGTTGGTATTGTTGATTTGACTCGTGGTGAATTAGGCACGCGCGGTACAGCCGAAACCCGTGATCAAGAAGCAAGTGCTGCAGCTGCAATTTTAGGAGTGAGCGTACGAGAGAATTTGCAAATGAGTGATGGTTTTTTTGTAAACGATGAAAAACACCAGCGCGAGATTATTAAAATGATTCGAAAATACCAGCCAGAAATTGTGCTTTGTAATGCTATTGATGACCGACATATTGATCATGCAAAAGGGAGCAAATTAGTTTCAGATGCTTGCTTTTTGTCGGGCTTGATTAAAATAGAAACAGAGCTTGACGGTCAAAAACAGTTGGCTTGGCGACCTAAAGTAGTGTACCATTATTTGCAATGGAAAAATATAGAGCCCGATTTTGTAGTGGATATTACTGGTTTTAATGAACAAAAGATAGCCTCTATTTTGGCGTACCGTACACAATTTTATGATCCTGAATCAGATGAACCAGAATCTCCAATCACAAGTAAAAATTTCCTAGAAAGCCTCAGTTACCGCTCTAGGGATTTAGGTAGGTTAACAGGCGTAGAATATGCTGAAGGTTTTACTGTGGAAAGGTATTTGGCTGTCAATAGTTTAGGGGATTTGCGTTAAATTTATTGAATTTTTTTTCAAAAAACCTTTGCACAACTCAACTTTAGTTGTATCTTTGCCACCGCTAAGCAAATGGTGGTTGTAGCTCAGTTGGTTAGAGCATCGGTTTGTGGTACCGAGGGTCGCGGGTTCGAGCCCCGTCTTCCACCCAGAAAGCAAAAGCCTTGAAGAAATTCAAGGCTTTTTTTGTGCTTTGTACCCAAGTCAAAATAACGATTGTAAAGATTGCTCAAAAGCGAAAAAATGTAATAGCAAAAGGAATTGTTTTTAATTTCTTTTTGAGACAAATAATCGCTTACAAATTTATCACTCGTAGGTAGTTTTTGATTTCATTTGTTGTCTCTGATTTAAGGCGCTTTATAAGCCGTGTTTTAAATCGAAATTACAAAACGCTATACAACTTTGCGCTATATCGTTTTACAAAGAATGAGGAGGTATAATTGTCCTTCTTTTAAACTTTGATGTGTCCCCAATTTTCACCGCTTTTTATTCGGCTAACTTGCATTTCGCTAATTCCAAATTGTTTTGCAAGTATTTTGGCTCTGGTTTTACGACTTGGATCGTTTAATATTTTTTTCAAGCGAATGACTTGTGTAATAGTTAGTTTTCTGCCATCAGATTTTTGTTTAGTTTCGCGTACTTTATCAACGATTCCCTGCACTTTTGGGTTTTTGTTGCGATGTGCCATCATTTCCTCTGGTGTTGCCCAACGTAAATTATTAACGTGGTCGTTGTCTCGAGAAAAGTCTAAGTGAATTACATGTGTATGTTCTTCTGAAGGTTTGGGAATAAAAAGTTCAGCAATGACGCGGTATAATAAAATGCCTTTTTCTACAATTTTGCCATTCTTATTGGTTTTGTACCTCAGTGTGTTGTAGCCGCTTGACATGCCTCCATTTAGTATTTGTCCATCAGAGAATGTCTCAGTGAAACTCATTAAACGCCCTCTGTTGGATACGGCGTAGCGCTTGCGCAAAGGATAATCTATTTCGATTTCTCGAAATTCCTCCATGGGATAAAGTCTAATCATCTTTTTAGTGGTATTTAAGGTGACCAAATGTATATTTATTGTTCCAAATCTTATCATACAAGGTGTTTACTGCTGCTGCGCAGTTTGTTCGACACAAAGCGATCTATAAGGTTTGTAACTAGTGGTAAAGATAGTTATTTTTTCACAGAACACAATTTCGAAGAAGTTTCAAGCATATTGTTACTTACTGTGATCTGCGTAGGATAATTTGAAGAATAAAATGTAGGTCTAAATGTAAAGTTAAGATATTGTAGGATGAATGAGATAATTGAATTATCTGTTTTGAATGTTGTAAAAAGAAAAAGGCATCTGAAATATAAATTATTCAAAAATTTATTTTCCAGATGCCTAGTATTAATTTTTTAGCTGGTTTGGTGCTCTAAAAAAAGGAGTATCCAAATATAAACGAAACTGTGTTGTAGTTTGAGTTCCAAAAAACATAGTTTCCTAAAATTTCTCTTGTAGTTTGGTATCTTAGTTCGACACTAATCTTATCATTTTGTTTAAAACCTAAACCTAATGCCGGATTATTTCTTGACTTAATATCAAGTGTATTAAAACTAGAACCATCGTTACGGGTAAATTCAACTGTAGATTTTGATGGTAAATCAATTATATAGGATGCATTTAAGAACAATTTCGAATTTTTATTTAAAAAGAAATAATGTCTAAAGGTAATCGGAATTTCAATTGAACTGTAATTTACACTAACGTTTTGAACACCTCCGCTAACATCAGGAACATTACTGCTTTTTTGAGATTTAAAATTTTGGAAAGATGGTTCGATGGCTATAGACCATTTGTTTTTATTAAATGGTAAAATGTACTCTGCTTCAACACCAAAACCAAAACCAGTTTTATTACCAAAATCAGTGTTTCGTTCCTTAGAACTTGAATTGCTAATTGCTAGTGATGAATTGTTGATTCGAGGTCTAAGAGTAAGATTGAAAAGGTCTTTCTTTCCTTTAGGCGCAAAATTCACAAGTTTTTCATTAAAGCATTCCGCGTACTTTGTAAAAATTTTGATTAGTGCTACCTTTTTGTACTCCACTTTCTCCACGTCACTCAATTTAATGTTTTGACATTGTAAATCCATCCATATTTGCTGTCTAAATTTATTGTTTTCTGCAACATCACTATCTTTTACCAAATAAGTTTTAAACACTAACTGTTCGATGGCATTATTTCCTTTGTTGTAAAAATATCTTTTTAAGCTTCGGTCTGTATACTCGTATAAATTTGCTTTTCCTTCAACTAAAGCTTTTAAGAAAAGTTGCTCCTCAGTAAAAATTGGCTCTTTATCAGTGCTCAAATTATCGATATTACGCGGAGATCTGTCAATTTTAACGTTGCTTCTGATGTATTTAAAATTATTAGCGATTCCAAATTCTTTTACTTGGCTTAGAGTACCTTTGGTGGGTTCGCTGTTTTCATTTAACTTATATTCAAATTCTGTTGGATTGTTTTTCCAATCTTCGTTGAGTATCAAACATTCAATTCTTTGATCTTTGTTGTTGATGTAATAGCCTTTCTCGAAAACGACTTGTGCAAAAGAGTTAATACTCAGAAAGCCGATTAGTAGCATTAAAAAGTGTTTTTTCATTTTTTTGAGGTTAGTTTTAAAGTTTATTTGTGGGTTTACATCAAAGGATTATTCGCAGCTTAAAGATTACCTAAGCAGTTCTAGTGATTGTACGAAGATATATTATTTACTAAAAAACTTGGGCTCATAATAGAAGAAAAATCTGTGTTTTTATAAAAAAAAATATAACTATTTATTTTACAGGTAGTTGCTGTTGTTTATATTGTTTTTAAATTCTGAATTAGAAAGGAAAGATTAAGCATTCTTGTAAATAAAAATTGACCGTTAACTTTTATAAATTTGTAATTCATTTTTTGAATGGCAGTTTTAACTTGAAGCGAATAAATACCTTGAAGTAATTTTTGAACATTATATTAACTTTCGCTTGAAGCTGAAATCTGTGTTTGGCTACTAAGTATTTTAACTAAGTGATTTTAAATTTTCTATTGTAGCACGGCAAATTTGTTCGAGGATTTCAAGGTTAAGATCTGATAATTTTTTGACATAAATACAAGCTTTACCCATTTTAAATTTCCCTAATTGGTCTAATAATTCTTGGTTTTCTGGCGTTGGTGTAGTTATGTATAGAGAAAAGGCTGCTTTTCTTGGAGAAAATCCAATTAACATAGAATCGCCTTCATGGCCACTAGCGTATTTATAATGGTAACTGCCAAAGCCAATTATTGTTGGGCCCCACATTTTTGGTTTTTTTCCTGACCATTTAGACATTAGTTCGACTAGTTGAAAACTGTCTATTTTTTTTTGGTCATTATCAACATACGAGTTGATGAAATCAGTAACATTGATCTCTGTCTCTGTTGTTTTGTTTGCTTTTGCCATAAATGTGTTAGTTATTGGTTGTAATTTTTTATAAAATAAATTAAGTAATAATACTAAACATCAAGATAACATGAGTTTATTAACTGCAATATAGCTATTTATGGGAATTGAAATTAAGAAAATTCAAGAAAAACCGAAGACTCTACTCTTCCTAGATTTATGTTTGTATTCCTTTTAAATGATCTGTAATTGAATGCAATAGATTTGTTACTTTTCTTTAAGGAGCGTAATGCCAAAGAGTGCATTTCCTTTTTCATTTTATAAAAAAATATACAAAAATCAATAGGAAGCTAAAAACGTTATGGAACATACAATAATGTATTTTGGTTTGGTAGGGTTTGACAAGTTGTAAACTCAATAATGTCTTCTCTAAAAGCAGAAAACTATTTGCGTTCTGCTGTAAAATTAATAAATGTAGTTCCATCAAAAAGATATAATCCTGTATCTCGGGTTCCTACCCAAATAGCACCATTTTTATCTTCTAAAATAGTCCAAATCCAAGGATTTGCTAATTCCTTTTTATAATTAGTGAATTTTTTTCCATCAAAGCGGGAAAGTCCAGCATCTCCTCCAAACCAAAGTATCCCATTTTTGTCTTCAATGATTTTAGAGACCAATCCATTATAACCAGATAGGCCGTCTTTTTTTGTAAAACTAGTAAATTTTCCGCCGTCGTATCGGTATACTCCAGCCCAGTTACTCAACCAAATGTCTCCATTTTTGTCTTGTAATTGCGGCCATGCCCAGTTATGACTGACTTTAAGATTACCAAATTGCAGCGTCAATTCTTGTAATTTCAAGTTGATGATTGATTTTCCATCATAACGGTACACACCTTCGTTGCCACGACCGCCAAACCAAATGTTTCCAGATTTGTCTTCTAACATGTATTCGATATTGTTATTAGAATTTAGATAGCCACCTCCGTTTTTGTTGATGACAAAAGGAGTGAATGATTTTCCGTCATAAGTAAAAACGCCATTAATAGTAGCAAACCAAATTTTTCTGTCTTTCGTTTGTATGATAGTAAAGATAGCTTTTGATTTAAAATAGTATTTATTTTTGTTAGAAGGTTGATTGACTTGAAGAGGAATCGTAATTTTTCGGAAAGTTTTTCCTTGGTAAATAAAAAGTCCGTTTTCGGTGCCTATCCAAATTGCTCCATTTTGATCTTCAAAAAGACAAGAAATAGCATTTATTTGGTGTTTATCACTTTTGAGTATTTGATCAAATTTCGTCCCATCATAACGATACAATCCATTGTCAGTAGTTCCAAACCAAAGTATACCATTTTTATCTTCTAGACTGGTTTGCACATTGCCAGGACTTCTTTTTTTTATCAGTTTAGCTTGTACACCTTTACTAGTTGCCTTTATTTGATCGTTCTCTTTGCAAGATGACCCTAAACAAAGCATTAATACAAGAAGTAGAAAGTTTAAATTACTACGATTTTTATTCATTTTTGATATTTTATTTACTGCTTTCACTAACGGATTATAGTTTTGATATGAATGAAAAAAAATAGAATTATCAGAAAATAGTGTTAACCAATAGATAAACTATTTGATTTCAGGCGGATTTAATTTGTGATAGTAAACATACGAAACCGCAAGAATTGCTAGTGCGACAAACGGAAAAAAAGTTTGCCCGTTTATGCCATCAAGAGCTGCATGGCTTATTGCAGCAAAAATAAAATCGAAACCAAAACCAGCGTAAGCCCATTCTTTTATTCGTTTGGGAATTTTAGGAGTTATCAGCGCTAGCACGCCTAGCACTTTAAAAACTACTAAGGCATTACCAAAATATTCGGGATAGCCCAAATGTCTGATACCTTCTTTCGCCAATTCAGTTTGTGAAGTCAATGCAGGCATCAATCCCTCAAATAATGCAATGATGCTTGTTGCTGTCCAAAATATGATTTTATCTCTTTTCATAGTTAGATAGTTTAGTTGAAAGTATGTTAGGCTTGTAATATGATTTCTTTATGGTTATCAATTTGAATCTATTTTTATTAATCCTACCGCATTTGCATACTAAAATACTATTTTTTGTGACCGATAGCACTTTGATGAATTGCTTGCTAAATCTAATTTAAGGTAAATTAACAAATTAGTTCCTCATTAGTCTCAGTTGAAATGAGATGAAGAATAGTGTTTTGTATGATGACAAAGCAGTTTTGTACTATTATTTTTTAAGAGCTTTACCGATTAAAAGTAAAGTTCCCATCACAAATAAAAAAAATAGGCTCACAAATAGAAAGTTGATACAAACTTGGTAATAACCTAGCGCCAAGATATCTACAAAAGGGTAAGGATAAAAATTAGAAAAATGTCCTCTAGCAATCACATAAACAAAATAGAGTAGTGGAAAGCAAAGCCAATTTTTACAATTTTTAAATTTCAGATCGGAATTTTCAGCAAACAAAAACCAGTAGCCTAAAACAAAAATGGGAATTACTGAATGCAAGAGTTCGTCAACGATTTTTTGCAAACCCGTTGGATGCCAAGTGCTTCGTAAAATAATTTGATATACCAAGCCAACAACTAAAATAAAAACGGTTAATGCGGTTAATGATCCTTTTTTATAAAAATTTGCAAGTGAAGTTTTTTCAAACATTGGCAGTCGAGATGTAAAGTAGAGCGCAACTAAAATATTGGTAAGAATTGTAAAAAAACTGAAAAATCGAATTATGGTTTCTAAAACAGCTGTTTGTCTATTTTGTAGCATCAAAATAAATTGCCCAATTATTGCAAACCATCCCAAGCAAAAACCGATTGAATCCATCCACTTTCTCAGCAGTTCTTTATTTAAGATCGAGGTATTTTCCATACTTACTTTATTTTTAAAAGTTAAAAAGTGTATCTAAAATTTGGTAAATGTTAAATCTTGAATATTTGTAATTACTAATTTCACTGGAAGCACTGATTATCAAATATAAATGTAAACAAAAACTTTAAAGTAAGGTCAAGAGTTCTCTTTTATCAGCATTAATGTTGCCCGATTTTTTAATTAGTTGTCGTAAATAATCAATCCAATATTGTCCTAGATTTTATTATTTTTGATTATAAATTTAGTCCAAAACGCAAATGTGAACTTAACACAAAATTGACAATTTTGTGAAACGGCTTGTAGTAGTGGTGCCGTTATAAATTGCTAGATTTCAATATTTTTTGTTCTTCAGTTGAGTTTATACAAAGATTATCGATTAACTGTAAATAACTAATTTTTCCAAGTTTATAATATTCCATAAACTCTTCCTGAAATTTTGATAGTTCGCAGGCTCCATTTTTTTGAAATCTAACTTTTATGACTGCACTTTTAGTATTAATTATAATTCAGTTTTTAGTTCCATTCGATAATTTGTTTTCAAACGAGAATGTCTGATAACCTTCGTATAAACCTCACCAATCAACGCCTTCAAATTCTATTTTGTTGATTTTAGTAATTTCGATTACTTTTTGTCCGATAGTTATTTCTTCCTTTGTGAAATTTATGAAACCTATGATTTTACCATATAAAGGTTTAGTTTTTCCTACTCCAAAAAATGAAATCATTAATCCAAATATAAATGACCCTCCAGCTAAATAGATTAAGGTTTGAAAAATAATATTTTCATGTGTGTCGTATATTTTCTGAGTGATTATTGCAGAAGCTAATAGAACTATGATAATAGAGTACAATATTACAGTACGACTTGGATAAAGCGGATTTGGCTCGTAAATTGATAATTTCTTCATATCAGGTAAGGCATCAACACTAACGTTTTTTTTTGTTTAAAGATAGTTAGGGTTTAAAAATTACTAATATTCAAATTTTTTACAAAAGGTAATAGAAAATACAAATGTTCAGCCTAGCAACAAAGCCCCACTTTTGCCAAACTCATGTTATGTATCGTTTTTATTTTCTTTATTTTTTGGAAAATCCGTTTAAAGTTCTTCAACCATTTTTCCATGTATCGTCTTTTTCTTTTTGCAAAAGCGCTTTTAGATTGTCGTTGGTTGTAAAGTTTTATTCTGCTTTTTCACTACCTATGATATTAAATATGAATTTTTAAAATACTGAAAATGTTTGGGTCTTAATTGACTTTCATTCTCAATTCTAATGATTGATTCATACTTACTACTCCATAAATGGTATTTGTACAGTTCTTCATCGTTTATTGGTACATTGGAATAAAATTTAATCTCTAAACATTTTGTCATTGGTTTGGCTACTACAAATGTTTTGTTTCTCACAAAAACGATACAATTTTTGGTTGCACTTATTTCTACATTTTCGTAAGCAGACAAATGTTCCAATAGTCTATCAAATACTAAAACGACTTCATCTGATTTTTTCAAAAACAATTCGTCAATTGCCACTTCTTTACAATAGTGATAACTTTTCAATTTTGGTATTGACCTTTTACAATTTGGGCAAATGATTCGTTCTGTTTTCATAGTCGTGTTCCGAATTTTTTAAAAGCTAACAAATATAAAACAGCTAATGATTTATGCTCTCCCCAATTTTCAGCAATCTCCAACATTTGTGCTTTCAGTTTTACTTTTTCATTAAGTCCGTACAATGAAACCATGATTTGTTTTAAATGATAATCATCATACGGAAAAACGTTTTGTCGCTGTAAGGTATACAACAAAATCATATCTATTGTCCATTTTCCAATACCTTTTATAGATGATAGTTCTTTCACTACTTCATTATCTGAAAGTGTGTTGAAATCTTTGGTATTGTTGCTCCAATAATCGATAAAAGCAAGCAAGGTTTCATACTTGCCTGTTGCCAAATTTGAGTTTTTCAAATAATGTTCCTCTACTAAATAAAAGTTGTCTAAAGTCAAGTGTTCAATGGATGACTTTTCTAATGCTTTTGCAAAGATTCTTTTTGTGCTTCGGTAATGAATTTGTTGTTCAAAAATGCAACTCACTAAATCGTGAAAAACATCGTTTGTGGATTCAATTTCTGGCTTTGGAATTTGAAGGATTACCTTTGCAAGTATAGGGTCATTGTTAGATAATATTTTTTCAGTTTCTAATATCATTATCTATTAGATTTTAGCAGTTCGGCAAAATGGCACAGACGCTCCGCCGCTTGGCATCAGTTGCGAATTTAGGAACTAATTATTTTCTGTTAAAGATAAAATTTCTTGCGAAACGTGAACGTGAACTTACCACAAAATTCGCAATGGTTTGAGACGGCTGTTATATGCCGCTTAAATTTTTTTCTTGACCAATTTTCAGGTTTCCATTTTTCAGATTCTGCTTTTCAGATTCTGCTTTTTAGATTCTGCTTTTTAGATTCTGTTTCAAGTTTCGTTTTTCGGTTTCCAATTTTCGGTTTACACTTTTCGGTTTCTGCTTTTCGGTTTCTGCTTTTCAAGTATCGCTTTCAAGTTTCGCTTTCAAGTTTCGCTTTCAAGTTTCGCTTTCAACTTTCGCTTTCAAAAACTCTAGCGGAAGATTAATTTATTTCTAATTCTTAATGTCTGCGTAAATTCGCAACTGCCCTATAACGCTCGATGCTAGAGCTTGTGGCGGCTTATGGAAATCTTTTTTTCCATAACCGACCGAGCGAAGTTATGAAAAAGAAACGCACAATTTAACGAAAACCAGCCATGAGATTTAGCATTTGTTAGCGATTGTTGCAATTATTGGTGATCATAACTCAAAACCTCTTTTAATATCCATTGATTATTTTCTAAAAGATAAACGTGAGTAAATTTAGCTTTCCCAGTGAGCAAGTCTTCTTTTCCTTTTTCTCTAATATAAAATTCATGTATTCCATTTTGAATAACTCCATAAAGTTTTCCGTCGTCATAAAGTGGATAAACTTCGAGACTTCCTTTTTGAATTTTTCTGATTGGCTTTTTATCAAAGTTTGAGCATAAATTTTTACGAACATTTTCGAGAAACTTAGCTTTATTTTGAATGCCACTTTTATCATGATAGAAAATCATATCGGCGTGAATTGCTTTTCCAATATAATCCATGTCGCATTGATTAAAGCTTTTTTCAAAAAAAATACTATCATGGGTTTTCAATGATTTGAATAATTCGGAATCTTTGGAAACTTGTCCAAACAGAAAAACAGGAATCTGTGCTAAAAGAATAGTAAATATTGTCTTCATCTTCTTCAGTTTAATTTTGGTCCTCAGCAATAATCGCTAACGTTCCGGCACTTGGCGAGGTTGCGAACTTCGGAACCGATTATTTTCTGTTAAAGATAAAATTTCTTGCGTGAAATAAACGTGAATTTACTACAAAATTCGCAATCTTGCCAAACGCCTGTTAGCAAATGTTATTATTTTGTCTTTTTAATTACTAAATTGTAAATTGCCTCTGATATTTCGTAAACATTATTCGTATTCTGATTAGTCAAGATTATTATAGTAATATTTTCCAAATTAAACCTTCTTGCAATACATTTAAAATTTCCAAAACTTCCATCGTGAGTATGTTCTGTAACTGAAATTTCTCTAGATGTTATTTGTTTTGTAGTATATAGTTTTCCAAAAGGACTTTGCATGGATTTATCGGATAAAATATTTGCAGTTTTACCGAGAAATAATTTTGATTTTTCACTTATTAAAGAATTTTCATCAATTCTCTTAAACCAATCGTACAAACCATAAGAATTACTAACAAACAAAAATGGAATTTCTAATTTAAAATTGTCAGGAACAAATTCATTATTAAATGATACTGCTAAATTGTCCTTTTCTATATATGGATATTGTGTTTTTATGTTAATATTTTCGGAGTTAAAAAGGAAAATTTTCGAGTATTCATTAAATGTTTTGCCACTTACATTTTCAACAATTTTCATTAGTAAAAGGGGACTATAATTGGTGTACAAATAATCAGTTCCAGGTTTATAAATTAAGTTTGGAATATTTAAAAGATCATTAAAAATATCTTTAGTGGTGATAATTTTATCTTGTGGATATTTTTTGGTTTGAATATCTGGTAGCCCAGCTGAATATTGCAGTAAATATTTTATTGATATATCTTTAGACCACGAAGGCAATCCAGGAATATATTTGTCGATATTGTCTTCTACGTTGATTAACCCTTTTTCGCTTAATTGCATTATTGCTACAGCTGGAAACTCTTTGTAAATTGAACCGATTAAAAATTTAGATTCTTTATTCAATTTTATTTTTCGATTTGGTTCCGCAAAACCAAATGATTTTTCATATAAAACTTCACTATTTTGAATAACTAATACATTACCATTTATGGTGTTATTTTGGTTATTATTCGTTAATAACGAATCAATTTGCCTAAGTAATTCTTGATTCGTTTGGCTTATTCCTTTTGCGCCCAAAAGTAAAGTAATTATGATTGCGATTTTAGATATTATTTTCATTTGTAAAGTTTCTTGGTAATATAATATTTGCTAACGTCCCGACGCCTCATGCCGTTGCGAAGTTCGGACCCGATTATTTTCCACCAAATATAAATAAACTTGCGAAACTAAAGCGTCAATTTAGGAGAAAATTCGCAATGGCTTGAGACGGCTGTTATAGGGCGGTTGAATATTTTAAAGTTTCTATTTTTAAGATTTTGCTTTTCAAGTTTCGCTTTTCGGTTTCCACTTTTCGGTTTCTGCTTTTCAGTTTCTGCTTTTCAGTTTCTGCTTTTCGGTTTCTGCTTTCAAGTTTCGTTTTTCAGTTTTCACTTTTCGATTTCCACTTTTCGATTCCCACTTTTCGATTTCCACTTTTCGATTTCCACTTTTCGATTTCCACTTTTCGGTTTCTGTTTTTCAGTTTCTGCTTTTCAGTTTCTGCTTTTCAGTTTCTGCTTTTCAGTTTCTGCTTTTCAAAATTATTCCTGTACGTTTAAAAGTCGAAAAGTAGGGTAGAAGTGATTTTCGACTAATTTATGTTTTCTGCTGGAGATAAGTGGCATATAACGTTTTGCCGCTTGGCGATGGGCGGGCTTTCCACCGCAGAAGTTTGTTCGGAGACCTGAACTTTCGGCTACCACAAAACTGTCATACGGAGACGAAACCCCGCCTATTGCCAATGTGCTGTTATAGGCTGTGTTTCTTGTCTTTCTATTCATTGTAAAAAAGTGTCCGCGAATATAAATATAAAATTTTTGAGTTGTCTTGGATTTCGTCCTCGTACTTAAGTCCAAGTCGTTCTATAAGTCTTATTGATTTTGAGTTGTCTGGTAGAGTTATCGCAATGACTTTATTTACTTTTTTCTCATTTGCAATTTCTTCTAAATATTTCTTAGTTGCTTCAATTGCGTAACCTTTTTTGTCAAATTCTGGTAGCATTGCAAATCCAATGTCGGGAAATTGTTGGTTGTCTCGATAAAGAAACGTTATAATACCAACTTTTTGTTTGCTTTCTTTAAGCTCAAAGACACTGTAATAGAATTTCTCGTTGTCGAGAATGTTTTGAATATATTTTTCAGTGTCTACAACGTTTTTAACTTTTCTGTCACCTATAAACTGCAACCAACCATCTGAGTTTAACAAGTCAAGGATAAAACTCGTATCAGTAATATTTATCGGTCTTATTAAAAGTCGTTCTGTTTCAATTTGCCTATACATAAATTTCTGTTTGAGGTCGTCCGCAACATAGCCTATAACGTTTCGCCGCCTCATGCCGTTGCGAACTTCGGACCCGATTATTTTCCACCAAATATAAATAAACTTGCGGAACGAAAGCGTCAATTTAGGAGAAAATTCGCAATGGCTTGAGACGGCTGTTATATGCCGCTTAAATTTTTTTCTTGATCAATTTTCAGATTCCACTTTTCAGATTCCACTTTTCAGATTCCACTTTTCAGATTCCACTTTTCAGATTCCACTTTTCGGTTTCTGATTTCAAGTTTCATTTTTCAGATTCCACTTTTCGGTTTCTGCTTTTCGGTTCTGTTTTTCGGTTCTATTTTTCAGTTTCTGCTTTTCAGTTTCTGCTTTTCAAAATTATTCCGTTGCGTTTTTAAGTCGAAAAGTAGAGTAGAAGCGATGTTCTACGAATTTATCTTTTCTGTTGCAGATAAGTGGCATATAACGTTCCGGCGCTTGGCGAGGTTGCGAACTTCGGAACTGTTTATTTTCTATCAAAGATAAAATTTCTTGCGAGAAATAAACCTGTATTTACTACAAAATTCGCAATCTTGCCAAACGCCTGTTGTGTGCTGTAATATTATTTACTTACAAAAAGGTTAACCCAATTCTTTTATTTAATCCAATTTCAAAGATTCTTATTAATGTTGAAAGTTGAATATTTCCTCTTCCGTTTTCAATTCTCGAAATGTAACTTTTTTTTGTTCCAGTTCTTTCAGCCAATTGCTCTTGAGTTATTTTAGCTTCTTTTCGAGCGTCTTTAAGCATTTCACTTATGATGAACATCTGTGATTTTTCTTCGTAGCTATTTCTACTTTCTGTTCCGATTTTTCCGTGTTCAACTTCAATAAGTTGGTCGAAATTTTTTATGTTTTTATAATCTTTCATTTTAAATGTTTTTTTGTTGAAAATACTCGTTCATTAAATTCAATGCTTTTTCTAATTCATTTTTTGGTGTCTTTTGAGATTTTTTCTGAAAAACATTAAAAAGCACAACCAATTTCCCTTTATCAAAGCAACAAAATATTCTATAAATATTTGACTGATATTCAATTCTTATTTCATAAAGTCCGTTTGTTCCTGTCAAATGTTTTAAAAATTTTTCCGGAACTTTCTCAACTTGTTTTATTAATTCAAGAACGTATTTCATTTTTTCTTTTACCTTTTCATCTTGACTTTGGTAAAACTCAATAAAATGATTTTCGTAAAATATAATTTCTCTACTCATTTGACAAAGTTATCTTAAAAGTTAACAATTAGCAAATAAATTTTGATTTTTTTCATGTAGTTTACGTTCAGCGCAATTATAGCACACAACGTTCTGGCGCTACACGAGGTTTGGGATTAAAGATGCGAGGTTTTTCGGTTAAACACAAATTTCCCAAGTACAAAACCATCTTTAAATTCAGCCTAATGCCCAAATCTCGTGTAACGGCTGTTGGCGGTAGTGCATTTATTTACAATGTTTTTACTTCTTTTCTTTTAATTCTGCTAAAAGTTTTTCTTCACTGATTGGAAATTTCATCGCTCTTCTGTTACTAATATCTCCATAATTCTCCCACATTATTTCACTTCCATCTTCAATATCTTCATAAATTGGTATAAGATTTCCTATTCCAATAAAAATCCATTCCATTTCTAAATTGTCAGAGTTTGTGAATTTATATTCTGCTTCTTTTCCAATTTTAACAGCTTTATCATATGCTTTTTTTGGAGTTTCGGCTTTAATTATATGGAAGTTTCCCCAAGTTTTAACTCTACGTAATTCTTGTGCTTCATTTCGGTTTACGGGTTCACACTTTTCAATTATTTCAGCGATATACCACTTTCCATTTTCCACTGATATTTTCTCGTTTTCCATTTTTCTGTTTTGCATTACCGCCAACGTTCCGGCGCTTGGCGAGGTTGCGAACTTCGGAACCGATTATTTTCTATCAAAGATAAAATTTCTTGCGAAATGTAAACGTGAATTAACTACAAAATTCGCAATCTTGCCAAACGCCTGTTAGCGGTAGTTACTTACGTTCCAATTCTTTATTTATTAATTCGTCCGCATTGTTTTCATTTACGACTCTCCACTTTTTTACATTTGGTGGAAATCGATTTTCTTCAACATATTTTATAAAAGAAATAAATTGATCCGTATCGCTTGCGTTAGGTTGAAGTCTTACATATTCATTTGAAGTTTCGAGCATTCGACTTGTTTCTTCGTAAGTTAAACCTTCAGTATACAACAAGTTTCTATATGATTTTCCAATAAAAAAATTGACAGCAAAAAACTGTGGTGAGGTTTTAGGAATGAAAGGATAAGCTTTTTCGAAATAGATAACCGCTTTTCTAAAGTTTTTTGCATTTTGAAAATTGTTAATTCCTGAATACCAAAGTGCGGCAGTGTTACTCGGATCTTTAGCCAAGACTTTTTCAAGCTGTTTTTCAGCTTTGATATATTCCCCCTGATTTATTAGAGATAATCCAAGTTGAGTGCGGTAAATTAAATTATCTTTTTCTGAATTTAGCGCTTCTTTAAAGATTTCCTCCGCCTCCATATTTTTATTTTGGCTTAGTAGTTTATTACCTTCATCGAGATAGTTTCGCTGTGCAAAAGATATAAAGGGAATTAATAATGTTAAATAAATAAGTTGTTTCATAGTACGAATGTTTGATGTAATTACCGCTAACGTTCCGGCGCTTGGCGAGGTTGCGAACTTCGGAACTGATTATTTTCTGTTAAAGATAAAATTTCTTGCGAAATGAAAACGTGAATTTACTACAAAATTCGCAATCTTGCCAAACGCCTGTTAGCAGTAGTGATATTTTATTTAAGTTCAATTCCGTTATACAATCCTTTTTCGTCATCTATTTTTCCGTTGCATCTCAATTTTTCGGCTTCGCTTATTAAGTTTAGTGGTTTTTCAAATTTCATTCCGCTACTTATTTCTGCTTTTAAGTATAATTTATTTCTCTTTTTTAAAAGTTTGAGATTGTATTTATAAAAATCATTGTCGTTTGTGCAAAATTGTCTGAATTGAAAGTAATATTTATTGTCATAAATTAGCAAAAAATCATTTTCTCCGTATTCAGTTTTTGCTTTTCCATTAGATTTTCCGTCAAATACAATTTTCGCAGACTTATCATTGAAAATTTCGGCGTCATTTTCTCTGTTTATTGTATAATAACCTTGATAAATTTTTACTTTTTCAACGTCAATTTCGTTTTCCGTTTCAACATTAATTGAAGTTAGTTCTATTATTTTTATTCTCTGATTTATTTTGAAAAATAAGAAAGTCGAAACAAGAATTATGCTTAAAATTAACAACCATATTTTTGCTTTTTTATTCATAATTACTTTTTTAAGATGCGCGTCAAAATCATTACTGCTAACGTCCCGCTAGTAGGCGATGGTCGGGCTAAGTAAAGACAAATTTTCGGATTATCACTAATTTTCCAAATACAAAACCATTTTCCCATTAAGCCTGATTCCCGACTATTGCTTACTAGCTGTTACCTGATGTTTTTTTTGGTTTCATTTGGGAATATGATTCAAAAATAATTATTGTTAAATTAAACATCAATAAATAATACCCAATTTTTAGTTGTTCAATATCTTCAAATATCTTTCCGAAATACAACATTATTAGAGGGATTATTAATAAGAATATGTTTAACATACCTAAAATTAAAATTGTTTTTGGTTTTTCTTTAAATGAATAAATTACTAAAAATATATTTATTAAAATAGAGAACGAAAATGGCATTAATGGCCATTGAGGAGTTTTAATATCTTCAATGAATAATTTTCCTATTTGGTAGCCATTCAGTGTTATTTCTTTTTTGAGTTTAACAAAATCTGTAATTGCTTTTTTCTTTTTTAAAGTTAATTCTTCGAAAGTTAAATTATATTCTTTTCCATTAAGTTCAGTTTTAGGATTGTTTTTTACCTCTTCCCATAATGGACTGTTTTTCAGCATTGTGTTTTTGGAAATATTTTTGTCAGAACAAGTTTGAAAAAAAGGAAGGAATAGAATCAAAAAGCTAACTATTGAGAGTTTCTTTAACATATAAGTCGATTAATTTCTTTGTTGTTCTTTGGTCATTTTCAGTTTTTAAAATATCAGGTAACGTCCTGTGGCTACAAGCTCGTGGCAAAGTTCGTGAACGTAAATTTTCCACCAAGATAAAACATCTTGCGAAAAACAAATATCAATTTAGCAATAAAATTGCCATGGCTTGTAACCACTGTTATGCCTTCGTTTTTATTTTTCTGTTATGTTTTTTTATTAAAATTGAATCTATTTTTTTATTTAAGTTTTCAATTTCTGTTTTTTGCTTATCAATTTTTACATCATCAATAAAAAATTTATTATAACTTAATATGAAAGAACTCACACCTAAAAATATTGCACTTATTCTACTAATGTTATTTAGTATTCTATCAGTGTTTTTCTGGACTTTCTCTTTACTTTCTGACTTTTTTAAATCACGTAAAAAAGATGAATAAGATTTATACTTTTCAAATGTTTGTTTTCCATTATATTTTATTATTACAGAAAACTTATCATAATTCTTTTGGTCGACCCATTCACGTTCAATCATTTCGTCAACAATTGATTCAATTAAATCTTCGTCAGTTATTCCGAAATATTGCTCAGATGTCGGTATTAAATTCCAATAATCCTCTTTATTTTCATAAAGATGTTTTAATATTTTATCAAATAAATTTGTTCTTTCCATTTTTATGTTTTCGGCTTTCTAAACTGAGGCATAACGTCCCGCCGCCTCAT
>NZ_JAGPXB010000029.1 GCF_018069925.1 Flavobacterium erciyesense | reverse complement strand
TAAACTTGCGAAACGTAAGCGTCAATTTAGGAGAAAATTCGCAATGGCTTGAGACGGCTGTTATGCGTGGGTTTATTTTTGTGGAAAAATTTACTTCTATCTTCTTTTCGGATAATGCTTTTCAAATTTCAGTTTCGAAGTTTCTGCTTTCAAGTTTCTGCTTTCAAGTTTCTGCTTTCAAGTTTCTGCTTTCAAGTTTTTGCATTCAAGTTTCACTTTCAAGTTTCGCTGTCAAGTTTCGCTATCAAGTTTCTGCATTCAAGTTTCTGCATTCAAGTTTCTGCATTCAAGTTTCTGCTTTCAAGTTTCTACTTTCAAAAACTCTGGTAGTAAGATAATTTTATTTCTAATTCTTAATGTCTGCGTAAATTCCAAAACTCACGCATAACGTCCCGCCGCCTCATGCCGTTGCGAACTTCGGACCCGATTAGTTTCGGCTAAGATAAATAAACTTGCGAAATCAAAACGTCAATTTAGGAGAAAATTCGCAATGGCTTGAGACGGCTGTTATATGCCGCTTAAATTTTTTTCTTAATCAATTTTCAGATTCCACTTTTTAGATTCCACTTTTCGGTTTTCACTTTTCAATTTCTGCTTTTCAGTTTCTGCTTATCAGATTCCACTTTTAAATTTCTGCTTTCAAGTTTCGTTTTGCAGTTTTCACTTTTCAGTTTTCACTTTTCAGTTTCCACTTTTCAGTTTCCACTTTTCAGTTTCTACTTTTCAGTTTCTACTTTTCAGTTTCTACTTTTCGGTCTCTACTTTTCGGTTTCTACTTTTCGGTTTCTACTTTTCGGTTTCTACTTTTCGGTTTCTACTTTTCGGTTTCCACTTTTCGGTTTCCACTTTTCGGTTTCTGCTTTTCGGTTTCTGCTTTTCAAGATTATTCCGTTACGTTTTAAAGTCGAAAAGGAGAGTAGAAGCGATGTTCTACGAATTTATGTTTTCTGCCGCAGATAAGTGGCATATAACGTTTTGGCGCTTGGCGCAGTGGCGGATTTTGGAGCACAAAACTGTCAATACACCACAAAAGTTGATGCGAGGTAGAATGTTCAATTAACCATGACACCCGCCATTGAGCCAAACGCCTGTTAGCAGTAGGTTTTTTTAATATACTGTTTTAATAATTGCATCTACTCCAGTTATAAGTTCGTCAACTTCTTCTTGTTTTGGTTCTCTTGTTTTATTGTGATCGCACAAATTTCTTATGTCTCCTAAATGCTGTATTTTTCTCCAAGTCGGTGTATCATATACTTCTGCTGTTTTTAATATGTCATTAAAGTCAGAAATTGAAGAGTTCTTTTTAGATGATTTCAAATTGTGGTTTGATAGAACTTGTCCTAAATGTTTTTCAAGTACCACACCAGCAATTGCCCCAGCTCCACGTGTAAATTTATTCTTATTCAGTTCTTTTGCAGCATCTAACTCACTGTCAAATAAGTCTGCTTGAACTAATTGTTTAATGTCGAAAAGTGTGCTTTCAAATCTTCTTTCTATAGACTTCAAAATGTTTAATTGTTGCTCAAACTGATTAATGGCAGCATCAGGTCCAACTTTTTTCTCTCCAAAACTACTTCTTACAGTCAAAGTTTGCAAATAGTCTTCCATTACATAGTTTCCATACTCTATAGCTTTTCGAGTTTTTGGTTTTTCATATAATCGAATGAAGTCGTTGAGTCTGTCAGGCAACAGTTGTTTAATTAGTACAAGTGATTCAGAATACCAGATTTGATACTCTCTATTAAATGGAAGGATCTTTTTGATGTATTCTTGAGTTTTCTTGTCGTCCTTTATTTGAGCTTTTATTTGCTCTTGTATTTTGTCAGGATAACACTCGTATTTTATTGATATGTCCAATTTATCACCTTTGTCAATTAAAAGCTGTAAGTCATTTTTATATTTTTCAATGTTTTTCATCAACGGGTTCTTTTAAAATTACTTATTGTTTTATTATGTGTCGAATTTTAAGATTTGAAAACCTGTTGTTAAGCAAGAAGTTATGAAGCTCTGTTAATAGTTGTCTTACAATTGGGTCATTTATATATGGTTTCCAACCACTTGAAGTTGTAGTGTCTATTTCGCATTTAGTTTTAAGGTACAAAAATTCTCTTTGAGGTTGCCAGTATGTTTGACCATTGCCAACTGAAAATTCTCCTTCATACTCTACAAAATATAAAAATTGATGTTCTCTAAGTTGAGCAAATAATTCTGTCAATTTTTGATTGATCTCTTTTAGTTTTTGCTCTTTTTCAATGATTTTTGCTTTTTCTTCTTCATCGTATTTTTTGAAATAGTTTTCCTTAGAGAACTGTAAACTTGTCTCAAGAAAAATCCTCTCATAATTTAATGGGCTGATTTGCTCCAATAGTTCATTAATTTTTGCAATTCGTTGTTCGTCTGTCATTTTGTTTTCAGTTTAAATTTGACAAATCAATTAATTGTCCTTCTTGAATGCTATTCCAAACTATCAAAAGATTTGCTTTATTCTTCTCAATCCAGCTAAGCACAATTTTCTCATACTTTTTTTCTATTGAACCAGCTAAAATTGCTTGATTTTCTATTGCGATACTTGCTGAATGGTTGTCTTTGCCAATGTCTATGTGTACGTGAGGGAGGTTGTGATGTTCTTGATACATTTTAACCTTTACATTCACAAATTTCTTGATAAGGTGTTCTAGTAATAAACCTTTTCCAGATTTATCTTGTCCTGTTAATTGCTCTATTAATTCAATGGAATTTTTTAACTCTTCCGTTTCTTTCTGTAAAATTTTCAGTGTTTCTTCCATTGTCATTTTGTTTACTAAAGTAGGTCTTCTAAACTTACTGCTAACGTCCCGGCGCTTGGCGAGGTTGGGGATTAAGGAAGCCTTAATTTTCGGCTAAAGATAAAACTTTACTGACACAAAACCAACTTTAAATTAAGCCTAAAACCCCAATCTTGCCAAACGCCTGTTGGCAGTAGTATTTATTCAATGTTTATTTCTACTAAAGTTTTAAACCAAAATCCGTGAGTGTTCTTTTCTAAGATATTTTTCATCGCTTTTTTAGTTTTATATAGAGTTTTTATGTCTTTCGTTTCAATTTCAATATTATTTATTGAAATTGTTAATTCTTCAATTTCGCCGTCAGACCAAGTTCCGATTCCAAAATAAATATTAGCAGTATCTTTTTGTTTTAGATTAAAAACTATAGAATCTCCAGATGAAACTTCTTTTAGTCGATAATTTTCAACTTTTGGGTTTAAAGTGATTTTCACTTTAACATTAGAATCTGATTTGTTTATAAAATCAATATTATGGGCTGGATCACAACTTACAAGAAAATTTAATAGGAAAGTTAGAGTAAATAATCTAATTATGTTTTTCATTTTCTACGTGGTTTTTTAATATTACTGCCAACGTTCTGGCGCTTGGCGAGGTTGGGGACTTTGTAGCAGAGTATTTTCCGCTTTACGAATATATGATAAAAAACGGTAATTCCACTAAAACCCCAATCTTGCCAAACGCCTGTTGTGAGCAGTTTATCCTCTCGTAACTAAATAGTTTTCTACAGTTTCATTTTCAAATTCTATAATTAAACTTCCAGTATCAATTCCAAAATGTGCATATCCCAAAAAATACCTGAATGTTTTTGGCGTAGAAAAACTGCTATCAGGTTTTCCAAGTAACTTTATAATTTCATTTTTTGACATTCCAACCAACTTGTGATTATTTCTCAAACTATTCATCATATCCCAACGTAGAGACATGTCATGCTCATTATCCAACTTGGTTGTTTTCCATTTATTCGAATCGAATTTTTCACCCGATATATTTCCATGTAATCCAATTCCACAAAATACAAGAACTACTATGGAGCAAATTATGAATATATATGTTTTTTTCATTTTAGCAGGATGTTTTTAAATTGCTCACAACGTTTTGCCGCTTGGCGCTGTTGCGGAATTTCAGCACCAAACTCTCACAAATATAGACAAAATTTTAATTCAAGACTTAAGCTTCCAAAAAATCACCGAAACCGCAATAGCGCCAAACGGCTGTTAGTAGTTCGGCGGTTTTAGAAATTCCGCTAAGCTAATTTAGATTTCCATAATCAGTTTCCATTTACGTCTTTAAGTTTCATTTCGAAGTTCTGATTCACAGTTTTGTTTCAAAGTTTTGTTTCAAAGTTCTGTTTCAAAGTTTTGTTTCAAAGTTCCGTTTCAAAGTTTTTCTTCAAAGTTCCGCTTCAAAGTTTTTCTTCAAAGTTCCGCTTCAAAGTTCAGCTTCAAAGTTTTTTTTTAAAAGCTTCATTTCAAAGTTCTTATTCCAAGTTCTACTACAAATAATTAATAAGTTTTGGTTTAAATAATTTTTGATAGCAACAATTAATTACGTCTTGCGGAAGACAAATGTGAAGTTTAATTGATATGACCTGCGTAATTTCTGCCGCTGACTACTAACGTCCCGCCGCCTCATGCCGTTGCGAACTTCGGACCCGATTATTTTCCACCAAATATAAA
>NZ_JAGPXB010000028.1 GCF_018069925.1 Flavobacterium erciyesense | reverse complement strand
AAAAAACCTATCAAAATGATAAGGTTTTATCTTTTTGATAGGTTTAGTGGTAGTTTCAACCAACTTTTTAAGCTTTGGCAAAAGCGAAAAGTCGTTGTTTATTGAATGCGGTATTCTTCTAACTTTCTGTATAAAGTTGCAATTCCTATTTCTAGTAAGCGTGCCGTTTCGGCTTTATTTCCTTTGGTATAATTCAATACTTTTTGAATGTGAAGTTTCTCTACGCTTTGCATCGAAAAAGCCGACATGATTTTGTTATTATTACCCTGTTGATGCTGAATTTCATACGGTAAAACATCAGCTGTTAAGGTAAAATCATTGGCGAGAATTACGGCACGTTCTATCACATTTTTTAATTCTCGAACGTTTCCTGGCCAATGGTGTTTCTCTAAATGATGCACAAAATCGGGATCAACTGAAAGTGTTGGTTTATTCGTTTTGGCTGAAAATTGTTGGACAAAGTAGTTGGTTAATGGCGCAATATCTTTTATTCTTTCTCGCAAAGGCGGAATCGCAATTTCAAAAATATTGAGTCTAAAATACAGATCTGATCGAAATTGATGCGCTTCACTATCAGCTTTTAAATCCCGATTGGTGGCTGCAATTAGTCTGAAATTTGATTTTTTAGGCGTAGTATCTCCCAATCGAATGTATTCGTTCGTTTCTAAAACGCGTAATAATTTTGCTTGAAGTTCCAGTGGCATTTCGCCTATTTCGTCTAAAAACAATGTGCCACCATTAGCTTCTTCGATAAAACCTTTTTTATCTTTTACAGCACCAGTAAATGCTCCTACTTTATGCCCAAATAATTCGCTTTCAAGAATTTCTTTGCTAAAAGTGCTGCAGTTTAAAGCCACAAACGACTTGCCTACTCGCGTACTATTTTCGTGAATGGCTTGGGCAAAAACCTCTTTTCCGGTTCCTGTTTCGCCTGTTAAAAGTACTGTCGATTCGGTTTTAGCAACTTTTTTAGCTAAATCAATAACAAGTTCTAAACCCTTGGATTTACCTATGATGGTATCAAATGAATATTTATCTGAAATACGCTTTTCTAACTGCTGTACTTTGTTTTGAAGACTTACTTTTTCTAAAGCTTTGTGCAAAAGCGGAATAATTTTATCATTGTCATCACCTTTTACGATATAATCAAAAGCACCATTTTTCATAGCTTGAACACCATCTGAAATTTTCCCAAAGGCAGTAAGCAAAATCACTTCAACAAACGGAAAACTACTTTTTATTTTTTGAACAAAATCGACACCGTTTCCATCAGGTAATTTTACATCACAGAGCACGACATCAATAGCATTGTGTTCCAATTTTTTTAAACCAGATTGCAAGTCGGGAGCTTCTAAAACTTCAAATCCTTCTGATTTTACAATACGAGCCAGCAAACCACGTAGTTTTTCTTCGTCGTCAATAATTAAGATATTTTTCAAAATGTGGGAGATCAATTTATAAAAAACAAAATTACAGTTTTACAATGACGCTTTTGCAAAAGCATAAGGAATTTAAAAAAATGACCTTGAATCTTGCCCCTATTTTCAACTTTCTGATTGTAAAAGGAATTGAGTAATGGGTAACAATTGAGTAATTATTATACACATTAAATAAATTTAAAAACAATAAAACATTGATAATCAATTGTAAATAAAAATGGTACTGCTATTGCAAAAAGGAATTGGAGTAAACAACAAAAGCAATTACACATGAAAACGCAAACCTTACCAACAGCAAACCCAATCTTTGAAAGAACTGAAAAAACAGTTTTTACAACGCCAAAAATTTCGCAAACAGTTTTAAAAAATAGATTGGTATTGGGCACTACAATTTTGATGTTGCTCATCGGCGCATCGACAGTTTATGTATTGCAAGATGATTTTTATAATTTTAACGAAAGCAGAATGGACTCTACATTAGGTTTTACCTTTTTGATGGTGACTCTTGCGTTACTTGCCTTTAAATCAATCTACTTTTTATACACTGTATATTTGTATTTGACCTACAAACCTATCGCTTCAGTTACAGATGAACTACTTCCTACGATAACCGTTATTGTACCAGCATATAACGAAGGACATTTGGTTCACCAAACTTTATTGAGCATTGCAAGCAGCGATTTTCCAAAACATAAATTGCAGATTTTGGCGATAGATGATGGAAGTAAAGATGAAACTTGGTATTGGATGCAAAAAGCAAAACAAACCTTAGGCAATCAAATTGAAATTTTTCAGCAGCCAGAAAACAAAGGAAAACGCCATGCTTTGTACCGTGGTTTTCATTTAGGAACGGGAGACGTTTTTGTGACTATTGATAGTGATTCTATTATTGAAAAAGACACACTTCGCAACTTGGTAAGTCCTTTTGCTACGGATGAAAATTGTGGAGCTGTTGCAGGAAATGTGCGCGTATTGAACAACAAAACGGCTATTTTACCAAAAATGCTGAATGTAAGTTTTGTGATGAGTTTTGAATTTGTACGCTCTGCAGAAAGCAGATTAGGAAGCGTGTTATGTACTCCTGGCGCTTTGGCAGCCTACAAAAGAACAGCCGTTTTTAATTGTTTACCAGAATGGATCAATCAAACTTTTATGGGAACTCCATCGGATATTGGCGAAGACCGTGCTATGACCAATATGATCTTAAAACAAGGACAAAAAGTACTTTTTCAGCGTAATGCGGTCGTTTTAACAGACGTACCTGAAAAATACAAAGGTTTGTACAAAATGTTTATTCGTTGGGGACGCAGCAATGTTCGCGAAAACTTAGCAATGGCTAATTATGTTTTTACTAACTTTAAAAAAGAGTCTAAAACAGGAACTCGTTTGTTGTTTATCAACCAATTCTTGACCTTAGCGATGACTTATCCTTTTTTGTTGTTCATGTTGTTTTTTATTGCAATACATCCGTTGTTATTTGTAAGTTCAACTTTGTTAGGAATCCTGTTATTTTCAACTTTCCCAGTTCTGTTTTATGCCAAAAAATACAGTATTTCAGAATCACTCTGGGCGTACTCGTATAGTATTTTGTTTACTTTCGGATTGTTTTGGATCGCGCCTTACTCGATTGCCACAGCAGGTAAAAGCGGTTGGTTAACGCGTGAAATTGCACAGAAATAAATCCAAAAATATCTACTTGTTTACTACTATTTTAAAATCACTTGGGTTACAAATCTTTTTCTATACACCTACAAAGTCTTCTTAGCACTTAGCAAAGAAGACTTTTTTTATGCATTTCCACTACTCCTTCCCAATAATTTTTATCTTAAATTTGCCTTTCGAAAAATCTCCCAAAAGAATTTAAAACTGTATTAGATTTCGTGAAAATCAAAAGCAAAGTTTTAGTTTAGTTATTTTTACATAATACATTTTAAAACAATACTTTAAAAATATTAAAACTTGATTTCAAATCCCAAAAAATGGATTTTTTGTGCTGCATGTCAAGGTCGCGGCAAAAAAAGTAAAGGCCTTAGCGACAAAGCCAAACGCGCGTACACAAACGCGCTTCAGCAATTCGAAAAGGAATCTCGAAAAGGACCAATGCCACAACCTCCAAAAGCTCATTTGCATAGTTGTACTGTTTGTCAAGGTAGTGGAATTGTTGAAGGCGCAGCTTTTTTAACTCCTGATTACAATACCTTTCCGACTGTTGCTATAATTGGTGGTGGGATTGGCGGTGTTGCTCTTGCAGTTGCGTTGTTACACCGCGGAATTCCGTTTACTTTATACGAACGAGATATTAATTTCCAGGCCAGATCACAAGGATATGGTTTGACTTTACAACAAGCCAGTAAAGCCATTAGTAGTTTAGGAATTGAAAACCTGTCTCAAGGCATCAAATCATCAAGGCATGTTGTTCATAATACCAATGGCCAAATAATTGGCGAATGGGGTGCTCGAAAATGGCTAACAGAAGATGTGAAAAACAGTGGCAAGCGTTCCAACATTCATATTGCTCGACAAGCTTTACGTAGTGCTTTATTAGAACAATTACAAGACCATCAATCAATACAATGGAACCATCAATTGATTGGATTTAAAGACAGTGCAGATTCTGGCATTGAACTAAGCTTTCAAGTTGATGATCAAATTATAACTAAAACAGCACATCTTGTTGTTGGTGCAGACGGTATTAGAAGCACCGTGCGAAAACTGCTTTTAGGAGACCAAATCGCCCCTTTACGCTATTTGAATTGCATCGTAATTCTAGGCATTTGTTCATTAAAAGACAATCCATCTATTCAAGATTCATTGTTGGATAATGCTACTGTATTTCAAACCGCGAACGGTAACGAGCGAATTTACATGATGCCGTATGACAATGATTCGATAATGTGGCAATTTAGTTTTCCGCTGGCAGAAACAGAAGCGATTTTACTCAGCGCAAAAGGACCTGCTGCACTAAAAACTGAAGCTTTGGCGCGAATGCAATGGCACCATCCTATTCCAGCCATTATCGCTGCCACTCCTGAAAATTTAATATCTGGATATCCAGTTTACGACAGAGCTTTATTGCAAACTTCGGATTTGCATCACGATAAAATTACCCTTTTGGGAGATGCTGCCCATCCTATGAGCCCGTTTAAAGGACAAGGAGCCAATCAAGCATTACTTGATGCTGTAGCATTGGCACAAGCCATTCACTCAGGTTGTAGGGGTAACAAATCTTGGCGAGAAATAGGTTTGCGACAAGCTGTTTTACAGAAATATGAATCAGAAATGCTAAAACGAAGCGCGGTTAAAGTAGAAGATTCAGCTGCAGCCGCAAAATTTTTACATTCAGATGTGGTTCTAATGGAAGCAGACTCACCGCGAGGACGAATTTTTAAAAAAAAG
>NZ_JAGPXB010000027.1 GCF_018069925.1 Flavobacterium erciyesense | reverse complement strand
CACATAAAGCAATGCACCTTTGAAACCTGTCCCAATTGTTGCGTTAATAATCATTAGAGTTTTTTATCTAAATAGTTGCCTAACATTTCTTTTATGCTGCCAAGAATGTTATCGTTTGGAAAAGCTTTTATTTGATTCGAATACTTGGCAATTTGATTCAAATTATTGGCTATATTCATAAGTAAACGAATTTCATCTTTATCAGCAATAGGGATAATTTCATCTTTATGGATTAGAGGTTTCTTTATTTTAATTTCATTCAAAATTAAATTTCTCATTAAATCCGAACGTGAAAACTTTGTTTTTTTAACGTAGGTTTCAATCATTTCTATTTCGTTTTTTGTAAAACGAACATTGACAAATTCAGTGCGTTTTTCTTCTTCAGATTTCAAAAGTTTTAGACGTGTTGATTCTTCCATAATTAAAAAAAAAAAAACTTCAACCTCGTAGAGTCGGCAGAAAGCCTCTCCGAAGGACAAGGTTCTGGATTGGGCCACACATAGCGAAGCGAAGTGTGACACAAACCAGCACCTTGCTATTTTACATTGTACTTATTTAAGCGAAGCTACAAAATAAAATGGATATGAAACGCAAGGCGTTGAGGATAATTTTCTTAAAGGGAAAGAAATAAGAAAAAATTGGTTAATATAATTTATCTTTGAGTAGTCAAATAACATTGAAATATAAAATTTGAGAATATGAGAAATACAAATTTAAGCTCCGATAGGGGCGACATAGTTGAAAAAATATTTCGGGAGTATAACAAAGCACTTAAAATAAAAGGAACGGTTGAAATTGATATTTCCAATTTAGCAGCAGAAGTGGAAAGAAAAAATCTCGAAGATGAGCCGGAACAAGAAAATGTATTTTAATCTTTTACAAAAATTAAATAAATATGGGGGTTCAGAAAATTTATTTAAAAAGAATCAAAGGAGAACTTTTAAGTAAAAATCCAAACGTTCCCGATTACGAGGGTTTTTTTAAAGGAGCAAAAGGAGATTTTTATGTTGTTGGATATTTACATTCTTTATCCTCCGATTTAGATCTTACGGTCAAAATCGTCGATGATGAATTTTTAAAAAATAAGTTCAACAATAAAAAATACAATGAGTGGAAGTATGGCAAATTAGATTGATTCTAATGCTACACTTTAAATAAGACGATTTAAAGAAAGATTTTTTTTAAGCAGTACGAACTTAAAAAAAACTATTTTAAACTAACCTAGAGCCTAGAAAAGAGCCAAAAAACGGGCGCGCCGCCGCCTAGTTTACTTTTCTTTTTTTCTTTTTTTTGTTTTTTTGTTTTTTTTGATTTCCCCTTTAAGAAATTTTCTTGAATTTTTTTTCAGTGGAACAACCCAATTAAAAGACTTTTGTATCGCTATGTTTATATAATTAACAACATAGCTTATTATAAAATAACATAAAGTATCGCCAAAAAAACAAATCTTGCGAGGTCTTTTATTTACAGGTCCTCACGTGGTTTTTTTTTTTTGAACTGCGAGTTTTCTAATGTAATTTTTTTTGAACTGCGAGTTTTCTAATGTGAATTTTTACTCGAACTGCGAGTTTTCTAATGTGAAGTGCGAGAAATATTTTTTTAACTCGCAGTTAGTTTGTATGTTTGTCATGCAAGCGGTTAAACTGCGAGTAGATTAATGTAATGTACAGGATTAATTTTAATTTATAACACATTGGAAAACAACAACTCTCTTATCATTCAATCACGTATAATAACAGCTGCACGTTATGATTATTCCGTTCAAGAACAACGCATTTTGTTTCTAATAATGGATATGTTACAGAAGCATGTGGATGGGAAGGATTTAAAAAAACGATATTCCGTATCTGAAACTCTTTTCGGTGATTATGATTTTTCTGTACCTCTATCTTCTTTTATGAAAGAAGATGAACAAAATCATTCACTTGTTAAAAAATCTTTGGATAGTATGGAGAATAAATCTTTTATACTGGAAGATGAGGAATCGTGGGAAAAAATAAAACTGCTAGAAAGGGTAAAGTTTTACAAAAAAGAAAGTTATGCTACATTCAGAATCCACCCCTTATTAGCAACTGCTTTTTTAGATTTTAGTAAAGGGTATTCTAAATATTCTCTTGAAGTTACGAAGGAGTTTAAGAGTGTTTACGCTATGCGTTTTTATATGCTTTTTTCAACTCAATCAAAGTCTATAAATTACGGAGTTGACACATTGAAATTAATGTTTGGACTTGAAGATAAATATACCGGTAAAACTAATGATTTTGAAAGATTCGTCATACTGTCGGCCAAAAAGGAATTAGATAGAGTTTGTCCAATTTCTTTCAACTACAAGAAATATCCCGAAAAAGGAAAAATCAAAGGATATACTTTTTACCCTTATAAAACAGGTATTAAAGATCCCGTAATGGAAAACGATTTAAAAAATCAAATGTCTATTCGTTGGGATTTAGATTTAATCTTTGTTAATTACTTAAAGGAAAATTTTGGTTTTCTCGATAAAGAACTAAAAAACAACATTAAATTACTTAAACGTTGTCAAACAGAATTAGAAGATTTTGCAATGACTCTCAGTAAGATAAAAGCTAAAGTGAATGAAACGCAACCTACTATAGTACAAGGATATGTTATAAACGCATTGAAATTTCAACTTGACCAACTTGAACCAAGTACTAATAAAGTAAAAAAAAGAGCTGAGATCACATCTAATAATTCCCAAATAAGTGCCCCTCTAATTAATTTAGCAAAAAGTAAAACTATAAAAAAGTAAATGAAAAATATAGATAAAAAGAAATTACAAGATAGATTTAATGCAAATCTGATAACGCTCTTTAATCCTTTGATTAATAATTATATTAAATACTATGATAACCCTGTACATTTCTACTTTTTAGACCAAGAAACATATCAGTTTTTTGACCAATTTTTTGAAGCTGTTGATTCAATGAGTTGGGAAAGCTTAGAATCTCTAAAAGATGATCTAGGACAATATGTATATGTTTCTTATTATGGTGATGCTTTAAACAAAGAGGAATTAATTCAACTTAGAGATAATAAATCATTCGATGATAAAGCGTTTAGTTTTCATCATTCAGAAGGATTAAAAGACCTATTGACATGGAGATCTGAAGATATTGAAAGATCGGAACCAATTCGACATGATGACTTACACGAATTAGTCATTATAAAATCACTTTTGGATGTTTATAATGATATCAAAAAATAAAAGAATGACAAAAGATAGAATTTGGTTTAATACTATTCAAGCTGCGTTTATTCTAAACACGACTGATAGAACTATTAGAACAAGAGCAAAAAACCATTTAAAAGATAGTGAAATGGTTGTGTTAAAGGGGAAAGCTTACGAGTTGTCGGACTTGTTCATATCGCTTTATCGGAAGCTATCGGAAGTTATCGGAAGTGATGATGTAGAGGAAGAAAACGAAGTTATAAAAGAACTTAAACAAGAGATTGACAACGGTAATCACGTTGAAGTGTTTACACCAGAACAGTATGTTCTGTTTGAAAATACCCTTAAAGATTATTCAGTTAAAGAGCAAGAAATAAAGGAATTGTCAACTAAAATGAGTTATCTAGATAAAGAAATTGTTGGTTTAGTTCAGGATAAAATATTTTTACAAAATCAGTTAGATAAAACAAAAGATGCCTTGAGCCAAAATCAATGGATTTTAGCTAAATACCTTAATCAATAATCAAAACTATCGGAAGCTATCGGAAGCTATCGGAAGTATTAATTTTAAAACTTATGTTGATAAAGACGGTAAGCATTACTATGCTGGAATGACAAAACTAGAAATGAGAAAATAAACTAACTTTGTAAAAATTATAAAACTATGGAAGCAATAATATTACATCCTAAAAACAAAACTCAATTATCCATTTTAAAAAATCTAGCAAAGGAAATGGGGATGTTGTTTGAAACAAAGGAAGAAGACGAAATAGTAGTTGGATATACTTCAAGCGGTCAATCTTTTACTGTTTCAGAGTATAAAAAAAATATTCAAAATCGTATTGATGATGTAAGAGCTGGTACAGCTAAAACTTCTACTTCAGAACAAGTATTAAATCGTGTTTTAAAAAGATGATTGTTTGGGAATCTAGAGCAGAACAGGAGTTGCAAGATATTTACGATTATATCTTTTTAAGCAGTCCTCAAAACGCAGAAAACGTTATTAATGAATTGGTAGCTACTTCGGAAAGTGTTCAAAATATGCCTTATAAATATCCTAAAGAACCTTATTTTAATGATGAAAATATCCGTTTTGTTCCAAAATGGAGTTATAAAATAATCTATTTGATAGGAGATATTGATATTACTATACTATCCGTTTTTAATACATCCCAGTATTCAATTAAGTTTCGTAAATGATCGGACCGATAAATTTCATTTCAACCATCATTTTTTTGGAATTATTTTCCTCTTTTTTATATCAATATCTGAAATAGAACTATCATCAAAATCATTTTTCATGTCTTGAGATATAAAAATATCTGTATTGTATAATCCTTCTTTCAAGCATTCATCCTGTGTTAGATTGCTAAATAATATTGATTCATTTGTTTTTGATTTATAGATTTTATAAGGTGTTTTCTCTTTGATAATAAACGTTTTTCCTTTGTTTAATAAATCCATTTCAATGTTGCTAAAACTTTTATTTGCCTTTTTAAACACATAATTTTTATCGTTCTCAGCTCTTACTATTCTTCCTTCTTTTGTTTGTAATGAAATATATTTGAAGTCTTTAGCGTACCCGATAACGCCATATTCCTCTTTTGTGGCTTTTAATATGAGATCAAAATCTGATATTGGTCGAATTGCTTTAGTTTCAACTTTAGGTTCTACTTTAGTAATTGGTCCTGGTGCGCTTTTCGCTCCAGGAACTTGATTTGGCTTTGCCAATTCCGGCTTATCAAAGTAGTGATTAAATTGATTTACGTATTTCTGCGCTTTTGTTTTTGGTGCTTTGGTAGTGGACTGTATTTGAATAGCTCTGTTTTCTTCTAATTTATTAGCAATAATGGTTGAAGTATATCCGATATCTCCACCTTTTATGCTTAATTTTTTATCATAACGAAACGAAATACCTTTTACTTCTTGGGTTTTATCATCTAGTCTTAACTTAGTTTGAATGTTATTTTTAGCTAAATCCTTTTGCAAGTCGTCAAAGGTTTTAATTTCTTTATTGTTCAAAGATTCCCTTATTCCTGTTTGAATTTTGGTTTGGTATTCATTTAATTTTGGTGCTTTATCTTTGAATACTTTGGTTTGTTTACTCTTGACGATCTTAGCTTTTTCTTCTTTAGTCGTAAATCGGTATTCGTCTTTTTCTTTATCGTAAATCCTTTGTCTTTGTGTTCTCGCTAGATTATGTTCTTGCTCTACTCTGTCCGCAATACCTTGACATTTATTGTGTAACCATTCGGTATTCAAGGTTACATTTTCATTATCAACTTTATTAATTATTGCGTGGTAGTGGTTGTGGTTGTGGTTATCGTGGTCGTTATGTTTTACCAAAACATATTGATGTTTGTTTTCGGTCACTCCGAAATGCTCCAATGCGCTCTTAACGGCTTCAATCTCCTTTTGCGGTGTGATTTTATCTTGTTCAGAAAATGAAAAAGATAAATGTAAAACTGGTTTTTTTACTCTACCCGATTCTTGAGATTGTTCACGCATTTGATAGGCTATTGACGTAGGATTCGATCCAATAACATTATTCTTTTCTATGATTTCGGGGCGCTCTTCTTCCTTTAGATTTTTATCTATTTGATG
>NZ_JAGPXB010000026.1 GCF_018069925.1 Flavobacterium erciyesense | reverse complement strand
TCCGCCGCCTCATGCCGTTGCGAACTTCGGACCCGATTATTTTCCACCAAATATAAATAAACTTGCGAAACGTAAACGTGAACTTACCACAAAATTCGCAATTGCGAGAAACGGCTGTTATGTGACGTTTTTTTATTTACGACGAACATAAGTCCATTTTCCATTTCGCTTTTTAATTAGCAAAGAATTGTGATAGCCGCTTTGTGTTCCACTTTCATAACCAACCAAATATTCAATCACAACAATTCCATTTTCTCTTTTATCATCAAAGCAAACTCGGGAAAAATTCAAAACTCTGTATTCTTCATCTGCGGTAAATTCGGTTTGACTTGACATAAACTGTGAATATGGTTTTTCTAATTTCAGTTTTGATTTTGCAAACTCTCTAAATTTTAATTCTTTAAATTTTTGTGAATTTACTATGTTGAAAAAAGAGACTGAATCTGATGCTTTTTTGAAATGGTTATCTTTAAACATCCATTCGTTATCTTCTTTTACTTGAGAAATGGGAAGTAAAGCGTCTGAGAAATAAACTTTAATGTCCAATGTGTCAATATTCGGTTTTGTTATAACTTGATCTTCGAAAAATTTTGTTGGATTTAATAATATATCGTTTGTTTTCAAATAGTCGTTTGCCACATCTTGGATAGCTTTCAATTCTTCTTGTTCGTAATCATCTTTACAACTTGTCAAAGAAATTGTGAACATCAATAAAATAAATAATTTTCTCATTTAGTAGGGTTTAAAAATGTCACATAACGTCCCCGCGCTACAAGCAGTTTGGGACTAAATTAAGCCCATTTTTCGGATTTGCCAAATCTTCCAAATACAAACCAATTTTTCCATTAATCCTAATCCCCAAATTGCTTGTAGCGTGTGTTACCACTCGTTTTTTTTATAGGTTTTCTGAATACGATTTACTTGAATCAAGTTGAAAAAAATCAAATATTTCTTTTTTAATTTCCATATTCATTGGATTTCTTAAATCAGTATCACGACCATAAAATTCTTCATTCCAATATGATTGATTTGAATTTTCTGAAATTGCTTGGAGTAAAGTCTGCTTATTAATATCGAGTCCAAATCCAATTGATTCGTTTCTGTAGGGATTGAATTTTAATTTATCCCAATCTGTTTTTGAATTCGGATTAGGTATTTCTATGTATTTATAAAATTTGTCTCTTTGGGTTTCTTTATATATTTCGCCATACTGTAAATAAACGGTATCAAAATCGCCATATGAAATACTTCTGGCATAAGAAACAGGAAAATCAATTTCCCAATCTTCTAAAGGTAAGTTTCCGATTACCTCAAAATCTCCATAATAAAGTAAATTATCCATTATATATTGGGATGGGAAACTTTTCAATGATTTTAAGCAACTTAAATCTTTGTCCTTTGTCTCGTCTATTAAGTGATATATTTTAATAACTAAAGGTTGTGTCATTAAATGAGAAAGTCCATAATTTTTGTCTTTTTTAAAATCTGGATTTTTTCGTATTTTTCTAACATCACAAATTAAACGACCGTATCCGTAGCTTTTTCTATCAACTTTGTAAATAAAAAAATCCCCTTCTTTTAAATCTATTCGTTTTCTTTTTTCGGTTGCTATTTTTTGCAAATCGTTTAAATCACTTTCGGTTGTATTTGATATATAATTGTCTAACCAAAGAGGTAAATCCTTAATACTCTCAAATTTAATATTTTCAAAACTTGTAGAATAATAAGTTTTCTCTGTTGAGTGATTTCCAATAATAATTCCTCCAATATTGAAACTAAAATACATACCAATTCCGTTTCTAGCTTCTAGAGAAGAGAAGTTTAATTTTTTCTCTTTTCCTCTGCTTGTTTTCGGTAATAATATTGTACGATTTTGAGTATCTTCTTCTAATTTTATTTCTTGATAGGAATATTCACCCACACTGATTTTTTTTCGAATTGTATTGCCATCAAAGTAGACGAATATTTCTTTAGTGATTTCTACTTTTTCCCAATGATCAGGAACAATTTCAAGACCTAAATATTTTCTTTGGTGATTGTTTAATTCAAATTTCATTCTTTTTTTCTTAAAATGAGTGGTAACGTTCCGGCGCTTGGCGAGGTTGCGAACTTCGGAACCGATTATTTTCTGTTAAAGATAAAATTTCTTGCGAGAAATAAACGTGAACTTACAACAAAATTCGCAATCTTGCCAAACGCCTGTTAGCAGTAGCCAAATTTATTTTTTTTACAAATTGTTTTCGGCAAAATAAATTGCAGAAGCTATTAGTGGAATTGTAATAAGTAATGAAATTAGTAAAGGTTTCCATATTTTCTTCTTTTCAAAGATTTGTTCTTTTGAAATATATAATCCAAAATAAAATTCAGAAAGTACTAATCCACCAATTATATTAGTCAAAAGTGTATATGTAGAAACTTCTTTTTCCATTAGCCAAGCTATAAAAAATGGTATAATAGTAAGAATTATAGAAGTTTTTAAAATTTTTTTAGCTTCTTTTTCCATTCCGATTTCTTTCAAATTTTGCATGAGAAGAATTCCGCCAAAAATCGAGCTAAAAAAAATACAAAAACCAAAAATTGCTTTTTTGGTATAAAATTGCGGTATTCCATTTTGTTCAGAAGTATTTTCGAGTTTATTAGTTTCTATTTCCATTTTTCAATTAAGGATTCGGTAGGTTTCTTTTTTCATTGGTTACTGCTAACGTCCCGCCGCCTCATGCCGTTGCGAACTTCGGACCCGATTATTTTCCACCAAATATAAATAAACTTGCGGAACGAAAGCGTCAATTTAGGAGAAAATTCGCAATGGCTTGAGACGGCTGTTATAGGGCGGTTGAATATTTTAAAGTTTCTATTTTTCAGATTTTGCCTTTCAAGTTTCGCTTTTCGGTTTCCACTTTCAAGTTTCGTTTTTCAGATTCTACTTTTCAAGTTTCTGATTTTCAAATTCTGCTTTTCAGATTCTGCTTTTCAGATTCTGCTTTTCAGATTCTGCTTTTCAGATTCTGCTTTTCACGTTTCGCTTTTCGGTTTCCACTTTCAAGTTTCTGCTTTCAAGTTTCGCTTTTCGGTTTCCACTTTCAAGTTTCTGCTTTTCAGATTCTGCTTTTCAGATTCTGCTTTTCAGATTCTGCTTTTCAGATTCTGCTTTTCAGATTCTGTTTTTCAAGTTTCTACTTTCAAAAACTCTAGCGGAAGATTAATTTATTTCTAATTCTTAACGTCTGCGTAAATTCGCAACTGCCCTATAACGTTCCGCCGCTTCTCGTCAGTTGCGAACTTCGGAACGAATTATTTTCCACTAAGATAATATTTCTTGCGAAACGTGAACGTGAATTTACCACAAAATTCGCAATTGCGAGAAACGGCTGTTGTGAGCAGTACTTTATTCTTTAAGCGTATTAATTAATCCCAAAATTTTAAACTCTAAATAGTCTTCCATTGAGAACTTTTCGGGTCTAAAGTCATTGAAATTCTCTAGATTTTCTATTTCAGTTACTTTTGATTTAGTATATTCTTCTGTCTGCTTAAACTTCAAGAATAGATTTTTCTTCAGTTTTAAAAACCTTTGATAGTTTAAGTCATAATTTTTTTCGACTCTTCCATTCTTAAATTCAAATACTAGATAATTTGTAAAATGAATATCAGTCCAATTCGATTTTGTTACTTCAATCTGCTTTCCATATGGGAATGTTTGTATTTTAGTGTATTCCATAACGATTTTTTCTTTGTCTTTGAAAAATTCTTTAAATACAGACCTTGAATCTAAACCTCTTTCTTTCTCAACTAAGATTGTAATGTCTGTTAGATATAATGAGTCGTTTTCGATTGTATATGTAAAAGTATAAAAGCCATAATTTGCAGTTGTCTCAATCGCGTCCTCTGGCACTTTAAAATTAAACTTTTTTATATAATCTCGTCCAGGATTAAAACTTCTCCATTCATACTTTTTTCCGTTATATATCAAGATGTCTGGAATTTGCTCAGTTGCAAAAACTTTCAGAGATATTAATAAGGCAAATAGGATTAGTTTCTTCATTTACTGATGTTTCTTGAGTATTGCTCACAACGTCTCGCCGCTTGGCGTGGTTGGGGAATAAAGATGCGAGATTTTTCGGTTAAACACAAATTTTTCAAATACAAAACCATCTTTAAATTCAGCCTAAAACCCCAATCACGCCAAACGGCTGTTACTGGCTGGTTTTTAAGCTTCTAATTTCGATTCCCACTTTTTTATGATATAAAACATTTTAGCGATCATTAAAAGTCCAATCAAGATAATGAAAGTAATTATTAGATATGAGTTCCACAAATTAGCATTTTCATTAAATTTTGACGCACCAAAAAATGTTGTATAATTATAAATTAAGTGAGCAGTAAAACTTAAAATTAAACTCTTTGTTTTCAGATAAATATATCCTAAAACTAAACCTCCTAAAAAAGCACTTAGTAAACCTGTGTTTGAAAAGAAATGACCAATACTAAAAGCTAATGCCGACAACCAAATTGATTTTGTAAAACCTTTTTCATTTAATATTTTTTGGGCAATTATTCTTCGGTAATATAATTCCTCCAAGAATACACTCAAAACCATCATAATTAAAAATCTCGGTAAATTTGTGATTGATTTTAAGGTGTCGTTATTAAAATTCCAATTCATTAATTTGTAGACCAATGCAGGAATGAAATAATTCAGCAAGCATAAACCAATAATTCCAATTGAGATTGGATACAAATATTTATAACAAATTTCTAAATCAGCTTTATTCGGTAAGTTTTTAAAACTAAAGCCTGTTAAAAATAAACTTGCCAAAATTATAGAAGTAATATTTACAATTTTATTTTCCCAATATGTGGTGATTTCTGTTGCTGAATAATATCCTATCATCAATATTGTTAAGCTTATAAATAAATTTAAATAAGGTCGATTAGTCATTAATATTCTTTTGTGATTTTCGGTTTTTTTAAACTTGCCAGTAACGTTCCGCAGCTACACGAGGTGCAAGGCTTCGTGACTGCATATTTTCTAATTAAGATAAAAGTTCAATGCGAAACGGTAATTCCACTAAATCCTTGCATCTTGTGTAACTGCTGTTGTGCGATCGGCAAAATTATAACAATTTAGTTCAGGTTAAAATTTATTCTCTCGCTCCATTCTAATTCGTTCGGCAAGTTTTGGTTGCTAAATTCAATATGGATTACTCTTCGTCTTTCATAATTAGTTGTTTTATTTGAAGCGTGAAAAAGTAAAGGTTTCATAATCATTATTCCACCTTTTTCAACTTCACATATAGTTTCCATTTCGTTTTCAAGTTCAATGTTTTCCGTTCTGATTATTCCTTTTTTATGCGATTTATTCAAAACTTTCAATGCTCCGTTTTCTTTTGTCGTTTTGTCAAGATGAATTCTTATTGTGAAATTTTGTTCCAAAATTTCTTTTGGCGGTTGAACGGCAAATTGATTTTGTTTAGTTGTCCAATTCTCGAAATTCTTAATTTCCATTTTTTTGTCTACCGAAATTGTTAAATCTTGGTGATAAGCCACAAACCAATTTGATTTTTCTGGCTTGTCGAAATAAATTGATTTTGTTATGAAATAATTTTCTCCAAAGTTCGATTTTATGATTTCTCTCAAATTTTGGTTGAAAATATAGTTTAGCGTTTCTGGAATTTCTTTGTGAAATTGTCGAATTGCAAATAAATCTTCGGATTTTCTAAAAGTAGAATTTTCGGTTTCGTTTTCGGTAACTTTTTCTATTTCTGAAATGATTTTTTCTATTTCATTTTCGGAATAAACTTTGTCAATAATCGCAAAACCCTCAGAATTTATTTCTTTATTATGTTTCATTTTTCAACAAATTTACTTTTCACATTCTGCTTTTCATTGCTGTCGCACAACGTCCCGCCGCCTCACGCTGTTGCGAACTTCGGGACCGATTAGTTTCGGCTAAGATAAATAAACTTGCGAAACGAAAGCGTCAATTTAGGAGAAAATTCGCAATGGCTTGAGACGGCTGTTATATGCCGCTTAAATTTTTTTCTTGACCAATTTTCAGGTTTCCATTTTTCAGATTCTGCTTTTCAGATTCTGTTTCAAGTTTCGTTTTTCAGTTGGCACTTTTCGGTTTCTGATTTCAAGTTTCATTTTTCAGATTCCACTTTTCAGATTCCACTTTTCAGATTCCACTTTTCAGATTCCACTTTTCAGATTCCACTTTTCAAATTCCACTTTTCAAATTCCACTTTTCAAATTCCACTTTTCGGTTTCTGCTTTTCAGTTTCTGCTTTTCAGTTTCTGCTTCTCAGTTTCTACTTTTTACTTTTCAGTTTTCAGTTTTCACTTTTCACTTTTCAGTTTCTGCTTTTCAGTTTCTGC
>NZ_JAGPXB010000025.1 GCF_018069925.1 Flavobacterium erciyesense | reverse complement strand
CGCGCTACAAGCAGTTTGGGACTAAATTAAGCCCATTATTCGGATTTGCCAAATCTTCCAAAATACAAACCGATTTTTCAATTAAGCCTAATACCCAAATTGCTTGTAGCGTGTGTTGGCAGGCGTTTATTTTTCTATATTGATTTTGAATTTGTTTTTTGTTCTTCTTCTAAATTCGCCCATTTTTTCAATTTAGCGTCAAGATTTTTCCAACCAACTGTATTTGCAAAAATCCCCAGAGGCATTCCTATTATTGTTCTAATATATTCTTTTGGATTTCTTTTATAATCTTGGTAAAATCCAAAATAGAAATAGACTCCTATAACAGTTATAATAAAAAAAAGAAAAATAATTTTTGTCATTTAGAAAGAATTTGATTTTATAGTAAAAGCGATTAGAATTCCAACAACATGCATTCCAATCACATAATATTTCCAATTCGGTCTTTTTATCCAAATATAGACATAAATCGGAATTTCAATTATTGCTAATATTAGTGCCGGAATTCCAATAATATCTTGCAGTTCGGAAATTATCATTGTGTAAGGATAAAATATTTTTGCAGGCAAGTATGTCCCATGTCCGCCACCAGCCAACATTACCGTTATAAAAAGTAATAAAATTGTGATTATTATTGTTTTCGTTTTCATGTTTAAATGTATGCCAACGTTCCGGCGCTTGGCGAGGTTGCGAACTTCGGAACCGATTATTTTCTATCAAATATAAAATTTCTTGCGAGAAATAAACGTGTATTTACTACAAAATTCGCAATCTTGCCAAACGCCTGTTAGCAGTAGTTGTTTTATTTACATTCAATAAATTCTATTTTTTTAAAATATTGTTTTCCAATTTTACCGTAATGATTTTTCATATTTTGGTTCATCATCTTGTTAAGTTTTCTGTAAGTTAAAATTTTCAAAGTATCATTACCTGTTTTTTTTAAGGATTCAACTAATTCATAATACTTCTTTTTCTGAAAAGGTGGATTTTCAAGTTTGTTTCTCTTTATGAGGAATTTTAGTTCTCCTTGATATTTGTTGTTTCTGTTTTTTACTGAGTCAAAAAATATTACTAAAGTATCTTTATCAATTTTCCAATTACCAAATGAATTATTGTTTTGCAAATCTCCTCGAAAATTTAAAATTGCATTTCCATTGCAATCTAAAGTCAAAGTTCTGCTGAACATTCCGTAAGTATTAAAGTTAGTTTGATATTTTCCACTAACTATTTTTTCGGAACATGAAATTAATGTTAGTAACATAAAGAAAATTGAAATAATAAAATAAAGGTTTCTTTTCAATGTTGATTTTTTTACAATTACTGCTAACGTTCTGGCGCTTGGCGAGGTTGGGGATTAAAGATGCGAGATTTTTCGGTTAAACACAAATTTTCCAAATACAAAACTAACTTTCCATTAAGCCTAAAACCCCAATCTCGCCAAACGGCTGTTAGCAGTAGTACTTATTCTTCTGTTATGTTTTTCAAATGCCATTCTGCAAGTTTCCATTCCGTATCATCATCGATTCTGTAGTCAAATTGAAACGGATAATTTTCTTCTTTGATTATTTTGTCAAGGAAATTGTTGGTCGATTCAGGGTCAAAAATTCGCCAAATTAATTCTCTGGTTTTATTCCACGTAATTCTACCTAAAAATAATGCATTTGGTTTTTCTTTATTTTCTCCTTTTATATTTTCATCTAGATAATCTTCAAACTTTTCGGCTTTCAAGACATCTTCATTTGTCGGCATTCCATTTTCGATAAAGTTTTCTAAATCAATCATTATTGAGCAATGCCAAGAGAAAACTTCTTTAGGTTCAAATTCTACTAAACTTAAATTTATAACACCGATTCCTGGAAGACTTTCTTGTTTAAATTCTATAATTTGATATTCTTCCTCTGGAATAATTACTCTAAACTCTTTTTTATCGCTCATTTTTCTGAGTATTACTGCTAACGTTCTGGCGCTTGGCGAGGTTGGGGATTAAAGATGCGAGATTTTTCGGTTCAACACTAATTTTCCAAATACAAAACCAATTTTCTATTAAGCCTAAAACCCCAATCTCGCCAAACGGCTGTTAGCCAACGTTTTTATTTTCTTTTGAACATCCACTTTATTTTTGAGTTTTCATTCGGATAACTTTCTGTACAAGAGTTTCCTTCACAAAAACCAATTGACCATCCTGATGGAAGCTTATAATAATATCCCCAACCATTTTCTTTAGTTAAACCTTGTTTTATTTTTATTGGCAATTCTGAGAACTTTTTCCCAACACTAATTCCTTCTTTAGTTACAAATTTGCTTTCAGTTGTTTGGAGATAAACAGTATCTCTATTTTTCAAAACTAAATCAAAATTTACAGCGTTAATTTTAACTACTTTGGATTTCGAAATGTATCCACTCGATATTAATATCGACTTTTCGATTTTGGTATTTTGTCCAAAAACATTTATGGTTGGAAGTAATAGAATTAGAATTAGTTTCAGTTTGAGTTTCATTTTTCTTTCTGTTAAATTGATACGTGCTGAAAATGTTGGCTAACGTCCCCGCGCTACAAGTAGTTTGGGACTAAATTAAGCCCTATTTTCGGATTTGCCAAATCTTCCAAATACAAAACCATATTTAAATTAAGCCAAATACCCAAATTGCTTGTAGCGTGTGTTATACACAGTGCTTTATTTAATAATATTCAATTTCGTATTTGTATTCTTCATTACTTTCGTAGTGAAAATTCAAATTATTCTCATCAATTATTTTCTGTATTTCAGAATAAACTATGTTAATCGTTTTATCATTTGCATTTCCAATAATTTGGTAAGAATAACCTTTTTTTGAATATTTATAGTTTTCAATAAGTGGTTTTTCCAAATCATTACTGAAACTTACTCGTTTGATAATTCGATTCTTTTTATCAAAATAAGTTGTGTCCATTAAAACAGTAGAGTTTTCATAATCTGGAAGTTTGACAGGAAAAAACTCCCAAGAATTTGTTTTGGAAATTGTAATGCTTTTTTCGTTCTTAATTTCTCGAATAAAGCGAATTAAAGAATCAGACTCATATTTAGTTTCTGTTTCGATTCTTGTTTTTGGGTTGTATTTGTAAGTTGAAAATGAACGAACTACACAAGTATCTTTTGAAATAAAATCTTCACAGCTATATTCTGAGACTCTTCGTCCATCCTTGTATTCGAAGAATTGATTTTTATTTCTATATGTTTTTAAAATATCGTCAAATTCTCCAAATATAATTTCTTTGATTAAGTTTCCTGAATTATCAAATGTAGTTTCGCGTACTTTTATTAAGCTATCTTTTTCGTTTTTAAATTCGGTTATTGTTTTGATTTTTTGACCAAAACTTAATAAACTGAAAAGAAGTATCGATATGTAGGTGATTTTTTTTTGCATTGTGTATAACGTTCCGGCGCTTGGCGAGGTTGCGAACTTCGGAACTGTTTATTTTCTCTCAAAGATAAAATTTCTTGCGAGAAATAAACGTGAATTTACTACAAAATTCGCAATCTTGCCAAACGCCTGTTATAGGCTGTGCTTTTATTTTTTTTCAAATTCAACAATCAAAGGTTTATGGTCGCTGTACATAAACCAATCTTCATACTTTCCAACTTCCACGGATTTTAATTTGTCTATGAAATCTATTGAGGCAAAGCAATAATCTATATGATATGGTTTGTCTTGATGTCTATACATATATAAAGTTGGATGTTCTTCTTTTCCTTGTATTTGGTTAAAAAATTTATGATAAGTACTAAAAATCTTTTTCTCCTCTAATTTTGAGACAACAGTTGAGTGATTTCCTTCTCTTCTTGGTTTGTCCCAAATTGTATTGCTATTGAAATCTCCCATTAGAATTGTATTTTTCTCTGAAAGCATACTTTCATAATATTTTAATGCTTTCCATATTTGAGTAATATAAGCGCCTTCTATGTCTTCTGGGTTATTGGCCCAAATCGCAAACAACGTGAAATTGATATTTCCGTTAGTCACAGATATTGGCAAGATATTTTTGAATTCAGGATTGTGGCAATCTAATAGTTTTAATTTATAATTACCGAATGCAAATACGCCAATTCCTTTATTTTGATTTTTTCCATACCAGATAATGTCACTCGGAATTTCCAGTTCTTCCTCAAATTTGAGTTTCTCTTGGTTTTCACATTCTGGGACAATTAATATGTCTGGATTATGGGGAAAAATATATTTGGCTTTTTTTCTAAAGACCATGTTGCAATTCCAGGTTATAACTTTCATTGTATTTTCTGTTTTTTGCATTTTTGGCCGCATAGCTTATAACGTCCCCGCGCTACAAGCAGTTTGGGACTAAATTAAGCTCTATTTTCGGATTTGCCAAATCTTCCAAATACAAAACCAATTTTAAATTAAGCCAAATACCCAAATTGCTTGTAGCGTGTGTTACCAGCAGTACTTATTAGTCAAGTGTACGTAATGATTCAAGAAATTTATTCAATCCATACTGATGTATAGCAGCATCTTCAATTTCTTTTCTTTTTTTCCAATTGTTAAGAATTGTATTGTAGATTTTTATTGATTGAGCACTGTTTTTATTCTTTGTTGTGGTTGGAAGTGATTGTATGTTCTTCTTTTTCAATTGAGCATTTAAAGATCCTATGCAGGTTGCAATGTCATTTTTATGATTATTTGTATAATATATAGGCAGTAGCCAGCATTCAATAGTATGTGTGCAAATTGCATAAAATATTTTATCGTTATATTTTTTTAATATATCTACGTTGATTAAACTTTCAATTTTTGCTTTAACATCATTATACAATTCCTCTATTGTTTTATTTGTTAAATTGCCAGATATTGGATCAATTTTAGTGTGAGTAATATTGAATGGATTGAGTTGAGATTGGTCTGTGTCGATTTGAATTATTAAATAATCATTTTCAATAAAAATGTCAGCTAACTCTTGTCGTTGACAATATTTTAGAACTTCATCCCAACCACCTGTTACATTTTGTTTATTATTAACCAATTTAGGTTGTACTTGATTAATATCAGGTTCTTTATCCTTAAAATATTTTGATATAATATGTTTAATTATTCTGTGTTCAGAGACACCTTCAGTAATTAATGCAAATTTCATAATTAAAAATTTTCAGGTAGGCCTCCAATAAAACCATTAGTCCATATTTCTGAGAGTTTCATTCTTCTTTCACTATTGTAAGTAACTCTTTTTGCAGTTGTAAATCCTTCATCATTTCGTTTTACAACAAAAAGTCTTTGTGAGCTTTCTTCTAAATCCAATCCGTCTAAAACAGCAGGACTATGTGTAGTTACAATCACCTGTTTTTTATGTTTTTTAGCTAATTTCGCAAGGTTTTGAATTAATTGCATAGTGAGTTTTGGATTTAATCCTGAATCAATATTATCTATAGCAAAAAAGGTAGGAGTTTCAGAAGAGCAAAATAAAACAGAATAAAATAATAAAAATAGAAAACCTTCATTTGTACTTCTTTGATCAAAAGAATTTAAATCTTCTTTTAAAAATCTATCTTTAATAGATAAAGATCTTTCTTTTTTTAATAAACCATTAGGGATTTCAAAATTTTCATACCAATCAAGAAGAAGCATATTTTCCTTAATCTCTTTCATTAATTTTTTATCTTTTGAATTTGAAAGGTCGAGCTTTTTTAGATATTGAAAAATGCCTTCTCCTTTAATGCCTAATGGATAAATTTGTGTTGTATCTTCGAATTTTCGTAGACTACTTTGTTCAGGTGAAAAAACAATAAAATTAGAGATTTCATCATTAGAGTGTCTATGATCCAAAATATGATTACTTATAGTATTGAAAAAGAACTTTTTTTCTTCTTCATTATTATTACTCTTATCATCAAGAATTTTCATTAGAGTACTAATCATTTCGTCAATTTTTTTAACTTGATCAACAGAACTGGCTTTAGCTAAATTATCTAAAGTTTCTTTTCTTTTATTTGAATCAGTAAAAATTAATGACTCTATTAATTCTTGTACTAATTCTCCTTGATATCTTTCATTGTTAACCCATTTGTTATTCTCATTATGAGTAATAGAATATTTATAACTATTTTTATTAGATTTATCTACAAATGCAATATCAATGTTTTTGTTTTCGGGCAAATCATTAAAAGCCGATATCATTGATTCAGGGCTTGATAAACGAATCCCTCTACTACCTAAAAATTCAAAATCCAATTTATTAGCACTTGCTGCAGCTCCAAAACCTATTCCTTCTAGGATGTTAGATTTTCCAGCACCATTTTCTCCAATTAAAACATTAAAGCTTCCTAAATCCATCTTTAGATCAACAATAGATTTGAAGTTTTTTATATGGATTGATTTAATCATTGTATTTATAAAGTTTAATGACAAATGTAATGTTATTAGTTTTTAATAGCAAATTTACACGTTCAGTTTTGTATTGCTGG
>NZ_JAGPXB010000024.1 GCF_018069925.1 Flavobacterium erciyesense | reverse complement strand
TCAGATTTTGCCTTTCAAGTTTCGCTTTTCGGTTTCCACTTTCAAGTTTCGTTTTTCAGATTCTGCTTTTCAGATTCTGCTTTTCAGATTCTGCTTTTCAGATTCTACTTTTCAGATCCTACTTTTCAGATTCTACTTTTCAAGTTTCGCTTTTCAAGTTTCGCTTTTCGGTTGCCACTTTCAAGTTTCTGCTTTTCAAGTTTCTACTTTCAAAAACTCTAGCGGAAGATTAATTTATTTCTAATTCTTAATGTCTGCGTAAATTCGCAACTGCCCTATAACGTCCCGCCGCCTCATGCCGTTGCGAACTTCGGAACCGATTAGTTTCGGCTAAGATAAATAAACTTGCGAAACGAAAGCGTCAATTTAGAAGAAAATTCGCAATGGCTTGAGACGGCTGTTATATGCCGCTTAATTTTTTTTTTGATCAATTTTCAGATTCCACTTTTTAGATTCCACTTTTCGGTTTTCACTTTTCAGTTTCTGCTTTTCAGTTTCTGCTTTTCAGTTTCTGCTTTTCGGTTATTGCTTTTCAGTTTCTGCTTTTCGGTTATTGCTTTTCGGTTTCTGCTTTTCGGTTTCTGCTTTTCGGTTTCTGCTTTTCGGTTTCTGCTTTTCGGTTTCTGCTTTTCGGTTTCTGCTTTTCAAAATTATTCCGTTACGTTTTAAAGTCGAAAAGTAGAATAGGAGTGATATTATACGAATTTATGTTTTCTGCCGCAGATAAGTGGCATATAACGTCCCGCCGCTTGGCGAGGTTGGGGACTAAATTAAGATTAATATTTCGGTTAAGCACAAATTTTCCAAATACAAAACCATCTTTAAATTAAGCCTAAAACCCCAATCTAGCCAAACGGCTGTTACCAGCTGGCTTTATTTAATAGATCGACTATTTTTTTCTGCATTCTATATTTCGCACCAAAATCTAAAAAGCCTCCTTTCGGATTTGAGTCAATACTTTTAACTGTTACAGCAATTAATTTATTTTCTGCTAAAAAATGAATTCTATAACTATAACTCCAAAAGTTTTTTTTGAATTCGAATTGAATTGTTTTTTCTTGTTTATGAAAGTTTTTGGCCTTTAATTTTAGATATAGCTTTTCTATTGTCTCATTATTTTCAATTGTACTCATTCCATTATGCACATAGCTTATTTTAAGAGGATTTGCTAAAATAAAGATTCCGTAACAACCTAAAGCTAACAATGATATAAATACAATATAAAGAAAAATTATAATCAGAAAATTGGATTTGGATAGATTTGATTCGAAAAGATTATAAAACTTAACCTGAAAATATATCGAAAGAATTATTGCAGAAATGCTTAATACATAATTAGCTATTAAGTCTGTCTTTTTCTGAGGTGTTATATTAGTAAATTCTTCTTTGGTCATTATTTAGGTTCGTTTAAGCTTGCTGGTAACGTTCCTGCGCTACAAGCAGTTTGGGATTAAATTAAGCCCATTTTTCGGATTTGCCAAATCTTCCAAATACAAACCAATTTTTCCATTAAGCCAAATCCCCAAATTGCTTGTAGCGTGTGTTATGGGTTGTGCTTTTATGAAATCCAATGCTTTTTAAAAACTCTAACTAATTTTTCTCCATTAAAACAAAACAAATAAGTTATCCCACTTGATCCTTCGTCAGTGTCAATGTTATTTGTAACGATATTTATGACAAGAGTTTCAGTGTCTAATTTGGATAAAAATGCATTTGGTTTACTAGCATAATTTTCAATACACTCAGAATCCAATTTAAAAGATTTATAAGTAGCTTTTTCAATTTTATCAAAATGCAATTTTGTCAGTTCAGCAGAATAACTAAAAATTTTTTCTGGCTCAGTGTTTAGTTTAAATGCAACATATTCATTTATTAAAGTGCTATAATTTCTTCCATTATTGATTGAATCTTGCAACTTGATTTTTCTTATTTTTTCAGTCTTGTCCGTATTTATATATTTTATTGCAAGGCTAATTTGATTACAAATTTTTAGATTTTTAAAATCAATATCTTGTCCAAAAATATTGGAGAAGTGCAAGAATAATAAAAGAATAAGAAACTTTTTCATTGTGCGTTTTTTTTGCATAACCCATAACGTCCCGGCGCTTGGCGAGGTTGCGAACTTCGGAACCGATTATTTTCTATCAAAGATAAAATTTCTTGCGAGAAATAAACGTGAATTTACTACAAAATTCGCAATCTTGCCAAACGCCTGTTGTATGCTGTGTTTATTTAAATTTCTCCAATTCAATTGCTTCGTCAAAGTAATTTTTAAATTTTTCGGACAAAGATTGGTTTTTAAACTTTACGATTGTATAGGAACTATCAAAAGCAATTATTTCTATTTCAGAATTATTTACTTGAAGATTACCATTTCCCCAAACCAAATCATTTCCCTCAACGAATGGCAAGTTCTTCTCATCAATTTCAATTTCAATATTTTTCGGAACAGCTGATATTACTCCCCAAATTATTTGAGTTTCAGAATTAACAATTTTTAGAAACTCTTCATTGTTTAATTTAAAATAATCCTCGTCAAAATTTATCGGCAAAGATTTGTCAGCCATAAAATCTAAATCACATAAAAACCAGTTATAGTTTTCAATATTCTCCAAAATGGGTTTTAAAGTTTCACTTAAATTAGTATGAAATTTAATTTTTTTAGTATTTCTAATTATCCAATTCATCTATTAAGTTTTGTGGTGGTAACATAGCATACAACGTCTTGGCACTACAGCGGGTTTGGGACTAAATTAAGCCCTATTTTCGGATTAGGCAAATCATTCAAATACAAAACCATTTTTCCATTAAGCCAAATGCCCAAATCCGTTGTAGTGGCTGTTACAGGCTGGTTGTTTTTGTCGAAATTATGAATTTAACCGCAAACTTTTCACGCTTCTGTTTGCACATTTCAACTTTCAATTTTCAATTTTTCGGTCTTACTTTTCTTTTTGGTAATTACGGCATCTGAAAAATAAATAACCCAAAAGAACAACTATAACTATTAAAAGTAATTTTATCAATGTCATTTGTTTTTCTAAAATTTCATAATTATTAATGACTGAACTTAATTTATTTTGGGTTTTTACTTGTCTCAACTTACTTATATCTAAATTGAGTTCTAAAATGGCTAATTTAAAATAGGTTTTCCAATTTAATTCATTGAAATATGGATCAGTTTTTGGAAAAGGTGGCGGTGGTATGTCTATAAACGGCCTTTCAAAACTTCTTGAATTACTACAACCGCTAACATAAAAATCATTTTTGTCACTTTTATTAAAATATAAAAGCCAAGTTTCCCCTAAATCTGGATAGATACTGTTATGACCTATGTATGAACGGATTTTCTTGAAATTTCCACCTTTATAAACTTCTAGTACTTTAATTTCAAAATAACTATCATTAACAAAAGTGATTTTTCCTAAAAGAATACAGTCAGAATTATTATACTCTTTTTCTTTTGAAATAGTTTTGCAATCATTTGAATATGAATTAATAGCAAATAAAGACAATATGAAAATTAATAATTGTTTCACCTTATAGTTTTAAATTTATACTTTCGGTTTTCACGTTTCTGTTAGCAAGTTCCAACTTTCACGCTTCTACTTTGAAATTTTCTGCGTAAACAAATGTATCTTTTCGGATTAAGATCTTCTGCGTAATTTCGGCGCAACTTGCCTGTAACGTCCCCGCGCTACAAGCAGTTTGGGACTAAATTAAGCCCATTCTTCGGATTTGCCAAATCTTCCAAATACAAAACCAACTTCAAATTAAGCCTAAAACCCAAATTGCTTGTAGCGTGTGTTATGCGACGTTATTTTTATGCTAAACCAGCAACACTAAAAATTTCAATTTTCTTTTGTGTTAAATTCAAAACAATAAAAATATTGCATTTTCCACCATCGTTCATTTCAATAACACTTTTCCTGAAATTTTCTAATTCATATCTGCTTTCACAAAAACTTTTTATAATCACATATTTTTCTCCATTAGCTTTTTTATATCCAATAAGTTGTTTTAGATATCTGCCATATTCGTTTAGGTTCTTTCTCTTTTTAAATTCAGGTTTTAGCAAGTTTTCAATTTCGTAAATATCTTTTTCATTTAAATCGATATTAAGATTTTCATCATTTTCTCGTTCATTTTTTTCGTAGTTGAAAACCGCATAATTTTTGAATTTTGAAAAATTAATTAAGTTATTGACTTTTAATTTGGTAGAATCAATTTTCATTCTAAACGGTACATCTCCATCTATAAAATCTATATATCCATTTTTTAGATTTGCTTTATCCGCTCTAATGAACTCAAATCTTGAAGGAAAAAAGTCAAGACTATCATTTTTTATTTTTACATATCCCTTAAAATTTTCAACTTTATTGTAAAGTTGACCATTCACATTTATATTGAAAACATATGTACTATCAGAGAAAATTTTTAAAGTTAATTCTGTTTTATTTATAAACGAGCTTTTATCGGTTGCAATTAATAATAGTTCTTTTGCCTTTTCATTTTTTTTGTGACAAGAGAATAACAAGATTAAAATTAAAAATAGGAAAGTTTTTTTAGCCATAATTTTTGATATAATGTCGCATAACGTTCCCGCGCTACAAGCAGTTTGGGACTAAATTAAGCCCATTATTCGGATTTGCCAAATCTTCCAAATACAAAACCAATTTCAAATTAAGCCTAATACCCAAATTGCTTGTAGCGTGTGTTACCAGCTGGCTATTTTATTTCGCAATACAAATTGTCAATTTCAGAATCCCAAAAGTCAGATTCTTCGAAAATGTTAGGATTTATTTTTATGAAATTTACTTTTAATTTATCAAGATGAACTTCAGTGAATTTTGACTCAATAAATCCATCTTCTCCAAATTCGTTCTGTATTTCTTCAATGAAATTTTTGTATTCAAGTAAGCATTTTGAAAGTTCAATAATATCTTTATTCATTATTTGAAAAATTCCAAAATTTTCTTCGTGGTCAAGAATTACAATTCGGTCATTTTGATTCGAGTCTATGCAAATTATATTTCCAGAACCATCAGAACCAAATATCCAATAGTTTTGATATCCATTACTCAATTCATAATCGGTGTAATATTCAGATATTGTATAGAATTTATTGTCAAAACTTCTCAATCCAAATCCCAAGTATGGTGATGGATTTTCAGGAAAACCGTTTTTTAAGAATTCTTTTGTTAGGCTAGATAAATTGGTTTTATCAATTTCAAGTTCTTCAAAATCAAACCATTCATCTAAATCTCCTTTTTGCCAATTTATTTTAAAATCATTGTTTGCCATTTTCGTTATTTTTGGTATGCTTGCTGGTAACGTTCCGGCGCTTGGCGAGGTTGCGAACTTCGGAACTGATTATTTTCTATCAAAGATAAAATTTCTTGCGAGAAATAAACGTGAATTTACTACAAAATTCGCAATCTTGCCAAACGCCTGTTAGCGGTTCGGCTTTTTGTCTTTAAGTTTATTTAATTCATTTTTTGTTATCCATAATTTATGTCCAATCGTATCTGTCAAACTTTTATAACGTGTTAACTCAAAATGTTTTCCGTCTTTGTTGAATTTCGATTGTTCAATAATTGCAAATTTATAAAATTCGTTTTCGTCTCTACCAAAACTCACATTATCAAAATATATAGTGTCATTTTGTATGTGAAACTCGCCTTTAATTTCCGTTACGCCAAAACAGACACTTCGTTCACTAAAAGTAAAGTCATCTTTCAGTTTTAGCGTTGTCATACAGTTTGCAGAACCTATTCTTTCAGCTACTAAAATATTGTCACCTTCAAGTTTGTCAAAATCAATTAGTCCAAAAGGTTTTAGAAAAGTTAGTATCAACACAATTGTTAAAAGTCCAATATTTATTAATCGGCTTTTGTCCGTAAACTTTTCTTTAATTAAAAAGTAAATTTGTCTTATCAGTGCTAATCCAAGCCCCAAATAAATAACAACTAAAATTAGAAATGCAGGAAACGCAAAAAGTCCAAGTTTTACTTTCCAATAGTAACTTGTGTTTACAGTCAGAAAGAAAATGATAGTCGTTATTATTAGTCCTTTATTTTTCAATTTTGTCGTCTGTTTTTTTTTGCGGTTTCTGAAGCTGACCGCTAACGTCTTGCTAGTAGGCGATGGTCGGGGTAAATAAAGCAATTGTTTTCGGATTATGCCTAGTTTTCCAAATACAAAACAATATTTCCATTAAGCCTAATTCCCGACTATTGCTTACTAGCTGTTAGGCACTGGCTATTTATTTCTTTCCACCGAATAATCTCGATAGAAAACCTTGTTTCACTCGTTTCTCAACTATCCAAATTGGTTCATCACTCGGTCTTATGATTTTTGTGTTCGGTCCTGATTTGCCCCAAGGAAATCCTGTTTTTATAGGTTGATTAGTCAAGTCCGCCACTAAAAACATTTCTGGCAGCTCATCTTGTCCGTTTTCAAAGTCATAATCCTTTTCATTTTTTTCCATTATCCCGACTTTTTCGCTCCAAATATCCATTACCGTCTTTTCGTGAATAATGTCCAAGTTGGATTGATTTCCTTTTTGTCCGAACTCGTCAACGTGACTTATGAACTCCGTTAAATTTTCAGAGTGTTTTACAACGACTGATGGGTCGTGACAGACATAATAAACTGAATTCCAATTTCCTTTAGAGTCAATATCTAAAATCCAAAAATTCCCAAACCCATCTCCTGCAAGTTGGATTGATTTTGGAAACATTTCTTCAAATCCAAAATGACCAAATGCATCAAAACGTACTTCTTCAAGGCCATTAAACTCAAAACCTTTACTGAATCTTAATAATTCTTCGATTTCATTCGGTAAGTTGTTATCTGGAAGCTGATTTTTCAGGCTTTCTATTTCACTGTCGGTCATTCCGACCAGCAGTTCAACCTTATACAAATCTCCGTCTTCCGATTCGTATTGGTTGGAAAGGATTGATTCTAATTGTTGTTTCGGTGTCATTTCTGTTCGTGTTGTTTTTTAGCTTGTGCCTAACGTCCCCTTGCTACAAGAGGTTTGGGTTTAAATTCAGCCTTATTTTTGGATTTGCCTAAACTTCCCAAATACAAGACCATTTTTAAATTAAGCCAATTGCCCAAATCTCTTGTAGCAAGTGTTGTGCGATTGCCTTTATTCTTTTAATATTATCCTTCCTACGAGTAATATAAAAACTATAAAACAAGCTATATTAACAGTTTTATTGTGACTTTCTTGTTGTTCATTGAATTCAAATTCATCAAAAATTACTCTCGATTTATTTCCTAAATAATATATAGGCACTATTTCAGTTTCATCTTTCAATTTCTCTAAATTTTCTTTTAATATTTTAACTCTGATTTTATTATTTGGAGATATAGATTCTAAAATTTCTGACCGACTGCCTGCTGTTCCTCCGAAGACAATTCCAAAACTATTTGCGTATTCATAAGTTTTGAATTTAATTTTAAATAATTCCCCTCGACCGCTTGATTCGAATATTTCCGTTGATGTCACATTCAAATCAATTAGTTCAGATTTTTCAATGTCTAAAGTTTCGGTAGATGAAAAATATATAAATGCAAACAAAGCAAATACACCTACTAATTCAAACCATTTACTCTCATAAAAATTATAAACTTTTTCCTTTATAGGTAGAATTTTCTTTTTATTCATAATTTCTGTTAAGGTATCGCACAACGTCCCGCCGCCTCATGCCGTTGCGAACTTCGGACCCGATTATTTTCCACCAAATATAAA
>NZ_JAGPXB010000023.1 GCF_018069925.1 Flavobacterium erciyesense | reverse complement strand
TAGTATATATGCGCTACATTATAGCGTGTATCAACCCAAATTTGGGTGTATTGGCGCTATACGCTAACGTATTTGCTTCAAATATAAGAATAATAATTTTATTACAAATCATCAAATGGACTTTTTATTTGTTGAATACTTTTCGTGCTTACATGGGTGTATATTTCAGTTGTTTTACTGCTGTTATGTCCCAATAATTCTTGGATATATCGTAAATCAGTCCCAGTCTCTAGTAAATGTGTTGCGTAACTATGTCGCAACCAATGCAAAGTTACGGGCTTTGTTATCGCTGTTTTTTGTAAGGCCGATTTTAATACTTGCTGTAAACTGCGACTGTCGTAAGCACAGCCTTTTGTTTTTCCTTCAAATAAATATTTTTCGGGTTTAAACAAAGTGTAATAATCACGTAGTAAATGTAAAATTTTTGGGCTTAAGGGAACTATTCTGTCTTTTTTGCCTTTCGCATTTTTTAATAAAACTACGTTTCGTTTGGAGTCAATATGGTGCGGTTGCAAGGCAAGAAGCTCACCACAGCGTAAGCCACAACTGTAAATTAAAGAGAGCATCATTCTATGTTTAATATTACTATGAGCCTCCAATATTAATTTTACTTCTTGCTTGCTCAATACATTTGGCAAAACTTTAGATCGCTTTGGACGATGAATTTTTTCGATTTCAATTTTCGTTTCTTGAACCGTACTAAAATACAGTTTGATGGCGTTTACCATTTGATTTTGATACGAAGCCGAAAGTTTGTTCTCTAAGATATATCCGTTTGTGTACTGTATAACATCTTCGTTACTTATTGCTGCAACTGCTTTTTCTCTAAAAAAAGTCAGGAACGATTTTAATGCTTCGCAATAGGTTTTGAGAGTGCTTTCGCTGTAACGTTTGGAGCGCAACCAGTTTTTGAATTTTTCTATTTCTTGAATTCCCTCGGCCGATGGATAGTAATATATTGGAATTGGAACTTGAAAATGATTAAAATTTTCGGGAGTAGCAGGAAGGTGCCAAGCACGTAAAGTTTGACTCCATCGGGCATCTTCAAATTGTTTGATACGGGCAATTAAATCCTTATTGTGATCAAAATAAACCGCTATTCTAGTTTCGTTTTTGTGTTTTACAGTGGTGGCTCTCCAGTTCATACCATATCAATTTCTTTCATAAAGATAAGAAAAAAATTGCTCTTGGTGGTGAAAAAAAGAAAGAAAATTCGATTTAATTTAGGTGTTTTTTATTGATTATTAACCCGTTGGGTGTAATTATTAGAAACGTCAGTTCGAGTGTTTTTTGTGTAGAGAAACGGAACAAAACTTCTCAATAGGCTCCGCTACTCGAAGTGACGCGTATCGAGAACTGTTTTTAATGATAATTTTTCTGTTCTCGATACAATTTTCTATCGAAAATCACTCGAACTGACTAAAAATTATCATCAAAAACTAATTACACCCAACGGGTTGCTTATTAATGTTTTGTGATACTTGATTAAATGTATTAATTTGATGGAGAAATAACTGTTTTTAACCTATAGATTAAAACTAAAAGTCATGTAAAAGCAAAAAAAGCTTTGACGTGAATCAAAGCTTTTTTTATGCACCAGGGATAGTAGTGAAAATCCTCCCGATTTTTCTCGGGAGATTGTAACGGATAGCCCGACCTTACCGAAACGATAGTGTAGGTAAGGTGGTGCCCCAATAATTATTTTTTGTCAACCACAATTCGGTTGGCACGATTAGCCAATTCCCACGCCGTTACGAAGGCAAATTGAGCTCTTTTTGCCAATGCATCGTACTCAATTTTGTCAGGAGTATCCGTAGGTTTGTGGTAATCGGCATGTACACCGTTGAAGAAAAACACCGATGGAATTCCAAATTTTGCAAAGTTATAATGGTCTGAACGCTCATAAAAACGGTTCGGATCTTTTGGATCGTTAAATGTATAATCCAACTCTAACTGCGTGTAAGTTGCATTGGCAGTGGTGCAAATGGCGTCTAGCTCGCTTGAAAGTCTGTTAGCCCCAATTACATACACATAATTGCTATTGCTGTGGTTTTTGTCGCGTCGGCCAATCATATCTATGTTGATGTCAGCAACCGTATTGGCTAGCGGGAACAACGGATTTTCAGAGTAATAACGTGAGCCTAGCAAGCCGTGCTCTTCGCCCGTTACGTGCAAAAACAAGATAGATCTTTTTGGTCCGTGTCCAGCTTTTTTGGCCATTTGAAAAGCTTGTGCAATTTCTAAAAGTGCCACAGTTCCTGAACCGTCGTCATCGGCTCCGTTGTGAATTTTTCCTTTTTCGACACCCACGTGATCGTAGTGCGCAGATATAACAATTACTTCCTCCGGTTTTTCACTTCCTTCGATAAATGCCCAAATATTTTCAGAGTCGGGTAAGTTTTGATTTCTTCTAGCGTTTAAAAAACTAGCCGGTACTTTTTGATAAAAGTCAGTGGCAGCTTTTGGGAACGAAATTCCGTTTTTGGTATATTGTTCAATCATGTATTTACCTGCCTTTTTTTGTCCTGCAGAACCAGTTTCGCGGCCTTCCATTTCATCCGAAGCTACAATGTAAAGATGTGTTTTTAACTCATCGGCGGTAATGGTATTCATGTATTTGCCTGGATTTGCCGCTACAACACCAGCTTTTTGACTGCTGCAACTGATGGTAAGCCCGGCTATGACTGCCAATAATGGGATTTTTTTCATGGTTTTCGTTTTTTAATTTTTACTAAGTGACAAATATGAGTAAAAGATTCTCAAAAATGAAAATTTTAACCCAATAATGTAGGAATTTAACAATCTAATCTTTTTCGTGAACTTACTTTGGTTCGCTAAACAAATATGATTTTGTTTTCTATTCGAAATTATAAGAGTTGTTATTGGCACGCTGGCGCAAAAGCGAATCGAGTCTTGAACCTCGTTTAAATTTTTGGGCATAAAAAAACAGTATACCGTTAATACGTACAAACTTTATGAAAGTACTGTACCAATGGTGTACTGTTTTAAAAAAAGTGTTTTTTAATTTATTGCAAAACCTCTTTCAAAAAGGTGTTCATGCGTGCCCATGAACGTTTGGCCGCTTTTTCGTTATAGGCAGCTCCTTTTGATTTGTCATTTCCAACCTCAGGCTCTGTAAAAGCGTGTACAGCATCTGCATAATAAATCATTTCCCAATCGGCTTTAGTGTCTCTCATTTCTTGTTGAAAAGCAGAGATTTCCGACGCAGGAACATAAGGATCGTCTGCTCCGTGCAATACCAGTACGCGTGTAGTAATTGGGTTGTTGGGTCTTGCAGCATCGCGTCCTAAACCTCCGTGAAATGAGACTACACCTTTCAATTTCATATCCGCTCTTGCAGCTTCAAGTACACCTGTTCCACCAAAACAATAGCCAATGGTTACAATATTGTCCGGATTAGCACCAGCTTTTACCAATTGGTCTAGTGCCAATTGTATGCGTCTTTGGTACTCTTTTACGTTGTTTTTGTAGTAACCCGCTTTTTGTCCAGCTTCTTGTGTGTTTTGCGGATAGTTTCCTTCACCATAAATATCAGCTACAAAGGCATAGTATCCCATTTTTGATAATTCTTCGGCTGATCTTTTGGCATGTGGATCAATGCCTTTCCAAGCAGGAAGAATTAAAATTCCTGGTTTGGTTTTGCTTCCTTTTTGAGGAGCAATTGATAAACCATTTAATTTTTGAGCGCCATCAGAATAAGCAACGGCTTTTAATTGAGCTTGTGCGCCAAACGAAATCGCAAAAGCACCTAATAAAGTTAAAACGAATTGTTTCATAATTTTTTATTTTTTGTTTCTACAAATTTGAAGCTTATTTTAATCACTAGGGAAAAGTTTAATGGAAAAAAACAATGCGGCTATTTTTAAAAATGATAGGCCCAACCTTCAGGTTTATTCTCCAGGATGATAGGATTTTTTAGCATTGGCCAAAACATCTTCTTTGTAAAATAATACGTCTTTAAAAACTCCTTTTTGGTACATTTCGGCTTGATCGTCAAAATGCTTTGAATTGACATCACCGCTGTTACCGCCTGCCAAAAGTGATTTGGCTTTTACTTTTGGTCCAAATTCTACTGCGCAAATAAAACTATTGCCATTGCTGCCATAACGCTTGATCGTGTTTTTAGCATAGCTGCTTTTATAGGCTGGTAAACTTCCCCACAATGCTGGTCCGAAACCTATTGGTAAACTTTCTTTGTTGTCGTCAAAGGTTAAATCGATAGCGCCTGAGCTGCGTTGAAAACGGTTGATGGTTCCCCATGGCACTTGCCAAGTATTGAATTTAGACTGTAAATCAGCAACCACGGCTTGCAATTGCGGTAACAATTGTTCAGCTGTTGCTGCTTCCGCAAAAGCGATGGCGTTTTGAACCTGATCTTTTTCACCTTGATTCACGTACACTTTTTGTAAAATAGGATCCAATCGGTAAGCCCATTCTACGGCTAATGTTGTTGCGACAGATTTTTCATCGGCGTGATAATCCCAATTTCTTAAAATTGCGATCGGTTCTTCAAGATTTTTGTATGTATCAGTATTCGCCGCTGAAGTCTTTGCGTAAGCGTTAAGCAATGCGGGAATCAAAAATTCAAAAGCAGTTAGTTTGGTATTGTACCCATCGGCGATTAACTGTTCTAAAGTATATTTTTTATTTTGACCAAGTAGTCGAACGGCATTCAAACCACGAAAATTTTCTCCATCGGGCGCCATATAATTTGGATAGTTTTGCGCCTTTGGACTCTCGATTCCTGCCACAGTAAAAGGGGTAGAATTACAGTTTTGTAGCCAACCATTTTTCGGGTTGTAAGCATGCACAATCTCTGCAACGGTATGTAAGCCTTGCCACTCCGTTGTTTTTATACTGCCATCAACTTCTTTTGACCAATTAAACCTTAGATCGCGTTTAGGGACAAAATTCCCGTGCCAATAAGCAATATTTCCTTCTTTATCCGCATAAACAGTGTTGTTAGAGGTGTTGGCTTTTAAATCCATTGCGGTTTGGTAGCTAGCAAACGAAGTCGATTTGGTGCGCAACCAACTTTGCTCTAGGCCAATCATTGATCTGTTGTTGGCGCGCAAACTAATCCATTTGCCACCGCGCTCGCCCATTATTGGTCCGTGATGCGTGGCATAAGTGGTAAATGTTTTTGGGATAAGTTTTCCGTTTTCTAAGTAAGATATGGTGATGTTTTTTTGTTGAACGGCTCGCAATTTACCTTCATACTCATAAAAATATTGATTCTTTTTTTTAACGATTTTCTCAGCATACAAATCGGCTACATCAACATTTGACGAGGTGTGCATCCAACCGCAATTTTCGTTAAAACCTTGGTAAATGAAAAATTGTCCCCAAGTAACAGCGCCGTATGCTTGCAAACCTTCGTTGCTGCTCATTTGAATTTCAGGTCTAAAGTAAAAAGTAGTGTGCGGATTGGTATACAACATCGCGTTTCCTGTAACCGACTTTGAGGGAGCAATGGCAAAACCATTTGATCCTGTTTGCACGTTGGGTTCGCGCTCTGTATAAGCTATTTTACTACTGTTACCTGAATAAAAAGTTTTAAGCTCAGCGGTAGTTAATCCGCCTGTACTGATGGCGCCAATACTGCCATCTGTCCACAATAAAGGATACCAAGGTTCAAAATGTTGCAAAAGTTTCGGTTTAACTTCAGGATGTTTGTACAAGTAGTAATTGACTCCGTCTGCAAAACTTTGAAGTAATTTTTTCATCCAAGGCGCCGCTTTTTTGTAGTCAGCTTGTGCGGCTTCAGTATCAATAAGCAATCTAGTTTCGAGATCATTGTACAAAACACTTTGGCCTTTTACCTCTGCTAATCGACCTAGTTTTTCTATGTAATTCATCTCAACGCGCTTAAAATCGTCTTCGCATTGCGCATACAAAAGTCCAAAAACGGCATCGGCATCAGTCGCTCCGTACACATGTGCAATTCCCCATTGGTCTCTAATTATTTGTACTTGCTTCGCTGTTTTTTCTAGTCGGTTAATTTCTTTTTTATCAATACTTTGTGCAAAGGTATTTGTAGTAAAAAGTAAAGTTATTAAAAGAAGAGAACTGTATTGTGACAAAATTTTCATAGGAGGGAAGTATTTAGATTTACAAACTTACATTGCGTTTAAAGGCACAACCTAGTTCAATGATCGAATCGGTTTTAGCAATGCCAGGAATATTGTCTATTTTCTCATAGAGAATACGTCGCATGTGTTCGTGATTCTTGGCATTGATTTTTACATACAAAGTAAATGATCCTGTGATGTAGTAACACTCTGTAATTTCAGGAATTTGCTTCAGCTCTTCGATAATGCGATCTGAATCTTGATCTTTATTCAATGTTAATCCTGTAAATGCCCCCCAATCATAACCTAATTTTTTTTCGTTGATTATGGGTTTAATACCCGTAATGATGCCGTGCTCAATCAATCGATTAATGCGTTGATGCACCATGGTATTCGAAATTTTTAAGGTAGTTGCTATCGCGGAGTAGGCCATTCGGCCGTCTTTTTCTAATTCTTGAATGATTTTTATATCGAAATCGTCTATGGGTTCCATATTAGGCTTTTGTTTTTAAAGTGTTAACGAATTATAAAAGTACTTTTTTTTCTTCAAATTAAAAATTCAGTCTTTATTTATCTTTAATAAAATGACTTTTTAATAGTTATAAATAGTCTAAAATATTTTTTTAAGTTTACTTTTAAGTCAAATTATTGTTTTTAATGTTGTTTTTTAAATAATATTAGTATTTTTGTTTCAGTACTAATTAAATACGTTTTGCTATGACATCAACAAATTCCCATTTATCCAATAAAGCTGAAGCATTAATTGCGAAAGAAGAAAAATATGGCGCACACAATTACCATCCTCTACCCGTAGTGCTTGAAAAAGGAGAAGGAGTGTATGTTTGGGATGTTGATGGTAAACGTTATTTTGATTTCTTGTCTGCCTATTCGGCAGTGAATCAAGGGCATTGTCATCCGAAAATTGTGGGAGCAATGATGGAGCAAGCGCAAAAATTGACGCTAACTTCACGTGCTTTTTACAATGATCAATTAGGTCCTTTTGAAGAATATGTGACGAAATACTTTGGTTTCGACAAGGTTTTACCAATGAATACTGGTGCGGAGGCGGTTGAAACAGCTGTAAAACTGTGCAGAAAATGGGCTTATGAAGTAAAAGGTATTCCAGAAAATCAAGCACAAATCATTGTTTGCGAAAATAATTTTCACGGACGTACAACTACGATTGTTTCTTTTTCAAATGATGAAAATGCACGCAAAAGCTTTGGACCTTTTACCGCTGGATTTATAAAAATTCCATACGATGATACTGTAGCACTTGAGGCAGCTTTGCAATCATCAAACACAATCGCTGGCTTTTTAGTCGAACCAATTCAAGGTGAAGCAGGTGTGTATGTACCAAGCGAAGGTTATTTGGCAAAAGCCAAAGCACTTTGTGAAGCGCACAATGTTTTATTCATTGCTGATGAAGTGCAAACAGGTATTGCACGTACAGGTCGTTTATTGGCAACTTGTGGTAATTGCGAATGCAAAAACGGTTGTGAAAATACGCCTGAGGTAAAACCTGATATCTTGATTTTAGGAAAAGCAATTTCAGGAGGTGTTTATCCTGTTTCTGCAGTGTTGGCTAATAATGCCATTATGAATGTCATTCAGCCAGGTCAACATGGGTCTACTTTTGGAGGAAATCCTGTTGCGGCAGCAGTTGCTATTGCAGCACTTGAAGTTGTTAAGGACGAAAATTTGGCTCAAAATGCAGCTTATCTTGGCGAAGTATTGCGTCAAGGATTGAACGAAATTGCAGCAAGAAATCCAATTATAACTTTGGTTCGCGGAAAAGGATTGCTGAACGCAATTGTTGTAAACTGCGATGAGGAATCCGATTTGGCTTGGAATATTTGCATGAAATTTAGCGAATACGGTTTGCTTGCTAAACCAACACACGGAAATAAAATTCGTTTTGCACCACCATTGGTGATAACCGAATCGCAAATTCACGAGTGTTTAGCAATTATCGAACGGGCTTTGAACGATTTTAAATAGACTGCAGATTTTTATGAAAACAACAATAAAACTAATTAAAAACAGATCTGATATTGGGGCTGGAACTCGTGGATCTGATTTAGGAATCGACGCTTTAGAAATTGCAGCTATTAATCGTGACAATGATTATTTTAATCAATATCCGTTTCAAGATGTAAAAACGCACAACGAAACCATTTATAATAAAAGCACCAGTACATCGGCCAAACGAATCGAACATGTTTTGGAGCAGTGCAACCGCGTACACGAAGTCGTTAAAAGTACATTGCAAGAAGGATTTTTTCCAATTGTTTTGTCTGGTGATCATTCCTCTGCTTTAGGAACACTTAGTGGGATAAAAGCAGCTTATCCTGATAAAAAAATTGGCGTATTTTGGATTGATGCCCATGCCGATTTACATTCTCCATACACTTCGCCATCCGGAAATATTCACGGCATGCCGTTGTCAGCTGCGTTAGGACAAGATAATTTAGAGTGCCAAAACAATGAAGTTAGCGCAGCTACACAAGAGGATTGGGAGCAAATGAAAAATATTGGTTTCTCGGGACCAAAAGTTCTTCCAGAAAACTTGGTTTATTTTGGCGTTCGCGATACCGAAGAAGAAGAAGACAAGCAAATCGAGCGTTTGCAAATAAAAAATTATAAAGTAGCCGAAGTGCGCTACCGCGGTCTTGATGTTTGTGTAGCCGAAGCTTTGAACAAAATGAACGACTGCGATATGATTTACGTATCTTTTGATGTTGATTCTCTAGATTGCGATATGGTTTCTTACGGTACAGGCACTCCTGTACCAAGAGGATTTGATCCACTTGAAGTAACCGCTATGTTGAAACAAATTGTGGCTTCACAAAAAGTAGCATGTATTGAATTCGTTGAAATCAATCCTTTACTCGATACGAAAGGAAACAAAATGGCAGAAACAGCTTTTGAGATTTTAGAGGAATTTACAACCACGCTACTTCAATCTTAGAGTTGTGCACAACTTTGCATCGTTCTCTAGCAATCTTAACTTTAATTCAGAATTTGAAATAAAAAATTAACTTGATAAAATTGTATTTTTTAACAGATTTGAAAAGAAATGAGAACAGCTATTTTAACCAAAAATGATTTAAACTTAGATATTAAAGAGCAAGTTTCTGAATTATTCCGTCAATTGAGTCCAAATAAAATTCAGTTAGATCTTGAGGAAATATTAAATGAGGAAAACCAGGTTACGGTTGCATACTGTGAGGATGACAACAAAATAATTGGAATTGCATCAATGTGTACATATAAAGTTATATCTGGACACAAAGGTTGGATTGAAGATGTTGTCGTAGATTCTGCTTCACGCGGAAAAGGAATAGGAAGAAAACTAATTAACCTATTAGTGGAAGTGGGTAAAGAAAAAGAACTTTCTGAAATACTTCTTTTTACAGAAGATCACAGACTGGCTGCAATCAATTTATATTCAAGCGTTGGATTCAAACTCAAAGAGAGTAAAATATATTGCAAGAAAAAATAATGAGAAGCACTAACTGTAGTGTTTTAATGTAATTTGGTTTGTTAGCAAACTTTTAAGATGTTTATTTATTTATGATTTCAGTTTTTAATCTCTCTCAAGTTTAGGCAAATCCGAAATTTGACGAAAAGCTAGGAGATAATATTAACGTTTCCATCACTTAAAAATGAACATCCTAATATTTTTAATTTTATAATTTTCACCAATAAAAAAGCATCGATAGCAGTTCTATCGATGCTTTTTTGTTTAATAAATGGAATTAATATTAATCGTTGGATAAAATAATTCAAACCGTCAGTTCGAGTGTTTTTTGTGGAGTTAACCGGAACAAAAAATGTATCGAGAACCGTTGTTAAGGAAATTTTTCTTTTATCCAGGGTTTTTATCGAAGTACTCGATACTATTTTCTGCAGAAAGCTTCAGGGTAAAAAAAACTCGAACTGACGAAAATCATAAGCAAAAACTAGTTTCATCCAAGTGGTTTTAATTTTTCAAAAAGTATTTTTCTCTCAAAGCAAAGGCAACCCTCACAAGCAGAATCAAGGCAGGTACTTCTACCAAAGGTCCAATAACACCCGCAAAAGCTTGACCACTATTAATACCAAAAACACCGATAGAAACGGCAATCGCCAATTCAAAATTATTCCCCGATGCGGTAAACGACAGTGCCACCGTATCTCTGTAATTAGCATCAAATTTTTTCGCCACAAAAAACATTAAGAAAAACATGATAGTAAAAAAGATTACCAAAGGAATTGCGACTGTAACTACATCGAATGGTAAAGCAACTATCATTTCACCCTTTAAACTAAACATAATTATAATAGTAAAAAGCAACGCTATCAAAGTAATTGGTGATATAAAAGGAATAAATTTTTGGTTAAACCATGTTTGTCCTTTTGCTTTTATAATTCCGTACCTACTGATAAGTGCCAATACAAAAGGGATTCCGAGATAAATTCCAACTGTTTCCGCAATGCTTCCAATGGTTATAGGTAAGTTTAATCCTTTGATTCCTACCAAAGGCAACATAATCTCTAAAAAAAAGTAGGCGTAAAAACTGAAAAAGAAAACTTGTAAAAGGCTATTAATGCCAATTAAACCAGCTGTTAATTCCCGATTGCCCTCGGCCAACTCGTTCCAAACAATTACCATTGCAATACAAGGCGCAATACCTATAATAATAAGGCCGGTCATGTACTCTGGATAGTCTTGCAAAAACAATGTCGCAAGTCCAAACATTAAAAAAGGTCCAATAATCCAAGTGACCAGTAACGATAGTAAAAGTAATTTTGGTTTTTGAAACATCAGCGGCACTTTCGAAAAATCTATTTTAGTCAATGGCGGATACATCATCAACAACAATCCTATTGCTAACGGAATATTTGTGCTTCCATTTGACAAGGAGTTCAAGTAAGTACTGCTATCGGGAATAAAATAACCAATACTCACACCAAGCAGCATAGCTAAAAATATCCAGAGTGTAAGGTATTGATCTAAAAAATGAAGTCTTTTCTTTGCCATTATTTTGATTTTATTTGAGAAAATACAAAACACATCTCCGTTGCAATTTGTAAACTGCGTTCCATATATTTGGTGGCTTGCTCTGCTGTATTATCAAATAATTTCGGATCTTCATACTGTAGCGGAATTCTTTTTTCAGCCCCAAATATAAACGGACAGCCTTCATCCGCCTGCGAGCAGGTCATTAAAGCAGCAAATTCATCGGTAGGGTTAAAGTTATCATCATACTTCTTAGAGAAACCTATTATAGCAGGATCATTCAAACTGTGTTTTATAGTGTAAATAGGATTACTACTTGTTGCAATGGTTTCTATCAAAAAACCATTTTGCTTCAAAGTCTCAGCAACCATCGGGAAAAGTGCCGTTGCTTCTGTTCCGCCAGAATAACAATAAACATTTGGAATCTTAAAATAAGCGGCAGCAGCTTGAGCCCAAATCTGAGATAAATGACTTCTTCTTGAATTATGAGTGCAAATAAAGTTCAACCTTATGTTTGATCCTGCTGAAACTTTTTCTTTAAGATATTCAATCATCGGCTGCAAAAAGTTGCGCCTTTCTACAGGTATAGAGTTGTAATCTAATTGCTCAATACTTTCTTGTAATTTGGGCAATAGGGTAGTGCTAGAGTTTTTCATTCCACTTGTATTTTAGCAACAGCCTCCTCCTGGTGTGCAGCTGTTGTTGGTTAGCGCATTTAAACTTAATTTTTGCTTGGGAGCAGGAATTCCGCATTGGTCTTCAGCCAAACAGGCAGTTTGTTTGTTCAGCAATAAAAAATCAGTACCATTAAATCCAAGATCATAACGACCAATGGTGTTACCCTGGTATTCAACTTCGACTTCATAGTCATCCATCTCGAGCATTTTTTCAGATATATTGATAATGTTCAATAGCTTGGCAGGTTTCAGTCTATGATCGTAATCGTTGGCATCCCATAGTTGAAAATTGATTATTTTTTCTTCTCGTAATTTCCCACCACAATCCACAAAACGGCGCACGAGTAGGCCCACTTCGGTAACATGAAAATGTTCTGGTACATACGAGCCATCAGGCAAAACAAATGTTACCTGATTCAATTTATCCAATTCTGCTTTAATCTCTGATAATTTCATTGGTTAAGTGTTTAAATATTAGCAACAAGCGTTGTTTTTGTTTTCAAAATGAGTAGTGATTTCCCCAAAAAATGCATTTAGTTTGGCGAATCCTTTCTCGTCTAAGCAGTAGCAAATAGCATTACCTTCCAGTGAACCTTTAATGATACCCGCATTTTTAAGTTCCTTCAAGTGTTGCGATACCGTTGGTTGCGCCAGCGAAAGTTCGTTTACAATCGCGCCACAGACGCAACTCCCAACACTAATCAGATGCTCTATTATGGCAATACGCGCCGGATGGCCAATTGCTTTTGCTAAAACAGCCAGCTCATTTTGTTCTTCTGTATAAAATTCAAATTTAGTTGTACCCATCGTTATATATTAATATTGCAATATTACGATAAACTTTGAATTAAACCAATTATTTATACATTATATATAGGTGAGTTCTTTTTGTTGGGCGTTCCGCCTTTTTTGCTCTTGCCTTTTGTTAGGGCAAGAGCAAGAAAGTCGTCGGGCTATTTGCTACAAGTCCTCGCCACTCCCTCAAGACGGTCGTAGCTGTGGGCTTTCCGCTGCTATCCCTAACGCGAGCTACAGGTATTATAGATGAATTTTGTAACAGCTACATATTATATAGAGTAAAACTCGTAGACTGTAATTTTTTTAAACGTCAGTTCGAGTGTTTTTTGCGCAGTAAAACTTCTCGATACGCTCCGCTACTCGAAGTGACGCGTATCGAGAACCGTTTTTAGCAATGTCACTCGACGGGTAGAGTAAAACATAGCCTTATTCCATACTATAAAGAGAGGAAAAGATACCAAATCACCAGTGATCACGGCCCAATTTCTTAAGGAAACACCCAAAATCACCCCAA
>NZ_JAGPXB010000022.1 GCF_018069925.1 Flavobacterium erciyesense | reverse complement strand
AAAGTTTAACTCAATGTGTACAAAATGAAAACATTTGAAGAATTACAAAATATCTGGAATCAGCAGACAGCATCTGAATCACAACCAACTCCCACCGAAATCATAAAAAAAGCGGAGTCACATACTAAAAAAATTAAACGCGGTCATTTATGGACCAGAATAATTTTAAGCTTGACTTCTATAATATTAATCTCCTATTATATCTGGTCAGGTGCTTATAGAAACATACAGTTTAGTATTGGCTTATGCATTATGATTGTAATGCTTGTGAGCCGTGTAGCCTTAGAATGGATCAGCGTAAAAAAGCTTGCCAATTTAAATACTGATCTCACATTAATAGAATACAGTAAACTAGCACATCAGTTTTATACTTGGAGAAAAAAAATACATTACATCCTTACTCCTATTATTTACCTCACGTATACTGCTGGATTTACATTGCTTTTACCTGTCTTTAAAAACATTTTCTCAAGAGGCTTTTATCTTTACATTCTATTAAGCGGATATATTTTTTTATTTCTATTTGCATTTTTTATGATACGATTCATCCAAAAAGAAATAAAGCTTTTACACTTCTTAAAAAACATTTCGTAAAGAAACAATTAATAGCTGTTTTGCCGTTTTCCACCACTAGAAAAGCTTCAGAGAAATCTGGAGCTTTTTTTTTATTAATCTTAGATATAATAAAGATTGGCTAAGAATGTGGAGACCAATTTGAAGGGCCTTGCTTCGCGAATGTCTCCGACTTCGTGGAATTTAAAATATTATTTTACCGCAGATTCACAGATGATGATTTTATTTAAACTGCGAATCTGCGGTTATTTAAGATTTAACTCAGTTTCCGCATGCGAAGTCAGAGACGTTCGCATAGCTTTTGACAAGACAACTTTTAGAGTGCGGAGCTTTTTTTATTAAAATGATTTTAGGATTATAACCATTTAATTAATATTTTACTGGATTTGCTTTACTTATTCCCAGTCAGCAGGTATTATTGTAGTGTATTCTGACACATAATTGCGAAGAAACGATTCAATGAATTTATTTGAATCCCCATCTTTCTTTAAATCAGATTTTATTTTTTTGTACTCCGATGTGAGTTTATAAGCTTGAAATTGTTTCTCCTTAAAAACTACATAATCCTCGTGATTAAATTTTTTTTCGCTTCGCAAGTTACCTTTATTAAACTCCAATAACAGGTAGTTTTCATATGTTGAGCCATAGCTTAAATGAACATAATTAACCAATTTTCCCTGTGGAACAACTAATAAACCTGACAACCAATCAATCTTTATTTTTGTTATTTGTGGAAATACTTCATTAATAACGCTCTTCCACTTATAGTCATTGGTTTCTTTTGATGCAGAATCTTCATAATTAATTTGAATATCTTTCAAGAAAAGCTCCTTATCTATTATTTCAAAGGTTGCAACATAGCCACGCCACAGTGCTGATGAAATAATGGTCCCTTTAGGTCTTTTGTCAGGATTTTTTTGAAAATAAATTTCCAAAGGATTACTTTGCAAGTTATACTCGATGCCATTGTAAATTAATTTATCAGGGTATTGTGCTGTTGCAAATACGTTTAGAACAGCAAACAAAGTCAAAATAATTATAAAAGGTGATTTCATTATTTTCTAATGTTAAGTAAGTAGCTGTTATAATCTCAATATTTCCTTACCGCCAGTTTCTCAGCGGTTATTTTCTTCACTTGATTGACCAATAATGGCAAAGCAGGCTCTACCATATTATGTCCGAAACCTTGAATTTCATAGAGTGTTGTAGCTTTATGACCAACAACTTTCATCATTCGCATGAAATACGCATTCTCTTCGTAACGTCCTAACATTTCTAGTTCTCTATCGCCCGTAATGAGTAATAACGGTGGTGCATCAGCGCGCACATGATACATAGGAGCAAAGGCATCAACAACAGGTTGGGTGTCTGGAATTCCGCGTTCTTTGCGCAATTCAAAATGAGTAATTACTTGCGGACTCAACGGAATTAAACCTGCAATTGTATTCGCATCGGTATTTTTTGCCTGCAACCATTTTTTATCCATACCAACCATCAGGGCCAGGTAACCTCCTGCGGAATGTCCAGAAACAAAAATTAACGACTTATTTCCACCGTACTTTTCGATATTTTGAAACGTCCATGCTACCGCAGCAGCGGCATCTTCGATACATTTTTCGACTTTTACCTTTGGTGACAACCTGTAATTAACAGAAATCACTGCAAAACCTTTGTCTTTTAATCCGCCAGGCAGCTCTTTGTTTCCGCCTGAAAGTCCGCCACCATGAAACCAAATTACCGTAGCAAAACCTTTGGCGTTTTTTGGATAATAAACATCTAAAACGCAGCGCTCTTTTACATATTCATCGGTCTTAGCGCTAGCACCATCATAATATGAAACGTTACTCACCGTAGCGTATTCTGTTTTTTGAGCCCATAAAATGGAAACTGTAAAAAAGAAAAAGATTGCGAATATTTGTTTTTTAATCATGTCGAAAGGTAGCATATTTATTTTGTAGCTCTAAAATTAAGTAAAACGTGTACATTGGCAATTTAATACTACCTAAAAAGTCTTGATTATTATTACAACTTATCTAAAGGCTAATTTGAATTGTTTGAACTAACATTTTGTAGGAACAAAATAACATAAAGAAACCACAAATCTATACTGGTGCTAAATGTGATAGTAAACTTACCTTTAGTTTTCGTTAGTTAATGAGTACGGAACATCTTCCTTTTTTGTGCCTCTTTTTAGATTAGGCGTTGCTGACATTTCTATTTCTAAAGAAGCACCTTTCATTAACTCTGAATGACTGATCCAGTTTTTAGAATATGTTTTACCATTGAATTGCAATGATTGGATATACCTATTTTCAACAGTATTTGCTGGAGCATTAATTTGAATTGTCTTACCGTTTTCTAGCTGAATACTTGCCTTTTTAAACAATGGAGCTCCCAAAACATATTGATCAGAGGCTGGAGTCACAGGATAAAATCCTAAAGCCGAAAATACATACCAAGCAGAAGTTTGCCCATTATCCTCGTCACCACAATACCCATCTGGAGTGGCGTGATACATTCTGTTCATCGTCTCTCGAACCCAATACTGAGTTTTCCATGGCTGATTGGCATAATTGTACAAATAAATCATGTGCTGAATGGGTTGATTTCCGTGAGCATATTGTCCCATATTAGCAATTTGCATTTCTCTCATTTCATGGATTACACCTCCTTTAAAATTGCCCGTTGCAAAAACAGGTGGAGCAGAAAAAACTTTATCTAACTGCGATATAAATGTTTTTTGTCCGCCCATTAAATCCATCAAACCTTGCACATCATGAAAAACGGACCACGAGTAATGCCAGCTGTTCCCTTCGGTAAAACCATTAAACCACAGAAAAGGATCAAAAGGCTCAATGAATTTACCATCCTTGTTTTTAGGCCTCATTAAATTATAAGAAGGATCAAATAGATTTTTATAATTTAAACTTCGTTTTTTATACAAATCGATTTCGGATTGTGGCTTTTTCAAGGCTTTCGCTAATTGATAAATCGCAAAATCATCATAAGCATATTCCAGAGTTCGAGCTGCACTTTCATCAACTGCGTCTTGTGGCACATACCCCAAAGTATTGTAATAATCTACTCCCGCTCTACCTACAGCTCTCAAAGGTCCAGCATTATTGGCACCATGAATTAAAGCTTGGTATAAATTTTCGATGTTGTATTTTGAATTTTTTCCACTTTTTAAATATGCCTCTGCTACAATAGAAGCCGAATTATTGCCCACCATGATATCGCGTAAACCAGGACTTGACCATTCTGGTAACCATCCGCTTTCTTTATAAGCATTCGATAAGCCTTCTTGCATCTTAGCATTCAGATCAGGATACATCAAGTTTAAAAATGGGTATAAAGCCCTAAAAGTATCCCAAAACCCAGTGTCAACAAACATATAACCAGGTAGTACTTGACCGTTGTAAGGGCTGTAATGAACTACATTTTTGTTTTTGTCAAACTCATAGAATTTTCTTGGAAAAAGAAGCGAGCGATACAATGAGGAATAAAAAGTTCCCATTTGGTCAGTGGTTCCACCTTCTACTTTTATTCGGCTTAACTCTTTGTTCCAAATGGCTTTCCCTTTGGCTTTTAGTTGGTCAAAAGTATCGGTACCGATTTCATTTAAATTCTGTTCCGCTTGTTCAAAACTAATAAAAGAAGAGGCTACTTGAGCATTCACTATTTCGCCATTTTTAGTTTTAAAACCAACCACTACTCCGGCATGGTTGGCTTGCATTTCTAAAGCATTTCCTAAAACATCACCATTAAAAGTTGCGTTAGTCTCAAAATCTTTATCAAAAACAAGCACAAAATAATTTTTGAAATTTTGAGGCACACCACCACTGTTTTTTGTGGTGTAGCCAATAATTTTTCTTTCAGAAGGGATAATTTGTACATATGATCCTTTGTCAAAGGCATCAATAACTATGTAAGCTTTATTTGTTTCTGGAAAAGTAAATCTAAATCGAGCGGCTCTTTCGGTTGGCGTGATTTCAGTAGTAACATTATGATCAGCCAAATACACACTATAATAGTATGGCGTAACGGTTTCAGCTTTATGCGAAAACCAACTTTGGCGTTCCTCTTCCTTAAATTTTAAATCACCGGTGACAGGCATGATCGAAAACTGACCATAATCATTCATCCACGGCGAAGGTTGATGGGTTTGCTTAAAACCCTTAATGCGGTTTGCTTTGTAGGTATATGCCCAACCATCGCCCATTTTTCCCGTTTGCGGTGTCCAAAAGTTCATTCCCCATGGCATTGCAATGGCGGGATAGGTGTTACCATTCGAAATTCCGTAATCTGAATCGGTACCAATTAGCGGGTTCACCCAATCAATAGCTTGCCTAGCTTCTGTAACCACAAGTTCTTGTGCTTTACCCGAAACTATGAAAAACAGACTCAAAAACACGAACCGAATTCTATTTATTTTTACACTCAAAACTACATTATTTATTGCGTTAATTATTCCTTTTCTGACTTCGGAATTTCCAAAAATATCTTTTACCAAGCTTTCGAAAATAAGCTATAAAACAGTTTCCTTCTCACTGTAAATCTTTTGTTTATTTAAAACTGCTCCTGCAAAACCAACTTTAGCTGATTGTAATGATATTTATTTTGCAGTGGTTTGCTTATACACAATTTCACTAACACAGACTGTTGGCACCACCATACTGTACTTTTAAACATAAATTTTGTTAAATTGAACATAAGAAAAATAAAGGTGATATTAGAATCTGTCTTAACAAAAATACTAATACGTTTTAGTTTAAAAAATATTTTTTACTAAATTTATTTTCATGATAGTTTAATAGGATTTGTATTGAGGAACATCAAAATTTTGAAAAATCAATCATTAAAAAAGTCATTGGACCTAAGAAACATTTAATTATTAGCAAGCCAAAAAAATAAACGAAGGAGGAATAATTACGTAGATATTCAAAAAAGCAATTGAATTACTCAAATCATCGCGCAAATGAACATAAATGTTTTTAAGTTTATAAAAATGAATGGATTATAACAAACCAAATACAATTTTAGAAAAATACTTTTTCTCCTTTTATCTACCAAAAAAGTAGATCTTTGATTTCGCTATCAAAGAATATTCGTTAAAATACCCTGACTAAATTCTATAAAAAAAGGTCTATTGCATTTGCAATAAACCTTTTAAACTTTACTTTTTTTGTAATTAGCTTCCTTTGTTGAAAAGAATCATCTTGAAAATTATCTACCAAAATCATCTTGCAACCTAACAATATCCTCTTCGTCTGAAGGATGATCAGGATCAGTATGCTGCCAAATTTCGGCTACAACACCCCAAGTATTCAAACCTACCAATCGATGACGTTCTCCCGTATTCATTTTGATAAAATCACCCGTTTCAAGTACTTTCAAATCTCCTTCTTCATCAGTGTCACTTATTTTTACACCTACAGGTCCGTTGACTACTTTCCACACTTCAGACCTTCTGAAATGATACTGCCAAGAAAGTCTACAGGACGGAGCTACTACCAAAATTTTTGGGCTACGCTTTGCTGTAACATCTTCTAACTCTGAATCAAGATTGGGAAAAAAATTTGCTGCAAAAGCATTCGTATCCTCTTCATTAATCACAAAAAAACCACCCCAAGGCCTAGTTTGATCTTCATTTTCGATAGTGTAGTTTGCCGTTTCTAATTGATTTCTGATCTCATCAAAAACAACTGATTTATCTAAATCCTTTGATAACTGTAATTGCATTTTTTAAATAATTAAATTAAAAATGAGGCAGTTCCTCCTTTGATTTTTTTTCAAAAAACCTCATTGTAAAAATAAGCTGCCTCCAATATAATAGTTGCTTCGGTGTTTTCTAAAATTGCTACAGGCATCTTTAATCCCAAATTAGCAAATTATTGTTTTAAAGCAGTCAGAAATAAACATTCACTATTTGTAAATTTCCTATCGACACTAATATACTTCGGCAAAATTACGCAGAAAAGGCGTTAAAAATAAACTTAAATTGAGTGTAAATTTTTGATAAACCTTTTTAGCCGATTCAATACTCAGTTCTGCCAATTCCGTTATTCCTGTTTGTAGCTATAACCCTATTCCCTTTTCATATTCCTAAATAAACCGTCAAGATGAAAATAATCATTTCCTGCACCATCTTTCAATTCTTTATACTGCAAAATCCTGATTACGGAATTGTAACGGCTTTAGCTTTTGACAAAGTATCATTTAAATTACAGCGCCATAATTGGTCCATTATGTTTTTGGCAAAAATCTTAAAACATCATTAGTGTTTTTATAATTAGTCAGTATTCTACCGACTATAAAGTAACTCGCATCATTTATAAATCGAATACATAAATGTGCTCTACAGAGATTTTTCGGAATTCTTCTGCCAAAAAAACATTATCCAGGGCTTCTTAATTCATATTTCATTCAAACAAGACAACTCCTATTTGATGATAAAAATGCAACTCCAATTGATTATAAGGCTAGTCCTTGAATCTTAAAAGATTAAATTTAAAATAAGTGATCCCTTGCGGTTTATAAGGCAAAAAAAAACTTTTTAAATAAAGATCAAATGTCAAGATGTAAAACAATTGTTTATAAACTTAGGCAGGATATAAAAAATAGATTGTACTGTTTTTTACTTACAAGACAAAAAATAGTAAAAATAAAAAGAGTTCAATTTTAGGTTGAAGAGTGAACCTATTTGCTAGTTAGAAGCTGCCAAAGAAGACTCTCTAATTTTCAATTTTCCTTGAAGCACAACTCGTTTTGGGCTTTCATTAGCCTCTTTGCGCTGCAATAATGGTAATAGAATTTTCATCACTTCGGTACTTATTTCGACCATGGGCTGAGAAACAGCTGAAATGGTAGGTGTATGAATTTTAAAGAATTCATTATCATCAAAAGTAAACATCCCCAATTTATTGATTAAATGAGGTGCATTTTTTTTGAGTACTTTTAGTCCTGTTTGAGCTAAATAGTTGGTTGCAAAAAATACAGCGTCTCTGTTTTCGACTTCAATAATGAATTTTTTTATAGAATCCCTAGATGTTCCTGCGCTTGATTCAACGTACGGTATCACTAATACATTTGACACTAAACCAGCCTCTGCAATCGCTCTTTCATAGCCTCCACGACGATCTGTCATTTGGGTTTGAGTAGAATCTGTTGTAATAAAACCAATACTCTTAAAGTGATTATCGATTAAATGTTGAATTGCATTATACGTGGCTTGTTCATTATCTACCACAACGCTGTTACAATCTAAGTCAGAAAAATAACGATCAAGCAAAACTACTGGTATATTTTCGTCAAGTAATTCTTGAATCACGCTTTTAATTCCCGGAGACGGCACAATGATAAAACCGTCTACTTGTCTAAATTTAAAAAGACGAATAAGCTCGATAGATTTTTCATCATTGTTTTCGTTGCTACAAAAAATAACTTTATAACCTTTGCTGTACGCAATATCCTCAATTATACGAGCCAACTTAGAGAAAAAGCTATTCGAAATATCTTCAACCATGAATACTAAAATATTTGATTTTCCGGTACGAAGACTTTGCGCTATTTGATTTGGTGTATAGTTTACCTCTTTGGCGTAATTCAATACTTTCTGAATAAGTAAATCAGAAATGTGTTTCTCCTTCCCTTTTCCATTCAAGACGAAAGAAACCGTTGTCACTGAAATTTTAAGATGTTCAGCAATGGATTTAATCGAAACAGGTTTTTTTTTCATCATGACAACTGCATTAAAAACGGACAATATACTATATATTGATTACCAAATAGTAAGCACCAAAGATAATAAAAGTATTTTTAACATAGATTGAGCGAGACAAGTTGCACGTTATTTATTTTTCAAATCTGGCTGCAATAGATCACTGAAACACTAAAGTAACATGAGGGAGATCAAACGATTTACAAAGTGACTATATATGGCCAAAGTTAGAAATGCAACAGTAAAAAAAAAACCTGCAAATTTTACTTTGCAGGTTGTAACGTACTACGTTTATTAAAAACAACTAAATATGATTTCTATTTGGATATTAATCTTCGGCTGCAATTGCAGTATTACGAGAGGTACTTAACTCTAATAAAGTTGCTACACCTTTATCATTTAACATAGTCATGTTTAAAGTATCTAAAACAGCTAGATTTCTTGAAACTAAACCATTAAATTGGTTGTAAGAAATATTCATTTCTTTTAAATTATTCAATTTTTCTAATTCAAAAGGAACTTGCCCAACCATTTTGTTATCAAACAAACTTAAATTCTCTAATGCTGTTAATTGCTCAACTTTTCTGTCTAAAGCACCAACTAAACGGTTGCTATTTAACAATAACGCTTTAAGGTTTTTGATTTCGTAAAGTGATGTTGGTATTTCACCCTCTAATTGATTATTGAATAAAGAAAGCACCTCTAATTGACTTAAAGCACCAATATCTTCAGGCAATTCACCCGACAAACCATTCATGTATAATTCTAATTTCTTTAAATTATTTAATTCACAAATTGCATTTGGAATTGACCCTTGCAGTTTATTGAAAGAAAGATTCAATACTTGCATTTGTTTTAGCTCTCCTACAGCCGCAGGAATACTACCTGTAATTTGATTTTTATGTAAATCTAATTCTTGTAAACTTTCTAGATTACTGATTTCAGCTGGTAATTCTCCATTCAAATTGTTATCTGCCAATTGAATTGCTACTACTTTATCATTAAGCAACTTTACTCCAAACCATGTAGAAACTGGAGCTGTTAAATCCCATTTTACTTTCCATTGTTTACCATTAGTAGACTCGTACAATTTTACAAGTGCTTCTTTTTCACTCGGAGAAACTGCAGCTAGCATTGAAAATGCACAAAATAATGTAAGTAATAAAGTAGTTTTAGTTTTCATGCACTAAAATGTTTGATTTAACGGTGTAAATGTACACTTAAACGGGTTTACTAGCAAATAAAATCGACGAACGACATCGTTTATCAAAATTTTCACTGATATACCTTACAAGTTGTTCGCGAAATAGTTTCAATTGCTTTTACTATATTTGTTTTTACAACTTAAAAACTAAAATTATGGAAATCAATTTTTTAGCGCTACTTGTAGCCGCTTTATCAACATTTGCGGTTGGATCTATTTGGTACCACCCAAAAGTTTTTGGTACACGATGGATGAAAGAAACAGGACTAACATTGGGGCAATTGCAACAAACTAATTTATTTGTTTTGTTTGGTGTGTCGATTATTTACGCTCTAATGATTAGTTTTTTAATGCAAACAATAACCATTCATCAATTTGGTGCATTAGGAATGATTGGTGGTGATCCAGCAGTAGCAAAACCATCTTATGGAGCTTTTATGGATGATTACGGAACAGCTTTTCGAACTTTTAAGCATGGCGCTCTTCATGGATTCTTATCGGGGCTTTTCTTGGTTTTACCGATAATAGGAACAACCGCTTTACACGAAAAACGTAGTTTTACCTACACGGCAATTGTTAGCGGATATTGGATAGTATCCTTTATGATAATGGGTGGTATTATTTGCGCTTGGAAATAATCTAAGCATTTTATAAAAATCATTTAACTACTTACATTTTTTACTTTATCGTTTCAATTGCTTCCGCAATTTGCAGGTCTAAATCAGTAACTCCATCATGATCGTGAGTTGTTAAGGCAATTGAAACTTTATTATAAGAATTTGACCAATCAGGATGATGATTCTGTTTTTCACACAGCAGCGCCACTTGAACCATAAAAGCAAAAGCTTGTTTAAAATCAGAAAAAATAAAGTCTTTGCAAATACGATCGTTATTCAATTCCCAACCATTAAGCTTTTCTAATGCCGACAGAAGTACATCTGGAGTTAATTTTTTCATTTTTTTATCTTTTTATCATCATAAAGATAGCTATTTAATCAAGAAGATAAAAAACATTAAGATTATTACTTAATTTTGAGCAAAATTAAAAAAGCCGATTGACCTCACCGTTTTCATTTCAATTATTTACTTCAGCTATTGCACTTCCTCTAGAATGGGATACTATTGCTGTGACCAATCTTTTTCTTACTCGTAATTACCTTCAAATTCTAGAGAAATCAGCACCCTCAAATATGGATTGCCATTTTATTGGGATTTATCAGGATAACCAATTAAAAGGAATTGCACTTGCTCAATTTTTAGATTTAAACCAAGTACCATCCTACGGAGCTCGCGATAAATCATTGAAAACAAACATCCGTAACTTTGCCTTTAAAAATTTTGGAGCACACGTATTGGTTTTTGGAAACAACATGCTTACCGGCCAAAACGCTATGGCTTTCGCCAATGATATTCCTAAAGACACTGCTTTGCAATGCATTCAGCAAGCGAGTAAAGCATTAGAAAAAAAATATAAGTCATTAGGTAAAAAAGTACACATCAGTACTTACAAGGATTTTGAGAAGAAGGAAATCAGTGATTTTGAAATCCCTTCGTTTAAAAATTATTATCGATTTAGCACCCAGCCTTCCATGTTGTTTTTTATTAAAGAATCTTGGAAAAAAGAGCAGGACTACATTGATGCCTTGTCAAAAAAATACAGAGACCAATACAAAAGAGCTCGCAAAAAAGCAGCAGGAATCGAAAAGCGAAAATTACATTTAGAAGATATCATTCACTTTGAAGAGCGCATTTACGAACTGTATTTACACGTCGCGCAAAACGCTCCATTTAACACCTTTTTTTTAGCCAAAAATCATTTCCAGAAGCTGAAAGAAATTCTTAAAGATCAGTTTTTATTCTACGGATACTTTATTGATGATGAACTAATTGGATTTAACACTTTATTGAAAAACGGCAACACTATGGAAACCTACTTTTTGGGTTACGATGATTTGCTACAACGAGAAAAGATGTTGTATTTGAATATGTTATACGATATGATTGCCTATTCAATCAATAAAGGATTTAACGAAATTGTTTTTGCTAGAACGGCGCTCGAAATTAAAAGCTCCGTTGGTGCTATTCCTGTTGAAATGCAAGGTTTGATGCGACATAGCAACCCTTTGATTAATCGATTCATGCCCTTGTTGTTTCCTTATTTGGAGCCAGAAACCATTTGGCAAGAACGAAATCCTTTTAAATAACGCTAGCAACAGTAGGAACTGCAACTTTTATTTGTTGATGTAAAATAGCAATATCGAGCTTAGTTTGCTTCCCACAATACTCTCCGTCAATTTGAAAATTAACTGGTTGTTGAGTCGTTATTGTTGCTTTTTTCGTCGAAATAATCTCGACATCTTCATCATTTATTGGCATGTTTCCGGTGATAATTTTACCAAAAAGTACCAGATCCATATTTTTTAAAATTACCAATTCAAACAATCCATCATCCATTAGTCCCGCTGGATTTATGGTTACTCCTGTTCCGTATTTTTGCGAATTGGCAATAACAATCATGCGCGCCTCACAAGCAACAGTAGGAAAATCTCCAGTGATGGTTGCAAAAAAAGGAGGCTCTAAATCAATTAGCGTCGAAACGGTTTGCAACATGTATCCTATTTTACCTCGAATACTTCCGTTTTCATAGTTTTTTACCAAATCAGCATTCAAACCAATATCACTCAAATGGATGCTTTTTTTACCGTTTATTGCAATCATGTCAATGGCTTTAGCATCGCCAGAAAATGCAATTTCAAGATTCTCTTCAATGGTAGTTGGTAAATTCAAATCGACCGCCAAACCATTTGCAGAACCTGCTGGCAAAATACCCAAGATAACATCATGCTCCTCCATTGCCTCTGCCACCATTTTAATTGTACCATCTCCACCTGCAACTAATATTCGTTCAAAAAGAAATTTGTCATACAAGGTTTTTATGTTTTCAATATCATCTTCACCAGTTGTGGTATAAACCTCCAGATTCACTCCCAAATTTGCAGCAAATTCCGAAACCAAGGTTGTAATTTCCACCTTGTCAATATCACCTGAAATAGGATTTACAACTAGCAATATATTCTTTTCCACTTTCATTATGTTTATTACTTAAAAATCTTTAATTTGTACCATATCAAAAGTACCAAAATATATGAAACCAATTCTAAAATTATATCGCGGCTATGCAAATGACCAAGAATTGATTGTCATGGGGCATGTATTTAAACCCTCCTCGGTCGAAGAATATAATTTTCAAAAGAAGAATCTAAAAAATGCCAGCTCTATTATCAAGCTTTTTCAAATAAAAACTTTGGCTAATGCCGATGTCTATTTGCAGTACAAAGGCCTAAACATACATACTAAAACATTAGACGATGGCTACTTTAAGTTTTGTATACCAATGGATACAGAAATGACATTTGGCTGGAACGAATACAAAGTAAGCACGCCCTACAAACAGAAAAGTATTTCGGAAAAAGGTTCCTTTATACGACCTCACAAGGGCAATCTTGGAATAATATCTGATATTGACGATACTTTTTTGGTTTCGCACACGATTAGTCCGTTAAAAAAACTCTACGAACTACTTTTTAAAAACATCAACAAACGCAAAGTTTACGAAGATGTAGTAACCCATTATCAAGCCCTTAGTACAGCCGGCCGATCGGAAAGCGAAGAGTTCAACGTTTTTTTTTATGTTTCGAGTAGCGAGTGGAATTTGTATCGCTTTATTACCAAGTTTACTGAAATGCATCAGCTGCCCGAGGCTGTTTTGTTGCTTAAGGATATAAAAACTAGTCTTTGGGATTTCTTTTCGACAGGTAGAGGCAATCACAATCACAAATTTGAAAAAATCAAGCATATCCTTGAGTTTTATCCTAACCTTGAATATGTTTTGCTTGGTGATGATTCACAACAAGATGCTTTTTTATATGAAGCAATTTGTAAAATTTTCCCCGTAACGGTAAAAGCTGTTTACATTAGACAAACTGGATTGTCTCCAAAAAAGAAAATAAAAACAACCTTAGACAACATAGCGTCGCTCAAGGTTTCTGTCTGCTATTTTAAAGACAGTAGCGAAGCTATTGCGCACTCAAAATCCATTGGAGTTATTTCATAAAAAAAGAGCCTTTTAAAAGCTCTTTTTGAATTTATAGATTATCAATTTCTTCCTGAATGATTTCCCAATCTAACAAAAGCTGGTCTAAATCTGCTTTCTTTTTATTGTAAGCGGTAAAAAACTTAGCATCCTCAATATGTTTATCATAATTGGATGTTAGCATTTTATCATCGTTTTGAATGTCACGCTCTAATTGTTTAATTTGACTTTCAACCTTACTGAGTTTGTTTTGCAAAGCTTTACCTTTCTTTTGGTCTTCGTACGAAGCTTTATTGCTTTCTTTAGGCGCAGCCGCTTTACTCGCGTCCTTTTTCTCTACTTCACGCATGTTTTCAAGATTGCGCTGCTCCAAAAAGAAATTGATATCGCCTAAATATTCTTTGATTTTTTGATCTTTGAATTCGTAAACAATATTCGACATTCCTTGTAAAAAATCTCTATCGTGAGAAACCAAAAGTAGCGTTCCTCCAAATTTTTGCAAAGCTGCTTTTAAAACATTTTTAGATTTAATATCCAAGTGATTGGTAGGCTCATCCATTAACAACACGTTGATTGGCTGTAACAAAAGCTTGCATAGTGCTAAACGGTTACGCTCACCACCCGAAAGTACTTTTACTTTTTTCTCTACATCATCACCACGAAACAAGAACGACCCAAGCATGTCGCGCACTTTCATACGATTAGTATCTACAGCTGCGTCTTCCATAGTTTGTAATAAGGTTTTCTCTCCATCTAAATATTCAGCTTGATTTTGCGCAAAATATCCCAATTGCACATTATGACCGAGCTTTATGGAGCCTTGGTATTCAAACTCATTAACAATTGCTTTGATAAAAGTCGATTTTCCTTGACCATTTTGTCCCACAAAAGCAATTTTACTTCCACGTTCAACGAGTAAACTTATATCCTTTAAAATCGTTGTGTCACCATAACTTTTAGTTACATTCTCAGCTTCAATAACCACTCTTCCTGGTTCTTTTGAAACTGGAAACGAAATATTCATCACCGAATTGTCATCTTCATCTACTTCAATACGCTCCACCTTATCTAATTTTTTGATTAAAGATTGTGCCATTGACGCTTTTGAAGCTTTCGCGCGAAACTTTTCAATCAATTTTTCTGTCTCTTCAATTTTCTTAGCTTGATTTTTTTGAGTTGCTAATTGCTTCTCTCTTATTTCATGACGCAATTCTAAATACTGAGAATACGGTTTATTAAAATCATATGCCTTTCCTAATGAAATTTCAATAGTTCTGTTGGTTACATTATCCAAAAACATTTTATCGTGCGACACAATCACCACAACTCCTGGATAATTACGTAAAAAGCTTTCTAACCAAATGATACTTTCAATATCTAAGTGATTCGTAGGCTCATCGAGTAATAAAACATCATTTGATTGCAATAATAATTTAGCCAATTCAATACGCATTCTCCAACCTCCCGAAAACGTTTCGGTCTGGTTGTCAAAAACTTCTCGTTTAAAACCAAGACCCAAAAGAATTTTTTCAGTGTCGCCTACATAATTGTAACCGCCTAAAACTTCAAATCGATGCGTATAATCGGAAAGATCTTCGATAATTTGGCTGTATTCATCGCTTTCGTAATCCGTTCTTGTTACCAAAAGATGGTTGATTTCTGCTAACTTTTTCTCAACCGCTTTTATCTCTGTAAATGCTTCATAAGCTTCTTCTAAAACAGTTCGTCCACGTTCAAAGTCAATGTCTTGTCGCAAGAAACCCATTTTGATATCTTTCTCC
>NZ_JAGPXB010000021.1 GCF_018069925.1 Flavobacterium erciyesense | reverse complement strand
ACCAATTCGGCAATACTATTTTCTGGAATTCCACATAATCCAAAACCGCCTAGCATGATAGTCATGCCATTTTCAATGCCTTGAAGTGCATCTTGAACGGTATTTACTTTTTTGTTAATCATAAAAATAAGGTGCTATTTATCGAATTTTATTCTATTGATGAGTTGAGTTTTAAGTACGAATACCCTAGCCCAGATAATAGTGGAAATCCTTTTTGAAAGCGATTTTTCATAGCTTTTAAAAAGATTGCAACGTATAGCTGGATTGGCTCCAAAGGAAAATTTTACAATTCAAATTCTTCTGTATCTTGCTCTACAGCAGTTGTATCTACTACTTTTTTCGGAACATAACAATCTACTTTGATAGATAAGTTAGCCGGTCTTTCAAAAGGTTCTTTGGATACTTTGAGCGCTGGATCTTCGTAACAAAGTTTCATGAAATAACCCCAAACTGGTAAAGCTGCCGTAGCTCCTTGACCATAAGTGATACTTTTGAAACGAGCCGAACGGTCTTCGCAACCCACCCAAACTCCAGTAACTAAGTTAGGTACCATTCCCATAAACCAACCATCAGATTGATTTTGTGTAGTTCCTGTTTTTCCAGCAATTGGGTTTCTAAATGAGTATGGATAACCCGTCCAGCGGTTGTCTCCATTCCCACCTCCAGTGGTACGCAAACGGTCACCTGAACCGCCTTCGGTTACTCCTTCTAGTAATTTCACCACTGCGTACGCAATGTCTTTGTTCAATACATCATGTGATTCTGGAATAGGCTCATAAATTACAACACCACTTTTATCTTCAATTTTGGTGATGAATTGTGGTTTTACATACACGCCTTGATTAGCGAAAGTACTGTAAGCCGCAACCATGTCTTGAACGGTGATTTCTACCGCTCCTAAGGCAATAGAAGGTTGCGTTACAATCTCAGATTTCACTCCTAGCTTATGCGTTAAATCGATAACAGCTTCAGGACCAACTTTGTCTATTAATTTTGCAGATACAGTATTGATTGAGTTGGCCAAACCTCTTTTTAAGGTTACCATTCCGCGGTATTTGTTGTCAGAGTTTTTTGGTTCCCAATCTTCGGTTACGTGGTGACGCCCTTTACGAATCATGAACGGACCATCCACAATTGAGTCGCAAGGTGACATATTCAACTGTTCGATTGCTGTAGCGTAAACGAACGGTTTAAAGGTAGATCCTACTTGCCTAGCTCCTTGACCTACGTGGTCGTACTGGAAATATTTGTAATTAATACCGCCTACCCAAGCTTTGATGTTTCCGGTTTGTGGCTCCATAGCCATCAATCCTGATTGTAAAAAGTGTTTGTAGTAACGGATAGAATCAAGAGGCGTCATGATGGTATCGCGCTCGCCTTTCCAGGTAAAGACTTTCATTTTGGTCTTTTCGCTAAAAGATTTTATGATTTCGTCATCGGTTTTATCCATTGATTTCATTACCGACCAACGGCTAGAGGATTTCATAGCTTGGTTGATAATTTTTTGCGTTTCTACAGCAGAAATATTAACAAAAGGAGCGTTTTTGTTGTCTTTAGATTGGTTAAAAAACTCCTCTTGCAAGTTGGCCATGTGCGCTTTTACAGCTTCTTCGGCGTGCAACTGCATTCTTGAATCAATAGTAGTATAAATTTTAAGACCATCTTTGTAAATATCGTAATCCGATCCGTCTGGCTTTTTATTCTCTTCTACCCATTTTTTCATGTAATCACGCAAATATTCTCTAAAATAAGTTGCAGTTCCGTCTTTATGAGTCTCGAGTTTAAAGTTCAATTTAATTGGTAAACTTTGTAATCTTACTTTTTCATTTTCCGAAATGATATCGGCTTTTTGCATTTGCAAAATCACCACATTGCGACGGTTTTTTACACCTTGCGGATTGCGAACAGGATTGTACAAACCAGAGTTTTTGAACATTCCCACTAATATTGCCGACTCACTTATGGTTAAGTCCTTTGGCTCCTTAGAAAAATACGTTTTAGCTGCAGAACTTACTCCAACTGAATTGTTTCCAAAGTCATATACGTTGCAATACATGGCAATAATTTCATTTTTAGTGTATTGTCTTTCTAAACGAATTGCAATAATCCATTCTTTGATTTTTTGTACAATTCGAAAAGGAAGAAACTTTGAACCTTCCCCGTGAAATAATTGTTTAGCAAGTTGTTGTGTCAACGTACTTGCTCCACCGCTAGTTCCTAGGCTAAAAATAGCTCTAAGAGTACCACGACCGTCAATACCAGAGTGATCATAAAAACGAGCATCCTCAGTAGCAACAAGGGCTTGAACTAGGTTTTTTGGTAAATCAGAATACTTTAATTGCGATCTGTTTTTTTCAAAATATTTTCCAATAACTACTCCGTCAGCCGAGATGACTTCGGTGGCTAAGTTAGAATCTGGATTTTCTAAATCCTCAAATGATGGCATAGAGCCAAAAAGTCCCCAAGAGGCAAATAGGAAGAACAAACCAATACTTCCTAATCCGATAAAGAAAATTTTCCAAAATTTCTTTTGGTAGTAAGCGACGTCCTTAATCTCGCTTTTTGTGCTAGTGTTATTTTTTTTGATTGCCATAAAACTATTTTATTCTTTTTTTTCGATTCTAAAACCTACATCTGTAATTCCGTTAAGTGCTGTAACTCCGGGAACTTTTCCGTTTTCGCGAACTGCTTGTTTGATATGTACTTTGTATTTTGAACGCAGGCGCACGTTTTCTTTGTAAAAAAGTTTACTTTCTTTCACGTCTGAAAATCCATCACCCAAAAGTGTTCCGTCAACATCGGCCATTTCGTACTCTAACGTGTCCACTTTTGTAAATCCGTTAGGTAATTCCATAGCAACAATCAAAAACAAATTGTTGTATTGGTAGTTGTTGTTGGCTCTTAAATTGACAAACAAGTTGTATCTCTTGGTCGAATCAAGAGCCGGAATAGCAAAGGTTACGGTACTGTCTTTGTGCCAAGCTGGACCGACAGATTTATATTCGTCAAAACTTCTTTTCTCATCACAAGAGGCAAGAAGTAAGACTGCTAATAAAAAAAACGCACTATTTTTTATCCACATTTTTAGTAATAATTATTGGTTTTCTAGGGCCTGCTGGTTTCTTGTCAGCAGGTGCTGGTTTGTTGGTATTGGCTGGTTTGTTTGCGTTTTGTGGTTTGTTATTGTTGTTTTTAGGGCGTGGTGGTTTAGGTCCTCCATTGGCAACAATAGCGTTCTCCGGATTTGGTTTACGCTTGCGGTTGTTCTTTTTCTTGCCTTTTGGTTGGTCAAAACGTGTTAAACTTTCTTGACCCATGGCATTGTTAAAGTTTTTCTCTGGCTCCACAATAACCTCAATAGCATAATCTTCCAGTGATGACACTTTATTTTTAAGCTTATTCTCAGCAATAATTTCTTTGACTTGATCAATTTTTAGTACATGCCAATTCGAAAAATTGTTGGTATAGGCAAACCACATCAATCCTTTGAAAATATCTTGTTTTTGGCAAATAGCATCCCCTTTTTCGGTGCTTAATTTTGTTTCAAAATCAGGAAAATGCTTCAAAGCATCCATGTAAGTGTCTAGCTCATAGTTCAAGCAACATTTCAATTTACCACATTGCCCTGCAAGTTTTTGAGGGTTCAAGGACAGTTGTTGGTAACGTGCTGCAGAGGTGTTTACACTTCTAAAATCAGTTAACCAAGTAGAGCAACACAACTCTCTTCCGCAAGAGCCAATTCCGCCCAAACGAGCTGCTTCTTGACGGAAACCTACTTGTTTCATTTCAATACGGGTGCTGAATTCTTTAGCAAAATCTTTGATTAATGCTCTAAAATCGATTCGATCGTTTGCTGTATAGTAAAAAGTAGCTTTTGATCCATCTCCTTGAAATTCAATATCCGAAATTTTCATTTCCAGTTTTTGAGCAATGGCCAATTCACGTGCGCGAACCTTCATTGGCTCTTCGCGGTCGCGTGCTGCAGACCAAATATCAATATCTTTTTGAGATGCTTTACGGTAAATTTTCGGAATTTCATTGCTGTTTGGGTTGGCTCCTTTTTTCTTCATTTGAATACGAACCAACTCTCCTGTTAAAGTAACAATACCAATGTCGTGACCAGGTGATGCTACTGTAGCAACAATATCACCAATGCTCAAAGTAAGTTTTTCAGTATTGCGATAAAATTCTTTACGACCGTTTTTGAAACGTACTTCGACACAGTCAAAAGGGGCTTCGCCGTTAGGCAAACTCATATTCGAAAGCCAATCAAAAACCGTCAATTTATTGCAGCTATCGGTGCCGCAAGTCCCATTATTTTTGCAACCCTTTGGTGCGCCACCATCAGAGGTTGAACAACTTGTACATGCCATAATCGTATATGTAGTGTTGTGACAAGCACAACTTAAGTTCTTAAAACGTTTAATTTGTAAAGATAGTATTTTTTAATTTTATGCAACAACGCCAATTTGGCGCAATCACTCATAAAATTATACTAAAAAACCCACTGCAAATGGAGTTGCAATGGGTTGGTTTTGTTTGTTTTACGGCAGTTGAGTTACTCTACAATGCGGTATAGTTTGTCTGATAACCTAATTCTGAAAGGTAATTTGAAAGTACAAGTATCTCCAGCAATAGCTTTTTGTTGCGCCGTTCCGTTCACCATCATTTCCTCAATGGTTAAAATTTGTTCTCCGGTAGTGCTGCCTTTTATCATTACACTATCGCCAATTTTCAATTCATTTTCTTCAATTAAAAACTGACCAATGTTGGATTTTGGGAAAAAGTGAGCGCCTTTACCCAAATATTCTTTCTTGATTTTTACGGCTTTTTTTGCAATCGGCTTTCTTTTTGCTAATTCACTCAAGTCGGGAATAGCTGCTAACGGATCGGCATTGTTTTTAAAAAGTAACTTATCTGATTTTCCTTTTTTGAAAATCTTATTTCCGTTTTTTATTCCTCTGCGAATGGCTTTTTGCTCTTCTTCAGGCAAGTGAATTACAGTCACACATTCAACCGAACAACAACCTTGCATTTTTTCTTTGCAAGAATCACACTGAATAAAAAGCAAGTGGCAACCCTCATTTTCACAATTGGTATGTACATCACAAGGCGCACCACATTGATGGCATTGCGAAACAATATCATCTGTAATGCGTTCTCCCAAGCGGTGATCAAAGACAAAGTTTTTACCTATAAATTTGCTCTCTAGATTTTCTTCTTTTATTTGCTTGGCGTAGTTGATAATACCACCTTCCAGCTGAAAAACATTCTTAAAACCTTGGTGTTTAAAGTAAGCCGATGCTTTTTCGCAACGTATGCCGCCCGTGCAATACATCACCAAGTTTTTATCTTCCTTAAAGTCTTTTAATTGCTCATTAATAATTGGCAACGACTCTCTAAACGTATCTACATCAGGAGTGATAGCGCCTTTAAAATAGCCAATTTCACTCTCGTAATGGTTTCTAAAATCGACTACAATTGTGTTAGGATCATCTAGAATTTCGTTGAATTCTTTCGCTTTTAGGTGCACACCTATGTTGGTTACATCAAAAGTTTCATCGTTCAAACCATCGGCAACAATTTTGTCACGCACCTTAATCGTTAGTTTCAAAAACGAGTGATCGTCATGCTCTACCGCAATATTCAAGCGCATCCCTTTCATGAAATCGTACGCTTCAACGGTATCTTTGAAGGCATAAAAATTATCGGCAGGCAATGATAATTGTGCATTGATTCCTTCTTTGGCTACATAAATTCGGCCTAAAACATCCAAAGGATTCCAAGCGCGGAATAAATCATTACGAAATTGAGTGGGATCTTGAATTTGCGCATAAGCATAGAACGACAAAGTGAGTCTTTGTTTTCCGGCATCATCAATCATGATGGCTCTTTCCTCTGCGCTTAAGGTGTTGTACAGTTGCATGCTATAAACAGTTTAAGTGAGAAATGTATTTTTTGCAAAAGTAGTCAAAAAGGTCCAAAGGCGCAAAGTTTTGAAGGGACTAAGGTTTGCAATCAATAAATAGATGCTTAGTTTTTCTTAAAGTCTCAATGGTTTGTTTTTCTTGGAGCTATTTCCAGCTTTCCGCTATATCTCTTGTTTTCGCTATCGCTACAACAAGAGGATGCCGCTGCAATCTGGGCTAGGGGAGTTTTGGTTAAAAAGGCATTTTGCAATTATTTTATCTTTCTTAGGAACGAAGACTCGAGTGCTAGAGAATCAGCGGAGTAATCTTTGATTGGTGAGCAATTTGTGGAGACTCTTCCTTCGTCAGAGTGACATATTGTGGTACGAATTATTTTTGCGGTAATTTTGTTATTCTGACGAAGAAAGAATCTTTATTTGTTGAGCAACCTAATGAGATCCTTCGTTAGTCAGAGTGACAAGTTTAGTAGAATAAAATAGTTATTTTTGTTGGCTGACTTTTGAAAGTAATCTCTTTTGAAATGATTGATTTTAGAAGAGTTTGTCTAATACTGTAGATCAGGCAAGTCAAAATTTTTACTAGCTTGTTTTCGTATTTCGAGTAAGTCTTTCTTTTTTATTGTAAAAATAAGCTCTTTCTTTCGGTAACAATTACCATTTTTAAAATCCAACTTTATACCGCTATTATATTCATGTGCATGAGGTAATGAAGGGAAAGGATCCGCATCATTTTTATGGATTAGCCAGATTAAACCTTTTGATTTAATCTTGACTTTATAGTGAGTCAATAAGTCCTTTGGTATAATGTCCTCATCTGTAGCTATCTTAAAAAGTACAGTTTTAAAATCAAAGTTAGATATTATATTCTTTGCTTCTTCATATTTAATTTCTAAATCCCAAAAATCAAGAGGGTATTCCCATTCAAATTTATCTTTTAATGAAAGGAATATTGCATCAAAAATGTCTTCTCTTGAAATTGCAATTTTTTTAACTTCTGAGTAGTGAACAGATAATTTATTTAATATTAGATCAAGATTTTCAATTTTTTTTAGAGACTCATTTGCCGTTTCTGCGGATATCATAGCTTATTTATGTTTAATTATTCCTAATGTGTCTAAAATTACTTATTTTTTTGTTATATCGTTTTCTATTTTGTCAAAAAAATTGAACCATAATACTTGATAATAGTCAAGAGAATCAACGAATTGAACCGCTCCAAATAAAAAAACCACGCCGAAACGTGGTTTTAAATTCTATACTTTGACAGGTATTAGCAATACTCGTTGAAAGCGTCTCTTAGGTTTTCAGCAATTAGTTCTGCTGGGCGACCTTCAATGTGGTGACGCTCTAGCATGTGCACTAATTCTCCGTTTTTGAACAAAGCCATACTTGGCGATGATGGTGGAAAAGGGAACATGTGTTGTCTTGCAGCATCAACTGCATCTTTATCAACTCCTGCAAAAACAGTAATTAATTGATCTGGTTTTTTACCACCTTCTAAACTCATTTTTGCTCCTGGGCGTGCATTACGCGCAGCACAACCACAAACCGAGTTTACAACTACAAGCGTTGTTCCTTCTGCTTTTAATGCGTTTTCTACTGCTTCGGCACTATGTAAATCTTGAAAACCTGCTGCAGTAAGTTCTGCTTGCATTGGTTTTACCATTTCTTCTGGATACATATCTTTTATTTTAAATCATTAGTAATTAAGTCCTGCAAAGTTACAAAGTTTACATTCAAGAACAGAACTTCAATTATAAAGTTTTGTTATAGTTTGATTGTTATTTTAGGGCTTTGGCGGCCACGTGAAAAATGGCTTTGATAAACAACATTTTCGGACATTTTAAAATCACCTGAATATCTTCTTTTAGTGAAGTTTCTTCATCCAAAAATTTAAAGATCACCGCTGGATTTCCTTTTTTGAACATCGAAGAAAAAATGTGCGAACCCAATTCGTTTTTGCGGTCTAAAATGTCTAACAACAGCAAATCATAAAACCAGAATTTGTTTTTTTTATGAAATTTAGTAAAGTCGGTTTCTCTTTGTAAAAAGGCAACCAATTCAGTTGATTTTTTATCAGAATTTTTGAAAGTGTAACCCGTGCTTGCCTTGGTCCAACCGCCAGAAGTACCAATGTTGATGACGTTTTTAGTGTTCGATTTCCAAAAAGGATAACACGTCATCGGGATGCTGCCTTGTTCTTTTTCAACAATTTCATAGTTCGTAATCCCTAGTTTTTGAATGTATTGTTGGATTTCGTTTTCGTATTCCTCTTTTTTTAAATGTTGGTGCGAAAACAAAGTGTATTCCAGTAAAGCTTCGGTTTTTGAAGTGGGCAACACGTACATAAAACGAGTATTTCCTTTTTGTGCTACCGAAAAATCCATGAACGTGGCTTGCTCATTATTGAAAACAGCTTGCTCACTTTTGATAAACCAACCTATAAAATGCTGTTGTAGAACAGGATATTTTTTCTGATTTTCTGCCTTTTGTCTGTGGTAAATACTATTGAATAATTTCGCGCACGAAAAAGATTCGCTTTCTGTTTGTACCAAAATTATAGTTTCGGATTCTTCAATAGTCAAGACTTTCTGATTCAAGAAAGTGACGTTTATTTGTTTCGAAAGCAAATCAAAAACTTGGTTGTAAAAATCAAGTCCTTTCACCATATTGTAGTGATACGGTTGCAAGTCTAAATCCCTGCGAAAAGCTGCATTGGCAAACAAAGCCGAATCCCATTTTTTAGAAATAGCTGGTTCCCAAAGTGAATCGGTTGTTTTCCAGAAACACCAGGTTCTATCATTGGTTTTTTTGGAGTTTTCATCCAGTAACAAAATACTTTTATCCGCAAACGATCCTGATTGAATCATTTTGTAAACTGTCATTAAAGCCGATAGTCCCGCGCCAGTAAAAATATAGTCGTAGTGTTTCATGGCTCAAAAATACAACTTTAAGACCAAAAAATTAATCAAAATGATATCGCAGACCTATAAAAAAACGTCTTCCTTGATTGGGTCCGTACGCATAAGTAGGGTCAAAAGTGAGTGCGAATGGATTATCAGCCGTAGGGATTACCGCTCCCGAATTGTCAACTTGTACATTGGAATCAAAAGGATCATTGGCGCGGGCTATTAAGAAGGGATTACCGCGATTGGGTGTCCAATTAAGTAGGTTTTTGACACCAGTGTACAACTCTAGATTATGAATTTTTTTGAAAGTCATTTGTATATTCTGAATGCTGTATGGTTTAGAAATTTCACGACGTGGATCAAGTTCGCTTAGCAAAGGCAAACGCATGGGTCCAGTTAGATTTCCTGTAAAATCAAAAGATAAAAACCAGTTTGAAATATCATAACTTAAGCCCCAGTTTAGGCTGTATCTTTCTGTAAATAATGGTCTCAAACTAATACCGTCTTGTGTTGTCATGGCATCAAAGTAGCTAGTCCCAATGTTAGCTTTGAGTCCAAACGGGCTAACCCAATCAGCATTGGCGCTGAGTCCGAAAATAGTGGAGTTGCCGTTTAAATTATCATAAATTATTTGATTCGGGTTGATGTCGTAATTTGCAAAAATTCGGTTGGTGAAATAAGTGTACCAAGACGCAAGTTCAAGATTAAGTACGCCCGCATTGGTCAATTTGAATTTTTTCAGATAATTTAAGTTCAGGTTGTATGAGGTTTCTGGTTTTAAATTAGATTGTATCACGACTTCTCGAGCGCCAGACAAAGCTTGATGATCTTCGGTAAAAAGGTTTACGATTCTAAAACCCGTTCCAAAATTGAATCGTAAGATATCTGTTGGCGTTGGTTTGAATTTAAATGCAAAACGAGGTGTAAAAATGGAGCCGTGATTGTCATTGTAATCATAACGTAAGCCAATTAGTGTGCTGGTTTTTTCGTTGTGGGTGATTTCATCTTGAGCAAAAGCACTGTAAATTTTAGAATGATTCGCTGTTGCCGTTGCGGGCGTGTTGTCATTATAAAATTGATATCGAAGTGCCGTACCAAAAAGAACCGAGTGGTTGCTCCAGTTTTTGTCCCAAATGAATTGGCCAAATGCTATTTTCTGATTGGCCAAAAAAGTAGCATTTCCATAAACGGAGTTTTGGTCATGACCAATAACCGAAAATTGAAAGAACATTTTTTCGGCTACGGGAAGCTCGTATTTCCCTAGAAATTCGTAGCGCGAAGTGTAAATGCTTTCGCCATACACTTGGTCTCCGCCTCTAAAACTCTTGTTCCATTGCATTTCTCCGCCCCAGCGATCTTCATAAAGGTAACGAGATACAAGGCTAAACTCTTTTTTAGAAGCTCTGTTGATGTTTATTTTAGAGAAAAAAGAACCTCTGTTTTGCAAAGAAACATCGGTAAAATTGTCATTGTTGTTGTCAATGGGATTGTTGTAAGTGAAATAATTTACACCAAATAGGGCTGTAGCCTTGGAGCCAATATTGGTTTTATAACCAAGGTCAACATTCGTTTCGAGCCAAGATGTAGTAAAAACATCGGCTGTAAATAAAGGAACTGCGAACGGTTTTTTAGTAATAATGTTAATTAAACCGCCTACTGCCTCGCTGCCATACAGTGTAGATGCCGCGCCTTTGACCACTTCTATTTTATCAATCATGGCATTTGGAATGCCTGAAAGCCCGTAAACAGTACCGAGAGCACTCACAATAGGCATCCCGTCAATAGTGACCATGGTGTAAGGGCCGTCAAGTCCGTTAATGCGAATGTCACCCGTATTACACACATTGCAATTGTTTTGAGGTCGTAAACCATTTACGTTTTGTAAGGCATCCAAGACATTGCTGGTTGGGTTTTGTTTTAAAAAAGGAGCCGAAATAATCTCAACAGGAACGGGGTTTTCTAACCTTTTTACGGGTTTAAGTGTGCCTGAAACTACTACTTCGTCTAGTTGATTTTCAGTATTTTCAAGTGCAAAATTAAGTATAATTTCTTGCTCATCTTTTATGTTGACGTTTTTGTTTTTTGTTTGAAAACCGTTTGCTATTACTTGAATGGTGTAATTACCATTTGGAATTTCAGAAAAAAAATACTGTCCTAAACTATCGGTTTGAGTGACGAAAGTGGTTTTTAGCAAGGAAACTGTTGCGCCAGGTATCGGTTGGTTGTTAGAAGTTATCTTACCCGAGACGCTTTTTTTGTTTTGGCTGTAGCCGATAAAAAATAGCAACAGCATGCTTATTACAATTGTATTTTTCATTTTATAAAAATATAAATTTAGACAAAGCTAAAAAATAATTTATTAAAAAAGCGATTTGTTTAAAAACAAACCGCTTAGTTCCCCCAAATTAACCAAAACTATAGGGATTTATAAACTTATTTAATGGTCGCCATTGTTTTCGAATCCCATTAAAGTGAGACGAAATGGTGTGTTTGATACTTTTATTTTTTTAATGTCATTATTATTTTTAATGTTGGCCATCCATAATTCGCCCGTTGCAGGTGCAGTGATATAAACAAATCGCTGCGTGAATTCCATTTGTGGTTTTTGCGTTGCTGTTTTTAAAGTTGGCGCAATGATATTTCTTTCAGTTGCAGCTACAGTGAGTGTATTTAAGTCGTACGAAATAAAATTTCCTGAATGCAATAAGATGCCAAGTTTACTATTGTCGTAGCTTACTTTACATTGCATGATATCGGTATTTTCAATTATTGGTTTAACTGTTTTAGCAATAACATCGATCAAGTACGCGCCTTTTGCAGCGGTATACCCAACAAATTTGCCTTTGGTGTTGGTTTCAAGTATTGTTCCAAACCATGCAGTTCCAAAACCTTCAGGATGTGGAATTAAACTTTGTTCTCCATTGTTTTTTACCACCAAAATCCCGCTTGACGAACCAAAAACAGCTTGATCACCATCTGCTGCATTGCCATGGATTCCTTTGGTTGCAATAGTAGAGGCAAATAATTCTTTACCAGTTTTGTCAATTATTTTTACTCGCTCAGGAAGTGTTCCAGGAATAGAATTGTCTTTTTCAGTAATAGCATATGTGCCATTCGCAAAAACAGCCATAGCACCATGATGCGCTCTTAATCCGGTGGTAATGGTTTTCATTGTAGCGCCATTTTTGTGGATTTCTGACTCTAGACCCACTGTTAAGGTACCATCACCATCATTGAAGGTTAGGATTTCTCCAAAATTACTTTTAAAGTGTGTTGGCTTTGATGAAATACCTGTTAGTGCACCAAATTTTGGTGTTCCTTTTATGTCAACATGATCACCATGAAACTCTAGTCCAGTATCGAAAGTTTCTGTTAAGTTGTTTTCGCGGTGAATGATGCCTGCAAAACGGCCAGAAGCACTCGTGTACAAAGCTGATTTAGGGTGTTTTGCTTCAAATGAAATGCTGTTTCCTTGTAGTGGATTTACCAAGGTTAGTGCTGTTGTGGTTTCATCTGAAATTAAAACGCGTAGGTGTTTGAATTCAGTTGTGCTTTCGTCAACTACTGTATCGTTGTTGTCGTCATTCGAGCAGGATTGTGTGACTAGAGCAAGAGTTGCAAACGTTGCTAAATAGGCTAAAGATTTTTTCATTATTGTTTTTTATTTAGTTTTAAAAATTACTATTCTACTGTGATTGGAAAATCAACTTCAATATCTGTTGCGCCACCGGCATTGGTAATGTCGCCTAGAGCCACATTTGAGGCATTTTTGTTCGGTCCGTGTCGTAAGCTGGCTCTCAAAGTGCCACTTGCTGCAGTGGTCGTGGTAAATGTAAACTCGAGCCCTAGGGGTTTCCCATTTTTATCAAAATTGCTTGGATTTTTAGAATAGCTAAAGGGTTGCAATGTACCTGTTGTTTGAAAAAACATTTGGTGTTCGGTAGCTTCAGCTATTATCTCAGGTGTAATATCTATTGCCGGTATAGCTAGATCGTCTCTAAATGTTATGCTACCATTATAGGTTTTAGATCGCTCAAAAGGACTGCTAATACTAATTTGTGGTGCATTAGCTCCTTCGCCATCAAGGTCTTTGTACTCAAGTACAATGGTTTTTCCAGCAGTGGTTGGTACAAATTGTAACCTAACAGTTGTGATGAACTCTCCTTCATTCGTAGGTGCAACCACATCGTCAGTATTGGAGCAGGAGTTAAGTACTAAGGCCGAAAAAACGAGGGCGAAAAATTTGAAAAAGTGCTGCTTTCGATTGTTCATGAAGTAAGGTGTTTAATTTTCTATTTCGTTAATGCAATTGTGTTGCAAATATATTTATTATTTTTAATAACGCAACAATGTTGCAATAAATATTTTGTAAACAGTTTTTTTAAGTGAAATGGTAAACAAAAGCCCTCCTTTTTCAAGAAATAATATTGCTAAGTCATAGTTGCATAAGTTGCTGTAGGCGTTGCTGTTCTTGCCAATGGAAAGGAATCTGCAGCTAAAAAAGTGCCTTGCTTAAGTGATTGTATTTCTTCATCAGTACAAATACAGTTTTGCAAGAGCGTATGTAGCGCCTCCTTGTCCATTTCAATTCCAATAAAAACGAGTTCATTGAGTCGATCGCCAAACGTTGCTGTCCATCGTTCTTCGATCACATCTTGAAATTCTACAAAATTTCCGAAGGTTAATCTTTCGCCAAGAGGCATACTTGCCCACCATACTCCAGCTTCTTCGGCCTTTCTGGATCCACCTGCCTGGCTCCAATTGATGGCTTGGTCTGCTCGTGATGCAATCCAAAAAAGACCCTTACTTCTGATAACAGATTGGGGAAATTGTTCCAAAAGAAATTCCCACAATCGGTCTGGGTGAAAAGGTTTCTCTTCTCTAAAAACGAAAGAATTGATGCCGTATGCTTCTGTTTCTGGGGTATGAAATCCTTCTAGTTCACGAATCCAGCCTGCAGATGTCTCAGCTTCTTCATAATTAAACAATTGGGTGTTTAAAATTGCGTTTAAAGGAACTCGTCCGAACTGTGACTCTATCAATGTAGCGCCTGCATTTAGTTTACGCAAGGTTGCTTTTAGAGTTTTGAGCTCTTTGTCGTTTACCAAATCTGTTTTGTTTAGAATGATAACATTTGCAAATTCAATTTGGTCTACTAGTAAATTCACGATGGTTCTGTTATCATTTTCAATATCAGATAAATTCTGTGTTTGTAAGGTTTGGTCAGAACCAAAATCTTTAAAGAAATTGAAGGCATCCACTACGGTAACCATCGTATCTATGTAGCTGAAATGAGATAAATCAATATTTTCTTCCTCGTTAATAAAAGAAAAAGTTTGAGCTACTGGAATGGGTTCGCTAATACCCGAACTTTCTATCAATAGGTAATCAAAGCGATCTTCCCTGGCCAGTTTTTCCACTTCGATCATGAGGTCCTCTCGTAAGGTGCAACAAATACAACCATTACTCATCTCGACCAATCGTTCCTCTGTACGGGATAAGGTATTTTCGGCTTTGACCAAATTGGCGTCAATATTAACTTCGCTCATATCGTTTACGATTACAGCAACTTTTAAGCCCTCTTTATTATGAAGAATGTGATTCAACAAGGTTGTTTTTCCGGCTCCGAGAAAACCAGATAATACAGTTACGGGTAATTTTTTCATGTGTGTTTTTGGTTTATAAAATTTAGTAAGTGTGCCGCTATGATTCCTGAAGCGCCAATGTAAATTAGTGGGGTTTCGATTTTAAAAATGATTTCCAATAAAATACTTAGGAATAGAAGGGCGAGTGAGCTGGTTAAAAGGACTGCAACAATCGTCTTCCCGTCGCGCAGTGCGGGTATGGCTGCGCAAAGGCCAATGCAGGCAAATAGTAAATCAAAATAGGGATTGTGATTGACCATTACTGGAAACATACTCAGTATAGGCAATGCTAAACAATGGACTAAACACAAAATAGCGCTAGTTACACCCAAAAAATCTGGAGCTAAGGCTGTTAATTTTTTCATTTTCTTGTATCTTTGATTAATGCAATAAAGTTGCAAATGTATGGTTTTTATCTAAATGCAACAATGTTGCATTAATATATTTTAAAATATGAAAGCAAGCCGCAATACCACAGCAAAAACAACCATTTTAGAGATCATAAAAAACGCATCCGTGGCTTTATCACATACCGAAATTCAGGCGTTAAGCCAAAACGTATGCGATCGGGTTACTATTTACCGTGTTTTGGATCGTTTGGTATCCGAGGATGTGATTCATAAAATTGTAAATCATGACGGTACCATAAAGTATGCAAGTTGCCATCATGAGCATGAGCACGATCATGACGTAAAACATTCTCATACGCACAATCACATACATTTCAGTTGTACCAAATGTCTGGCAGTGACTTGCCTTGATGAGGTGAAGCCCGTATTTAGTCTTCCTGATAATTATTTGGTACACGATTTTAATTTCACCTTATCAGGTCTTTGCCCAACTTGTTCTTTATAGTTTAGACTTGTCTAAAAATATTTTTTATATTAACTTTTTTGTGTAAGTTTGTCATTACATAGGTTTTGTGCTTTTTATGCATTTGAGCAAAAAAGTTGTTGCCATGCGTTAATTGTTTGTTATGACTTTATCCGAAGAGAATTATTTAAAAACGATATACCATCTTTCTGCTATTGCAGATGCTGCAGTGAGTACGAATGCTATCGCCGAAAAGATGAACACCAAAGCATCATCTGTCACTGATATGCTAAAGAAATTAGCCGAAAAGAACTGCATCAATTACATCAAGTACCAAGGAGTTTCACTAACTGATACAGGAAAGTTAGCAGCTAAGATGATTGTTCGAAAGCACCGTCTGTGGGAAACATTTCTAGTCGAAAAACTCGATTTTGCTTGGGATGAGGTGCACGAATTAGCGGAGCAATTAGAACACATCAAATCTGAAAAGCTCATCAATAAACTGGATGATTTTTTAGGAAATCCAACCGAAGATCCCCATGGTGACCCAATTCCAGATGCTCAGGGACGTATTCTTAAAATAGAAAAACAACTGCTTTCTGAATGTGAAAAAGGTAGAATCGGAATTTGTGTGGGTGTAAAAGATACTTCCTCTGATTTTTTAAAATACCTCGACAAACAAGAAATTGCTTTGGGTTCTCAAATGGAAATTATAGAAAAAGAAAGTTTCGATGCTTCTTTACGCATTCGTGTGGGCTCGAATGAAATTACCGTATCTCATAAAATTGCTAGTAACATTTATATTCAATAATTATGTTTGAATCGTTAGTTGATTATTTTACCAGTATTGATCCTATTTTGGCTGCGCTCTATGCCAGTTTATTTACTTGGTTTTTAACTGCATTAGGTGCTTCGTTTGTTTTTTTATTCAAAACTATGAACCGGACCGTCCTTGATGGTATGCTTGGTTTTACGGGTGGTGTAATGGTGGCAGCCAGTTTTTGGAGTTTATTGGCGCCAGCAATCGAAATGACAGGCGGAGAAGGTTTTGCAAAGGTAATTCCTGCAGCTTTTGGTTTTTCGCTTGGTGCACTTTTCATTTTTGGGATAGACAAAGTATTGCCTCATTTACACATTAATTTTAAAGTTTCCGAAGGAGTAAAGTCGCCGTGGCAACGCACCACATTATTGGTATCTGCAATTACGCTGCACAATATTCCCGAAGGTTTGGCGGTTGGTGTTTTGTTTGGTGGTGTTGCTGCCGGAATTCCTGAGGCTTCTATAGGAGCAGCTTTGACACTCGCAATTGGGATTGGGATTCAAAACTTTCCCGAAGGAATTGCTGTTGCAATGCCGTTACGACGTATGGGAATGAGCCGCTGGAAAAGTTTTTTCTACGGACAGTCATCTGCCTTAGTGGAGCCTGTTGCGGCTGTTTTAGGTGCTTTTGCTGTTACTTTTTTCACCCCTATTTTACCTTATGCTTTGGCTTTTGCCGCAGGCGCAATGATTTTTGTGGTTGTTGAAGAGGTAATTCCAGAAACCCAACAGGATAAAAATACTGATATCGCTACTTTAGGTTTCATAGGTGGATTTATTGTGATGATGGTATTGGATGTGGCATTAGGTTAGAAAATTAAGTGTCATTTGGCTTTTTGAATCTTAATGCTCTTAATGGTTTAAAAAATGAGCTAAATGTTTTCTACATTTACATAGGAACCAAATCTATAAATACAAATGAAAAAGTCAATTCTATTCCTTTTTATGATGATTAGCAGTTTAGTTTTGGCTCAAAGCCTAAAGCCTGCTAAACTAAAGGTAATCACTGTCAAGCAAAAAGTGTGTCGCAGTAAAAAAGGGTTTCAATTTGTTTTAAAAACGATTGAAAGTGATTCGCGTTGCCCTAAAGGAACTACTTGTATTTGGGCAGGAGAGGTAAGTGCTGTTCTGCAAGTCTTCGACGGACACAAACAAGTTGAAGAAACAACTTTGGTTTTTA
>NZ_JAGPXB010000020.1 GCF_018069925.1 Flavobacterium erciyesense | reverse complement strand
GCATTTACTTCATTAAGTAAGGTACCTTAGCTCAGATGGTAGAGCAATGGACTGAAAATCCATGTGTCCCTGGTTCGATCCCTGGAGGTACCACAACAAACATCGCTCGGATGGTGAAATTGGTAGACACGCTGGACTTAAAATCCAGTGAACAGCAATGTTCGTGCGGGTTCAAGTCCCGCTCTGAGTACTTTAATAAACCCTGCAACTTTTAAAGTTCTAGGGTTTTTTTGTTTAAATTTTGAGAACTTTAAAAATATTGGATATTCTTAAAATTTATTTTAGTAAGCTCTCTAAAGGCACTTTCAAGAGGAATTGTATTTTAAAGTATCGTTCTATTTATTATGGAATCTATCTTATAATTTATTATCGGATTAATAATTTATTAAATTAGTATCATTAGGTAGTTGTAAAGAGTTGGTTTAAACTTTATATTGTATTTTTGTTTAAAATATAAATATAGAATATGAAGAGAATTATTTTGTTTTTGACAATTATTATGTCTTTAAACTCACAAGCTCAGCAACGCCCAAAATTGGTAGTGGGAATAGTAGTAGATCAAATGAAAATGGAGTACTTATATCGTTTTTCAGATGATTTTTCTCCTAATGGATTTAAAAGATTAATGAATAATGGATATACTTTTCATAATATGCATTATAATTATGTGCCAACTTATACTGCTCCAGGTCACGCCAGTATCTATACCGGTGCCACTCCATCAACGCATGGTATTGTTGGAAATGATTGGTTTAATAAAGCGACGGGGAAAGATATGTATTGTACAGATGATGCATCTGTTCAAACGGTAGGTGATGGTACAGATAAAGAGGGTGCAATGTCACCAAAAAATCTTTTAAGTACGACTATTACTGATGAATTGCGTATGGCAACTAATTTTAAAGGTAAGGTAATCGGATTGAGTATTAAAGATCGTGGTGCTATTTTACCAGCAGGGCACTTTGCAAATTGGGCATTTTGGTATAGTTCAACAGGTTCTTTTATTTCAAGTACTTTTTATGGTGGAAATTTGCCAAGTTGGGTTACTGAATTCAATCAAGAAAAAAGGTATATGAACTATATCAATAAAGGTTGGAATTTATTGAAGCCGCTAGCTAGCTACAATGAAAGTTTAGCTGATGATAACCCCTATGAGGGGAAATTAGATAAAGCAAATGGTCCTGTTTTTCCTTATGATTTAGCTAAGATCTATAAAGAAAAAGGTGCGGATGTTTTACGTACTACCCCTTTTGGGAATGATATTTTGGCAGAATTAGCTATGAAGGCTATTGAAAAAGAAGAGTTAGGAAAAGATGATATAACTGATTTTTTAACGGTTAGTTTTTCTTCAACAGATTATGTTGGTCACACTTTTGGACCTCGTTCTATAGAGCTTCAAGATACTTATTTACGTCTTGATCAAAATTTAGAACAGTTTTTAAATTACTTAGACAAGACAGTTGGAAAAGATAATTATTTAGTTTTTTTAACTGCTGATCATGCTGGGGCAGAAAATCCAAATTATTTGAAGGATAATAAATACAATGTAAAAAACATACCTACTAAAGGTTTTGTGGAGTCCTTAAAGAAATTTTCAAATGAAACTTTTGGTGTAGACCTTATCTTGGACTATTCTAATTTTAATGTGTTTTTTAATATGGATTTGGTAAAACAAAAAGGTTTAGAATTAACAAAAGTAAAAGAGAGCTTTAAAAGCTTTTTGATGACACAAGAGCATATCAAAAGGGTTTATACTGAGGAAGAAATCTTAGCTTCATCAGGTGATGATTATTTTTTAAGTTTTATAGCTAAAGGTTATGACCCCAAACAGAATGGTGAGTTAGTGATTTTAGATAAGACTGGCTATATGGAATACCAGGCAACAGGTACAACACATGGATCTCCAAATAGTTATGATACTCATGTGCCGCTTCTTTTTTATGGATGGCATGTACCTAAAGGAGAATTACACACTAAAAAATATATCACTCAAATAGCACCGACGCTTTCTCAAATGTTGAAAATTCCATTTCCTAATGGAACTGAATCTGAAGTTTTGGAAACACTTTTAGGGAAAAAATAAAGCATTTAAAACCTTTTTCAAAGCTAAAAAACTTCTCTCTTTTTAATAAGAGAGAAGTTTTTTAATTTTATGGTTGTTTTTAAAATTTGTTTTCTACTTCAGCAGCCTCTAGCATTAAATAATGCAAGTCGGTGTTTTTTATAAAAGGTTTTAGTAAATCACTTCCGGGTCCGTACATGGCTAGCTCACTATAATCTGCAGAATGATCCATACTTATCCAACCTACCGAATTGTGTTTTTTTTGAATATCAGATAGTGTCTTGAAAGGTAAATGTTTTGGATTATAGAGTCCATCCTCTAGTTTTAAATTAGAATAATAATTCAAAATTTCCTTTGCCTCGTCTTCTTTTAAAATAGTTTTATTGGCGTATTCAATTCTTTCAATTACTTGTGATACGGATGTTTCTTGGCCAATTCCATTTAAAATCCAATCGTTAGTTTGTTTGTAATTTTGGATTGAATCAAAATTTTCATTTGCATCCTTTCCATAGATTATTCCGGGATTTGCATTCCCATGATCTGTAGTGATAATTACTAATGTGTTTTTGTCTTTTTCAGCAAAATCAATAGCAACTTTTAAGGCTTCATCATGAGCTATTTGATCATAAAGTAATCCAGTAATATCATTTCCATGTGCTGCCCAGTCTACTTTTCCTGCTTCAACTTGCAGTACAAAACCGTTAGAATGATCTTTCATTTTAGCAATGGCACGTTCTGTCATTTCCGCTAGAGTTGGAATGGTTGCAGTAAGTTCTTTACTGTTTTCTCTGTCTTTGGAATAGGGTAGGCCGTCGTTATAAAAAACCCCAAGTATTGGTTTACTGTTATCGCAAGCAAACATTTCACTTTTATTTTTTACAACAGAAAATCCATTTTTTGAAAACTCTTTGTACATATCACGTTTGTCTTTTCGGCTATCTGATGAGAAATAGTTATTTCCGCCGCCCATCATGATGTCAAACTTTAAGTCAAGATACATTTCAGCAATACTTTCTTGACTGTTTCTACTTTTTGAAGCAACACAAAAACCCGCAGGAGTAGCATGTGTTATAGGAACAGTGGTAACACATCCTGCCATTTTTCCTGCTTTTTTGAATTTTTGCCAGATTGGAATGTATTCTTCTCCGTTTACACCGACATTTAAGGAGCCATTTTTAACACGAAATCCACTTCCCCAAGAAGAACTTGCTGCAGCGGAATCTGTAACAATTGATGATGCTGATGCCATGTCCATCAATGCTCGTGTCACTTTGTTGTCTTTATACAATTGGATCCAATTACTGCCTTTACCTGTTTTTCTATTTAGATAGATATCTGCCATGTTGAGTGTGCCAATGCTCATTCCGTCACTAACGATTACAATTATATTTTTTGCTTTCTTGTTATTTTGTAAAGTGTCGAAATCTAGCTCGTTTGTATAACCTTCAAAAGGATTTAAAATTGAAGCACCTATAGCAAATAAAGAACCGTTTTTGAAAAATTTCCTTCTGTTCATTCGTTGGTTTTTTTTTGTAACAATTTCAAAAGTAAAGAAACTCTTTTAGTGAATGTGTTAAGGATTCATTATTTTTTGCAATAAAAAGATATTGTGACGAGATTGGTTTTGGTTTAAAATAAAAAATCCCATTTACGACCGTAAATGGGATTTTCTATTTTAAACCGCTGCTATTGCTTGTGGTAACGGAATTTGATTTTTAAGTAAATCTTCAAACGTTTCGTGGGCTCTGATTAAATGTCCTTCGCCATGCATCCATAGTACTTCAGCTGGTTTGTATCTAGAGTTATAGTTTGATGCCATAGAGAAACAATAGGCTCCTGCATTTCTAAAAGAGAGTATATCACCTTCTTTGATTTCGGCAATTCTTCTGTTGTTTGCAAATGTATCTGTTTCACAAATATATCCTACTACAGAGTAAAAACGCTCTTTCCCTTTTGGATTTGAGATGTTTTCTATGTGGTGTTGTGAGCCGTAAAACATTGGACGAATCAAATGATTGAAACCACTATCGATACCTGCAAAAACAGTGGATGTTGTTTGTTTAACGACATTAACTTTTGCTAAGAAATATCCAGCTTCACTTACAAGGAATTTTCCTGGTTCGAAAATTAATGTTAATTCTTTGCCGTACTCATCGCAGAAGGCATTGAATCTTTTTGATAATTTTTTACCTAATTCTTCAATATCTGTTTCGATGTCGTCTTTTTTGTAAGGCACTTTAAATCCGCTTCCAAAATCTAAGAATTCTAAGTTTTTGAAATTTCTAGCTGCATCAAATAATATTTCAGCTGCATACAAAAACACTTCAATATCTAAAATATCGGAACCTGTGTGCATGTGGATCCCCACAATGTTCATTTTTGTATTTTCGACAATTCGAACCAAATGTGGTAATTGGTGAACTGAAATTCCAAATTTACTATCAATATGACCTACAGATATATTGGCATTTCCACCTGCCATCACGTGAGGATTGATTCGGATGCAAACTGGTACATTTGGATATTTTGTTCCAAATTGTTCCAAAATTGATAAATTATCAATGTTTACTTGAACTCCCATAGCGGCAACCTCTTCTATCTCTTCAAGTGAAACACCGTTTGGAGTATAAAATATTTTTTCAGGTTCGTAGCCCGCGTGCAAGCCTAATTGTACTTCTTGAATAGAAACAGTATCTAAACCTGAACCCATTTCTCGTAACAATTGTAGTATCGCAACGTTTGATAAGGCTTTCATTGCATAATTGATGCGCAACTGTTTTACCTTTGAAAAAGCTTTGGATAATCTGTTGTATTGAGATTGTATTTTTTCGGCATCATATACGTATAATGGACTACCAAATTGTTCTGCTAATTGTACTAAGTCTTTTGATTGCATAATTATTAATTTTGAGCAAATTTATTACTCTTTATTTAGTCCCACAAGGGAAGATATGAATTCTAACAAATTGTAACAAAAAGTTATATTATAAACAAATCGGGTTTTAAAAAGCGAATTTTCATTTTGGGTGAGGGATGGTAGCGGATAGCCCACAGACGCTGTAGTTTTTACGAAAGCGGCGAGGACTTGAAGCGAACAGCCCGACGCTACCGAAACGATAGTGGAGGAAGGGGCACCTCCTAAAAAAATCAAATGACTGCCCATAAAGCAATTGGCAGTCATTTTGTGATTGTTTAAAACTATTTATAGGCTAGGCAAATCGCCATTTCCTTTGGTTGGTAAGTTGGTATAACCCATCAAGTATTTATCTACTTCTCTGGCGGCTTCACGACCTTCAGAAATTGCCCAAACAATTAAGGATTGCCCTCTACGCATGTCGCCTGCAGTGAAAATATGCGGAATATTGGTTTGGTAATTAGTAGCTTGATAGTTGTTACGGGTATCAATTTTGATGCCCAACTGCTCGCTCAAGGTTTTTTCAGGACCTGTAAAACCGAGTGCTAACAAAGCCAAGTCACAAGGCCAGATTTTTTCGGAACCTTCTTTTTCTATTAATTCAGGGCGTTGGCCAGGTGTCATTTTCCAAGCGACTTCAACGGTTTTTAAGCCGACCAATTCTCCAGCTTCATTGGCTATAAATTCCTTCGTATTGATGAGCCAGTTTCTATCGCAACCTTCTTCATGAGAGCTTGAAGTTTTTAATTGCAAAGGCCAAAAAGGCCATGGAGTGGATTCGCTTCGGTTTACTGGAGGTTTTGGTAAAATCTCAAAATTTGTTACTGATTTGGCTCCATGACGGTTTGAGGTTCCGACGCAGTCTGATCCGGTATCTCCACCGCCAATAACGATAACATTTTTATCCGTTGCTTTGATTTGATCAGGAATTGATTCACCGTATAATGCTTTGGTTTGTTGTGTTAAAAAGTCCATAGCCTGCACCACACCTTTGCTTTCAATTCCTTTGGTTGGTAAACTGCGACGCTCTGTAGCACCACCGCATAATACAACTGAATCGAAATTATTGAGTTCTGAAATTTCATAATTTACCCCCACATTGACATTGGTTTTAAAAGTAATTCCCTCCGCTTCTAAAACTTTTATACGTCTATCAATAATTCCCTTTTCTAGTTTAAAATTTGGAATTCCATAACGCAATAATCCACCAATGGCATTGTCTCTTTCGAATACTGTAACGGTATGTCCAGCACGATTTAGTTGTTGTGCTGCCGCCAAACCAGCAGGTCCAGAGCCAATTACGGCAACTGTTTTTCCTGTTCTAACTTCTGGTGGTTGTGGCTTTATCCAACCTTCGGCAAAGCCTCTTTCAATAATATTTTTTTCAATATTTTCGATAGCAACTGGCTCGCTAATGATTCCTAGAACACATGATTTTTCGCAAGGAGCAGGGCAAAGTCTTCCTGTAAATTCAGGAAAATTATTAGTAGATTGTAATATTTTCAGTGCACTTTCCCATTCCTCTTGATGCACCATATCGTTGAAATCAGGAATTAAGTTTCCTAACGGACACGAGCTGTGGCAAAATGGAATGCCGCAATCCATACATCTGGAACCTTGTTCTTTGATTTTATCTTTGGTTAACGGAATTGTAAATTCATTGTAATTTGTTACTCTTTCTGGAACTGCAACATTACTTTCGTCGGTTCTAGAATATTCTTTAAATCCTCCTATTTTTCCCATGACTATGATGCTATAAGTTCTTTAATTTCTTTTTCTTCGGCTAAGCGTTGCAATGCTTTTTTGTAGTCCGTAGGCATTACTTTTACAAAATGCAGACTTTGATTTTCCCAATCTTCTAAAATTCTTTTTGCTAAAGGGCTACTCGTATAGAGGGAGTGATTTTTAATCAAACGACGTAGTTTGATGAAGTCGTCCTCTTCTATAGATTCCAAACCAACCATTTCCATGTTGCAAACTCTTGCATCAAATTTTTTGTTGGGATCAAAAACATACGCAATTCCGCCGCTCATACCGGCTGCAAAATTCCTTCCGGTTTTTCCTAAAACAACTACAGTTCCTCCAGTCATATATTCGCAGCCATGATCTCCAATTCCTTCTACAACGGCTGTCGCTCCGGAATTTCGAACACAAAAACGTTCTCCCGCCATACCATTGATGTAGGCTTCGCCAGTAATAGCACCGTATAGCGCCACGTTACCAATAATGATGTTTTCTTCGGGTTTAAAAGTTGCAGTAGGAGGAACTTTAATAATTAGTTTTCCGCCAGAAAGCCCTTTGCCAAGATAATCATTACAGTTGCCGTGAATTTTAAAAGATAAACCATTTGTTGCAAAAGCTCCAAAACTTTGTCCAGCGGATCCTGTAAAATCAACTAAAATAGTGTCTTCGGGTAAACCCTGCGCACCGTATATTTTTGAAATTTCGTTACTCAGAATTGCTCCCACAGAACGATCGGTATTTTTGATATCGAAGGTGACTCTTGTTTTTTCTTTTCTGTAAATTGATGGAATCGCAGCTTTGATAATATCAAAATCCAAAACGTGCTCTAAAGCATGATCTTGAGTTGTTGTATTGTGATTGGGAACTTCTTTTGCTTTTTCAGGCTTGTATAAAATGGAAGACAAATCTAGTCCACTTGCTTTATAATGCTTAATAGCTTTGTTTACATTTAGTTTTTGTGATTGTCCAACCATTTCTTTCAAGGTTCTAAAGCCTAATTGAGCCATGATTTCTCGCAATTCTTCGGCAATAAAATACATGAAGTTGATAATGTGCTCTGGCGTTCCTTTGAAATTTTTTCTCAATTCAGGATCTTGTGTTGCAATTCCTACCGGACATGTATTCAAGTGACACGCTCGCATCATGATACAACCTGAAGCTACTAATGGCGCTGTTGCAAAACCAAATTCCTCCGCTCCTAGTAACGCTGCAATAGCCACATCCCGACCCGTTTTTAGTTGGCCATCACATTCTAAAACGATTCGGCTTCGTAAATCATTTAAAATCAATGTTTGTTGTGCTTCTGCAAGTCCAAGTTCCCAAGGAATTCCGGTATGAGTTAATGAAGTCAATGGAGCAGCTCCAGTTCCTCCGTCGTATCCTGAAATTAAAATCACGTCTGCTTTTGCCTTTGCAACTCCAGCCGCTATTGTACCTACACCAACTTCAGAAACTAATTTGACATTAATTCTAGCTTCTCGATTGGCATTTTTTAAGTCAAAAATTAACTGCGATAAATCTTCAATTGAATAAATATCATGGTGTGGCGGTGGTGAAATTAAGCCAACATACGGTGTTGAATTTCGAGTTTCGGCAATCCAAGGCACTACTTTTTCACCAGGTAATTGTCCACCTTCACCAGGTTTTGCTCCTTGTGCCATTTTGATTTGTATCTCACGAGCGTTGGTCAAATAGTTGATCGAAACCCCAAAACGTCCTGAGGCAACTTGTTTGATGGCGCTATTTCTAGAGTCTCCATTTAAGTCTTTTTGAAAACGTTTTGGATCTTCTCCGCCTTCTCCAGAATTACTTTTACCACCAATTCTATTCATGGCAATCGCCAGGTTTTCATGTGCTTCTTGGCTAATAGATCCATAAGACATGGCACCTGTTTTGAATTTTTTTACAATTTCTGTCCAAGGTTCCACTTCATCCAAAGGGATAGGATCTAAGTTGTTGAATTCAAATAATCCTCTTATGGTCATCAAGTTTTCACTTTGATCATTGACCATTTTAGAGTATTCTTTATAACTTTCAGGACTGTTTAAACGAACAGCTTGCTGTAATTTAGAAATTGTAGTTGGGTTGAACATGTGTTTTTCACCTAATCTTCTCCATCTGTAAACACCGCCAATTTCTAGTGGAAGTAAATTACTGACTTTAGAATTTGGAAAGGCTTTTTGATATCTTTTTTTAACTTCTTTTTCAATTTCCATCAAGCCAATTCCTTCAATTCTGGAAGGAGTATAAGGGAAATATTTAGAAGTAAAGGTTTTGTTCAGTCCTAAGATTTCGAATATTTGTGCCGCTCTGTACGAATGCAAAGTAGAAATTCCGATTTTATTCATGATTTTCAGAATCCCTTTTGCGATGGCTTTATTGTAATTTTTGATGGCATAATCCGCTTTTACGCCAGTGATAAATCCTGCATTTACTTGGTTGTGAATAATTTCATTAACCATGTACGGGTTTATAGCACTTGCGCCGTAACCAAATAAAAGCGCAAAATGATGTGGTTCACGTGGTTCTGCCGATTCGATAAGGATACCAAATTTTGATCGAACTTTTAGAATGTTTAGCGAATGATGAATATACGAACAAGCCAATAACATTGGAATAGGAGCCATTTTTTCGCTTACACCTCTGTCTGATAAAATAACAATATTGCAGCCTTCAGCAACTGCTTTGTAGGTAGCTTGTACTGCTTTTTCAAGTGCGCGCTCTAAGCCGTTTACTCCTTTTTTGATTTCGTACAACATTGAAATAGTCACAGACTTGAAATCGGCATGATCGATGTTTCGAATTTTATCCAAATCTTCGTTGGAGATAACAGGATTTTGGATTTTTAGTTTTTTACAATGTTTGGGAACAATGTCAAAAATATTATAATCGCCACCAATTGCCAAGCTAATATCCGTAATGATTTCCTCGCGAATACCATCTAACGGAGGGTTAGTTACTTGTGCAAAAAGTTGTTTAAAATAATTATACAACAGTTGAGGCTGATCAGATAACACTGCAAGCGGAGTATCATTTCCCATTGAACTTAGTGCTTCGGCTCCTTCGGCACCCATTGGGTTGATGATGGTTTTTAAATCTTCAATCGTATATCCAAATAAGCGTTGTCTGGTTTCAAAATCTATATTTTCAACAGGAATAGGATTATCGGTGTATGGAATTTGCGCTAATGGTAATAAATTTTCATCCAACCATTGTTTGTAAGGACGTTTTGTTACAATTGCATTTTTGATTTCGTCATCTTCTATAATTCGGCCTTCGTTCATGTCGACCAAAAACATTTTCCCAGGTTCTAATCGACCGTGTTGAACAACATCTTCTGGTTTGATATCCAATACACCAATTTCAGAGGACATAATTACGAAACCACTTTTGGTTAAAGTGTATCGAGAAGGACGCAATCCATTTCTATCCAATAGCGCCCCAATAACGTTACCATCTGTAAAAGGAATAGAGGCTGGACCATCCCAAGGTTCCATAATACAGGCGTTGTATTCGTAAAATGCTTTTTTGTCATCAGACATCGTTTGGTGTTTTTCCCAAGCTTCGGGAACAACCATCATCATGGCTTCAGGCAAGGAACGTCCTGTCATCAGTAACAATTCAATAACCATATCCATTGAGGCAGAATCTGATTTTCCTTCCAAGATAATTGGGAAAAGCTTTTTGATGTCTTCGCCAAAAACATCACTTTTCATCAACTCTTCACGGGCACGCATGCGGCTTATGTTTCCGCGGAGTGTATTGATTTCTCCGTTGTGGCACATATAGCGAAACGGTTGCGCGAGTTCCCAAGAGGGAAAAGTATTGGTAGAAAAACGTTGGTGAACCAGCGCCAATCGGGTAACCAAGTCATCATCGAGTAAATCGGTGTAATACCTACTGATGTCCTCCGGCATCAACAAACCTTTATATATTATGGTGGTAGTAGAAAAACTAGAGAAATAAAAACGATAGCTCTCGGATATTCTGGAATTTAATACGGTATGCTCTGCTATTTTTCTTGCAGCAAACATTTTGGCATTGAAGGCTTGTTCTGTTAAATCTTGCCCATTTTTACCCACAAAAACTTGAACTATATTAGGTTCTTTTTCGGCCGCAATTGCACCCAAGTTTGTAACATCAACTGGAACGGTGCGCCAGCCTAAAATGGATAAGTTTTGATCTTGAATGGCTTTTTCAAAAGTAGTTTTACAAAATAAAAGTTGGTTAGCACTTTTAGGCATAAACAACATTCCTACAGCATATTCTCTTATTTCAGGTAGATCGAAATCACAGACTTTTTTAAAAAAAGCGTGAGGAATATCAAATAAAATTCCAGCGCCGTCTCCTGTGCGTCCGTCAGAACTTACGGCACCGCGGTGTTCTAACTTGATTAAAATGTCAAGTGCTTTGTGAATAATATCGTTCGACTTAATTCCATTTAGATTACAAATAAATCCTGCTCCGCAATTATCGTGTTCAAATTCGGGCAAATACAGACCTTGTTCTTTAACTTTCATGCTTAATTTTTTTTCTTCAAAATTAAATATTTAGTATGGAATATTAGTCAAATTGGTTAAATACGAGTATTTTTTATAGTAATAACAGAAAAACGTTGTGAAAAATATAAAAACGTGATTTAAAGGGAGGTGATTTGTTTTTTCGATAAAATTCGAGTCTACAAATAGATGAATCGCAAGCAGAAACATCTAAATAATGCTGATTTTCAACTTGAGATAAAAAAATATAACAAAATTATAACATAAGCTTAAATTTGTTTTGGTTGACACGGTTTAGGTAGCCTTTCATCACTAATAATTCCCCAATTTTTTAGTAAAAAAAAGAGCAGTTACACATAATTTTGCTATTTTTGTGCCACTTTAAAATCTGAAAAAATTTCAGAAGCCAGACAAATTCTATATTATGAACATACACGAATATCAAGGAAAAGAGATTTTAGCTAGCTACGGAGTGCGTATTCAACGCGGAATCGTTGCTAATAGCCCAGTAGAAGCGGTAGCTGCTGCCAAACAATTAACAACTGAAACCGGTACTAGTTGGTATGTGGTAAAAGCACAAATTCACGCAGGTGGACGTGGAAAAGGCGGAGGAGTTAAACTTGCTAAAAATTTACAGCAAGTAGAAGAGATTGCAGAACAAATCATCGGAATGCAATTGATCACGCCTCAAACCTCTGCTGAAGGTAAAAAAGTACACAAAGTATTAATTGCTGAAGATGTATATTATCCTGGTGAAAGTGAAACTTCTGAATTTTATGTTTCTGTTTTATTGAATAGAGCTACAGGTCGTAACATGATTATGTATTCTACTGAAGGTGGAATGGATATTGAAGAAGTTGCTGAGCACACACCACACTTGATTTTTACTGAAGAAATTGATCCTTCTGTAGGATTACAAGGTTTTCAAGCAAGAAGAATTGCTTTTAACTTAGGTCTTTCTGGAAATGCTTTCAAAGAAATGGTGAAATTCATCGATTCTTTATACAATGCATACATCGGATCAGATGCATCTATGTTCGAAATCAACCCGGTTTTGAAAACATCTGATAACAAAATTATGGCTGTTGATGCTAAAGTAAATATCGATGATAATGCTTTATACAGACAACCAAAATATGCTGACATGCGTGACGTTCGTGAGGAAAATCCAATCGAAGTTGAAGCAAAAGAAGTAGGATTGAACTATGTTGACCTTGACGGAACTGTAGGATGTATGGTAAACGGAGCAGGTCTTGCAATGGCAACTATGGATTTAATTAAATATGCTGGTTTTGAACCTGCGAACTTCCTTGACGTAGGAGGAACTGCTGATGCAAAACGTGTTGAGACTGCTTTCCGTATTATCTTAAAAGATCAAAACGTAAAAGCAATTTTGATTAATATTTTTGGTGGAATTGTACGTTGTGACCGTGTGGCACAAGGTGTTGTTGACGCTTACAAAAATATGGGTGATGCAATTAAAGTACCAATAATTGTTCGTTTACAAGGTACAAATGCAGCTATTGCAAAAGAATTAATTGATAATTCAGGAATGCCAATTTTATCTGCTGTTGAATTTCAAGAAGCAGCTGATCAAGTACAAGCGGCACTTTCTTAATTTATTTTTTGTTATATATTACAAACCTGTTTGTCTCTGGCAAACAGGTTTTTTTTTGCTTTGCTTTTACTTTGTCCTAAACTATTGCTAATAAAATTGTAACAGAAAGTGTTTTGTTAGCCCTTTGATTTACCTTTGTTTATTCAAAAAAACAGTTTATGAAACTTCACATACACAATAGCTTTATTACAGAATTACCAGCTGATAAAGATCAAAATAACATTCCGCGTCAAGTAGAAAAAGCTTGTTTTTCATACGTGCAACCAGTGGTGCCAACTAATCCTGCGTTAATTCATGCTGTTGCTGAAGTTGCAGACAATATTGGTTTATCACAAACTGATTTGGCCAGTCTTGAGTTTTTAAATGTCTTTTCAGGATCAACAGTTTATCCGGGAACTAAACCGTATGCCATGTGTTATGCAGGACATCAGTTTGGCAATTGGGCTGGGCAATTGGGAGATGGTCGCGCTATAAATTTGACTGAGGTTTTGCATGAAAATAAGTTGTACACTCTTCAATTGAAGGGAGCCGGACCAACGCCTTACTCTCGCAATGCAGACGGATTTGCGGTTTTGCGCTCGTCTATACGTGAATATTTGTGTGCTGAGGCCATGCATCATTTAGGAGTTCCTACAACGAGATCTTTATCTTTGATGGAGACAGGTGATCCGGTTTTACGTGATATTTTATACAATGGCAATCCTGCTTATGAAAAAGGAGCGGTCGTATGTAGAGTAGCGCCCTCTTTTATTCGTTTTGGAAGCTTCGAGATTTTTGCCGCCCGCAATGATCTTGAAAGTCTAAGATTATTGGCTGATTATACCATCAAACACCATTTTTCGGATATAAAAGAAGAAGGTGTATCAAAATATGTTGCCTTTTTTAGTGCTGTTGCAAAAGCGACTCGTACCATGATTATTCATTGGCAGCGCGTGGGTTTTGTGCATGGTGTAATGAATACCGATAATATGTCTATTCACGGAATTACGATTGATTATGGACCTTACGGTTGGCTTGAGGATTACAACTTAGGTTGGACACCGAATACAACTGATGCCCAATACAAAAGATATCGATTTGGTAATCAAGCCGAAATTGCGTTGTGGAATTTGTATCAATTGGCAAATGCTTTATTTCCTCTTATTGAGGAAGCGGCACCTTTAGAAGCTGTTTTAGAGTCTTTTCGATCCGATTACGAAAAGGATTATTTACAAATGATGCAGGATAAATTGGGATTAACGGGCGATACCGAAAATGATTTGGTTTTAATTGGAACTTTAGTACAATTATTAGAAAAAGCAGAAACGGACATGACACTCTTTTTTAGAATGGTAGGTAAAATAACGAAAGAGAACGCTGTTGAAGCAGCTTTTGATACTATTCGATTAGGATTTTACAATGAATCACAATTGCCTCAAAATGTGCGAGCCGAGTGGGAGAAATGGTTGCAAAACTATTTGAATCGCTTACAAAAGGAAACTATTTCAGATGAAGAGCGAGCAAACAAAATGAATACTTGTAATCCGAAATATGTGTTACGTAATTATATGGCGCAATTAGCTATTGATGCCGCCGAAAAAGGAGACTATTCAATTGTAGTAGAATTATTTAATGTGCTTCAAAAACCATACGAGGAACAACCCGAATTTGAGAAATGGTTTGCCAAAAGACCAGATTGGGCTCGTGAAAAAGTAGGTTGTAGTATGTTGAGTTGTAGTTCGTAAACCGCAAACCAAAAGCTTTTACTTTTAGATTTATTCTTTTTTTGGAGCATCTCTTAAAATTTGCTCCCTTTTATCCTTGATGTTTTTTGCAGTTTTTCCGAGAATGTGTATGATGTCTGATTGAATTTCTCCAGAACCTAAATTGTAAAATTCGGTGGTGTTGGTTGTAATGACTTCTAAGATATAATTGCGATTTAACTGTAGCGTTTCGATTCCGTCTTTAATTATTTCACCGTTGATTGCGTATCCCACACTTTTGGTTTTGACTTTGGTATATTCATTTTTTATTTGTTCCAAAGTCATGAAGTCAAACTGTTTAGGATTTTTGGATTGAATAAAAAGTTGACCTTCAAAGCGTACATTGTTTAATACTGTATCTCTTTTGATAACATTAACGGTTGCAATAAGGTCGGGTTCGATGTAAGCAATGGTTTGTTGCGAAACCAATTTGCCATCAAAAAAGAAAGCGGGATCAGCAACTGTTTTAGTTTGAGCAGAAAGATTTAATGTAAAAAAGATAATTAGCAAACAGAATAGCCGTTTCATAGGATTTGATTTTGGTTAAAAAAAATCCTGATGGATTATCAGGATTTGAAATGAGTTTTATTTGCCGAGTTCTTCGAGTACGTCCGATTCATAAATATGGAAACCTTGAGTATTTTTTTGCGCTAATGTGTACATGGCTTTGGCGACAGTAGCGCCTTGTATGGCTTTATATTTTTTTAAGTTCCCTTGAAATACAAAGGAAAATATTTTCATAAAAAATGCGCCTACTTTTTCGCCAAACCTAAATTCAGTTCTTGGACCAAGCAATAGCGAAGGTTGCAAAATAGCAACGTTCTCAAAGGGTAAGGTTTTTAAAAAATCCTGTATTTCACCTTTGGTTTTTAGGTAAAAATTAGTTGATGTTGCTGATGCGTTCAACGAGGAAATCAATAAAAACTGCTTTACATTTTGTGCTACAGCAATGCTTGCAAACTGTTTAGGATATTCAAAATCTACTTTTCTAAACGCTTCTTGGCTTCCTGCATTTTTGATAGTCGTTCCAATAGTACAAAACAAATCATCACCCACGATGTACTGTTGGAAACTTTCTGTTGCATCAAAATCAATCTGATGTTGCAAGAGTTTGGGATGTTGCAAACCTGTATCTCTTTTTACGAAAGTAATTACTTTGCTGTAATCAGCACTCTCTAATAAAAGTTGTAGTAAGGCAGAGCCAATCAATCCGGTGCTTCCAATAACAATCGCTGTTTTCATTCGGTTTATTTTTTGTTTTTGCCGAAGTTGTATTTTACTTTTTCAACTACTTGCACTTTAGGAGTTCCTTTTGCGAAAGTTTTTTTGAACGTTTTTTTTGCAGCCGGTTTTGCTTTAGCAGGAGCTTCATCTCCGCGTGAACCTTCCGTGTCTCTTGGTTTTGCTTTAAATTCCGGTCTGTTTTCGGCACCGTCTTTCACAGGAATTTGCGCTTTGTGTTTGGCTAAAACGTCTTTTGGATTCTTCGGGTTTTCTTTCGTTCCACGCAAGTGAATTACCAATCCATTCAAGAAATTACGTAACACTTGATCTCCGCATTCCATATAATTTTCGTGCTTTTCATCTCTAAAAAAAGCGCCTAATTCTGATTTTGAAATTCTAAAATCAACTAATTCTAAAATTTCTACTATTTGATCATCACGCAACATCAATGCTACGCGAAGTTTTTTGAAGATATCGTTATTTGTCATGGTATGTATTTTTAGCAAAGGTACGGTTTATAAGTAATTAGCGGTTGTTTTTTTTAATAGTGGCTTGCCATTGCTAGTTTACAAAAGTTGCACACCATTTCCAGCAGTGGCAGCGTAGATAGTTTTGCCGAATTCTAATTTAACTCCGGTAGCGATGTCTTCTTGCAGCAATAATGCGCCATCCATGTCTACAAAATCTAATTCAGGGAGTAAATGCGCGATAGAGGAGATGCCCACGGTTGATTCGGTCATACAACCCACCATGGTTTTCATTCCTAGTTTTTTGGCTTCAGCTAGCATTCGTCGGCCGGGAGTTAAGCCGCCACACTTGGTTAGTTTGATATTTATACCGTGAAAATGTTGGTAACATTTCGCTACATCTGTTTCAACAATGCAACTTTCATCTGCAATAATAGGTAAAACGGAGTGTTCATATACTTTTTTATGACCTTCCCAATCGTTGGCAGGTAAAGGTTGTTCTAAAAATTCTACGCCAAGATGTTGCAATTCCTTTGCATTTTTGAGTGTTTCGTCAACAGTCCATCCACAATTGGCATCAATTCTAAAAATGGCATTGGTATGTTTACGAAGTGCTTTTACGATTGCTAAATCTTCAGCTGTGCCTAATTTAATTTTATAAATCGGCCAAGGCAACTCCTCCATTTTGGCAATCATTTTGTCAATAGAATCAATTCCAATCGTGTAATTGCTCAGCGGATTATTTGCAGTATTGTAGTTCCACAATTCGTATAATTTTAAACCTTTTGATCGTGCATACCAGTCATTGTACGCATTGTCTAAAGCACACAATGCAAATTTATTATGTGTTAGAAAAGGTGCTACTTGCTTCCAAAATTCTTCTGGATTGCAAGGTTTAAGTGTGTCTAAAAAAGACTCTAACTTCTTTAAATCTTCAACCATAATGGGCACCGTAATTTGATAGTACGGATTTGCGGTAGCTTCACCATAACCAGAAAAACCTTCATTTTGTAATTCGACAATTAATGTAGGCTGCGTGTTAATTGATTTTCTCGAAATGGTAAAAGTATGTTTGAGTTTTAAATCGTATTGGTGCAATAAAAGTTTCATGTGTTTCAATCATTATCAAAATTAATAGCCGAGCCATAAAAGCGCTTCTACAAAATTATCTCTCCACAGTTTTTCGTTGTGTTGGCCACCTTTAACTATTTTTTTCTCGTTTCTGTTTAAGCAATAACAGCGGTTAGAGTTTAATAGGTATTGCATTTTGCTAAGGTCAGCAACCATTTCTGGACTTTCATTGTCCCCACAAAGAAAATAGATTTTGGCTTTCGTTTTTTTACTGCTTTCCATTAAGGAATAAATCTCTTTTGAAAACCAAAACGAAGGTGAAAAAACGCCTGCTTTGCCAAATATTTTAGGATATTTTAAAACGGCATAAAAGGAGTTGAGTCCACCCAAAGAACTTCCCATAATCAGCGTATGATTTTTATCGGTTTTAGTTCTAAAGTTTTGATCAACATAAGGTTTTAGTGTTTTTGTGATGAATTCTAGGTATTCGTCTGCTTTGCCGCCACCATATTTTTCGTTTTTAAAAGGCGTAAGTTCGTCTAGTCGTTTTTCATTGCCATGCGCAATTCCGATAACGATAATTTGTGCTTGCAAACTATCGAGTTTTTCATCAATATTCCACTCGCCACTATAGGAAGTTTTAGTATCGAATAAATTTTGACCGTCGTGCATGTACATCACGGGATATTTCTTTTTGGAACTTTTGTAATTTTTAGGCAAGTATACCCAGATTTTTTTGGTGGTTTGTAATTGTGGCGCTTTAATTTCAAAAGTACTCACTTGTTGGGATGCGGTACTTGATTGACCTTGAGCTATTACTGTAGATAATAACAACAAGCAAACGGATAAAAATTTCACTGTCATAAAAGTGATTTTGTGTATGTGATCTAAAAACAATAATTTAGCTAAAAATAGGAATTTGATGGCTACTTTCGAAGAAAAGAGAAGTTTACTTTTAGAATTAATTGCTTTTGCTACCGTTGATGGTAAACTACATCCAAGAGAATACGAGTTCTTGCGAATTGTGGCTGTTGAATTAGGTTTTAATACCGCTGATTTTCAAGCACTATTTCATGAAGAACTGCCGGAGCTTCCTATACGATCGGAGTTCATGCGCATCCAGCAATTTTATCGATTGGCTTTGCTTATGCATTGTGATGGCGTTTTACATGATAAAGAATTAGCCGCCATTCAGCAAATTGCTATTAAAATGGGGTTGAATCCGCACGCGACTAAACGTATTTTAAAATTAATGGAAAAATCACCTTTCTCTATTATTGAGAGCGAAGTTCTGTTGAATATTTTTCAAGAGCAACACAACTAAGTAAGTTGCTCTTGTAATGCTTTGATTTCATCACGGAATTTGGCTGCCTGCATAAAGTCTAATTCTTTGGCTGCCTTTTCCATGTTTTTTCTTTTCTCTCGAATCAATTTTTCAATTTCTGGTTTCGATAAATAGGCATTTACAGGCTCTGCGGCTATTGGTGCGCTGTTGCCCAGTTCGTAATCTACCAAAGTATTTTTGGTAAATGCGCTTTCGATTTTTTTGTTCAGCGCTTGCGGAACTACATTGTTTGCAACGTTGTAATTGATTTGTTTGGTTCTGCGGTATGAGGTTTCATCAATTGTTTTCTGCATACTGTCTGTAATTTTATCAGCATACATGATGGCTTTTCCGTTCAGGTTTCTCGCTGCACGACCAATAGTTTGTGTTAAAGATCGGTGGCTACGTAAAAAACCTTCTTTATCGGCATCTAAAATTGCAACAAGAGAAACTTCAGGTAAATCAAGTCCTTCACGCAGTAAGTTGACACCAATTAGGACATCAAAAATTCCTTTTCGTAAATCTTGCATGATTTCAATTCGTTCCAAAGTATCTACTTCTGAGTGAATATAACGACAACGAATATGAACTTTAGTTAAATATTTAGCCAACTCTTCAGCCATTCTTTTTGTCAAAGTGGTTACCAAAACGCGTTCATCTTGTTCGGCTCGTTGTTGAATTTCTTCAATTAAATCGTCAATTTGATTTAAACTCGGCCTAATTTCAATAATAGGATCTAATAATCCAGTAGGACGAATTACTTGCTCTACGACAACACCTTCCGTTTTTTGTAATTCATAATCAGCTGGAGTAGCAGATACATAAATGACTTGGTTTTGCATGGCTTCAAATTCCTCAAATTTCAATGGGCGATTGTCCATCGCAGCGGGAAGTCGGAAACCATATTCCACTAAGTTTTCTTTACGGCTGCGGTCGCCTCCGTACATAGCACTAACTTGTGATAATGTAACGTGACTTTCATCAACCACCATCAAATAATCTTTCGGAAAATAATCTAATAAGCAAAAAGGTCTTGTGCCTGGCAAACGGCCATCTAAATAACGTGAGTAATTTTCAATTCCGGAGCAATAACCCAATTCTCGAATCATTTCTAAGTCGAAATTAGTACGTTCTTCAAGACGTTTTGCTTCTAGATGTTTGCCTATTTCTTTAAAATAATCTACTTGTTTGACCAAATCTTGCTGAATTTCCCAAATGGCATTTTGCAGCACATCGGGCGAGGTAACAAACATATTGGCAGGATAAATTGTCAATCGTTCGAATTTTTCTAAAACTTGAGATGTTTTGGTATCAAAACTTTCGATTTCTTCAATTTCATCACCAAAAAAATGAACTCGGTAGGCTTCGTCAGCATAACTTGGGTACACATCAACAGTATCACCTTTGATTCTAAAACTGCCCGGATTAAAGTCGGCCTCAGTTCTGGAATACAAACTTTGTACTAATTGATGGAGTAATTTAGTTCGCGAAATCATTTGACCTCGCTCAAGCGGAATTAAATTTTTCTGAAATTCTATTGGGTTTCCGATACCGTACAAGCAAGATACCGATGCTACAACTAAAATATCACGACGACCAGAAAGTAGCGAAGCGGTTGTCGACATACGCATTTTCTCCAATTCCTCGTTGATGGATAAATCTTTTTCGATGAAAACTCCGGTAACCGGCATAAAAGCTTCTGGCTGATAATAATCGTAGTAGGATACAAAATATTCTACTGCATTATTCGGAAAAAACTGTTTGAATTCAGAGTACAACTGTGCCGCTAGGGTTTTGTTGTGTGCCAAAACCAAGGTCGGACGCTGCACTTCTTGAATTACATTGGCCACTGTAAATGTTTTTCCGGATCCTGTAACTCCCAAAAGGGTTTGAAAAGGATCGCCATCAATGATACCTTGTGCTAATTTTTGAATGGCTACAGGTTGGTCGCCTTTGGGCTGGTAATCGGATACTACTTGGAACTTCATGTGGGTACAGTGCTAGTTCACAAAGATACTAAGGAATTTGACAAACGGTTTTTAAAAACTAAAATTTCCACGCTTTTTGTTGGGCTTCGCTGTGAAATGTCCAAGCCAAAATACGACTTGTTTTTTGTCCTTGAGCCATGTCGATGGTACGCACTGTAACAGCACTTACCTTTTGTAAGGTTTTGTTTAAGCTGTAAAGATTTTCTTTTTTAGAGACCAAAGTAGTAAACCATAAGCATTGCATTGGGTACTTGGCACTTTCAAAAATCATTTGGGTCAAAAATCCTAGTTCGCCACCAGCACACCATAATTCGGCATTTTGTCCGCCAAAATTAAGAACGAGTTCTTTTGTTTTTGATTTTTCGAGTGTATTCACTTTTCGAAGACTACTTTTGGTAGCTTCATCTGCCGAGGCATGAAAAGGAGGATTACAAATCGTAAACGTAAAACGATCTTCGGGAGTGATGATGTTTTTAAAAATAAATCGAGACTCCGTTTGCTGTTGCAAACTGATGGCTTCACCAAGTTTTGGGTTGTCACTCAAAATACTACCACAATTTTCAATCGCTTTTAGGTCAATATCGGTACTGACAAAATTCCAACCATAAATTGCGTTTCCTAAAATAGGATAAATGCAATTGGCACCTACACCAATATCAAGGCCAAGTACGGTATCGCCTTCGGGGATCACACCGTTGTTACTTGAAGCCAAAAGATCGGATAGATAATGAATGTAATCTGCGCGACCCGGAATTGGAGGACAAAGGTATTGGGCTGGTATATCCCAATTTTTGATGTTAAAATGAAAAGCAAGCAATGCTTTATTGAGCGCCTTTACGGCTAGAGGATCGCTAAAGTTGATGGTTTGTGTTTGATGTTCATTCACAAATACATGCTGGCTAAGCTCAGGATTTACGGCCGACAATTGTTCAAAATTATACCCTTCACGATCCAGATTTCGAGGATGTAAATTTGTTTTAAGGATGCTTGTTGTTGCTTTCATTTTTTTAATTTCAGTGCAAAGATAGTCAATCCTAATTTGTAAATTGTTAGGCGGTTGTTTAAGAGAAAATAGCATTTTGAGTTGGTGTAAAAATTGTAGCGGCAAGGCTTTTAGTTGCCATAAAAAACGGTTACTTTTATAACAAAAACACTAATGAATTTTACGTTGAACCGATTCCGATTTAAAAAACGCTACGTTGTCTACGTTTTGTTTTTGAGTTACGTGGTAATGAGTCAGTCGTGTATGCGAATGCGCTACAATGCCAAAGAAACAAAGCAGTTTTTTACAGAAAGCGGAACGCAATTTCAAGATAAGTATCTTACTATAGACGGCCACCAAATACATTATATTCAAACTGGTGATGGGGCGAAACCTACGCTTTTTTTTATTCACGGTTCGCCAGGAAGTTGGAACGCTTACAAAGATTATTTAAAAGATACTTTATTGCTGAAAAAATACCGAATGATTGCCATTGACCGTCCGGGTTTTGGTTATAGCGATTTTGGGATGGCTGAAAACTTAGCTGTTCAGTCGAAATACATTGCCCAATTCATTGCGAAAATGAGTAATCAAAAAGAGGTTGTCTTGATTGGTCATTCGATGGGCGGACCCGTTATAGCGCAACTAGCAGCGGATTATCCCAAGCGATACAAACACTTAGTTATTTTAGCAGGCTCGCTTGATCCTGCTGCTGAAAAGCCTGAAAAATGGCGCACTGTTATTCTGTCGCCACCGTTAAGGTATTTGATTCCGGGTGCGTTACGACCATCGAACGATGAATTGTGGTGGTTGAAAAAAGATTTAATCGCTTTGAAACCAAAGTTACCTAAGATCACATCAGGAGTTACAATCATTCACGGGACCAAAGATGATTTGGTACCGTTTAGTAATGTTACTTTTATGAAAGAAAATTTTAGCAATGCAGCAAGTTTAAATGCCATTGTGATTGAAAATGCCAATCATTTTATTCCGTGGAGTCATTATGACATCGTGAGGGATGCTATTTTAAAGTTGTAGTAAAGATTCTGAAAATAAAGATGTTCTGTTCTAAAGTAAAATCAATTTTTCGTTAACTAGTTTGAAGTTAAATACAAAACTAGTTATCCTTAAAGCTAATTGTCCAAATCCGATGTAGTAGCTGTTGTGTGCTTGTTTTTTATTCAACTTTTGTTGTAGAGTTGCAATTACTACACCACCAAAATTCTTCTATTTTATCTTTTAATTTTGTTTCAGTTTTTTGATTGCATCTGAGACATTTTCTTTCATCGGTTTCATTTTCGACTGCAATATATTTGCAATGTAGACAACTCCATTTTGTCAACGTAGTTTCGCTAACATCAATATTCCAAGAAAAATTATCTGTTTTACACTTTGGACAAATTTGCACAGCCATTTTAATCTATTTTTTCAAAATAATATTCTAAATCACTGTCTAAATTAATTCTGGGTTTAGAAAAAAAACTTCTATAAATATTCATTTCATAACTAGCTTCTCCAAATTCAAATCTATAATTTAATTGAATATTAGTTCCTGTCAGTGAATGTTTTAGTTTATATTTTCCATTTCCCCAAGTTTGACTTTCAAATCTATCATTACTGTAAATTTTCAAAGTATCTCCAAAATTTGGTCCGTCAATTAAACTTTGTTTGTTATTACTAACATAAGTTCCCGAAATCATATTTTTGGACAAGAAATTTTTGAATAAATAAAAGCCAAGTAGCAAAACACAAACTATCAAAATTTTATTATTTTTTACCATTTTTGTTTCTGTTTTGGATTTCTTTTTACCGTAGATTTTTTTGTAAACTTCCACACAACTAATCAATACATTCCATTAACAATAAATCGCCTGATTGGTGTGAAATACTTACTAGTCCATCTTTGGCGACGTGATTGCTACTACCGGTGCGGTACCCGATAGTAAGGGTGTCATTTTGTAAAGGATAATACAAATTACTGGAATGAATTCCTGAAACTTCACCAACGGGAATGAGAGAAATAGGAGTGTTGGCCGTGTACCATTTTTCGAATTGTCGTGGTAAAAGGAAAATTTTCGAATGGTCGTCAAGTACTACAATTTTGATAAGGTCTTTGTAACGAACAATGTTTGTAATGTTCGTAATGGTATGATCGGCTCTTCTTCCGGTGGCCCAAACTACATTTACAGCAGGAATTTTGCGTTCAATTAGGTAATCAAAAGCTTTTTCGAGGTCGGTTTTATTTTGGTCTGGCGTATGTATGATATCAATTGGGTATTGCAAGGTTTGGTAGCGCTCTGCGTTGAAATCTCGATCAAAATCGCCCAGCAAAACATCAACTTTTATGTTCAAGTCCATCACGCGCTCCATGGCTGAGTCCAATACAATCACAAGCGGAGACCACTCTAGCAACTGTCCTAAAAGTTCAGGGTTACAAGCGGCACCATTGGCAATTATTAAAGCAGGTTCTTGATCGTCTCGAACGATGTGATGTGAAGACATGTGTTGCGGTTTTGAAATAGGATTGTAAAAGTAAATAAAAGTTCTGTTATTGCCGAGTGCCCTAGCCCAGATGGAAATGAAAACCAAGAACCGCTCTTGAACATTTGTTTTGTGCTGGTAGAAGAGCGACCAAAGGAAGCTCCTTATACAAGCTACAAAACAGTTCAAGAGCGGTTGTGGGTTGTAATGAACAGCTGGATAAGCTACTAATTATTGCACTATGTAATTGGTAACTGCAATCTCGCTTAGACTAAAAAAGCCTAGTGGAAAATTTTCCGGAGCGGTTGTGTTTACAATGTTGCCGCGGACAGTTGCCGGTGGTGACTGAAATGGGCCGCCGCCGCTATTGCCTGCAATGCTCACGAGCACGCTCATGTAGTTGTAATAGGCGCGAGAAATGCCGTAATGAGTTACCTCGATGGTGTCGTCTTTTTTTAGTTCATCGTTTTGCGAAATACTGAAAAATTCGTTGCCATCAAAAAATTCGTCACGGTCTACGTAAAAGTCCGACTTGCGTTGGTTGGAATACGAATATTTATACAGGTAATAATTAGGTTCGCCGGCAGGATCAAGATAGTAGGTTTTAATTTCCTTTTCGTTTCCTGTAAAACCGCCTTGGTCGTTTTGTTCGAGTCGGCTAATTGGTGCGACCGCTTTCAGAGTCTCTGTTGCAGTGTAAGTATTGCCGTTACTGATGATGGTTAAGGTATAAGTTTCGTTAATAACTGGTGCAAAATTGCTACAAACGTACTCGCCTGTTGTTCCTACTTCATTGAAAATAAAAACCGTGTTTTGACTGTTTCGGATAGTCACATTGGCGCCGCTTACTTTGGGTATTTGGGCACTATAAAATCCAGTTGTAGTAATCAATTTTATTTTTTGGGTATTTCCTGAGGTGCCTTTTTGCCAGTTTATTGCTGCTTCGATAACTAATTTTGGAGCGGCTTCATCTAAGTCAACTGCAATTACATCCTCGCAACTACTCACCAAAAAGGAGAGTGCAAGTGCAAGAAAAAGAAGGCTTTGTTTGAGAATATTTTTTGTTGATTTCATGGTATCAAAAAGAATTTAAAACTTAAAATTATAACTCACAGCAGGAACTACTCCAAAAATAGAGGTTCGAACAGCTTCATTGGCGCCTGTATCTGCATTTTGCCTGAAATTAATAGAGGCTGCGTTGCGCCTGTTGTAAAGATTGTAAATACTAAAAACCCATTCGCCTTTCCACTGGCGGTTAGCATTACTTTTTGGTGTTAAAGTCGCGGCAATATCCAAATGGTGGTATGCAGGCAATCTATTTTTATTACGCAAGCCATAGCTAGGAACCACAATGCCCAAGTACTCGTATTGACCAGTTGGAAAGGTTACTGGTTGGCCACTTTGTAGTGCAAAATTAGCTCCAAAAGACCATTTGTCATTTAAGGTATAAGAGGAAGTAACTGCCAGGTTATGCAGTTTGTCATAGACAGAATTGTACCACTGACCGTTGTTGATACCGGTTTCAAGCGGAGTTCGTCCGGGAGTTTGTTGCTCTGAACGCGAAAGGGTATAAGAGATCCAACCATTCAGTTTCCCTTCATTTTTACGAAGCAAAAGTTCGAGCCCGTACGAACGTAATTGCCCGTTAAGAATAATTTGTTCGATGGCATTGTTCGCTATCAAATCGGCTCCGTCAATGTAGTCCAATCTGTTTTGTACTTTTTTATAATAGGTTTCTACTTCAAAAGAATACTGGTCGTTGCTGAAATTTTTGAAAAATCCTAAGGCAACTTGATCGGCAATTTGAGGCTTGATGAAATTATCGCTTGGTGTCCAAATATCAAGCGGAGTAGGAGATGAGGTATTCGAGATGAGTTGCAAATACTGCACCATGCGGTTGTAACTCGCTTTTATGGATTGCTCATCATTTATTTGATAGGCTGCAGAAAATCGCGGTTCAAGGTAGTTGAAGCTTTCAATTACTTGGTTACGGGAAAATGATTTTTGACCGATAGGAGTTGCTTTTTCATAAATTTTCAACTCAGGATTAAACAATACCGGATTGTTATCTTGGTAAAGATTAACATCCGATGCACCCAAACGGTAAAACATGCTGTAGCGCAATCCGTAAGAAAGTGAAATTTTGTTGCTAATATCGTGGTCGGCATTGAGGTATAACGCAGGTTCGAAAGCGTATTTTTTATCCAATTGTGCAAAGTTAATTCCACTATCGGGTTTGGATGGTCTGATAGTTCCCGGATTGAACTCGTAATAAATACTGTTCATTCCATAATTCAATTTGAATTTATCCGAAATGTAGTTTTTGAAATCGTATTTGATGTTGTAATTTTTAATGCCAGAATCCCATTTGAAACCTACAAAATCAAGATCTAAACCGTAATAGTAATCACTGTATATTAAGGAAAGGTTCGAGAATAATTTTTCAGAAAATAAATGGTTCCAACGCAAGTTGACTGTGGTGTTTCCGTAAATGTTAGAAAAGCTATCTCTTAAACTGAAAACATCGCGACCAAAATAGCCAGACAAATACAAACTGTTGTTGGGATTTAGTTTGTAACTTAATTTGGTGTTGAGGTCATAAAAATAAGCGGCATTGTCCTTTTGTTCTTCGGAAAGTTTTAAAAATAAATGGGCGTAAGAGCTGCGACCGCCAATTAAAAATGAACCTTTATCTTTTACCAAAGGTCCTTCGGCAAGAATGCGGCTACTGATTAAACCGATTCCTCCATTTACATGAAATTCTTTACTATTACCATCTTTTTGATAAATATCTAAAACAGAGGAAGCTCTTCCTCCGAAACGTGCTGGAATTCCGCCTTTATAAAGTTTTAAGTCTTTTATAGCATCTGGATTGAAAACGGAGAAAAAACCAAAAACATGCGAGGAGTTAAAGATGGTTGCCTCGTCTAGTAAAATTAAATTTTGATCGGCACCACCACCACGAACGTTAAAACCCGAAGCGCCTTCTCCGGCATTGGTAACTCCTGGCAATAACAAAATAGATTTTAAAACATCTACTTCACCAAGAACAACAGGCATTTTTTTAATGGCTGAAATCGAGAGTTTGTTGACACTCATTTCGGGTTTTTTGATATCGATCTTGGTTTTGTTATCGCTAATAATAACTTCTTTCAAAGTGGTTTCGTTACCAAATAAATTGAAATTATTTTTAATGTTTTGATTCAGATTTAAAGTTTGTTCAATGGTTTTGTATCCCAAATAACTCACTTGTACAGTATAAGTGCCTTTAGGTAATGTAATCGAGTAAAAACCATATTCATTGGTAGTAACTCCCGTTTTTAACTCGGTAACCACGACATTAACTCCAATCAGCGTTTCATTGCTATTGCCATCAATCACAGTGCCGCTAAGTGTATATTTTTCTTGGGCCAAAGCTGGCAAAGCACCACATAAAAGGAAGAGCAATAGGTATTTTTTCATAAAATCCATAAAAAGTTGTTTAACGAATTATAAGCTACAAAGAACAAACTTTGTATTCTTAATTTTATTATAACGGATGTTAAGGTATTACTAATAAAAAAAAGACAACTCGGTGAGTTGTCTTTTTTTAGGTATTTTTATTTTAGCATGTAATTATGCGATTTTTGCGATAATAGTATTGAATGTTGCACTCGGACGCATCGCTTTACTAGTCAATTCCGGAATTGGGTGGTAATGACCTTTAATTTCTTGCGCTTTTCCTTGTGCTGCAATTAATTCAGCGTTAATTGTAGCTTCGTTACTCAAAAGTTCTGCTGCAATTGGAGCAAAAGTAGCTTGCAATTCGGCATCTTTTGATTGTGCTGCCAAAGCTTCAGCCCAGTACATAGCTAAGTAAAATTGTGATCCTCTGTTGTCAATTCCGCCTACTTTACGTGCAGGAGATTTGTCATTTGCTAAAAATTTCTCAGTAGCTACATCTAAAGTTTCAGCTAAGACAATAGCTTTGGTATTGTTTAAAGTTTGACCTAAGTGCTCTAATGAAGCTCCTAGTGCTAAAAACTCACCCAATGAATCCCAACGCAAATAGCCTTCTTCTGTAAATTGCTCAACGTGTTTTGGAGCTGATCCGCCTGCACCCGTTTCAAACAATCCACCACCATTCATAAGCGGAACAATAGAAAGCATTTTGGCAGAAGTTCCAACTTCTAAAATTGGAAATAAATCAGTTAGGTAATCACGCAATACGTTTCCAGTAACTGAGATAGTATCTAAACCTTGTACAATTCTTTCTAAAGTAAATTGAGTAGCATCAACTGGATTCAAGATGCGGATATCTAGGCCAGTTGTATCAAAATCTTTCAAGTAATGATTTACTTTTACGATCAATTCTCTGTCGTGTGCTCTTTTGTCATCCAACCAGAAAACGGCTGGAGTACTTGACAAACGCGCTCTGTTTACAGCTAGTTTTACCCAGTCTTGAATAGGAGCATCTTTTGCTTGACACATTCTAAAAATATCATTAGTTTGAACGGCTTGCTCCATTAAAACAACGCCATTTGTATCTACAACACGAACGGTTCCGTTAGTTGTAATTTGGAAAGTTTTATCGTGTGATCCGTATTCTTCTGCCTTTTGAGCCATCAAACCTACGTTAGGAACACTTCCCATGGTAGTTGGGTCAAAAGCACCGTGTTTTTTACAAAAATCAATAGTGGCAGTATACACACCAGCGTAAGAGCGGTCTGGAATAAGTGCAACAGTATCTTGTTGTTTTCCTTCTTTATTGTACATCTGTCCTGAAGTACGAATCATAGCAGGCATCGAAGCATCTACAATTACGTCAGATGGAACGTGTAAGTTGGTAATTCCTTTATCAGAGTTTACCATTGCCAATGCAGGACCATTTTCGATAGCTGCGTTTAATGCGGCTTCTACTTCAGCTTGCAATGGATTTCCAGCGATTTTAGCATAAACATCACCAAGACCGTTGCGAGTATCAATGTTTAATTCTTGGAATAAAGTTGCGTATTTTTCGAACACATCTGCAAAGTAAACTTCTACGATAGCGCCAAAAATGATTGGGTCAGATACTTTCATCATCGTTGCTTTTAAATGCACCGATAATAGGATGTTTTGTTTTTTAGCATCAGCAATCGTTTGCGCTACAAATGATTTTAATGCATTTACATTCAGTACAGCAGTATCAATGATTTCACCTGCTTTTAATGGTGTACTCGCTTTTAATGTTGTAGTGGTACCATCTTCAGCAACCAATTCGATTTTTACGTCAGTTGGAGTTGCAATGGTTACTGATTTTTCACTTCCGTAAAAATCACCACTTTCCATTGATGCTACGTATGTTTTTGAATCTGCACTCCAAGCACCCATACTGTGTGGGTTTGCTTTTGCATAATTTTTAACTGCTTTTGGTGCTCTACGGTCAGAGTTTCCTTCACGTAAAACAGGGTTTACCGCAGATCCTAAAATTTTAGCAAATTTAGCTTTGATAGCCGCTTCTGCATCGTTTTGTGGTTCTTCTGGATAACTAGGTACAGCGTATCCGTGTGCTTGAAGCTCAGCAATAGCCGCTTTCAATTGTGGCACAGAGGCTGATACATTTGGTAATTTTATGATGTTTGCTTCTGGCGTAGTAGCTAATTGACCTAGTTCAGCCAAAGCATCGTTGGTTTTTTGAGCATCTGTCAAAAACTCAGGGAAGTTGGCAATAATTCTACCGGCTAATGAAATGTCTCTAGTTTCAATTTCGATAGCAGCAGTACCTGTAAAGGCTTGAACGATAGGTAAAAATGAATAAGTGGCCAATAATGGCGCTTCGTCAGTAAGCGTGTAAAAAATCTTTGATTTCTGTGTCATTTTTTTATTTTTATAATCCAATAGCGTTAAAAGTAGCTTATTTAAAGGTTTATTCTTGAAATAAGGCGCACAAAGATATGAAAATCAGATGTAATTGAGGCCCGAATTACTCGAGAAAAACATGAATTTTCAGATTATAACTTGTTCGTTTTGGATTGTGATATTTAAACCTTTCTTTACTTTTTGTTTGCTGGTGAATTTGGTAAAATTAGAGCAAAAAAAAGTCCCAAAACGAGTTGGGACTTTTATGATTCAAAGAGATAAAACTATCTTCTTTTATCTTTAATTTTTGCTTTTTTACCAGTAAGTTCTCTGAAGTAGAAAATTCTAGCTCTACGAACTGCACCTTTTTTGTTGATTTCAATTTTTTGTAATGCAGGTAAGTTCACAGGGAAAATACGCTCTACTCCAATTGCACCAGACATTTTACGGATGGTGAAAGTTTCAGTGTTAGCTGAACCTCTTCTTTGAATAACCACACCTTTAAAGAACTGAGTTCTTGTTTTTTCACCCTCTCTAATTTCGTAGTAAACAGTGATTGTGTCTCCAGCTGCAAAAACTGGGAAATCTTTTCTTGTTACAAACTCGTCTTGAACGAATTTCAATAAATCTGCCATGATTTTATTTTATTATGGTTTAATTTAGGTCAACATTCACGGATCTCGCCAGAGGTTAACTTAATGTGGGCGCAAAAGTAAATAAAAATGTTTAAAGTTTAAAGTTTTTCTTGTTTAAAGTTTCTAAGTTTTTGAATCACAACTTTAAACCTGAAACTTGAAACCAATTTTTACTCGTTCAGTAAATCCGGTCTTCTATTTTTAGTATGTTCATAAGCCATATCTTCGCGCCATTGATCAATTTTTGCAAAGTTACCACTCGTTAAAACTTCCGGCACTTTCCATCCTTTGTAGTCTGCAGGTCGTGTGTAGATAGGTCCCGAAAGTAATCCATCTTGAAAACTATCAGTCAAAGCCGAAGTTTCATCACTCAAAACACCAGGAATCAACCTAATTAATGCGTCCGATAAAACCAAAGCTCCCAATTCACCACCAGATAATACATAATCGCCAATAGAAATTTCTTTGGTAATAAAATGATCGCGCACGCGTTGGTCTACGCCTTTGTAGTGCCCACACAAAATAATAATGTTTTCGTATAATGACATCGTATTTGCCATTTTCTGGTTGAGCGTTTCACCGTCGGGCGACATGTAAATCACTTCGTCGTAGGTACGTTCGCTTTTTAAATGCGTAATGCAAGCGTCAATAGGTTGCACCGTCATCACCATTCCAGCGCCGCCACCGTACGGATAATCGTCAACGCTTTTTTGTTTGTTAGTCGTATAGTCACGTAGGTTATGAAAATGAACTTCCACCAAACCTTTTTCAATAGCACGTTTCATAATCGAAGCTTCAAACGGGCTTCGTAACAACTCAGGCAAAACGGTAACAATATCAATGCGCATAATTTTTCTTAAAAAGGTTCTAAGCGGCAAAGATACAAAGTTGTTAAGGTTTTTAAGAGTTAGATTTTTATTTTAAGTGCAGCTACTTTTTTAGCTGTTTTTTGGACTAAAAAAAATGAAACATAACTGCAAAGCAGAAATGGATAAAATGATAAAATCCTTTTTTAAATGATTTTAATTTCCTTAGAGCTACCCTTTTTGCAGGGATTACTCGAGCAAATCTGCTATTTTGATGCTCCAAGGTTGCTTAAAGTTAGGGATGCTAGATAAATTCAAAGAATTTATATCTTTGCCGCAAAACCAGTTAATTATTCTCACACAACTAAACCCATCAGATAAAGTCTGAAGATTATGAATAAAATAAACCGCACTGACCAGAACTACAAATTTGTGATTTTATTTTTTTTACTTTTTTCAATCAGCTGTTTTTCACAAGTTGATAGTTTAAAAATTAAGGTTCCTACTCCCGCGCCTCCTGTTAACAAGTGGTATCAAAATTTTTCTATTAGAGGGTATGCTCAATTTAGATACAACAGATTGTTAGAAACTAATGAAAATCTCGGGTGTGAGCAATGCGACAGGTCTTGGGGTAAAGAAGGCGGTTTTTTTATGAGGCGAATGCGAATTATCTTCTCCGGACAATTGAGCAAGAAAGTGTATTTCTACATTCAGCCTGACTTTGCAAGCAGTCCAACCGCTGATCGCTTGCATTTTGGACAAATAAGAGATGCTTATTTTGATGTTGGTTTGGATGATGACAACGAGTTCAGATTTCGAATCGGACAAAGTAAAATTCCATATGGTTTTGAGAACATGCAGTCAAGCCAAAATAGAATACCACTTGATAGAAATGATGCTTTAAATAGTGCTATCTCTAATGAACGTGATTTAGGAGTATTTTTTTATTGGGCGCCAAAACAAAAAAGACAGCTCTTTTCAAGATTAGTGAGCGAAGGATTAAAAGGTAGTGGCGATTACGGTGTTTTTGCATTTGGAGTCTTCAACGGACAAACAGCAAATAACCCAGAATTGAATAATGAGCCTCACGTAGTAAGTCGTTTTACGTATCCCTTTGAATATAAAAAGCAAATTCTTGAGCTGGGCTTACAAGCTTATACAGGACAATGGGTAATGCCAAGGTCAATTGTAAGCGCAGGAGTCAAAACAAGTTCCGATCTAAATTATATCGATCAAAGACTTGCAGGTACCTTCGTATTATACCCAAAACCTTTTGGGATTCAGGCAGAATATACAGTCGGAAAGGGGCCAGAATTTAATGTAGCAACAGATTCTATAGAGGTTATGCCGCTACAAGGCGGATATGTTACCTTGTCGTATCTCACTCATATTAAGAAGCAAACCGTTATTCCTTTTGTGAGGTATCAATATTATGATGGTGGTAAAAAACACGAAAGAGATGCCAGAAGTTACAATGTAAGGGATTTAGAAATAGGCGGCGAATGGCAAGTAAATA
>NZ_JAGPXB010000002.1 GCF_018069925.1 Flavobacterium erciyesense | reverse complement strand
TTTTAATTCTATGAATTCTAACGCGAAGGGTTTCTTCGCTTATCCCGATTACTTCTGCTATTTCCTGATATTCTAAACCGTCTAAAGTCATCAGGATGATCATCTTGTTCGTTTCTTCCAATTTTTGTATGCATTGATACATTTGTCTAAGCTGTTCATCTTTTTCGCTCGAATAGGTTTCTGAAACAACCTGAGGTAGAATATCGGTCCTGATTTCTTTCTTTGTAGATGATTTTCTCAAATAAAGAAGGCAAGTGTTTACTGCAATTCTGTAAATCCAAGTGCTGATGCTGGATTCATTTCTAAAAGTGTCTAATTTCTCCCAGACTTTGATAAAGATTTCCTGAGTCGCATCAGAGGCTAATGCGGTATCGCCACAAAAATATCCTTTGCACAATCGAAATACTTTATTGTAATGCTTGTAATAAATCTCGTCGAATAGTTCTTTTTTAGCCACTTTATTTTAATTCAAATTTTACTTTATTCATAAACCATTCCGGTTGATCGTACATAACAAAATGAGCGGAGTTTGCTGCATACTCCATTTTAACAGAAGGCAGGTTTTCATATTGGGCTTTATAGGTGTTTTGTACTGTGGTAAGATCTGGATTTGAAGCAGCTAAAATTACAACAGGAATTTTTATTTTAGAAATTTCTTTTCGCAGGTCTAAGTTTAGCATGTCAATATAACCGTGAACGTAAGTTTTTCGATCTACAAGACGCATCCATTCATTGATAGTTTTTTGTTTTTCTTTGTTCATACACATAAAAGAAGTTGACTGCGAATTCATTCCGTCAAACGCTTTTTGGTCCATAGTCATCATCATTTTACTTTGCGGATTGTCATACGGTATAATTTCTCCCTTGTAGTTAGGTATCATTAAAGCGGCAGTTGCAGGTAAAGCATCAACGATTATTAATTTTTTGAACAAATTGGTTTCTTGAGAAGCTAACCACAAACTTAAAGTACCTCCTAAACTATGACCAATTAATGTAGCATTCTTTATTTTTTTAGTTTTGACATAGGAAATGACTTGATCTTTGATGGTAGCTAACCAAGGAGTTTCAATTGGTGGGACATTCCCAAATCCCGCAAAAGTAAAAATATGACATTCGTTAGTTTTAGAAAGTTCGGCCACTGTTTCATTCCAAACTTCACCTGTACAGCCAAAACCAGGAAACAACAAGACGGGAGTTCCTTTTCCTTTTACCTCTACTTTGAAGGAGGTTTGAGCTAAAACAGATGTTGAGACCAAAAGGAAAAATGCAATAATTAAAATAGATTTCGTTTTCATAAGATGTATTTTTTTAAAGTTTACCTTTTGATACAGCACTAGATTAATTGTTACCTCAAAAAAAGCATTTTTTTTAATTTATTTTTTAGAGAATCAATTTTTGGATTTAAAGGCAAGAAAATCAGGGTGATTATGAGTTTTTTAAAAGCAAAAAACACCAGCTTTTTCAAGTGGTGTTTTCGTAATAGTTCCCGCTTTCTCAGGAAAGTGTCATATCAAAAGCTGTGCGAATGTCTCTGAATTCGAACTCGTAATCTTAATAAGCTTTATTAAATTTAATAGTACCGCAAATTCGCAGATTGAATAATACCATAATCTGCGAATTTGCGGTAAAAAAATATTTTAAATGGCGCGAAGTCGGACGCATTTGCTAAGCAAGGCCTTTCAAATTGCTCTCCTCGCTCTCTCACAAAAGCACCTTATCGAAAGCTGTGCGAATGTCTCCGACTTCGCACGCGCAAACTGAATAAGCTTTATTAAATCTAAGATAACCGCAAATTCGCAGATTAAATAATACCATAATCTGCGAATTTGCGGTGAAAAAATATTTTAAATGGCGCGAAGTCGGAGACATTCGTGAAGCAACGCCTTCCTAATTCATGTCTACGATCTAAATAAACCTAAGATAAACAAAAAAAGCTTCAGATTTCTCTGAAGCTTTCCTAGTAGCGGGAACAGGACTCGAACCTGTGACCTTCGGGTTATGAGCCCGACGAGCTGCCTACTGCTCTATCCCGCGATGTGTGTTTTGTAATCTCAATAAGACTACTTAGTAGCGGGAACAGGACTCGAACCTGTGACCTTCGGGTTATGAGCCCGACGAGCTGCCTACTGCTCTATCCCGCGATATATTTTTAATCAATGTTTCAGAACCTGTGTCCGCCGTGGCGGATATGAAACCCTACGAAAGCATTACTGCTCTGTCCTGCGTTGTTTCGGGTGCAAAGATACAATCAATTTCTGCATTTTACAACATAAATTTAAAAAAATGTTTTATTTCGTCTATTCACTTGATATGACTACCTTTGTGGCATAAATTTTAGTAGAAATGTCACATAAAGCAGGTTTTGTAAACATCATCGGGAATCCAAATGTTGGTAAATCAACATTAATGAATGCCTTTGTTGGAGAGCGATTATCAATTATTACTTCAAAAGCACAAACAACTCGTCATAGAATTCTAGGTATTGTAAACGGTGAGGATTTTCAATTGATCTTATCGGATACGCCAGGAATCATTAAACCTGCCTACGAAATGCAGGAATCGATGATGAACTTCGTGAAATCGGCTTTTGAAGATGCTGATGTCTTGATTTACATGGTCGAAATAGGGGAGCAGGAACTTAAAGACGAAGCGTTTTTTAATAAAATCATCCACTCGAAAATTCCAGTTTTGCTATTGCTGAACAAAATTGACAATTCGAACCAAGAACAATTAGAGCAACAAGTGGCTTTTTGGACAGCCAAAGTTCCGAATGCTGAAATATATCCAATATCAGCCTTGCAAAATTTTAATGTTCCTGAGGTTTTTCAAAGAATCATTACACTTTTGCCAGAGTCGCCAGCGTATTACCCAAAAGATCAGCTTACGGATAAGCCAGAACGTTTTTTTGTGAATGAAACCATTCGTGAAAAAATCTTGTTGAATTACAGCAAAGAGATTCCGTACGCAGTTGAAATTGTTACCGAAGAATTTTTTGAAGACGACAATATCATTCGCATTCGTTCTTTGATTATGGTGGAGCGCGAAACTCAAAAAGGAATTGTGATTGGTCATAAAGGTGCCGCTTTAAAAAAGGTAGGTACTGAGGCGCGTGAAGATTTAGAGAAATTCTTTGGAAAACAAATTCACATTGAGCTTTATGTAAAAGTGAACAAAAACTGGAGAAGTAACGCAAATATGTTGAAGCGTTTTGGGTATAATCAATAGTGAGAAGTGAGGAGTGAAAAGTGAGAGGTGAGGAGTGAGGAGTGAATTGATGGTAATTTTTTAGTTTTCATTTAAATGCAATATTTAAAATCAGTACGAGAGTTAGTCTCTTGTACTGATTTTTTTTTAGCCCAGAGCGAAAAGGAAACCCCGCAGCGAAAAAAGGATGTTGTTGCTGCGCGTACAGAGCGACCAAAGGAAGCTCCTGCACGGGCTTTGCAACAGCTCCTTGAGGCGCGAGGAGTTGTATTGTAGCGCTGGAATGGCTCCTGATGATTTTAAAAGCGATAAAAATATTTTGATAAAAGATTTATTTTTATTGTTTTTCAATAAATATCAATATATTTGTATTTTAATTTTAAATACTTTGTATCATGTCTAGAAAAACCAATTTTGTTTTTAAAGTAGTGCAAGTAGTATCTTGGATTATTTTTGTGGGGCTGTGCATCCAGGCGGGTGGCTTTATTTTTAATACTGTTTTTACGTTACTGCTCAATCCTGCTGGGGCAAGTAAGTTTTGGACAGAGGTTGATTTGGAAGCTTTGTATTATTTCAACCAGTCGCATTATGTGACTTTGACCGTTTTAATGTGCATTGTTGCGGTGTTGAAAGCGGTATTGTTTTATACTATTGTACTTGTTTTTCACAGTAAAAAAATTGATTTGGCACAGCCGTTTAATGATTCTTTGAAGAAATTTATTGATTTGGTGGCTACTATTTCTTTTGGAATCGGGCTTTTTTCTTTGTGGGGAGCAGGCTTTACAAAGAATTTGATTCAAGACGGACTACAAATGCCTAATGTTGCCGATTTGAGTTTTGGTGGTGGTGATGTGTGGTGGTTTACCAGTGTAATTTTATTGGTGATTGGGCAAATTATAAAAAAGGGAATCGAAATGCAGCAAGAAAACGAACTAACCATTTAAGTTATGGCAATAATTGTAAACCTAGATGTGATGATGGCCAAGCGCAAGATGTCATTGAACGAGCTCTCGGAGAAGGTAGATTTAACCTTGTCAAATTTATCCATATTAAAAACAGGAAAGGCTAAGGCGGTTCGTTTTAGTACTTTGGAAGCTATTTGTAAAGCCTTAGATTGCCAGCCAGGCGATATTTTAGAATATTCGAAGAACGAATAAATACATAGGGTAGTGGTACGGTTGTGAGTTTTGTTTTGAAGATGAGGTGGTTAGGTTTTGCTAATGTGGCTAATATTCGAAAAAAATTGATAATCACGCTTTTAAACACTACCTTTGCCACCCGAAACGAAAAAATAAGGTTTCGGAAAAACGAATTTTCAAATTATATTATGAATAACATTGTTGCGATAGTAGGAAGACCTAATGTGGGGAAATCGACCCTTTTTAATAGGCTGATACAAAGAAGAGAAGCTATTGTAGATTCAGTATCTGGGGTGACCCGCGATAGAAACTATGGTAAAAGCGAGTGGAACGGAAAAGAATTTTCTGTAATTGATACTGGTGGTTACATAAAAGGTTCTGATGACGTGTTTGAGGGCGAGATCCGCAAGCAAGTTGAACTGGCTATTGATGAGGCCGATGTCATCATTTTTGTGGTTGATGTTGAGGAAGGCATTACGCCTATGGATGATGTTGTGGCGCGCTTGTTGCGTAAAGTGACTAAGCCGGTTTTGCTGGCGGTAAACAAGGTAGACAACGCCATGCGTGAGAAAGATGCCTTAGAGTTTTACAACTTAGGTTTAGGTGAATACTATACGTTTGCGAGTATATCAGGTAGTGGAACAGGAGATTTATTGGATGCCTTAATTGATGCTTTCCCAGTAAAACCAGAACCTGTTCAAGAGGAAGTGGTATTGCCACGTTTTGCAGTAGTTGGGCGACCAAATGCTGGTAAATCAAGTTTTATCAATGCCTTGATTGGTAAAGAACGTTTTATGGTAACAGACATTGCGGGTACTACGCGTGATGCTATTGATACGAAGTTTGACCGTTTTGGGTTTGAATTTAACTTGGTGGATACTGCGGGAATTCGTCGTAAGGCTAAGGTAAAAGAAGATTTAGAATTTTACTCGGTAATGCGTTCTGTGCGTGCTATTGAACATGCTGATATTTGTATCCTTGTTATTGATGCTACCCGAGGATTTGAAGGACAAGACCAAAGTATTTTTTGGTTGGCCGAAAAAAACCGCAAAGGGGTTGTAATCTTGGTAAACAAATGGGATTTGGTTGAAAAAGATACCATGTCAACCCGCGATTACGAAGAGAAAATCAAGAAAGAATTAATGCCGTTTACGGATGTGCCAATTCTTTTTGTTTCGGCTTTGACCAAGCAGCGTTTGCTAAAAGCATTAGAAGCTACGGTAAAAGTATACGAAAACAGACAGCAGCGTATTGCGACTTCTAAATTTAACGAATTCATGCTTAAGGTAATTGAGGCCTATCCGCCACCAGCTACCAAAGGGAAATATGTAAAAATTAAATATTGCATGCAGTTGCCTACACAAACGCCTCAGTTTGTATTTTTTGCCAACATGCCGCAATATGTTAAGGAACCGTACAAACGTTACCTTGAAAATAAAATTAGAGAAAATTGGGATTTTTCAGGAGTGCCAATCGATATTTATATTAGAGAGAAATAAGAATAGAAAACCACTTTGTAACGAAGTGGTTTTTTTGTTTAGCAGATACCAAAAGCCTAAGATTTTATTCTTGGGCTTTTTTTGTAGTATTTATTGTTTGATAACGGATTTATTAACCATTTGTAGGTTTTTTATTTTTAATATAATGATTATAGTTATATTCGTAGAAACAAGAGATATAGCAATGGCATGAAGCAATCTATATTAGGATAGATTGGATTTGTTTTATGAGACATATACATTAGTTAGCACCAATTATACACCACAAAACAGAAAAATTAAATTATGAGAATATTTATTAGCTGGTCAGGCGACCTTTCAAAAAACATTGCAGAAATATTTAGACAATGGATACCAGGAGTTATTCAAGCAGCAAAACCATATTATTCTCCAGATGATATAACAAAAGGAACTAGATGGAGTTCAGAAATTTCAAAAGAGCTAGACGCTTCTAAAATTGGAATTATATGTTTGACAAAAGATAATCTTGACAGTAATTGGATAATGTTTGAAGCTGGAGCGTTATCAAAAAACATTGAAAAATCTAAAGTTGTCCCATTACTTTTCGGTATAGAACCTTCAGATATTCAAGGTCCTTTAGTACAATTTCAAGCAGCTAGATTTTCAAAATCAGAAATGAAAAAAGTTGTTAAAATGGTTAACTCAGAATTAGGAGAAACTGCTTTGGCACCAGATGTAATAGATAGTGTATTTGAAATGTGGTGGCCAAAACTTGAAAGCCAGATAAAAGAAGCAGAAGAAAAAGCTAAAAGTGTTGATAATAAAGATTTGAGGAGTGAAAGAGATCTGATTGAAGAAGTTCTTTCTTTGACAAGGGAATTATCAATAAACAGAAGATTTGAAAGAGAAAGAAGTTTTCACCCAAGAGCATTTGAAGATATGATTAGTTCAGTAGAACGCTTAACCGAAGCAGTCTACGAAAACGGTAATTTTGAATTAATCGAATATATTAGAGATTTACACAGACCTTTAGAATATTTTGTCGAAGAAGCTATGAATAGCTCTCCAGGTGTTAGAAAAGAACTTTACTCAAGATACCGCAGGTCAAAAATGTTAATGGAAGAATTAATAAGTATACCTGAAAAAAGAGTAGCGTCAAGAGTAAGAAAAACAAAACCTGACAGTGACGAAATAAAATAACTGGTGCTAACAGCAGTTTGGCAATATGGCGGATTTTGGGCTTAATTTTAAGTTGGTTTTGTACTCGGAAAATTAGGCATTAACTGAAAGATTTCGGTTCCTTAAATTCGCCAAATCGCCAAGCGACCAAATAATGTAGGCAAGTTAAATGAATATGCAGACAAAATGAAAGAACTACTAGAATATTTAAAATACTCCGGTCCATCAACTTTAATCATTCTGACGGGTTTAGTTTTTGGCAAAAGTCTAATTAAATATTTTTTCGAGGAAACAATCGAACTGAAAAAAGATGATTTAAAACAACACCTTGAAAAATACAAGTCAAGTATTGAACAAAATAATAAAGACTTTCAACACTTACTTGATATAAAATTAAACACTTTCAATATTCGCTTTTCTGAACTTCATCAAGAGAGAGCCAAAGTTATAAAGGAATTGTATTTTAAGCTTCTAGAACTTCAATCATCGATGTATGACTTTACGAGAAGAGCTCATGTTGTTATTGAAGATGCTGAAAAAGAAGAGCAAGAAAGAGCTGATCGCGTGAATAAAGCTATAAAAGAGTTTAATAATTACTATCTTCCAAACAAAATATTTTTCTCTCGGAAATTAGCTGAAAAATTGGATAATTTATCAAAAGAGTATTGGAATAAAGGTTCTGAATTTTCATCTTTTATGGGCCATTTTAAAAATATGTTGCCGGGAGGAAGTGCACAAGATATTTTTGTTAAGATAAAACAGATTTCTGATTTCATTGAAAAAGATATTGTAGAACTTATTGAAGATATTGAAAATGAATTTAGAGGAATTTTAGGTGTTGAATAAACTTCATTAACACTTGACACAAGAGATTTTGGCTAATAAGCTTAATAAAAAGTTGATTTTATAGTGGGAAGATTTGTATAATCTTTAAATAGGTTTTACTTAAATGCCAAAACTGCTGTAATACCAGATTGACAATCCCGAAGTAATTCGGGATTTTTTTTATGATTTATTTTTTCCAATTCAAACGATGAAATACACTCAATCGAATAATATCACGATCAAAAAAGTCAACACCGCTAGGGCGCCTTTGATAACTGTTGAGGTAGCCTAACTCATACGAAAAATGGTTGCTGGCTTGAAAGTGTATCGCTGCGTAAATTCTGTTTTGGTCAAAGGTGTTTTTACGGGTTGATTTTCCAGCATTGAACATGATTTCATCAGAGAGAATGGCTTTTACAGCTTGGTTTTCTTTTTTCCAAAACGTATAATCTCCTTGCAGGCGGTATCTAAAACGCCATGAAAAAGTAGTTCCCGTTAGCAATCCTAAGGAATTAGCATTGTGAATAAAACGTTCCTCTACTTGGAAACGCTGATTGAGTATTATTTTTTTGCCGCTGATTCTCCAAGTCAAGTCTTGTTGCCCGCGGTATTCAGGAATCCTAAAGTCGGGATTGATTTCAGGTATTTGTGTAGTAACCGAAAAATGAGCCAAACCAGCACCTGTTTCTAGATGGCTGTTTATTCTGTAACGTCCTTGCACACGCAACACGTAAACATTTTGCTGAATGGGTTTTGTGAAAACTCTGTTGTCGATTTCAGAATGTAAAGACCATTTTTCACTCAACAGCAATTGGTTGTAGTAGCGCGTCCATACAATACTTTGATGGTCAACTTTTTTTACGGTTTGTGCTTGCAACCCCAAACAGAGTAGTGTACAAATGAAAAGGAATTTTTGAGTCATTAGTTTTAAAATGCTTGCAAATGTACACAAAGTCAACCATTTCAGAGCAGTTACGTATCTGTTGATTCAATTTATTACTCATAAAAAAAGCACCGCTAACTCATAGGATAGCGGTGCTGTATTATAAAAGACTGAAGTTGTTGTTTACAACGAATACTTCAAGGTAATTCCGTAGGTTCTTTGGTCACCTAAAACACCAGCATAATGTCCAGAATTTCCGCCAGCTGGTAATAATTGCTCAAAGTAATCTTTGTTCAATAAGTTTCGACCCCAAAAGTTAACAGATAATCCTTCGGTTGCTCTAAATCCGAAACGACCGTTCAAGATGGCATATCCTTGAACCACCAAGAATTTTGAAGCTGATGGACTTGATGAAAATTCAGAACGTGCATACGAGTCAATTGCTACAAAGAATTTACCTAGGTTGCTAAAAAATTTAGCTGATTTGGTATATTCTCCGCCTAAACTTCCGGCCCATTTTGAAACACCAGGCAAAGTACTTCCAGACACATCTTTGAAAGATACAGGAGCTCCCGTTTCTTCAAGCGGTAGCGGAGCATTGGTGAATTTAATATATTTTCCATCCGTATAGCTCAATGCCCCGTTGAAAGTAAAATGTTCATTGACTACAAAACTAGCATCCACTTCGGCACCTCGTACACGTACTTTGTCTGCATTGGCTAGGTAACCACGATTTACTCCTAATTCAGCTGCTTGTACATTGGTTTGAAAATCTTTGATATCCGTATTGTACAAAGTCAGGTTTAAAATAGCTCTTTTGAACGGAGAGGTTTTTATTCCAATTTCATAATGATTTACGTCTTCGGGTCTAATGACAGCAAGATCAGCCAATGTTTGTCCAGCAGCAGGAGTCGGCAAACCAGCTACGTTTACACCCACTGGTTTGTAACTTTTAGCGTAAGTAGCGTAGCCATTAATTTTATCAGTCGCTTTGTAATTCACCGTTATATTTCCTGAAAAGTCAAACTTGTCTTTGTTTGCAGAGAAGGTTTGGTTGGTATACACCGCTCTTTTTATTGCCAATAATTGCGGATCGTTGGTTTGTAAACCTCCGTACGTTTGACGGTCGTAATTCGATTCCTTTTTGTCATAATTGTAGCGTAAGCCCGGTAGAATGTGCAATCTATCGGTAACTTGCCAATCTAATTGACCAAACAAAGCCGCACTTACAGCATGAATATCAGCAATGGTGCGTATTCCGTAGCCTTCAAGTAATCCTGGTTCAGCCCATCTAGCAAGCGGTACAGGAGTTGAAACGCCGTTATTGTTGTAGTTTACTGGCGATTGAGAAAAACGCCATTGTGCATTTCCAGATTCTTCTGTTCCTCTAATCTTAACCGTTTGATCGATAAAAAAGGCACCAATTACTCCGCTTAATTTAGAAGATACTTGCCCTGCATAGCGAATTTCTTGTGTCAACTGCGTATGTCTGGCTGGATTTTGTGATTTCGCCAAAACTTGAAGTCCTGTAAAATCTCTATCGTTTGAAGGATCCCAGTTCCAAAAACGCCATGCTGTAGTTGAGGTCAAAGTTCCTTTACCAATTTTAGTATCTACGTTAAGCGATGCGCCACCTAAATCTTGTCCAGAACGCCATGGTGTATCGTGATCAATTTTACGGTCAAAAGCATTTCTGCTCGGGAGTTGGTAATTCAAATCGGCAATGATAGCATCAAATTGGCGGTAAGCAGCCCTTTGCGTTGGCGCTACACCAGCAATCACTTGTGCATATCCATCAGGACGTTGTGTGGTGATATCAGCTGCGAATAAAATGTTTGTGTTTTCAGAAGCATTGTACAATAATTGGCCTCTAATTCCTTGATTATTTAAAGTATTTGTAGGTCTTCCAGTAGCTACATTATCAATTAATCCGTCTCTTTGTGTTCCAGAAAATGAGATTCTACCAGCCAGTTTTTTACTTAACGCACCTGTTATTGATGTTTTAGCTTGAAGGAAACCGTAATTTCCATAGCTTACTTCAAAATCAGCACCCGAAGTAAAACTTGGTTTTCTGGTGGTAATGTTAAACGCTCCTGAGGTGGTGTTTTTACCAAAAAGCGATCCTTGTGGTCCACGCAATACTTCAATACGGTCAATATCTACAAAGTCTAAAGTGGTGGCTGCTGGACGTGCATAATACACACCATCAACATAAAAACCAACACCAGGATCAATCCCGTCATTAGTAAGTCCGTATGGCGAACCAAGTCCTCTAATGTTGATGCCCGTATTTCTCGGATTGGAGGAGTATAATTGTACCGAAGGAATCAATTCTTTCACTCGATTTACGTTGAAAGCACCTGCTTGTTCCGCTTGTTTTCCGGTTACTACAGACACAGCAATTGGTATGTCTTGTGCTTTTTCTATTCTTCTACGAGAGGTAACAACCACTTCAGAGAGTACTTTTTCTTCTCCGTATGAAATGATAATCTCCAGCGGCTTTATGTTGGTAGGTAATTCGGTGATTTTAATTTCTTTAGTATTGTAGCCTGCGTATTGTACAATAAGTGTGAAAGGAAGTGACTTTGCTTCAATACTGAAAGTTCCATCAGCAAGTGTTGTAGTAGTGTTTGTGGTGCCTTTGAGCACGATGTTGACACCTTCAATTGGCGCATCTTGCTCGTCTTTTACTTTTCCTTCAAGAAGTACTTGCGCAAAGGATGTGGAGAAAACTAGAAAAAATAATAAAGTTGTACTTAGTTTTAGATAAATATTTTTCATTTATAGTATGTATATGTAATTAGTAGAGTTTTAAAATAATTTTTTTTATTTCTAACACATACACATCATACAGCCGATTGATTTGGGGTTTAATTTTTTGAAAACTTCTAGGGATTTTTGTACTTGAATCTTTTTCATCTTGCTTTAAATAGAGTTACTATTAATATTTCGATGCAAATATATATAAATTCTATAAAATTAGTAGAGTTTAAAAAATATTTTTTTAACGATGTATTAACGAAGCAATAGTGATGCCTTGCATGGCTTTAAGTGTTTCTTCACGAATGACAATTAGCCCGTGACGTAAGGCGCATGTTGATTCATCAGTACAGTCAGAACAGCGTTCGTAAAAATTTAAAGAGGCGCAAGGCAGTAAAGCGATTGCACCATCAAAAAGACGATGAATATCAGCTAAGGTGATTTCATTTTTAGATTTTAAAAGGTAATAGCCGCCAAGTTTGCCTTGTTTGCTGCCTACAAAATGCCCGCGTTTAAGGTCAAGGAGTATTTGTTCCAAAAACTTTTTCGGAATAGAAGCTGCGTCAGCAATTTCAAGAGTTCTTGACACGTGTGTATCTTCTTGTTGTGCTAAATACAAAAGTGCTTTTAAAGCATATTTGGCTTTTTGTGAAAGCATGAAAATCTAATTTTAAATAAACACTCTTATTTTTGCGTGGCATGAAATAAGAGTGTTTCAATTATTAAGGGAATTATTTTAATCTTAAAATTGCTGTAGGGTTTTACCAACCTCCGCTAGATCCTCCGCCAGAGAAACCACCTCCGCCAAAACCACCACCGAAGCCGCCGCCTCCAAAACCACCACCTGAAGAACCACCAAATCCACCTCCGCCGCCGCGGCCAAGGTTGCTTAAAATGATCACATCGAGTAGGGAAGAGCCAATGCCTCCGCCACCGTCATTGCCATTATTTCGGTTGCCTTTACTGCGCGATGCTATAATTATTAAAACAATCACGATTACAATGATAGGTCCAATAGGAAAGCCTTTGCTTGATTTTTTTTCAACGCGTTTGCCTTTGTATTTTCCTTTAAAAACGTCAATTAAGGCATCCGTTCCTTTGTCTAAACCGTTGTAAAAACTTCCAGCTTTAAATTCGGGAACAATAATATTTCGAATAATTTCGCCACCTAAACCAGCAGTTAATCGGTCCTCTAATCCATATCCAGGATTAATAGCAATTCGTTTTTCGGCTTTAGCCAAAAGAACAATCACGCCGTTATCATCTTGAGCTGAGCCGCCTATTCCCCATGTTTGTGCCCACCTGGTAGCGAGTAAACTTACATCTTCGCCTTTTAAACTTTCAATGGTTATGACAACAATTTGCGTAGTGGTCGAATCAGAATATCGGATGAGTTTTTGCTCTAATTGTGCTTTTTCGGTACTGCTCAAAACATTAGCATAATCGTATACGGATGTTTGAAAATCTGGTTTAGCAGGAATGGTAAATTGAGCATTTGCTGAAAAACTTATCAGTAAGAAACCAATAAAGCAAAGTGTGGTTAAGATATTTTTTGGATATAGCTTCATTATCCTTTTGAGATTTCGTTTGATAATTCGTTTGTATCGCCTTCTTGCCAAGGAAAGTAGCGTTGTAATTGTTCGCCAGCGCGGTGAATGCCATCAATTAAGCCTTGTTTGAAATCGCCTTTTTTGAAGTGCGCCACCATGATGTCACGCGTACAGTCCCAAAAATCATCTGGAACCACTTCGTTGATGCCTTGATCGCCGCAAATAACAAAATTGCGATCTTCTACTGCCAAATAAATCAATACACCGTTTTTCAATTCGGTTGCATCCATTTTCAACTCATGAAAAACATCCATAGCGCGGTCGTATGGATCTTGATCAGTAGTTTTTTCAATATGAACTCGAATTTCTCCTGAGGTATTTTTTTCAGCACTACAAATGGCCGCTACTACTTCTTGCTCTTCGGCACTGCTCAACAAATCTTCTACTTTTGACATAAGAAAGGGATTGAATTACAAATAACGATTTTTAACTGCAAGATTGCAATCAAAAATCGTTATTCAAAATTAAAAATAGGATTTAGAATTTTACTTCAACAGGTTTTTCAGCACCTGCAACAGCTTTAAAGGCAGCTTTTTCTTTGTAGTCAGATAGAAACAATTTTCTAGGATTTTTCAAAACATAATTGTTATACACTTCTACTGATTCGTTGAAACGAGTTCTAGCTGTTAAAATTTGATTTTCGGTACTAGCCAATTCATCTTGCAATTTCATGAAGTTAGAATTTGCTTTCAATTCAGGGTAGCGTTCTACAGAAACCAATAATCTAGATAATGAGCTACTCACACCGCTTTGCGCTGAGTTAAAAGCTGCTAATTGTTCTGGGCTTACGTTAGCTGGGTCAATTGTTACAGAAGTAGCTTTGGCACGAGCTTCAATAACCGCTGTTAGTGTTTCTTTTTCAAAATCAGCGGCACCTTTTACCGTATTTACCAAGTTGCCAATTAAATCATTTCGTCTTTGGTACGAAGTCTCCACGTTACCCCATTCTTTTTTAACTGCTTGATCAACTACAACAGCTCCGTTAGTTACGTTAATGTAGTACATAATAGCAAGTACAACTAATCCTCCAATGATAATCCAAGGCAAAAATCTTCTCATGTTTGTTTAATTTAATGTTTATTTGTTTTAATTGTTTGGTACTCCTAGCGTCACGCTAAAGTTCGTTTTTAATATTAGTTAATTGATTTCTAATTGCTTCTAGTTTTTTTATAATTTCGAATTTATCCAAGGTTTTCTTTTGACCTTCCTTCAAATGAATTTTTGCTCCTTCAAGCGTAAAACCTCTTTCTTTTACCAAATGATAAATCAATTGCAAATTGGTAATGTCTTCAGGCGTAAACATTCTGTTGCCCTTTGCATTTTTCTTGGGTTTTAAAATATCAAATTCACTGTCCCAAAACCGAATAAGCGATGCATTTACATCAAACGCTTTGGCCACTTCGCCAATGCTGTAGTATCGTTTGTCTTTTGGTAAATCAATTTGCATTTTTATTTATTTTCTAATTTTTTGTTTTACTTAATTTTCACTCAATGAGACTCAACTTTTCACTTCTCACTCCTCACAATTCACATCTCACGATTCACTTTTCACTTTTCACAACTCACAATTCACAACTCACAATTCACAACTCACAATTCACTCTTTTAATCCAACGACTGATTCTCTTGATTTGCCAACTGCGCAATAACCACATATTCAACCGCCGAAATATTTCCGTAATAAAAATTAAGCGGGTTCACTACTTTATTATCCTTATGAACTTCGTAATGCAAATGTGGCGCTTCTGAACGTCCTGTGCTGCCAACATATCCTATAACATCGCCTCTTTTCACACGTTGCCCGGCTCTAGTGTTGTATTTGCTCAAATGTGCGTATAAGGTTTCATATCCAAATCCGTGCCGAATTACAATATGATTACCGTAACCCGAGGCAGTATTATCTGCTTTTGCCACAACTCCATCGCCAGTGGCGTAAATGGGAGTGCCTGATTTTGCTGTAAAATCCATTCCTTCATGCATTTTTCGCGCTTTCGTAAAAGGATCTGTTCGATACCCGAAACCAGATGCCATGTGTTTTAAATTCTCGTTTCGCACCGGTTGAATGGCAGGAATGGCTGACAAAAAATCACTTTTCGCATCGGCAAGCTTCAAAATGACATCCAAAGATTTTGATTGTATGGCAAGTTGTTTACTCAAAACATCTACTTTTTTGGTAGTTGATTTTACCAACTCCGAATTGTCAAAGCCGGCAAGCAATTGGTAACGATTGTTATCCTTAAAACCCGCTTTTCTGATCGAATCCGGAATTGCAGCTTTGTTAAAATACACGCGGTACAAATTATTATCTCTATCCTCAATTGCTTCAACAACATCACTCATTTCATCCAAGCGTTCGTTCAAAATAGCATAATTTAGTTTCAAATTTTCAATTTCGCGAGCTTGCAAACGGTCTTTTGGCGTTTCAAAATAAGGAGTGTTCAACAATACAATAAAACTCAAAAAACCAAACAAAGCTGCAGCAACTACAAAAAGTAATGCAACACCTATTTTTTGCCTTTTTTTGGTTTTTATTTTTCTATAGGCTAGATTTTCAGAATCGTAATAATATTTTACTTTCGACATATTTTAAAATACCCTATTTTTGCGCTTTGTAAAGGGTTAGTCGAACAAATTTAAGAAATGTTTCATTCGATACCGCCTTTTTTCAGGAATTAATAATACAATGTGCCCAATCCAGCTATCCGCTGCAAGGTTGTTTCATGAAATTGTTTTTTCTATTGCCCTTGCAGGAGCTTCCGTTGGTCGCTCTGCCAGTACAAGAAAAAATAAATTTCATTTCACAACGCTTTTCGCTACTATCTGGGGCAAAAGGAGCAAAAAGATTTAATGATTAAAAAATTGAAAAATTCAATTCTAAATAATCTTTAAACTGTTAAATCTTTAAATTTTTAAATTAAAAAAATGACATCACAACAAGTACGTAAGCAGTTTTTAGAGTTTTTCGCATCCAAAGGGCATTTAATTGTGCCTTCGGCGCCTATCGTTTTAAAAGACGATCCTACCTTGATGTTCAATAACTCAGGAATGGCTCAGTTTAAAGAGTTTTTTTTAGGAAACGGAACTCCAAAAAGCAACCGAATTGCCGATACTCAAAAATGTCTGCGCGTTTCAGGAAAACACAATGACTTGGAAGATGTAGGTTTTGATACTTACCACCACACCATGTTCGAAATGTTAGGAAACTGGTCTTTTGGTGATTATTTCAAAAAAGAAGCCATCAATTGGGCTTGGCAACTTTTAACAGAAGTGTACAAAATTCCGAAAGAAAATTTATACGTTTCTGTTTTTGAAGGAAGCAAAGAAGACAATGTGCCTTTTGACCAAGAAGCTTGGGATATCTGGAAAACATTAATTGATGAAGACCGAATCATTCTTGGAAACAAGAAAGACAACTTTTGGGAAATGGGAGATCAAGGACCATGTGGACCATGCTCTGAGATACACGTTGATTTGCGTACCGATGCTGAAAAAGCTTTAGTGTCAGGAAAAAGTTTGGTGAATAATGATCATCCACAAGTTGTTGAAATCTGGAATAATGTATTCATGGAGTTTAACCGTAAAGCCGATGGATCACTGGAGAAACTTCCAGCACAGCACGTAGATACCGGAATGGGATTTGAGCGTTTGTGTATGGCATTACAAGGAAAAACTTCTAATTATGATACAGATGTTTTTACTCCGCTTATTGAGAAAGTAGAACAAATTACAGGATTTAAATATACATCTGATGAAGTGAAAAACATTTCAGAGGAACAGAATAAAACTAATATTGCCATTCGTGTTATTGTAGATCATGTGCGTGCCGTAGCGTTTGCAATTGCTGACGGACAATTACCGTCAAACACAGGAGCTGGTTATGTAATTCGTAGAATTTTGCGTCGTGCAATTCGTTACGGATTTACATTTTTAGATACCAAAGAACCTTTTATCAATAAATTAGTTGCTGTTTTAGCAGACCAAATGGGAGAGTTTTTCCCAGAGATTAAAGCACAACAACAATTGGTTACCAATGTAATTCGCGAGGAAGAAGCGTCGTTTTTACGAACTTTAGATCAAGGATTACAATTGTTAGACAAAGTGGTTGCAGAAACTTCAGGAAATGAAGTTTCAGGAGCAAAAGCTTTTGAATTGTACGATACTTTTGGTTTTCCAAAAGATTTAACGGCTCTGATTTTAAAAGAAAAAGGAATGTCTTTCAACGAAGCTGAATTTGATGCTTCTATGCAAGAGCAAAAAAATCGTTCGCGTGCTGCATCTGAAGTTTCAACCGAAGATTGGACCGTGTTGATTCCTGGAAATGTAGAGACGTTTGTGGGTTACGACCAAACAGAAAACGAAGTAAAAATCACTCGTATTCGTAAAGTAGATTCTAAAAAAGATGGTGTTTTATATCAAATTGTTTTAGACAATACGCCATTTTATCCAGAAGGTGGAGGACAAGTAGGTGATAAAGGAACATTGGTTTCGGCAAACCAAACGATTGATATCATTGATACGAAAAAGGAAAATAATCTGATTTTACATTTTGCAAAACAGCTTCCAGAAAATATCGAAGCTAGATTTGTAGCAAAAGTAAATACGGATTTAAGAACGTCAACTTCTAAAAACCACTCGGCTACACACTTGATGCATTTGGCATTGAGAAGTCTTTTAGGAACGCACGTAGAGCAAAAAGGTTCGTTAGTAAATCCAAACTATTTGCGTTTTGACTTTTCGCACTTCTCTAAAGTTTCAGATGAGGAATTACGTCAAGTAGAGGCAAGTGTGAATGCTCAAATTGAAGCACAATTACAATTGGTAGAACACCGTAATATTCCAATTCAAGAAGCATTAAACAAAGGTGCAATGGCTTTGTTTGGAGAAAAATATGGCGATTCAGTTCGAATGATTGAATTTGGCGAAAGCAAAGAACTTTGTGGTGGAATTCACGTAAAAAACACCGCCGAAATCTGGCATTTCAAAATTATTTCCGAAGGTGCAGTAGCAGCAGGAATTCGTCGTATTGAGGCAATAACAGGTGATGCGGTTAAAAATTTCTACCAAAATCAAGAGAATACTTTGGCAGAAATCAAAGAAACTTTGAAAAATCCACAAGATGTTTTAAAATCGGTAGCTTCATTGCAAGACGATAATGCGAAGCTGAAAAAACAGATTGAGCAATTGTTAAAAGAGAAAATCGACGGATTAAAGAATATTTTGGTTGCTGATTTTCAAGAGGTAAACGGTATTAACTTTTTGGCAAAACAAGTTGATTTATCAATGAGTTCTACCAAAGATTTGGCGCAAGCTATTGGAACTACTAAACCAAATTCATTCGTGTTTTTGGCTTCAATCGAAGAAGGTTTGCCAAATATTCATTGCTATATTTCTAAAGAATTAGTTGCAGAAAAAGGCTTGAATGCTGGAACTGTCATTAGAGAATTAGGAAAATTAATTGATGGAAATGGTGGTGGACAACCGTTTTTTGCTTCTGGAAAAGGGAAAAATCCAAACGGAATCCAACAAGCATTAGAACAAGCGATTGCCTTCGTAAAATAAGACAAAGAGCTAAAATTTTAGAATGTGAGCTATTTTGCGTAACTTTGTCATCATGTAGCGCTGTATTTAAAGTAGTTACTTAATTTTTTACCTGCAGTCGCAACTTTTATATACAATGAAAAAAATAAAAATAGTACAACTTATTAGTTTGTTAGTGTTACTTTTTGCCTCTTGCAGTCAAGATAAAAACGGCAGTACTAAACTAGTAAGTAAAATTGTTGAGACAAGTGCTGATGGTAAGACGGTGACCACTACTTTTTCTTATAAGGGAGATCATTTGGTAAGTACTAACAGTGAGTTGATGCGTGTTGATTACACTTATGATGATAGCTTGATTTCGCAAATTAAAAAAACGGATAAGAAAACCAATAAAATTGCGGCATTTAAATATACCTACGTGAAAGGTAAATTATCTGAAGTTGAATCGTCTGACAGACTGATAGTGCGTTATCAACATAATCCTGATGGAACAATTGCCTACGAAGGCTTTCAACTTGAAAATCAAAAAGAAAAACGTTTGTACTCAGGAGTCCTAACTGTGAAAACTTCGAATATTCTCACTGACAAGAAAAATTTTGTTGTTGATGGAAACGGAGCAAAATCCACAACATCGATTTCATACGATTACGACCAAGCAAAAAATCCTTGGAACGCTATTGCAGGATTTACTAATTTGTTAGACCATACTTCGGTTATTTCTGCCAACAACGGCATTATGATGGTTGTTGAAAACGCGACTCTTTTTGCAGACGAAAGTGTTACATCTTCGGCTAAAATGTACCATTGTACTATGAAATATGATGAAGACAATTATCTTATTGAACAAATTTTTGAAGATGCGCCTGATGGTCGAGGATACGTAAAAGCCACCTATTTTTATTAAGATAAAATTTTTTTAAAAGCCCTTTTCGATTCATTAGAAAAGGGCTTTTTTTGTACCCTAAATACAAAAGCAATACAAGTTTAATTTTTTTTTTTATGCAGTTTACAACACCAATTCCCATTCCTAAGAATGAATTTCTTATTGATTACACCTCTAAAATCATCTCAATAGGTTCCTGTTTTGCTGTAAATATGGCTGAAAAATTAGACTATTATAAATTTCAAAATAGCTGTAATCCATTTGGAATTCTCTTTCATCCACTAGCAATTGAAAAACTTATCGAGTATGCTGTTTCTAAAAAGGAATTTACTGATAACGATGTCTTTTTTTACAACGAACGCTGGCATTGTTTTGATGCGCATTCTGATTTGAGTACCTCAAATAAAGACGAATTATTGGCTACGCTAAATGCAATTCTTGTGTCCGTGCAACAATACATCAAGCAAGCAAGCCATTGCATTATCACTTACGGAACTTCGTGGGTGTATCGCAACATTGAAAGCCAAGAAATTGTTGCAAATTGTCATAAAGTACCGCAAAAACAATTTCAGAAAGAATTACTTACTGTTACTACAATACAAGAAAGTATCACCAATACAGTCAATTTAATTCGTACTCTAAACCCTCAATGCAAGCTTATTTTTACAGTTTCACCAGTACGACACATCAAAGACGGTTTTGTTGAAAACCAAAGGAGCAAAGCCAATTTAATTTCTGCTTTGCATACTGTTTTGCAAGTTCCCCCTTCGGGGGCGGAGGGGGCTTATTTCCCTTCGTATGAAATCATGATGGATGAATTGCGTGATTATCGTTTTTATGCCGATGATATGTTGCATCCGAATCAAACAGCCATTAATTACATCTGGAAACGATTTGCAGATGCGGTCATTTCCGAAAAAGCTTGGTCAACTATGGATGAGGTAGAAAGTCTCCAAAAAAGCCTTGCGCACAAGCCATTCAACCCCGAATCAGAAAGTCATTTGAAATTTCAAGCCAAAGTCAGAGAAAAAATAACTATATTAGAATCTCAATACTCATTCATGAAATTTTAATTATGCTTAAAAGAATATTAATCGGAATCGCAGCAGCTCTAATCATATTTTTGCTATTTAAATTCTGCGACTTCAAGAAAAACGAGGATCAAGATATTACGTATAACACCAATCTTATTCAGCAACAAATTTTAAATGTGGGCAAATTGGTGGTTACCGAAGGGCATTTTTCTGAGGTAATTACTTATAAAAACCAACAGAAATATTTGATGGACATGCTTTCTTTTGAGAAAAAAGCCTTGGTTGTGGTTAATGCTGATGTTACCGTGGCCTACGATTTGCACCTTATGAAATACGATATTGATTCCATTAACAAAATCATTACGATTGTTCAAATTCCAAAGGAAGAAATAAAAATCAGTCCCGATATTCAATTTTATGATGTCGAACAAAGTAAGTTAAATCCTTTCACGGGCGACGATTACAATAAAATCAACAAGTCAGTAAAAGCTAATTTGGCCAAGAAAATTGAAAAATCGTCATTAAAAACCAACGCACAAAACCGATTAATTAGTGAGTTATCCAAGTTATTGATTACCACAAGTCAGTTGGGCTGGACACTGAAATATGAAGGTCAAGTAATTGAAACCGAAAAAGACTTCGGGCAAAAAATCAAAATGTAAAGCAAAGAAAACCCGCAAATTCGCAAATTTTTAGAATAATTTAAAATCTGCGAATCTGCGGTTAAATTTTTATTAAATTGTTTTCTTCCACAAAATTCAGCTCTATCTTGTTTGATATAAATCTGCGAATTTGCGGTTAAATTTTTATTAAACTGTTTTCTCCCACAAAATTGATCTCTATCTTATTTGATATAAATCTACGAATTTGCGGTTCATAACTTTAAGCTTTCGTTTTGTCAAAAATCAAGTCTAAGCCACCAGCAATCAAATGAGCTACTTCGGGTCTTTTACTTCGCAATTGTTCTAGATATACCATGATTTCCTGAGCCAGTTGCGGTTCATTTCTTTCCTGCAACAATTCCGTGATTTCAACAGCTAGTAACCAATCGTTAGGATGGTTATTTTGTAACTTTTCAAAAATGGGAGCCAATAATGTTTGTGTATCTTTTGTAACTCTAATATTTCGAACGGTTTGGTACAAAACTTCCAAATCATCGCGCTCAGCAGATTGTTTGGCTTTAATAGTTTTGCTCGATGGCAAATGCGTAATCAAATCAAAACTGTTCACATCAGCAGGTCCTGAAAATGCCGAAGTTATCTTTTTCCCAACTGCCATGTCATAAACTCCCCATTCTGGTTGAAACAATACTCTCTCGCCATGCGTAACCGTACAGTTTTTAAAACGAATCAAAGTAATTTCGCCCTGTAGGTTTCTAGAGCCAGTAATAATTTCACCTGTAACTTTGATACCACCTTCAAAATCTAAAGTAACTGTTTTCGATTCTAAAATATCGTAAGCATTCAAGTCTTTTGGACTCATATCTTCAATAGCCAAGTTGATGCCTTCTAATTTTCCAATTGGGCTACCAAAACCTTCCGGATGCGTTAAGGTGCCGTGTCCTACCAATTCTTTTTCGCGGTAAGCCAATGCCGTTTTCCCCGTTGTTTGTAGGTAAATCGGTTTTCCATCGTGCTCAATAACTGAACTGAAAACACCTGAAATCTGTAATCCGGTACTCAATTCAACCGTGCCCAATGCTTTCGAATCAATAAGTTTTTTAATCCCCGACAAGCCGCCAGTTCGCAACGCCATTTTATTGGCAAATTCTTCTAAAACCAAATTCAAATACGCAAAAGTTGGTGTTACATACAATTGTGGTTGCAGTTTAGTAATGTCAAAACTTTGGTTCGCTGCCGAGATATCGTAAGGTATTTTTTTTACCGCTGGAGTCATGCAGTGTGCACTTTCGCCAATTGAGGAGAGTAATCCTGCGCCGTAAATTTTCGGGTCCTCTACAGTTCCAATTAAGCCGTATTCCACAGTCCACCAATGTAGGTTTCTAATTTGAGCCATTTCTGAGAGTTCTCCCATATTATTTTGCAAATCTTCAACCGCTTTTTCAGCAGCAGCAATCGTGGCCTCAGGCGTACCTTCGGCTTCTTTTACAATTGATAAGTAACGAATTGCCTCATACATTTCGTAATCTTTGTGCGATGAAATCGCTTTGCAACCAATTTCACCAAATCGACGCAAATATTCAGCATATTCCGGATTAGCAATAATAGGCGCATGTCCGGCACCTTCGTGAATAATATCTGGTGCTGGAGTATATTCAATGTGTTCAAGTTGTCTGATATCTGATGCAATAACCAATACGTTATACGCTTGGAATTCCATAAAGGCATTTGGCGGAATAAAACCATCAACTGCAACCGCAGCCCAGCCTATTTCGCTCAAAATACGGTTCATTCCGTACATACTCGGAATATTGTCAATTTCAATTCCTGTCTTCTGCAAACCGTCTAGGTACGAATTGTGGGCTACCTTCGATAAATACGCCACATTTTTTCGCATCACATAACGCCAAACCGCTTGGTTAATGGGCGTGTAATCGCTATAATCCTGAGGTTTAATAAATTGTCGTAAGTGCTTTGGCAATCGATCTAATAACGGATTGCTTTCTATAGTTGAGTTCATGTCGAAAACGTTGTAGTTCAGCTGCAAAAATACGAATTTCAGGAGCCATTTCCCGCTTTTCATGGCAAGTTTTTGCACATCCGTTTGTTTTTCTACAGTTTCGGCAGGAGCTTCCGTTGGTCGCTCTGCCGCAACAAGAAAAATCAAAACGGCTTTTGCAAAAAGCTTTCTATTTCAATCGGGGCTAGGGGTGTATTGCAAAAAAGTCGCCTCGATTTATTACTCGATCACTTCAAATAACAAAAATTGCGTTTTTTGTTTCTCTGAAAAATTATTGTCAGATACCAACACTAGCGATCTGTTGCCATTTTCAAGTCGAGGGCCAAAGGTAATTCCCTCAATATTGTCTATAAAAATCCCGAGTTCATCCAGATTCAAAATCAATTTTTTCGATGCCAGTTGAATGTTTGCTAACAATGATTGGCTGTTTTTTACGTCCGTCGCATTTTTTAAATCACACAAAAAGATTTTTACCGTACAAGCTTGCGTACCTGTAGAGTAGGAGCGTTCTACCACCAAAAGCTGATTTTTCCCGTAATATTGAATGGCCGAAATACCGTTAACAGCAAAGGAACCTGCCGGTGATGGCGCTTTCGCAATCGGTTCTAAACGGTAGCCGAATTGCGCTATATTCTGATTTTTTTGGGTGTCAAATTGGTATAGCCTGATCAAACCTCCGGAGTTTAAATTCGACTGTGGACCGTCTTCAAACAAAGGTTCTTCTAAATTGGCATAGCAGTTTTTGTAATCAAAATCGAAAGTTAAACCTTCTAGCGTGCCATTGTTTCTTGGCCCTTTTTCAATTTCCTGCATCTGTAAATTTTCAGGGAGTTTCATTTCGGTCACATAGGTTCCTTTTGTGTCCATGATGGTCAAGGCAGGATTTTGCAACACTTTTTTCCCAGAGCTTAACACGCGAGCGCCTTCACTAATCCAAAGCAAACTTTTAGTTTTTGCATTGTAACGCAAGTCTTCGGGATCAGTTGATAGGTTGGGTGTCGTTTCCCAATTGGCAAAAGATTCTCCTTTTTCGTTTTGCAAACGATAGGTATTTTTAAAAGCGACCTCACTAATCGCGTTATTTGTAATCGCGATGGAAGCAGTGTAAAAACGAGCTTCTTGGTAAATCGAGCGATCGTCGCAAGCTAAATAATACAAGTCGTTCTTAGCATCGTAATCAATTCCAGATAAACCGCCTACCCTTGTATTTTGGAAAATAGTGTTAAATGGAATTTCAATTTGATTCAAGAAACGCAGTTGTGGTGCTTTTTCTGCTGCCAAACTTGCTTTGTTTGTAGCGCAGGCAAAAAATAAAAAGGAACTAAGTAAGGCGAATATGGAGTTACGCATCATTATTTTGTAGGGTTTGAAAGCTTTTGAACTGGAAAGTTAATTGGTTTTAGTCTTTGTTTTGTTGCTGTTCTAAGTTTCTGAAATAATCAATTTTATAATGAAACATATCGGCCATTCCTTTGGCTCTGTATTTGGCTTCATCAACCAGCGGTCCCGCAAATTGCGCATCAGCATTTTCAGTAAACAGTTGCATCCAACGGTTAAAATGTTCTTTGCCAATAGGTAAATGCTTGTGTGGCGGAAACGGACTGCCAGAATACGAGTGTACTTCGAGTAGTATTGTTTCCCAAAAACCGTACATTTTTTCTAAGTGTTCGGGCCATCTGTCGCCTATTTTAGCATTGAAGATAGGTCCTATCATATCGTCTGTTTGAACTTTGGCATAAAAGGAATTAACCAAAATCTTAATATCATCCAATGTTTGTATATCGTGTAGTGTAGTCATAATAAAGTATAAAAAAAGCCTACACAAAAGTAGACTTTTCATTTCAATTCAATAGTGATCTTATTTCGCTTTTGGCGGAAACTGAGCTAGAATTTGGTTCACAAATTCGCTAATTCTTTTTTCTTTATTACCGCGATTCTGGGTGATATTACCGATTCCTTCTCCTTGCCAAATTAATTCTTTCTTTTTAGCATCTATTAAATCAATAAACAAAGTGCCTTCAACGCTAGAAGACGCAAAGGTGTTGTTGCCGCCCCATAAAAATGGATTCCAACCCCAACCCCAGCCGTAACCCCAACCCATGTTGAATTGGTTAACGTCGATTCTTTCTCTTTCTTTTGTAAAAATGTTGACTAACAAATCAGGATTTTCGCTTTTAGTCATTCCTTTTGCGCTAAGCTCGACGTCAATTGCGTTTAAAATTCGTTTTTTGTCTAGTTGCGAAATTTCGACTTTATCAATTCCGTTTTTATGGAATGCATATGTCTTGTACTGTGAAAAATCAACTTTCGAATCAAAGTCAGATTGCACCCGAACAGAGGCGCAGGAAGCCAATACAAAAACGAATAGTACAGAGAGTAATTTAATTGTTTTCATGGTATTTCAGTTTGATATTAATGGGACTTATTTTATGTTCTTACTTTAATTGCTTAGCAAATCATCGCTAACTTCATTAGGGATGGTCACTTGCAGCAAAGGTTGCGCAGCCATTGCTCGTTTGATTGCAAAAATTGCGCCTTCGTTGCGCGCCCAACTGCGTCTAGAAATTCCGTTATTCACATCCCAGAAAAGCATTGATTCTAAACGTTTTGATGCCTCTTTAGTGCCATCAAGAACCATACCAAAACCACCGTTAATTACCTCGCCCCAGCCTACGCCTCCGCCATTATGAATAGATACCCAAGTTGCTCCACGAAAACTGTCTCCAATTACGTTTTGAATGGCCATATCGGCTGTAAATCGGGAGCCATCATAAATGTTTGATGTTTCTCTGTAAGGCGAATCGGTCCCGGAAACGTCGTGGTGATCGCGTCCTAAAATTACAGGTCCTATTTCGCCACGGGCAATAGCTTGATTGAATGCTTCTGCAATTTTTATTCTTCCTTCGGCATCAGCATAAAGTATTCGGGCTTGTGACCCCACAACTAACTGATTTTCTTGAGCGCCTTTTATCCATTGAATGTTATCTGCCATTTGTTGCTGTATTTCTTCAGGTGAATTTTTTATCATGTCTTCAAGAACATCACAAGCAATTGTATCGGTTTTTGCTAAATCTTCTGAATTTCCTGAGGCGCAAACCCAACGGAATGGACCAAATCCATAATCAAAACACATTGGTCCCATAATATCTTGTACATAGCTGTTGTATTTAAAATCTATATGGTTTTCTGCAAAAACATCGGCTCCAGCTCGAGAGGCTTCTAATAAAAACGCATTTCCATAATCAAAAAAATAGGTTCCTTTTTCGGTGTGTTTGTTAATGGCTGCTGCATGACGACGTAATGTTTTTTGAACTTCTTCCTTAAATTTAGCAGGATTATTTGCCATTAAATCGTTAGATTCTTCGAAAGTATAGCCTATTGGATAATAACCTCCAGCCCACGGATTGTGCAATGAAGTTTGATCAGAACCCAGATCGATGTGCAAATTTTCTTGGTCAAATCGTTCCCAAACATCAACGACATTTCCGAGATAGGCGATTGAAATGACTTCCTGATTTTTTAGAGCGTTTTTAACTCTTGGTACTAATTCGTCAATGTTTTCAATCACTTCATTAATCCAACCTTGAGAATGACGAATATGTGTAATTTTTGGATTAACTTCGGCGCAAACCGTTACGCATCCAGCAATATTTCCGGCTTTTGGTTGTGCGCCACTCATTCCGCCTAATCCAGAAGTTACGAATAAACCGCCTTTTGGGGATTTTTTTATTTTTCTGAATCCGTTTAAAACCGTGATCGTAGTTCCGTGAACAATTCCTTGCGGACCAATGTACATGTAACTTCCCGCTGTCATTTGACCGTATTGTGACACTCCTAAGGCATTCATTTTTTCCCAATCATCAGGTTTGGAATAATTTGGAATCATCATTCCGTTCGTAACAACCACCCTCGGCGCCTCTTTGTGCGAAGGAAACAATCCCATTGGATGCCCAGAATACATGCTGAGTGTTTGCTCGTCGGTAATTTCGGCTAGGTATTTCATGGTAAGCAAGTACTGCGCCCAATTTTGAAATACAGCGCCATTGCCGCCGTAAGTAATTAATTCGTGCGGATGTTGCGCAACAGCATGATCCAAATTATTTTGAATCATTAACATGATCGCTTTTGCTTGCGTACTTTTTCCGGGATATTCGTTTATTGGTCGGGCATAAATTTCGTAATCCGGTCGAAAACGATACATGTAAATACGACCGAAAATTTCTAGTTCAGCTTTAAATTCTGGAAGTAGTTCGGCGTGATGCTGTGGCTCAAAGTAACGTAAGGCATTTTTGAGCGCCAGTATTTTTTCGTCATCAGATAAAATGTCTTTTCGTTTGGGTGCATGATTAATTGCTGTAGGCGCAGTTGGATCAGCAAATCGAGTACTGTCATACGATTTAAGCTGTGGTAAAACTGCTGGTATTCCTTGAAGTATTTGTTCTTGAAAAGTCATTTTTTGATGTGTTTTTTTTCGTTTTTACCTTAATTTTTGACTGCAAACCGCTTACTTTTTCACTGTTCCCGTTTTTTTATTAAACCCGTACGGACAATGTCTGCAGCCATTTTTACAGCAATAACCGCGTTTTAAATGGTGTTTTTCGGTAAAGCATTTGTATCCTTCTGGAGTATAATAGAAATCTTCGCCCTCTGTCAATTTATTTTCATTACTTTGGCTTGTCATAGTGTAATTTGAATTTATTGGGTCTTATTTTGCTGCTAATTCGAGCTTTTAAATTGGCACAGACCCATTACAAACTTATAAATTTTAAAGTGAATGTTTTTGATTGTGGCCAAATATTTAATTCCTAAAGGATACCGCAGCATCACTCTTTTTCCGTTTATCATTTTTAACGATAAAAGTGAGAAACATGATTTTGTGTTGGTACAGCATGAAAAAATACATCTGCGACAGCAATTAGAGCTTTTAATTATTCCTTTTTTTTTGTGGTACGCTATTGAATTTTGTTGGCATTTAATCAAACTGAAAAAATGGCAACTCGCTTACCGCGCTATTAGTTTTGAGCGTGAGGCGTATTCACACGAGCGCGACTTCTTGTTTTTAGAAAAGCGACCTCTTTTTAATTTCTTCCGTTTTTTAAGTTAGTGTAGTTCTATTTATTGGTAAAATCAACTTAAATAAAAGTCTTTTTAAGAAAAATGAAATAATTGTTTTCAATAGCAAATTCGATTGTTTCAAGTTTTTTCTTTTTTAAATTGTAATTTATAAGAAAAAGAATATATTTTAATATAAACAATGTATTTAATCGATTTTTTATACTTTTTATCGGTTTTTTTAATCTTTTCTAACTGTTTTTTTTTGTAGCTTTGTCACGTTGCAGAACAGAAAGATTTAATTCAAATCAATGCAACTAATTTAAGAGGAACTAGAGTCATAAATTAATTGTAGCAATTATGAAAGCAAAATTACTCAAGAGAGCGGCCGTTTTAGTGATGGTTCTTTTTCAATTTCAAGTTTATGCGCAAATGTATGTGAGTCCAAATAGTTTTGTGTTTGCCAAAAATCAAGTGGTTTTTGTAAAACAACAAGTCGAGCTTAACGCAGCAACAAGTAATCTGTACTTACGAGATAATGCGCATTTGGTGCAAGGAAGTACTGCCGGAAGTGCTAATAAAGGCTTGGGTAGTTTATCTGTTTTTCAAGAAGGGACAACAAATAACTTTCAATTCAATTATTGGTGTTCACCAGTTGGAGGAGCAAGTGCAACTGCTGGAAATTCACCTTTTGGTATTTCACAATTAAAAGATGTGACGGGTTTGATTAGTTCTACTGATGCTGTCATTTTACCTATGAATAATTACAATGGCCAAGCAAATCCGTTATCAATTGCTCCCTATTGGATTTACAAATTAGCTGGGACATCCAATTATGCAAATTGGGTTTCAGTTGGTGCAGCATCAAACATCAATGCAGGTGAAGGCTTTACGATGAAGGGAACTGCGGGAACCAATACAACAACTGTATATGGAGTTCCTAACAATTCAGGAAGCAAACAGCGATATGATTTTAGAGGAAAGCCAAATGATGGAACTATTCAAATTCCAGTAGCAGCTTTGCAATTTACCTTAACAGGAAATCCTTATCCTTCTGCGATTGATTTGTCAGCTTTTTTGACACAACAACTAAATACTACTGGTATTGCCTATTTTTGGGAGCATGATAAAACAGTATCTTCTCATTACATTGCTGATTACAAAGGCGGTTACGGAGCTTTTTCGCCTGCAGGTGGTGTTGGTGCAGGAGTTTATGTGCCAGCTACTTTTTATTCGTATGATGGCTCAGGTAACCCAAGCACAGTTGGTACTACAGGTGGATTGTTTGAAAGACGATTTTCGCCAGTTGGGCAAGGTTTTATGATCAGAGGTGCGGCAAGTGGTACGGTTGAAATGAAAAATAGTTATCGAGTTTATGTAAAAGAAGGTGCGGCAAACAACTCTCAATTTGAAAGAGTTCAATCTAAAAAAGATAAATCTGTTGATCCAAATATTGCATTTTTATCACGAGTACAGTCTGTTTCTGGTTTTGATTATAAGACAGTAAGTGTAGCAGTAACACCTCAAATTAGAATCAACGCTTTGTTAAATAATCAAGGAATCCGCCAACTGGCATTGGCTTTTATGCCTGAAGCTACAGACGGTGTTGATCGCGCTATGGATGCCTTGTCTTCCAGTGATAGCGCAGCTGCCGATATGTTTATCGCACTTAATAATGCAGAATATATTATAAATGTTACCAATTTTGACATTGATAAAAAAATTGCTGTTGGTTTTAAAAATGATAAGCCCGCGAATTACAAAATTACCGTAAAAGATATTATGAATTTAGATGCAGTTAACGCTGTTTACTTACACGATAAGGTAAGTGATGTTTATTACGATATCAAAAATAACTTTCATGAGTTAGATCTACCGGCAGGAAAAAACACAACGCAATTTGAAATTACGTTCCGTAAAAATACCACATTAGGAATTGATGAATTGAAGGCTGAAAACTTTATTGTTTATCACAATAACAACTCAAAAAGCGTGGTAATCGAAAATCCAGAATCACTAGATTTGAGCTATTGCGGCATTTATGATATAGCTGGAAAATTATTGTTTTCTAAAAAAGATATTGGTTCAAATGTAAAATATGAGTTCCCTACAAATGGTTTGGCAGATGGGATATATATCGTTAAGTTGAACTCAGCAGATAACAAAACAGTTGGAAAAAAAATTATTGTAAAAAATTAAGTTAGTGGATTTGGTTACTTAAAAGGTGCAACTCGCGAGGGTTGCACTTTTTATTGTTTAATAGTTTTACCTTTGTCGTAAATTTAGAACATTGAATCAAATCTTGCCGCAGCTTTTTTCTAATAATTGTACTATTGCCATTAAGCGAGAGGACTTATTGCATCCTTTTGTTTCAGGCAATAAATTCAGGAAACTAAAATACAATTTGCAGCAAGCTAAAAAAGAGCAGCACCATACATTACTCACTTTTGGAGGTGCTTTTTCAAATCATATTGCCGCAATAGCGTATGCAGGTAAAGCGAATGGATTTAAGACTATTGGTGTGATTCGTGGTGAAGAACTCATTGATAAAATATCCGATAATCCTACCTTGCTTTTTGCACAAGAGTGTGGCATGCAATTTCACTTTGTGACTCGTTCACAATATCGAGAAAAGGAAAATCCTGCATTTTTAGAGGATTTACAATCGCAATTTGGTTGGTTTTATACCATACCAGAAGGAGGAACAAATGCACTAGCAATTAAAGGATGTCAAGAAGTTTTAACCCAAGATGATGTCGAGTACGATTTTATATGCTGTGCTGTAGGTACTGGTGGTACAATATCTGGAATCATTGCTAGTACGAAACCTTCTCAAAAAGTTTTAGGATTTCCTGCTTTAAAAGGTGATTTTTTAAGCAATGAAATTCGTAATTTTGTAAATCAAGACAATTGGGAGTTGATTACAGAGTACCATTTTGGGGGCTATGGTAAAGTGAATTTAGAGCTTGTGAAATTCATCAATGAGTTTTATTCAAAATTTAAAATTCCGCTAGATCCAATTTACACAGGAAAAACCGTGTATGGGGTTTTTGACTTGATTGAAAAGAATTACTTTCCTGAAAATTCTAAAATATTGATTGTGCACAGTGGCGGTTTACAAGGTATTGCAGGCATGAATTTAAAATTAAAAAACAAACAGTTACCAACGATAGATGTCCATGTTTAAAAAAATAATACTTCTTTTTGTCTTAATATTATTGGGTTCTTGTAACAGTACAAAGCCCATTATTACGACAAAAAAACCGGTTTCAAATACAAAAGCAACTCCTACTAGGATGATTAAAAAAAATCCTGTTTCGACCGTTGCCAAAACGAAGCCAATTCCGAAAAAAGTAACCTCTACAAGTACTAAAAAAACCCAAACAGAAACAATTGTTTCTACCTCAAAAACGGTGGTTACCTCTGATGTGATTGTACTGTACGTGGCAAAATTTAAGGATATCGCCATGAATAACATGAAATCTTATGGTATTCCTGCCAGCATTATTTTGGCGCAAGGAATACTAGAATCAGGCGCCGGAAAAGGAGATTTGGCCTTCAATGCCAATAATCATTTTGGTATAAAATGCCATGTAGGATGGACCGGTGACAGTGTTAAACACGATGATGATGCTTCGCAAGAATGTTTTCGCAAATACGAAAGCCCATCAGAATCGTTTCGAGATCATGCTTTATTTTTAACAACTAGAAATCGGTATGCCAAGTTGTTCTTATTGCCAAAAGGCGATTACAAAGCGTGGGCACATGGATTGCGGGCTGCGGGTTATGCCACTGATCCTAAATACCCAGACAAACTTATTTCGTATATAGACCGATACCAATTGCATCAATACGACAATCAAGTATTAGATATTAATTACATACCATCAAAAGAAACGGTGGTGCTAGCGCAAAATAATGAGCTAAATGAGGCCGAATATGTGGTGCAAAAAGGAGATACTTTGTATTCGATTTCTAAAAAATTTGCATTAAAAGTAGAAGAATTGAAAGAAAAAAATAAGTTATCAGACAATAGCCTTTCTATAGGACAACGTCTGGTTGTGAAATAAATCACTAATACTAATTCTCAAAATAATACAATGTTATATCAAAGAAGTAGTCAGCTTTTTGCTGAAGCAGAAAAAGTAATTCCTGGAGGAGTAAACTCGCCAGTTCGTGCCTTTAGGGCAGTAGGAGGAACTCCTATTTTTGTAAAAAGTGCCAAGGGAGCCTATTTGTATGATGAAGATGGTAATCGTTTAATTGATTACATCAATTCTTGGGGTCCGATGATTTTGGGTCATGCCTATGAACCAGTTGTACAAGCAGTAATTGAAAAAGCAAAGTTGGGTACCTCATTCGGAATGCCCACTGCTTTAGAGACTGAGATTGCAGCATTAGCCGTTAAAATGGTGCCTAATATTGATAAAATTCGATTTGTCAATTCAGGTACTGAGGCGTGTATGAGTGCAATTCGTTTAGCTCGAGGATTTACTAAAAAAGACAAAATAGTAAAATTTGCAGGTTGTTATCACGGTCATTCTGACTCGTTTTTAATTCAAGCGGGTAGTGGAGCAATTACTTTTGGTTCGCCAAATAGTCCAGGTGTTACCGCGGGTACTGCGAAAGATACCTTACTAGCCAAATACAATGATTTAGAGAATGTAAAAGCATTAATCGAGGCAAATAAGGGCGAAATTGCCGCTATTATTGTAGAGCCTGTAGCAGGAAACATGGGATGTATCCCGCCTCAAAAAGGATTTCTTGAAGGTTTGCGTAGCCTTTGTACAGAAAACGGAATTCTATTAATTTTTGATGAGGTTATGACCGGTTTTCGTTTGGCAGCAGGCGGTGTTCAAGAATTAGTGCAAGTAAATGCAGACATTGTTTGTTTTGGGAAAGTAATTGGTGGAGGTTTACCAGTAGGTGCTTTTGCAGCACGTGAGGAAATCATGAATTATTTAGCACCACTTGGTCCTGTTTATCAAGCAGGAACCTTGTCTGGAAATCCTTTGGCAATGGCAGCAGGATTGGCTATGTTGCAAGCATTAGATCAAGATAGAAGCATCTTTACCAGATTAGCAGAGAAAACGGCTTATTTGGCTGCTGGAATAGCACGTGTGCTCGAGGCGAACCAAGTAACGTTTACAATTAATACTATTGGTTCAATGATATCGGTTCATTTTGATGCTGAACCAGTTGTTGATTTTCAAACGGCTGCTAAAGGAGATAATGAAACGTTCAAGAAATTCTTTCACGGTTTGTTACAAGAAGGGATTTATATTGCGCCTTCAGCCTATGAAACGTGGTTTATCACTGATGCTTTAACGTATGAGGATTTAGATTTTACAATTGAAGCCATAGATAGAGTGTCTAAAACTTTTTAGTTCCTTATCATTTAAAAGTAAAAGCCCAAAATGAAATTTCATTTTGGGCTTTTTTATTTTTTAATACCAATTTTATTTATTGGTATTAGTTTTACTTGCTTTGCGTTTTTTGTGCATGGCAAGGCGGTCATGCATGCGATCGGTTTTATTTTCTTTCATAGTTTCCCACTTTTTAAACTGCTCATTAGAAAGTATTTTTTTCATTCGTGCTTTCATTGCAATTTGATCGTCTAGCATTTGATTTTTTATTGCAAAACGTTCATCAGCAGTTAGTTTTTTAGCATTTTCTGCTTGTTTTTCTTTTCGGTTAGCCAATGTAACCTCTCTTTTGTTGCTCTGCTCGTTTAGAACAGTTCGAATTTCTTTTTGTTGCGCTGTTGACAAATCAAGGTCTAAAGTCATTTTTTTTAAATGCAACTCTTGTCTTTGTTCTTTTGTTAATGGATTCTCTCTCAAATTTCTCCGGCCTTCCATTTTTTCTTGTGCATTACCCGCAATTCCTAATAGTAATACCACCGCAATTAGTACTTTTTTCATTGTGTTTTGTTTTTTGGATTAATACTATTAAGATGGCTTTGAAAGCTAATAGTTTAATCCTTAACATAAGTTTATCGTTTAGTACACAAGTTTTTGTGTTTTGCATCAAGTGTTTTTTGTACAATAATTTATGTTATAACAATTTGATTTACAAGAATAAAATACTTTATGTTTTAAAATTTACAGCTTGTTATTTATACAAGGGGCTAGTGATTTCAAGTCCCAAAAAAAGTATTTCAACATTTTTTTTGTAAATGAAATAGGAACGGGAAAAGCCAGCAAAATAGGGTCTTTTTGATTTTTAGAACTGAAAATCATCATGTTTTTTAATTTTTTTTCATAGGAATAGGAAACCGGATTTAAAAATCTTTCGTACATCCATGTATAACTAAATAAACAAACAATGAAAAACAATCAACAAAACTTAGGTTTAGCTTCCATATTTGGACTAGCTATTTTATCACTTTTTACGGTTTCATGTAATGATGATGACGTAAAGGAAATGGAAACTCCTGTTACACCACCTGTTGTGGTAGCACCGGATGTTAATTTTACTGCTTTGGCTAGTAACAATACTATCTTAACGTACAATGCACGTAATTTAAATACTGCAACGTCAACCACAGCTATTATTGGTCTGCCAATGTCAGAAAATATTGTGAGTATTGATTACAGACCAGCAACTGGTCAATTATACGGTTTAGGTTCTTCAAGCAGACTGTATGTGATTAATGAAAAAAGTGGACAAGCAACTGCGCTTGGAGCTGCAGCTTTCTCTCCGCTATTAGCAGGAGGAAACGCATCAATTGATTTTAACCCAACGGTTGATAGAATTCGTTTAGTAACTGATTCAGGTCAAAATTTAAGATTACACCCTGAATTGGGAACAGTTGCAGCAACTGATGGTACCATAAATGGTGGTGGTTCTGCTAAAATTGGGGCTGTTGGATATACAAATAGTATGGCAGGAGCATCTTCTACTTTATTGTATGATATTGACTTCGAACAAGATAAATTATATATTCAAAATCCACCAAATAACGGAGCTTTGCAATTAGTGGGTGACCTAGGCGTGAATTTTGAAGGAACTGGTGATATGGATATTTTGGCAGATAATTCTACTGCATTAGCGGTAACAAATAGTAACAATGTATCTACATTATTTACAGTTAGCCTTTTGACTGGTAAAGCAGAGAATGTTGGTAAATTTACTGCATCAGTAATTAGTATTGCATTCAAAACGAATCCAATAGCCTATGCGACAACAGCAGGAAATATGTTAGTTCGTTTCAATCCAACAAACGGTACTAACAATAACGTTGCACTTACAGGACTTGCTTCAGGCGAAAGTGTAGTAGGAATCGATTTTAGACCTGCAACAGGTGCATTGTTTGCTATTACAAACCAAAGTAGATTATTTACAATCAATACAGCAAGTGGTGCTATGACTGTCGTTGGTACAGGGTTAGCGACTCCATTGTCTGGTACTTCTTTTGGATTTGATTTTAATCCAACGGTAGATAGAATTCGTCTAGTGAGTAACACGGGTCAAAACTTGCGTTTACACCCAGACTTAGGAACCATAGTATTTACAGATGGTAACTTGAATCCAGGAACTCCATTTGTGAATGCTGCAGCATACACTAATAATTTTGCAGGCGCTACAACAACGGTATTATTTGTACTTGATTCTCAAACTGATACGATGTTCCGTCAAGATCCACCAAATAATGGAACATTAGTTTCTATTGGAAGTTTAGGTGTTAATATTGATGCGGATAGCGGATTTGATATTGGAGGAACAAGCGGAAGTGCTTTTGCTCTACTAAAAGTTAACGGTGTAACAGGTATTTACAGTTTGAACACTACTACAGGAGCTGCAACAAAAGTAGCAGATCTTAATATACAAGCTACTGCAATGGCCGTAGGTTTAGGGTTTTAATAGTTAGATTGTTTTTTGCTTTAGCAAGCCAATTCTGGGAAGGATTGGCTTGCTTGTTTTTGAAGATTGAAGCTAAAACGCAATTTTCTTACGTTTAAGTTAACAAAAAAATGCCCCAAATAGTTTTGCTATTCGGGGCATTTTGTTATTCAAAAACCAGATTTTTCTATTCTTCTCAAATCAGCTTATTCTTTCAATCGACAAGCTTTCACATCGCCATCAACTACAACTTCGGTCATTCCTAATGACGACAGGTTTTTCATGGCTTTATCCCATTTTTTACCGCTAAGTCCTGCATTGTTCTTTAATAAACCAAACTCCATTTGATTGTTATTTGCTTGCAAAAGTGTTACAATTAACTTTTCGTCTTCTTCAAGTTCAATTTTAACTTGTTTTTTCTCAGGACGCATTTGCGGAAACAACAGTACCTCTTGAATTGATGAATTATTAGTTAAAAACATCATCAAACGGTCCATTCCAATTCCCAATCCAGAGGTAGGTGGCATACCATATTCCAAAGCTCTCAAGAAATCTTCATCTATTGTACCGTTCGCTTCGTCATCACCTTTTTCTGCCAAACGCATTTGATCTTCAAAACGTTCTCTTTGATCAATTGGGTCATTCAATTCTGAGTAGGCATTGGCTACTTCTTTTCCGCAAACCATTAATTCAAAACGTTCTGTAAGTTCTGGATTGTCGCGATGTTGCTTGCAAAGTGGCGACATTTCCTTTGGGTAATCCGTAATAAAAGTTGGCTGAATGTAATTTCCTTCGCATTTAGCGCCAAAAATTTCATCAATAAGTTTCCCTTTCCCCATCGTTTTATCAACGTCAATTCCCATGCCTCTCGCTGCTTCAAACAATTCTGCTTCTGTTTTACCAGAAATATCAAAACCAGTAAAGTGTTTGATAGAATCCGTCATCGTAACGCGTGCATAAGGCGCTTTAAAATTGACTTTATGTTCTCCAAAAGTAGCTTCGCTAGTACCATTTACACTTACAGCGCAATGTTCTAGTAAGTTTTCGGTAAATTTCATCATCCAGTTGTAGTCTTTGTAGGCTACATATATTTCCATAGCGGTAAATTCTGGGTTGTGCGTGCGGTCCATTCCTTCATTTCTAAAGTTTTTAGAAAACTCATACACCCCATCAAATCCACCAACAATTAATCTTTTTAAGTACAATTCGTTCGCAATTCGCATGTATAACGGAATGTCTAATGAATTGTGATGCGTAATAAATGGCCTTGCAGCGGCTCCTCCAGGAATTGGTTGCAAAACTGGAGTTTCAACTTCAAGATATCCTGCATTATTAAAAAAAGAACGCATGGCGTTAAACAACTTGGTACGTTTGATAAACGTTTCTTTAACGTGATCGTTTACCGTTAAATCAACATAACGACGGCGGTATCTTTGCTCAGGATCGGCAAATGCATCGTAGGTTTTACCATCGGCATCTGTTTTTACAACAGGAAGTGGCTTCAACGCTTTAGCAAGCACCGTTAATCCGTAAACATGAACAGATATTTCACCAACTTGAGTCTTGAAAACCGTTCCGCGTACACCTATAAAATCACCAATGTCCAAGAGTTTTTTGAACACTACATTGTACATTGTTTTTTCCTCGTCGTTCGACACATCATCTCTCGAAATATATACTTGAATACGGCCTTCGGCGTCTTTCAATTCAGCAAATGAGGCCTTTCCCATGATACGTTTTCCCATCAAACGTCCTGCTAAAACCACTTCTTTTCCTTCATACTTTTCGAAATCGGCAAGGATTTCGCTAGAATATGCGGTGGTGATAAATTCGGCTGCTGGGTAAGGCTCAATGCCTAAATTACGTAATTCGGTTAGTGCTTCTCTGCGTAATATTTCTTGTTCGGATAATGCCATTTTATGCTGATTTTAAGAGCGCAAAGATACTATATAAGTTTTTAAATCTAAAGCTTAAAATACAAGGTTTTTTGAAGCACATTTTTTCGTTTTTTATAAACGTTTTTTCCCGCTTTCCACTATATCTTTTTTAATTGTTTAAAAAAAACAAGTAAAAAAGGATGCCGCTACAAACGAAGTTCACTGAACTCCGATTAAAATAAATGTATAGTGAAGTAATCGGGGCTATGGTAGTCGTTTTATTTTTTCAGTAGCTAATTTTTTAAATATAAAATTCGTACTTTTGAATTCTTGTTCTAAAATGAAATTATGAAGTATCCAATCTTGGCTTTATTGCTATGCTTTTGCTGTCTAAGTTGTCAGGTAAGCGAAACCTTAACTGTAGATGAAAAGGGTCAAGGTTCAATTACCGTCACCGAGCTTCGAGATGAGCAAAGTTACATGCAGCTTGTAGGCGAGGAGTATACAAAAGAAACTTTTTTTAAAGATGAAACTTATCTTTTTCAAGATGTGATTGTTAAACATCAAGAAACATTTGCGCGACTTCCTGATTTTGAAAAAGCAATTTTTCAAAAGTACGCAGCGGTTACAGTGCACGAATTTAAGAGTGCAATCGAGAAAATTTTTCGAACCACAATAAAACACTCTTTTAATGCAGTAGAAGAAATTCCTGATTTGTATAAAACAGAGGATTACGCAGATGATATTGTAAACAATTATGCATTAGTAGCCGAGGAGCATTATTACGTGGTTAGCTTTTGTTTAAGAGACAATGTTTTTTCTCGAAAAGTGAAAATTACGAATCCAACCGAATTAAAAAAGCAGCAAGATGAAATTAGCAATTTAAAAAAGCGATACGATGCATTTAACCTCAAACAAAATCTATTGCTAGACTATCATTTTGCTCGAAAAATTAAATCGGTTTCCAATCCATTAGCTCAAATTAGTGAAGATCGTAAATCATTGCAACTAAAATTGCTACTTTCTGATTGTTTATCTGATCCTGAGAGCACAAATTTAGAGGTGTTTTTTTAGTAAGGAACAAAACTTATAACAGCTTTTCTTCACTTTAAACTTTGTACCTTTGCATTCATTATATATATAGGTTGTGCACTATGTACTGCATAATCTCCAAAAATTGCATCTAGGCATGAACAAAACCATTCAATTACAGGATTTAGGATTACAAGATTATAAGCAAACTTGGGAGCTTCAAGAGGAACTATTTAAAGGAATTGTTGATTTAAAAATTCGAAATCGCAGAGAAGAGCTCGACTTGGCTACGCCCAATTTTTTTCTTTTTGTAGAGCATCCTCATGTGTATACACTTGGTAAAAGTGGTGACTTAGATAACTTGCTGTTATCCGAAAAACAATTGGAAGCAAAAGGCGCTACTTTTTATAAAATCAACCGAGGTGGTGATATTACTTATCACGGACCGGGACAAATTGTAGGTTACCCTATTTTAGACCTTGAAAATTTTTTTACAGATATTCATAAATATTTACGTTTTTTAGAAGAAGCCATCATTCTTACTCTTCAAGAATATGGTCTTAGCTGCGGCCGAAGCGAAGGCGAAACAGGTGTTTGGCTAGGTGTAGGAACACCATTTGCTCGAAAAATATGTGCCATGGGAGTGCGTGCCTCTCGTTGGGTTACTATGCATGGCTTTGCTTTAAATGTAAATGCTGATTTGGGATATTTTGATAATATCATTCCGTGTGGTATTCGTGGTAAAGCAGTTACTTCTTTACAGGTAGAGTTGGGAGTTGAAAAAGTAAATGAAGCCGAGGTGAAACATAAAATAATTAAACACCTTACAATTTTATTTGAAGCTCAATTCGAAGAGACGTTTATTAAAGAGTAAATTTTTATAACTCTAATTCATATTGTTCTGGTAAAAGTCGAAAGGACATGCGGTGGTATTTAGTAACTCCGTATTTACGTATAGCTTCACGATGTTCTTTAGTCGGGTAGCCTTTATTTTTTTTCCAGTTATACATTGGGAATTCTTCGTGTATTTTATCCATGTACGCATCGCGATAGGTTTTTGCCAAAATAGAGGCAGCGGCAATACTCCTATATATAGAGTCACCTTTGATAATACTCGTATTTTTAATGTTGTTTAGGGTTTCTATTTCATGTGTGGTGAATAATCTGCCGACTCTTTGTTTAATACCGCCTTTTGGTATAAAAGGGCTGTTACCATCAACTATTATAGATTTAGGTTGAACAGTAAGGCCAATAATACATTCTTGCATTGCTCTAATAGATGCGTTTAAAATGTTTAACTCATCTACAGCGGGAGCGTCTAAATGAACTACTGAAAAAGCTACTGCTGCGCTTTCTAGAATAGGTTGAAGTTTTAATCTAGTTTTCTCCGATAGTTGTTTGCTGTCGTTTAAAAGTTCATGTTTGAAATTTGGTGGTAAAATAATAGCTGCAGCTGTGACGGGGCCTGCCAAGCAACCGCGGCCTGCTTCGTCAGTACCCGCTTCTAATGCAGCTTCTAAAAAGTAAGATTTTAACATTTTGTATTTTTTGTGTAAAAGTAGATAAATTCTTTAAATTTTGAGTTATATCGAGGGGAAGTGCTGCTATTGTTGTGATGTTAGTTTTTTTTATGTAAATCTTTTAAGGATTATATTTTGTTAAAAAAAAACAAACGCTTGTTTATTTAAGATTTAATTGTGATTTTTGCGATATAACTAATTCAATTTATTAAATATGAGATCAAAGTACAAATGGATTATGACGCTACTTGTGGCGTTTTCAATGCACTTATCGTTTGCTCAGGAGAAAACGATAACTGGGGTGGTAACAGATGTTACTGGTCCTCTTCCTGGAGTTAATGTTGGAGTAAAGGGTTCTAAGACTGGTGTGCAAACAGATTTAGACGGTAAGTATTCTATTAAAGCTAAAACGGGTGATGTTTTAGTGTTTTCATTTGTAGGTATGACGGAAACAACTAAGACTGTTGGTGCCTCAAACACAGTTAATGTTAAAATGCAAGAAGGTGTTAGTTTGAATGAAGTAGTAGTACAGACCAATTTAGGATACTACTCTAGAGATTCAAGAAAATTGTCTTCTTCTGTGTCAACTGTTTCTGCTGATGAGATTGCAAAACAATCTCCGGTATTAACAGTGCAAAATGCATTACAAGGACAAGCTGCCGGTGTACAAGTTACACAACAAAACGGTAAACCAGGTGGTGCTGCATACGTAACAGTTCGTGGAGCTGTAAGTATTACTGGAGGTACTGCAGAAGCGGTTTATGTAGTAGACGGAGCTTTTGTAAGTGGTACTGAAGCTAGTGCATTAAGTGCAAATGATGTTGAATCTGTAAACATCTTAAAAGACGGAGCAGCTGCAGCTATTTATGGTGTTCGTGGTGGAAATGGAGTTGTAGTTATTACCACTAAGAAAGGTAAAAATGCAAAAGCTAAATTTTCATTCAACAACACTTTAGGTTTTTCTCAAAAAGTAAAAGACCCATTCAGAATGATGAATGCTGCTGAGAAAATCAGATACGAAGGTTTAATTGGAGCGGGTAGTACTGTTGCCGCAACTCCAGCTCAAAAGGCTTTATTACAATCGTATGACCACGATTGGCAAGATGACTTGTTAAGAAAAGGTTTTATTCAAAACAACAACTTCTCTTACTCTGGTGGTAACGAGCAGTTTACAAACTTCATGTCTTTGGGTTATTCTGAGGATACGGGAATCATTGACAAGTTGAAAGGTTTTACAAGAATTACAGGTAGATACAATAGTGAGTATACTGCTAACAAAAACGTGAAAATCGGTTTCAATATTGGTGGATCTTATGAGAAATTCAATGACTCTAGAGACCGTAACAATGCTCAAAGTCCAATTAGAGCAATGTATGACTACAATCCTTATGAGCCTTTCTTCGCGAGAGATGCAAATGGTAACATTGTAAAAGATGCTTTAGGAAATAATGTATTTAATACAAATCTTTTGGCAGGTTTCCCTATTCAAGAAGCAATCATTAACAATACGGAGCAACGTCGTTTCTTCAGATTGTATGGTCGTCCTTATATTGAATTAGGACTTATTAAAGATTTGAGCTTCAAAACTCAAATTAACATGAACTATGAAAGATACCAAAGAGAAACGTTTACAAAACCATTTTCATTTTTGGATTTAATTGTAGGAGATCCTGCAGCTAGAGGACAAAAAACGGATAACGGTTGGGACTCTTTAGAGTACCAATTAACAAACAGTTTGAACTACAAGTTCAGTATTAATGACAAACATAACTTTGCTGCAACGGCATTATACGAGTATTTCAAATCTAACTTTAGATCTTATACTTTAACAAGAAAAGGATATGTTAATGGTGATTTACCTACAGCAGGTACTGCAGTAGTAGGAGTTCCTGCTACAGGTAGAAGTGAAAACGCAACAATAAGTATCTTTGGAAGTGTAGATTACGATTTCAACAACAAATACCTTATCTCTTTGTATGGTAGACAAGATGGGAATTCAGTTTTGGGGATTAATGACAAATATTCTTTTGCAAAAGGTATTTCTTTAGGATGGAACGTTACTGAAGAGGATTTCATGAAAGATTTAACTTGGATTAATAACTTAAAAATCCGTGGTTCTTATGGAGAATTAAACTCTTCAAATGGTATTGGTAGTTATACTGCTCAAAACTTGTTCAGCACAACTCCTTATGGTGGAGGTATTGGTACAATATTGACCGGAAATACTATTGGAAACCCTAATTTACAATTTGAGGTTGCTGAAAAGACAGAGATTGGTTTAGAGGCTTCTTTATTTAAAAACTGGGTTTCTTTCTCGGGATCTGTGTTCAATGATAAAAGAAACGGATTTATTTATGGTGACAACACTACTAATGGTACTGCTTTCGGAACATTGATTAATGCAGGAGATTGGACATCTAAAGGGGTTGAATTAGAGTTGAAAGTTTTTGCTATTAAAAACGCTAACACTACCTTGTCATTCTATGTAAATGCAGCAACTTTTGATAGAAAAATCAATGAGTTAAACCGTCCTGGTGATCCAAATAACCAATTATTCCGTGGTTTGACTGTAAACAAAGTTGGTCAGCAACCAGATGATTTCTTCTTAGTACCTTACGCTGGTGTTAACGCTACAACTGGTCGTGCTATGTATAGAAAACTAGATGGATCTTTAACTGATGTATACAGTGCAGGTGATAGACAGTTTACAGGTAAAACTCCTTATGCTAAGCACGAAGGTGGATTTGGTATGCAGTTCACATACAAAGGATTTGACTTGTCTACTGACTTTGTTTTCAAATCAGGAAACTATACATATAATTACATGAGACAAAATATGGTTGCTGATGGTGCTGCACCAACTAGAAACCAAGCTGTTGATGCATTTGATTTCTGGACTCCAACCAATACAGACGCATCTTTACCAGCACCACAACAATTATCTGGTGTGAACTCAAATTTAGAATCTACTCGTTTCTTAGAAGACGCTAGTTATATTCGTTTAAGAAACTTAAATTTTGGATATAAATTCACTAAAAAAGCGTTTCCAGGTTTACCAATTGATGAATTTAGAGTGTTTACTCAAATGCAAAACTTGTTGACTTGGTCTAAGTTTAACGGAGATCCAGAAGTAGGTATCGGAAGTGCAGAAAGTCAAACAGGTTTATTAGTTCCTGGACAATTCGCTCTTTATTCTTATCCTACAGTTCAATCATTCCTTTTTGGAGTTTCAATTAATTTATAATTAAAATAATTATGAAAAAAATAGTTTATCTTTTTGCCTTATCTGTAGCACTTAATTCTTGTACAGAGGAAGACATTACCTTTGCGCCTTACAACTCAGTAAGTGAGGCGATTGTAATACGTAATTTAGGAGACCTTGAGAATGCCCTTACCGGTGCATACTCTTATATGATCAAAAATGGTGGAGCTGGAGGTTATGGAACTGAGTTCGTAATCGATACTGAAATCATGACTGATAACTTAATCTTGAAGGTAGAGGGTCGTCAATCTAATGCAAATGGTTTCAGATTACAGTCTGTTCCAAACAGTTCTCATTTTGATTACTACAGTAGTGCTTATCGTACTGCTGAGGCTGCAACTAGAGTGCTTGATAATTTAGATGCTGCTCCTCAAAGTCCAGCTAGAGACAATGTTGAAGGTCAAGCTCGTTTCTTAAGAGCTTTGAACAATTTTGACTTAGTACGTATATATGGGAAAATTCCAACGCAGTCGGCTGATGCTAATGCCTCTTTAGGTATGTATTATTTAGATGTTGTTGACCCTTTTTCAAAACCATCTAGACCTACTGTAGCGGATAGTTATAAAAAAATACTTGACGATTTATTGCTTGCCAAAGATTTAGTTGGTACTACTAACACGCTAGCTTCTGGTAAAGCTTCGAAAGCAGCTGTTTATGCACTTTTGTCTAGAGTTTACTTATATTTGGGTGATTATCCTAAAGTAATTGAATTTGGTAACTTAGCAGTTGCTGGTACTCCTGTTTGTCCAAGAGCTAGCTTTACAGGTCTTTGGGATGATGTAAACTCAGCTGGTGTTTTATTCAAATTAAGAATAGAGCAAGTAGATGGTGTTACGCCAGGGGTTGTTTACAATCAAACAGTAACAGCAGGTATTCGTTCAGAGTATGTTGTTCCTAAGAGTTTCGCTGATTTGTTTTCTGCAACTGATATCAGAAAGACAGCTTACATGAGAACTAGTCCTTACCAAGGTATCAATTACAATCACATTATTAAATTTGATGGTAGGTTAACTGGTAACCCTGCTATTGTTGATATTAAAGTATTGAGAGTTGAAGAAGTGTATTTAAACATGGCTGAAGCACAATACAGAATTAATGGTGGTGGTTTAGCTTTCCTTGATGCCGTTAGAGCTCAAAGATATTCAGCTTTTGTTAGCGGAAATGAGACAGGTACTGCTCTTTTGAATGCAATTATGCTTGAAAGAAGATTAGAGTTAGCATTTGAAATGGATCGTTTCTTCACATTAAAGCGTTTAGGTTTACCAATGGTAAGAAATGCTGTGGAAGGTGACCGTGCTGATGGAACAGGAACTAAAGTAGAAGCTGTTGCTTTGACTATTCCTGCTGGGGATTTTAAATGGCAATTGCCAATACCTCAATTCCAAAGAGATTTGAACAGTAATTTACAACAAAATCCTGGTTACTAGTATTGGTGATTTTGCAAATAGTAAAGGCCTCCCTAAATCATATTAGGGAGGTTTTTATTTTAGCAAGACATTTAGGGTTGTAATTTTAAATAACAATTTTAAAAATGAAAAAAATATTATTTTTTGCTTTCTTGTGCCAGTTTTCTTATGGTCAAAATGCTGCCGAACGCATTGCTATAAAGAGCACTTACGATCAGGCTAAGGTTTCAAATCTTTTCAAAGCAATTGGCGAAAGACAGTCAATTCAAGAGAATTTAATTGCAGGGTTTAAAAGCAAATTTAGAGTTAAAGAATCTGAAACCAATTCCCTTCAAAGAATTTATGATGGATTACCTATTTATTATACGATTTATAATGATGAATCTGTAACTACTATTAAAGGGAGTTCCTTGCAGCCAGGTGGTGATCTAGGTTTAAATCTTACTGGATTTGGAATTACAGCCGGTGTTTGGGATGGTGGTAAGGTTCGCGATACGCATCAAGAGTTAAATGGTTCGAAAATTACGTTTGGTGATGGATCAAATTCCTTCAGTGCGCATTCAACTCATGTTACAGGTACCATTGTAGGTAAAGGAACAGTGCCAAGAGCTCGTGGTTTTGCATATCAAGCCAATGCTAAAACGCATTTTTGGGATAACGATGTGTCGGAGATGGCTAGTTTTGGTTCAGAAGGTTTTTTAGTTTCTAATCATTCCTACGGTTATGGTATAAATGATTCTTTTCCTGTGTCAAGATTTGGGTACTATGATCAAACTTCTGCTGATTTTGATAAAATTGCTGAAGTTTTTCCATATTATCAAATAGTTGTGGCTGCTGGAAATTCTAGAAATAGCGCTCATCCACAAATTGTAGCTAAAGGTGGTTTTGATATGTTGACAGGTAGTGCAGTTTCTAAGAATATTATGGTGGTTGCCGCTGTTAATTCTGTTTTGGAATATACCGGACCAAGTAGTGTGCGTATGAGTTCTTTTAGTAATTATGGGCCAACTGATGATGGTCGCATCAAACCTGATATTAGTGCAAAAGGAGTTGGGGTGTATTCCTGTAATTTCTTAACTGATACAACTTATGAAACTTTGAGCGGAACATCTATGGCCGCTCCTGCAATATCTGGACTAATTGTCCTGTTGCAGCAACATTATAAAAATTTAAACACGCAGTTTATGAAAGCTGCTACTGTGAGAGGCTTAATTTGCCATTCTGCGGATGAAGCAGGTACTGGTGCTGGACCTGATTATGAATATGGTTGGGGATTAGCAAACGGTAAAACAGCAGCAAATCTTATTTCTGGTAATGGTAAAACTTCAATTGTAACTGAAAACACACTGAATAATAAAGTTGTATTTACCAAAGACGTTTATGTTTCTGCTTCACGTCCTTTAAGTGCGACTATTTGTTGGACAGATCCCGTTCCTTTTGGGGCTGTAGTGACACCGATTGTTGCAGATCAAAGGACTCCTGCAGTTGTTAACAATTTAGATATTAAAATCATTGATGAGAAAGGTACTATTTACTATCCTTGGAAATTAGATCCTAGCGCTTTGTTTAATTCGGCTACTCAAAATTCAGACAACGAGGTTGATAATGTAGAAAAAGTGTATATAGCGAATGCTCCAGTAGGAAAATATACAATTCAAGTGTCACACAAAGGTGATTTACTTGGAGGTTCACAAGAATTTTCACTTGTAGCTGAAGGATTTGATTCTTTAACTTTAGGTACTTCTGATGTTGATAAAGTTGAAGAGATTGCCCTTTATCCAAACCCAACACAGGATCAATTGTTATTTAACATAGATTCTTTCACTAATTTGGAGAAAATTTTAATTTTAGACAGCACAGGTAAGCTAGTTAAATCTATTGACAAAAATATTTCAAACAGTTTAAATGTAGGAGATTTATCTGCTGGTTTGTATTTTGTTAAATTCATTTTTAGCGATGGTCAAATATCAAAAAAGTTTATCAAAGAATAATTTTATAATGATTTAAAGGTCATTTTTTAAAAACTGCAAGCCATTAGCTTGCAGTTTTTTATTTTGTGAAAACTGTGCTTAATCATTCTTTAATGCGATCTGTAGCGCTTTTTATTTTCTTCATTTTGTGTTTGGCTAAGCGCCATTTTTTTTTTAAATCATAAATTCTAGTTAGTACGTGTTGAGTTTTTTTCTAATAGACTCTTGTTTTAAAGGATTAGATTTATCTTTACACTTTAATTTATGATATTTCGAATATGAGAATCGTTTTTCTACTTTCCTTTATTTTGTTTTCTGTGTTTGTAAGCGCACAGGATGAACAACAAAACGCAAACAAAGTCCAATATAATTCAAGCATGGTCAACGCGCAAAAGAAAAGTATAGACAAAGTTGCTACTTTAGATTTATACCGTTTCATTAGTTTAGATAACGACACTACCTATATAGATACTTCGCTTACCATTCAAAAAGAGTACAGCCATAATTACTTGCGTAAAGACATTTTTGGTCTTTTACCATTTGCAAATGATGGGCAAACTTATAATACCTTGCAATTTGGTTTAAATGGGTATTCTCCACTGCCGGAGATGGGGTTCAAAGCAAAACATTTTAATTTTCTTGAGGCCAATCAAATTCGTTATAATTCAGTAGCTACACCTATAACTGAACTTTATTTTAAAAGCACTATTGGTCGTGGACAGTCTGTTGATTCTTTCCTTAGTTTAAATACTTCAGAAAATTTGAATTTTAGTATCGCCTATAAAGGACTTCGTTCAGAGGGTAAGTATTTGAACCAACTGTCCAGTACCGGTAATTTTAGGTTTACGGTTAATTTTAATTCTAAAAACAAAAGGTATTTTGCCAAAGCACATTACACCTACCAAGACATTTTAAATGAGGAAAATGGTGGGATTACGACTATTGCTGATTTTGAAAGTGAAAACCCAAATTTTAATAACCGCCAGCGTTTTGAGGTTTTTCTAACTGATGCAAAGTCGTTTTTAAAAGGACGAAGAATTTTTTTAGACCAAAATTTCAGAATCAATCCAAAAAAAGGCAGTAATAATCTTTCGGTTGTACATCAAATTAATTACGAAAATAAATTTTTTGAATACAACCAACTAACAGTACCCTCAAATGTGGGCCGTACAGAGGTAAATCGTTTTGGAGCCTCATTTACAGATACTGGTATCAATGACCAAACCCGTTACAACCGCATGTATAACAAAGCGGGTCTTGTATACGAAAATACCGCGTTGGGTGTATTTGAATTTTTTGTTAATGATTTTCGTTCTAACTATTACTACAACCGTGTGTTGTTTTTTGATAATCAGGCACCTATTCCAAATACGTTTAATCAAAATATTAATTCAGCAGGTGGCCAATACACCTATAAAAAAGACAATGTTCAAGGTAAATTTTTGTATTCGCGAAGCATTACCAATCAGTCTTTGTCAAATCTTGATGCGCAAGTCGCTTATGACTTGAACGATGATTATCAGTTTACTTTTCAATATCAAAATTTGAATAAATTACCTAATAATAACTACAATTTATACCAAAGTAGTTACATAGAATATAATTGGTCTAATGATTTTAAAAACGAAAAAATCAATGTCATCAAAGGGACAGCTACAACTCCCTTCTTGAATGCAGAACTTCATTTATCAGTTCTCAACGATCATCTCTATTTTGCAGATGTATCAACCGCTGAGCAAAAAAGTGAGCGTACACAAATCATAGCACCTGCACAGTACAACGGAACAATTAAGTATCTTTCTTTAAAATTGGGTCGAGAATTTCAGTTTGGTAAATTCGCTCTTGACAACACGGTATTGTATCAAAAAACAGAACAAAATGATGCTATTTTAAATGTTCCAGAAATAGTAACTCGTAATACCATTTATTACTCTGATTACTTGTTCAAAAATGCGCTTTTCTTGCAAACGGGTATCTCTTTAAATTATTTTTCTAAGTATTTAGCAAATGAGTACAATCCTGTAATTGGTGAATTTTTTGTACAGAATGAAAAAGAAATTGGGAATCATCCTAATTTAGATTTCTTCATCAATGCCAAAATTCAGCGCACAAGAATTTATTTCAAGGCAGAACATTTCAACTCGCCTTTCACGGGTAATAATTTCTACGCTTCGCCCAACAATCCATCACGTGATTTCACCATTCGTTTTGGTCTTATCTGGAATTTTTTCAATTAATTTCGGGGCGTTTTTTCGCGCTATCCGCTTTATCTTTCCTTGCTTAAAAAAGCAAGCAAAGGATGCCGCTCCTATCACGAACGCAATCTGTCTTGAACATAATTAATTTGTAACAAAACACTATCTTTGCGATCGTTTTTGTAACAGATCTTAATTTTAAATACACTTTTTTATGCATTACGCAGAAAATATATTAGGTACTATTGGTAATACTCCACTAGTAAAACTAAACAAAGTTACCGCCGAAGTAGATGCCTTGGTACTAGCAAAAGTTGAAACCTTCAATCCGGGAAATTCTGTTAAGGATAGAATGGCCATGAAAATGATTCAGGATGCAGAGGCTGATGGCCGTTTACAACCTGGCGGAACTATTATTGAAGGCACTTCTGGTAACACCGGAATGGGATTGGCTTTGGTTGCCATCATAAAAGGATACAAGTTAATCTGTGTGATTTCGGATAAACAATCCAAAGAAAAAATGGATATTCTTCGCGCCGTAGGTGCTAAAGTTGTAGTTTGCCCAACTGATGTTGAGCCTACTGATCCACGTTCTTACTATTCTGTTTCTAAACGTTTGGCTGAGGAGACGCCTAATTCTTGGTACGTAAATCAATACGATAATCCTTCGAATGCAATTGCACATTACGAGCAAACAGGTCCGGAAATTTGGAAACAAACCGATGGTAAAATAACTCATTTTGTAGTAGGAGTAGGAACAGGCGGTACCATTTCTGGTACAGCGAAATATTTAAAAGAGCAAAATCCTAACATTAAAATTTGGGGAATTGATACCTATGGGTCGGTTTTTAAGAAATACCACGAAACCGGAATTTTTGATGAAAATGAAATTTATTCGTACATCACCGAAGGAATTGGAGAAGATATTTTACCTAAAAATGTTGACTTTTCTTTAATCGATGGTTTTACAAAAGTGACTGATAAAGATGCCGCAGTTTACACTAGAAAAATTGCTTTAGAAGAGGGTATATTTGTTGGAAATTCTGCCGGTGCAGCCATCAAAGGTTTGTTACAATTGAAAGAACATTTTACACCTGAGGATGTTGTTGTGGTACTTTTTCACGATTCAGGAAGTCGTTATGTGGGTAAAATGTTTAATGATGATTGGATGAGAGAAAGAGGCTTTCTTGAAGATGAGATTGCAAAAGCAGCTGATGTTATCAAAGATCATATTGATAAACCGCTTGTAGTTGTTCGTACCGAGGAATTGGTTTCGCATGCCATAGAGCGTATGCGTAAATACAAAATATCACAAATTCCAGTAATTGATATCAATGGTTTTGTTGGCTCAGTTGACGAAAGTGATTTGTTTCAAAGCTATGTCGCAAACAAAGACGTTGCTGATAAACCTATTAAAGATGTTATGGGCAAACCATTTCCAGTTGTAAGCGAGAGCACTCCAATTGATGAAGTGTCTCGTTTGTTTACCAAAGAAAATGCTGCTGTTTTAGTAGAATTGGCTAATGGAAAACACCATATTATTACGAAGTACGACATTATTGGTTCAATAAAATAATATAATAATTTCAACCGCAGTACAGCAAAATCTAACTAGATACGTTTTGATTTGCTGTACTGCGGTTTTTTTTATGTCCTTAACCCAACTTTACTATTAGTTTAAATTTTATAATTCACACGCAATGACCTTTACTGCTATTGATTTTGAAACTGCTATTTCTTTTCATCCTTGTTCAGTAGGTATCGTGACCGTTCAAGACGGAATAATTGTAGATGAATACGTAAGTTTAATTCAGCCGCCCAATAATAGTTACAGCCCTTACACTATCGCGGTACATGGAATCACACCAGCTGATACACGTTATGCTCCGACTTTTCTGGATGTTTTTCCTGAGATTAAAAAACGCTTGAAAGGACAAATTGTAGTCGCACACAATGAGAGTTTTGATCGGTCTGTATTTCAAAAATCGATGGCTTTACATGACATGAACTATCAAGATTTACAATTAGCGGAAAAGTGGGAATGTACGGTGAAATTGTACAGAGCAAAAGGTCTAAAGCCTACAACTCTTAAAGATTGTTGCCGTGTCATGAATATTAAATTGCAACATCATGAGGCATTGTCTGATGCGCGTGCTTGCGCTAAGCTGTATATAGCTCATCTTAAAGGTGTGTAATTGATTGATTATCTGTTAGTAGTTGCTTTTAAATCTTTATTTTCTTATTAAATTATAATCTTTTTTTGTACATTAGGTCTGTTTAAATTAAGATCTATGAAGGAAGATTTTTTACATTACATCTGGAAATTTAAAAAATTCAGTAGTTTCGAAATGACAACTACAAGCGGCGAGGCTGTAACGGTGATTGCTGCTGGACAATATTTAGAATTAGCAGGTCCAGACTTTTTTAATGCTCAAGTCACAATTGGGGATCAAAAATGGGCTGGAAATGTTGAAATTCATGTAAAATCATCTGATTGGTACCTTCATCATCATGAGCAAGACCCAGCTTATGAAAATGTGATCCTTCATGTTGTTTGGGAACATGACACCGAGATTTTTAGAAAAAACAACAGCACCATTCCTGTTTTAGAATTAAAAAATTACGTTGATGCACAAACAGTGCAAAATTATACTTCCTTGTTGCAACCTAAGTCTTGGATTTTTTGCGAAAAGCAACTTTCAAGCATCCCTCATTTTATCATTGATAATTGGAAAGAGCGTTTGTTTTTTGAAAGATTAGATCGTAAAGCAACGCCTATTTTTGCGTTTTTAGACCAATCACAAAACGACTGGGAGGCTACTTTGTTTTGGCTTTTGGCTAAGAATTTTGGGTTAAATACCAATGGAGATATTTTTTTAAGGATGGCGCAATCTATTCCTTTTTCAATTATTCGCAAAGAACGTTTAGAGCTTGCTAATTTAGAAGCTTTGTTTTTTGGTTTGTTAGGCTTGTTGGAGCCAGAGCATGAAGATGCGTACTTCAAGGATTTAAAATTTAGATTTTTGTATTTGGTCCACAAGTACAATTTGGACCCACGAGTTGAAGGTACAGTGCAGTTTTTTAAACACCGTCCTGATAATTTTCCAACTGTTAGATTGTCACAACTAGCACAATTATACCATCAAAATGCCAATTTATTCGAACTTTTGATGCAAGTACAAACTATTGAAAAATGGTATCAGTTGTTTGAAATTTCAGCATCTTCTTTTTGGGATTTGCACTATCAATTTGATAAAAACAGTATTAAAAGGACCAAAAAGTTATCTAAGTCTTTTATTGATTTGCTCCTGATTAATACCATAATCCCCATGCAATTTGCTTACGAAAAGAGTAGAGGAGGCGAAGCTTCAGATAATTTATTGACAATAATGGAAGGAATTGCTGCAGAAAAAAACGCTATAATTACTAAGTTTTCTAGTTTTAGGATTGATGCCTGTAATGCATTTGATTCGCAAGCTTTATTACAGCTCAAAAATGAATATTGTAATAAAAGTAAATGCTTAGAGTGTGCAATTGGAGTCGATTTAATAAAAGGCAGCCTTTAATTTTACTCGAGTTAATTCCACCTGTTTTTTTTTGTAGTTTTGTTTCAGCAATTAAAATAGTATGTCAGTAATAATAAAACTCAAGTTTTTTTTCGAAAAACACGGATTTCATGTGTCTTCACGATTGGCCGATACTTTAGGAATGCGTGCTAGTAGCGTACGACTGTTTTTTATTTACTTATCGTTTGTCACTGCTGGGTTGTGGTTTGCAGTGTATCTAACGTTGGCTTTTTGGATAAAGTTAAAAGATCTTATCCGTGCTAAACGTACTTCTGTTTTTGATTTATAGTATAAAAAAAGGCTCCTAAATTTTAGGAGCCTTTTTTGTTTTATTTATTCTTCTGGGTTATTCAGTTTAGAATTTCTTTTTCCGTAAAGGAAGTAAATCACCATACCAATTGCTAGCCATCCTAATGAGAATAATTGAGCATCTTTACTCAAGTTTACCATCAAGTAAGTATTGATAGCAATTCCGCAAACTGCAATTACTGGTAAAGCAGGAACTTTAAAACTACGTTCTAAAGTAGGTTGTTTTACTCTCAAAATCCAAACGGCGATACATACCATTGTAAAGGCAAATAAGGTACCAAAACTAGTCATTTCAGCAAGCTTACTAATTGGTGTGAATGCAGCAACGGTAGCGATAAAAGCACCTAAAATCATTAAGTTGGTTCTTGGAGTTCCAGACAGCGGGTTGATTTTAGAGAATACAGCTGGAATTAATCCATCTTTTGACATTCCCAAAAAGATACGTGATTGTCCCATGATCATTACCATCAATACAGAAATTAAACCTACCGTAGCAGCGATCGTGATGATGTATCCAGCCCAAGCTTGTCCAGCAATATCAAATGCATAAGCTACTGGTGCTTTGATTGCTTCAGGATATTTTCCTAGTGGGTTAAAATCTTGGTAACTAATCATTCCAGTTAATACTAATGAAACCAAAATGTACAATAATGTACAAACTAATAAAGAGGCAATAATAGCAAAAGGAACGTCTTTCTTAGGGTTAATTGCTTCTCCAGCTTGTGTTGACACTGCATCAAAACCTACATAAGCAAAGAAGATAGCAGCTGCTCCAGAAATAATTCCAGCTACGCCATAAGCTTCATGGGGTTTATCATCAACAATAATAGTTTGTGCTTCTGGGATAAAAGGAGACCAATTGTCTACATCAATGAAAAAAGCTCCAGCAATGATTACGAAAATTACAGCAGATACTTTTAAAATTACAATAAAGTTGTTCGCGCTTGCTGCTTTTTCTGTTCCTTTAATCAATAACGATATAACTAGTAATACAATTAAGAAAGCTGGCAGGTTCATACTAAACCCTTCTCCAGTGTAACTTCCTGGATCTGCGGTTAGGTATTCGGGTAAGGTTATGCCAAACATCTTGAGCATTTTGTTGAAATATCCTGACCACGATACGGCGACCGTCATCGAGCCCATTGCGTATTCTAAAATCAACCCCCAGCCAATAATCCAGGCAAATATTTCTCCGATAGTTCCGTAAGCGTAAGCGTATGCAGATCCTTCTACAGGTAAAATTGAGGCGAATTCAGAGTAGCATAATGCTGCAAATACACAGGCGATACCTGCAATTACGAAGGATAGAGCAAGAGCTGGACCCGCGTGATTATAAGCTCCAGTTCCTGTTAATACAAAAATTCCTCCTCCTATAATGGCTCCAATACCAATAGCGGTAAGGCTCCACTTACCTAAAACTCTTTTTAGTTGACTTTTTTTCATATCGGCCTCAAAAGCCGATACTGGTTTAACTCTCCAGATTGACATGGTTGTTTAATGTTTTAAGTTATTAAGCACCAAATGTATTCTTTTTTACAAAAAATAAAAACAATTATTGAATTTTAAGTTGTAAAAAATGTCTCAAACTCTTTTTTATTATTGATTTGTCATAATTACCGCAATATGATAAAAGTTGGTTGTGTGTTGAGAATCAATTTTTTTAAAGTAATTCGTAATGAGTTTCGTATTTATTTCTTATTTTTAAAACTAATCTAGTGTGGTGCGAATTTTTAAGCCTATGAGAGTATTAAAAACCATTGTTTCCTATTTTAATTATACCAAACAACAACGTGTGGGTGTTTTAATACTGCTAGTTTTTATCGTTGTATTACAAAGCTTGGTGTTTTTTTGTGATTGGTCTGTAATTGAAAAAAAAGATCCTAAGGAGCAAACGTGGTTGGCTCTACAAAGTACTATCGACACACTTAGTCATAATGCTAAAAAAGTATCGAACAAAACATATAAATTTAATCCTAATTTTATTTCTGACTACAAAGGATATAAATTAGGAATGTCAGTAGCAGAGATTGACCGCCTATTTGCTTTTCGAAAACAAAATAAATATGTCAATTCTGCAGCTGAGTTTCAAATGGTGACTCAAATTTCAGATTCTCTTTTAAAAGAAATTACTCCAATGTTTCAGTTTCCGACTTGGGTATCAACGAAACCAAAAGGTGACTACACTAAAAAATCGTATGATTATAAAAAGGCTGCAGGAGCTAAAGAAAAAATCATTGTCAAAGATATCAATCTCGCAAACCAAGATGATCTTATGAAAATTTATGGTGTTGGTGAGGCATTGTCTACCAGAATTATCAAGCAGCGTTCCATTCTTGGTGGATTTGTAAGTATGGAGCAATTGACTGAAGTTTGGGGCTTATCACCTGAGGTTGTTTTAGAATTGAATACACATTTTCATGTTAGTGCGTTGCCAGCTATTTTAAAGTTAGATATTAATAACGCCTCTCTCAGGGAATTAAGTCAGTTTTATTATTTTAAGGGCGGATTGTCTCGTGATATAATTACCTATCGTAGTATGAAAGGAGATTTTGCTAAAATTGAGGATTTAACAAAAATTAAAGGATTTCCTGTTGATAAAGCAAAAATAATTGCCTTATATTTGGACTTTCGTTAGAAGTTGCTGGTTTTGGGAGCATTGTAGGTTTTTTATCGCGTTTAGTTTGAGTGAACTATTAGAGTAAAGCGCCTTTCTTTAGATTAGTTGATGTATTGTTGCATTTAATAATTGTAAGCCTCAGTCCAACAATGACGACCTTAATTTACATTTTTAAAAGAAAAAAATAATAGAATATGAATTCAGTTTACTTCACAGAAGAGCATCAGGCCTTCAGAGAAAGTTTAAAAGATTTTTTACAAAAAGAAGTGGTTCCTCACATTGAAAAATGGGAAAAAACAGGTACGATAGAGCGTTTTATCTGGAAAAAATTTGGCGATATGGGTTACTTTGGGATTAATTACCCAGAGGCCTACGGCGGGATGAATCTTGATTTGTTTTACACAGTTGTTTTTTTAGAAGAACTACAAAAGATAAAATCATCAGGTTTTGCTGCAGCAATGTGGGCTCATGCGTATTTAGCTATGACGCATTTAAATGCAGAAGGCGATGATAGAATCAAGCAAGATTATCTTGCGCCGAGTATTGCAGGTGAAAAAATTGGAGCATTGTGTATATCAGAACCTTTTGGAGGAAGTGATGTTGCGGGAATGCGCACCACCGCAGTTAGAAAAGGCGACAAATATATCATAAACGGATCGAAAACCTTTATCACTAATGGTGTTTACGCTGATTATTATATTGTGGCGGCCAAAACAAATCCGGAGTTGGGTAACAAAGGAATTAGTATCTTTTTGATGGATACCGGTCTAAAAGGAATATCAGCATCTAAACTTGATAAATTGGGATGGAGAGCATCGGATACGGCAGAGATCGCATTTGATAATGTGGAGCTTCCTGCTGAAAATCTTATGGGTGAAGAAGGGAAAGGATTTCCATATATCATGCAGCATTTTGCATTTGAACGCTTAATAATGGCAATTAATGCACATGCTAGAGGGGAATATGCAATTGATTATACTATCGATTATATGTCTCAACGTGAAGCTTTTGGAAAAAAGATAAGTAAATTTCAAGCCTTGCGTCACACCCTTGTAGAGCACGCCACTGAAGTAGAGCACTGTAAAATTTTTAATTATGCTGCTGTTGCTCGATTAGATAAAGGAGAATATGTAGTAAAAGAGGCTACAATGGCTAAGTTGAAATCAACCAAAGTTGCTGATGAGGCTATTTACAGTTGTTTGCAGATGCTAGGTGGTTATGGTTACATGGAAGAGTATCCTTTGGCGCGTTTGTTTAGAGACAGTCGCTTAGGGCCAATTGGAGGTGGTACTTCAGAGATTTTAAAAGAAATTTTAGGAAAAATGATTATTGATGATCAAAGTTACGAACCAGCTGTGAAATAGTTTTGACTATTCATTATAAGTTGTAAGTAAATATCATTGTGAGGAATTCCAATGAATAAAATCAAGGAGTGAGCAGTTTGTTCGCTCCTTTTTTTGTGTGAAGGATAGTAGTGGAAATCCTTTTATGAAGCGTAGCGAAATAAAAGATTGCAATGAATAGCCTGACGGCACCGAAGCTTGATTGATAATGTAATGGATGCGCTTTGTGCCGGCACACCAAAATAAATTGAAGAACAGTAGGGATTAAACGAAAAATAATAACTACTTTTGCACACTTAAAGAAAGGGGGTGTCTATATTATGTTAATTATACCAATTAAAGACGGAGAAAATATCGATAGAGCGTTAAAACGTTACAAAAGAAAATTTGATAAAACAGGAACTGTTCGTCAACTAAGAGCACGTACTGCTTTTATTAAGCCTTCAGTAACAAACAGAATCAAAATTCAAAAAGCGGCTTATATCCAAAATATGAAAGATAACTTAGAAAGTTAGTCGATTCTACATTAATTATAAAAATAGCAATAGAGTTTTTTAACTTTATTGCTATTTTTTTTGTAAAAAATTTTGTTTTTTAAAATAAATCTTACATTTGTTTTGTTATCTGCTAAAAGGAAAATTATGAAAATTACGGTGCAGTGTATATTGATGGTGAATGGTCTGGGTCAAGACTTATTCAAAAAGAATAAAACATCTTATTAATTTGTAAAACACTATTAACCATGAAAAAAATCTTAATTTTTACAGCTATTTTAATCTTTTCAACGCTTGCCTATTCGCAAAAAGAAAGTGATTTATCGAGAAATTTATTTAAAGTCAATATTTTAGCACCAGGCTTGACCTATGAGCGGGTTTTAGGTGATAAGACAACTTTTAATGTTGATGTTAATTTGTCATTTGGAGGCACGAGTAAGGGAGGTGGGCAATTAAAACTGTTGGCATCTCCATTCGGCAGAGCTCAATATCGTTATTATTATAATTTAGAAAAACGCTTGGCTAAAAATAAATCAATTAGAGGTAATTCAGCTGCTTATATTGCTCCTTCTATTAGTTATTATATGAAGCCCATAAATGATGGTTCTTGTTTAAGTGATTATGACGGCCTTACAACAGGGGCTGTGTGGGGATTTCAAAAAACGTATAAATCAGGGATTAATCTTGGTGCGAATACAGGATTGGGATATAATTTTAGTAGTAATTTGGTTCATCAAGTTGTTACTATTTTAAATTTTACTGTTGCATGGGTTATTCTAAAATAAGTAAAGTTTTATTTGTAGCAATTTTCAATATTTTTTGTGTCAGTGCACAAAAAGTATTGCCTTTTTTGGGTGCGGGGCAAAATATCAATACATCTTTTGAAAATAATGGTTACCTAAATATTTCTACAGGAGTTCAATATAATCTACAGGATTTTATTAAGCCAGAGATTGAATTCCGATTCTTTTTCGGCGCTTTGCAAAACAATACTACTTATGACTCTGCAAATTCTTTTACGCGGATAAAAGATGTTTTTACAACTTTTCAGGCTTTAAATTGGAGTGTTACTCCCAATTTGTTTATTCCTTTGGATCAAAATAAACATTGGTACCTAGCAGTAAAGCCAAAATATAATTATGCCGAAATAAAAGCTTCAGATGCGATTTTTGTTTATCAAGAGACTAAAACAATTTATACAAAAGAAGCCCGTAAAGGAGTTAGTCGTTCTTTTGGTTTAAACATGGGGGTTTTGGGTAAATTGTGGTCAGAATCCTATGATGCGGTTTTGTTGTCTGTTTTTGTAGATAATATCAACTTTAACAAAGTGATTAAAAGAACGCCCAATACAGATTTAGATACCAATTATGACTTAGGTTTTGAAGTTGCTTACTACTTTAGTTTTAAAAAGAAAAAATAAAGAGAATTCGCAATCAAAGAGCACGTAGTGCTTTTGTTATGCCGTTAGTAACAAACAGAATCAAAATTCAAAAAATGGCTTATATCCAAAATATGAAAGTTAAATAGAAAGTTAGTCGATTCTACAGAAAATAGGAACTGTTAGTCATCAAAATTATTTAACTTTGATGCTAACGGTTTTTTTTATGGTTAAAAGTATAGAAGCATTCGGGCAATACCTCCGCTTGGAGAAAAAGTATTCCAATCACACCATTACGGCTTACAATAACGACTTAGTTTCTTTTAGAGACTTTGTATTTTTGAGATATCAGCAAGCTACAATTGATGATGTGCTGTATGTTCAAATAAGAGCTTGGATAGTAGAGTTAGTCGATCAGTCACTTTCAAACACTACAATAAATAGAAAAGTAGCGTCTCTTAAAGCTTTTTACAAATTTTTACTCCGAAGCAAGCAAATTAAAGCCAGTCCTTTGGCGACTCACAAGGCCTTAAAAACTCCCAAAATAATTCAGATTCCGTTTTCGGAACAAGAGATGGTGCAGGTTGCGGAGGTTTTTCCAAAAGGAACTGATTTTGAATCAGTACGTAATCAATTGATTGTAGAACTGTTTTATGCAACAGGGATGCGAAGGGCGGAGCTTATTGGGTTGGAGTTTAAAAATGTAGATTTAGCATCAGGTATTATTAAAGTATTAGGGAAGCGCCAAAAAGAGCGTTTGTTGCCGTTGTTGCCGTTTTTATTAGATTCAATCAAGAGATACCTTGCTGCTAGGGCTGATTTAGAGACACTTGAAGATTCAGATTATTTTTTTCTCACGAAAAAAGGAACAAAATTAAACGAAAGTCTTGTGTATCGGTTAATAAATTCATACTTTAGTAGAGTGTCGCACAAGCTAAAAAAAAGTCCTCACATTCTTCGTCACACTTTTGCTACTCATTTACTTAATAATGGTGCAGATTTAAATTCAGTCAAAGAATTATTGGGGCATGCTAGTCTAGCTTCTACGCAGGTGTATACACATAGTAGTCTATCGGTTCTTCAAGAAGTGCATAAAAAAGCACATCCAAGGGGCTGATGAAAAAAAAATATTTAATAATTTTTAATAACGATGATTATGAAGGTAAGTGTTCACGCAGTTAACTTTACTGTTGACAGAAAGTTGGTTGATTTTGTTCAAGAACGAATGGATAAACTTGAAAAGTACTACGATAAGGTCGTCTCGTCTGATGTGTATTTGAAAGTTGAAAAAACGAGTGAGAAAGAAAATAAAATTGTCGAAGTAAAAATTAATGTACCCGGTGATGAGTTATTGGTTAAAAAACAATGTAAATCATTTGAAGAAGCAACCGAGTTAGCCGCAGAATCTTTAGAGCGAATGCTGTTAAAACGAAAAGAAAAGATTAGTTCGCACATTTAATATAAAATTTTTTCAAAAAATGTTTTGATTGCTAGATAAAATCTATACATTTGCAGTCCGTTAGAAATAGCGGACTTTTTTTATCAATTTGCCAGCGTAGCTCAGTTGGCTAGAGCAGCTGATTTGTAATCATCAGGTCGTGGGTTCGAGTCCCTCCGCCGGCTCCAAGTTAACATATTGAAAGATAAAGAAAGTGAGGGGAGATACTCAAGCGGCCAACGAGGGCAGACTGTAAATCTGCTGTGTGAACTTCGCAGGTTCGAATCCTGCTCTCCCCACTAGAATGAAACTTAGTTGCTTTAGAAAAGTGTAGAACTTGTCTTTTAGAAACTAAGCTCTTTGATAAGAGGTTCTGCCGACTTAGCTCAGAGGTAGAGTGCTTCCTTGGTAAGGAAGAGGTCACGGGTTCAATTCCCGTAGTTGGCTCAAGTAAGTAGGAAATAAAAATTAATATATAACAAGATTAAAATTAAGTAAAATGGCAAAAGAAACCTTTAACCGTTCGAAACCACACTTAAATATTGGTACGATCGGACACGTAGATCACGGTAAAACTACTTTAACAGCAGCAATCACAAAAGTATTATCTGATGCTGGTTACTGTCAAGCAAAATCATTTGATCAAATTGATAATGCTCCTGAAGAAAAAGAAAGAGGTATTACTATCAATACATCACACGTTGAGTACGAAACTGCTAACCGTCACTACGCACACGTTGACTGTCCAGGTCACGCGGATTACGTAAAGAACATGGTTACTGGTGCTGCTCAAATGGATGGAGCTATCCTTGTTGTAGCTGCAACTGATGGACCAATGCCACAAACACGTGAGCACATCCTTTTAGGTCGCCAAGTAGGTATTCCTAGAATGGTTGTTTTCATGAACAAAGTTGACATGGTGGATGACGCTGAGTTGTTAGAGCTTGTTGAAATGGAAATTAGAGATTTATTATCTTTCTACGAATATGATGGTGACAACTGTCCAGTAATCCAAGGTTCTGCTTTAGGAGGATTGAACAATGACGCTGCATGGGTTCCTAAAATTTTAGAATTGATGGAAGCTGTTGATAACTGGATCGAAGAGCCATTACGTGATACTGACAAACCATTCTTGATGCCAGTTGAGGATGTATTTACAATTACTGGTCGTGGAACTGTTGCTACAGGTCGTATCGAAACAGGTATTGCAAACACTGGAGATCCAGTAGAAATTATTGGTATGGGAGCTGAGAAATTGACTTCTACTATCACTGGAGTTGAGATGTTCCGTAAAATCCTTGATAGAGGAGAAGCTGGAGATAACGTAGGTTTATTGTTGAGAGGTATTGATAAAGAATCTATCAAAAGAGGAATGGTTATCATTAAGCCAGGATCTGTTAAGCCACACGCAACTTTCAAAGCTGAGGTTTATATCTTGAAAAAAGAAGAAGGTGGACGTCACACTCCATTCCATAATAACTACCGTCCACAGTTCTACGTACGTACAACTGACGTAACAGGAGTTATTACTTTACCAGAAGGAGTAGAGATGGTAATGCCAGGTGATAACTTAACTATCAATGTATCTTTGTTAAGCCCAATCGCAATGAGCGTTGGTTTACGTTTCGCTATCCGTGAAGGTGGTAGAACAGTAGGTGCTGGACAAGTAACTGAAATCGTAGGTTAATCCACGAAATATACAATCAAAAAATAGTGTCGTTTAACGATGACACTATTTTTTATTCTACGGGCGTAGTTCAAGGGTAGAATAGCGGTCTCCAAAACCGTTGATGGGGGTTCGAATCCCTCCGCCCGTGCAAAAAAAATAAATCACAATGACAAAAGTTGTAAATTACATATCAGAGGCATTTGAGGAATTAAAATCAAATGTAACTTGGCCAGAATGGTCTGAAGTACAGCGTCTAACCATTGTTGTAGCTGTATTTTCTGTTTTATTTGCCTTGGGGACTTGGGGAGTAGATGAGATTTTTGCAAAAGCTTTAGCTGGATTTTTTAATTGGATAAAAGCTTAATTTTTGTTATGGCAGATAATAATGTGAAGAAGTGGTATGTCGTTAGAGCGGTTAGCGGGCAGGAAAACAAAGTAAAAGCATATATCGAAACCGAAATCGCAAGATTAGGAATGGAAGATTATGTTTCACAAGTTCTTGTTCCAACCGAAAAAGTCGTTACTGTTAAGGAAGGAAAAAAATTAGTTAAAGACAAAGTTTATTTTCCAGGTTATGTAATGATCGAAGCGAATCTTGTTGGTGAAATACCGCATATCATTAAGTCTATAACAAGTGTTATTGGTTTTCTAGGAGAAGTTAAAGGTGGAGAGCCTGTTCCGTTAAGAATGTCGGAAGTTAACAGGATGCTAGGAAAAGTTGATGAGTTGGCTGTTAATACAGATACACGTGCTATTCCATTCAATATGGGTGAAACTGTAAAAGTAATTGATGGGCCATTTAATGGATTCAACGGAACGGTTGAAAAAATTAATGAAGAAAAGCGTAAACTTGAAGTAATGGTGAAAATCTTCGGAAGAAAAACACCTTTAGAGTTGAGTTTTATGCAAGTTGAAAAAGTATAATTTTTGTTACATCTATAATAATCATTGTTTCCGCTTCCATTGGTAGCAATGTTAAATTTTTTAAAAATGGCTAAAGAAATTAGTAAGGTAGTTAAACTACAAGTTAAGGGAGGTGCTGCGAACCCGTCGCCACCGGTTGGACCTGCTTTAGGAGCTGCTGGGGTAAACATCATGGAATTCTGTAAGCAATTTAATGCTAGAACTCAAGATAAACCCGGCAAAATATGCCCAGTACAAATTACTGTGTATAAAGACAAATCATTTGATTTTGTTGTTAAGACTCCTCCAGCGGCTGTCCAATTATTGGAAGCTGCAAAGCTAAAGTCAGGATCTGGTGAACCAAATCGTAAAAAAGTAGCTAGCGTTACTTGGGATGTTATCAAAGCAATTGCTGAAGATAAAATGGTAGATTTAAATGCATTCACAATCGAATCTGCTATGAGCATGATTGCTGGAACTGCTAGATCTATGGGTATAACTATATCAGGAGATTCTCCTTTTTAATTAAGAGATAGACATGGCAAAATTGACAAAAAAGCAAAAAGAGGCTGCTTCAAAAATTGAAAAGAACAAATTATATTCTTTGAAAGATGCTGCGGCATTAATCAAAGTTATTGCTTCTGCAAAATTTGATGAGTCTGTTGATATCGCAGTTCGTTTGGGTGTAGATCCAAGAAAAGCGAATCAAATGGTAAGAGGTGTTGTTACATTACCGCATGGTACTGGTAAAGATGTTAAAGTATTAGCATTAGTGACTCCAGATAAAGAAGCGGAAGCTTTGGCAGCTGGTGCAGACTATGTTGGTCTTGATGATTACCTTCAAAAAATTAAAGATGGTTGGACAGATGTTGATGTTATCATCACTATGCCAGCTGTTATGGGTAAATTAGGTCCATTAGGTCGTATTTTAGGACCAAGAGGTTTAATGCCAAACCCAAAAACAGGTACTGTAACTATGGATGTTGCAAAAGCTGTTCAAGAGGTTAAAGCTGGTAAAATCGATTTTAAAGTTGATAAAACTGGTATTGTACATGCAGGAATTGGTAAAGTATCATTTGGTGCTGAGCAAATTTATGACAATGCACACGAAATTATTCAAACATTAATCAAACTTAAGCCAACTGCTGCTAAAGGTACCTACATTAAAGGTATTCACCTTACAAGCACAATGAGTCCAGCTATTGCATTGGATCCAAAAGCAGTATAATTGGTAGTTAATAATTTTTAGTATGACTAGAGAAGAAAAATCAATCGCGATTGAAGATTTAACTGCACAGTTAGCTGGTACAAATATCATTTACATATCTGATATTTCAGGACTTAATGCAGAGACTACTTCAAGCTTGAGAAGAGCTTGCTTTAAAGCAGGTATAAAATTAGAGGTTGTAAAAAACACTTTGCTTGCAAAAGCAATGGAAGCATCTGATAATGATTATGGAGATTTGCCATCAGTTTTAACTGGTAACAGTGCAATCTTTATTTCAGATGTTGCAAATGCACCTGGTAAAATTATCAAAGATTTCAGAAAAAAATCAGCAAAGCCTGTATTAAAAGGAGCTTACATTAATTCTGAAGTTTACATCGGAGACGATCAATTAGATGCATTAGCAACTATCAAATCTAAAGAAGAGCTTATTGGCGAAATCATTGGATTATTACAATCTCCTGCACAAAGAGTTATCTCAGCTCTTCAAAACCAATTCGCTAATAGCGAAGAGGCAACTGAGGAAGCAGAGGCATAATAACTATATTTTAAACTATAGTTATTTAAATTAGCGCACAATAAATAAATTATATTTTTACAAATCATTTTAAAACGATAGAAAAAATGGCAGATTTGAAACAATTCGCAGAACAATTAGTTAACCTTACTGTAAAAGAAGTTAACGAATTAGCAACAATATTAAAAGATGAGTACGGAATCGAACCAGCTGCTGCAGCTGTAGTAGTTTCAGGTGGTGGTGAAGCTGCTGCTGAAGAAGTTCAAACTGAGTTTACAGTTGTATTGAAAGAGGCTGGTGCTTCTAAATTAGCAGTTGTGAAATTGGTTAAAGAACTTACAGGTTTAGGTTTGAAAGAAGCTAAAGATGTAGTTGATAGTGCTCCAAGTACTGTTAAAGAAGGTGTAACTAAAGAAGAGGCTGAAGGTCTTAAAAAATCTTTAGAAGAAGCTGGAGCTGTAGTTGAGCTTAAATAGTTAAACTAAGTTTATAAAATAAGGTTTAGGTCTTGAGTTTAGTCACTCAATGACCTAAACCATTTTTCGTATAACAAAAGTCTAGCTTGTATTACAACAAACTAGCACGTTGAATACCCTATTTATTCCCAGTACGAGGAAAAAAAATTAATAGATAATAAGAAAGTAGTTATCCCAATAATTAATTTTTAAAGATGTACCGGTTATAAAATGTGTTTTTAGAACTCTAAAATTCACAAAACAAATTACTTTTTTAATCAAAATTTTGTCCATTGATGCTAACAAATCAGACTGAAAGATTGAATTTTGCCTCAACAAAAAATATCCCTGACTATCCAGATTTTCTAGATGTTCAGGTTAAGTCGTTTAAAGATTTTTTTCAATTAGAAACTAAATCAGACGAAAGAGGTGACGAAGGGCTTTACAATACCTTCATGGAAAATTTTCCAATAACTGATACAAGAAACAACTTCGTATTAGAGTTCCTTGATTATTTTGTAGATCCTCCACGTTATACAATTCAAGAATGTATAGAAAGAGGTCTTACATACAGCGTGCCATTAAAGGCTAGACTTAAACTGTATTGTACTGACCCAGAACACGAAGATTTTGAAACTATTGTTCAAGATGTTTATCTTGGTACAATTCCTTATATGACGCCTAGTGGTACCTTTGTTATCAATGGTGCTGAGCGTGTAGTTGTATCTCAATTGCACCGCTCTCCGGGTGTTTTCTTTGGTCAATCATTCCATGCAAATGGTACAAAATTGTATTCGGCGAGAGTAATTCCGTTTAAAGGTTCTTGGATTGAATTTTCTACTGATATCAATAGTGTAATGTATGCTTACATTGATAGAAAGAAAAAGTTACCAGTAACCACTCTTTTCAGAGCTATCGGTTTTGAAAGAGATAAAGATATTCTTGAAATTTTTGACCTTGCTGAAGAAATTAAGGTTTCTAAAACTGGTCTTAAAAAATATATTGGTAGAAAACTTGCTGCACGTGTATTGAACACTTGGCACGAGGATTTCGTAGACGAAGATACTGGTGAAGTTGTATCTATCGAACGTAACGAAATAATCCTTGATAGAGATACTATTATCGACAAAGATAATGTGGAAGAAATTATTGATTCTAACGTTAAGTCTATCTTATTGCATAAAGAGGATGCTAATCAAGGTGATTATGCTATCATTCACAATACGTTACAAAAGGATCCAACAAACTCTGAGAAAGAGGCTGTTGAGCACATCTATAGACAATTGCGTAACGCAGAACCGCCTGATGAAGAAACAGCACGTGGTATCATTGATAAATTATTCTTCTCTGATCAACGTTATAACTTAGGTGAAGTAGGTCGTTACAGAATTAATAAAAAGTTAGGTTTAGATACGCCAATGGAAAAGCAAGTCTTGACCAAAGAGGATATCATAACCATCGTAAAATATTTGATTGAATTAATCAACTCTAAAGCGGAGATTGATGATATTGATCACTTATCTAACCGAAGAGTTAGAACTGTTGGTGAACAACTTTCTCAACAATTTGGTGTTGGTCTTGCTCGTATGGCAAGAACTATTCGCGAAAGAATGAACGTAAGAGATAATGAGGTGTTTACACCTATTGATTTGATCAATGCTAAAACATTATCTTCTGTAATTAACTCATTCTTTGGTACCAACCAATTGTCTCAATTTATGGACCAAACCAATCCATTGGCTGAAATCACGCACAAGCGAAGATTATCTGCACTTGGACCAGGTGGACTATCTAGAGAAAGAGCAGGATTTGAGGTTCGTGACGTTCACTATACGCACTACGGGCGTTTATGTCCAATCGAAACTCCTGAGGGACCAAACATTGGATTGATCTCTTCACTTGGTGTTTATGCTAAAGTGAATGGAATGGGATTCATCGAAACTCCTTACCGCAAAGTAACTAATGGTGTTGTAGATTTAGAATCTACTCCAGTATACCTTAGTGCCGAGGAAGAGGAAGGAATGTTAATTGCACAAGCCAACATTCAAATGGACAATTCTGGTAAAATTACTGCCGAAGACGTAATTGCGCGTCAAGAAGGTGATTTCCCTGTTATTGATCCTTCAAATGTTGATTATACTGACGTTGCTCCAAACCAAATTGCCTCTATTTCTGCATCGTTGATTCCTTTCTTGGAACATGATGATGCGAACAGAGCTTTGATGGGATCGAACATGATGCGTCAGGCCGTACCATTGATACGCCCTGAAGCTCCAATTGTAGGTACCGGTTTAGAGCGTCAAGTAGCTTCTGATTCTAGAGTATTGATTAATGCTGAAGGTCATGGAGTTATTGAGTATGTTGACGCAAACATCATCACTATCAAATACGATCGTTCTGAAGAAGAAAGAATGGTAAGTTTTGAGCCTGATGAAAAAACATACAACTTAATTAAGTTTAGAAAAACTAACCAAGGAACAAGTATTAACTTGAAACCTATCGTAAGAAAAGGGGATAGAGTTGTTCCAGGTCAAGTTTTATCTGAAGGATATGCTACTCAAAATGGAGAATTAGCATTGGGTCGTAACTTGAAAGTGGCGTTTATGCCATGGAAAGGTTATAACTTTGAGGATGCGATTGTAATTTCTGAGAAAGTAGTTCGTGATGACATCTTTACTTCAATCCACGTAGATGATTACTCATTAGAAGTAAGAGATACGAAATTGGGTAACGAAGAATTAACGAATGATATTCCTAACGTTTCTGAAGAGGCTACAAAAGACTTGGATGAAAACGGTATGATTAGAATTGGAGCCGAGGTGAAGCCTGGTGACATTCTTATCGGAAAGATTACTCCAAAAGGGGAATCAGATCCAACTCCAGAGGAGAAATTATTGCGTGCCATCTTTGGTGATAAAGCAGGTGATGTAAAAGATGCTTCTTTGAAAGCTTCTCCTTCTTTACATGGTGTTGTTTTAGATAAAAAATTGTTCGCAAGAGCGGTAAAAGATAAGCGTAAACGTACCCAAGACAAGGATGCATTAGGTGCACTTGAAATGGAGTTTGAAGTGAAGTTTGTTGAGTTAAAAGACAAACTAGTTGAAAAACTTTTCTTGATCGTTAACGGAAAAACATCTCAAGGGGTAATGAATGATTTGGGTGAAGAGGTTTTACCAAAAGGTAAAAAATACACTCAAAAAATGCTTTATGCAGTAGAGGATTTTGCTCACTTAAGTAAAGGTCAATGGGTAGCTGATGATGCTACGAATACTATGGTTAATGATTTAATTCATAACTATAAAATTAAATTGAACGACTTACAAGGTGCATTACGTAGAGAGAAATTCACGATTACTGTCGGAGATGAATTGCCAGCAGGAATTTTGAAATTAGCTAAAGTATACATCGCTAAAAAACGTAAGTTAAAAGTGGGTGATAAGATGGCGGGTCGTCACGGTAACAAAGGTATTGTTGCTCGTATCGTACGTCATGAAGATATGCCTTTCCTTGAAGATGGAACACCAGTTGATATCGTATTGAACCCACTTGGGGTACCTTCTCGTATGAACATTGGTCAGATTTATGAAACAGTATTAGGATGGGCTGGTATGAACTTGGGCAGAAAATTTGCTACACCAATTTTTGACGGAGCATCTTTAGACGAAATCAATGCTTTAACGGATGAAGCTGGAGTACCTCGTTTTGGTCATACGCATTTGTATGATGGTGGTACTGGAGAGCGTTTCCACCAAGCTGCAACTGTAGGTGTAATTTACATGTTGAAATTAGGTCACATGGTTGATGACAAGATGCACGCACGTTCTATCGGACCGTACTCTTTAATCACTCAGCAGCCACTTGGAGGTAAAGCACAATTTGGAGGTCAGCGTTTTGGAGAGATGGAAGTTTGGGCATTAGAGGCTTATGGAGCTTCTAGTACACTTCGTGAAATCTTGACAGTGAAATCGGATGACGTAATTGGTAGAGCTAAAACGTACGAGGCAATCGTTAAAGGAGAATCTATGCCAGAGCCAGGATTACCTGAATCATTCAATGTATTGATGCATGAATTGAAAGGTCTTGGTTTAGATATCAGATTAGAAGAATAATATTCAGTAAAAAGTGGTCAGTGTTCAATGTATGTTGAATACTGAACACTGATTACTTTTTAAATTAGTTTTCAAGATTTATACCCGTAAACCGTTCCGATTTTTTATTGAGTTTTAGAGTTCAATAACTAGCACTTCAAGCAAGGGCTTGAGGTTTAGAGAAGTAATTCGTGGTAGTGTTATTGTTGACGTTTGAACTAAATGTTTAAGACCGAGACCAACACAAAAATCAATTTTTTAATTGCAGATAAATCAATAGTAGAAACTATGATGAATAACAGAAATAATAACAATAAAGATAAAAACCAAGTTAAAAGGTTTAATAAAATTTCTATTGGATTAGCATCACCAGAATCAATCTTAAAAGAGTCAAGAGGTGAAGTATTAAAGCCAGAAACGATCAACTATAGAACGCACAAACCTGAGCGTGATGGTCTTTTTTGCGAACGTATTTTCGGACCTGTAAAGGATTTCGAATGTGCGTGTGGAAAATACAAAAGAATTCGTTACAAGGGTATCATTTGCGACCGCTGTGGTGTTGAAGTTACAGAGAAAAAAGTACGTAGAGATAGAGTAGGTCACATTAATCTTGTAGTGCCAATTGCTCATATTTGGTATTTCCGTTCTTTGCCAAACAAAATTGGTTATATCCTTGGTCTTCCTTCTAAGAAATTAGATATGATTATTTACTACGAAAGATACGTAGTAATCCAAGCTGGTATTGCTAAAAATGCTGATGGCGAATCATTACAAAGATTAGATTTCTTGACTGAAGAGGAGTATTTGAATATTTTAGATACCCTTCCTGCAGACAACCAATATTTAGATGATTTTGATCCTAATAAATTTGTTGCCAAAATGGGAGCAGAGTGTATTATGGATTTGTTAGCAAGAATTGATCTTGATGCATTATCATATTCATTAAGACACAGCGCTAACAATGAAACGTCTAAACAACGTAAAACAGAAGCTTTAAAAAGATTACAAGTAGTTGAATCTTTCCGTGAGTCTAACTTAAACCGCGAAAACCGTCCTGAGTGGATGATTATGAAAGTGGTACCAGTTATTCCACCAGAATTGCGTCCGCTTGTGCCACTTGATGGAGGTCGTTTTGCAACTTCAGATTTGAATGATTTATACCGTCGTGTAATCATCCGTAACAACCGTTTGAAAAGATTAATGGAGATCAAAGCTCCAGAAGTTATCTTGAGAAACGAGAAACGTATGTTGCAAGAATCTGTAGATTCATTATTTGACAACACGCGTAAAGCATCTGCTGTTAAAACAGAATCAAACAGACCGTTGAAATCACTTTCTGACTCGTTAAAAGGTAAGCAAGGTCGTTTCCGTCAAAACTTATTGGGTAAACGTGTGGATTATTCTGCTCGTTCGGTAATTGTTGTTGGACCAGAATTAAAATTGTCAGAGTGCGGTATTCCTAAGGATATGGCAGCTGAGTTGTACAAACCTTTTGTGATTCGTAAATTGATCGAAAGAGGAATTGTAAAAACAGTTAAATCTGCTAAAAAAATAATTGATAAAAAAGAGCCTGTTGTTTGGGATATCCTTGAAAATGTAATCAAAGGTCACCCAATCTTATTAAACCGTGCTCCTACTTTGCACAGACTAGGTATTCAAGCATTCCAACCAAAATTAATTGAAGGAAAAGCAATCCAATTGCACCCTTTAGTTTGTACGGCATTTAATGCGGATTTTGATGGGGATCAAATGGCGGTACACTTACCATTAGGACCAGAGGCTATCCTAGAGGCTCAGTTGTTAATGTTAGGTTCGCACAACATTTTGAACCCTGCAAATGGTGCTCCAATTACTGTACCATCTCAGGATATGGTCTTGGGTCTATATTATATGACCAAAGAACGTTTGTCAACTCCTGAATTGAAAATTTTAGGTGAAGGAATTACATTCTATTCTGCTGAAGAGGTGAATATCGCTTTGAATGAAGGAAGAGTAGAATTGAATGCTCGTGTTAAAATTAGAGCAAAAGATTTCAATGAGGCTGGTGAATTAGTTTACCAAATCATTCAAACTACTGCTGGACGTGTATTGTTTAACGAAGTTGTTCCTGAAGCAGCTGGTTATATCAATGACGTATTGACAAAGAAAAACTTAAGAGATATTATTGGTCACGTACTTAGCTGTACAGATGTACCTACTACTGCTGCTTTCTTGGATAACATGAAAGATATGGGGTACAAATTTGCCTTCAAAGGTGGATTGTCATTCTCATTAGGTGATATTAGAATTCCAGACCAAAAACCTAAGTTAATTGCTGATGCAAGAGAGCAAGTTCAAGGTATCTCTGCTAACTATAACATGGGTCTTATTACTAATAACGAGCGTTACAACCAAGTTATTGATGTTTGGACTTCTGCTAATGCACAGTTAACAGAGTTAGCAATGAAAAACATTAGAGAAGATCAACAAGGATTTAACTCTGTGTACATGATGCTTGACTCTGGAGCGAGGGGTTCTAAGGAACAAATTCGTCAGTTAACTGGTATGCGTGGTTTGATGGCTAAGCCTAAAAAATCTACTGCTGGTGGTGGTGAAATTATTGAAAACCCAATTCTTTCTAACTTTAAAGAAGGTCTTTCGATTCTTGAGTACTTTATCTCTACTCACGGTGCTCGTAAAGGTCTTGCGGATACCGCTCTTAAAACAGCCGATGCTGGTTACTTGACTCGTAGGTTACATGACGTTTCACAAGACGTAATTGTAAACATCGATGATTGTGGTACTTTAAGAGGTGTTGAAGTTTCAGCATTGAAAAAGAACGAAGAAATCGTAGAATCATTAGGAGAGAGAATCTTAGGACGTGTAGTGTTACAAGATTTAATCAATCCTTTGACAAGCGAAGTACTAGTTCGTTCAGGTGAGCAAATTACTGAAGTAATTATGAAAGCGATCGACGCTTCTCCAATAGAGAAAGTTGAAGTTCGTTCTCCATTAACATGTGAGGCTCTAAAAGGAATTTGTGCTAAGTGCTACGGTCGTAACCTAGCAACTGGTAAAATGACTCAAAGAGGTGAAGCTGTTGGTGTAATTGCAGCACAGTCTATTGGTGAGCCAGGTACACAGTTAACATTACGTACTTTCCACGTTGGAGGGGTTGCGGGTGGTATTTCTGAAGAATCAAGCATTGTAACTAAGTTTGCAGGTAAGCTTGAAATTGAAGATCTTAAAACTGTTAAAGGAGAAGATAGCGAAGGAAACTCAGTTGATATTGTTGTTTCTCGTTCTACTGAATTGAAATTAATTGACGAAAGAACAGGTATTTTATTAAGTACTAACAACATTCCTTACGGTTCTAGTATTTTTGTTGCAGATGGTCAATCTGTTGCAAAAGGAGAAGTTATCTGTAAATGGGATCCATATAACGGGGTTATTGTTTCTGAGTTTACTGGTAAAATTGCTTACGAAGATTTAGAGCAAGGACAATCGTTCATGGTTGAAATCGATGAGCAAACTGGTTTCCAAGAAAAAGTAATTTCTGAATCAAGAGCTAAAAAATTAATCCCAACTTTATTGGTTTACGGTAAAGATGGTGAATTGATTCGTTCATACAACTTACCAGTTGGAGCCCACTTGATGGTTGAAAACGGTGAGAAAATTAAAGCAGGTAAAGTCTTGGTGAAAATCCCTCGTCGTTCTTCTAAATCGGGAGATATTACCGGAGGTTTACCAAGAATTACAGAGTTGTTAGAAGCTCGTAATCCATCTAACCCAGCTGTAGTTTCTGAAATTGATGGTGTTGTTTCTTTTGGAAAAATCAAAAGAGGTAACCGCGAAATTGTTATCGAATCTAAATTTGGAGATGTTCGTAAATACCTAGTTAAATTATCAAGCCAAATTCTTGTTCAAGAGAATGACTTCGTAAGAGCAGGTGTACCATTGTCTGACGGAGCAATTACTCCAGATGATATTTTAAGAATTCAAGGTCCAGCTGCTGTTCAACAGTACTTGGTGAATGAAATTCAAGAAGTATACCGTTTACAAGGTGTAAAAATTAACGACAAACACTTCGAGGTTGTTATTCGTCAAATGATGCGTAAAGTAAGAGTACAAGATCCAGGTGATACTTTATTCTTAGAAGATCAATTGATTCATACTAAAGATTTCATCGTTCAAAACGATAAGTTATACGGTATGAAAGTGGTAGAGGATGCTGGAGATTCGGCTGTATTAAAAGAAGGACAAATCATTACGCCTCGTGAGTTGCGTGACGAAAACTCTTTATTGAAACGTACAGATAAAAATCTAGTAGTAGCTCGTGATGTGGTAACTGCAACAGCAACTCCAGTATTACAGGGTATTACAAGAGCATCGTTACAAACCAAATCATTCATCTCTGCGGCATCGTTCCAGGAAACTACTAAAGTATTAAATGAAGCTGCAGTTGCAGGTAAAATTGATTACTTAGAAGGATTGAAAGAAAATGTAATTGTAGGTCACAGAATCCCAGCCGGTACAGGTATGAGAGAGTACGATCACACAATTGTAGGTTCAAAAGACGATTACAATGATATGATGGCTAACAAAGAGGAGTACATCTATTAAGGTTTTAGTGCCTAGTCCTTAGTGATTTTTCATAAAGTTTAATCACTGAGGACTATTTAACTAACCACTAAATACTAAAAATATGAAAGATCAACCACAAGATCAAATTAATATCGAATTGGATGAAATTACGGCTGAAGGAATTTATTCTAACTTAGCAATAATCAATCACTCTTCGTCTGAGTTTGTTCTAGACTTTGTAAGCATCATGCCAGGTATACCTAAAGCAAAGGTAAAGTCAAGAATTGTTTTGACACCTCAGCATGCTAAAAGATTATTAAAAGCAATTGGAGAAAATATTCATAGATTTGAAATCGCTCATGGTGAGATCAAAGATACAGATCAAGCCCCAATTCCTTTAAATTTTGGTCCGGCTGGCCAAGCATAAAGAATAGTTCAAAAGGCTCCAGTTTTTCTGGAGCCTTTTTTTATGCACTATTTTGAATGCCTGAAATGGTTTTTTATTTGGTAGATATAAAATTTCAATTGATTTTCTATTGTGGAGTTTTCCAGTTGTACTCACCCTTGATTTCTGTTAAGATGCAGTTTAACAGTGCTTCATGTGCTCAATTTGTGCTTTGAACGAGTTTTAAAGCGCTTTGTCGAGAATATTTTTTGACAATATACTAATGTTGTACTTTCGTTCTCGAGATATAGGAAAAGCAAATATCCCAATAAAATTAGAAAGTAATATGAAGCATTTTTCTCTTAAAGTAAGCAATAAATTTATATTAAACACCGTAATGGTGCTTGCTTTTACTTTAGTGTCTTCTATTTCATCCGCTCAGACTACAAACACGGTTGTAGAAATGAATCAGACAGAAGTTGCTTCTACTAAAACAGAAAATGTTTCCACAACTAATACTTCAAATTCAATGAACTTCGTTTTATGGTTTATGGGTTCAAAACAAGATCCTAACAAAACAATAAATCCAGAAGGGACAACAACAAAAAAACAAATTATTACATCTGGTACTGCTCCAAATAGATTGCTTATAAAAGCATTCTTAAAAAAAGCTTCAAGTCTAGAAAGTATGATTGCCTAATAATTGATTTTAGAATATATAAAAAAACGCTACTTGAAAAAGTAGCGTTTTTTTTGTTCATGGGACTGACATAACATAAGTCAGTACATTTTTATTACTCAAATTCAGAGGTAAAAAACAATTTGACATTAGGGTATTTGCTCTGAGTCATTTGAATTGTAAAATCAGAGTCAGCCAAAAATACTAATTGTCCGTATTTATCGTGAGCCAAGAATTTCTGTTTGATACGTCGGAATTCTTTAAACTCATCACTTTTAGAGTCGTTAGGTTTTACCCAGCAAGCCTTGTGAACTGGAAAGTTTTCGTAAGTACATTTTGCACCATATTCATGCTCTAATCGGTATTGAATTACTTCGTATTGTAGCGCACCAACGGTTCCAATGATTTTTCTGTTATTCATTTCAAGCGTAAAAAGCTGTGCAACTCCTTCGTCCATCAACTGATCAACTCCTTTATCCAGCTGCTTTGCTTTCATAGGATCCGCATTATTAATGTATCTAAAATGTTCTGGAGAAAAGCTCGGAATTCCTTTAAAACTCATTATTTCACCTTCTGTAAGTGTATCTCCAATTTTAAAGTTTCCAGTGTCATGCAAACCCACAATATCACCAGGATAGGATATGTCAACAATTTCTTTTTTCTCTGCAAAGAAAGCGTTCGGACTTGAGAACTTTAAATTCTTCTTTTGACGTACATGGTAATACGGTTTATTTCTTTCAAACGTACCAGATACAATTTTGATAAAAGCCAAACGGTCGCGGTGTTTAGGATCCATATTGGCATGGATTTTAAAAACAAAACCAGTCATTTTTTGTTCAGCAGGGTCTACTAATCTCGTTTCGGAGTCTTTTGGTCTAGGCGATGGTGCTATTTGAACAAAACAATCCAATAATTCACGAACTCCGAAATTATTTAACGCTGAACCAAAAAACACAGGCTGCAATTTACCATCTAAATAGTCTTGTCTGTCAAATTTTGGATATACTTCATCAATTAACTCTAGTTCTTCACGAAGTTTATCTGCAGGTTTTTGTCCAATAATTTTTTCTAGCTCAGGACTTTGTACATCAGAAAAAGCGATGGTCTCCTCAATATTCTTGCGACTGTCACCACTAAATAAGTTGATGTTTTGTTCCCATAGATTATAAATGCCTTGAAAATCATACCCCATTCCTATTGGGAAACTCAATGGAGTGACAGCGAGTCCTAATTTTTGTTCTACTTCGTCCATTAAGTCAAAAGCATCTTGTCCTTCGCGGTCTAATTTATTGATGAAAACAATAATAGGAATTTTTCGCATTCTACAAACAGCAACTAATTTTTCTGTTTGTTCTTCGACACCTTTGGCAACGTCAATCACTACAATTACGCTGTCAACGGCTGTTAATGTTCTAAAAGTATCTTCGGCAAAATCCTTGTGACCAGGCGTATCAAGGATGTTGATTTTTTTATCTTGGTAATTAAAAGCTAAAACGGATGTAGAAACTGAGATACCTCTTTGGCGTTCAATTTCCATAAAGTCACTCGTAGCTCCTTTTTTAATTTTATTGTTTTTTACAGCACCTGCTTCTTGAATAGCGCCACCAAAAAGGAGGAGTTTTTCTGTAAGTGTTGTTTTTCCCGCATCGGGATGCGATATAATTCCAAAAGTTCTTCTGCGTTGTATTTCTTCTAAAAAAGCCATGTGTATATATAAATAGGTTGCAAAAGTACTATTTATAAATGCCAATTAAAAAAAATGTACTCTCTAAAAGCAAGATTGTCAAAGTGGTTTCAGCATCGTATTTCGGTTTGAATTAGTGTTTATTAGTAATGTTGTATTAAAAAAGGCCACCGTATTTGGTAGCCTTTGATTTTACATATTGATAGACCATATGGAATAGCCATTTGGTGGACATTGTATTTTAACCCATTTGTCTGCTTGTGTGGTAGGATACCAGCCAGAATTGCCAGTAAAATCTTTTATTTGAGCATTGGTCCAATTGGTTTGAATCCATCGTTCTTGCCAAGTATTAGAGTTGTTTATGTACACAACCAGTCCTGGATTGCCATTGTATCCGTTTCTGCGCGCAATGTATTCATCTGTATCGGTATATAAAATGGAGGTGTTTCCAGTTGCTTTATTATTGTGAATCCAAATTAGATTGTTCATTTTAGTTTTATTCAACCATTCCTCATAATCTCTATAGAATATCGTTGGATAGCCTTCATGAGTTAAAATGTAGGCGTAAGCCAATTCTTTTTTCCAAATTTCGTCAGTGTCATGATTGGCAACAAAGGTAACCGCTTTGTAAGGATTTCTTTTCCACATCATATCGTCATTCAAGACATTAAGATTGTTTCCGTCAAATGCATCATTCATTTTGTAGTAACAAGCAAAGTCAAACACAGAGCTGTTGGCGTTATTAGCCCAGTCGTTAAGTAAATTTACATTAGCATCCCAAAGTTCACCCACGGAGAATCCGCCTACATTGGCATTCCAATCTTTAACAACCCAAGCACCAAAACCTTTTACATAATCAAATCTCCAGCCGTCAAATTTCATAGTGTTTTTATAAAATTTACCTACGCCGTCTGATCTTTTCCAAAGCCAATCTTGTACGTTAGGAGCCACGTGCGCCAGATCAGGAAAACCACCAAAAATGCCTTCGTCATTATTTCTGAGAGCGTTTTTGTGAAAATCAGCGCTTGTTCTTTTAAATTTACCTGAGGCTACTCCTGTGAAGTTAGTATAGGTTTGAGTTCCTGTAAACGGATTACTCTCTAATTGCCCGCCACTGTTATGATTAAGTACAATATCAGCATATACTTGCATGTTTTCGCCGTGAACTTTTGTAATTAAACTTTCAAGTTCGGTTTTAGAACCAAAACGAGTTTCAACGGTTCCATTTTGATTGAAATTACCAAAATCGAAGTAGTCTGTAGGGTCATATCCCATTGAGAATGGTCCGTTTTGTGCTTTCGATACAGGAGGTAGCCAGATTGAGCCAATACCGGCGTTTGACCATGCAGTAATTTTTGAATTCACCACATTCCACCATGTACCTCCTGCAGGGACATCCCAATAAAATGCTTGCATCATGACTCCTCCGCCAGGATTCGCTACATATCGACCGTTAGAAAGATTAGTTTTTTTACCCGTATCAAATGGACGACCGTCATGTGTTGTTACATTGATCGTTTTGAATTCTTTTGCTGTTTCAAGGGTGTTTGCCGAATCGTCATTGCTACAAGAATACATAGCCATTAAAGCGGTAGTTAGCGCTAAGAGTTTAAAAATTGGTTTTTTCATGGTTTGATAGTTTGGTTAATGTATTAAGGAAAAATTGCTACTATTTAGCTAGTTAGATTTCTTTTGACTTAAGATATGTTTATTTTAATGTGTTTAATTTTGTGAAAAATTTATTTTTTTACTAATATATTTTAATTATTCGAAATACTGTTCTTTATTTTTTTTCAGCGGATTACGAAAACGTTATAGTGTTTACAACTTTATTTCTTACGAAAGATTACGTAGGTAATAATTTATTTTTTTTAAAGCAGTTCTGGTATTGTTGCTGCTAATTATACGGTGCTTCTTAGGTTTTAATTTGGATTTTTGATTGTAGCTTTTTTAGGAAATTTTGCTGAAAATTGTACTAATTTTTTTGCCTATAATTTTTTGTTAATAGTACCAATGAAACTTGTTTTGTGTCAATGAATTGCTATTTTTGTTCGCTTGAATTGTTCAAGGATCTGTTTCCAATTTTGACTTTATATTTGAAGTTGTTTTTGAAAGTGTATATTTGCCAGCCGTTCAATTTATTTAGTATTGCAATAGCGGAACTAAAAGCTTAATTATAAAATTATTACATCAATTAATACTACCATTAAAATGAAATTTATCACTAGCAAAAGTGTCTTATTGCTTACTTTAGTTTGTCTCTTTTTTGTAAGTACTCAGGCCAATGCACAAGAGATTATTGTCGATTCTGTTGCTGCTCCAGTTAAAAAAGCGCCTTCAAAAGGAAAGCTAAAAGTAGACGGAGTTATTGCTACCGTTGGCGATTACATCATTTTAGATTCGGATATTGATAAGTCATATCTGGAAATTGCTGCTAACGGTGGTTCTGTAAAGGATATAACCAGATGTCAAATGTTAGGTAAATTGCTTGAAGATAAATTATATGCACACCAAGCTGTTCAAGATAGTATTATTGTCTCAGATGCAGAGGTAAAAGGGATGTTAGAGGAAAGATTGGCTTACCTTGTTGGTCAAATTGGCTCTATGGAAAAGGTAGTGCAGTACTACAAAAAAGATTCTGAAGAAGATTTTAGAACGTATTTTGCAGATATTTTAAAAGAGGGTAAGTTAACTTCTGAAATGACAAAAAAGATTGTTGATGCTGTAGAAATAACACCTGAAGAAGTACGTAATTATTTTAAAAATATCCCAAAGGATGACTTACCTACTTTTGGAGTAGAATTGGAAGTAGCGCAAATTGTGGTGGAGCCAAAGGTGTCCCAGGAAGACAAGCAAAAAGTTATTGATAAGTTAAATGAGTTCAAAAAGGAAATTCAAGAGGGTTCTAGTTTTTCTACAAAAGCGGTTTTATACTCGCAAGATCCTGGTTCAAGAGCAAATGGTGGTTATTACAAAATGAATCGTAAAACGCCTTTTGTAAAAGAATTTAAAGAAGTTGCTTTTAGTTTATCCGAAGGAGAAATATCTGCTCCTTTTGAAACTGAATTTGGTTTTCACATTATTTATGTAGAGAAAATAAAAGGGCAAGAGGTTGAATTAAGACATATTCTATTAGCACCAACTGTGACTGAAACTTCTTTGAAAGAAGCCAAAGAAAAAATTGCACTTATCAAAAAAAGAATCGAAGCTAAAGAAATTACATTTGCAGAGGCAGCAAGAAGTTTGTCTGATGAAAAACAGACTAGAGCAAATGGTGGAGCGCTAATAAATCCTCAAACTCAGGATACTCGCTTTGAGTTGACCAAAATGGATCCATCTTTTTATAGCCAGGTTTCCAATTTAAAAACTAATGAAATTTCAGCACCAATTTTAGATCAAGATGATCAAGGTAAAAAGAAATTTAAAATCATAACAGTTACCAATCGTATTGATGAGCATGCTGCTGATTATGCCAAAGATTATACAAAAATTAAAGAATTAGCATTAAACAAAAAACGTATTACCGCTATTGGTAAGTGGTTTGATGAGAAAATTAAAGAAACTTACATAAAAATTGTTGGGGAATACAGAGATTGTGCTTTCACTAATAATTGGTTGAAAAAATAAGCGCTCGTTTTCTGATTCAGAAGTTTCATATTTTTTTCGATAAATTAATAAAAAGAGTTAGTTTTATGTTTTCATAAAAACTAACTCTTTTTCATTTAAAAATACTTTATACATGTCAGACGTAGCTGCAGTTCAAAATTTAGTTCAAAAAAGAAATGATTTAAAAAAAGAAATCGCCAAAATTATCGTTGGGCAAGATGCCGTTGTAGAACAAATTTTATTGTGCGTCTTTAGTGGCGGTCACGCTTTGCTTGTAGGTGTTCCGGGTTTAGCGAAAACTTTGTTGGTAAATACATTAGCGCAAGCCTTGGGGTTAGATTTTAAACGCATTCAATTTACGCCAGATTTAATGCCGTCGGATATTTTGGGAAGCGAAATTTTAGACGAAAACCGTCAGTTCAAATTCATCAAAGGACCTATTTTTTCAAACATAATCCTCGCTGACGAGATTAATAGAACACCGCCTAAAACTCAGGCAGCTTTGCTCGAAGCCATGCAAGAGCGCTCGGTAACTATTGCAGGAGCCAATTATAAACTTGCTTTGCCATATTTTGTGTTGGCAACTCAAAACCCAATTGAGCAAGAAGGTACTTATCCTTTGCCAGAAGCGCAACTAGATCGTTTTATGTTTTCTATCAAACTAGAATATCCTAGTTTTCAAGAGGAAGTACAAGTTGTAAAACAAACCACAGCAGATTTAAAAGCAGTAGTCGATCCTTTGTTTACTGCTCAAGAAATAATTGATTTCCAACAATTAATTCGCCGTATTCCGGTTGCTGACAATGTGATTGAATATGCTGTAACTTTGGTGAGTAAAACCCGTCCTGATAATAATTTGGCAACTGAATTTGTGAAAAATTATTTGGATTGGGGAGCAGGACCACGTGCATCCCAAAATTTGATTTTAGCAGCGAAAACTCATGCCGTTTTTCATGGTAAATTTTCTCCAGATATCGAAGATGTAAAAGCGGTAGCTATTGGAATTTTACGTCACAGAATTATTAAAAATTACAAAGCCGATGCGGAAGGAATTACCGAGGAAATGATCATTACAAAGTTGTTTTAAAGACAAGAAATTCTATTTTTAAATACCAATTTTAAGACGAACTACAACGTTTTCTTGAAATTGGTATTTTTTGTTTTTACGAAATAATTAAAAAGCGTTTTGTTTCTTGAGGATATAGCACTTATATGTTAATATTTTGTTTTATTCTTATTTTAAAGCATTTGATTTCAGTATTTACTAATAGTATTTTTTCAAATGGTCACTTTCATTATATTTTTTTAAATTTCATCTTAATCTACTAAATTTGCTAGATAAATAAATAGTTTCTGCTTTTGTCTCTGATTTGCTCAAAGTAAAAGTTGTAAACATAGAAAAACATTCCAATTATGAGTTTATATAACGATTATCTACAAGAAATCGAAGACAGAAAAGGGCAGGGACTTCATCCAAAGCCAATTGATGGTGCAGACTTAATTAGCGAAATCATCTCTCAAATTAAAGACACAGCAAATGCACATCGTGAAGCGTCTCTTCAATTCTTTATTTACAATGTAGTGCCAGGTACAACACCTGCAGCTGCTCAAAAAGCAGCTTTCTTAAAAGAAATTATTTTAGGTACTGAAGTAGTTGCTGAAATTACCCCAGCATTTGCGTTAGAATTATTGTCGCACATGAAAGGTGGTCCTTCAATCAAAGTTTTATTAGATATTGCTTTGGGTGAGGATGCCGAAAAAGCTTTGGCTGCAGCCGAAGTTTTAAAAACACAAGTGTATTTGTATGAAGCAGATACAGATCGTTTAGATGCAGCTTATAAAGGAGGCAACGCAATTGCGACTTCTATTTTAGAAAGTTATGCTAAAGCGGAATTTTTTACTAAACTTCCTGAAGTTGCCGAAGAAATTCAAGTAGTTACATTTATTGCTGGCGAAGGTGATATTTCAACTGATTTATTGTCGCCAGGAAATCAAGCGCACTCGCGTTCTGATCGTGAATTACACGGAAAATGTTTCATTTCGCCAGAAGCACAACAAGGAATTGAAGCTTTAAAAGCGCAACACCCAGATAAAAGTGTGATGCTTATTGCTGAAAAAGGTACTATGGGTGTAGGTTCTTCTAGAATGTCTGGTGTGAACAACGTAGCACTTTGGGCAGGAAAACAAGCTAGTCCATACGTACCATTCATCAACATTGCTCCAATTGTGGCGGGAACAAATGGTATTTCTCCAATCTTCTTAACAACAGTTGATGTAACTGGTGGAATCGGTTTGGATTTGAAAAACTGGGTTAAAAAAACAGATGCAAACGGTGAAGTACTTCGTAATGAAAGTGGCGATCCAATTCTTGAAGAAGCATATTCTGTAGCAACTGGAACGGTTTTGACTATCAATACCAAAACCAAAAAATTATACAAAGACGGTGAAGAATTGATCGATATTTCGAAAGCTTTCACACCTCAAAAAATGGAATTTATCAAAGCAGGTGGTTCTTACGCCATTGTTTTTGGTAAAAAATTGCAAACTTTTGCTTCTAAAACTTTAGGAATTGCAACGATACCAGTTTTTGCACCTTCGAAAGAAGTTTCTGTAGAAGGACAAGGTTTAACAGCAGTAGAAAAAATATTCAATAAAAACGCAGTAGGAGCTACTCCTGGTAAAATATTACATGCTGGTTCAGATGTTCGTGTGACTGTTAACATCGTAGGATCTCAGGACACAACTGGTTTGATGACCGCTCAAGAATTAGAGTCGATGGCAGCTACAGTAATTTCTCCAATTGTAGACGGTGCTTACCAATCAGGATGTCATACGGCTTCGGTTTGGGATAATAAATCGAAGGCGAACATTCCAAGATTGATGAAATTCATGAATGATTTTGGTTTAATTACAGCTCGTGATCCAAAAGGAGAATACCACGCCATGACCGACGTAATTCATAAAGTTTTAAATGACATTACTGTTGATGAATGGGCTATCATTATTGGTGGAGATTCACATACTAGAATGTCAAAAGGTGTTGCTTTTGGTGCCGATTCAGGAACTGTAGCATTAGCATTAGCAACAGGTGAGGCATCTATGCCAATTCCAGAATCTGTAAAAGTGACTTTCAAAGGAAACATGAAAAACTACATGGATTTCCGTGATGTGGTACATGCTACACAATCGCAAATGTTACAACAGTTTGGTGGCGAAAATGTTTTCCAAGGTCGTATCATCGAAGTACACATTGGAACATTAACAGCAGATCAAGCCTTTACGTTCACCGATTGGACTGCCGAAATGAAAGCCAAAGCTTCTATCTGTATTTCTGAAGATGCTACTTTAATTGAATCTTTAGAAATTGCAAAAGGTAGAATTCAAATTATGATTGATAAAGGTATGGACAACCAAAAGCAAGTGCTTAAAGGTTTGATCGATATCGCAAACAAAAGAATTGCTGAAATTCAGTCGGGTGAAAAACCAGCTTTAACTCCTGACGCTAATGCTAAATATTATGCTGAGGTAGTTATTGATTTGGATATTGTTGCTGAGCCAATGATTGCTGATCCAGATGTAAATAATGCTGATGTTTCTAAGCGTTATACGCACGATACAATCAGACCACTTTCGTTTTATGGCGGAACCAAACAAGTTGATCTTGGTTTTGTAGGATCTTGTATGGTGCACAAAGGCGATATGAAAATATTGGCACAAATGCTTAAAAATGTAGAAGCACAAAACGGTAAAGTAGAGTTCAAAGCTCCATTAGTTGTTGCGCCTCCTACATACAATATTGTGGATGAATTAAAAGCAGAAGGTGATTGGGAAGTGTTACAAAAATACTCTGGTTTTGAGTTTGATGACAACGCACCCAAAGCTGCAGCGCGTACCGAGTATGAAAACATGTTGTACTTAGAGCGTCCTGGTTGTAACTTGTGTATGGGTAACCAAGAAAAAGCTTCAAAAGGAGATACGGTTATGGCAACATCAACTCGTTTGTTCCAAGGTCGTGTAGTTGAAGATACCGAAGGTAAAAAAGGAGAATCTTTACTTTCTTCTACGCCAGTGGTTGTTTTATCTACCATTTTAGGAAGAACACCTACAATCGAAGAGTACAAAACAGCTGTTGACGGAATCAACTTAACGCAATTTGCACCGTCTCATAGATTATTAGTAAAATAAGGTAAATTTTTGTTAATTTCCTTTCAAAAGCCTGAGTGTTATCGCTCAGGCTTTTTTTTGCTCTGATTTTTTCGTAACTTGTAGGTTCAATAAATGAAACAATAATCACTAAATACAAATTCTATGGCATTTGATATCGAAATGATCAAAAAAGTGTATGCTTCAATGCCTGCACGAGTAGATCAAGCACGTGAATTAGTGGGGCGTCCGCTTACTTTGACAGAGAAAATTTTATACAATCATCTTTGGGATAAAATGCCCGAAAAGCCATTCAGGCGAGGAGAGGATTATGTTGACTTTGCACCAGACCGCGTAGCCTGCCAAGACGCTACTGCTCAAATGGCTTTATTGCAATTTATGCACGCCGGAAAAAAAACAGTTGCTGTTCCAACTACAGTGCATTGTGATCACTTGATTCAAGCTAAAGTAGATGCCGCCACCGATTTGGCAAGAGCCAAAACGCAAAGTAACGAGGTTTTTGATTTTTTATCATCAGTTTCAAATAAATATGGTATTGGTTTCTGGAAACCGGGAGCAGGAATTATCCATCAAGTAGTGTTGGAGAATTATGCTTTTCCTGGCGGCTTAATGATTGGTACCGACTCGCACACCGTAAATGCCGGTGGTTTAGGAATGGTAGCCATTGGAGTAGGTGGTGCCGATGCTGTCGATGTGATGTCAGGAATGGCATGGGAACTAAAATTTCCTAAATTAATTGGTGTGAAATTAACTGGTAAATTATCAGGTTGGACCGCACCAAAAGATGTGATTTTAAAAGTAGCAGGTATTCTTACCGTAAAAGGAGGAACCGGAGCCATTGTTGAGTATTTTGGCGAAGGCGCCTTGGCGATGTCTTGCACTGGGAAAGGAACGATATGTAACATGGGTGCCGAAATTGGTGCAACCACGTCTACCTTTGGTTATGACGAATCAATGGCCAAATACTTGCGCGCCACTGATCGAGCCGATGTAGCCGCTGCCGCAGACGCTATTGCGCCCTACTTAACAGGAGATCCAGAAGTTTACGCAGAACCTGAAAAATATTTTGACCAAGTAATCGAAATTAATTTAGACGAATTAGAGCCACATCTTAACGGACCTTTTACGCCTGATTTGGCTACTCCTATTTCTAAAATGAAAGAAGAGGCTATCAAAAACAATTGGCCGCTCAAAATTGAAGTTGGTTTAATTGGTTCTTGCACCAATTCGTCTTACGAAGATATTGCACGCGCAGCTTCAATTGCGAAACAAGTAACGGATAAAAATTTAAAAATTAAATCAGAATTCACCATTACTCCAGGATCTGAGTTGGTGCGCTACACCATAGAGCGCGACGGTTTTATTGATACTTTTGACGCCATGGGAGCAACTGTTTTTGCCAATGCCTGCGGACCTTGTATCGGGATGTGGGATAGAGAAGGAGCCGAGAAAGAGGAACGCAATACCATCGTACATTCATTCAACAGAAATTTCTCTAAGCGTGCCGATGGAAATCCAAATACCTTAGCCTTTGTTGGATCGCCTGAGTTGGTAACGGCTTTGGCAATTGCAGGTGATTTGAGTTTTAATCCTTTAACCGATACGCTTATCAACGAAAATGGTGAAGAAGTGCGTCTTGACGCTCCATTTGGCGACGAGTTGCCATCTAAAGGATTTGATGCTGAAGATCCAGGTTTTCAAGCGCCAGCAGCCGATGGAAGCGGTATTACAGTGGCAGTTTCTCCAACTTCAGATCGTTTGCAACTTTTGGAACCTTTTGAACCTTGGGACAAACAAAATATCACGGGAGCTAAGCTTTTAATTAAAGCTTTTGGGAAATGTACTACTGATCATATCTCTATGGCCGGACCTTGGTTGCGTTTCAGAGGCCATTTAGATAACATTTCAAACAACATGCTTATTGGTGCAATTAATGCGTATAATCAAAAAGCGAATTCGGTTAAAAATCAAATTAGCGGTCAATACGATGCTGTCCCTGCAGTGGCAAGAGCATACAAAGCAGCCGGAATTCCATCTATTGTTGTGGGCGATCACAATTATGGCGAAGGAAGTTCAAGAGAGCATGCCGCCATGGAACCTCGTTTTTTAGGCGTAAAAGCAGTTTTAGTGAAATCGTTCGCGCGTATTCACGAAACCAACCTCAAAAAACAAGGAATGTTAGCGCTTACTTTTGCCTCAGAGGCGGATTATGACAAAATCCAAGAAGATGATACCATCAATTTTATCGACTTGGTTGATTTTGCACCGGGCAAACCACTTACGCTAGCTTTCGTTCACAATGACGGAACTACGGATTACATAATGGCAAATCACACCTACAACGAAGGTCAAATAGGATGGTTTGTTGCAGGATCAGCGCTCAATTTAATCGCAGCAGCTGGCAATGCTTAAATAATTTTGAACACAAGCAATAACTCTCAAGGAAACTTGGGAGTTTTTTTTTAGGAGCTATTTCCCGCTATCCGCTTCCCTTTTTTTACTCAAGTGCTTTTTTTCTAGGTCACAAAAGGAGCTTCTTTTAGTCGCTCTTTGTTCCCAGAAAAAAATAGCACTTGAGTTGCAAAAGAGGTCCGCTGCTATCGGGGCTAGGGAAAATTGCTTGTCTCAAGAATTATATTTTTATCATTTGATTAAAATGTAACTATCTCGCGAAGCCAGTATTTCTAGAATGAAATTCAAAAAAAAGGGTTAAAGTTTCATTTTTCAACGTTAAAATTTAGAAAAGCGACCTGTTTTTTGATTAAATCACTTAAATTAGCTTTTTTGAAATTTTAAAGTCTCTAAAAGCAGTTGCACCCAGTAAAACATGCTGTCGTGATAAACGAAAACGTTCAGTAGCACGTAGCAATCGTATCGTTGCAGCTTAGAGAGCTAAATTGAAGTAAAATATATGAGTTCACGGATAGTATTAATTGTGTTGTTTTTAAATTCTTTTCTTGCCTTTGCTCAAGAAAAAACCATCAAGCATACCATCGTAAAAGGAGAAACCATTTCTAGTATTGCAGAAAAGTACGATGTAAAACAAAGCGCTATTTTTAAACTAAATCCAAGTGCTAAAAAACTTTTAAAACTAAATTCGGTTTTAATAATCCCAACTCACGAACCGCAGGTACTTCCACAAAAAAATAAAAAAACAACCACAATCGTGACCAAAGAGCACGAGGTACAAGCTAAACAATCCTTTTACGCAATTGCAAAATTATACGGTATTACAGTTAATGATTTAAAAGAAGTAAATCCTTTATTGGCCAGTACCGAGTTGCAAATTGGTCAAAAAATCAATGTTCCCGCATCAGTCAAAGCAATTGAAAGTAGCGCGATTGCAACAGCAAAATCAGATTTTGTAACCAAAGAAGAAACTACCAAAACAGAAGCAATTCCTGCTGGAGAATCTTTTGAATGGGAAGTATTACCTAAAGAAACTAAATATTCGATTACCAAGAAATACGGAATTACAATCAAAGAATTCGACAAAGCCAATCCTACTTTGGGTGTGAAGGCTCTAAAAGTGGGTCAAAAAGTGATGATTCCAGTCAGTCCAAATAGTAGTGTCGTTCTTGCCTCGGCAGTTCCAACAACATTAAATAGTGTTGCTACTGCTAAACAAATTGAAAATAAACAGCCAATTGAAACTGTTACTAAGCAAGAAACAAAAACTAGCGAAGCTATTACAATAGTACGCGAAGTTTTACCCAAAGAAACAAAGTACGCTATTGCAAAACAATACGGTATTAGCGTTAGAGAGTTAGAAAACCAAAATCCAGCAATCAAAAACGGATTACCTGTTGGTTTTAAACTCAATATCACTTCAAGTACAATTCCAGAAGGGGAAGCAATTGCTGCCACTCCCATTTCTATCAATGATGCCGCAATTGAAAATAGCAAAATCGATTTTAATGCGACAACTAAACCTAATTTTAATCACGATTTTTTAGATCAATTGATCGAGAGTGCCTCTGAGAATATCGGCGTTCGTTACCGCTCGGGTGGTTCATCAAAAGCAGGGTTTGATTGTTCAGGATTGATGTGTAATACCTTTGGTGCTTTTGATATAAAACTACCGCGTACTTCAAGAGAGCAATCAACCGTTGGAGTGCAAGTTAGCGTTGAAGAAGCTCAAAAAGGGGATTTAATTTTCTTTAAAACCAATGGCCGCAGGCAAATTAATCACGTAGGGATGGTAGTTGAGGTCACCGATGGCGAAATTAAATTCATTCATTCCTCAACAAGTAATGGTGTAATTATTTCTTCTACAAAAGAGAAATATTACGAGAAAAACTTCTCACAAATCAATAGAGTAATTCAGTAATAATAAAAAAGCCAAATCAAATATGATTTGGCTTTTTACTTTTATAGGCTGTTCAATTCAATCCAATACCCATCAGGATCTTGAATGTAGATTTGTTTTACACCGTCAGCTCTAATGCTTATTGTATCTTTTTTACCGGGCCAATCCCAATACGTAATTTGCAATTGGTTGAGTTTTTTAATTAAATTTTCAAAGTCTAGCACTTTAAAAGCAAGATGTATCGCTTTGTTAATTTGTACAGGATCTTTTATAGTCGACACCAAATGCAATTCTTTTCCTTCGCCTAACGACATCCAGCGAATTCCTTCTTTTTGGGTTTTATTGGTTATCTCTTGAAGTTGTAAAACGTTTTTATAAAACTGTACTGAATTGTCCAAATTTTTCACAGAAAGTGCCATGTGATCCAGTTGAAGGCTGAAATTTTCTTTTTGCTGAGCGCTAATGCTATAGCTGCTTTGCACTAATACGATAAGTAACAGGAATTTTAGTTTCATGGGTCGCTTTGCTGTTTAATTGTTGGTTTACTGTATGACTATGATTGTAAAGTTCGGCGTACAATGGCCATCCAATCATCAAGATTTCCCTGGTTGGTATTTATGGCTACACTGTTGTTGTCATAAGGTTTATATGTTTCTATATTGTCTCTAGAAAAAAGTCCAATTGTAGGCGTAAGTGAAGCACTTGACAAATGCATGATACCGCTATCAGCTCCAATAAAAATTGCTGTGTTGGCAATTACAGATCCAATTTCTCGAATGTCCTTGCTGTAAAAAGTAGGTGCAGCAAAACCAATTTGAGAAACATTTTCTACTGGTAATACTTCAAGAATGGCGTAATCAGGAAACTCACTAAGCAAACGAGCGTAAAATGGTTCCCACCAAGTTGTGGCATAACATTTATCGTCAGTGGCATAAGTAAAAATGGCAATCGTTTTGCTAGTGGTCCCTACTATTTTGGCAACGGTATTTTTACCTTGTTCCAATTCATTTGCACTTAGTTTTAAGTTTAATGGAGGTACTTCTTGTTGATTTTCCGGAAAATTCAATTGCTTTAAAAAGTTTCTGAATTCATAAACAGGATATTTGGCAATATGGCAATAATCAGAATGCTTTTGCGCTAATGTAGTATCTTCTTCTCCAAAAAATTTATATTTGGCGTTAGCAAATTGCGCAGATAAACGTCCAGACGAAGAATTTTTATCCACATTAATCACAATGTCGTAATTTCCTTTTTTGATGGTTGTCCACACTTTAAAGTAAGCAATCAGATCTTTGAAAGGTTTTTTAGGAAGTTCAATTATTGTTTCTATGTTCTGATAATTTTCGAAAACGATAGGAGCTAAACCACCTTTTACAAATAAGTCAATTTTACAATCCGGAAAAGTAGCTTGCACCTCTTGTACTAGCGGCGTTATCAACAATAAATTACCTAATCGATGATTGGGCCTAGAGATTAATACTCTTTTGATTTCTATTTTTTGATTCGGATCAACGACAAATTTTTGTGCAGAAGTTCCAATATTTTTGGTTAAACTCTTGGTTAAAATTCGGCGGTAAATATTTATTTTTTTTAAAGTGCTCATCTTTTTATGTAATTGTCTGCTTTGAGTTTGGTTTTATCAAATTCTGCTGCTAGGATGGTGTCAGCCTATTTCAGTTTTATTTTTAATATGGGGTAAATTTAAAATTTTATTTCTGTAAACAAGAGTATGCCTATTATTTATTGTTTCTGTATGAAGCCCTGAAGTCGGTAAAAAGAAAGTTAGATTTTTATTAATTGTTATTGCATTGAATTTCGATTATTTATTAAGTCATACCTAGCAAGTCTAAACACTTATTATTGAATTAGTTTTTACTGTTTTATTTTGAATTCCTATGCTAATGTATAATTATTCTAAATAATTATTTTTCTAAAACATATTTTAAGTATTTTTGCGGGAACGTGATTTACAACTCAGTATCGCAATTAGGTACAACTATTATTTTGGATTGGAAGCGTTGTTTTAATATGGAGGAGTTAGATAAAAATAGATGTAAAACTTTCAAATCTTTTAAGGAAGGAGATGAAAGCGCTTTTAATTTTTATTTCAATGCCTATTACAATCGATTGCTAGGGTTCAGTATTCAATTTTTGTACGATCAAGACGAAGCCAAAAATGTAACGCAAGAAGTCTTCTTGAAACTATGGATTAATAAAGATAAAATTGATTCAGAAAATGGCATTCTCTCGTTTTTATACACTTATGCCAAGTCAATTTGTCTCAACCATATCCGCCATAATAAAGTTAAGGATAGATTCAAAAACGATTTACTCAATCAAAAAGAACGAGCTCTCAATACTCAAATTTTGAATGAAATTGATTTTCATTCGGTTGAAATCTCCGAATTAGAACTTCGAATCAACACAATAATTGAATCGCTTCCTGAAAAAACAAAACAAGTATATCTGCAAAAACGTTTTGAAAACAAAAAAAATGAAGAAATAGCCTTAGCTATGGGCGTATCGCAAAAAGCAGTTGAAGCCCATATGACAAAGGCCTTAAAGATTTTAAAAGAACAACTATCTGATTATTTACCTTCATTTATTATCATCACTTTACTAAATAGTTAAAAAAAAATTAAAAATTAGAGTAGGGTTTTCTCCTTGTAACGTGTACTTACTATAAGCAATTGTGATTTTGTTGATTTTTTGTGGTTTTTATGCTTGTAAAATCTACTTTTTTAACAAAAATAGTTTAATGATTCTTAGGTATGTGAAGGTGTTATTCCTTTTTTTAAAACTAGAATTTTAATTTTTTTTCAATTATGATTTCAACATTATTATACAAATACCTAAACAACGAGGCATCTGAAGAGGAAGTTCTTGAAGTTTTCAAATGGATTGAATCTTCCGAAAATAACAAAAAAGAATTCTTCGCTCTTAAAAAAGCATGCTTGTTAACAGATAACATTGCTTTGTCAAACACGAGCTTGCATAATGATTTCATTGTCCTTCAAAGAAAAATCAGGCGCAAGCAATACCAAAGATTATTTTTGAGATATGCTGCTATTTTTCTTTTGTTTTTTACATTAGGAAAATCAGTAGTGTGGGAAGATAATGCAATTGCCAAACCAACTAATGAAGTAGTTTTAGAGCTTGAAACTGGTGAGATAACCGCTGTTTCGGGAAATGAGTCTAAAAACGTAACTAATAAAGCAGGGAATGCAATTGCAGTGCAACAAAAAGATGAAATTGTGTATCCTAAATCTACCACCACAGCTGCTGTTAGTTACCATACTTTAAAAGTTCCTTACGGGAAAACATTTAAAGTAATCTTGTCCGATGGAACGTCGGTACATCTTAATGCTGGTACAAGCTTACGATATCCTCAGCAATTTGATGTCAAAGGAAAACGAACTGTTTTTTTAACTGGAGAAGCTTTTTTTGACGTAACAAAGGATAAATCTCGACCTTTTATTGTGACCACCAACAGTGTTAGCGTGGCTGTTCTAGGAACAAAATTCAATGTATCTGCCTATCCTGACGAATCATCTATGCAAACGGTTTTAACCGAAGGAAGTGTACAGTTAATCCAAAATGGTAACGCAAATAACAGTACAATGATGTCAGTAGGACAATTGGTAAACTGGGATTTAGTAACCAATACTCATCAAAGTCGTTCGGTAGATGTATCAGTTTACACCGCTTGGATGAATGGCGAATTAATTTTAAAAGAAAGTTCCTTTGTAAGTATATGCAAGACCATAGAACGCACCTTCGATGTACGCATAATAAACTCCAATAGTAATTTAGACAAACAAAAATTTACTGGTACCATTAAGTTAAAAGATGCCAAACCTCAAGATATTTTGAATTTATTACAGCTTGATACTCCATTTAAATACACTGTAAACAATCGTACTATTACCATTACTAACTAACCCAATTATAAACCCAAAAACAACAACTAAATGACCATTACACTTAATCCCTTTTGGCATAAGTTACTGTTAAGCTGCGGGATATTTCTCCTGAGTTTGCAAACTTTTGCTCAAACCAAAAACAAGAACATTACCCTTGAGTGCAAGGATGTACCATTGCGCGAGTTTATTAAATTACTCGAACAAGAAACAAATTACCGAGTGGTGTTTAACGCTAGTAAAATTGATGGAAGTCAAAAAGTATCAATCAAAGTCAAAAATAGTCCACTTGAGGAGGTTCTCAATCGTGTTTTTAAGGATAAAAAAATTACGTTTTTTATACAAAAAGAACAAATCCTGTTAGTCAGTAATGAAACACAAGAACCTGCGCAGGAAAAAGAACGATTTATTAAAGGAATTGTACTAGATGCTAAAGACAAATCGCCCATTCCAGGAGCAACTATTTTGATGAAAGGGACTTCGGCTGGTGTAATTAGTGACAGTAACGGACGCTTTGTCTATTTACTAAAAGGCAACGATATACCGAACATTGTTTTAGAAGTTTCATACCTTGGAATGAAAGCGCAAGCGCAACGAGTAGGGAATACAGTAGATTTCGTATTCTCTATGCAGCAAGTTACTGATGAATTAGAGCAGGTGGTAATCACATCTTCTTATGGTACCAAAAAAATGAAGGAAGAAGTTGTTGGAAGTATTGCTACGCTAACCGCTAAAGACATCGCAGTTGAACAAGCTTCAGAAAGTATTGATAAAATGGTTGTGGGTCAAATTGCAGGTGTTTTAATCGAAAATACCTCAGGAATTGGTGGGCCAGTTAAAATAAATATTCGTGGTCAGGGTAGTTTGAGTTCTTTATCAAATTCAAATCTAGGTACTTCGACACAACCACTTATCATTGTTGATGGTGTAATTATAAGCGAAGAAGTAGGTATTGACAATCAGTTTTTTGATGCCAATGGTGCTTTCTCAGAAAACTTATCCAATCCGTTGGCGCAAATTTCACCCGAAAACATTGAGAGTTTGACTATCTTGAAGGATGCGGCAGCAGTTAGTATTTACGGTGCCGATGGTGCAAATGGAGTTATTTTAATCACAACTAAAAAAGGAAAAAAGGGCAAAACGAAATTTGGTTTTTCTAATCAATTGGGTATTTCATCCGCGATTAATCAAATTGAATATTTGAGCGGTTCTCAATACACTGATTTACGAAATGAATATCTTAAAAACAGTCAAGCCAATTATGTACCCGTTCCCTATAATGGCATTAATACCAATTGGTTTGATTTGCTTAATGTTGCGGGTATTTATAACAAATACAATTTCAATGTTTCTGGTGCCAATTCCAAGCTTTCCTATCGAACTAGTTTGAGTTACCTAGAAATTGACGAGCCTCAAAAAGGGAATTCGACAAAGCAATATAATGCAGGGATCAACATAGGTTACCGAGCGAATAAATTTGATTTTAGTTTGTCTCTGAACCCTAGTTATATTCAAAAAGACGCACCAAATATTTACTACAGCTACGCTTTTGTGCCTACAATTGCTCCCTATAATCCAGACGGCTCCTTTTCAACTATTGGAGTAGTTGGTTTAAGTAATCCTTTGGCTGCTATTGAACAAAACAAAAATCTTACGAACAGCTATGGTATTTTAGGTAGTGCTAGCGCATCATACACCTTGAATCAGTTTTTAAGTTTTTCTACCTTATTTGGACTTGATTACAAAGATAAAGTACAAGATCGCTATTTTTCAGGTGCCAATGAAAGCGGGCAAAGTAATGGTACATTTGTGCTAAATGGCATCCAATATCCTAACTGGGGACGCAGACTCATTAATGAAAGAAATGGAACAAAATGGAATTGGCAAGGACAGGCTCTTTTTAACAAAGCCATCAATCAAAACCATACTATTGATGGAGTTTTAGGATTCGAATTGTCTAGTGAAAAGGCTAATTTCGGCTATGCATCTGGACGTGGTTTCGTAAATTCAAGCGAAATTAATGATGTTAGCAACGCACTAAGAGATGACGACCCTTTAACAGCTGTAGATGAACGACTTACCAATCAGGTTTATAGAGAGGACATCAGTTACAATTCAAGAGTCTCATTTTTTTCTCAACTTAATTACAATTATAAAAAACGATACTACTTTTTAGGAAATTTTAGAAGAGACGAGAGTTCTGTTTTTGGTGACGATACCAATGTAGCTTTAAATGGGGGTGCAGGTTTGAGTTGGATTGTTTCAAATGAAAATTTCATGAATGCGCAAAACAAAATTGATTTACTAAAATTAAAAGTCAGTTACGGGACTACAGGTAATTCCAGAATTGGTTCCTATCGTTCTAAAGGTTTGTATACCATAAACCTAATCGATTACAATGGAGGCAATGGTGCGGTTCCAAGTGCGGCACCGAATGGGAATTTAAGCTGGGAAAAAAACACAAAATTCAACGCTGGAATCGACTTTAATTTTTTGAACCGTGTAGAAACAAGTCTCGAATTTTATTACGACAATATTACAGATTTAATTACCAGCCGAGATATTCCTACCGAAACAGGTTATACTTCCTTACAGCTAAATGCAGCAAGTATGTATAATAAAGGTGTCGAGTTTAGTACGCGAGTAAAATGGTGGCAATCGAAGGATTTTAAATGGACTACCTCATTTAATATTTCAACAGTAAAAAACAAGGTCACAAAGTTAATTGGATTAGGAAGTGATTTTTCAACATCTGAGGTAGCGCTGGCGCAAAAAATAGGATTTAGTACCTCAACCATTTGGGGTATTAAATACGCAGGCGTTGATGCTGCCACCGGAAGGGATTTGTTAGAAAAAAACGGCCAAATTTATGATGCAGCAACCTACACGAGCTTATTTGGTCCTGCAGATTGGGTTCCTATTGGCGATAATCAACCAGATGCTTTTGGAGGTTTCAGCAATACCTTTGTGATTAAAGATAATTTGACTTTATCTATTAGAGGAGCTTTTGAAATTGGAGGAGCTATATTGGTAGATAACAGTTTGATTTCAAAATACAACATTACTTCGAATAGAAATTTATCTGTAAACGCATATGATTATTGGCGCAATCAGGGTGATGTGGCACTGCAACCTTTGGTAATAAGCAACGCAACTTTGATCCCGAATTTGAGTAAATTTTTATATGATAATACCAATATTCGAATTAGTAATATCAATTTAAGCTATAATGTTCCTATGCAAACAAAATTGCTCGATGCTCTTTCTGTTTTTATTGATGTATCAAATGTGGCTTATTGGTACAAGCAAAAAAGTCCAGCAGGCCGCAACGGAGTGCGGGAATTTAGCTTTACGTATCCACAAGCTCGAACAATTTCTTTAGGATTTAACACTAAATTTTAACAACATGAATCATTCAAAACTATTTTTAAAATACCTTTTTGTGCTACTTGTTGTTCTGTCAGTGCAAAGTTGTAGTGAATTTTTAGAGCAAGAACCAGGCTCTCAAACCTCTATTGCAGAACAATTGAGTACCAAAAACGGAATGCTGGTGGCTCTTAATGGAACCTATGGTAAACTCGAAGAAAATGTAAGGGGAGAACGCTTTGCGGTTTACGCTGATTTACAAGGTGGTAACTTAAAATTTACACCAACAATATCAGGCAGTAATCGCGGGCAAATCGCAGTTCCTATCAATATCGAAAACGTATATTCTTTTCAGGATCAAGCTTTAGAAAGTAATTTTACACCTTTTTATGATGCCAGTTATACGGTAGTGAATCAGGTTAATTTGATTCTTGAAAATGTAGACCAGTTAACTGATGCGACTGCAATAGAAAAAAATCAAATCAAAGCCGAAGCCTTGGCTATAAGAGCTTACGCTCATTTTTTACTGACTTTGGTATACTCGCAACCTATTTCCGGAACCGGAGCAGATCAATTGGGTGTAGTATATAGTACAGCAAGTTTATCAAAAGGAATTCAATATCCTAAAAGAGAAACGCTGGCAAATACCTACCTCAAAATTGTAGCAGATTTGAATGCTGCCTTAGATAATTTTTCTAATGTGCCTAGTTTAGCAGGACCTACTAATTCTTATTTTAACGCAATCAATACAAAAGCATTAATGGCTCGCGTTTACCTTTCTCAAAATAAATGGCAAAACGCTTTTGATGTAGCAAATGATGTAATTCAATCTTCTGGCATTAGTTTGGTTTCATCTGAAAATTATGTGGCACAATGGGAGCAAACCAACGCACCTTTATCCGAAAATCTATTAGAATTTTCAATTCCTAGAGATAGTGGTGGAGAAGTAGGAGGTTCCTTATCCAGTTATTTTGGGTATTTTTCACCAACAAACTACAACAAATATGTGGCTTCGCAAGATTTGAGAAACTTATACGAAACTGCTGATATTCGTAGACAATTGTTTTTAGAAAAACCCCTGCCTACCCTAGTAAACGGCGTATTAGTAAATGTCAATTATTATTTTACCAAAAAACTTCAGGACAATCCAGGATATTCTGCTTTCAGACTGAGTGAAGTGTATTTGATACGTGCCGAAGCTGCGCTTGCATTAGGTAATCGATCGGGTGCCATTGCTGATATCAACACTATTAGATTTCGTGCCAAAGCGACTTTGCTTACTGCTACTGAAAATCTTGAAGATGCATTGTTACTAGAACGGCGTAAAGAACTCTGTTTTGAAGGGCATTTGTTTTTTGATTTAGCCCGTAAAAGAAAGAGTATTGTTCGTACTGATGGTTGTTTAGCAACTACATGTAATCTCGATTTTCCATCTCCAAAATTTGTTTTACCAATACCACAAAAAAATATTAACCTTAACGCAAACTTACAGCAAAATGAAACATACTAAAATTATGGTGTTCGTCTCTCTCATTCTTTGTGTTTTTAGCGCGTGTTCAAAGGATGATTATAATTTAGATGCCAATAGCGTTCCTCCCTTCGTACGATTCAATTTATTGGTAAACAGCAACAATGCTCCGTTAGAGTTTCCTGCAAAAAACAGTGCGTTAGTGCCTGTGAGCAGTTATAAAAACACATCAGTAAAAACGCTTAAAATACCTGTATCACTAACTTCGGCAACTTTAGCTAAACCTGTTTTTGTAACTTACAGCGTAATAACTAATGGTGATGCGGCTACTTTTAGTCTGATTCCCAAAGACCAGCTTTCTTTTTCTGGAAATCAGCTAACCGATACTGTTTTAGTATCTTTCGACAAAAGGTGGAATGAAAAGCAAAAAATTACTTTAAAACTAGAATCAAGTTCAGATCCATCAATAACTATCGGAAATTTGAATTTATCAGCACCAAATAATGCTTTAGAGGTCAACCTTGAAGATATAAAAACAACATACAGTTTTCCTGTTAATCGAATAGAATTGCAAGGAAACGTGGGTGAAGAGGTTGTGTTTAAAGTTAATTTCCCCAACGGATTTATTCCTTCTGAAATCGATGAAGCTAGTATGTTCAAGACATTAAACGGATTCAACTACAAAATTACGCGTGAAGCGCTTGCTGCAAACAGAAGCTCTATTTCATACCGATTGACGCTTTTAGAGAACATAAAGAACAATGATGTGTACTATCAATCAGATATAGAATTAGCAACTACTGCAGCTTATAGTCCTACTGGTAATTCGATTTTGCAAATCGTTAAACCCATCAAATCAATTAGAGATGTTACTGCCAATACAGCCGCTAAATTTTATGACCTTTCGAATCCTTTTTACTTAACCTATGGTGAAAATTGGTTTGAAAGAGCAGGCGTTTGTGGTTGGCAAAGTTTTAATGCTTTTACTTTTCCAGTGGTAGTACCAGCTGGTTCTGAAAATGCCATTTTATTCAGTGACAGAGGTACGCCTAATCCTGCAGATGATATTTATCATCACGCTTTTAAAATTGGGTTTAATGTTACGACTGGAACTAATACAACCAATTCGTTTGGTCTAAAGCGATGGTTCTCTAATGAAAGTATTTCGGCGGCGAATTCTCCTGGTTTCAATATCGCCTCAGCATTAGAGTTTTTTCCTGAAGGCGGAAATAGTAAAACTAGAGGAACTGTTTTAGTCATTCCGCAATACATTACAATTGCAGGTACAAATGGTAAAAGTTACAGTATCGGCATTTCGGGTGGTGGTACCTATACAGAAATAAGTAGTGGTCTTTTTGAGATTTCTTTTGATTTAAAAGCTACCAATACGGCCCTTTTTGGAGGTACGGTGACTTCACAATACAAAATTTATAATAACCGAGTTTATCCAAGACCTGCTCCTATAACTGCAAGTTGTTTAAAAGAAATTAGTTTGTAATTTTAAGATTTAAAAAACATGAAAATTAAATATATAACAGTCGCTTTGTTAGCTCTACTTGGGCTATCAGCATATCAATCATATTATGACAACCCTTATATTCCTATTGAAGATCTAAGGCAATTATATAGCAGTGGAAATCCTGCTTTATGGCCTAAACCAACCTTAGATCGCAATGTTGATCCTGCAAATTTTAAAGATATAGGTCCTTTGCCAGAAGTTCCGTTTCCGGACTACAACCCCTATTCTAAGGAAAAAGCATCTTTAGGAAAGACCTTGTTTTTTGATCCAAGGTTGTCAATTAGCGGACAAATTGCTTGTGCCTCCTGCCATAATCCAGAATTAGGCTGGACTGATAATTTAACGCGTTCCTTTGGTCATAACAGACAAACTGGCAAACGAAATGCTATGACTATTTTAAATTCAGGATATGCTACATCACTTTTTTGGGACGGTCGTGCTAATAGTTTAGAAGATCAAGCACAATTTCCTATCTCTGATCCTTTAGAAATGAACGAAAAGCTGACTATTGCAGTCGATAAGATTGCTGCTGTAAAAGGATACAAAAAATTATTTGAAAGTGCATTTGGCGACTCTGAAATTACTCTAAAGCGCATACAATACGCCATTGCTACCTTTGAGCGAACTATTAAAAGTCCGAAAAGTAAGTTTGATAAATTTGTAACCGGAAAAGCCGATGCCTTTTCTGACGAGCAAGTTTTAGGATTGCATTTGTTTAGAACTAAAGCGCAATGTATTAATTGCCACAATACACCTTACTTCAGCGACAATCAATTTCACAATGATGGCCAAACCTTGTTTGGTACCGTTAATGAAGATTTTGGAAGATACAATGTTACTAAAAATAAGCAGGATTTAGGTAAATTTAGAACGCCTACTTTACGCGAAGTAGCCAATACTAAACCATGGATGCATAATGGCCATTTCCCAAGTTTACTTGATGTAGTCGAATTTTACAATTTAGGCAACCCATCACCTGTTCAGGCAAAGTATTTAGGAACTGCTCGTGACTCCCTGTTACCAGTAAATTCTCCAATTCTTAAAAAATTAAACTTAAATCGTACCGAAATCAATGCTCTCTTAGCTTTTATAGAAACTTTAAGTTCGCCTAATAGTCGTATTATTACACCTACGATGCCTGAGTAAAAAACTATGATTTTAAAGCAATGGGTGTCAGTGTCAAATTAGAATTAATGTAAATAATAAATCAAAAGCATAAAAATTAGTTTTGGCGAGTTGGTACTTGAATAATTTTTTAACCTTTGCGCTCTAAAAATAATATATCAAGTATGAGTACTACTAAATTAACCATCAACAAAAATGGTTCCATAAAAATTGAAGGCGATTTTGAAATTACTGATTGCAACGGTCAAACCTACGGTTTAGAGGGGAGAACGGCCTTGGGTCTTTGTCGTTGTGGTTTATCTGCTAATAAACCTTTTTGTGATGGTGCGCACCGAAACGGTTTTGAGCATGAGCCAGCAGCGTTTGACTTGCCACCTGTGAAAACAAAATAGAAAAAAATTGCCAGTTTTAGATTAAAAAAACAAAAGCTACCCTGTTATTAGGTAGCTTTTGCGTTTATAAGTATTAGTACGATTTTTGAAAATAGCTGAGGCCGCAGTTTTAAAACACTAACATAAAGGTTCACAGGATTAATTTATTGACAATTTGGCTTACCTTTACCACTTTTGGTTGTTATTAATTCTTTTTTTCTTTGGTAAATTTCGCTTAAGTTTTTCGTAAATATTTCCATTTCTTCAGATACTTTTTTGATATAAGTCACGTATTCTACAAGGCTTTCATGACTGATGTTTTTTTCGTTTTCGATCATATTATTTAATGCCATCAGCGTAGTAACCGGTCTTCGAAGTACGTGCGAAATGTCAAATACAATTTGATCCATGGCGATTTCGTATTCTACACGATCATTTATATTGTGAAAACTGCCGTACCAAACCACACTCCCATCTGGCATTCGTTCGGGATTTCCTTTCATAGAATGCCATCTGTATTCAGTATCATGCTTCACGCGATACTCAATGTTCAAAAAGGATAAATTGGTAAACGACTCCATTAATTTTGCTTTAAAATCATTCAAATCCTCTGGACATATTAGGGTAAAACCAATTTCAGGCCTGTCCAACCATTGTTGCATGGTTACGGAAGGGTGTAATTCAATCATACCTTCACTAATAAATTCAAACTTTAAAGCGCCTTCGGCAGTCATTTTTAATTGAAAAATTCCATCGGGCACACTATCTGTTAGTTTTTTTAATCGCGCTGCAAGGGTTTTCATCTCATCTTTTTGTTCCAAAAGAAGTTTTCGAGAGTTCAAGCAAACCATTGTTTTTTTTGCCAAAATGTGCAAAACTTTGATTTGATCGGGAGTTAATTGTCTTGGCTTGTGATCAATAATGCAAAAACTTCCAAGGACATTTCCGGACGGAGTGGTTAATGGAACACCTGCATAAAAGCGGATTTTCGGATTATTAATTACGGAAGGATTTTTACTAAAAAGAGGATCTTTTAAAGCATCTTCTACAATTAAATTTTCCAAAGTTCCACTAAGTAGGTGTCGACAAAATGAATCTTCCCTTTTGGTTTCGGTTATATCTAGTCCTTTGTTCACTTTAAACCATTGGCGATCTTCATCAATAAAGGTGATTAAAGCAACGGGTACATCAAAAATTAAAGAAGCCATTTCAGAGAGTATATCCAATTCCATTTCTGGTTTAGTGTCCAAAATTTGATAGGAAATGAGCTCTTCTAATCTGTTATTTTTTGATTCCATTCTTTAACAGCGGTTTTTGTACTCTTTATTAAGTAACGCGTCTTAATTTTCTTTCTCAAATATAATAAAAAGAATTTTACGCTTAAATAAAAAACCGAATAATTAATCCTAAATAGTGTATAATATTATTTGTACCGTACTATAATTGAGTATTTTGTATTTTTTGATTGATAATTCGAGGTTTCACAACCAGTAGAAATACCTTAATGAGGCTTTTTATGACAAAACTGCAGAGCTTTGGTATTTGAATTGGCAAATTGATTGATTCTTTCTCGTTATTGCCATTTCGATTTTAAGTTCAGTTATTGGGAATTTTTTAAACTACTAATAATAGCCATTACATCTTGATCGCCTAATCCTTCTTTTTCGGCAGAAGCATAACTGTCATACAAAGGATGAATGAGTGGCGAATCTAATCCTGCAGCTTTGGCCAAGCCTAAATCTTTAACCAAGTGTTTTAAGGCAAATGCCGCTGGAAAGGAATTATTTAAAATAAAAGGTGTTTTGATATTCGTGATGCCGTTGCCACAAGCCCCTTGATTGATAATGTTAAGCATGTCCTCTTTACTAACTCCGTTTTTCTCGGCAAATAAAACCGTTTCGGCTATTCCTTGAAGGTTTAATCCCAATAGGTAATTGATAGCTAATTTAGCTGAACTTGCTACACCGGGTTCGCCTACATGAATCGCAATTTTTCCCAAAACATCAAATATCGGTTTGGCTTTTTCGAAATTTTCTGGGGTAGCACCCACCAAAATTACGAGCGTTCCATCTTGCGCTGGTTTTACACTTCCCGAAACCGGAGCATCTATAAATGCTACTTGCTGTTGATTACAAATAGTGTTTAAATAGCGCGATGTTTCAGGCGAAACGGTGCTCATATTGATAATTGTTTTCCCAGAATTAGCTCTCGATAACAAACCACTCGGACCTTCAAAAACTTCTTTTACAGCTGCATCATTAGATAACATAGTTATCACAACGTCACACGTTGCTATAAGTTCTTGTAAACTATTTGCTGATTTTGCGCCTGCAGCAAGCAATTGTGTTTCTTTTTCTTTGGTTCTATTAAAAACTGTTACTTCAAAACCTGCTTTGAGTAAGTTAAGTACCATTGGGTTGCCCATATTACCAAGACCAACCCATCCTAATTGTATGTTTTTCATAATGTTTTATTTCAAAAAATGATTGGTTTTCTCTGTGGTTTTTAAGTTTTAGAAACCTATAGAAAACAACACTAAAATACGGTTTAATTTTGGTAACAAAACCATTTTATTGATAGAACATGAAGGAAGAAGTTGTCTTAGTTTAAAACTTACAAATAACTCGTCAGTCTTGACAACAAAAAACCGATTCCAACACCAATCACAGACCAAAGAATCCTCTGTTTGATACTAATTTTTAAAGCACTTTATTTTCGAATGCAGCTTTTCGATCTAAATTATTACCGATAGCCCGCCCCACAGCGATACCGAAGAGCATACCTATTGGTAAACCTAGTGCAATTTTCCCTAACGCAACACCAACAGCTACTCCTAGTGAGATCCCTTATGCTATACCTTGACTGGTATAACTTTTTTTGAATTTACCTTTTGGGATATAATTGAAATTTTCTTTTACAAAGGTTTGTAAATTAGTAATGTCATTCAAATTTTTTGTTTTGTACTGAATTTTTTGATTCGCTGTCTTAGGTTGGATACCATTAATAACCTCTTCTATTTTAGAGCAAAGTAATTCGCTTTCAGGAATATGGTCGTCTTCAATTTTTGCAAGTAGGTTTTTTAAATACTCAAAATTAACATTAGCCTTCTCTTGGGGAGTATAATTTTCAGTTTTTTCATTTAAAACCTCTTGCATTTTTTGCGTCCAATTTGTCATAACTATTTTTGGATGTGATTATCTATATTTTTAATTTGCTGTAAGCTTTATTGCAACTTTGTTTTGGGACCGAGAGCGAGGTGCTCGCAATAGTTTTGGTTTTCATGTAGTTATGATAAATATGAAATTTTAAATGTGACTTGTATTATTACAACTACTACTCATTATTTTTCTATTTCTACTTCAATGTTTATCATTGCATTTACAAAAGCATCTTTTACTTGTGATTTATGAGTACCTATTTTCCAATTTTTACTTCTAAATCTTATCCAAGTCAAAATGTCCTTTTTTGTGTGTGTAAAGTTAATATTGGGTGCTATTTTAGACATTGAACTTATTTCTTCATTGTATTTGGTGTTAATAATTTCTACCCCAATACAAATACCTTTTTTAGGTAGTTTAATGTTTAAAGTATCAATATTAATTTTCAATTGATAAGTTTTATTTTGTGGTTCAACAATTAAATTTTCAAAATATAATTCTTCTCCTGGTGTTTTATTTATACTGTCATATTCATAAAACCTAACATTATAAGTTGCCAAGTAATCAAATTCTCTTCTCTTATTTAGACTTAAAATTATACTCTTTACTTTACCGTTTTTATTTGATGGATTTTTTATAAAATTGCAAAATTCATATCCAAATGGAAGACCAGTTCGTACTTTTAATTTTTTATTTAATCCTAATGTTTTGCTACTAGTATAGTTTTTCTTCTTATTTGAAATTAATATTTCCTCAAGTTTTTCAATTTTAGGGCTTAACTCAATATCTGCTGTTTTATTAAACGTCAATAAATCAATAATTTTTGTTTTATATCCAACGGATGAGATTTGTAAATTATCGGTATTGTCCTCGATTTTAATTTTAAAGTTTCCATTTATATCCGAATTAACACCTAAGTCTTTTTTGACAAATGTTATATTCACTAGTTCAATAGGTTTTTTTGTGATACTATCTATTATCCTACCCTGTAAAGTTTGAGAGTAGGTCGTTATGTTAGCAAAAATCATTGTTAACATAAAAATAAATTTCATTTGAAATTTTAAAGTCATTTTTACTTAAGTGTTAAGTAGTAGGTTGTTTTAGTCGTTACTGAGCGTTATACCGTTTGAATCACAAAATGACCCGGTGTTGGCGAGACCCTTCGGCTCGTGAACATTTTAAATATCTCACAATAAAAAAACTGAATTTTTGACAAATTAAAATTGTAATAATTCTTTAATAATCTGATCCCGTGCAGCGCTCCCGTGAGCGGGTTTTACTTTATTCGCTTTAATGTAATGGTTGATTCTATATTTTTTTCACTAAAATCAGTAATTCGATTTCCATCAAAACTTACTGCGATTTGAATATTATCAATATCAATAAACTTGAGGACTCCTTTGATGCGACCTTTTTCTATACTTTCAGTTCGTGAGTAAACGATAAAATCAAACCAAAATGGATTTTTTAAAGAATCAATAAAGTATTTTAAATCTGCCTTTTGTCCTTTGATGCTAAAATTTTCACCACCCAGTTTTTCACCGTTAATTGTAAATGACACAAAGCTGTCTTCTGTAAAAATTAATTCGGAAGGATTATTCAAATAATCAATTCCTTCCCATTTCCCCACGATATCTGATGGGCTTTGACCATACATTCTAGTTATTGAAAATATGAATAAAGCTACTATGTAAAATGTTTTTATTTTTTTCATGATGTTCATTAAAATTGCTCTCAACAATCTTGTATTGAGACGAGCTACTGTTTAAAGATTCGTAAATTTTCGATTAAAAATAAGTTTTTTAAAAAATAAACTTCCATTTAAGCCTATTATTTAAAGCCGTTTTAAAGGCTGCTATGCGATTGCTATTTTAGCGTGAAGATTCAACATGAATTTTAACAAAATAGGATGTTCTAACAGGATAGCCATTATGCTGGCCTGGTCGCCACTTAGGAAGCTTACTTAAAACTCTAATTGCTTCATCACCGCTGCCATGCCCTACGTCCTCTCTTACTTTCATATTTGATAACGTTCCATCTTTTTCGATAATGCAATCAATTATTATTTTTCCAGCTAAATTTACCTCTTCAGGAGTTATAAAGTTTTTGGCAATAAATGAGTAAAAACTTTTCATTCCTCCTGGAAATTCAGGTTTTACTTGAACCTCTGAATAATCAATTAAAAAGTCATCTTGAGTTTCTTTTGGAGTTTCTTGTGAAAAAAGATTAGTAGTTACGATAAGTAATAAAAGCAATATTGAATTTTTCATTTTAACATTATTAAGATTGTGTTTGTGATTATTTGAAACCTTAGCTGGCGCGATCGTCTCGCTCGAAAATACATTTTAGAATTGAACAGCATAAAAAATCTTGTGACTAGCAGCAACTAAAATAATTCTAATCCTTTGATACCATCACGAGCGTGACGCTCGCGCTAGCGGGGTAACCAAACAGCATAAATGATCTAATGACTGGCTCAGTTTAAAATTATAGTAATCTATTAACAAACATCATGAGCGGGACACTGGCGTTAGCGGGAGGTTTTTATTTATTCTCTGCTTCGGTAACGATAGTTTTTGCCCAAATATCTCCTAAGCGTTGATTTCGGTCGGTGTTTTTAATTGTAATTATCGCAATCAAGCCAAATGGAAACATATCAATTGGGTCAAATAAATGTCTTTTTATAGATTGACTCAAACTCAATTCGCCATTACTTTTTGTTAAAGATTTTGGCTTTATTCCAACTAAAGCATTTCCAAGAGTTGCTCCAAGAAAGACTTCGGTAAGAACAATAATTAAAAACCAGAATACAAATGGAATTAAGCTTAATATTCCTGTAACCGAATATCCGCCTTCATTATTTGGTTGTCCGAATGCATAAACAAAAGCAAAGAAGAAACCATAAACTAATAAATAGTCAATTAAACCTGCAATAAATCTTTTTAATAAATTTGGTTTAGTACGATATTCTGTCATTATTTTTTTAATATTTAATCAATTTATAATTTGTCAATTTGGAGAAATTCTGATATTTTTTCTGCTTTTAAGTTGGCATTTTTTATAGATTTTTCAAATCCATAACTGGAGCGATTGTAGCTTGTGGTGAGATTGCTTTTTATTTTTTTACTATTTCGTAAACGATAGTTATGGTTTCTTCTAATTCTATTTCCTCAACTTCAAATTTGTCAAAGGAAGTTTTTGGATTTGGAGCCGAAGCTGCCATTGTTTTATCAAACTTCATTTCTGATACATCATCCGATGCTGTGAAATAATCTCGTGGGCTAAATTTCGATACTTGTTTTACATTATTAATCGTAACATTTAATGTATTTGCAACGTTTTCCGCATAACTTTTTGCATCTGCAATTGCTATTTGAACTAATTTTTGCCTAATTTTTTTTTCTAATTCTGCAGAAATTTTAGTTTCAAATCCTATATCTAAATCTTTGATGTTTTCGATTTGAATTTCTTGATAAAATGCTTCAATAACTTTATTGTTCAAAGGAAAATTAATTGACAATGTATTTGTAGCAGAATATTCTTTTTTATTGTCATCATTTTGATTACTTGACACTTTATAATCAGAAATTTTAATATTTTTTTCTGTAAAGCCTATTTTAAAAAGTACTTTCTGCAACTTATCAATTTCTTCATTTAGTTCTTTGATTGCATTTCTTTCAACCTGATTTTCTTTTTCAATAGTTACTCTTAAATACGCCAAATCAGGTTTTACTTTTGTTTTTGAACTTCCTTGTGCCATTATTTCATTACCACTATTTGTCTGTGAAAATGTGGAAAAGGAACAAATAGAAAATACGAGGATTGCAATTATTTTTTTCATCATTATTTTATTTAAAGTTGTAATTCTGTTTAGTTAAATCGGCAGCTAACATTAGGATGACCTCGCGGATTAGGTGTTAAAGTAAACTTGTATGCTAGCAAGCGCGAGCGTCACGTTCGTGAACACAAATACTATTTCAATATTTTTTTTAAATCTAATCATTGGTACAAACTAAAATCTTTCTAATCCGTTGACACCATCACGAGCGAGTCGCTCGCGCTAGCAGGGAAATGTTATTCCAGATCAAACCAATTTTTAAGTTGATTTTCTAATTCCTCAATCTCTGTTTTGTTGGTAACCTCTTTTGTAAAATCAACTTCAATATTGTTTGGATTAATTGTGGCATATTTTAGGTAGAAGAATTTATTTATTTTTTCAGAAGAATTCTCAGGACAACCACCACTATTAGTTCGATACAATTTATTATTTACAACGTATTTCACAAAAGCGGTAGAAGATTTGCCGGAAGGTTTGCATAGCGTGTATTTACAAATCGTTGTACCAGGATAATTTTCAATTTCTTCTCTAGTTTTATCGGCTTTGTCAACAATAAAGTAAAGACCAATAATAATTAAAATGAAAAATACAATCGCTGCTTTTTTGCTCATTTCCGTTTCTTCTGTCATAATGTTATCTAATTTGCTTTTTCTGAAAAAAAAATTGTCCTTCAGCTGGCGCGAGTGTCTCGCTCGTGAATACAAATACTATTTCAATATTTTAAAAAAAAACTAATGACTGGTATAAACTAAAATCATTCTAATCCGTTGACACCATCACGAGCGGGACGCTCGCGCTAGCGGGGGATTTGTTCTATTTGTCTGCAAGCTAGCGCGAGCGTCACGCTCGTGAACTTAGTTTCTTTCTCAATATTTTAAAAAATCTAATTATCGGGACAATCTAAAATTATATTAATCCGTTGAGATCATTACGAGCCGGACGCTTGTGCTAGCTGGGGCTGCTTAATAATTTGGCAAATACAGTTTTAATGCATCTACAATTTCATCTTTTTTACTACCTCTAAGTAATCTTATTAGTAACCTTTCATATTCATTCTTTCCCAATCCAAAAATAGATGAAATCCTATTTGGTAAACTTTTCCGGTTGTACAATAATAAAATCTTATCAAGATTTCGTTCCTCCATTGCGGATTTAAACAGCTGTTCACAATTTCCGTAGATTTTGTCTACGTTTATTCTAGATAAAGTTTCGTTTATTGCCTCTTTAAGTGCTTCTTTTGTATTTCCTTTTTTAGAATATGCACCTAATTTATATTCAATAATTTTTTCTGCTTTGGAAGAAACTTGAACATCAAATTCGGCGTTAAGAGATTCGATTAGATAGTCAATTATCTTATTGACCATTTTATCTGGATCTAATTCCATGTGTTCAGCAACAATTCGGAGTACTTTTTCAACGCAAAATAAATTCTCTATTTCAGCAACGGCGATAGTTGTTATTCCATGCTCTTTTAATGCAACTTTTTCTTCCTCTTCTTTATAGTCACTATCTATAATTCCGTATGCATTTAAATGGTGTAAGACTGGATTGCTCCTTATGGTTTTAGTTGCCTCAATTACTTTATCACCACCTGCTCTTGGAATTATGTGAAACTCTGGATAGATTTGTCTATAAATAATCGTATCTAAACTATCATTTTCTCCCTCACAAAAGATAATGTTCTTGCGATTACCAATTATCTCAAGAAGTAAACTTTCAGGAATAGTTTCTATGTCGGGTACATCTTCCCAAGTCCATGCAGTACCATTAAAATCTTTTATCCATATTTTTTTCGCGTCATTTCTACTAGACGCAAAATCTAAATCATGAGTTATAAAAATCAAAAGCTTATCGGGACAAGCATCTTCAATTTTATTCCATAGCCTTGCCATCAGAGATTTATGCAAATGTATTTCTGGTTCATCGATTATTATAATAGAATTTGAAGGTACACAAAGGCATTGACCGATTAGATAGAGTGTTACTCTTTCTCCATCACTCATGCCCTTCCCATGATACTCTGCAATACCTGTTTTTTTAACCAAAACTTTTCCGTCTTCGAAAATGATTTCGCGATGTGGCATAATATCATTCCACAATTCCACAATAATGTCAATTGGTGCATCGGCTACTGGAATATATTGTCCACTTTCCTTTGTAGCTTTTGTATGCTGACTATCACGTTTTGAAGTTCTTGCAAATAGAGTTGACAGAAGCTGATCATAATCATGTAACATGTGAGTTTCAGGGTTATCTCCCCATCGTGAGCCTTTCTTATATTGCGGTAAGCCGTATCGATCGTCTCGTCCGTAAAACAAACCCTTTTCAGCTTGTTCTAAATTTTTAACTGTTGCATATTCGGGAATATTTAATACTCGTTGAGCAGAGATTCTATGCACGCCAATTTGATTTTGAAGCTGTGTTTCAATCCATGCACCCAATCTTGTTTTACCAGAACCATTCGCCCCAATAATTACAATATTACTTTCAGTTTGAAATTCTTCGTTTGTGCCAGCTCCATTTCTATTGGGTAAAACAAATTGTGGTTTCATAGGTATTAATTCAAAATGATTTTGTGAAAAAATAGCAGCTAATTTGTAAAAACTTTTAATAAAATCAAACACAGCACCCTAAAATTAGGTCGCTTGTTTTAATGTTAGCCACATTTATCTGTTTCCAAATATAAGTATAATAGTATTACAAATCAGTGAAGAGTCTTCAATTATTTCAACCTTTTCGTACTTAAAACCCTGATGCAATTCTTCTCTTTTTCGAGATTGAAAATGAAAAGGTGGATTTCGCATGAAGGATAGGAGCGGCATCCTTTATTTTCTTTCTTTAAGAAAATAAAGATAGAGCGCATAGCCTGACGCAGCTGTAGCCGTGCGGAAGCTGGGACATGCCATAAATAAGCACATCTGAATTTAGATTTCTAAAAAAAGTATATCTTTAGCCCACAACTAACCAAAACACCATTTTTATGGAAGACCAAAAACCAGACAATTTTAAGAGAGAATTAGGACTACTTGACGGGACCATGCTTGTGGTGGGTTCTATGATAGGATCGGGGATATTTATTGTAAGCTCGGATATGGTGCGACAACTTGGCTCTGCCGGCTGGCTGATTGCGATGTGGGTGCTTACGGGCGTGATTACCGTGATTGCTGCGGTGAGTTACGGCGAGTTGAGCGCGATGTTTCCTACGGCGGGCGGGCAGTATGTGTATATTAAGGAAGCTTACGGTAAACTGATTGGTTTTTTGTACGGATGGAGCTTTTTTGCGGTGATTCAAACCGGTACTATTGCGGCGGTGGGTGTGGCTTTTGCCAAATTTGCGGCTTACTTGTATGCGCCTTTGAGTGATAAAAATATTTTGTATGAAATAGGCGATTTTAAACTAAATGCTGCCCAAATTGTTTCTATTGTTACGATTGTGTTGCTGAGTTATGTCAATAGTCGTGGGGTGAAAAACTCGAAGATTTTGCAAACGGTGCTTACGGTGATCAAAGTACTTTCGTTAGCGGGTTTGATTATTTTTGGTTTTATGGCTGCCGATAGTGCGGTGTGGGATGCGAATTGGGCCAACGCTTGGCAAGCTCAAAGTTTGAATGTGGAAACAGGCGAGTGGTTGCCTATTGGTGGTATTGCATTGATATCGGGTATTTCGGCGGCCTTTGTGGGATCGCAATTCTCTAGTGTGGCTTGGGAAGGCGTGACTTTTATTGCAGGCGAAATTAAAAACCCAAAACGCAATGTGGGTTTGAGTTTGTTTCTAGGAACATTATTGGTGAGTGTGATTTATATTGTGGCCAATGTGATGTACTTGGCCGTGGTGCCTTTGTTTGATATTGCTACTGCCGAATCAGACCGTGTGGCTGTGGTGGCTTCGCAAACTATTTTTGGGTCAGTAGGCACTTTGATTATTGCCGTGATGATTATGATCTCGACTTTTGCGTGTAACAATGGTTTGATTATGGCTGGTGCTCGTGTGTATTATACGATGGCGCAGGATGGTGTTTTCTTTAAAAAGGCAGCTTCGTTAAACAAAGCGAGTGTACCAGAATGGTCTATTTGGGCGCAGTGTATTTGGGCTTCGGCTTTGTGTTTGACGGGTAAGTATGGGGATTTACTTGATTTTGTGGTGATTATTGTACTGGTGTTTTATATCTTAACGATATTAGGAATATTCATTTTACGCAAAAAAATGCCCAATGCAGAGCGTCCGTACAAGGCTTTTGGTTATCCTGTACTGCCTGCTTTGTACATTTTGATTTCTTCGGCGATATGTTTGGCGTTATTGTACACAAAACCAACTACCTGTGGTTGGGGTGTGTTGATTATGCTTATTGGTATCCCGATTTACTATATGACTAAGGCGAAGGAGTAGGTTTCTTTAATTATGAGTTATGAATTATGAGTTATTAATTAGTAAGTTGTGAAATGTATTTTAGATCTTTTATGAGTTTAAAATAGTGCAACTTACAAAAAAATATACTGCTCATACGTTTAAAAAAAGTCATTGTTAATTTCATTGAGAGTTTTTAAAAAAAAATCAATAAAAATCTCTTTAATCTGTGTCATCTACGTGCCAATTCGGTACAATTACAGAAAATCACAAACAAAAAATCCGTCTCGTTGAAGAACAAGACGGATTTTTTTTATGAGTAGAAGGATGAACGATTATTCAAATTCTTGCTTGTCCCATTTTTTAGGATCTAAATTTGCGGCCATTGTTTTGGCAGTACTTTCGCCATTTCGAACAAGTGTTATTCCATCTGGTTTTGAAATCATATAGGAACCGCATGATGTTGGATTTAAAAAGATTTTTTCTCTTAATAAATTTTCTTGGTCACTGAAGTAGTATTCGCGTTTGCTTTTTGAATTTTGTACTTCAATACCTTTTTCAAAAAAGACCAAATAGACTAGATTTTCATTTTTACTTTCAATAGATTTTTTCCAAGTATCGGTGTGGTATTTTCGATTCGCAATTTTTGACCCGCTCCAATTATTGGAAGAATTACTGCTACAAAGGTCATCTTTGTAATGGAATTCAATTAATAAAGTGGTGTTGGTAGGTAATTTTTTATTCGTGGTGCGGTTGATGTAATTTAGAAAAAAGGAATGATCAACGGTATACAAGTTAAATTTGTAATGGGTTTTTGTGACCCGTCCCGAGTCTTTTGCAATGTAATTCCATGCCGCAAATTCTGAATATCGGCCACCAAATTGCTGTAAATATTGTGTTTTAGAAACAGATTTTCCATCGATATCAATCCAGTAATTTGTATTGTCATCAGACGATTGGCTATAACTTATAAAATTTGTAAGCAGTAGAAGGGCGATTAGGGAATTTTTAAGCATGCTGAATTGATTTAGAAATTTGGCAATGCTAAAAATAGAAATAAAATACTACATAACTGCAATGTTTTTCTTTTATAATTGTGAAACAAAAAATCCGTCTCGTTTGATAACAAGACGGATTTTAAATTTTATTCAAGTCGGGAAGTGGCTGTTTTAAATTTAAAACTATTTACTAAAACTAAAACTAAAAAAATTACAACCACCCACCACAACTTGTAAACGGTAGGCTAGTAGTACGTGTAACGTCTTACTTTAGCAATATATTTAGCTAAGCGAATTACTTGGTGGCTGTAGCCGTATTCGTTATCGTACCAAATGTAAAGCACGATGCTTTTGCCATCTTTTGAAACAATTGTTGCATTACTGTCATAAATAGCAGGTTGTGCCGTTCCTACAATGTCTGATGAAACCAACTCGTTATTCATAGAATATCTAATTTGCTCTACCAATTCGCCTTCAAGAGCATACTTCTTCATGATTGAGTTCAAAGCGGCTACGGTGGTTTTTTTAGAAACTTCTAAATTCAAAACTACTAACGAACCATTAGGAACAGGAACTCTGATCGCGTTAGAAGTTAATTTTCCTTCTAACGATGGTAACGCTTTTGCAACAGCGCTTCCGGCACCAGTTTCGGTAATTACCATGTTCAAACCAGCAGCACGACCGCGACGGTATTTCTTGTGCATATTGTCTACCAAGTTTTGATCGTTGGTATAGGCGTGAATGGTTTCTAAGTGTCCTTTAACAACGCCTAAGGTATCTTCAACCGCTTTTAAAATCGGAGTAATCGCATTGGTTGTGCAAGAAGCTGCAGAGAAAATACTGATTTCATCTGGGTTGTACTCGTTGTGGTTAACTCCGTGAACAATATTCGGAACTCCTTTTCCAGGAGCAGTAAGTAGTACTTTATCAGCTCCTTTTGAAGTAAGGTGACGACTCAAAGCTTCCTGTGTTGTAAAAGCTCCTGTATTATCAATCACTAAGGCATTATTTATATGAAATTGCGTGTAATCAATTTCTTCAGGACTGTTTGCAGTAATTACATGAACGGTTGTTCCGTTGATGATTAAAGCATTGTTTGCAGGATCGGCAGTAACTGAACCTTCAAAATCACCATGAATAGAATCGTATTGTAACAACGAAGCACGTTTTTCTAATGAAACCGCATCGTTTTTGTCGCGAGTTACAATAGCACGCAAGCGCAATTGACTTCCTTTACCTGTTTTCGACATTAATTCTCTAGCCAATAAACGACCAATACGTCCAAAACCGTACAATACAACATCTTTTGGTTGAATTTCTTCTGAATCTTTAGCGTTTTTTAGTTTGTCAATTACAAAATATTTCGCGTCTGGATAGTTGTCTTCTTCTTGTCCGAACTCATACGTAAGTTTTCCGATGTCTAATTTTGCGGGTGGCAAGTTCAATTCTAAAATCGCTTGAGCAATTTTAACCGAATTAAAAATCGAAATAGGTTTGCCTACAAATGCAGCAGCATACTCGTGTAGGTTGATTACCTCGCTTACATTGCGATCTATTAATTGGTTGCGAAACAAAACCATTTCAATGGATTTGTCATACCATAAATCACTGATGATTTTAATCAATTCTACTCCTGCACGTCGCCTGTCGGCTTGCAAAGAGACTTCTTTTTCGTATAAAGTTGTAGTTGTCATGTTGAAAATTTAATGAAAATAAGGTCTTGTATTTTTTTAAAATTTGTGCAAAAGTACCCATTTCAATCGATTTCGTAGCGTGTTTTTCATTTTTTTTGCAAAATAAAAAAGCCACCTTGTTTTGCAAGATGGCTTAGAGTTTTTAAACTTTAAAATTGTTTACATAAAGAAGCGTAGCAATTCACCGTTTTTACTGATCAATTCAATGCGTACTTTTTGATTGTCATCAATTTTACTCATCAATTTTGATACGGTTTCTACATTAGTCGCTTTGACATTATCGATAGTCAAAATAATACTTCCAACCAATTCCTCTTCATATTGTTGCCACTTTTGGTCGCTAATGCCTTTGATGCGCACACCGTAATCGATTTTAAATTTCTTTTTATCGGCAGTTTCAAGATTTTCTAAGGTCATTCCTTTGAACTCCGCATTAAAAAACTCGTTTTTGCTCAACGTAACTGGAACGGTTTTGATTTTTCCGTCTCGGTTGTAAGTTACTTGTACTTTATCGTTTGGACGTTTGGTGTTAATGTAGCCTGACAAATCCGCAAAAGAGCTGATGTTTTGTTCGTCTATTTTTACAATAACATCGCCTTTGGTCAAGCCAGCCTTGTCAGCACCTGAATTTTTAGTCACTTTGTTGATGTAAAAGCCTTGAGTTAAACTAATACCATATTCTTTAGAATTCATACTGTTCAATTCGCCACCTTCAACGCCTAGAATTCCGCGCTGTACATTCCCGAATTCCATTAAGTCTTCAATGATTTTGCGGGTAATGTTAGAAGGAACGGCAAATGAATATCCGGTATAACTTCCAGTTGGTGACGAAATCATCGTATTTATACCGATTAATTCGCCGCGAGTGTTCACCAAAGCACCACCACTGTTTCCTGGATTTACGGCCGCGTCTGTTTGAATAAACGATTGAATTCCGCTCGTGTCTAAATTTCTGGCTTTCGCCGAAACGATACCTGCCGTAACAGTCGAGTTCAAGTTATACGGATTTCCTACCGCCAAAACCCATTCGCCCACTTTCACCGAATCAGAATTCGCGAAAGCGGTGTACTGCAACTTTTCATCGGCATCAATTTTAAGCAAAGCGATGTCCATTTTTGAGTCGGTACCAATCAATTTTGCTTTGTATGATTTCTTGTTGTTGAGTGTAATTTCAATTTCGGATGCATCTTTAATCACGTGATTGTTGGTGACGATGTAGCCGTCTTCAGAGATAATTACTCCAGATCCAGTTCCTACTTGCTCTTGCGATTGTCCGCCTCGAAAGCCATAAAAGTATTCTAGAATTGGGTTAGAGACTGTTGTTCTTGAAACGTTTTTTACGTGAACCACCGTATGTATGGTCTTGTCAGCAGCCTCAGTAAAGTCTAGCACTTCTGATGCTAAACCAACTCTTTTTCCGTATGAATTGGATGCCATGGTAACTACTGAACCATTATCTTTAGAAAAATAACCATCAGTATCAAATAATAGCTTGTAGGAACCTAAAGTAACCACACCGCTTAACAAGGAAACTCCAAATAATGTTGATAAATTTTTCATCTTTAATTTCGTTTAAAAAAATAATTACAAGTAAAATTAAAACTTTTTTGGTTTGTTAAAATACCGTTTAACGCTCTTTAACAATGATTAACATTTCATTAATAGTTTGTACTTTTGTACTTCACAAAATTAAAAAAATGCAATTAGAATTTTATAAATACCAAGGTACAGGCAACGATTTTGTTATGATTGACAACCGTTCGCTTTTTTTTCCAAAAGACAATACAGCACTTGTAGCAAAATTGTGCGACCGACGATTTGGGATTGGAGCTGATGGCTTAATTTTACTAGAAAACGATGCCGAAACCGACTTTAAAATGGTGTACTATAATTCAGATGGAAATACCAGTTCTATGTGCGGCAATGGTGGCCGTTGTTTGGTAGCTTTCGCCAAAAAGCTACAGGTTATTGAAAACAAAACGACATTTATTGCTGCAGATGGTTTGCATCACGCAACTATTGACGAGAACGAAATTGTAGCACTGCAAATGATTGATGTAGCCAAGGTAAATGTGCAAGAGGATTATGTTTTTTTAAACACTGGTTCGCCACATCATGTGCAGTTGGTAGCTGATTTACCCAATTACGACGTAAAACAAAACGGAGCTGCCATTCGTTATGGCTCTTTATACGGTCAAGCCGGAAGTAATGTCAATTTTGTGAATCAAATCGATCCGAACACCTTTTCTTTACGTACGTATGAAAGAGGCGTAGAAGATGAAACACTTTCTTGCGGTACTGGTGCAACAGCCGTAGCCATAGCCATGAATGTGTTAGAAAAAACAGCTGAAACTGAAATTAATTTGAATGTAGAGGGAGGGAAATTAACCGTTTCGTTTGAAAAAGAAGGCGAACAGTTTACAAATGTTTTTCTGAAAGGACCTGCTCAATTTGTATTTCAAGGTACGATTGAAATTTAATTTTCTAAACGAATTATCAAAATCAACTATGGTTCATTGCTGAGATTCCTCAATGTAACTTCCTGAAATAATTAAATGAAAACATTAAAAGGCGAAAACATTTATATTCGTGCGCTAGAGCCCAATGACTTGGAGTTCGTGTACGCCATTGAAAACGATCAAAGTATTTGGGAAGTAAGCAATACGCAAACTCCTTACAGCAGATTTTTGGTCAAACAATACCTTGAAAACGCCCAGCAAGATATTTATGAAGCTAAACAATTGCGATTGGCTATTTGTCAAGACGAAGATTTTCCTGCAGTTGGCTTAATTGATTTATTTGATTTTGATCCCAAAAACAATAGAGCAGGTGTTGGCATCGTTATTCAAAAAGCAGAAAATAGAAATCAAAACATCGGTTCAGAAGCGTTAGATTTATTAATTGAATATGCTTTTACAAACCTCAATTTACATCAATTGTATGCAAATATTAGTGCCGAAAATGCTGCAAGTACGGCACTTTTTACTAAATTTGGATTCGAAAAAATTGGTATCAAAAAAGATTGGACTTTCGTAAAAGGAGTCTACAAAGACGAAGCCATTTTTCAACTCATCAATACGAAATGGCCTTCGCTATAGTTATAAAAATGAGTTGTTGTTTTTCAAATAGTTAGATATAAATTAGAAAACATATTTCTTCATTCATAAAAGCCCTCAAATGAATATTAAAAAAATAATTAGCATTGTATCTGTAGTTGTAATCTCCATTTTATTGGTTTACGGTTTGTATTTTGTACAAAAAGTATTTTCGCCAAATACCAAATTTTCAGAAAATGAAGTGTACGTATACGTGCCTACTGATGCAAATTATGAGCAAGTAAAACAATTGCTTGTGCCTTATGTTGAAGATATGGAACGTTTTGAAACTGTTGCCAGCAAACGTGGGTACACCGAGAATGTGATTCCGGGTCGCTTTCTTTTGACTAAGGGAATGAACAGTTATGAATTGGTTAAAAGTCTGCGCCTTAATTCAGCGGTAAAATTGGCTTTTAACAATCAAGAACGCATCGAAAATTTAGCTGGTCGTGTGGGCTCACAAATCGAAGCCGACAGTATTTCATTATTGCAAGCTTTTAAAGACTCTACTTTTTTAAAAGAAAACGGATTTAATGAAGAGACGGTTTTGGCCTTACTTATTCCAAATACTTATGAGATTTATTGGAATACATCTGCAGTAAAGTTCAGAGATAAAATGCTAAAAGAATACCGTAGTTTTTGGACTGAGGCGCGTATCGCTCAAGCACAAAAACAAGGTTTAACACCAATTCAGGCTACAACTTTGGCATCAATCGTTCATAAAGAATCAGTAAAAAAAGACGAAAGACCACGCATTGCAGGCGTATACTTGAATCGCTTGCGTTTAGAAATGCCTTTGCAAGCCGATCCAACGGTGATTTATGCCTTGAAAAAGAAATCCAACGACTTTAATCAAGTGATAAAAAGAGTTTTCTACAAAGACTTGGTAATGCCACATCCTTATAATACTTATATGAATATTGGTTTACCTCCTGGGCCAATTGCCATGCCAGATATCACTGCGCTCGAAGCAGTTTTAAATCCTGAAAAAAACGACTTCATTTACTTTTGCGCCAGCGTAGATCGTTTTGGGTACCATGAGTTCGCTACAACTTTAGAGGAGCACAATGTTAATGCAAAAAAATACTCTGATTGGATTAACAGTCAAGGCGTGCAACGATAAAATGCGCCTTGTTCTTTGTTTCCTCCTTTTTTTTCAAATAAGTTTCGCGCAGCGTTTTTTTGAACCTGCTGATTCCTTACATCTTAAACGACAAAAAGCAGTAGGAATTTCGCAAGCCGCAATTGCGACTGGAACCTTAATTGGGTTAAATCAGTTGTGGTATGCTTCGTATCCTCGATCCAAATTTCATTTTGTTGATGACAATTCAGAATGGCTTCAAATGGATAAGGTAGGACATGTTTATTCTTCTTATCAATTGGGCAGGCTAAGTGCTGAACTTTGGCAATGGAGCGGTGCCAGTAAAAAACAACAAAGGTTGTATGGTGCCGGAATCGGTTTTGCCTTTTTAACTGCTGTTGAGGTTATGGATGGTTTTTCTCAAGAGTGGGGAGCATCTGTGGGTGACGTAGTGGCCAACGCAACGGGAACAGGATTGTATCTCGCGCAGGATCTTCTGTGGGAAGAACAACGTATTATTCCTAAATTTTCTTTTCATCAAACCAATTTTGCTACATACCGTCCAGAGGTTTTAGGCGCCAATTTAACGGAACAAATTTTAAAAGATTACAACGGTCAAACCTATTGGCTTTCGGTGAACTTGCACTCCTTTGCTAAGCAATCAAAATTGCCAAAATGGCTCAACATTGCTTTGGGATACGGCGCCGATGGAATGCTAGCAGGGAACCCTAACGATCAAGTTGCAACGACTGGCTTTAATGCAAGGCGAACGAGACAGTTTTACCTCAGTTTAGATGTTGATTTAACCAAAATAAAGACCCAATCTCCGGTTTTGAAGACTGTTTTTTCTTTAATTAATACCATCAAGCTTCCCGCTCCAACGCTCGAAATCAGTCAGTTCGGCGATATAAAATACCACTTCGTCTATTTTTAGAAAAGTTTAACGTGCTGATTATCAGGCTTACTATTTTTTACGTACCTTTGCGCATAGAAATTTCTTAACGGGACAGCGTTTTGAAGAAAAACAATTTATGATAAAGAAGTGGTATTTTTACACTAGTCTGACTGTTATTACAGTTTTTTTGAGTTTAGGTTTTAGGCCTTTAAATTTAGAAACTAACCCCTGGTTTCTTATTAATGAAGAAGATGGTTCACACTACTTATTTCCATCTGAACAAGCAAGTGAATACAACAATTCAAGTATTCCTTACACTGGTAATTTTTTTGTTGGTTTTAAAGAAGCTATCGGAAAAAGAGAATCCGAAAGCAAGTATAAAAAAATCAATTCCTTAGGTTATTTAGGTAAATATCAATTTGGAACCGAGACATTGAAATCGGTAGGAGTAAAAAGCAGTTCTCATTTTTTAAACAGTCCAGAATTACAAGAAAAAGCATTTTTGGCCTTGTTAGCTAAAAACAAATGGGAATTAAAAAAAGAAATTGAAAAATACGAAGGAACCGTTTTAAATGGCGTTCGTATTACAGAGTCAGGAATTTTGGCAGCAGCTCACCTTGGTGGTGCTGGATCAGTTAAAAAATACTTCAGGTATAAAGGAAGACGCAATTTTTCTGATGCTTACGGATCGTCAATTCGCAGTTATATGAAAATGTTTAGCGGGTATGATACTTCGTTTATTGAAGCAGACGGTAATGCAACTGTTACGTCTATTTACAAATTACAAGAATAAAAAAAGGCTAGTACAATACTAGCCTTTTTTGTGCTTATTAGTTTTCAAGATGAAAAACTAACTTATTCGTCACCACCAATTAAAATTTCTAAAATACTAATGGCAGCTTCGCTAATTTTGGTTCCTGGTCCAAATACTGCTACAGCTCCCGCATCAAATAAAAATTGATAATCTTGCGCCGGGATTACACCGCCAACTACTACCATAATATCTTCTCGGCCGTATTCTTTTAAAGCCTCGATTACCTGTGGCACTAATGTTTTGTGTCCTGCAGCTAGAGACGAAACGCCTAGAATGTGCACGTCATTTTCAACAGCTTGTTTTGCCGCCTCGGCTGGTGTTTGAAAAAGTGGACCAATATCAACATCAAAACCTACGTCAGCGTAACCTGTGGCTACTACTTTTGCGCCACGATCGTGACCGTCTTGCCCCATTTTTGCAATCATAATTCTAGGACGACGCCCTTCTACAACGGCAAAATCATTGGCTAATTGTTTCGCTTTTTCAAAGCTTTCGTCATTTTTGATTTCCTTACTGTACACGCCGCTAAATGATTTGATTTGTGCTTTATACCTTCCAAAAACCGACTCTAAGGCATCACTGATTTCGCCTAAGGTTGTTCTATTTCTAGCTGCTTCTACTGCAATTTCTAGTAAGTTTCCTTCGCCAGTTTTTGCGCAGTGAGTTAGTTTCTCTAGTGATTGTTTTACTTTTTCACTATCTCGAGTTGCTTTGATGTGTTCAAGTTGCTCCAACTGCTGCTTGCGAACCATTTGGTTGTCTACATCCAAAATTTGCAACGGGTCTTCTTTTTCTAAACGGTATTGGTTAACACCAACAATGATATCTTGTCCGCTATCAATTCGAGCTTGTTTTCGGGCTGCAGCTTCTTCAATACGCAATTTCGGAATACCAGATTCAATTGCTTTGGTCATACCGCCTAATGATTCTACTTCTTCAATAAGTTTCCAAGCATTATCGGCAATTTCTTTTGTAAGGCTTTCTACGTAATAGCTTCCTGCCCATGGATCTACCGTTTTCGTGATTTTCGTTTCTTCTTGCAAGTACAATTGCGTGTTACGAGCAATTCTGGCAGAAAAATCAGTTGGCAAAGCAATAGCTTCGTCAAGGGCATTGGTGTGCAATGATTGGGTTCCTCCAAAAGCTGCCGCAGCTGCTTCAATACAAGTACGAGCTACGTTGTTAAAAGGATCTTGCTCTGTTAAACTCCATCCAGACGTTTGGCAATGTGTGCGTAGCGCTAGAGATTTGTCGTCTTTTGGCTCAAATTGTTTGACCAGTTTAGCCCAAATCATTCTTCCAGCACGCATTTTGGCAATTTCCATAAAATGGTTCATACCAATGGCCCAGAAAAAGGATAAGCGAGGTGCAAAATCATCTATTTTCATTCCCGTTGCTAATCCGGTACGAATGTATTCTAATCCATCAGCAAGCGTGTAAGCTAGCTCAATATCTGCGGTAGCTCCAGCTTCTTGCATGTGATAACCAGATATAGAAATAGAATTGAATTTTGGCATTTTTTGACTCGTATATTCAAAAATATCAGCAATGATTTTCATTGAAGGAGTAGGAGGGTAGATGTAGGTATTGCGAACCATGAATTCTTTAAGGATATCATTTTGAATGGTTCCCGAAAGTAATTCTGCAGCTACACCTTGCTCTTCGGCTGCTACGATATAAAAGGCCATAATAGGCAAAACAGCACCGTTCATGGTCATGGATACTGACATTTCATCTAGTGGGATTTGATCAAAAAGAACTTTCATATCCTCGACAGAGTCAATGGCTACTCCAGCTTTTCCTACGTCACCAACCACGCGTTCGTGATCTGAGTCGTAACCGCGATGCGTTGGTAAATCAAATGCAATTGACAAACCTTTTTGACCTGCTGCTAAGTTTCTTCTGTAAAAAGCATTACTCTCTTCGGCAGTAGAAAATCCGGCATACTGACGAACAGTCCAAGGACGTCGTACGTACATCGTAGCGTAAGGCCCTCTCAAATTGGGAGCAAATCCAGCTCCAAAATCAAGATGCGATACTGTTTCTAAATCCAATTTAGAGTAGGTAGGCTTTACTGAAATGCCCTCAGCAGTTAAAAAAAACGACTCGTTTGCTGCTTCCGGTTGATTGGCAGTTGCTGAAGGTTGTAATTGTAAATGTTGTAAATCTTTTCTTTTCATTTGTGTCATACCAATTTGTACAAGTTGGAAAGGTGGAATGTGTTGAACCTTTAGTTTGAATTATGCTTCGGTATTCAATCGTTCTTGTTCTAGTTTTTCGGCCAAACGTTTTTCAATTATTGGCGTGATAAGAGTTTTGCGAGGTTTTATTTTTACAAAAGGAAACAATTCCAGATCGTGTTTCATCCTGTCGTTTTTGTTAGGATGTTTATTGGTTCCCAACAATATCTCTTTACCACTATCAAAAAGATCTTGACTTGCATCAGCGCTTTCTTGAATTTTACGCTTTATGATTCCCTCGTTCAATTGTTTCAAAAAGCCACCGTTAGCCTCGATATCTTTAAACAAATTCAATGCTTTTTCAGCCAATTGATTCGTTAGAGTCTCGATGTAATAGCTACCGTCTGCTGGATTATTTACTTTGTCAAAATAACTTTCGTTCTTTAAAATAAGTAATTGGTTTCTAGCAATTCTGTCGCCAAATTCATTGTCTTTATGGTACAAAGCATCGTAGGCTAAATTGGCAACAGCATCAGCTCCACCAAGAATAGCACTCATGCACTCTGTCGTGGTGCGTAACATGTTTACATTGTAATCGTAAAGCGTTTTATTGCGTTTCGTAGGTGTTGCAATGATGTGACAATTTGGGTTGGCCTCATATTCTTTTGCAATTAGCGAAAACAACAAGCGTAAAGCTCTTAATTTCGCTATCTCGAAAAAATAATTGGTTCCAACGGCAATTTCAAAAACCATCGGTTGCTTTTGGTACGACAACTGATTGAAATATTCTGTGGCATGACCTAAAGCATACGCAATTTGCTGCACCATATTTGCTCCTGCGTTTTGGTACAAGGCCGCATTAATGCTCAGTACTGAAAGCGAAGGATGCTTGGCGCAAATGTTTTGCAGGGTTTCAAAATTGTTTTTCTCTTTGGTAGTAAACCAGTTTCCTTCTTTGGCTAAATGCCCAATTGGATCTAAGTTTAAGAAAATTTTCGCGCTACTATTTGCAGCAAACGCAGCAATCTTATTCACGAAATCGATTGAAATAAACGATAGGTTAAAGTAAACCGTTCTGTTGTTCAATGGTGTTTTTTCTAACAAGCTAGTAACATCAATAGTCTCGTTATCAATTGAAAAACGAATGCTGTCTGCGCCACGTTGCAATGTATCGGTAGCTCTTTCTATCGATTTTTCGAGATCGTAAACGTAAATATTTTGACAAATACTAAAATCAGTCGCTTTTGTGGCAACATCAAAAGTATTTTTGCTATCCTCTTGAGTATAAAAAGGTTTTACTTGAATGTCTTCTGGCGATGTCCAAACCAAGGTTTCATTATAGTCAGCGCCTTTGAGTTCAAATTGAATTTTTTGTTTCCATTGTTTCGCCGAAACGGAATCGAAATCATCAAAAAGGTTTGTTGTCATTGTGTTTGTTATTTGAAACGGCTCCAATTTTTGTAAAAACAAGAGCCGATTATTAGGAGGTGTAAACTTTATTTTGAGGTTTTACTCTTGCTCTAGTGAATCATTTTCAAACTCGATGATGTAAATATCCTCACTGTCTTTCTTCATGTAATATTTTTCTCGAGCATACTTTTCAATTTGTTCGGGATTTTTCAGTTGCCTAATGTTTTCCTGATCTTTTTTGATTTCTTCTCGATAGTAAGCAGCATTGTCCTCTAAACTTTCAATTTCATCATTCAAAAATTGATGGTCAAAATAGGAGTAATTGTCCAAGAAAACCATCCATATAGTAAAAAACAACAATACCCAAACGTATTTATTGCTTAAAAATTTAAACCAAGGATTGTTTTTAAAACTGCTTTTCATATTCCTGTTTTGTTGTGGCTGTAAAGCGCCAAATGCTTTTTGTTGATTTGCTATTTAGAATATCCGAAAGGTACAATTAAATTATAAAATGCGTTGATTAATTACGGCACGTACTACGTCAATCGCAACAGTATTGTATTTGTCATTAGGAATGATGATGTCTGCAAAAGCTTTTGTCGGTTCAATAAACTGCTCGTGCATTGGTTTGAGCGTATTTTGATAACGATTAATCACCTCATTCATGTCACGACCACGCTCTGCAATATCTCTTTTCATACGGCGAATCAAGCGCTCATCAGAGTCAGCGTGAACATAAATTTTTACATCAAAAAGTTCTCTCAACTCTGGGTTGGCCAAAATCAAAATCCCCTCTACAAGCATAACTTTACGTGGATGTGTAAAAACGGTATCATCAGTTCTGTTGTGGGTTACAAATGAATATACGGGTTGGTGAATATTATTTCCAGCCTTCAATTCTTTTAAATGCTCTACCAACAATGGAAAGTCTATAGCACGCGGATGGTCAAAGTTAATTAAGGCTCTTTCGTCAAATGAAAGACCGTGGTTTTCCTTGTAATACGAGTCTTGTGAAATAATACCAACCTCTGCTTGTGGTAATTCGTTCATGATTTGATGTACAACTGTTGTTTTTCCACTTCCTGTACCACCGGCAATTCCAATAATGAGCATAATAATTTTGTTATGTTTTTGATGGTGCAAAAATAACAATTTAAATGGCAGCAGTTTTTGTTTTTTACATAAATATTGGTGCATCTTCACCATTTTTTTTACCAAAGGCAGCGCTTATTTTTGTACCTTTCCAATCTAAATAAAAAGTTTTGTACGAACAAATTAACACAAATATCTCTCGCTACGTACCTTTTGATTCAGAGGAGTTAAGGATTTTTAATTCTTTGATGGAGTATAAACAAGTGCCCAAAAAGACGATGTTGCTACAAGCAGGCGAGATGTGCAATTTTGAAGCTTTTGTTATAAAAGGTTGTGTTCGTAAATATTACATTGATGCCAATGGATCTGAAGTCATTTTACAGTTTGCTATTGAAAATGCTTGGGTTAGCGATATTTCATTTAGTATTTATGAGCATAAACCCAGTCAAGTGTATATTGAAACGCTCGAGGATTGTTCTTTTTTCATTTTTACTCCAGAAACTAAAGAAGCACTTTTTGCGCAAGCACCTCGATTTGAACGCGCTTTCCGAATCCTTATGCAGCGTAGTTTGGCGGTAACCCAAGAACGCCTATTTAATACTATTGCTAAGTCGGCAACCGAAAAATATGTAGAGTTTTTAGAGCAGTATCCTACACTTTCGCAGCGTGTAGCCCAGCATTACATTGCTTCATATCTCGGTATTTCAGCCGAATTTTTAAGCAAAGTCCGCCATAAAATCGCTAAAACGTAAAAAAGCGAGTTTTATTTTTCTTGTCCTAGTTCAATGTTTTTAATTGGCTTTTGCTCCAACTTTGCAGTGTACTTTTAAACAACTTGAAAAATGGAAAATACAAATACTGCCCCAAGCATTGATACCAATTTTAAACATGTGCTTCACAAAGCTGAAACTCGTGGTCATGCCAATCATGGTTGGTTAGAATCATACCATACTTTCAGTTTTGCAAATTACCAAAATAGAGAACGCATGAATTTTGGTGTGCTTCGTGTTTTAAATGATGACAGAGTCAATCAAGGAATGGGATTTGGTAAGCATCCGCACGACAATATGGAAATTATTTCTATTCCGCTCGAAGGCGATTTGGAACACCAAGACAGTATGGGAAACACTACTGTAATTAGAGAAGGTGATGTACAGGCCATGAGTGCTGGAACAGGAATTTTTCACAGCGAATACAACAAAAATCAAGACCAGTTGGTTAAGTTTTTGCAAATTTGGATTTATCCGAACAAAAAAAATGTAACCCCTCGATACGATCAAGTGACGCTTGATTTAAACGATCGTCATAATAAATTACAGCAAGTTTTATCACCAAATCCTGAGGACGAGGGCGTTTGGATTCATCAAGATGCCTGGTTTCATATGGGGAAATTTGATGCAGGCGTAGCAACGCAATATCAAATCAAAAAGCCAGGAAACGGCGTTTATATTTTTGTGTTAAAAGGCGATTTTACGGTGCAAAACATCAACTTGAATCAGCGTGACGGTTTAGGAATTTGGGATACTGATTCCTTATCGTTAACTGCAAATTCAGAAGGTGCCGAAGTCCTTTTGATGGAAGTACCAATGCAACTTTAAATAACAAACAATCAATTAATTTTTTAAATAAAACAATTATGGCTGCAACTAAATGGGCAATTGACCCAACACATTCTGAAATTGGGTTTAAAGTAAAACACATGATGTTTACAAATGTTTCAGGTAAATTTTTAACTTTTGATGCTACTATCGAAACTGAAAACGAAAGTTTCGAGAATGCTAAAATTAATTTTACGGGAGCTGTAGCTTCAGTAAATACAGGTAATGCTGATAGAGACAAGCATTTGCAAAGTGCCGACTTTTTTGATGCGGAACAATTTCCAGAAATTACTTTCCAAGCGACTTCATTTACACAAAAAAGTGGTTCTGATTATGAATTGGTTGGTGATTTGTCAATACATGGCGTAACAAAATCCGTTAGTTTAGCTACTGATTTTGGTGGAACAATGCAAGATCCTTGGGGAAATACTAAAGTAGCTTTTGCTTTAGAAGGTAAAATTAGCCGCAAAGATTGGGGCTTGACTTGGAATTCAGCTCTTGAAACAGGTGGTGTTCTTGTAAGCGATGAGGTTCGTTTGGCAATCGAATTGCAATTCGTAAAACAATAAATTCTATTGTAAAAAGTAAGTCGTTGTTTAGGCTTTCGCCGAAGAAATGTATGCTCATGCCATGAAAAAAGTCAATATTTTATACATAGGAAGGCATCTTGAAATATTGCAAACGGTAATTCGTTTGATCAATAAGCAAGATAATTGGCAGGCGCAAGGCGTATTAAAAGATGAGGAAGCAAAAGCAATTTTTGCAGCATATAATTTCGATATCGTTTTGTTGGGATGTGGAATTTTGGAGGAAGAAGAAACGGCTTTACGCTCTTTTTTTGAAAAGCAACAACCCCATTGCCGAATCGTACAACATTACGGCGGTGGCAGCGGATTACTTACTAGCGAAATCTTACTGGCTTTAGAATAAATATTTTGTAAATAAAAAAGGCAAAACTAACAAGTATTACACTTGGTTGGTTTGCCTTTTTTTATTTTTTTAAACTTGTGTTTATTTATTCTTTTTGGCTTTGATCATCATTTCTAGTTGATCCCAAAGCTCTTCTGGAATTGCTTCTAAAAGATTGAATTGTCCAGCTCCTTTTAACCATTCGCCACCATCAATGGTAATGACATCTCCGTTTACATAAGCTGAAAAATCAGATACCAAATAGGCAGCTAAATTAGCAAGCTCTTGGTGATCTCCCACACGTTTTAGCGGAACTTTTTTAGCCATATCAAACTTTTCAGCCAAATCACCTGGCAACAATCGGTCCCAAGCGCCTTTGGTAGGAAACGGACCTGGAGCAATTGCATTGGTTCGAATTCCGTATTTTGCCCATTCTACAGCCAAACTACGCGTCATTGCCAATACACCTGCTTTTGCTGTAGCACTAGGTACTACATATGCTGATCCCGTCCAAGCATAAGTCGTAACAATGTTTAGCACCGTAGCCGAAGCTTGTTTGGTGTCAATCCAATGTTTACCAAATGCCAAAGTACAGTTTTTTGTTCCTTTTAATACAATATCAATTACGGTATCAAATGCATTAGCTGACAATCGCTCGGTAGGTGAAATAAAGTTTCCTGCTGCGTTGTTTAGCAGTACATCTACTTTTCCAAAAGTTTTTAAAACTTCTTGCAACATGTTCTCCACTTCGGTATAATGACGCACATCACACTGAATTGGTAAGCAGCTACCGCCTGTTTCTTGTTCTAATTCTGCAGCTGTTGTTTTCAATTTTTCTAAATCGCGAGACGAAATAGCCACCTTGGCACCCAACTCTAAAAAATATTTAGTCATGGCTTTTCCTAAGCCACTTCCGCCGCCAGTAACCACAATTACTTTGCCTTCTAGGGCATTATCGCGTAACATTTTATCTGTATAACTCATCTTTTTTCTTTTTTACAATTGTAAATATACTAAAAATTAAATAGTATGCATGCATAATAAATTTATTTTCAAACCAATTTTAAAGGGCACACAGGCGCGCTGCAGCCGCTTCAAGGGTTGCATTGTCTTTGGCAAAACAAAACCGAATCAGTTTTAAATCTTTTCCATTGGCATAAAAAGTAGAAATTGGGATGGCCGCAACTCCAAAATCGGTAATCAAACGTTTGCAAAAATCGACATCACTTTCTTGCGAAATAGCGGCATAAGAAGCAACTTGAAAATACGTTCCTTCGCAAGGCATTAGTTTGAAGCGACTGTTTTGCAAAAGACTTCTAAAATAATCTCTTTTTTCTTGATACATCTTTTTGATGTCGGCAATAGCAACTACATCTAAATATTCGGCAATTGAAACTTGGCAAATGCTGTTGACGCTAAAGACTAAAAACTGATGTACTTTTTTAATTTCGTTCATCAAGTGTTCTGGAGCAACCAAATAGCCAATCTTCCATCCGGTGATATGAAAAGATTTCCCAAAAGAGGACACGACAATAGTTCTGTCATGCAAAAAGTGGCGAGTGTGAGCGGAAATGTGGTTCTCTTCGAACGTGATGTATTCGTACACTTCGTCAGAGAGTAAAAGTACTTTTGGATATTTGGTTAATAAGCGTTCTAGCGCTTCAAAATCAGTAGGTTTTAAGATTTTTCCAGTTGGATTGTGCGGATTATTGATAATCAGCATTTTGGTTTTTGAGTTAAATGCTTCCTCAATTCGCTCCCAATTGGTTGCATAGTCGTCATCGAGTGGTACTCGAATAGGTTTTGCTCCAGCTAGGAGAATAGGAGTCTCGTAGCAATCATAACTTGGGTCAACAATTACTACTTCGTCATTGGTTTGAATGAGCGCCGTAATCGTAGTGAAAATTCCTTGTGTCGCACCAGTAGTTACCAAAACTTCGGTTGCAGCCGCTAACTCTCTTTGATAGGAATCTTGTATCAATTTTGCTATTTTCTCTAACAAGGGTAAATATCCAGCCATAGGTGCATATTGGTGGACATTTTCATGCGCCAGCCGCGCGACAATGGCGGTTAGTCGCTCATCAACGGGAAAATTAGGAAAGCCTTGAGATAGATTTATCGCGTTGTGCTTTGCTGCCATTTGCGACATTACCGTAAAAATACTTGCGCCGCTGTTGGGTAATTTACTCATAGTTAAGGTGCCAAATTAGGACCTCAATATAGCTAATTTAAAGTAAATTTTGCTGCAAAATTTGCTATGAAATTGTTGTGTAAAGCAGATTTTTTTTCCGTCAGAAGTTGTTTTTTTACAGAATAAAAACTCGCAAGACTATTTGCAAAACAGAATAAAAATAAAGAGTTTCTTTTACAATGTTCTTGCGTTAACAACTTAAAGCTAACATATAAAAAAACAATTTTTACATTTTATGAATGATAAAAATGGTAGGACGCTTATGTAAATCTATGGATTCCTTTTTCCAAGCGGCAATTTTTTTAGTTCGAATGTATTCTGTTGGTAAAGTAATGTCAGTAGCAATGCACAACAAGGTTTCGGGATGTAAAACTTGAATTAAATCTTCTAGCAGTTTGTTGTTGCGATAAGGAGTTTCAATAAAAATTTGAGACTGATTTTTTTCAAAAGAAACGCGCTCTAAGGTTTTAAAGCTGGCTTTCTTTTCGTCTTTTTCAATTGGTAAGTAGCCGTGAAACGTAAAACTTTGACCGTTCATGCCGGAGGCCATCATTGCCAAAAGGATAGATGAAGGACCAACTAATGGAATAACTTGAATGCCTCTATCGTGCGCTAGTTTTACAATTACAGCGCCAGGATCAGCTACTCCAGGGCAACCTGCTTCGCTCATTAAACCCATGTTCTCGCCAGCAAGTAAAGGTTTTATAAAGTCAAGATGCTCTTTGGTTTCAGTGTGTTTATTTAAAACAAAAAGCTTCAATTCTGATTGCTTTTTTTCAGGAACAACCAGTTTTATTGATTTCCGAGCGGTTTTGTCGTTTTCTACAATATAATGATCAATCAGTTCAATACTTCTTTTTATAGTTTGTGGCAACACATCCATCGGGTCACAATCGCCCATGGTTGTTGGAATTAGATATAGTTTGCCAAAAGTGTTGGTTGATTGCATAAAATAGATTTGTAAAATGTAAAAAGAACTGCTGACGGTTCAATTTTATTTCTAACTAGAATTGAACGACTATAAAATGGAATTAATTTGAATTTTGAGCCAATAGCTTTTTTGCAATTTCATCACAAGCTTGATCTAGCATTTGATAAACCATATCAAAACCATTATTCAAACCGTAATACGGATCTGGAACATCTACATTTTCACCTGGAAATATTTCATTCAAAATCATTTTTACTTTAGCCGCTTCTTCTGTGTTACGAGCAAGTCGTATAACATTTTTGTAATTTGAACTATCCATCACGTAGATGTGATCAAAGCTATCAAAATCAGATTCACTAAACTGTCTGCCACGTTGCTGTGTGATGTCGATGTTGTTTTTGCGAGCTACCGCAATAGAGCGTTCATCTGGGCCATTGCCTACGTGCCAAGCGCCCGTACCAGCGGAGTCAACGGTGAAAAGATCTTTGGGAAGTTTAGATGCTAAAATGCCTTCGGCCAATGGTGAACGGCAAATATTTCCTAAACAAACCATTAAAACTTTTACGGACATGATGCTATTACAAAGTTAGTTTTTTGTTGATGTCGTCTACAAACTTTTTGAATTGTTTGTCGGTTGCAACCAAATTGTCAACGGTTTTGCATGCGTGCAATACAGTAGCGTGATCACGATCTCCTATTTGAGAACCAATGTTTGCCAAAGAAGCCTTGGTGAATTTTTTTGCAAAAAACATGGCCAATTGTCGGGCTTGCACCACATGGCGTTTACGCGTTTTCGATTGAAGCGTTTCTAAATCCAATTGGAAATAATCCGATACGATTTTTTGAATGTAATCAATAGAGATTTCTCTTTTTACATTTTTAACAAACTTCTCTACAACACTTTTGGCCAATTCGATGGTTACTTCTTTTTTATTGAAAGAAGATTGTGCGATCAATGAAATAATGGCTCCTTCAAGTTCACGAACATTTGATTTGATGTTGCGAGCCACGTATTCAATGATGTCTTCTGGAATTTCAACACCATCGCGGTACAAAATATTCTTTAAGATAGAAATACGAGTTTCGTAATCTGGTTGATGCAATTCAGCAGATAATCCCCATTTGAAACGAGACAACAAACGTTGTTCAATGTCTTGCATGTCAACAGGCGCTTTATCCGAAGTTAAAATAACTTGCTTTCCGTTTTGGTGCAGGTAATTAAAAATATGGAAAAATACGTCCTGCGTTCCTGATTTACCTGATAAAAACTGAACATCATCTATAATCAAAACATCGATTAATTGATAGAAGTGAATAAAATCGTTTCTGTTGTTTTTCTTTACAGAGTCGATGTATTGTTGTGTGAAAATTTCAGCTGAAATGTATAAAACTGTTTTCTCAGGATATTTGTCTTTGATCTCAACACCAATAGCGTGCGCCAAGTGTGTTTTTCCTAAACCAACTCCACCAAAAATCAGTAAAGGATTGAATGAAGTTCCACCCGGTTTGTTAGCCACAGCCATACCTGCTGAACGAGCTAAACGGTTAGAATCTCCTTCTAAGAAATTATCAAAACTGTAATTCGCGTTTAATTGCGATTCGATTTTTAAATTACGAATCCCAGGAATTACAAATGGGTTTTTAAGTTCTGGATTTAAGTTTTTGAATGGAGCATCAACTTCCTGTGGTTTCATAGGAACTCTATTGGCACTTGGCAACTGTTCAGTAAACGGTTGTTTGTTGCCATAAGTGTTTTCCATTCTAATTTTATAAAGTAACTTTGCATTTTTGCCTAGTTCTTTAGTAAGTGCCACTTTCAATAATTTTACATAGTGTTCTTCGAGCCACTCGTAAAAAAATTTACTTGGTACTTGAATATACAATGCGTTATCGGTAAGTTCAACTGATTTGATTGGTTCGAACCAAGTTTTGTAAGCTTGGTCTTGAATGTTGTCCTTTATAAAAGACAAACAGTTTTCCCATACTGATTGAGCAGTTTTGTTCATATATTCTAAATAAATTGTTTTGTTTTGTAACTTTTAGCTTACTAAAAGAAAGATGTTTGGTTACTTATTTTTGGGGTAACAAATATGTGAACAAATTTTTTTAAAAAAAAATATATGGGGTGGTAATTTTTCAAAATATTGTTGTAAGGCACCTTTTTTTAATTCAAATTTTAATATAAATATAATGAAAAGTCATCAAGTAGAAGTTCGAGTTCGATACTCAGAAACAGACCAAATGGGAGTTGTTTATCACGGAAATTATATCCCTTATTTTGAGATTGGAAGAGTGGAATGGCTTAGAAACAAAGGGATTTCATATAAAGAGATGGAAAAAAGTGGTATTGCTTTGCCAATTGTTTCAATGAATATCAATTACAAAAAATCGGCGCGATATGATGAACTTTTAACAGTTCATACAACATTTAAAAGTCAAAGTTCAGTAAAGATTGAATTTGATTGCGAAATCCATAATGAAGGTGGTGAGTTATTAACAACGGCCCAATTTATTCTGGTTTTTGTGTCCTTAAAAACAGGAAAAGCTACCGCTCCGCCTGATTACATTTTGGAATTGCTAAAAACGATCGAGTAAAGCGCGAAAAATGCAATTTTAAGACCTAATTTTAAGCTCTTTTGATGTTAATTTCAAACATAGAATTGAAAATGTCGAAAGTAATTTCGGCATTTTTTTTGCGTGTTTTTATCGTAATTACACCTAAGGGCGCATCCGTTTCAGGATTTATTTTCATCTCCTGAGCCACGATTTCTAGTTTTTTTTCTTTAATCACGCGCATGACTTTGTTCATGTTTTGGTAGTCAAATTCGATTATAAATTCGCTATCGACTGTTTTTTCGATGATGCTGGCTTCTTTTAAAACTTCTTGTGCTGTGGTTTTATAGGCTGAAATTAATCCGCCTACACCCAATTTTACTCCACCATAAATTCGAGCCACAACAACAAGTAAATTAGTTAAGCCGAAAGACTGAATTTGACCATAAATTGGCATTCCAGCGCTATTACTTGGTTCTCCGTCGTCATTAGCGCGGTAAGTAGTTTGTTCGGTTCCTAACTGGTAAGCGTAGCAAAAATGCCCTGCTTGCGGATGTGTTTTTCGTAGGGTTTCAAGTATCGGTTTTAGCTCTTCTTCGTGTGTGATTGGAAAAGCGTATCCGTAAAATTTACTATTTTTTTCTTTAAACAGAATTTCTTCAGTAGGATTGGCAATAGTGAGGTAGGTATCTTTCAACGAAGTGTGATTGGTGTAGTTATGAATTCGAAATGTATTCTTTTAAAGTAGGTCTTTTTCGTAAAGTTCCGTAACATCTTCTTGGCCCACTTGTAAATTCCACACTTTGATTCCTAGCTCTGCCGCAGCATCGGTGTTTTCTTTTTTGTCATCTACAAATAAAACGGTTGCAGGGTCAAGTTGTTGCTCATTAAGTACGCGTTGATAAATGGCAGAATCAGGTTTGCGCATGCCCATTTCAAAAGAAAAATAAATTTTTTCAAAACAATTATAAAAAGCCTCGTAAAAGCCTTTTCCGTTTTGTTGTTCAAAATACGATATATGAATAGAATCTGTATTCGATAATAAAAACAAACGGTATTTTTTAGAAAGCGCTTTTAAAAAGGTCAAGCGGTGTTGCGGAAAATCCAATAAAACAGCATTCCAAGCTTCCAATATCTGGTCTTGAGTAGCATCGTGAAGTTGCTGTTGTAATCCTTGCAAGAATACGTTTCGGGATATTTCGCCACGTTCAAACTGTTCATTAAGTTCATCAAGAGTAGCATTCCATTTTTGTAAACCTAGTTTTTCTAGAGCGCTTAAAGTGGCTTGTTTATCTAAATTGATAAAAATATCGCCAAAATCAAATACTATCGATTGAATCATGATTGTTAACAATTACAAGTTGATCAGTTGCTATTTGTTCTTCTGTCGAGCTAAAATAAGGAAAAGAGGGTGCTTTGATACCATTTCCCAACTGTGTTTTGCTGGTAAAAATACGCGCTTCGTCCCATATTCCACAATCAATAAAGGCTTGCAAAGTATGTCTGCCACCTTCAATGATTACCGATTGTAGTTCTTGCTCGTATAAATGTTGCATCATTTGTGCTACACTATTTTGATCAAAATCAATCGTGACATAAGTGGTGTTTTCAGTGTTTGGAAGATTTTGATTTCGAGTAAAAACAATTGTTTTTTGCTGGTCGTTTAGCACAGCATTTGAAGTTAAAACTCGATTGTTTGGGTCAATAACCACTCGTGTGGGTTGCAAACCAAACCAATCTCTGGCGTTGAGTTTTGGATTGTCATCCAATACCGTTTGTGCACCAACAAGTATCGCTTGCTCTTCGGTGCGCCATTTGTGAACCAATTGTCTTGAGTGATCAGAGGTAAGCCAAACCGGTGCCGTTATTTCTTTTTGCAAAGGCGCCAAAAAGCCATCACGACTTTGCGCCCATTTCAAGATTATAAATGGTCGTTTTTTTTGGTGAAAAGTAAAAAAACGCTTGTTCAATTCGTTGCACTCTTTTTCTAATATCCCAACTGTGACGTTAATGCCGTTTTCGACCAATTTTTTAATTCCGTTCCCGGCTACTTTTACATTAGGATCTACCGTCCCGATGACGACGTTCGGAATTTTAGTGTTCACAATTAAATCACTACAAGGTGGTGTTTTCCCGAAATGACTGCAAGGTTCCAAGCTGACATAAATAGTCGCTTTTGCAAGCAAGCTTTTGTCTTTTACTGATGCAATGGCGTTTACTTCGGCATGAGCCTGTCCCGCTTTTTTATGCCAACCCTCGCCAATAATAGTATCATTGTACACAATTACACTTCCTACCATTGGATTTGGGTAGGTCGTACCCAAGCCATTTTTGGCTAATTCGATGCAGCGCTGTATGTATTTTTCATGTTTGTTCACGGCGCAAAAGTACTAATTTTTCAGCGGATGTTTTTGTTTTGAACTATTCAAAAATTTGTCATAAAGTATTTCTATTTTTGCCAATAAATAATTGGCTCATAAAATGGAAAATTACACCATCAGAAAGATCGAAAAGCAAGATAATCCTGCTGTTGCAGCACTAATCCGTGCTATTTTTGACGAAATGAACATCCCAAAAGTAGGTACTGCTTACGAGGATCCGTATCTTGATTTGATGTTTGAGGAGTACAGTAAACCAAGATCGATTTATTATGTGGTAGAACATCAAGAGACGATTGTGGGTGTAGCCGGAATTGCACCTTTGGCCAACCAAACCGACAATATTTGTGAATTGCAAAAAATGTATTTCCTGCCACAAACACGCGGATTAGGAATTGGTCACGAAATGATGTTGTTGTGTTTGCAGAGCGCCAAAAATATGGGGTTTGATAAATGCTACCTCGAAACAATGCCGTTTATGACTGATGCTCAAAAGCTCTATAAAAAAGTAGGTTTTGAATCCCTTTCGGAGCCAATGGGTTGCACAGGTCATAGTAGTTGTCCGATCTGGATGCTAAAAGATTTAAACGCCTAATTACCCCATTTTTCAAACCTCCTTTCCATGAAAATCAGAGACTATCGCGCTTATTTTATTCAAGAATTAACACCTATTTGTTCTGCTGAAGAAGCCGAGAGTTTTTTTTACATTATCTTGGAGGATTTGCAACAGCTCAAAAGGTTTGATTTAGCTTTAAATACTGATCTTTCGCTGTCTGAAGAGCAGCTGAATCAATGGAACGCCTATTTGGTACAGCTGAAATTGGAGATTCCTGTTCAGTATGTTTTAGGAAAAACCAATTTTTTCGGATTAGATTTTGAGGTGAATCCAGCTGTTTTGATTCCGAGACCTGAAACGGAAGAGTTAGTTGACTGGATTATTGAAAGTCAAAAAGAATCTTCAAAAGATCAAAATCTGCGAATTATTGACATTGGTACCGGCAGCGGTTGCATTGCAATTTCTTTGGCAAAAAATATTCCTCACGCCCAGGTTATGGCACTTGATGTATCTGTTGCTGCTTTGGCAACAGCCCAAAAAAATTCACAAAATAACAAAGTTGATGTGGTTTTTAAAAATCAAAATATTCTAGAAACAAATGATTTACAGGAACAGTTTGATGTAATCGTTTCTAATCCGCCATACGTTCGTAATCTTGAGAAAGTAGAAATCAAGAAAAACGTTTTGGACTATGAGCCGCACTTAGCGCTTTTTGTTGAAAATGATAATGCGTTAATTTTTTACAGAAAAATTGCCGAATTGGCGCAGAAAAATCTAAAACCCAACGGCTTTCTATTTTTTGAAATCAATCAGTATTTAGGCCCTGAAATGATTGGATTGTTGCAGGATATGGGTTTTAAAAACATCATTCTCAAAAAAGATATTTATGGTAATGATAGAATGATACGTGCTACGTATTAGTTTATTGTGAATATTAGTCCATAGCAATTACCATAGCTTTTTTGCTACAGATTAAAAGGATTTCCACAGATTACTTCCATAATTCAAATACACTTTTTTCTTGATTCACTATAAATCTACTATATAAAAAAAAGTCGGTTGCGGAAGTCTAACGTAATGTTATCTAACAGTAATTCGTTGCGGCGAAAACTTATTAAAAAGGAGCAACAATTCAATACGATTTGTTGCTCCTTTTTTTATTGGGTCACGACCAAATTAGGTTATAAAATGTTTCTTATTCATATCGCAACGCTTCAATCGGATCTAAAACAGCCGCTTTAATAGCAGGGTAAAGTCCAGATGCAATCGCCACGATAAAACTAGTTATAAAAGCAGCCATAATCGCTCCCCACGGAATCACGAAGGCAAAACTCATGGCAGTTGCAATTCCAAAGCCAATTAGAATTCCAAAAATAATTCCAACCAGTCCACCTAATTGTCCAATAAGTAAAGTTTCAATAAAAAACTGAATCGCAATAGTAGTTTTTTTGGCGCCTAATGCTTTACGTACACCAATTTCACGCGTTCTTTCAGTTACCGATACAATCATGATATTCATCAAGGCAATCGAGGAGCCCAAAACGGTGATTACTCCAATCAACCAGGAGGCAAGTCCCAAATATTGTGTGATTCCCAAAATACGATTGATCAAATCGTCGCTACGTACAATTCCAAAGTTGTTGTCTTTTACCGGGCTTAATTTTCGCACACGTCGCATAGTACTTGTAGCATTGTCAAGCGCTTGTTCAAGCAATTCTTTTTTGCCCACCATAACACTTACGGTATAATTGATGTTAGGAGCGGTAAATAACGAACGCGCCACTTGAATCGGAATCAAAATACGCAAATCTTGACTGTTACCAAAAGTAGATCCTTTCTCTTTCAGCACGCCAATAACTCTAAATTTTGCCCCACGAATGGAAATTATTTTATCAATAGGGTTCACATTTTTCAGCAATCCTTTTTCAAAATCAGATCCTACCACACAAACATAAGCGTTGTTGTCAATATCAAAGCGAGTGAAATTTCTTCCTGAACTAGTCTCTAATCCGGAGTTGGTCATAAAATATTCATCAACACCTACAATTGAATTTTCAGGATCGGTTTTCGTGGCTTCGTATTTTACTTCTGCCGCGGCTGTAGCCGTAAAGGACAAAGAAGTTTCGGTAAACGGATAAGTGTATTTATTTTTAAAAGCAACCGCTTCTGGGTACGAAATAATCGGGTTGATGATTTCGCGCTCGCCACCACCTCGATTACGTGTAGTATTTTCGTATTGTTTGATGTTGAAAGTATTGGCTCCCATCGATGCAAAATCAGAGGAAATGGTGTTCTCCAAGGCAGATACAACGGTTAAAATACTCACTAAAGCAGTGATTCCAATAGCAATAATCATTACCGTAAGCACCGTTCGCAACAATTGTGTTCTTATGGAGCCTAAGGCAATTCGAACATTTTCTTTGAATAATTTTATCATAATACTACGTTTGACACCAATTGACTTATTTCGTTACATTTTTCTACCATAACCTGCTTTTTTGTTCTTCTACTTTCCTATCAGTAGCTTTTTCCCGCTTTTTGTTACCATTCGCAGCAACAAATTCTTTGTTTTCATTTCACCCAAGGAGCTTCCGTTGGTCGCTCTTGGTCGCAACAAAACAATAGTATTTGTTTCGCTGCGCCTGTTCACTTCAATCGGGGCTAGGCGTATTGCAATAAAATGACGTTTTTTCTAAAGAGAATAATTTTAAAAATATGATATTTGCACCTTAATTCATCTTTTATTGATCAAGATTTTAGCCATCGCGCTTTTGATCTAAAAAGGTATTGTAAAAAGCAATCATAAAACCATGGCATCAAAACCAAGTATTCCAAAAGGAACGAGAGATTTTTCACCTGCTGAGGTGGCAAAACGCAATTATATCATTCAAATTATAAAAACCAATTTCGAGAAATTTGGTTTCCAACCTATCGAAACGCCTTCTTTTGAAAACTCTGAAACCCTGATGGGTAAGTACGGCGAAGAAGGAGATCGTTTGATTTTTAAAATTTTAAATTCAGGCGATTATTTGGCTAAAGCTAATGCTACGCATTTAGAAGCGAAAGACAGTACTAAATTAACAGCAAGTATCTCTGAAAAAGCATTGCGTTACGACTTAACAGTGCCCTTTGCACGTTATGTGGTACAACATCAAAACGAGATCGAATTTCCGTTTAAGCGTTACCAAGTGCAGCCTGTTTGGCGCGCTGATCGTCCGCAAAAAGGCCGTTTCAGAGAGTTTTTTCAGTGTGATGCTGATGTGGTAGGTTCGCAATCGCTTTGGCAAGAAGTAGAGTTAGTGCAATTGTATGACAGTGTTTTTGCAGCGCTAGGATTGCAAGGAGTGACAATTAAAATTAACAATCGAAAAATACTTTCTGGAATCGCTGAGGTAATTGGCGCCTCAGATAAATTAATTGATTTTACCGTAGCACTTGATAAGCTAGATAAAATTGGCGAAGACGGTGTTAAAAAAGAAATGACCGAAAAAGGCATTACGGCCGATGCTATTTCAAAAGTGCAACCGCTGTTTCAGTTTTCAGGAACTTTTGCCGAGAAAATTCAACAACTTTCTTCTCTTTTAGCAGATTCTGCCGAAGGTATGAAAGGAGTAGAGGAGTTGCGTTTTATTTGTGACAATGTGGCAAATTTAGGTTTATCAGCAGCAATTTTGGATCTTGATGTAACTCTAGCTAGAGGTTTAAATTATTACACTGGAGCTATTTTTGAAGTAGCAGCTCCTAAAACCGTAGCAATGGGTTCTATTGGTGGCGGTGGCCGTTATGATGATTTGACGGGTATTTTTGGACTTAAAAACATGAGTGGCGTTGGAATTTCATTTGGTCTGGACCGCATTTATTTAGTAATCGAAGAGCTAAGCTTGTTTCCACAAACGGTAACGGCAACTTCTGCAGCTTTATTTTTGAACTACGGTCACAAAGAAGCCTTATACGCTATGCAAGCTATTGGCAAATTACGCCAAGCTGGCATTCGCGTTGAGTTGTATCCTGATGCTGCAAAACTAGCCAAACAATTTCAGCACGCTGACAAGCGCGGAATTCCCTACGCCGTTTTGGTAGGTGAAACTGAAATGGAAGCAGGAACTTACGCTCTGAAAAACTTAGCATCTGGAGAGCAGCAAAACCTTTCTTTTGATGAATTGTTGAAGGTGCTTCAAGTAAAATAATAGCATAAAAAAAAAGCTTCGTTTGTCTCAAACGAAGCTTTTTTCTATAATGTAATGGTGAATTAATAATTACTTGGTATTCTCGTGGCATCTCAAATTTTCCATTTGCACTACCATCAATCGCAAAACTATAAAAATAGATTTGATTTAATCATAAAATAATCCTAATTTTTTTCTTTTATTATCAAATAGCGCAATCTAAAATTCGATTTTCTTATTCTTTACAGCTAGCTATGTTATTGAAAAAGAGCTTTTTTGTCCTGATTCAGAAAGGTCAGGATGACACTTTCACGAATTGCTCTGCAGTACTACAATCAAAACTTTGACAACTGTAAAATATAAAGAGTGACAATTTGACATTTTAAAAGAATTGGCAGTACTTTTGCAATCCAAATGAAATTAAAATGAATTTTAAGAATATTTTTAAAAATAAGAATACTATGACTACTGAAAATACAGAAATCGATCAAGAATTAGAGGGCACTACAGTAGAGAACACCACTAGTGAAGAGCAAACTGTTGTTGAGGAATTAAGTGTAGAGGAGCAATTATCTCAGGATTTAGCAAAGGAAAAAGACAAGTATTTACGTCTTTTTGCTGAGTTTGAAAACTATAAAAGAAGAACAGCTAAAGAGCGTATCGATTTGTTTAAGACAGCAAATCAAGAAGTTTTATTGGCTTTACTTCCTGTTCTTGATGATTTTGACAGAGCAATTATCGAAATTAACAAGTCAGAAGATGAATTGTTAACAAAAGGTGTAGAGTTGATTCACGAAAAACTAAAAAACACTTTAGTTGCTAAAGGATTAGAGCAAGTTGATGTAAATGCAGGTGATGCTTTCAATGCTGATTTTGCAGAAGCAATCACTCAAATTCCAGCTCCATCAGATAGTATGAAAGGAAAAATTGTTGATGTTCTTGAAAAAGGATACAAATTGGGTGACAAAATCATTCGTTTTCCTAAAGTGGTTATTGGTCAGTAAGGCGCTACAATCACTAGCAAATTAATGTAAGCTGAACAGGCACAAGAAAAAATAAAGATGAAAAAAGATTTTTACGAAATATTAGGCATTTCAAAAAACGCTGACGCGAATGCAATTAAAAAAGCATACCGAAAAAGTGCGTTGCAATATCATCCTGACAAAAATCCTGGAGACAAAGAAGCAGAGGAAAAATTCAAATTAGCTGCTGAGGCCTACGAAGTATTAAGTGATCCTCAGAAAAAAGCCAAGTACGATCAGTACGGGCACCAAGCTTTTGATGGCTCTGGCGGTTTTGGCGGCGGCGGTCACGGCGGTATGAATATGGATGATATCTTTAGTCAATTTGGAGATATTTTTGGCGGTGGTTTTGGCGGCTTCGGTGGCGGAGGTGGCGGCGGAAATCGTCGTACTAAAGGAAGTAATCTTCGTATCAAAGTAAAATTGACTTTGGAAGAGATTGCCAATGGTGTTGAGAAAAAAGTAAAAGTAAAACGTAAAGTACAAGCTGCTGGCGTTACCTATAAAACTTGTAATACCTGTAACGGACAAGGTCAAGTAATGCGTGTGACGAACACCATTTTAGGCCGTATGCAATCTGCTTCTACTTGCCCAACTTGTAATGGTTCAGGTCAAATTTTAGATAAAAAACCAGCCGACGCAGATTCACAAGGAATGGTTCTTGAAGATGAAACGGTTTCAATCAAAATACCAGCAGGTGTTGTTGACGGAATGCAGTTAAAAGTTTCAAACAAAGGAAACGATGCGCCAGGAAACAGCGTACCAGGTGATTTGATCGTAGCAATCGAAGAGTTAGAGCACGACTTCTTGAAACGTGAAGGCGAGAATTTGCACTATGATTTGTACATTAGCTTTGCTGAAGCTGTTTTAGGTATTTCTAAAGATATCGAAGCCATCAACGGAAAAGTACGTATCAAGTTAGAAGAAGGCATTCAATCTGGTAAAATTTTACGTTTAAAAGGAAAAGGAATTCCAAGTATCAACGGATACGGAAACGGAGATTTGCTAGTTCATGTAAATGTTTGGACACCAAAAACATTAAACAAAGAACAAAGACAGTTTTTTGAAAAAAACATGAACGATGACAACTTTCACCCTAATCCTGAAAAGTCAGACAAGTCCTTTTTTGAAAAGGTAAAAGATATGTTTTCATAATACAAACCCAATCTAAGTTGGATTGATTGTATTTTGATAAACGCCAACAAACCCATCCTGTTATTTAGCACGGATGGGTTTTTTTATGCACTCGTTCCGCTGCATATCAGGACTAATTTTTTTACATTTACAGCAATTAAATACAACGTATGAATAATTTACTTGAAGTCAATTCTATTGTCAAGCAATATGGCGATTATGTTGCACTCAATTCCGTTTCTTTAGCCGTGCCCAAAGGAAGTATTTATGGTCTTCTTGGTCCTAATGGCGCTGGTAAAACTTCCTTAATCCGAATCATAAATCAAATTACTTTGCCTGATCAAGGTCAAGTTTTTTTAGATGGCGAACCTTTGCAACCCAAACACGTGCAATACATTGGTTATTTGCCTGAGGAGCGCGGTTTGTACCATACCATGAAAGTAGGAGAGCAGTGTTTGTATTTGGCTCAAATGAAAGGATTGTCTAAAGCTGAGGCCAAAAAACAATTAGAATACTGGTTTGATCGCCTAGGTATTCAAGGATGGTGGAACAAAAAAATTCAAGAACTGTCTAAGGGTATGGCCCAAAAAATTCAGTTTGTTGTTTGCGTTTTGCACAAACCAAAACTTTTAATTTTTGACGAACCATTTTCTGGTTTTGACCCAGTGAATGCCAATATCATAAAAGACGAAATTTTAGCACTTCGTGATCAAGGTGCTACCATCATTTTTTCTACGCATCGTATGGAAAGTGTCGAAGAATTATGCGATCATATCGCGCTTATTCACAAATCCAATAAGTTGATCGAAGGAAAGTTAGATGATGTTAAACGTCAATTTAAAACCAATAGTTTTGAAGTAGGTATTTTAACAGACAATGTTGAAGGCCTGATGTATGATATTACAAAACAATTTACCGTAAGCCCCGCTCATTTTAAATCTTTAAATCAAGAACTAAAATTAGAGATTCAAATAGGGAAGTCGGCACCAAACGAGTTGTTGCACTTACTTACACAGCGTGGGCAGGTGACACATTTTGTTGAAAAAATCCCGTCTGTAAACGATATTTTTATTCAAACCGTGAGCCAAAAGTAAAGAACCATTCCAAACGGTTCTGGTTTTTAAATCCGAAATCAAAATTTTTAAATGAGCATTATATCATTAATCATCAAAAGAGAATTTATTGCTAAAGTCCGCAATAAATCCTTTATCGTAATGACTTTCTTAAGTCCGTTACTCTTTGTAGGAATTGCGGTTTTTGTAGGCTATTTGAGTACTATGAAACCCGATATCAAACGCGTTGCCATTCATGATGTGCAAGGCAATTTTGCAAAAGAGTTTGTAGCACGCAATGCCAAAAGCGAAACCTATAAATACCAAGATTTATCGGCTATCGATTTACAGTTTCTTAAAGACAGTCTTTCTAAGGAAAGTCTCGAAGGCATTTTGTACGTTCCTGCAACAAGCAATCCAAAAGATTTTGAAACCAAAATTCAATACATTTCTAATGAAAGTCCAAGTTTAACCTTTGTCAAAAATATACAAGATGTGATTGCTACAAGTCTTACCAAGAGCAATTTGGTAAGGGCAAACTTAGATACTTTGGCCATCAACAAAGCGCAAGCAAAGGTCAATGTCAATTTAACTAAAGTTTCTGGCGAAGAAAGTGTCAAGGGAATCAATGAAATCAAAATCGGAATTGGTGGCGCTTTCGGATACCTAATCATGATGTTTATTATCATTTACGGCAACATGGTTATGCGCAGCGTTATCGAAGAAAAAACCAGCCGCATTGTCGAAATCATTATTTCCTCCGTAAAGCCATTTCAGCTCATGATGGGCAAAATCATTGGTACAGCACTTGCCGGTTTACTACAATTTTGTATTTGGGCCGTACTTGGTTTGCTGCTATTTTTTGCAATTTCTACCTTTTTTGGTGTCAATGTAGGTCCAGCCGCCAGCGTTTCGCCAGAGATGATGCAGGCTGCGCAGCACGAAATGAGCAGTACAGCGCAATTATACATCAAAGAACTTTGGAACTTGCCTATAGCCAGTATTCTCATCGGGTTTATCATTTATTTCATAGGTGGTTACTTTTTGTACAGCTCTTTTTATGCGGCCATTGGCGCTGCGGTCGATAATCAAACCGATTCACAACAGTTTTTATTGCCTATCATCATGCCGCTCATGCTTAGTGTTTATGTAGGCTTTTTTACAGTAATTAATGATCCGCACGGCACCGTAGCAGTAGTATTTTCTATGATTCCGCTTACTTCGCCTATTGTAATGCTTATGCGCATCCCATTTGGCGTACCTTTGTGGCAAATTGCAATTTCGATAACGCTGCTTTTAGGCTCGTTTTTTGCAGTGGTTTGGTTTGCCGCCAAAATTTACCGAATCGGAATATTAATGTACGGCAAAAAACCAACGTGGAAAGAAATGTACCGTTGGCTAAAATATTAAGCCAAACTGTTTTTTTTAGGAGCTGTTTCCCGCTTTTCATTTCAATCTTTCCTGCTTTGCTAGCGCGCCGCAGTAAAGGATTTCCATTGCAATCGGGGCTAGGGAGTACGTTTTTAAAGAAAACTAGTGCACGCTAGCCATTTACAATACCAAGCCCATTGGGCTACAAAAAATTAGAATTATGTCAAAAATATTGATTATCGAAGACGAAGCAGCAATACGCAGAGTGCTGTCTAAAATTCTTTCAGAAGAAAACGATTCCTATCAAGTCGATGAGGCTGAAGATGGAATTGTAGGTTTCGAAAAAATAAAAAACAACGACTACGATCTGGTTTTGTGCGATATTAAAATGCCAAAAATGGATGGTGTTGAAGTATTAGAAGCCGTAAAAAAAATAAAACCCGAAATCCCGATGGTCATGATTTCTGGTCATGGCGATATGGAAACCGCCATCAATACCATGCGTTTGGGCGCTTTTGATTACATCTCAAAGCCACCTGATTTGAACAGATTACTTAATACTGTTCGCAATGCTTTAGACAAAAAACAACTCGTAGTTGAAAATAAAATTCTCAAAAAGAAGGTTAGTAAAAACTACGAAATGATTGGCGAAAGCGAAGCCATCAATCACATCAAATTGATGATTGATAAGGTAGCGCAAACCGAAGCTAGAGTTTTAATCACCGGGCCAAACGGTACCGGAAAAGAATTAGTTGCGCATCAGTTACACGAAAAAAGTGAACGTGCAAACTTTCCTTTAATCGAAGTAAATTGTGCTGCAATCCCATCTGAATTAATCGAAAGTGAATTGTTTGGTCATGTAAAAGGCGCATTTACTTCTGCCGTAAAAGACCGTGCCGGTAAATTTGAAGCAGCGGATAAAGGAACTATTTTCTTGGATGAAATTGGTGACATGAGTCTCTCTGCGCAAGCCAAAGTATTGCGTGCCTTACAAGAAAACATGATTACTCGTGTGGGTGCCGACAAGGATATCAAAGTAGATGTTCGTGTGGTTGCCGCTACCAACAAAGATCTAAAAACAGAAATCGCTGAAGGCCGATTCCGTGAGGATTTGTACCATCGTTTGGCGGTCATTTTGATCAAAGTGCCAGCTCTGAACGACCGTCGTGATGATATCCCGATGTTGATTGCTCATTTTGCAGAAAAAATAGCATCGGAACAAGGAAACGCGGTTAAGAAATTTTCGGCAGCCGCCATCACGCTTTTGCAAGAGTATGATTGGACTGGAAACATCAGAGAATTGCGCAATGTAGTGGAGCGATTGATTATCCTTGGCGGAAGCGAAATTTCTGAAAATGATGTCAAACTATTTGCATCAAAATAATTAAATAATTTAGAGGTTGAATCATTTAAAAATTAGTGAAGTAATCATTTAATTTTTAAATTTTTGAATCTTTCAATATAAAAAGAATGAAATTAAAAAAAATAAACGAGACGCTGCAGCAAAACTTAATTGACAACGGGTTTTTAGAGGCAAATGACATTCAGAAGGAAACCTTTGGAACTTTAAAAAGTGGCGCCGACGCTATTATTGTGGCACCTGCTGGCAGCGGAAAATCGACTACCATTGTCATCAATGTTATTCAGCGTTTGGTGGGTTCAGTTGAGGAGTCGCCACGCGCTTTAATTATCGTTTCTGATAAAGAAAAAGTGGTCGAAATGGTAGCACAATTTGAAAAATTGGCAAAATACACCGATCTCGAAATTTATGGAGTACACGACAAAGGCGACATGGATTACGACAAAAATTACATTTCGACTGGAATTGATGTATTGATTGGTACACCAAATAAATTGAGTGAAATGTTTTCATCCGCAGGTTACAACGTGAACCGCTTGAAAATGTTTATTCTTGACGATGCCGACCCGATTTTGAAATTGCGTCACGAAACTAAAATCATGCGTATTTCGAACAGTATCGATAAAACCCAACGTATTATTTTCACCGAGCAATTCACAGAAAGAATTGAAATCATGGCCGAAAGAATGTTGATTGAGCCTTTTGAATTTGATTTTTATGAAGATGAGGATGAGGATGAGGATGAAGAGGACGAAGATGTAGAATTTGAAGACAACGAGGAAGAAATTAATGACGATAATAAATAAATAGGAATAGGATGGGATTAATGAAAGTGTTTTCAGGAAGTGAAATTTTAGCATTGGCACTTAAAGAAAAAATTGAAGCAATTGGCGTAGAGACTTTGCTAAAAAATAATATTCAATCGGCACGTTTGGCGGGTTTTGGCACTACGGGACAAGCAGTCGAATTGTTTGTACAAGAAACAGAATTTGCAAAGGTAAATCCAGTTATCGAGGAATTCCGAATGAGTATTTAAATCATTGAAAAAAGGCAGAATGAAATATAAAATGCTGGTTTTAGACCTAGATGATACGTTGCTTACGGATGCGCATACGATTTCAAACGAAAATAAATTAATGCTTGAAAAAGCAAAAGCGTTAGGAGTTCACATTATTTTGGCTTCGGGCAGACCTACTCCAGCAATGGTGCAGTTTGCTGAAGAATTGCAATTGCAGGACTCTTACATGATTTCGTACAACGGCGCTGTCATTACCGATTTAAAAACGGATACCGTAATTTTTGAACAAACGCTAAGTCAAGAACAAATTCATGAGTTGTATGCCTACAGCCTAAAAAGCAAAACGCATATTATCACCTATTTGAATGGTGAAATTATCAGCGAAACCGACTCGGAATACATTGAAGTTGAAAAAAACATTACCGGTTTAGCTCATAATAAAGTGGCTCGTTTTACAGATGCAGTGCAATCATCGGCGGTGAAATGTATTTTGCTCGAGGAGCCTTCTTACTTGAAAGAAGTAGAGCAAGATTTAAAGGCTGCCATGCCACATTTAAGTGTGAGTATGTCTAAACCTTTTTTTCTGGAAGTAGCCCAAAACGGAATTGACAAAGCGGCAAGTATTAAAATCTTGGCTGAAAAATTAGGCATTCATCAAAGCGAAATTATCGCGGTTGGCAATGCTGGCAACGATTTAACTATGATTGAATATGCCGGCTTAGGCGTTTGGGTTGACAATGTTGATCCTGAATTACGTTCTAAAGGTGACGCTATTGTGGCTTCGAATAACAATCACGGTGTAGCCGAGGTGATTCAAAAATACATTTTGGTGTAAGCTATTGCACCATTTTTTTTAACCATTAAGAAATTAAGGTATTTAAGATTTGTTCTTAAACTTGATTTTTTAATGGTTTTTATTTTTAGAAAATTTTGCATGTTTTTTTGTCATTCCGACAAAGGAGGAATCTTCATAAGCGCCGGCAGTGCGATTCTTTGATTTTATTGTGAATATAAAAATTAATATTTGTAGCAAACTACCACACGAAAGGATTCGTGCGGTAGCTGGGATTCTTTGATTTTATTTTGAATATAAAAAATTAGTATTTGTAGCGAACTACCTCACGAAAGGATTCGCGCGGTAGCGAGGGATTTACCTTTTTAATTAAGTAGCTACTACTTGCAAACAAACGCAGCAGCAATACTTGAAGTTAAAGAAGTTATCGTCCCCGCGCTAAAAGCAGTTTGGGACTAAATTAAGCCCATTATTCGGATTTGCCAAATATTTCCAAATACAAAACCATATTTAAATTAAGCCTATTGCCCAAATTGCTTGTAGCGTGTGTTATGCCTTCGTTGCTTTAGTTACAAACTTCAGTTCCCCAATCTGTGTGACCTCTTCCACTGTAACATTTCCAATTCCGCCTTATTTTTTTCACGTGCCATTTGTTAACAAGCTTTTCAGCTATCATAATAATTTTTTCGGCTTTTTGGGAATCATCTTGTTGATTATCGTGAATCAAGGTTATTTCGAAAACATTTTTTTCAATTTCTTTCTTCTCAATTTTTAAATTCGGTTTGCTTTCTGAACTTGGATAATTATAATAAAAAGTAATTAATTCTTCTGGTGTTTTAATATTGGTATTTCCAGCAATATCTTTATTAATCATTTCCGTGTCCATATTATCAAACGATTCGCCACAAGAAACTAGCAGAAAAGTGAAAAATAATATAAACAAGTATTTCATATGATTTGGTTTTTATTAACGGTCAGTTTGGCAATGAGGCATAACTATTTTATATTATGAAACTCTACTTTTTTACCTCTATTTTTTTTCATCCTATTTTGAAAATAATTTACTATTTCGTTTTTTAAAGGTTGATTTTCATTTAAGCAATCTTTACCTTGATTGTCAAAAACTATTAAGCATGCAAAGTAGTTTTGAGTAGTTTCTGTTCCATCAGCAATAATGGTAAACCTATCATCACTGTCAAAAAGCTTGACATTTGTCCATTGCATCTTTCTTATATTATTCTGATGCATTCCGTTTGTTTGTTCATTCGATATTCCAAAATCAAGAAACATGGATTTCTTAGTGTCAAATGCGGAATCAATATTGTAAAATCGTAATTCGTTACATGTAATGGTTGTAGCATTTTTAACTAATGAAGAAGTGGCAATTTTTAAATCAGTAAAATTAGTTTTAATTAAATTTTCTTTATTACCTAAATTGCTTGAAGCACAAGAGATTAGACTTAAAAATGACAATGCTAATACTATTTTTTTCATAATTAATTATTTTGTGAAGTTACACGTAGGAAAGGTCTGTGTCTGCACCAGTTTGTGGGCACGAGCCCAAAGGTCGCGCTAGAGGGGTGCAAATCCGTTGTAGTCATTTTAGTGGTTGCTTTTATTCTTTTCGGTTTCTTTTCTAGTTAAATTTTCTAAGTCTGGTGTCGCGCTAATTTGAGAAACAAACCACATCGTTCCTTTAGTCTTCCATATTTTGTTTGCCCAAACTATTCCTATAAATAAACCTAATACTGCTACAAGAATTGCAAAAATCATTCTTGTTTCGGTTGGATTTGGAAAATATATAAATGCAGCGATTCCTAAACCAATTAAAAGCGGTGAAGCAACAATTTGAAGCCATCCAATAATTTCCATTATATATTCGAAAACTCTGTGCATGTAGTCTTTTTAAGTTATTTTGGTGAGATTGCCACTTACAGCCCGTGACTTCTTGTCAGTTGCTAACTTTGGAACTTTTTATTTCCTCAGGCTAGTGCGAGCTTCTAGCTCGTTCCCACAAACGTAATTAATTTAAATCTATCTCTAAAATGGTTTGATCGTTATTGCCATAATTCCTTGCGCTGCTGTATTTCCAGTCTATAGAGTCAGTTACAAACCCTGATTCAACTGGGTTGTTATGAATGTAGTTTAATTTCTGTTCAAATACTTTCAAACTCCAAATTTCTATTGGTTGGTTGTTTTGTTGCCAAAACTGTTTTTCCTTAACATTGCTGTTTTTCTTTCCCGCTCTTTCAAACATCCATAGCATCCATTCACGTCGGCTCTCTTGTGGATTATCTTGAATTGTTTTTATGATCTTTCTTGAAGTAAACCCTTTTAAATCCCTTATTAATCCTGACGGGTCGCCTAATGCAGACCTAAAAATCAAATGTACGTGACTTGGCATAATGCAATAACCATAAATTTCCATACTCTTGTTTTTTCTGCAATGGTCTAACGATTCTGTCATTATTGTAAAATAAAGATCTCTAGTAAATACATCTATCCAATTGACTGTTGCGAAACTTACAAAATAAGCTCCCTCTTTTTCATGAAATTTATATTTTCTGCTCATATATCAAAAACAATTTTGAATACATTTTGTTTGTGGGCATGAGCTAGAAGCTCGCGCTAGCCCAGTGCTACCTAATTCTCAGACTAGCTGGCTAAGTAAAACAATATCTTTAAGACTATTTTTTTTCAAATACTAACTGTTTATATCTTAGAAAACGTATTCCAAAAATAGAAAATACTGACTGCTGGATTATATTAAATTTTAAATGAGCAAAATTGTTCAAGTATTCAGAAATATCATTTTGCATTTCTTTAATTTTCGTTGCTGCATTTCCTTTATAATACTCAAAGCTTTCTCTGTAGATTTCAATCTTTTGATCATTTCTGATGCTATAATCCCAGTCAATATTTATATAGTCTGCTAAGTCTTGGTTAATAGTATCATTGGGAAAAGAGATTTCTATATAAAATGAATTATTACTTCTAAAAACTATTTTATAATATTCATCTTCTACAGGAATAGCTCTAAAACCGAGTTTAACGGCATATTCAAATAGATCTATAAATTTCATTTCACAGTAATTTTTTTTGGCTCTGGCACATGATGTCTATTTACTAGAGCGGGAGAGGATTCGTGCGGTACGATGGGGAAACTTACAAAATAACCTCCTCCTTTTTCTTCAAACTAATATTTTCGACTCATCTGTCATAAAACAATATTGACTACATTTTGTTTGTGGGCACGAGCTAGAAGCTCGCGCTAGCCTAGGAACTTACAAAATAATCTCCTCTTTTTTCTTCAAACTAAAAATTTCGACTCATCTGTCATCCAACAATATTGACTAAATTTTGTTTGTAGGCACGAGCTAGAAACTCTCGCTAGCCAAGTTTGACCTAATGCGTGGACTAGCTGAGGTTTTAATGAAAAATATTAATGAGTCTTTTAATCAATTCCCACGATATTATTGTAAATATTACACCGACAAATAAATACGCTCGCCAAGAGGTCATTCTTCTATACCCATAGCTATTATCTTCAGCACTATTATCATAATCTCGTTCTCTATCTTTCCAGTAACTCTTATAAAACCAATATATCAGCGCAATAAGAATTAATTCTACACCGATTAAAATAAATATATTTTCGTCTTGAATAAATTTCGCTTCCTCCAATTTTTTTTCAGCGGTTTGGGTTTAAAAATCTCTGCTAACTACTATATTGGAGGACAAACCCTCTCCAACTCAAACCAACTGAAAATGATTAGCATGTAGCATAATTAGTTTGTATTTACCAAATATAGAAATAATAAATTTATTACAAAAGCAATAAGATGTTTCTTGTTTCCATAGATTTGGTTTGCAGCGAGTTAGTTTGCGTGAGGGATAGCAGCGGCATCCTTTATTTTTTTTCTTTAAAAAAATAAAGATAGAGCGTAGAGCCCGACCCGCAGTTTACGGAGGGGCACGCCCTATTTAATAAAAATTCAATTCGGTGCAGTTTTCTCGTATTTGTTCGTAAATTTGCGCACGCTATTTTTTTGACAACGATTTCATTAGATAGCGCTTACTTATGGAAAAACGCAAAAAAGTAGCCTTTTATACTTTAGGCTGTAAACTCAATTTCTCAGAAACATCAACTATTGCGCGCAATCTTCAAGACGAGGGTTTTGATCGCGTTGATTTTGAAGAAGTGGCTGATATGTATGTGATTAATACGTGTTCAGTTACTGAAAATGCCGATAAACAATTCAAACAAGTGGTGCGTAAGGCTATGAAGCTCAACGATAAAGCTTTTGTGGCTGCGGTGGGTTGTTATGCGCAACTGAAACCAGAGGAATTGGCGGCGGTGGATGGCGTAGATTTGGTGCTTGGTGCTACCGAAAAATTCAAACTGGCCGATTACATCAACGATTTGTCTAAAAATGATATGGGCGAGGTGCATTCCTGCGAGATTGCCGAAGCTGATTTTTATGTAGGCAGTTATTCTATAGGCGATAGAACGCGTGCGTTCTTGAAAGTTCAGGATGGTTGCGATTATAAATGTACCTATTGCACGATTCCGCTAGCGAGAGGAATTTCTAGAAGTGACGAGTTAGGAAATGTATTGAAAAATGCAGCTGAAATTTCGAAACAAGGCATTAAAGAAATTGTGCTTACGGGCGTAAATATTGGCGATTACGGTAAAGGGGAATTTGGAAATAAAAAACACGAACATACTTTTTTGGAATTGGTTCAGGCTTTGGATGAAGTGGACGGTATTGAGCGTTTGCGAATTTCGTCTATTGAACCGAATTTATTGAAAAACGAAACGATTGAATTTGTGTCGAAAAGCAGGACTTTTGTACCACATTTTCACATTCCGTTGCAATCTGGGAGTAATGATATTTTAAAGTTGATGAAGCGTCGTTACTTGCGCGAGGTGTACACGGAGCGCGTGAGTAAAATTCGGGAAGTAATGCCACATGCGTGTATAGGAGTAGACGTGATTGTAGGTTTTCCGGGTGAAACCGATGAGCATTTTCTGGAAACCTATCATTTTTTGAATGATTTGGATATATCGTACTTGCACGTTTTTACGTATTCGGAGCGTGATAATACTGAGGCTGCTGCTATGAGCGGAGTTGTTCCGGCAAATGTGCGTGCAAAACGTAGTAAAATGTTACGTGGATTATCTGTGAAAAAACGTCGTGCTTTTTATGAAAGTCAGTTGGGAACGCAACGCAAAGTGTTGTTTGAAAGTGAAAATAAAGAAGGCTACATTCACGGATTTACTGAAAATTACGTAAAAGTAAAAACGCCTTGGAATCCTGAATTGGTGAATACGCTACACGATATCAACTTGACTCGAATTGATGAGGATGGCAGCGTGCGCATGGATTTTGTATCTGTGTTAGTGTAGGTTTTAAACATATAAGTCATTTAAGTAAAATATTTTAAACCATTAAGGGGTTGAGTTCATTAAGTTTTACGCTTAATTTTCTTCATTTTCTTAATGGTTTTTATGTTTTGGTTTTAACATATAAGTCATTTAAGTAAATCATTTTTAAACCATTTAGTAAGTTAAGGTCATTAAGTTTTAGGCTTAATTTCCTTCATTTTCTTAATGGTTTAAATGAAGTTTAATTCTATAATAACTAATACAAATTGTGTAAGAGACTTTGTAGTTGATTGAGGTAATTTTAAACTAATTAAAATTTAACCTTATGAAGCCAATTGTATGTATCCTTAGCGCCGTAGTTTGTTCTGTTTTGTTTTCTTGTAAAGAGAGCGCGGCAAGTTCTAAAAACAAAAATCAAACAGAAAAAATTCCAACTAAAATAGAACGAAAAAAACCAGGTACGGTCACTTATAATTTTGAAAACACGAAAGAATGGCTAAAGAAAGCTACAAACGATAGTACTCAATTGCAACTTGCGTATGCCATCAATAGGACAGACGCTGATAATTTCAAAAAATTAGATTCGGTTATTGTTCCAAATGATTTTACGGGAGATATTGCTTATTATTTGCCTTTTCCCTTGAAGGTTTCGGCTTTAAAGGAGGTTGAAAAGATTATCTATTTTTCGTACCCGACTCAAACTTTTGCTGCCTATGAAAATGGCGAACTAATTTATACCGGCCCTACCAATATGGGAAGGGAAAAAGATAAAACACCTACGGGCTTGTTTTTTACTAACTGGAAAGCGGAAAAAACAACCAGTACTTTTAACGACGAGTGGGATTTAAAATGGAATTTTAACATCGAAAATAAATTGGGTGTTGGTTTTCATCAATATGCTTTACCGGGTTATCCTGCTTCGCATTCTTGTTTGAGACTTCAAGAAGCGGATGCCAAAAAACTCTACAGTTGGGCAGACGAATGGATACTTCAAGATGATCAAAATGTGAAAGTAAAAGGAACTCCTGTCATTGTTTTTGGAGCCTATCCGTTTGGCAAAGTCAAACCTTGGTATGTTTTGGTTGATGATGCCAAAGGTTTACAACTCAGTGAAAGTGATATCGAAAGAGAAACACAACCACACTTGAATTCCATTTTAAAAGAACAAAAAAATAGAGCTACGCAACAAAATAAGGAATAGACACAGCTTGTAACAAAGAAAAAACCATTGAGAAAGCGATTTTAATTTGCTTCTCAATGGTTTTTTAGTTTTTATACTGTAAACTTTTAAACTTTACGGATTAGTAGACCAAAGGCTGCTGTTTTTTACAAACACGCGACGATTTAATTTGAGTTGAGCAATAACTAGCTCAGCCATATCTTCGGCTTGCATTACTTTATCCGGATTTCCGTCCGTAAGCTTCAGTTCTTTGGCCATATCAGTAGCTACGGTGCTTGGGGTAAGAGCAGTAACACGAATGTTGTGTTTGCGCATTTCTTGCATCAAAGAATCGGTTAGTCCTAACAACGCAAATTTAGAAGCGCTGTAGGCACTCGTCATGGCATTTCCTGCCAATCCAGCGGTTGATGAAATGTTGATAATATCACCAGTTTGTCTTTCAATCATGTTCGGAACAACGGCTCTCGTAACATAATACGGTCCCATTAAATTCACTTGAATAATGCGTTCCCAGTCTGTTGGTTCTAATTCTAAGAATTTTCCAAACGATGCAATACCAGCGTTATTGATTAAAATATCAATAGCGCCAAATTCATTTAGTGCTTTTTCCACCGCAGCGTTTACGGAGTTGATATCAGCAACATCTGCGGTAACAGCCAAAGCTTTTACACGTAGCGAACGTACTTTTGCAGCTACACTGTCAATTTCTTCTTGGGTGCGCGCTACTAAAATTACGTTTACGCCTTCTTTGGCTAAAGCCAATGCAATTGCTTTTCCTATTCCTTTTCCGGCGCCGGTGACCAGTGCCGTTTTATTTTTTAAATCAGTCATTTGGTGTTTTTTTTATGTCAGTTTTTCAAAACTTGTTGTACAAAATTACCACGTTTCCAGCGGCTAACTGCATTTACTTTTTTATTTTAATTAAATTTTAACGCGCGTGGAGCAAAAGTCGAATGAAGGAGCAGGCTATCTTTTTTTATTGACTCTCAATTTATAAATCGTGGTTTCTAAAACTTCGGTGTCATTGTCTTCGCAAAGTAAAAATTGTATTTTATCTGGAGTATCTGCAAATAGTGTTAATCCTTCAAATTTATGGGTGTCGCTAATTTTTTGTGTGAAATTGATTTTCATAGTTTTTAGGTCGATGCTCCCGATCAAGCTTCCTAAAACGGCACCATCATCATACGTTGATTGTGTATCTTCGGCAGAGGCCAAAAAATAAAGTTGATCACCAACCAAAACACCATCAGTAAAACTGGTTCGAACGCCTTTTATTTTAGGCAATTTGTAGTTGTTGGACAGGATTTGAAAATCGTTGCTGAGATTTTTGCCAGCTACGGTAAACAAAATGTTTTTGCCAGACTTACCATTGCCACGATTTAATAAATAATAATTTTCTCCATCGAAAATAGCGCCTTCAATATTGAAATCTTCGGGATTGATCCCGCCAAAGTTTTGCATGACTGCATACAAATCGGTCAAGTCATGTGTGGCAATTACTTGTTTGGTATTTCCGTTAAGGTGCACCATTTTATTCCGCTTTTGGGTAGAGCCGGAGCCAAAAATATAAAGGCTATCTTGGTAATGCGTTATCGCTTCAAAGTCGGCTTTGTCTTTTTTAGGAGTGTTTTCGGTTGGGTTTTCGACTAAAGGGTGGCGTTGTAATTCTTTGGATTGTAGATCGTATTGGTACAGGAAACCGCTGTTATCACCAATCACATAGAGTGAAGGGTCTTGATAAATAAGTCCTGATGCTGATCCGATTCCGATGATTTGGCAAAGAATTTCGAGTGTGAATTTTTCCATGTTTTGTGATGTTGCAGTAAGGCCCTAGCCCTGATGGCAGCGGTATCTCCCGATTTAGAAAAACAAGGCTTTTTTGCCGTAGTTTTTATTTATCGGGAATATAGCGTACAGCAGGAAAAAGCTCCTAATAATTTGTTATATTTGAGAAGTAAAGATAAAATAAATACGATGAAGTTCATAAAGCCAGATGATTTTAGAGCAGTTGGACCAATTGATTTGGCTGCTATCCCAACGGAATTGCAGTATAAGATAAGCGATGACGAGAAAGAGGAAAAACTGAATGCGGTGCAGGCCAAGTTGAGCGCTTTGCAGGATATGATGTATGCGCACAATCGTTATGGTGTATTGATTTGTTTGCAAGGAATGGATACATCGGGTAAGGATAGCTTGATTCGAGAGGTTTTTAAGGAGTTTAATCCGCGTGGAGTGGTGGTGCACAGTTTTAAAACACCCAATTCGACTGAATTAGAACATGATTATTTGTGGAGGCATTATTTGGCCTTACCCGAAAAAGGAAAGTTTGCCGTATTTAATCGTACGCATTACGAGAATGTTTTGGTGACGAGAGTGCATCCTGAATATATTTTGAACGAGAATTTACCCGGAATAAATGAGGTGGCGGATATTACGCCTGAATTTTGGGAAAACAGGATGGAGCAAATTAAAAATTTTGAAAATCACCTGACTCAAAACGGCACGATTGTGTTGAAGTTTTATTTCCACATGAGCAAGGAAGAGCAACGCAAGCGATTGCTGCGTAGGTTAGAGGAAGAGGAGCATCATTGGAAATTTTCGGCGGGAGACTTGAAAGAGCGCGAGCGTTGGGACGATTATATGCACTATTACGAGGAAGCGATTACCAAAACAGCTACTGAAAATGCGCCTTGGTTTATTGTTCCTGCTGATGACAAAGCCATGGCTCGTTACATCGTAGCCAAAATTATTTGGGAAGAAATGCAAAAATATACTGATATCAAGGAGCCGGAATTAGATGAAAAAATTAAAGCTAATTTTGAATCCTATAAACAAATGCTTCAAAAAGAGTAAACGCAAAAAAGGCACTGAGATCAAACAGTGCCTTTTTTTATAACTAATTCAATATGATTATGTCTTACAATTTGAAACCGTAAGCTACACGTACGCCAACTTGTCCAACGCCTCTACCTAGAGAACCATTGTTGTTGATGCGGTCAAAATGATTGTAGTGTGTGTAGTTTAACGATACGTCAATATATTTTGTTGCGTATCCGATACTTGGGGATAATAACAAAGAGGTTTTGTCTCTAGTATTGTCAACATTACTTACTGCAAAGGCAGCACCTGCTTCACCCATTACATAAAACTGATCGTCCCAAATAAAAGCTTTGAAACCTGCTTTTGCAGGAATTAAACCTAAATCTTTTCCTTCTGTTTGTCCAGGAAATCCATCTGCTTTACTTTGAAATAAGTTAGTGTACCCTGTAGTTAAAGTCAATGAGTATCTTTTTGATAAATCATATTGTCCTCTAACATCGGCACCAAGTGCTAATTTGTAAGGATCGTTAGTAGAGTAACCTGCATTTAGTCCTACTCCTAAACGGAAACCTTGATCGTAATTTGTGGCTGCATTTGTAGTTTCTTGAGCTTGGGTTGTTGCTGTAAATATAAATGCCGCAGCTGCTAAAATTCCTGTTGTTACTTTTCTTGAGATTGTCATAATGTAATTTTTTTTATTGATTTTTTAATGATGTAGATATGGTGATTGTTGCAACAAATCTACAGGACAAAGATAGACGGGCAGTGCGTTTAGCATGTTATAGAATTTAAAAGCATTGTTACAGAATTTGAGGGAGCCTTGTTTTTATGTATCAATAGCTACTTATAATGGTAGCTGTCACCTGAAAATTGAAAGCTTCTAATTATCTTTGCACTCAAAAAAACACAAGTGAATTTATCTCAGTACTTTAAGGAGTTTTCATATAACATTAAATTGGCTTACCCAGTAATTTTAGGAATGCTTGGGCACACCTTAATCGGAATTGTCGATAATTTTATGGTGGGTAAACTAGGCTCTACGGAGTTGGCCGCCGTATCCTTAGGAAATAGTTTTATTTTCATCGCTATGTCGTTAGGAATTGGTTTTTCTACAGCCATCACGCCGCTAATTGCTGAAGCCGATGCAGAGCAAAAAGAAGATAAAATTAGAGCTACTTTTCATCACGGTCTTCTGTTGTGTACCATTTTGGGCGTTTCCTTATTTATATTAACCGTTTTATCAAAAGAGTTGATGTATTTGATGCACCAACCGGCAGAAGTGGCCGCTTTGGCTGCTCCTTATATTGATTGGGTTGCTTTTTCGTTAATTCCAGTAATTATTTACCAAGGATACAAGCAGTTTGCCGATGGATTATCGCACACCAAATACTCGATGTATGCAATTTTCTTGGCCAATGTGGTGCACGTGTTCTTTAATTATGTGCTTATTTACGGCGTTTGGATTTTTCCTAAACTCGGTATTGTAGGCGCGGCTTTGGGAACGGTACTTTCTAGAATTATGATGGTCGTTTTCATGCATTATCTAATGAAAAACAATAAAGTACTGAAAAAATACTTTGCCAACTTTAGTTTTAAAGATATTCGAAAGTCGATTTTAAAGAAAATAATCGATCTGGGAATGCCATCCGCTATGCAAATGTTATTTGAAGTAACTTTGTTTACAGCCGCTATTTGGCTTTCGGGTTCGTTGGGTAAAAACAGTCAAGCTGCCAATCAAATCGCGCTAACGCTAGCTTCATCAACTTTTATGGTGGCGATGGGTTTGAGCGTTACAGCGATGATTCGAGTAGGGAATACCAAAGGCACGAACGATTATAAATACCTTGTAGTGGTGGCGCGTTCGATATTCTTATTGGCTATTATTTTAGAAATTATTTTCGGATTAGTGTTTGTCCTATTTCACAACTATTTGCCTCATTTATTCCTGAATATGTCTGATGTTTCTCAGTTAGTGGATAATGAGGAAATTATAAAAATTACAGCACAACTCCTTTTAATAGCGGCTATCTTTCAAATTTCTGATGGAATACAAGTCGTTGTACTAGGTGCTTTGCGAGGTTTGCAAGATGTGAAAATACCCATGTATATTACGTTTGTGGCCTATTGGGTTATCGGTTTTCCTATTTCCTATTATCTAGGAAAGTATACAGAGTTAAAAGCGGTTGGAATTTGGATCGGACTTTTAGCCGGGCTAACAGCTGCTTCATTATTTTTGTATATTCGCTTTGCTAGATTGACCAAAAAGCTGATTTTGCAGCAAGAGAAGAATTAAAAACAAAAATTATTAAATAAAAATATTCATGGAATTACCAAAATTTTTACTAGGCGACAATACTGATTTCCCCGAAGATATATTCATTATTCACCTTGATTATCCGAGATTTATCATCAATTTAAAAGATGATGAGGTCGAGTTCATGGAAGAAGCGGAGGATTTAGACGAAGCCGAATTGAATACAGAAATGGAAGGATTAATCGTTCTTGCCAATGAGTTTTACGACCGCGAAATGGAGCGCTACGAAAAAGAGTAAATTTATATTGCTATTTAACCCAATTAACCAATAACCCAATAACTATGAAAAATGTTTTTATGTATGCCATGTTTATCCTAGGTACTATGTTTATTATCGGCGGAGTGGTGAAGTTTTTTCCTTTTGAAATTAAAATTATTGAAACCTACGGCGAAAGCTACAAGTATGGTCACATGGCTGGATATGTGATAGGAAAGTTTTTTGCTTTAATATTAGGTGCAAAAATGATACAGTATGGGTATGAAACTTATCAAGAAATTAGAGTTAAATAAGCTATTCTTTCTTAAAATACGTTTCTAATAATTTTTGAGCGGCTGCAAAAGGTGAAATTTCATCATTTTGCACCGCTTTTTTAGTTACGGCCATTGATTGCTGAATGCCAGGATTGCTGAAAAAATTCGATTTTAATTGTTCATTAATCGTTTCTAACATCCAATATTGATTTTGCTCTTTACGTTTTTCAAAAAAATAATTGTTGCCTTTAGTTAGGGTCAAGAATTTTTCGATGGTAGTCCAAACTTCGCTGATTCCTTCTTGAGTTATTGCGCTACAAGCTGCAGTGGTTGGTGTCCATCCTGATTTTTTGGCAGGAAATAAATGTAAGGCTCTATTGAATTCTACTTTCGCAAGATGCGCTCTTTTTACGTTATCGCCATCGGCTTTGTTAATCACTATGGCATCAGCCATTTCCATAATTCCGCGCTTTATACCTTGTAATTCATCGCCAGCACCAGAAATTTTGAGCAATAAAAAGAAATCAACCATGCTATGAACGGCTGTTTCACTTTGGCCTACGCCAACGGTTTCAATAATAATCGTATCAAAACCAGCTGCTTCGCATAGCGTTATGGTTTCACGGGTTTTACGAGCCACACCTCCCAGCGTATCACCCGAGGCTGATGGACGAATGAAAGCATTCTCATCTTTCACCAATTCTTCCATGCGGGTTTTATCACCTAAAATACTTCCGTGTGAGATCGTACTACTAGGATCAACGGCAAGTACGGCTACTTTTTTCCCTAAACCAGTTAAGTATTTTCCAAAAGCTTCAATAAAAGTACTTTTTCCCACGCCAGGAACGCCTGTAATTCCAATTCGCACCGATTTATTGGCGTGTGGCAAGCAAGATGTAATTACTTCATTGGCTTTCGCCAAATGAGCACTACTAGTACTTTCTACAAGAGTAATGGCTCTACTCAAAGCAGTGATGTTACCATTCAAAATTCCAGCTACCAATTCATTAGCTGATGGTTGTAATTTTCTGAATTTTTGAATGTGTTGCACAGCATAGCCGCTGATGGTTTCAGGAGCGGGAATACCGGGTTTTTCGTGTAAGGCGCTAGGATGGAATTTTTTACTTGACAAAACTCTTTTTTATGAAAGTAAAAATACTAAAAATAGACAGTCTATGTGATTGCTTTAGCCTAAAATTAAGATGCTTTTTTTTACTGTGCTCAAGAGAATGTTTTTGTAACAAAATTTGTTTTAAAGCATTCCTTTTCTAGTGTTTTAGTCAATACCTTTGCAGCTTTATGATCAATTTAGTTTTAATTTTCGTTTATTTAGGTATAGGCTTGTTGTTTCAAAACATCAAAGGATTTCCCGTACGCATTTACCAAGTTTTAAACAAAATTGTAATTAATGTTTGTCTTCCTGCCTTGGCTTTATATTACATCCCTAAAATACATTGGAGTACTGAATTGCTTTTTCCCATTGGCGTTGCTTGGATTGCTTTTGGGTGTTCGTATTTGTTTTTTAGTTTTTTGGGTAAAAAATTGGGTTGGTCCAAAAAGTTAACAGGATGTTTGATTTTGACTACGGGTTTAGGAAACACTTCCTTTTTAGGTTTCCCGATTATTGAAGCATTGTACGGACAAGACGGATTAAAAACAGCTATCTTGGTAGACCAGCCCGGTACATTTGTGGTTTTGTCAACACTCGGGATTGTAGTAGCTACTTTATTTTCTGCCGGTAATCCGGAGCCGAAGCAAATAGCTAAAAAAATTCTGCTTTTTCCACCTTTTATCACTTTTTTATTAGCTTGTTTGATGAATGTGTTTCACATAGAATTTATTTCAACTCTTCAATTTTTGTTGCAAAAGGTAGGTAGCGGAGTGACGCCATTGGCATTAATTTCGGTAGGTTTACAATTAAAATTTGAGAAGAACAGTAAACATTGGCCTTTTCTTGCCATTGGTCTTTTGTACAAATTAATACTCACGCCAGCATTAATTTTTTTTATTTATGTGGTGATGCTACAACAACATTCTACCAGTATTCAAATTGCAGTTATGGAAGCAGCTATGGCTCCCATGATAACCGCCTGTATACTCTCGGCCACACACGGACTTAAGCCTAGGTTAAGCAGTATGATGATTGGTTTCGGAATTCTGATTTCATTTATCACTCTGACTTTTTGGTATTTTATGGTCCAATTTATTTAATCTTTTTACCATAATTATTTATTTACAAATTTCATACTAATGCAATCCACTGATTCTACAAGCCCAGAAAAAATCGCTAACAATACAGCACAAAAAACAGCCTATTCTATACTTTTTTCCATTGCTTTTGCTCACTTGTTAAACGATTTGTTGCAGGCGGTAATTCCGGCTGCTTATCCTATTTTGAAAGAAAATTATAAGTTAACTTTTACCCAAATCGGACTCATTACATTGGCGTACCAATTGGCAGCTTCTATTTTACAGCCACTTGTTGGTTTATATACGGATACTAGGCCAAAACCTTTCTCTCAAATTTTCGGGATGCTGTTCTCACTTTCTGGAATGATTGCTTTAGGTTACGCATCGAGTTTTCCAATGATTATTTTAGCAGTAGTTTTAGTGGGAATTGGTTCTTCTATTTTTCACCCTGAAGCTTCTCGAATTTCATTTTTGGCTTCGGGAGGCAAGCGCGGTTTGGCACAATCGATTTTTCAATTAGGAGGAAACGCGGGCACAGCAATTGGACCGTTTTTAGTAGCCTTAATCGTTGTTCCCAATACGCAAAGGCATATTGTTTGGTTTGTAGGAGTTGCACTAATTGCGTTGGTGGTGTTGAGTAGAATTGCCTTTTGGTATCAAAATCATTTGAGTTTACGAGCAACCAAAAAAGCAGTGATTGACTTGCCGCAGTTATCTCAAAAAACAATTGTGATTTCGGTTGTTATCTTATTGGTTTTGATTTTTTCAAAATTCTTTTACATGGCTAGTATGTCTAGTTATTTTACTTTTTACTTGATTGAAAAATTTGGGTTATCTGTACAAGAAGCACAATTTCAATTAGTATTGTTTTTAGCATCTTGTGCTTTCGGAACCTTAATTGGAGGTCCATTGGGAGATAAGTTTGGAAGAAAATATGTGATTTGGTTTTCCGTATTAGGAGCAGCTCCTTTTACCTTACTATTGCCATTTGTTGATTTGTTTTGGACCGGAATTTTATCAGTGGTGATTGGTATTATTATTTCTTCTGCTTTTCCAGCTATTTTGGTTTATGCTCAAGAGCTTTTGCCAAAAAAACTAGGCATGGTTTCAGGTCTTTTCTATGGTTTTGCATTTGGTATGGGTGGTTTAGGATCGGCACTATTGGGAAATCTTGCTGATCATAGCAGTATTACGTATGTGTACGAACTTTGTGCTTTTTTACCACTAATTGGAATAATTGCTTTGTTTTTACCTAATCTGAAGAAAAAAGAAACGGTTTAGTTGGAATTCTTATTCGTTAGTAACAAACCCGTTATAATAATTAACATGCTTATTAGTTGCGACTGTAAAATGGGTTGATCAGTAATAAGATAGGCGATGAGCCCGCTAAAAACAGGAATAAGATAATAAATCAGTGCTGTTTTGGCAGTGCCAATAAGTGCTATGGCTTCGTTCCATAAATAAAAGGAAACTAAGGAAGCAAAAATGCCAACGTACAATAATACCAATATTGTTTTAGTATCAAATTGTACGGTTGTGATGTACCAATGCTCGTAAAGGTAAAACGGAAATAAAGCTACTGTACCCATTACAAAAACCGAAAAAAGAAAAACTTTTGAATCTATTTCTGTCGGTTTTTTGCGTACTAAAAGTGTATATGAGGCAAAAAAGAAACACGCAATTAGCATCAGAATATCACCAAAACTAAAACTGATCGAGCGCAAGGCTTGCCAAGATCCTTTTGAAATTAATACTAAAACACCACAAATAATAGTGGCAATGCCAACCAATTTGAGAGTTGAAATGCGTTCTTTTAAAAATATTCGGGACAAAAAAATGATGAAGAGCGGGATTGAAATGGCAATTAAAGACAAATTAATGGCACTCGTTGTTTTTCCTGCAAAATAGATTAATGTATTAAAGATGGTTATGCCCAAAATGGCAGTGCAAAAAAGATACAACCAGTTTTTTTTGACGATTGAAAATTGAGCAACTGTACTTTTGAAGGCAAACGGTGCAAAGGCTAAACAAGCAACACACCACCGCCAAAAAGCCAGTCCAATTGGCGGAATGTGCCCTTTGATACTGCTTGCAATAACCATATTGACAGACCAAAGCAAAGTGGCTAAAAGTGCAAATACAACTCCTTTTGTTTTGTTATTCATTATACAAGCTGGTGAATTTTGGCGTATTGCAATAACATAATTGTTTTAGCATCTTTAATTTCGCCTGTTGCAATCATCGCATAAGCTTGGTCAAAAGGCATTTCTAAAACTTCGATATTTTCCTCTTCATGCGCTACACCGCCGCCTTCGCTAACTTTCATTGAGGCGTTGTAAGCACCGGTAAATAGGTATAAAATTTCAGTAACGGCACCAGGAGACATATACGATTCCATGATTTTTGTTACGTTTGATAATCGATAGCCGGTTTCTTCTTCCGTTTCTCGAATGATACATTGCTCCGGTTGGTCTTGGTCTAATAATCCGGCACAAACTTCAATGCTCATTCCTGATGCATTTCCGTTTAAATACGTGGGTAGTCTGAACTGACGCGTTAAAATGACTGTTTTCTGTTCCGCATTGTACAACAAAATCGCTGCACCGTTGCCTCTGTCATAGACTTCTCTTTTTTGTGTAATCCAAGAATTGTCTTTTTTTTGAAAGTCGAAAGTTACTTTATTTAAAACATACCAATTATCAGATAGTATTTCTGTTTTTTGGATTTTTATAGCAGGGTTTTTCATTTTTAGTTTAAGCTTTAGGGAGTGCGCGGTAGTGCGGCAAGGTTTTTAAAAGTAGTTCCCCAATTATTATTGTTTTTATCGTTAGGCAGGCCTTCGGCAGTTAGTAGGGCATCTTGATCTGAACTGTCATATTTCCAAACCCAAGCACAGACCGAAAATCCTCTTTGGTAAATGCTGTTTAGAAAATAAGTTGGATTCATTAAAATTCCAGCATTCATTGGGGCCGTTTCGCCAAAAATGATTGGTAATTTTTGTTTTTTTAGTTGATCTAATCTATTGCTGATGGAGGCGTCACTATCCAATAACCATTTTTCATAGGCATGAATATCGAAAATTATTTTGGGATTCTTTTCTAAAAATACGGCACCTTTTTGGAGTAATACACTTTCATCTTGTCCTTGCTCTGCACAAGGCACAATTACAATTGAATTGTTTCCCGTACTCCGAATAATGCGCACTAAAGTATTCATGTCATTTTTCCAAACGATATCGGTATAACCATCGGCTCTGTCAAATCTATAGGGTTCATTCCATACTTCTAACCATACATCTGGTTGATCTTTAAAGTGAAGCGCCCATTCCTTTAATTTTTCTTTGTAAGCTTCCCACCAAAAAGTTTGCGTCGGGCTTTTGCCTGTGAATTCCGTTTCCGTTTTTCCATTCCAACCAAAACCGCACAAAATGGTAATTCGGTTGTTCTTGCGGTTGCCGTCTACCACGCTTTGTAACGAGTGCAAGAACGAATTATTACTGTCTTTGATTGGTATGCCTGTAAGCGGTTGCTCTAAAACGTTCCCTATAAATTCTCTTGCAATATCCATGTTCCAACTTTTCATTGTTTGGTCATTTGCGCTAAAAACCTGAAACGAGTTGGTGCCAATAAGTTGTATGGCTTGCTTGTTTTTGAGAATGCGACTGCCTTGAGTTGAATATTCATCCGTATTGTTATTTGCTGTCTTTTCCTCCGCTTGATTGCAAGAGGAGAGTATTCCCAAAAAGAGAATAACCAAACATCTTGATTTTTGTAAAAAGGAAATAGCTCTCATAAATAGACTGTTGCAAAATACTGTAGTCGTGCTAAGGTAAAAAAAAACGCCCTGAATTTCAGAGCGCTTGTTGTATTTTTATTTTAAAATTGTCTGTTTTCTATCTGGTCCAACAGAAACAATTTTGATTGGCACTTCGATTTCTTTTTCAATAAAATCAATGTATTCTTTTAATTCAACTGGTAGTTCATCATAAGTAGTCATACCTGTTAAATCTTGTTTCCAACCTTTGAATTCTTGATACACAGGAGTTACATTTTCTGGCTCAATGTTGTATGGGAAATGCGCAATGTTTTCACCTTTATAATTGTAAGAAGTACACACTTTTAAAGTTTCGAAACCAGATAAAACATCACCTTTCATCATCATTAATTGCGTAACACCGTTTACTTGAACAGCATATTTAAGAGCTACTAAATCCAACCATCCACAACGTCTTTGACGCCCAGTAACTGATCCGAATTCGTTTCCTACTCTTGCCATTGTAGCTCCATCTTCATCAAAAAGTTCTGTAGGGAACGGTCCGCTACCCACACGAGTTACGTAAGCTTTGAAAATTCCGTAAACCTCTTTGATTTTGTTTGGTGCAATACCTAAACCTGTACAAGCTCCAGCAGCAGTGGTGTTTGATGATGTTACAAACGGATAAGTACCAAAATCAACATCAAGCAAGGAACCTTGAGCGCCTTCGCATAAAATTGATTTTCCTGCTTTTTGAGCTTGGTGCAAGTACTCTTCGCTATCAATAAAATCTAATTTTTTAAGTTCTTGGATAGCTTCAAAAAACTCAGCTTCCATTTCGGCTAAATTGTATTGAATAGCTACATCGTAAAACTGAATCATTTCTTCGTGCTTGTCAGCCAAAGCTCTGTAACGGTCAGCAAAGTCTTCCAATTCAATGTCACCTACACGCAAACCGTTTCTACCTGTTTTGTCCATGTAAGTTGGTCCAATACCCTTTAATGTAGAACCAATTTTTGCTTTTCCTTTTGATGCCTCAGAGGCAGCATCAAGCAAGCGGTGTGTTGGTAAAATTAAGTGTGCTTTACGCGAAATGATTAATTTCTTTTTGATGTCAATATTAAACTTTTCAAGACCTTCAATTTCTTTTTGAAAAACAACAGGATCAATTACCACTCCGTTTCCAATGATATTTACGGCAGTTTTATGAAAAATACCTGAGGGAATAGTTCTTAGGACGTGTTTGATGCCGTCAAATTCTAATGTGTGTCCTGCATTTGGACCACCTTGAAAACGTGCAATAATGTCATATTTTGAAGTTAAGACATCCACAATTTTTCCTTTTCCTTCATCTCCCCATTGTAATCCTAGTAATAAATCAACTGTCATTCTAAATGTTATTTGTAGTTAGTTTTTTTAAATTTCTGTACGATCTTCCTCGTTCAAAACTGGCGCTTGCCTTTTATTGCCGTATAAGTAAAGCGAGTGATTAGTTATTTCGATATCAAAAATATCTTCAATCGTTTTTTTGATGCTCTGAATTCTTGGATCACAAAACTCAATTACTTCGCCTGTATCAGTCATAATAATATGATCGTGCTGCTTATCAAAATATGATTTTTCGTAGTGTGCTTGATTTTGTCCAAATTGATGTTTGCGCACCAAAGCACAATCCAAAAGTAATTCTATGGTATTGTATAAGGTCGCTCTGCTGACACGATAGTTTTTGTTTTTCATCTTGATGTACAAATTTTCTACATCAAAATGTTCTTCGCTATCATAAATCTCTTGAAGGATCGCGTAGCGCTCGGGAGTCTTGCGGTGTCCTTTTTTTTCAAGGTACATTGTAAAAACATTTTTTACAATTTCTTGGTTTTTAGTATTGTCTGTGGAAATGAGTGTCATATGCGCGCAAAGATAATTTTTTTAGTTCAAAGTTTAAAACTTCCCGTTTGTTTAGTTTTTAATTTTCTGCTTTTCTAGATTTTTTTAATTGAATGTAGAAAGACTTTCTAGATGCTATGTTTTGTATTCTCGGGTTACTTTATCAACACCATCTATTTTTTTGATGTTGCTAATTAATTTTTTCAAAATGGTATTGTTTTGTACAATTACAGCCACTTGTCCTTCAAAAATTCCGGCATCGGTGCTAAGCGCAATACTTTGAATGTTCACGTGCATGTTATTGGAGATAACTTTAGTCAATTGATTGGTCAAGCCCAGAACATCCATTCCTGTTATGTTAATGATGGCTTTGAATTCTTCTTGAGACGAGTCAATCCATTTAGCCGACATGATGCGGTAAGCGTAGTTAGATTGCATCCCAATGGCGTTCGGGCAATCTTTTTTATGCACTTTGATACCTTCATTTATGGTAACAAAACCAAAAACATCATCACCCGGAATTGGGTTGCAACAAGGCGAAAGTTTATAGTCAAGTTTATCGTGTTCTTTTCCAAAAACCAACATATCATAATTACTGCTAATAACAGGTTTATGAATGTCTTCGTCTGATGTGGTACTGCTGCCAGATCGTTTGATTTTATTTTTGAAAAAGTTGATAATTGAATTGCTTTTTTGCGAAGCATAATCCTTAAGTTGTTGGTTTTCGATGGATCCAATACCTACGCGATAAAACAAGTCTAAACTAGTTTTTAGTTTGAAAAAATTAACCAACTCATTAACCACTTGTTCGCTCATCGTGATTTTTAAGTGCTTTAATTTTCTGGTAAGCAATTCTTTTCCTTCCTCGCCAATCTTTTTGGTATTCTCGTTGAGAACGTTTTTAATTTTTGTTTTGGCGCGCGATGTTGTTACATAATCTAACCAGTTGATAGTTGGTTTTTGATGTTGCGAAGTGATTACTTCTACCTGATCGCCGCTTTTTAACTCAAAGTTTAAAGGAACTAATTTGCCATTTACACGAGTTCCGCGGGTGCGAATACCAATTTCAGAGTGAATCCCAAATGCGAAATCCAATGATGTTGCTCCTTTTGGGAGTGATTTGATTTCACCTTTTGGGGTAAACACAAAGATTTCTTTTGAATACAAATTCATTTTAAAATCTTCTACAAAATCAACAGCGTTAGTTTCTGAATTTTCTAAGGCTTCGCGTAGAAGGTTTAACCAGACATCTAAACCACTTTCTTCAGTAGCACCATTTTTATATTTGTAATGAGCAGCATAACCTTTTTCAGCAATCTCATCCATACGTTCACTACGCACTTGTACTTCAACCCAACGTCCTTTTGGTCCCATGACAGTGATGTGCAAGGCTTCATAACCCGTAGTTTTTGGTGAAGAAATCCAATCGCGCAAACGACTAGGACTTGGTCGATAATGATCCGTAACGATAGAGTAAATTTTCCAAGCGACAAATTTCTCCTCGTTTGGATTGGCTTTGTACACAATTCGTAAAGCAAATTTATCGTAAACCTCGTCAAAGGTTACGTTTTGGGCCTTCATTTTTCTGCGGATAGAATAAATTGATTTTGGTCGGCCCTTGATCATATATTCAACTCCTTCTTTGTCTAAAGATCCTTTTAAAACTTCCGAGATATCAGCAATGTAGGCGTCTTGCTGCTCCTTAGTTTCTTTAATTTTACTCACTATTTCATTGTAAATAGCGGGTTCAGTGTATTTTAAACCTAAATCTTCTAGTTTGGTTTTAATATTGTATAACCCTAAACGATGCGCTAATGGGGCGTATATGTATAAGGTTTCAGATGCAATTTTAGTTTGTTTGTCCTCTTGCATGGAATCCATTGTTTGCATATTGTGCAAACGGTCTGCCAATTTGATCAAAATCACTCGAACATCATCATTGAGTGTCAAGATCATTTTTCTGAAATTTTCGGCTTGCATAGAGGCATTTAGGTCCTTTTGAACCAAGGATATTTTGGTCAATCCTTCAACCAATTGCGCTACTTTTGGATTGAACAAACGCTCAATATCTTGCACGGTAGTAGGTGTGTCCTCAACAACATCATGCAATAATGCAGCTGCAATTGAGGTGGCGCCTAGACCAATTTCAGAAGCAACAATTTTTGCTACGGCAATAGGGTGGAAGATGTAGGCTTCGCCAGATTTTCTACGTTGGTCTTTGTGTGCCTCTACAGATACATCAAAAGCTTTTCGAATGAGTTTTTTGTCATCATCGGTCAAAGTTTGATAACTAATGCGTAAAAGTTCTTTGTATTCTTGCGCAATCGCTTTATTTTCTCTCTCGATATCAATTTCTATCATAACGTCATGGTTCATTTTCTAAAAATAGCAATAACTAATCAAAAAAGCAAGAAGATTTTAGGTTTTAAAACTAGATAAATAGTTAAATAGTGTCATTATTGTCGAGAATACGAATCGGTTTTTTGTTTTCATCTAATGCAACAAAAGTAAAATTACCAGATATGGCTTTTTCTCTGTGGTTGCTATACATTTGCTCAATGTAAATATCCACTTTCACATCTAAACTAGTATTACCTATTTTAGATACTTTCCCAACAAGTTCCACAATCGTACCAGCAGGAATAGGTTTTTTAAAATCGATTCTGTCAGACGAAACTGTAACACATCTTTTTCTGGTAAATCGGGTAGCGGCTATAAATGCTACTTCATCCATCATCAACATGGCCGTCCCTCCAAATAAAGTATCGTAATGGTTTGTTGTGCTTGGGAAAACGGTTTTAAAAATTCTTGTTTCAGCTTGTGAAATTCTTTCTTCTAGATTCATTTTGTTGCTTGTGATTGGGTTATTTGCTGAGAGATTTCTTCTTTGATATTAGGTTTATGGCTAGCAATTTAAAATCCTCTTTGTCTTTTGGCTTCAAAAATTAAAATTGCCGCTGCAACTGATACGTTCATTGAATCGATTTCGCCTTGCATGGGTATAATAATATTTTGCGTTGCAGCTTCGCGCCATTCCTGGGTAAGTCCAGTTGCTTCTGTACCTACCACCAAAGCTGTTGCGGATGTGTAATCTTGGGTATGGTATGCGGTTGAATTTTGTAAAGTGGCACAATAAAAATTGATGTTATGCTCTTTTAAATATGCAATAATTTCTGTTGTAGTTCCTGTTGCAATTTGATTGGTGAATAAGCAGCCTACACTTGAACGAACGATATTTGGATTGTACAAATCGCTTTTTGGATTGGCAATCAAGACAGCATCTAAATTAGCGGCATCTGCGGTGCGTAGTAAAGCACCAATGTTTCCTGGCTTTTCAGGAGCTTCGGCTACCAGAATCAATGGGTTTTTAGATAATTTCAAATCCTTTAATTGCATGGACTTGGTTTTGGCTACAGCCAAAATACCTTCGGTAGTATCGCGGTAAGCTAATTTCTGATACACTTCTTTAGTAATCGAAATCAATTCGGCATCTCCATAGAAAGCAACGATTTCAGATTCGGCGCAAATTTCAGGGACAAATAATACCGTAATCAATTCGTAACCGCCTTTTACAGCAATGCTAATTTCGCGCTTTCCTTCCATTAAAAAAGTGCCAGTTTGTTTGCGCGTTTTTGCTTTTTCTTGCAATTGCACGAGCGTTTTAATGTACGGATTTTGAATAGAAGTAATGTGTTTCAAGGCTTTTTCACGATTAAATTTGCAAGTACAAAGATACAGAGAGAATTGGCAGTTTTTAGGAAAATATGGCATTTATTTGTTTCTTAATTACGGATTAATTGATGGTGTTAATAGGATCAATTAGCGGTGTTTTCTGTATTTTTGTCCAAATCCTTTACAACTATGTTTCATTTTCTAGACATTATTGGTACAATGGCCTTTGCCATGTCAGGCGCTTTAACGGCAATGAGTAAAAAGCTTGATCCGTTTGGAGTTTTTATCATTGCATTCGTTACGGCAGTTGGCGGCGGGACTTTACGCGATGTGTTAATTGGGAGAACTCCAGTAGGATGGATGCTCGATTTAAAATATGTTTACGTGATTTTCATCGGATTTGTTTTGGCTATCATTTTTCGAAAAAAACTAGATAAATTACGAAAATCTCTTTTTTTATTTGATACCATCGGGCTTGGTGTTTTTACTTTGATAGGTCTCGAAAAAGGTCTTGAAATAGGTTTGCATCCTGTAATTTGCGTCGCGTTAGGAACTATGACTGCCTGTTTTGGTGGCGTAATTCGAGATATTTTGTGCAATGAAATTCCAGTGATTTTTCGACGAGAAATTTATGCTACCCTTTGTATTGTGGGAGGTGTTCTTTTTTTCGTTTTGAGAACGATGAATTTAGAAAATGATGTGCTGTATCTATTGAGTTCGTCAATAATTATTTCTTTGCGATTGATGGCAGTAAAGTTCAAATGGTATTTACCTGCTTTCGAAAATCAGTAAAAATTAACTACTTTCACAGTCAAGAAAAATTTAGGGTGAAAAACTACACGGTAAAAGCATATCAACAAACTGATTTTGAGATCTGGAACGAATTTGTTTCGGGAGCAAAAAATGCTACCTTTTTATTTCACCGAAATTTTATGGAATACCATAAAGAGCGGTTTTCTGATTGTTCTCTTATGGTTTATCAATCAGATCTATTAGTAGCTCTTTTGCCGGCCAACCGAAATGAAACCACTGTTTTTTCGCATCAAGGTTTAACTTATGGAGGTTTGGTTTATAAAGATTCTTGTAAATTAACATCAGTAATCGCTGCATTTGCCGCTATTTTGAAACATCTGGAATCTGAAGGAGTTAGCACTTTACAGATAAAAACCCTGCCTTCAATCTATCATAAAAAACCAGCTGAGGAATTGCAATACGCACTGTTTTTGACCAAAGCTACGCTTATAAGGAGAGATGTTTTGGCTGTGATTGACTGTTCTGCTGGCTTTGCATTATCTAAAATACGTAAGAGAGGTTTGCTACGTGCCAAACAACATCAATTAGTGGTTAAAGAGGAGCAAGATTTTACTGCTTTTTGGAACGAAATACTAGTGCCAAACCTTGAACAAAGACACCAAGTTGAGCCAGTGCACACTCTAAACGAAATACACTATTTAAAAAGTTGTTTTCCTCAAGCTATTCGTCAGTTTAATGTTTATTACGAAGGAGTGATTGTGGCAGGAACAACAATTTTTGAAACAGAAACCGCTGCGCATTGCCAATATATTTCGAAATATGAAAAGGGAATGAATTTAGGCAGTTTAGATTTTTTGTACCATTATTTACTAACAGAAGTTTACGCAGAAAAACGTTTTTTTGACTTTGGTATTTCAACCGAGTCAAATGGTTTGCATTTAAATGAAGGTTTAAGTTACTGGAAGGAGAGTTTTGGAGCAAGCGCCATTGTGCATGATTTTTATGAATGCGAAACATTGTCGCATGAACTTTTGATGGATTATTTTACAGTCTCTAAAAATGCTGATCATGATTAAATTTTTAGACTTAAAAAAAATAAATGAGCCTTATCATTTGGCTTTTCAAGAAAATTTAGCGACTGTTTTAGATAGTGGTTGGTACGTTTTGGGAAATCAAGTTCAGGAATTTGAGACTAAATTTGCCGTCTATTGTAGTGTCCCTTTTTGCGTAGGCGTCGGAAATGGATTTGACGCATTAGTACTCATTTTTGAAGCTTACATTGCTTTGGGTAAATTGAAAAAAGGCGATTCCGTTTTGGTTCCTGCGCATACGTACATTGCGAGTGTATTGGCCATAAAGCAAGCTGGTTTAGTACCAATTTTAGTAGAGCCAAATATTCAAACTTTCACAATAGATCCTATCGATTTGCAAAATAAAATTTCGGCTTCCGCCAAAGCGATTTTGGTTGTTCATTTGTATGGTCGATTAGCTGATATGGATAAAATTCGTGCCATCGCAAAAGCTAATAATTTGTTAGTCATTGAAGATGCAGCTCAATCCCATGGCGTATTATCTGCCCCAGAGATGCAATTCAATAAAAATACTACTGTTGCTGCCTACAGCTTTTATCCCGGTAAAAATTTAGGCGCATTAGGCGATGGAGGAGCAGTTGTTACTACGGATGCTGAACTAGCAGATTGTATTAAAGCACTACGCAATTATGGCTCTCATACCAAATACATTCATGATTTAGCGGGTATAAATTCTCGATTAGATGAGGTACAAGCTGCCTTTTTAAATGTGAAATTGCCTTATTTGGATAAAAGCAATGCAAGTCGCCGTGCAATTGCCAAACGCTACTTAGCAGAAATTAAAAATCCTAAAATAATACTTCCCGAAGGAGTAGACGAAATGGGAAACTTACCGCCACATGTGTATCATTTGTTTGTCGTTCGCACAGCGGATAGGGCTGGTTTTCACAACTATTTGCAGCAGAATGGCATTGAAACAGTCATACATTATCCTGTTCCGGTACACCATCAAAAAGCCTTGTCAGAATTCCGTCATCTTTCACTTCCAATTACTGAAAAATTAGCTCATGAAGTACTCAGTTTGCCGATAAGTCCTGTGCTAACTTTTGAGGAAATAAGCGAAATTATTGCAGTTATAAACCGTTACTAAGATGTTGTTTTTGCATAAAATAGCTAAAAGTAAATTTATAAAACTATTGTCATTAAATAGTTTAAGTGTTTTTGTAAAGATAATTTCAGGCTTAATTACTTCAAAATTATTGGCTGTTTTTGTGGGGCCAAGCGGTATGGGTTTAGTAGGGAATTTTAGAGTATTTTTTAGTGCTTTAGAAGGAATTTCGACATTAGGTTTTCAAAACGGAGTAGTGAAATATACCGCCGAAAATGAAAATGACTCCTTCTACCTTAAAAAGATGGCGTTCACTGTCAGTTTTACTTTGATGCTTGTGTCAATAATTATCGGAATCGTGTTGTTTTGTTTCGCCTCCTATTGGAATACAGTCGTTTTTGGTTCTTCAGTTCGGTACGAATTTGTGTTTAAAGTTGTCGCACTTAGTTTGCCATGGTATGCTTTGTCTTTGATTTGGGTTGCAATAGCAAATGGATTGGGTTTTTACAAACGAGTTTTGGGCGTTGCTATTGCCGGTAATAGTGCTAGTGTTTTGCTTGCTGTATATTTGATTTACCATTATATAACTTCGGGAGCAGTATTGTTGGTTGCACTTGTGCCTGCAATTTGGTTTTTGGTTACTATGCTTTTGATGCCAAAAGTGGTTCAGATTGGAGCATTGTTTTCCATGCGATATTTTGATTTTACGATTCTGAAAAGCTTGTCAAGTTACTCAATTATGGCACTGTTTGCTGCTGTTGCAAGTCCGTTTGTGTATTTGATAATCCGTAAAGAAATTGTTCTTTCGCTGGGATTGGAGCAAGCGGGTTATTGGGAAACGATGGGGCGTATAGCCAGTTACTACATGTTATTTGTTACTTCAATTGTAAGTATTTATTATTTTCCAAAATTAGCTCAGGCAAAATCAAAAGCAGACTCTAAACTCATTTTTCGGAATTTTTACCAAACTATTCTGCCCGTATTCATAGTGATGGTTTTTGTGATTTTTTTATGTCGCGATTTTATCATTCAATTCTTATTTGCGCCAAGCTTTAAACCTGTTGCCGATTTGTTTTTTTTGCAATTGCTTGGTGATATTTTCAAAGTTGCAGCACTTATTTTGGGTTATCAATTTTTTGCAAAAAAACATACAGTTGCATTTTTGGTTTCAGAGTTCCTGTCACTGCTGTTTTTGTATTTGAGCAGTTATTTTTTAATGAATATTTATGGCTTAAAAGGTGTAGTGATGGCACAAGCTCTGGATAACTTCCTGTATTTTGTTGTGCTCTTAGTTTATTTCCGAAAGATTTTGTGGAGAAAATAGTGTTCGGTTTTAAATGTGATGAAGAACCATTTCCATAATACTTCGTGAAAGAACAATTGTTCGCCTTGCGTCGAACTGATGTTTTTTAATAATTGTATTTAATGTAAAATTCCCCAGTTGCTGCCACTCAAATTGTTGCCAGTGAAACGGGCGGGAGCGGAGGGGATTCCAGTGGACAATCTCCAACAACTCCTCCAAAAAAATAGAACTTGATTTTACATTTATTAAAATTAATTTGATATTTTCGGGAAATGATACTACAAAAAGTACGTTTCCCGTTTTTTATTTTTCTCTTATTCATAGGGGATTTTTTTTGTTCTTGTTCAAAAACAACGCCTAATCAAACAGCAGTTAAATCGGTTACCGTTTATGAAAAGTACATTACAACGGCAGAAGATTTTTATGCGGAGGGTGTTTACGACAGCGCCTACTACTATTACAATCAAATTCGAACCCAAAGTTCCGCTAAAGAAGATGCAGAAAAAATAGTATATGCACTCCTAAAAATGGCCGCGATACAGCAAACACAGGGAGATTATGTAGGAAGTGAAGTTACTGCTACAGAGGCGATTTCCTACTTTAAAAACAAAATTGAAACCCAGTATAAAGTGGCGATATACAATTCTTTAGGGATTAATTATAAGAACCTTTACGATTATCCCAACGCCATTACGTATTACAAAAAAGCAAGTGAATTGGCTGATACGCCTTTGCAAAAAGAAATCATGCAGAATAATATTGCGGTGGTGAACATGGAGCAACAAAACTACAAACAAGCCATACAGTCACTTGAGTCGCTCTCTAAATCACCAATTGCTCAGGCCAACTTAGAGCATCTTGCTAGAGTTTTAGGTAATCTAGGCTATTGCTATTATAAAATAGGAGATAACAGAAGCGGTATGGTCTTAAAAAGAGCTTTGAAGATTCGCCAACAATTACAATTTGACTATGGTTTGGTCACTAGTTTTAACAATCTTGCTCAGTATTATCAAAGGAGACAGCCCCAATTGGCAATCAAATATGCACAAGAATCGTATGCTAAAGCCACAGTGCTAAAAAGTATCGATGATCGCTTATCAGCTTTGGCATTGCTGATGGAAATAAGTACTCCATTACAAGTGCGAAACTACACAAAAAAATACCTTCAACTTAATGATAGTATTACAAAAGTTAGGCAGATTGCTAAAAATCAGTTTGCCAAAATCAAGTATGATGCTACACAAGCACAAAATGAGAATTTACAATTAAAAACAGATAATGCAGAAAAAGCTTTGGCATTAGAGCAAGAAAAACTTCAAAATTATATGTTGTTTTTTATCATGCTCTTGGGGGTAATTTTGGCACTCATTTTATATTTCTATCTTCAAGATAAGAACAAGAAAGAAAAACAAGCAGCAATATATGAAAGTGAAATTCGAATTTCTAAAAAATTGCATGATGAATTAGCCAATGACGTTTATCAAACAATTGCTTTTGCAGAAACGCAAGACTTGCAAAATGTAAGTCAAAAAGAAACCTTGTTAGATAATTTGGATAAAATTTACCGTCGAACACGCAACATATCGAGAGAAAACAGCCCTATTCCCACGGGTGAAACCTATGAAAGCGAATTAAAGGAAATGCTATCTAGTTTTAATGCAGCTCAAGTACAGGTTATTTTAAAGGATAGTAATAGCATTCCATGGAATAAGATTACAGAAGAAAAGAAAATTGCTTTGTATCGTGTGTTGCAAGAATTAATGATCAACATGAAAAAACACAGTCAAGGGACTTTTGTAGTACTTCGCTTTGAGACAGACAATAAACAATGTTATGTTCATTATTCAGATAACGGAATTGGTATAAAAAATCCCCTACAAAGTAAAAATGGACTGCTCAATGTGGAAAACCGTATTGATGCCATTGGAGGAAGTATTATTTTTGACTCGAAAAGCTCAAAAGGGCTAAAAATCAGATTAACATTTCCTAAATAAGTGACTTATGTTTCGAAAAGTTTTAATAGTTGACGATATTGATTTCAATGATGTAGCAGCGGTCAGTGTTTTAAAGGAAATGGGAATCCCACAAATTGACTTTACAAAATACTGTGACGATGCGTTGCTGAAAATAAAAAAAGCGGCTTTAGATGAGGTTCCCTATGATTTGTTAATAACCGATTTGTCATTCAAGGCTGATCATCGTACCACTTTATTATCATCTGGCGAAGCTTTGATTGATGCAGTAAAGGGAATTTTCCCGGATTTAAAAATCATTGCTTTTTCTATTGAAGACAAATCCTATCGTATTAAAGCCCTATTTGAACAATCAGGTGTCCATGGTTTTGTGATGAAAGGGCGCAATACAATGGTCGAGTTGCGCAAAGCTGTCGAGGCAATTGCAACTCAGGATATACCGTATCTGCCCACAGATTTACAGTTTATTTTTCAAGAAAAATTAGTCAACGAAATTGATGACTACGACATTCAGTTATTAGAGTACCTCTCAAAAGGCGTCTCTCAAGAAGCAATGGAGTCTGTTTTTAAAGAAGCAGGAATTACCCCAAACAGCAAAAGCACCATCGAAAAGCGAATTGGTAAATTGAAAATATACTTTAGAGCGCTCAATACTACCCATTTGGTATCAATCGCAAAAGACCTGGGTCTTATATAAAAACACTTCTAATTTTTATTCCTTTACTGCATATCCATATAAAATTTGATTCTTATCAAGAAAAAAATCCTGCTTTACGGTTTCCCGCAAAGAAATGATTTTGTAGCTCGTTACTTTTGGATTTGTTCAAAATTAATGAATTGCTATTTTAAAAATGATAACAATTACAGTTCCCAAGAAGTTAGTGATACTTGCGTTTTTTTTATGCTCGTTTTTTTGTGTCAAAGGAAAAACAGTCTGGCAAAATCAAACGCATGCAAAAAAGGGTAATATAAGTAATTCAATTCCGCAATTGCAGAATGGTTTTTGTTGTTTTGGACAATCACAAGTGCTAAAAGAATTTAAAAAAAATATTTCTTCCTACCATCAAAGCTTTGGCTCTCAAAGAAAACGAAAAGGAAAAGTAGCGTATGAGGTTAAATAGTTATTTTTTTTAAAGGCTATTTCCTAGAAATACACTTCCATCAAAAAACCCTAACAAATTGATGTTAGGGTTTTTGTTTTGGTAGCGAGACCGAGATTTGAACTCGGGACCTCAGGGTTATGAAAATTGAAATTTCACTCTTTTTATTTTTTAAATAATTGAATTGCAATGTTTTAGTTTTTTGTAAAAATCTGTTTTTATCGTTTTTTACCGTTTTCTTCATGCTTTTTCCTCACTCCTTGTAAAGGATTTTTTTATTAGTAACTTATCTATTTACTTAATTCTAACAATAAGTTTTTTAGTCTACAATTAAAAAAAAGCAAAGGAACAAAATCGAAAAAATACTATCCATAAATATAAGATTGCTTAATAAACTATCTTTTTGAACAATAAATATTTTAGTCAATAACAAGTTTGTTGCACTTATGATTTGAACACATAATTGATAAAATGATAGTTAATTGAAATAATAAAAATCGCCAATAGGAATACTTGTCCTAAAGGCGATTTTTGTTTAAGTGAATGATCTAATGATAGTGAAATTATATGTGTTATAATTAATAATTTAAATTTACACCCAAACCTAATCCCATATCACTGTCGAAATGCGTTTTAATACTAAAATTTCTTTTGATGATGTAGCGCAATCCTGCCATGTATTCTTTATCGGTATTCCACATTAAATCCATGCGAACTCTTTTAGAAACAGGAATATCCATTCGTTCTAATTGAAATCTAAAATTTCCATCTGTAAAAACCTCGGCTTGTGCTTTTATAAGCATTGGTAGCGTATATTCTATACCTGCACTAAAAACAGAACGGTTGTCTTTTGTATTGGATTGGTTGAATATGTTTTTTTCCATTTTACCTTCTTCCATTTTGCGGTAACGCCAATCAAAGCCTATGAACGGCATTAGCCATTGCATTTTGCCAATATATCTACCAATATGAGTTTCTGTTTCATAACCATGATGATCTTTGTAGCCCAATCGCCATTCTGTACCAATACTCCAACGTGTGTTGCTTAACATTGCCATACCATCATTACCGTTAGTAGCAAAATCATTTTCTGCCATAAGGTGAAATTTACGGTCTTCGCCAAACAATTTGCGTTGTGCTAATTTTGGATTTGGAATTAATGGGTTTGGTGCTTGATTTTCATAGGTAAAAACGCGTCCCATTCCTGCCATCATGTGGTACAAAATATGGCAATGAAAAAACCAATCGCCTTCAGTATTGGCATTGAATTCAATCACATCCGTTTCCATTGGCATGATGTCTATGACGTTCTTCAATGGTGCATAATCTCCTTGACCGTTCAACACTCTAAAATCGTGACCGTGCAAGTGCATTGGATGTCGCATCATAGAACCGTTGTATAACGTAATTCTAACATTTTCACCTTTCTTGATTAAAATTTTATCAGTTTCAGAAACCACTTTATTGTCTAAACTCCAAACATAACGGTTCATGTTTCCCGATAATTCAAATCGTAATTCTTTTACTGGTGCATCTTGAGGCAGTGTGGTTTTAGTTGGTGATTTTAACATTGCATAATTTAAAGTCGTAATGTCTGAAAGTTGGTTACTGTTATAATCGTTTTCAGTCATTTTAATAGAATGCATAGAATGATCTATTTTCTTTTCTCTATGTTCTTTTTTTGCAACTTCTCCAGTGATTTCAGGATACATGACTACATTCATGTCCATTTGATTGTAAGACATTTGCATTCCCATATCATCTAAATCTCCGTTCATTTTCATCATTCCGTTCATCATTTTCATTCCATCAAAATATTTTAATTTTGGTAATGGTGAAATTAATTGTTTGATACCATCACCAATATATAGTGATGCCGATTTAGTCCTGTCTTCTGGAGTTGCTAGAAATTCGAACGCTGTATTATCAGCAGGAATGGTCACTACGACATCATAGGTTTCTGAAACGGCAATTAATAATCGATCTACTTCAACAGGCTCAACGTCATTACCATCATTGGCAACAACCGTAATTTTACCCCCTGCATACGTTAGCCAAAAATAAGTTGATGCACCACCATTTGAAATGCGTAATCGTACTTTGTCGCCTCCTTTGAATTGGGATAATTGACTATTACTTTTACCATTAATTAAAAAGGCATCATAGTAAACATCACTCACATCCATTGCATTCATGCGTTTCCATTCGTTTGCTACTTTAGTTTTGAAATGACCTTGCTTGATTGCCTCTGCATAACTTTGAGTAGTTCCTTTTTGAATAGCAAACCAATCGGTAGCATTGTGTAGCATTCGATGCACATTATTTGGATTTACATCGGTCCATTCACTTAAAATTAAAGGAACTGTTGGCAAATCGTCAATACCTTTTCTGAAGGTTTCGTCCTCAACTCTTTTGTTTAAAATCATTGAACCGTACATCCCGATTTGCTCCTGTAAACCCGAATGACTGTGGTACCAATGTGTTCCGTGTTGTATGATTGGAAAACTATATTTATGCGTTGTACCTGGTTCAATTGGCATTTGTGTTAGGTAAGGTACACCATCTTCTTTATTGGGTAAAAATAGGCCATGCCAATGCAGTGAGGTACTTTCTTTTAATTCGTTATGAACGTATATTTCGGCAGTATCTCCTTCCGTAAAGGTTAGCGTGGGCATTGGAATTTGACCGTTTACAGCAATTGCTCTAGTAGGTTTATTACCAATAGTTACCAGAGTATCCCGAACGTATAGATCGTATCTCACTGTTTTAGCTATTGTCTTAACTATAGATTTGCTTTCAGAAATAGGAATATTTTTTGGAACTTCAACGATTTTTGGAGTTTCTTTTATGGGTTCTGAAACTTCCTTCACTTCTTTTTTTGTTTCAGAAATCACCTTTTTTGTAGCGACTGCTTTTTTTATCGGTTTAACTTTTGCTTTAACTAACGCCATCCCACATTTAGGACATTCACCAGGTTTTGGTGATTGGATTTCAGGATGCATGACGCAGGTGTAAGACGTTTTTTGTGAATTAACCTGAGCGACAGCTACGTGATTAATCAAAAAAAGAAAAACTATGATTGCTAATTTGAATTTCATTACTTTAATTTTTTATTAATTTTTCCCAATCTGCGATTCTTTTATTTAAGATGTCGATTGTACCTTTCATTTTTTCTTTATCGAGTAATGTAATTGCTCTCTTTGCTGCAGCAATTGCATTGTTGTAATCTTGTAATTCCGAAGCCATTTTTTGTCTCAAATTGGGGTAATAGAAATTTTGAGGGTCTACTTTTTCAGCTTCTAAAAGCCACATTATTGCTTGTTTGAAATCTCTATTGGTGCTGTAATAATAATTTGCTGCCTGAAACAATAAAGTAGCATCTTGGGTTTTTCCTTTAGTGATGTGTTGGTCTATTAATGCAAGTATATTGTCGTCCTCTTTACTCTTTAGGGGTATTTTTACCATTGTGTTTTCCCAAATAATTTTTAGAAATGCTTCCCCTTTACTGTTAATGTCATTTAATTCAATTGTAAAGGTTTCATAGAAATTAGGACTTTTTTCAATGGGAACTTTGATTCGCATCACGTCTTTCTTTTCATCGTAGCCCGTTTCACCATGTAAAGCAGTATCAGTATTAACAATTATAGTCCACTCATTATTGGAAGGAATTGAAAATATGGAGTAACTACCGGCTTTTAAAAGATTGTTGCCAAAATAAATATCTTCGGAAGTATTTATCACTGTGCAATCACTTGCACCTGTTCGCCAAAGTTTATCAAAAGGCACTAACTCACCAAATACTTTTCGGCCTCTTACTAATGGTCTGCTGTAGGCTACTTTTATTTTTGCGCTACCTACTTCTTGCTCAAACGATGCTGCTGGGCTTGATGTGGTAACTCTAATTTGAACTTTTTCTTGTGCTGATACTATTAAAGATTGCAAAAGGATTATGCTTAATAAGATTATTTTTTTCATTTTTTTAATTTTTTCATTTAAAGTTTTAAATTTTTTAACCGTAATGCATTCACAATTACTGATACCGAACTAAATGACATGGCTAAAGCCGCAATCATTGGGGATAATAAAATTCCGAAAAACGGATACAAAACTCCTGCTGCGATTGGAACTCCCAAAACATTATAGAAAAAGGCAAAGAATAGATTTTGCTTTATATTTTTCATAACAGCATGGCTCAAATTTTTGGCTTTCACGATACCTAATAAATCCCCTTTTACTAAAGTGATTTTGGCACTTTCTATGGCAACATCGGTTCCAGTTCCCATTGCAATTCCAATGTCTGCTTGTGCCAATGCCGGAGCATCGTTTATTCCATCGCCAGCCATTGCCACAATTTTGCCTTCGGCTTGTAATTTTTTTATTTCTTTCAGTTTGTCTTCGGGTAAGCATCCAGCTTTGTATGATGCTAACCCCAATTCATCAGCAACTGCTTTGGCAGTATTTTCGTTATCTCCGGTGAGCATAATTACTTCGACACCTTGACGCATTAATTCTTTAATGGCTGCAGCACTTGATTCTTTAATGGCATCCAAGATGGACACAAAACCAACTGCAATTCCATCAACTGCAATATAAGAAACGGTTTTGCCTAGTTTTTGTTCGGCTATAATTTTGTTTTCTAAATCTTCAGAAACCGTTGCTTTAACTTGCTCCATTAGCTTTTTATTACCTAATGCTACTTTTTTATTCGATACTGTTCCTGTAACCCCTTTTCCGGCAACTGCTTCAAAATCTTTCACCTCAATTAATGAGATTGATTTTGATTTGGCAAAATTGACTACTGCTTGTGCCAATGGATGCTCACTGTATTGGTTTAATGAAGCAATGCTTTGTAATAAATCAGTATCACTGTTATTGGTCGAATAAATTTTTTCCACGGATGGTTTTCCCTCAGTGATGGTTCCTGTTTTATCTGTAATCAGAACATTAACCTTATTCATATTCTCCAGAGCTTCAGCATTTTTAATCAAAACGCCTGATTGTGCTCCTTTACCAACACCCACCATTACTGACATTGGAGTTGCCAAACCTAAAGCACATGGACAAGCAATAATTAAAACCGCAATTGCATTTATAAATCCATACACTAATGCAGGTTCAGGACCAAAATTTGCCCAAATCAAAAATGTAATTAAGGAAATTATCACCACAGTGGGTACAAAATATTTGGCAATACTATCTGCTAATTTTTGAATAGGTGCTCTTGAACGTGAGGCATCGTTGACCATTTGCACGATTTGAGAAAGTAAAGTTTCGGAACCTACTTTTTCAGCGATCATTACAAATGATTTATTCCCATTTATAGTCCCAGCAATGATAATATCATCTTTCTTCTTGTCAACAGGTATTGGTTCACCAGTAATCATAGCTTCATCGATACTGCTTTCACCATCAGTTATTTTTCCATCTACAGGAATTTTATCTCCAGGTTTTACGCGTAATAAATCGCCTTTCTTGATATCGTGGATTGAAATTACTTTGTCACTTCCTTCACTAACCAAAGTAGCTTCGGTAGGTGCCAGTTTTAATAATTCTTTTATTGCTCCGCTTGTTTGACTGTGCGCTCGGGCTTCGAGTAATTGTCCTAATAATACAAGAGTTAAAATAACGGTTGTCGCTTCGAAGTATAACAATACCGTTCCATGTTCTGTTTTGAATTCGCTGGGAAAAATATCCGGAAAAAACATTCCAACTAAACTGAAAAGGAAAGAGACTCCCGTACCAATTCCGATAAGAGTAAACATGTTCAAATTCCATGTGATTATTGATTTCCAAGCACGGACAAAAAATATCCAACAGGCATAAAACACTACAGGAAGTGAAAAAATTAATTGTACCCAATTCCATTTTGCGGAATCCATTAATTGTAGTAAGGGATTGTTATGGGCCATATCAATCATGGCAATGATGAAAATCGGAACAGTAAACACCACCGCAATTTTCATTTTTTTGACCAGATCGGTATACGTCTTTTGGTCTTCGCTTTCGCTTGGTTCCATTGCCACTAGATCCATTCCACATATCGGGCATGAACCCGGATCTTCTTGAATTACTTCGGGATGCATTGGACATGTATACTGCGTTTTGCTAACGGTTAACTCTGATGCTTTTACCAAATCCATTCCACACACAGGACAATCTCCTGCTTTGTCGTATACTTTTTCGCCTTCGCAATGCATAGGGCAATAATATTTTGCTTGTGCATTGCTCGGTAAAGTACTTTCTTTTTTATGATGATGAGATGGGGTAGAGCAACATGATTTTTCAGTTGCTTTATTTGTTTCTGAATACTCGATCACCTCCACTTTGCTCATTTCAATAGTGTATTTTCCCGCGGCTGATAAAGCCTCTTGCAACTTTTCTATTGAAATGTGCTTTTCCATAGTTATTGTTGCTGTAGGCGGATTTAGGGAAACTTTTGCTTTAATACCCTCAATAGTATGCAACGATTTTTCGACTTTAGCGCGACAACCATCGCAAGTCATTCCGGTAATGTTGTATGTATGTATCATTTTTTTGTTATTTAAATACAAATTTCCAGTTTAATACTTTTTTGGAGTTGCAGAATTTTGGGTTTGATATGCAAAATTTATAAATCTTCTATCTGTTTTCTTTTTATGGTTTTTATATTCCTGAAGAAGGTTGGAGAGAAGCCAGTTACTTTTTTAAATTGATTGCTCAAATGTGAAACAGTACTGTAATTTAAAGAATAAGCAATTTCACTTAATGAGAGTTCATCATACATAATCAACTCTTTTACTTTCTCAATTTTCTGATTAATGAAATACTTTTCGATAGTGGTATTTTCGACTTCGGAGAAAAGATTACTCAATGTATTATAATCTTGACGCAGTTCTTGTGAAAGGTAATTGGATAAATTAATTTTCAAATCGTTGTTTTTATTTTGAACCAAATCAATAATCAGTGTTTTAATTTTATCGATAGTTTTACTTTTCTTGTCGCTAATTAAATCAAAGCCTATACTTCGAAGACTTTTTACTAATTCCTGTTTTTGGTTTTCGGGAATGTCATGTTTCAATTCAACTTCTCCCAATTCAACTGAAATAGGATTAATATCCATATTTTCAAAAACGGACTTCACAACCATTATGCAGCGAGCACAAACCATATTTTTGATGTAAAGCTTCATTGTACAATGTTTTTTGCTAAAACGATATAAACTAACCTTGCTAAAATATTAACAAAGTTAGTTTAAGCTAATGACTAAAAATTAACTGTTATTTGCTTCCTTCACCATTTTCTGGAACAGGTTCAGTCAATTTCATACCGCATTTAGAACATTTGTCATTCATTTTTCCTTGAACTTCAGGATGCATTGAACAAGCATATATGTTAGAATGATCCATCTTCGAATGATCAGTCATTGTAGAATCGTGTTCCATCATTGTTCCATCATTTTTCATTGTTGTAGAATCATTTTCCATCATTTCGTAATCGGTTGTTGATGCTTCTTTAGTTTTTTGGTTACATGAAACCAAAACGAAAGCCATTATTATGGCTGAAAAGATTATTTTTTTCATTTTTTTAATTGATTTAAATTGCAGAATAATTTCTGTCTTGTAATGGTACAAAATATTGTTATTAAGTATGTTACACGTTTGACTAATTAAGTTGTATAATTCATACTACTTACTTGGATGCATTAAAAAAGATGTACTCCAGATTAAAATAAAAGCCATTTGGCGCAGTTCTTAACATGGAACTTACCAACTCTTGTCGGTAAGCCAAATCTATCCGCGCTTGACTATTGATAATAAACTGAATTGCAGGAACAACATCCAGATAGGACTTACCGCTTTTGTTTATGCTTTGGCCTACAAATTCAACCATCAAATTGATGTTAGTCTGCTTGTAGTTGGTATACTTTTTAGGGTACATTAATTTACCAAATGATAAGGTGTAATTTGTTGCATTATCACCAAAGTCATCTGGAAAAGGATAATTAGGTTTATTGTCAAAGGCTTTTTCAAAGCTTACGGATGAACTTATGGCTACTTTTTTTATCAATTTAGTTGCCACAAATCCGGTTTCAAAACCAGTATTATGGCCCATAATTTCGATTTGTTCTTGATGAATATCGGCATTATTGAAACTGTATCTTCCGAATGCTGCCAAACGAAAATGACTGTTTAAATCATCGGTTGAATAAAAGCGATACTTGGTATACAAACTTCCGCCTTCAGTTACCAATTGGTTACTTCGATTGCTTACAAAAGCAGAGCCCCTAAACATTAGATTTTTATTCAACCCATAAGTAACCTCTGGCATCAAATGATAATTATAGCCCGGTACAAATTCTTCCTTAAACAAAGATTGTGAAAGTCGAACACTTATTGTATTTGCAGGCACATTACTCGCAGGATCGGTAACTACAAATAACTCTTGACTGTAATTTTTTTGAAGTGTAAACACCATTAATAAAATGAAAATCTTTCTCATTAGTTTATATATTTAGCATGAAAATCGTCTTCGTTGTTTAAAGCATAAGTTGCTACATTCTTGAGCGATTTAGATAGTTTTTTAAATTCTTTCTCTGTAACATAGCCTTTGTCTAAAATTTGAATTTGGACTTCGGCATTATTAGTTGGAGCTTTATTAACTTCAATATAACCTACTTGCCTAATTGTTTCAGCTTTTGCTGTTAACACCAATGAACCAATAAAAAAACCTGCTTTTTCTACTTTTTCTTTAAATACTTTCGGCGTTAAACTGTTACCCTCTTTTAATGTTACTGTAAATGTATTGGTATTCAAATCGGTTGCTACATAAGCCACTTCTGACATGCTTTTTAGCTGCTTGTTAATAGCGTTGGAACACATGGAACACGTTAAACCTGTTGCTCTAATTTCGGCTTTTACAATTTGCGCATTACTTTGCATTGAGAACATCAAAACCATTGATGTTATGATTATATGTACTTTTTTCATTTGATTTATTTTATAGTTTCAACCGTTTTTCCACAACTTAGCATCATGGAGCCATAATAGGGATTTTTTACTGCATTCTCTTTGCTTAACCAATTAGCACCTGCACCTTCGTTGTACATTGGACAAAATTGATAGTATACAGGAGTTTCATATTTAAAGACTTTGATTAATGAATACATGTCTTTGGATAATGTAGTGAAGTTGTCACGTTGAATTTTAACATCTTTTGTATTAGCAATATTTTCTGCATTCTTTTTTATCGTATTTACAACTTCCATCCACGCCATGTGAACGTCCATTTCAAGCTTTTCCATTTTAACAGTATTGATACTCAATACCAATTCTTTTGCAGCAGCGGTAGTATTATTTCCATTTGAAGCAATTAACGCATCTTTGACCAAAAAGTAATTATCAAAAACCGATTTAAGTTGATTGTCATTTTGAACTATTTTAGTAGTTGCTTCAGCTTGATTACCATGAGTCGAATGGTCTTCGTTACTTGTCATCGCTGTTGTTGTTTCTTTAGCAGGAATTTTTGCTACTCTTTCATATTGACAACATCCGTGAAGATTACTATAAACATCATCTGGAGCAAGGAATTTATCACTATCGTAACCAACTAATGCAATTCTTTTAAGTACTTCGTCTTGATTTGTTTTGGTGGCATCAAAGGTTATAGTAGCCATTTGAGTATCTTGGTTCCAATCGACATTGGCAATTTTTTTTATGTTTCCAGCTTTTTCGATTTTGGTTTCGCACATGCCACAATTTCCATGAATTTTTACATTTTCAGTTTTAGCATTTTTTATTTGTGCATTACTTGTAGTTGATAACAATACAGTAATTGCTATCATTATTTTCATAAATGAATTTTTCATTTTAAATAAAGTTGTAATCAAAGTAAACTACCTTGATTGGTTGATAAAATAAATTTGGATAAATAACAGTAAAGAGGGAAATTAATTTCGATACCCATTTAGGTATAAAAAAAAGAAAAAACTGTTAGATTGAGTAGCAAAATGCTACGAATTTGACATAAATATGGCTGTCAAAAAACGATTTAGCCTATTTTAGGAATGAGCCAAATAGAATAAAAACCATCTGAGATTGATGGTATTGTGTTTGAAAATTTCACTTTCTCAATTGAAGAATAGCTAAACATGTTATTTTTAAAAATGATCTCGGATAACAAGCTTACTGAAGAAGTTGGACAGGTTGAAGAGCATCCGCACTTAGAATGACCGCAATTACCTTTGCAAGATTTGTGGTCTTTCTGTTTTGAATTGTCGTTAGTACAGCAACTCTTTTTTTCTTTTCTAGTTGATGAAACCTCTTTTTTGCAAGAACTCTTGCCTGAAGCTTTACCACAAGCCATAACATTACTGGGCATAAGAAACATGCCTAATAATAATAGTATAAAGTGGTATTTTTTCATATTTTAAAAAGAGCATTACAAAATTAATTAAAAATTATTACTAGATGTTAAAAATGCTGTTAAAAATAGATACGTGTATTATTCAATCAGTTGTTTCGTAAAATATAGATTAGCTATATCAAAATGATTTCATTTTAGATAATACTGCACGTCATGCATACATCACAATTTAAAAATTAAACAAGTTGAATAGAACTAATATGCGGTAACGAATTGTGGTTTCCAAAAACATTTGAACTAATTTTTAGCAAACTAAGCCCCAGTATCATTAGTGGATCGTCCGGCAGGGTTTTCATTTCGTTTTAGATGCGCTTTATCAATACCTTAAATTTTTTTCGATTTAGATAGAAAACATAATTGAGAAACAGTCTGTAAATCGTATTTGTTGTTAATTGTAGTAATCATAATTTGTAGCATGTCCAGTTTGTTATACTAAGGAGCTCTGTTTATTAGTCTTTACAATAAAATATACATCTACAGGTCAAATAATCTTCGGGTGGTCATTAAATGAAACCTTTTACCTTGTGAAGTTTTGAATCCATTGTTATTTAATTGCAGGGTAATTTCAGTTAAAGTACTTCCTGCTTTTTTTAATACATTAGCAAATGCCTTAGCTTTGATTAGATTATGGTTACTTAGCTTTTTTGCTTTTATGGCTTGTTGTCCAAGTAATCTGTTTTCTTCACTAATACAGGATCCGTTACCTAGCTTAGTAATTTGATTGCCCGCCTTTGAAATATGAAAACCATTACGGTGAATATTGTTTTTTATAACATTCAAAGCGTCAGTTGTTCTTTTATGAATAGAATCTAGTTCTTGTTGGGCAACGCTAGCTAGGATATGTAAAGTAAATTTATTTGCGTTAGGCATATCAGCAACTACTATTTCGATATCGCTATCAAGTAATGTCGATATAAATGATACACTTCGTGATAGTCTATCAAGTTTAGCAATCAATAATACCGCCTTATTATCTTTACAAGCTTGTATTGCTTTGTTTAGTTCAATCCTATTTTTTTTACTTCCAGATTCTTGCTCTGAAAATGAATATAACACGACATCTTCACTACTTAGAAAATTCTTAATAATATTTTGTTGCGCTTCAAGTCCTAGATCTTGTCTTTTCGTTGAAGTCCGAATATAAGTAATGTAGTATTTCATTTGTCTTGTCCTAGAGAATTTTTACTGTAAAGAGTAAAGATAAAAAAAAATAACATATTAACAACACCCAATGTTAATATGTTATTTTTAAAAATAGACAGCTATATACTATAATTTTCTTTAGTACTTTTGAGTATTAATAAATCACATTCATATAAATACCTACTTTTGAGATTTTGACATACTTTATCGATGTTGATAATTGTGAATTTTTTTTCATAATAGTAGTAGTTAATTGGATTATGCGCGAAGTTTAATTGTATCAAATTAATACGATCAGTTGTATTATGAGTAATACGGTATATTTAATATTTGATTGACATTATTTTAAATATTCTGTACATTGATTAGCGCTTTTATAATTATGCAACTGTTGCTATATCTATATTCAATGACTTCTAAATGAGTAATTCATTTATGGCTATCGAATATCTATAATACAAAATCACCTATTTTAATGACGGTAAAGTACTTCCCTTATTATATTTGTAAGTTAAAACATAATTTTTTAATACCAACAGAATATTTTAAATAAAATCACACCAAATATTCAACTTTTCTTTTTCCTAAGAGTATATGTAGTAATCAAATCGATTAATAACATAAATTTTAAAAAAAAGAAGATGAAAAAATCCAAAAAAGTAGAATTATCAAAAATTCAGTGGACGGGTGCGACTTGGAACCCTTGGCATGGATGCCGAAAAGTTAGTGCTGGATGCAAATTTTGTTACATGTTTAGAGATAAAGAGCGATATGGACAAAAGCCAACAGACGTTTTGAAATCAAAAACAAAGTTTGACGAACCTACCAAATGGTCGGAGCCGCAATTAATATTTGCCTGTAGTTGGTCAGACTGGTTTATTGAGGAAGCAGACCAGTGGAGACCTGAAGCGTGGCAAATAATTAAAGACACTCCTCACCATATTTACCAAATTCTGACCAAAAGACCTGAGAGAATCTTAGATAACCTTCCTAGTGATTGGGGAGACGGATACCCAAACGTTTGGCTAGGTGTCAGTGTGGAAAGCAATGATGAAAAAGATCGCATCGAAACTCTTTCAAAAGTTCCAGCTAAAATAAGATTTATTTCAGCGGAACCACTCATCGGAGAATTAACATTGGATGAATTTTCATCAAATTTGAAAGAAAATTTTCATTGGATGATAATCGGAGGCGAAAGTGGAAATAAAACAGGAAAATATCTTTACCGGGAGGCTAAGATAGAATGGTTTAAAAGTTTGATTAAAATTTCAAAAAAAACTAATATAAAAGTTTTTGTCAAGCAGTTAGGTACTTTTTTAGCTGAAGAATTGAAATTGAAAGATAGACACGGCGGTGATGCAAACGAGTTTGAAAAAGCCCTTCAAATACGAGAATTCCCAATTAATATGGATGGTTTCAAAATAACTGACGAAAAGGCATTTTAAAAATTTTCTGTCAAATACATTAAAATGGAATCAATTAATTAGATATTAATATAAATCATAATAAAGTGGGTACATTAAAAAATAAAGGGTTCGACTTTTTAATTAAAGTTGAATCCTTTTTTTTATTTTTAGTTGCTATTTTTTCACGTATCACTCCATACTGTTTTTATGTTAATAGCATTAAATGTTTTATAAATAAGTACTTGAAAGGGATCTATATTATGATCTAATTTGTATATCAGAGTATAAAAGGTTACAATACGTTGAAGTAATTTAATTAACAAATATATTTTGGAATTTTACCTTCCACAACTTTAGTCATATTGTATGTGAGAGAGTATATCGCATTATCATGTCGATCATTTGTTGTTTTTTGAACTATTTTAATATCACTAAAAGTGGGTATAGTTTAATTCTATAAGATTTCGTCTATTTACACCAATAAATTTCAAATCTGTCAAACGGCATGTGATTTCTCGGTATAATTTTTCAGTTTACTTTTTTCCTCATTCATCGTAATTAAATATTCGATACTTTAGCAATCGAATTATCAGATTTTAAATTAAAATCAATCCCATAATGACATTCAACGAAGATTCCAGAGTAAAAATTCCAACCTTACTCCATTTAACCCGTTTGGGATACAATTACCTTTCGCTCAAAAACGCTGTTTGGGACGAAAGTACAAATATTTTTACTACAGGTTTTACAGACAGTATTTCCAAAATTAATAGTGGTATTGAGCCCTCTGATGCAAAACGATTATTGGATGAAGTTTCGTTACTATTAGATAATGAAGATTTAGGTAAAGCGTTTTACGAAAGAATCACAGAACGATCCGGAATTCGATTAATTGATTTTGAGAATTTCGAAAACAATACGTTTAACGTTGTCACGGAACTGACTTGTAAAAAAGATGATGAAGAGTTTCGTCCTGATATTACGTTATTAATCAACGGGATGCCATTGGTTTTTATTGAAGTAAAAAAACCTAATAATCAAAATGGAATATTAGAAGAGCACAAACGTATCGAAAGACGTTTTCAAAATAAAAAGTTCAGAAAGTTTGTCAATACTACCCAATTGATGGTTTTTTCCAATAATATGGAGTATGACGATAATTCACAAATGCCAATTGAAGGTGCTTTTTACGCTACGGCATCCTACCAAAAACCGTCATTCAACTATTTTAGAGAGGAAGATACTTTTAACCTGAATGCACTAGTTTCAGATTTTGATGATGAAATTGAAACTTTAGTTTTAAAGGATAACAATCTCGTTGGGATTAAAAATTCACCTGAATTTATAACCAATAAGAATCCAGATTCACCCACAAATAGGATTTGTACTTCTTTGTTCCAAAAGGAACGTCTGAAATTTATGTTGCAATATTCCATAGCTTACGTGAAAGGAAGTAAAGGTTTGCAAAAACACATCATGCGGTATCCGCAGCTTTTTGCAACCAAAGCCATTGAAGCCAAGCTGGAAGAAGGCGTTAAAAAAGGGATTATTTGGCATACACAAGGAAGCGGGAAAACAGCCTTGACGTTTTACAACGTGAAATACCTAACCGATTATTTTCAAAAGAAGAATATCATACCTAAGTTTTATTTTATTGTAGACCGTTTAGATCTATTGACTCAGGCTTCTAAAGAATTCAATAGCCGTGGACTGGTCGTGCATAAAATCAATTCCAGAGAAGAGTTTGCTAAGGATATAAAATCAACTAGTGTGATTCATAATAATTCCGGTAAAGCAGAAATTACCGTAGTCAATATTCAGAAATTTCAGGATGATGCTGATGTGGTTCGTAATACCGATTACCAACTCAACATTCAACGGGTGTATTTCTTAGACGAAGTACACCGCAGTTACAATCCAAAAGGAAGTTTCTTGGCCAACTTAAACGAGTCCGATCCCAATGCGATTAAGATTGGTTTGACAGGAACACCGCTGCTAGGAACCGATTATAATTCAAAAGCCTTGTTTGGCGGCTACATTCACAAATACTATTACAATTCCTCGATTGCGGATGGTTATACCTTGCGTTTGATTCGGGAAGAGATTGAAACTAATTACAAGCTGACATTAAAACAAGCTCTGGAAGAAATTGACGTGCTAAAAGGCAATGCTGATAAGAAAATTGTCTACGCACACCCTAAGTTTGTAGAACCAATGCTAGATTATATTGTTCAGGATTTTGAAAAAGCACGCATCTCAATGAATGATAATACGATTGGTGGCTTGGTGGTTTGTGATTCTTCGGAACAAGCTAAAATGCTGTTTGAAATATTCGAATCGAAATATGCTACAAATACAACCGTTGATAATAGTTTGTTACAAGCTGCGGAACCTTTGGAAAATTATGGATCTAAAAAGAAATCCGAAAGCAAAGTAACCACTGCTGCGGTAATCCTTCACGACATTGGCACCAAAGAAGAACGCAAAAATAAAGTAGAAGAATTCAAAGACGGTAAAATTGATTTTCTATTTGTGTATAACATGCTATTGACTGGTTTTGATGCGCCAAGACTGAAGAAATTATACATTGGTCGTGTGATTAAAGCCCATAATTTATTGCAAACTTTAACCCGTGTCAATAGAACTTATAAAGATTTCAGATACGGTTATGTGGTTGATTTTGCAGATATTCAAAAAGAATTTGATAAAACCAATCAGGATTATTTCAACGAATTGCAATCGGAATTAGGGGATGAAATGGAACATTATTCCAACATCTTCAAGTCGCAAGAGGAAATCAATGCAGAAATCAAGGAAATAAAAGACGTTTTGTTTCATTTTGATACCATGAACGCTGAGATTTTCTCGCAACAAATTACCCAAATCAATGACCGAAGCGAAATCCTGAGAATCACGCGGGTGTTGAATAATGCCAAGAGTTTATACAACTTGATTCGGCTGTCCGGGAATTACGAACTGTTGGAACAACTCGATTTTCATAAGCTGACGGTTTTATCCCGTGATGCTAATAATCGTTTGGCATTGATTAATGCAAAAGAAGCTCTGGAAAGCAATATTGATACCTCAAATCTATTGAACATTGCTTTAGAAGATGTTATTTTTGCATTTGTAAAAGTGAAGGAAGAAGAAATGGTTTTGGCAGATCAACTCAAGAACATTCTTCAAAAAACCAGAGAAATGCTGGGCGGTAATTTCGATCAAAAAGCACCCGAATTTATTTCGTTGAAAGAGGAACTGGAACGCTTATTCAAAAAGAAAAATTTGAATGAAGTGACCAAAGAGGAAATGGAACGCAACATCAAGGAACTTGAAAAGATATACACGCAAGCCAAAGAATTAGAACGCAAAAACCAATTGCTGAGAGCCAAATATGATAACGACGAAAAATACGCCCGCTTGCACAAACGATTAATGGAAAAAGATCCCTTGACGGATAGCGAATCCAAACTTTTTGAAGCCTTAAACGGATTGAAAATAGCCGTTGATGCACAAATTATTCAAAATTCTAAAATGCTAGAGAACGAAAGTTTTGTGGAACGTATGGTAATGCGATTGGTGATTGACCAGTTCAAAAATAAACAGCATATGGAATTGGATGCAACCACAACCAAGCGCATCAACGGAATGATTGTCAAAGAATACATGAATGAGTTTTATGGACGAACAGCCTACTAATATGAAACAGCAAGAAGCCATTCAATTATTTGAAGAAAAAAAAGTAAGAACCCTTTGGAATCAAGACGAGGAAAAATGGTATTTTTCTATTGTTGATACCGTGAGTGTACTAACTGATAGTCCTAATCCACGAAAGTATTGGAGTGTACTAAAAACAAGATTAAAAAAAGAAGGAAGTCAGTTGACTACAAATTGTAGTCAACTGAAAATGCAGTCAGCTGATGGAAAATATTATAAAACCGATGTTGCTGACACCGAACAACTTTTTAGGTTAATTCAGTCGATACCTTCGCCTAAAGCGGAACCTTTTAAAGTTTGGTTGGCGCAAATAGCTGCAGAACGCTTGGACGAAATGCAAGATCCTGAATTGACTATTGACAGAGCATTGGAACAATATATGAGTTTGGGTTATTCGGAAAATTGGATTAACCAACGCTTAAAAAGTATTGAAATCCGAAAAGAATTAACGGATGAATGGAAAAGTAGAGGATTGAAAGAAGGGCTACAGTTTGCAACACTTACTGATATTATTTCTAAAGCCTGGTCGGGGAAAACAACCAAAGAATATAAAATGCTCAAAGGCTTGAAAAAGGAAAACCTGAGAGATAATATGACCAACACCGAATTGATCTTAAATATGTTGGCAGAAGCTTCGACCAAAGACATTTCGAAAGCGACCAATCCTGAAACCTTTGAAGATAATAAGGAAGTAGCCCAACAAGGCGGTAATGTTGCCAAAGTAGCCATGAAAGAATTAGAATCCAAAACAGGCAAAAAAGTAGTGACTGCATTGAATGCAAAAGACAGTTTAAAACAAATAGAAGACAAAAAGAAGAAAAAATAAAATGACTACCACAATACAGTTTGAAAAGCAAACCAAAAACCTCATAGACGATTTAAAAAGCGTTTGTGCCAATTACGGTTTGGGAAATGACGGAAACGAATTCAAGATTATCACCCAAGTCTTTTTATATAAATTCCTAAACGATAAATTTGTTCACGAAGTAAAACAACTCGATGATAAAATAGCAAAAGCCGACAATTGGGAAGAAGCTTTAAGAGCATACAATGACAATGATTATGAAATGCTGATGATGTCAATGAGCGAAAGTACTGCCCGTTTACAACCCAAACATTTTATTTCAAGCTTACATGTAAGACAAAACGAAGCTAATTTTTCGGATTTATTTGACAATACCTTATTGGATATTGCAAAAGAGAATAGTGCTCTGTTTTCAGTAATTACCGAGGGTGGCGAGAAAATTGTCTTGTTCGAAAACATCAGTAAATATGTAACGGATAAGCGTGATGATTTTTGCAAAGCCATCATCAATAAACTAACTAACTTTAGTTTTGAAAATATCTTTCACGAAAAGTTTGATTTTTATGCAACCATTTTTGAGTATTTAATCAGCGATTACAACACCAACAGTGGCGGAAAATATGCAGAATATTTCACACCGCATGCCGTAGCCAAAATCATGGCGCGTTGTTTAGTAAGTGAAAACGTGAGCAATGTGACGTGTTATGATCCAAGTGCGGGATCCGGAACGCTTTTGATGAATTTAGCACACCAGATTGGTGAAGATAAATGTACCGTGTATTCTCAGGATATTTCTCAAAAATCCTCAAACTTGTTACGACTAAATTTAATCCTGAACGATCTCGTACACTCGATACCGAATATTGTGAAAGGAAACACCATCCTCGAACCGTACCACAAAGACAAAAACGGACGCTTGCAACAGTTTGATTACATCGTGAGTAATCCTCCGTTTAAATTGGATTTTTCGGATTATGTTGCGGATTTGGACAGCAAGGAAAACCACGAACGTTTTTTTGCAGGAATGCCTAATATTCCTAAAGCCAAGAAGGACAGCATGGCTATTTATCCTTTGTTTGTGCAACACATTATGTATTCGCTTACCGCCAAAGGGAAAGCGGCTATTGTAGTACCCACAGGATTTATCACTGCACAAAGTGGTATAGAACGAAAAATACGCGAACAAATGGTAGAGCGCAAAATGTTGCGTGGCGTAGTAAGTATGCCGAGTAATATTTTTGCCACGACAGGAACCAACGTTTCTATTTTGTTCCTTGACAAAACAAACAGCAAAGGCGATATTGTATTGATGGATGCTTCTAAACTGGGCACTACCGTAAAAGAAGGCAAGAACCAAAAAACATTATTATCCCCACAAGAAGAAGATTATATCATTGATACGTTTAACCAGCACGAAGCCAAGGAAGATTTTTCGGTGGTGGTTTCTTACGACGATATCAAAGCCAAAAACTATTCGTTGAGTGCCGGACAGTATTTTGAAGTAAAAATTGAATATACTGATATTTCACCAGCGGAATTTGAAGACAAAATTAAGACTTTCGAAAGTAATTTAAGTTCGCTTTTCAACGAAAGTAAAACTTTGGAAATGGAAATTCAGAATAATTTGAAAGGGTTGAGATATGAGTAAGGTGATGACTTTAATGAATGACTTAATAGAATTAATTTCTATGGGGCCTTTTGGTTCCGATATTAAAGTTGATAATTTTATCAGTGATGGAGTACCTGTTTTAAATGGATCAAATGTTTCAAGCATAAAATTAACTGAAACATCATTCAAATATGTATCTCCAGAAAAAGCTAAAGCACTTAAAAAAGCAAATGCTAAACGAGGTGATATTATTATTACACATCGAGGAACAGTTGGTCAAATTAGTTATATTCCTGATAATTCTAAGTATGATAATTATGTAATTTCACAAAGTCAATTCAGAGTTTCATTGAAAAGAGATTTAGTTGATCCAATATATTTCACATATTACTTTCATACTGATGAAGGGCAAAAAAGGTTATTATCTTTCAAAAGTCATGTTGGTGTTCCAGCTTTGGCACAAGCAACAACAAATTTCCGTTTATTAGAATTTCCATTAATTCCATTAAATGAACAACAAAAAATTGCCAAAGTCCTTTCTGATTTAGATGCCAAAATAGAACTCAACAACCGCATCAATGCCGAGCTCGAAGCGATGGCAAAAACGCTGTATGACTATTGGTTTGTGCAGTTTGATTTTCCTGATTCCAACGGAAAATCTTATAAAACTTCTGGTGGTAAAATGGTTTGGAATGAGGAATTGAAAAGAGAAATTCCTGAGAGGTGGGAAGCTGGCGAATTGAAAGATATTGCAAATATTACAATGGGACAATCTCCACCAGGCGAAAGTTATAATGATGAAGGAAATGGAATGATATTTTATCAAGGGTGTACTGATTTTGGAAATAGGTATCCAACCATTAGAAAATTTACTACTTCGCCTACTAGATTTGCAAAACAAGGGGATATTCTATTGAGCGTTAGAGCACCAGTAGGAACTTTAAATATTTCAAAAGAAGATTGTTGCATTGGTCGTGGATTAGCGTGTCTGAATAGTAAAAACGATGCTATTACTTATTTGTTTGGTGTAATGGTCAATCTTAAGCAAACTTTTGATAGAAGAAATGCTAGTGGAACAACTTTCGGTTCTATTACTAAAGATGATTTATTTTCACTACCAGTTATAATTCCAAATGAAAAAACTGTCAGAGCATTCCAAAATCTAGTATTTCCTGCTTTTGAAAAACAAAACAAAATTGAATTAGAAAATATAGAACTCGCTTCACTTCGGGATTGGTTGTTACCTATGTTGATGAATGGTCAGGTAAGTGTGGGTGATGTTGCGGAAGAGTTGAGGATGGTTGCGGAACCAATTGAAATTTATCAAAAAACAGAAAAAAAGATTGTTGAAAAAGTAAAAAAAGTAAAAATTATTCCAATAAAATTAAATCCTGTAGATGTTTATAAAAGAACATTGTTAGCCGCTGAGATTGTTTTTCAGTTAAAAGACACATATACTTTAGGTCATTTAAAGCTGCAAAAAATGTTATATCTCTGTCAGGAAATAGAGAATATGGCTTTACCGATGAAGTTCTTAAAACAAGCCATGGGTCCATATGACAACCAACTTGCGCGTTCATTAGATAAACAGTTTATTGAGAAAAAATGGTTTATGTATCAAAAAAATGAGTCGTTAAAATACAAGCCACTTGAAAATTGTGGAAAACACAGAAATGATTTCAATAAATATTTTGAAGAACAAGTTGAAGGTATCAACTACTTGATCAAAAAGTTTTCAAAATTCACTTCTAATCAAATTGAAGCTGTTGCTACTTTATACGCTTGTTGGAAAGAAGCTATTGATAATAATGAGCTAATTAACGATAAATTGATAATTAGTAGTTTTTATAAATGGTCTAAGGAAAAAGAAAAATTTAAAGAAGAGAATTTAGTGAAGGCTTTAGATTGGATGAGAAAGAATGGGGTTGAGCCTAAAAATCAAATTGACTAATCGATTGCTAACACCATCTCGGTTAATCACAGATTTTTCTCTATGGTTCCATTCGGCGACTTCAATCTATTGTTTCGTATTTCATTGTACAAATATTTTGTCGTTGTTTTATCTTCTTTTTCTTTGTGGCTTCTACAGAAGGATCCAGTTCGTGTATGAAGGCCACGGCTTCCAAAGTTCATTTAAATGTCACGTAAATGATGATCGAGTGCTGCTGGATACAATATCATTTAATAATTAATTTTCGCTCTGCGCTTACTTAAGGTAGGAATTTAAGAGATTGTTTCCAACTTCATTTTCGCGTTAAATAAAGGATGATGGGGGCCAACTGACATAATCTTTATTTGATAATTAATCTTCGCCCTGTGCTTTCGCACGGCATTCATTTCATAAATTATTTCCGGCCTCATTTCCGCTTTAAATAAAGGATGATCGCAAGTCATCGGGCACAATCTTCATTCATTATTTAATCTTCGCCCTATGCTTACGCTGGGCAGTAAATTGATTGCCTACTACGGATTTTTCCGGCCTAACATATACCGATCTTATATACAGGTCCAAATTATTTATCCATAAATCTTCGCCTCGTTCCGACGCGGGGCATCATCGATAATTGCATATTACATCAAAATTTCTATAAATGCGCCTTTGCTCATGAAGAGCAAGGCTACTAAAATTATTTATGCTAAACTTTTGATATTTAAACTTGTTAAGTTTAATTCTGTTATAAAATTCTAAACTTTAACTAAGATATATACTATAAGTAATGTCAAGACATTTTAACACAAGGTTTTGACTTTAAAATAAAAGTATATTACCTATGAAAAGATTACCTTTTGCAGTTAAAAGTAAAGCAGTAAAAAGAAATAAATCTGTACTTAATAAAAGAGTCCCAAAAACCACTGAAACATCACTAATTGATATTAATTTACCTATATCTATCATTAATGATGTAACAGATAATGATGATTTAGATAACATTGATTTAGCTAAAGTGCCAGTTAATTCGGGGGTTAAGCTCTTAAGAGATCATAATGAAACGGATGATATTTATGCCAAGTTTGCGATATTATTTAAAAATCCGGATACTATAATGATACCTAGCAAGGCGAAGAGATTAATTGAGAAGTATTTACCAAAACCTATTTTGGATGAAGTACACGGCGGGGAAAAGACAACAGAGAATAGAAAAGTAGCTATTGAATTGTGTCTTTTGTTTTTGAGTCAATTAAGTTCTACACATAGAAACATTTTAAATGGAAAAAATCCTGGTGGATGGAAAAACTTGCGTGCCCAATATTTAAGGCAATTATTAAGGATTGATAGTCAGACTTATCAAAGGGTAAAAACAGCACTAAAGTTTGAATATGAAAAAGGACCTATTTTGGAAGATCGATTTTATCGAGTAGGATCGCACAGCTACCAGTATCGCTTAGGATCAGCATATAGAAGTAAAGGATTTGTGCCTTATGAATTGCAAACCGAAATAGTCCGAAAATTATTTAAAAATTCATGTGCGCGCAAACTAAAGAAAGCGCAAGACAACGTTATATGCGTAAATTTAATGGAATTTTACAAAACCATTGTATTGCCAACCGAAAAGGAAATTGAGGACGAAGCCGACAGATTAATAAAAGAAGGATATCAAAAAAAAGGAAAGAAACTAGTCCGCAGAAATAAAAGAAGTAATGCATATTTTTCTAATGTTGCTAACCTTTCATTCGTAGAAGATGCTTTGAAAGTCTATCACTATTTAACTAAAAATGGTTTGATGATTCCTCGACCTGGAAATGAAAGAAGTGGTGGTAGGATTGTAGATTCATTTGTGCTGATGCCTTCATGGATAAGAAGATTAATAAAAATAGATGGTAAGCCGATAGCAGAAGCCGATTATTCTTGTTTGCATCCAAACCTCGCTATCTCACTTTATGACGGTAGTGGCCAGTTTATTAAACATAAAGACCTTTGTAGCGTTCTTGGTATTGATGAATTGATTGTAAAAAAGGAGCATTTGTCTTTCTTTAATAAAAAAGTTGGCCAAATGAAGAATTCGCCACTATTTGATTATTACAGGAAATTTGAATCATCAATGATAGATGCTATTATGTTAGAAAAAACAAATAGTGAATATGAACATAAAATCACGTCTCGTCATTTGTTTGCGAAAGAAGTTGAAATGATGACTGAGGCTATTTCACGTCTTAATGAGGAGGGAATTTTTGTAGGTTATATTTATGATGCGCTTTTTTTTGATCCAATGAACTCAAACCAAGTTGTGTGTGTTATGGATGAGGTAGCTGCTGATCTGGGCATATTTACAACTGCTAAATTGGAAAAATAGAACTCATTATCTGCGAAGTACTGTTGCATTTATAATTATTGATATGAAATTACAAATTCATAATAGCGGCTATTTGTGGAATGAGTTGGGAATTTGGAATTTAATGCAAAAATCCACACTTATATGATGCGAGAACTCAACTAAGTTTACTTTCTTCGTTGCATTTGTTCAATAATTGTTGACAACGCGTAAAGGATAGCTCAGCAAGGATAAAATCTAATTATGTAATAGTTTATGATGGTATTGTAAAATCTATTTCTGTTATTTTACAGCAATCCATCTTCAATCTCAAAAATTAACTCATTGAAATTTTCGACATTAAACGTTAAATCATCATTCCAAACACTGAAGTATCTTTGGTATTTCAATATTAAATCGATGTGCCTCAGATTCATAACAATTTCTGGTCGCAAACAACATTGATTATATCTGTGAGTAATCGTCATGGAATATGTGTTGTTGTATTGTGAAAATCGCACCACCCCACCAACTTCCAAATCTTCATTTGCGGAATATGTTGAGCACAACGAATCGTCAAATATTAAATCCCTGCCGATAATGGGTGCGATATATTCGAGATTTTTTAAAATGGTCCCGCGAATGTTATAATCACCCTTGACTACCTGTGGGCCACGATATAAAGATGTCAACTCATTATCATAGCAATTGAAATCCCCGTCAATGATACATGGTGCACCATCTAATGTTGTAAGGCGTGTTTCCCATATGTTGAAGTTGCCCCTAACCCAGTTAAATTTTAATGGTAATTGCCGGCCCTGAAATGTTTGTAAATTGACATCGCCATAAACATCAATTGAGCCATCCCAATCGTTAAAGAACCAATTTTTGACACTATATTTATAGCACAATTGCTTCGCTTCGTTGTAATCCATCTTTGGTTTTATTTTTTAGGTAATAACGAATCAAATGAATTTTATTGTAAATAAAATGATTTAAATAATTGATAGTCATGATGAAGGATATTAATTTGTAGATTATATTAGCTTGAGATTACACAGGGTATGATTTTTTTATTCTTTAGCTTAAAACTTTTTGGATCTAACGGGATATAAGTCATATACAATTATAATTATGACGGATGAAAATTTAAAAGAAGGAATGAATTGTCCAGCAGCGATTCTAACATTAAAGCAGGTTGGTGACCTAATTCACCGAAAAGATATTGAATGCATAAAGAAATGGTTAAATGGAAATAGTATCACAATTCACCGATTGGGCAAATTGACCTGTGTTTATAAAGTGGATTTCGATTGTGCAATGATGTTACCACATGTTAGGGATTTTAAACGAAAGTATCCTAAGCAATGGGAAGCTTACTATAAAAAGACAATTAAGGATGAGGCACTGTTTAATTTGATAATGTTAAGGATGGAAGTTGATATAAATCACAATCCGACAACTAAAGTAATAATAAGAAGCAAAAGTGATCAAAAATTATATCAAAAATTGTTTACATGAGCAAACTACGTCTTCCAAAAAAATCTTACAAAGGAATAAAGATTTTTTGCAAAATATGCAATACCGATAATACAAATTGCAAGCATTACGATAAACAGGTGTATAGAGTTAGGGTTCATGTACCTGGCACACAAAAATCAGTTAAAACTAAAAAGCTGGATGCTGTAAATTATGATGATGCTGTTATTGAGGCTATCGCATTTGAAAAAGAATTAAATGCTACGGATTTTATAACTATCGGAAGTAGAAAAAGCGAAAACATAACAGAAGATGATCAGGGAAATGATTATTCGATTGCCGATGCCATAATTCGATTTAATCAATATCTTAATGGTCAGACTAACTATGCTCATCTGAAGAAGAATATTAGTCTAGGTTATAAAGATGAATTAATTCGTTATTGTCGTTTTTTTTGTAAAAACATTAATCTGACTGAAGATATTTCAAAGTTTAGAGTTAAAGATGTGAGCAAGAAGCATGTTTCAAATTTTTACTCTTGGGCTGAAGCACGTTATGCGGAGAAAACATTCAATAAGTGCATGGCAGCTCTGAAATGTTTTTTTGAATTTTTGATTGATATAGAGGATATTGAGATTAAAAATCCTTTTCGAAAATATGTAATAAAAGAAGTTGTGAAATCAAGTGTCGAGACAGTCAGCAGAGATGAGTTTTTGCAGATTCTTGCTGCAATTGACACAATTGATCCCTTAGTTAAATTAGGTGGTAAAGGACAACGAAAAAGCATGTATAGACATTATTTAAAGGACGGATTCCGACTCTTTTTATTAACTGGTAGTAGGAGAGAGGAAGTGGTGAATTTGCGTTGGAGTGATATTTATATTTCGCCAAGCGGAGTAAAATTTTTTCGGATCAAAAACATAAAAGTGGAACGAATCAAAAACAAAGAAGGTATTTACAAGTATATACCAATCAATGACGATTTATTCAACTTGTTGGCCGAAATGGGATTTGAAAAAAATAAGAATTCAAATAATTACATATTATTTCCTGAAAGAGATGTTTCTGCACTTACAATAATGAATATTTTGTCTAAAGCATTTACTTATTATCGTATAGGTGCAGGGATTAAAAAAGATATTGGTCTAAAAAATTTGCGAAAGACTTATATAACCTGGGTAAATCAAGTTATGAACAAGGACACAAAGATCTTGTCATCTCATTCAACGGATGGTGTCCTACAAGAATATTATATTGATCCGACGGTTTTAACTGCGATAGAAAAAGGGGCTTTAGAAATCAAAATTTTCGGCTAAAACAGAAAAGGTATAAATGAAAACGACAATTCATTTATACCTTTTTTGTTTTGTATTGGCTGATATTTGAATACCAATTCGTAAAATTCCTTACTCCCTTTCCTCACTCCCTTTCCTCACTTGAGCGTTTTAAAGTCAGTATTTCCGAAATATAACATCAATAAAAAACCCCTAAACAATTCATGTTTAAGGGTTTACTTTGGTAGCGAGACCGAGATTTGAACTCGGGACCTCAGGGTTATGAATTGCGCAGACGGTCAAATTTCAACGTATTTACTGGACTTGCGAGCCATAAAACCATATGTTTTTTATAAAATCGTGTTCAATTTCGTGTTCAGTATCAAAACAAAAATTAGTAATAATTTCAACTTGTTTTCTTACGTACAAAGATAATCAGATTTGATGATTGACCACATTATTTTATAATAATAGTACCCCAAATTATTTTGAGGGTTCCATAATTAGAGACTATTTGGCTTGTAGTTTTCCATAGAGCAGTTAGAGATTTTAGCAATTAAAAACTTTTTTATTCTAAATTGAGAATTCATAATTTTAAAAATAAAAGAAAAAAAATTATCTGTTTTAGGGTTAATTCTCATTTTGATTAGTCAAATAACTAATATTCATCTTGTTACGATTTAGTTTCAGTTTTTTTGAGACGAAAAGCTGTGAATTAATATCACTAAAAGTGGGTATAGTAAAAATGTACAAAAAATCGTTTATTTGCTTAAAACACTTCTAAATAAATTAAATTTTGCACAATGTAATTACGATAATTTATCAGTTTACGGTTTCACATGAAGGGTATTTAACAATGTACAGTATTATTGCTTTAATGAATATTCGTACTTTTAAAGACAGTTTATAATTCATAAACCAACATTTTTTTTATCTTTAAACCAGATTAATATTCTAACCAATTTAATGATCAACCAAAACCCCGAACAAATCGCCAGAGATAATATCGACAAACAGTTGATCGCTTGCGGGTGGATTATTCAGGATAAGAAAAGAATCAACTTAGCCGCTGGTTTGGGAATTGCCATCAGGGAATATCAAACGGATATTGGCCCAGCTGATTACGTTTTATTTGTTGATAAAAATGCAGTTGGAATTATTGAAGCCAAACGAGAAGAAGAAGGCATTCATTTGACTTCTGTTGAAGAGCAATCTTCTCAGTATGCCAATGCTAAACTCCGTTTATTAAACAACGATCCTTTACCGTTTGTGTATGAAAGCACGGGTGAAGTGACCCGTTTTACTGATTATAGAGATCCAAAACCACGTTCTCGAAACGTATTTACCTTTCACCGTCCAGAAACATTTTTGCAATGGTCGAAAGAAACCAAAACACTTAGAGCGCGTTTACATGATATTCCTGTTCTGCCTATTGATGGTTTGCGAGATTGTCAAATTACCGCTATTACCAATCTTGAAAAATCATTCAAGGAGCAAAAACCAAAAGCCTTGATTCAAATGGCAACGGGTTCCGGTAAAACCTTTACCGCAATATCATTTGTGTATCGCTTACTCAAATATGCCAAAGCCAAACGCATTCTCTTTTTGGTGGATACCAAAAATTTAGGCGAACAAGCCGAAGGTGAATTCCGCTCCTATACTGCCATTGAAGACAACCGTTTGTTTACAGAATTGTATGGTGTAACCCGTTTGAGTAGTTCGTTTATTCCTAACGACAGTCAGGTTTATATCAGTACCATTCAAAGGATGTATTCTATTTTGAAAGAAACTGACTTAGACGAAAGTGCCGAGGAAGAGAATCCTAACGAAAGAACTTTTGAAGTCAAAACTGCTGTTCCTGTAGGCTACAACGAAAAAGTGCCTATTGAGTTCTTTGACTTTGTAGTGATTGACGAATGCCACCGTAGTATTTACAATTTGTGGAAACAAGTTTTGGATTATTTTGATGTCTTTCAAATTGGGTTGACGGCAACGCCAGACAACAGAACCTTTGGTTATTTCAACCAAAACTTGGTTTGTGATTATGGGTATGAAAAAGCCGTGATTGATGGTGTTTTAGTGCCCTACAATGTATTTACGGTTGAAACCCAAATCACCAAAGAAGGAAGTGTTATCAAACTGGGCGAAAAAGTAGACAAACGAAAACGACTCACCCGCAAGAAATTCTGGGAATCTTTGGATGATGACGAAGTCTATAGCGGCAAACAATTAGACAATGACATTGTAAATCCAAGTACCATTCGTATCATAATCAGAGCAGTCAAAGACAATTTGCCTGCCATGTTCCCTGATCGTATGGATGAAAAGGGAATTTTCGAAGTGCCTAAATTATTGGTATTTGCTAAAACCGATTCCCATGCAGAAGACATTATCGAAATGGTTCGTGAGGAATTTGGAGAAGAAAATAAATTCTGCAAAAAGATAACCTATAAAAGTGACGAAGACCCAAAATCGGTCTTGCAGCAATTTCGCAACGATTATTACCCGCGAATTGCTGTTACTGTCGATATGATTGCCACAGGAACCGATATACGTCCGCTCGAAGTCTTGTTGTTTATGCGCGATGTAAAAAGCCGTTCGTATTACGAACAAATGAAAGGCCGTGGAACCAGAACCTGTTCCGTCGAAGAATTGAAAGCCAAAGGAACCCCTTCGGCAAAATTTAGCAAAGATCATTTTGTCATTATTGATGCCATTGGTGTTGAGAATTCACAAAAAACCGATAGCCGACCGCTCGAAAAAGCGCCCGGTGTTTCGTTGAAGGATGTTTTGGCCAATGTGGCAATGGGAAACACCTCCGAAGATATGTTGACTACGCTTGCCAATAGACTGATTCGTTTGGAACGCCAACTTTCCGAAAAAGACAAACTCAAGTTTGCCGAGCAAGCCAATGGTTTTACGATCAATCATATTGTTAAACAATTGCTGCACGCCTATGATCCAGATGCAATTGAAAAAGTAGAACAAACAACCAAAGGCGCTATGCGAGGATTTCCTCCTATAGAAATTGATGTGGCTATAGCCAAAGGCAAACAGCAGTTGATAGAAGATGCCGTTGCCGTTTTTCATAATCCTGATTTACGCAATTTTATTGTGGATATCCGCAAACAATACGACCAGATTATTGATGTGGTCAATATGGATACGATTACCAATATAGGTTGGGTTAAAGACCAGGACGAAGCGGCAACTACCACCATAATTGATTTTAAAAACTGGATAGAAAGCAATAAAGACGAAATTACGGCTTTACAAATTTTCTATGCCCAGGACTACCGCCACCGTACTTTTACCTATAAAATGATAAAAGACCTGAGCGAAAAACTAAAAACAGAAAAACCATTATTGGCACCATTAGCCGTTTGGCGTGCTTATGAACAACTGGAAAAAACCAATGGCTCGACCAAAAGCGAATTGATTGCTTTGGTTTCTTTGATACGCCGTGTGGTGGGTATAGACAGTATGGTAACTAGCTATGACAAAACAGTAGACAAGAATTTTCAAGATTGGGTATTCAAGAAACAAGCGGGAACCTTAAAATTTACCGAAGCCCAAATGCAATGGTTGCGCATGATGAAAGACTATGTAGCCAATAGTTTCAGTATTGACCGAGACGATTTTGATTTAAGTCCTTTTAATGCCGAAGGCGGATTGAGTAAAATGTGGCAGTTGTTTGGGGAAGAAACAGACGCAATTATTAATGAATTAAATGAAGTGTTAGCAGCGTAATGAATAAAAATAAATTACCAAAAGGTTGGAAAATAAAAACTCTTGGAGACATACTAAAAATTAGTAGCGGAAATGGATTAGCAAAGTCAAAAAGAAATGATGAAGGTGAATTTCTGGTATATGGTGGAAATGGAATAACAGGAAGGCATTCTGAATACTTATTTGAAGAAGAAAAATTAATTATAGGAAGGGTTGGTGTACATTGTGGTAATGCGTACATCACAAAACCTAAAAGTTGGGTAACAGATAATGCTTTTGTTGTTTCATTCAATAAAGATGAATTAAATAAAAAGTTTCTTTTGAATTTGATTGGAGTATTAAATTTAAATAAATATTCTGTTTCAACAGCGCAACCCGTTATTTCACAGGGAACAATTTACCCAATTGAAATTGTATTACCACCCCTCGAAACCCAACAAGCCATCGTCTCCAAAATTGAAGAACTTTTCAGCGAGTTAGACAAAGGCATCGAGGATTTAAAAACCGCTCAACAGCAACTCAAAACCTACAGGCAAAGTGTATTAAAATGGGCTTTTGAAGGAAAGTTAACGAATGAGAATGTAAAAGATGGTGAGTTGCCTAAAGGTTGGGATTTAAAAGATTTAGGTGAAGTCTTTAAAGTTTCAAGTGGTAAAGGAATAAAAATAAATCAATTAAAAGGTGGTGATTATTCTGTTTATGGTGGCAATGGATTAAATGGTTATCATTCAGAATACTTTATTGAAGAACCTGTATTAATTATTGGCAGAGTTGGTGTAAAATGTGGTGTAACTCATATCACTAAACCAAAAAGTTGGGTTTCAGATAATGCTTTAATTGTTAAGCCAATTATAGAAGATTTTGACATTAAGTTTTTTAAATTGAGATTAGAATTTGAAAACTTAAATAAACTCTCTGTCTCTACTGCTCAACCAGTTATTTCGGGAAATTCCATTTATTCTGTACCAATTTTTCTTCCTAAGCTTGAAGAGCAACACCGAATTGTTCAAGAATTAGAAAGCCGTTTGAGTGTTGCAGATAAAATGGAGGAAAGTATTGCGCAAAGCCTACAACAAGCCGAGGCATTGAGACAAAGTATTTTGAAAAAGGCGTTTAGTGGGGAGTTGGTTTAAAAACAATAATTAAAAAATAAGAAATGAAACCAAATATTTTTAGATGGGCATCGTCAGAGTTAAGTCAGGACGCGTTTATTTGTTGGCTCTTAAGTTGGGCTAATCATAAAGAATCAAAAGAGTTATATGAAACATCAAAGCTTTTTATTCAAAAACTAAGTAATGGAAAAGTCAATGATTTTGATAAAATCGAAGTGCGAAAACAAATTGACAATATAGATATACTTTGCATAGTTGATGATTGCAAAGTTATTTTAATAGAAGATAAAGTACATACAAAAAACCACGGCGACCAATTAGAAAGATATTTAAATAATCAATTAAAGAACTATTCAAAAGAAAATATCTTCCCTATTTATTTCAAAACGGGTGACCAAAGTAATTACAAAGCAATTGAGAAAATAGGATATAAACTATTTCTTAGAAAGGAATTTATTGAAGTTCTGAAGTTTGGGATTGATAGTGGTATACAGAATGAAATTTTTGTTGACTTTTATCATCACCTTAACGGTATTGAAAACTCTGTCCAAAGCTATTTAAATTTACCCGTAGAACAGTGGCATTGGGATAGCTGGAAAGGGTTTTATTCCAAATTGCAAAAAGAACTTGGCGATGGTGATTGGGACTATGTTCCACAAATGAATGGTGGTTTTTTAGGCTTTTGGTGGCATTGGAAATGGAATAAAGTAACTGATGATATAGGATATGATTATTATTTACAGTTAGAACATAAAAAGTTCTGTTTTAAATTAACTCCTAAAAAAAGAGAAGATGCAGAAAAAACAAGAGAACACTTCAGAAGTTTATTATACCCAAAAGCAAAAGAACACCAAATCAATATTTATCAAAATGGTAGAATTGGTAATTGGATGACTGCAGCTGCATTATCAGAACCTTATTTGAAAACAGATGAGAATGGGTTTCTTGATTTGAATGTAACAGTGGAAAATATTAAAAAAATTCAGAAAATGTTTGATGAGGTATAATGAATTAATATTTGAAACTTATCAATTAAAGATTACCGACAATGATAACTTGTCTTGCTCAATTAAGCTTGAACCTAATGCGGGGTTTGCATTACTAAAAGCAAAACGTAAATTGTATATAGTTTATCATGGCAAAAAAATTTTGTATGTTGGTGAAGCTCATACTTCCATTAAAACTCGATTTCAAAGAGGCTGTACAGCCTTTAACCATTATACAATAAATGGCCAAGCACGAGGTGGTTATAAAGGTTACAAATGGTTAAATAAAATTGATAATCCTCAAAGAAACTTAACAGTAAGTGTAATAACATTTTCTCAAGAGTATGATGATAAAGAAAAGAGAACATTTATTGAAGCCATAGAAGGAGAATTAGTTTATTTAATTCGCCAAAAGTCAGGATCTTGGCCAAAGTTTCAGAATGAGATTCATTTTAGTAATTGTGATGGGGCTAAAGAGATTGCTGAGGAGATATTAGAAAAGGTTTTAAGTTCTGACCTAATTAAAATAGAAAATGAAAATATTTAGAAATAACAACTTTTGGTTAAGACATAGAGTTACTAAACACATTGAGACAAATCATAAAGATCTTTTTGATCCTTTTTTTAAAAAAATTAAAATTAGGGTTGCTGAGTATTTCTCTGATCAAAAAAACTGGTTTTCTGTTTTTTTAATAGTTGTAACTTTCTTTTCAATATCTAGCTTTATTAATCTTGATTTTTTAAATTTTTTAGATTTTGATGCTGATGTAGCAAAAGCAATTATAGATCAAAGAACCACCAATCTAGCTGCTATTATTAGTATTAGTCTTGTGGTAGTTGGTTTTTTAATTACTAATTTGGCATTAAAATCACAAATTACTATTCAACTTCTTTTTAAACATTCTTTTCTTTATTCAATTTTATATCTAACTTTTTCAACTATAAGCTGTTTTATTATATTGTCTAATTTAAGAAATACCTTAGATGATTTTGTGTTTGCAAGAGCAGTGTTAGCAGGAACATACTTATGCATTCTAATCTTATTTTTAATAGGTAAATTATTTAGAAATATAATCCATTTTACAGATGAGAAAAAAATTTCAAGTATGCTACAGAAGGAATTATTGATTGAAGCTAGAGAAAAAATTAAGATAGGCTTAATGAATAAATATAGCTTTGCACTTTATCAAAAAATTGCTTCAAAAAATTGTAATGAGTATAAGCTTGATTTTTCAATAAATGATTTCTTAAAAAACGACTATTCTTTAAGTAAATCTACTCGTGATAATGAAGAAAAAAGTTATCGAAAACTAAAAGACGTGAATTTATTCTTTCTTGAAGTTTTTATATTTTTTAAAAAAATAAACAAAAAGAACATAATTACTTTTAAGAATTTAACATTAAATGAAAATGTTAATTATGCGGAAGATTTCTTATGGTCAGGTTCTGCGGAAAATAGCAAATTTGAAAAATGGCTTTTAAGAAGATGTTTAGTAGTTGGTAAAGAACTTGACCCGAAAAAAAATAAAGATGAAAATTTATTTAGGAATGAATTTGACCAAAAAATTCTCCAGTTAGCAGAAGAAAATAAGTATAGAAATTTGGAAGATCCATTAGCTGCATATTTAGAATTATACAAACTACAAATGATAAATCAAAGATGAGTTTATTTGATATTAATAATGATAATAATTTTGACATCACCTATGGTATTGATTCAACCATAAGGAAATCAATTGAAAAATCAATTGAAAATGATAGCATTGAAACTTTTAATGTTTTAAATGGATTTGTTGTAAATGTCTTAATACTAAGCATACAAAATAGATCAATTAATCATTTTAAAAAATACATAACTTTTCCAGCATCATATTATCATATAACTTTTTTAAAAGCAAAAGAGAACATAAAATTTCAAAAGCTACATAAGTATTGCACTCAGAGAGCATCAATGCAACTTAAAGAGATAATAAGTTATTACTTAAGATATAATGAAAAAGATGTTGAAGATAGAAATTTTGAGGAATTAAAGGTTAATAATATCTTTTATTACAATGCTTTTAATGGTTTTAATCGATTAATATATTCAATGATTAGAAATGGGGATATTTCAGAATTTGACTATACTATTAATGAATATTATTTAATTGATCAATTCATATATAATAGTTATTATGATTTAAAAAATGAAATCAGATTTAATTTCAGAAATGAACCACAAGACGAATTAGAACTAAAAAAAGAATTATATGAGTATGTAAAATATTTTGATGAATATAAACGCCATGTAATTATTGGCTTGCGATATTGGTCTATTTTTTTATATTCAACAGAGAACAATAATTTAGAAATAACTAATAAGTATTTAGAAAGATTAAAGATGTTTTCTAATTATCAAGAAATGTTAAAAGATATTATCTACCTGCGTAGTTACCCTAAATTTGAATATTTCGAATGGAATTCATGGGATTACAAAGAAAGACCTAACGGAGTAGCATATAGCCCGCCAAACCCCAGAAACTGGCTTACTTTTGGTTTTTTAATTGACTTAATTAGATCCGAAAACGCTTATTTAAGTAGCGAGTTTCTAAATTCAAAAGAATTAAGTCAAATTAATTATTTATCCGATACGATTGAAGAGGACTCTAAAATATTATTGAATAAATTTGAATTCTGGGAGCCTTTATTAAATGTTAAAACAAAAGAAGAATTAGAAAGCAGAATATTAATTATTATAAGCTCATTAAAAAGTCTCAAACGTGAAAGTATTAATATAACAGATAGAGAAATTGCTGAGAAAGAATTAAATATTGAAAGAATTACTGATTTTAAAAATTTAATTGGCAAATCATGGGATGATAATTCTAATATCGGAAAGCTGTTTTTTGACAAAAAAAACATTGAATTAGTACATTCTGATATTAAATTTATAGGGCAAAAAACCTTCTTTGAAAAAGCTAAAAAAATGTTTATTGATGGAGACAATTACCAACAAATTTATAATATTGGAGAAATTGGCGGACGAACTTCACGGTGGATCGATGACGAGTTTTTTGACACAATTTTTTCAGGAAACGAAAATTTTATAAAAGGGAATAATATTCTTGATTCAATAAATAAATGTTTAAATAATTTAGAAAGTAAAGAAACTATTCCGACGACAATAATAATTCCATCTGAATTTAGCTATAAAGACAAAATTTTCTTAAATGATCCAGATTTTATAAGAAAAATCAATATTGACGGACTAGATGAAGGAAATGAATTAAATAACTATTTTCTTGGAACTTATAAAGGGATAAATATATACTTATCACATTCCGATTTTATAAACAATAAAGTAATTGTTTCAGATTTTAGAAGTGCATTTAAAATGAAATACAAAACTAATCCAGATTGGTATCATAATGTTTTGAAGATTGAAGTCGATTTAATTGATGATGATGATGCAGAAAAAATATACAACTTAAATCCTCGAAAATGGGTGATTAGAGATAATGGAATTGATTTGACGAAAGAAGAAGCATTAATATTAATGAAAAATGCTGTCAACCTTGAAATTGGTTCATATAATGAATTTGAAATTACAAATAAGGATTCATTTGTTGTTGGTTTAATACAAAATAAAACAGAAGAATAAATAATGAGCAAAGATAATTCAGCAAACACCTCGAGTATAGTAAGTAAAGTATGGGCATTTTGTCAAACCCTTAGAGACGATGGTGTAGGCTATGGTGACTACTTAGAGCAATTAACATATTTGCTGTTCCTAAAAATGGCAGACGAATACAGTAAGCCACCACACAATAGAGAAATGCCTATTCCTGCGGTATTTGCTTGGGAAACCTTAACAAACAAAAGCGGTACAGACTTAGAGTACCATTACAATAGTATGTTGCGGGAATTGGCTAAAGAAAAAGGAATCTTGGGGCAAATTTTTGTAAAAAGCCAAAACAAAATACAAGACCCAGCCAAGTTGTATAAACTGATTGCACTTATCAATGCCGAGAACTGGATTTTGATGGGTGTGAAAGACAAAGGTGATATCTACGAAGGCTTACTAGAGAAAAATGCCGAGGATACCAAGAGTGGTGCAGGACAATACTTTACACCACGTCCCTTAATCAAAGTGATGGTAGAGTGTTTGCGTCCGGAACCCTTAAAAACTATTGCGGATCCAGCTTGTGGTACGGGAGGTTTTTTTCTTGCCGCTTATGACTGGATTGTCGAGCATAGAAGTTTAGATAAAGAGGCTAATAAATTTTTGAAATACGAAACCTTTTTCGGGAATGAAATTGTCGCCAGTACCAGACGTTTGGCATTAATGAATTTGTTTTTGCATAATATTGGCGATATTGATTCGGATAATTTTATTTCACCAAATGATTCCTTGATTACCGATTCGGGCACGCGCTATGATTACATCTTGGCCAATCCGCCTTTTGGTAAAAAGAGCAGCATGACATTTACCAATCAAGATGGAGAACAAGAGAAAGAAGATTTGACGTATAATCGTCAGGATTTTTGGGTCACTACGAGCAACAAACAGCTGAACTTTGTGCAACATATTCGTACCATGCTTAAAACAACAGGAATAGCAGCCGTAGTATTGCCGGATAATGTTTTGTTTGAAGGTGGTGTGGGCGAAACCGTGCGTAAAAAGTTGTTAGAAACTACAGACTTGCACACCATATTGCGATTGCCAACAGGTATTTTCTATGCCAATGGTGTAAAAGCCAACGTTTTGTTTTTTGATGGAAAACCATCTAGCAAAGATGTTTGGACAAAAGAGACTTGGGTGTATGATTACAGAACAAACGTGCATCATACCCTGAAAAAGAATCCTTTAAAACTAAGTGATTTGAAGGATTTTATAAACCTTTACAAGCCCGAAAATCGACACAAACGTACTGAAACATACGATGCAACAACCAACCCAGAAGGACGTTGGAGAAAGTTCTCTTATGAGGAAATAATTGCGAGAGATAAAACCAGTTTAGACATCACGTGGCTAAAAGATAAATCATTAGCAGATTTAGATAACCTTCCAGATCCTGATGTTTTAGCATTGGATATTGTAGAGAATATAGAAGCAAGTTTAGATAGTTTTAGGGCGATTATAGCCAGTTTAAAGTAAATATGGATACTAATATATTTTTTAATATTATTTCTTCGGTGTGTTTAGTACTTGCAACTGTTCTTACCTATAGAAACTTTATCGTATTTAAAACGATGGAAAATGAAAATCACTTTTATAAGCATAAAATGGACAATGCTCAATCATTGTTGTTGGGTATTACGAAGTTAATAGATGATTATCAAGAAATTTTAATAGATGTTGTTGAAAGTAAAGAATCTAATAAATTTGACATCCAAAAAGAAAACGAAACTGAAATTCAAATTGATAGAGTAACTGAGGTCTTTAGAAAAACTATTATTCAACATTCTTTATTTTTACCTCAAAACATTCTTGATTTGATTGAAAAATTTTATGATGGATTATTTGATGAAGAAAATACGTTCCAAGAAAATTTTGACATCGAAAAGTTTATTGGTTATAAATTAGAAGAATTTGAAAACTTGACTTATAAAATCAGAGAAGATTTAGGTGTTGAAAAACTAAATATTAGACTAAAAAAAAGAATCAAGGCTACTGTAAAAAAGAGTTGAGAAAAATAATAACTTCATTTTTAATTTCAAATCCTAAGACATTAATAATAATCACAATCTGATTTATGATTACATTTTATGACTTAAACCATTTTAGATAAAACTTGTAGTAAAATAAAAATCCAATATGGCTCAGATCTAAGTCTTGAATTACCAAATAAAAAAAACATATCCTTCAAAACAAAATAAAACCAACCTCTCCGAAGTCAGAGACTTCGGTTTTCCTTTATAACAATGGCATTCACTAACAACTACCGCTTTGTTATTAAATCTTGAATATTTCCAAGATGTTTTTAATGACATTGGATGTGCTAAAAAGGCCAAATGGAAATTATATCAAAATAGACAAATGATTAAACTTAGGAATCAAAAAAAATATTTTTCGATTATGAAATCGTTGTTGAAGAAGGAGAAGGCAAAATCTTTTCTCATATAAATGAAAGTCCTATAGAATTAGAAATGATAAAGAATTAGAAAATGGTAAAATTAAAAGCGGCCTAACTATAAGTTTCTGAAAATTATCCTATGTCTAATAATATACTTCTCATTTCAATATGTAATAATAGAAAAGTTAATTTAATACTTGCCACTCCTTCCCTAATTTCTAAAAAAATTATCGGACAGTTTTATAAAAATTTCAGATGCTTCCTCATGTAATCTAATTTACCAAAAATAATTGTAAATACTTTCTTTGAAATAAAAACAACTTTACTTACAAATAATTTTAATATTTTGGACTTTTTTAAAAGCTGAAACACTTTCGATAGAAAAATCTAAAAATACAAACCAGCATATGATTCTAGGAAAATACCAAATAAGCCGTAAAAAAGAAGAGAGAGGGTATTCTATAACAGCAGTTGTTCAAGACGAATTTGAAAACAATTATTTTGCAAAATGGATCAAAGGTATTGAGCAATACTCTCAAGCAAGCAAAATTTTGTTTGATAAATTACGAAACTTAAAAAAAGCTACCCACAAAAACTTAGCAAAAATCATTGAATACGATTGGGATGAAAACGAACAGGCCTATTGTATAATTTTTCAATTCATTCAAGCAAGAACGTTAGAGAATGAATTGGATTCGCTTAAACCAACGGTTTTTTTAAAGGGAATTGAAAATAGTGTAGCATGCTTAAAAGAACTTAATCAAACCAATAGAATAACTCATGGTGATATTAATCCTGCCAATATTTTAATTGATGAAAATGAAGATTTCTTTTTAATTGATTTTGGTATTGCAGATATTGCTACTACTTTAAGTCAAGAAAAAGAATTAGAAATTTTTGCAAGAGATTTTGCCGCACCTGAAAAATGGGATAGAAAAATTACTAAAGGTTTTCCACACCAATCAGATATTTATTCTATTGGTAAAATAATGGAATGGTATTTTGAAAAAAGAGAACTGACAGAGTTTTCATCTATCAAAGAACTTATTGATAAATGCTGTGAAATTGCACCAGACCAACGAATAAACTATTCTAACTTAAAAGAAGATATTAGTGCAATATTGTTTAGTAGTCCATTTGAAAAAACCAATATTATTGATGTTACAGGCGAATTTACTAATGAAATAATAAAAGAGCTGAATGGTGTAGGTGATGGAAAAGAGTTGCCGAAAATAAACGTTTTGCCAAAAGCTCAAAACAGTACTAAAGAAAATTATTTACTTGATATTTATACCAAAAACTATTACTTGCATTGTCTTTGGTTAGTATCTGAAAAACAGTTGGTTATTAGAAATAGTTCCAAAAAGGAAAACATAGACGATAGAAAAAAAACCGATGAGAAGTATGCACAAAAAATCGGAGTACCAGTTAAGTTTGATAGCCGTAGTTCTACAACCTTCAATTTAACATCAACAATAAAAAAAATACTTAAAGAAAAAGATAAAGAACGTAGCTATAGCAAAGGAAAACATGAAACTAACAAAGAATTAAAGTTTTATAAAGATTTAATTTCAAAAGAACTCGAAGTAATCGAAAAGAACTCACTTCGTTTGGTGTACAATAATTTTGAGAAGAAAAGTGAAGATGAAGTTTGGTTTAAAGTAGAAGATAATGAAAAATACAGTAATCAAGGTTTAATTTATAATCATATTGATCAATCGTTACCGCCACATCCAGAGGAATTTGAATACATTTTAAGCGAAACTGCCGATAAAAAAAAAATAAAAAAGCTCCTAAAATTTTCAGGTATAGCTTATAATTTTGATACTAAACTAAGAATCATAAAATTTAAAGATTGTGAAAATTTATCTTTTGAAACACTTCCTTCAAAAGGTTATTTATTTCAAAATATTAGCAAACAAGAAGAAGAAAAAAAGCGCCAACTTGAAGCTATCAAAAAAGTGGAATTCAATGATGTTCAAAATAGAGATTTAATTCACTATTTATTTAATCCGAGAGATTTACAAAGTAAGTTTTTAGATATTCATACTCTTGAAGATATTTATCAAACAGATGATAAAGGCAATCCATTTGTATATAGCGATAACCAACAAAAAGCGGTTATTAATGCTTTAAATAGAGAACCGTTAACCATCATTCAAGGGCCACCAGGAACAGGAAAAACGACTGTAATTACAGAAATAGTATTTCAAATTTTAAACAAACAACCTAATGCAAAGATTTTAATTACGTCTCAAACTAATGATGCGGTAGATAATGTATTGGATAATCTTTTAGAAAAAGACATACCACTTGTTAGATTAAGTGGCGTAAGACAACCTAAACCAAGTTTAGCAAAACATACATTAGAGAGAAAAATTGAAGGTTGGAAAGAAAAAATCAGAAAAACTGCCAAAGAAAATTGGAGACCAGTTAGAGAAAGTTTTTTGACTGAGGTTAGAAAATCCAATGCAAATCTAGATTTGATAATTGAAATTATATCAAACAATAAAAGTTGGGAATATAAAGTAAATGAATTAAAAAAAGCGATAACAAACAAGAATGAAATCAGCTATCTAAAAAAATATTTAAATTCAGAATGTGAACTAATTAAGGAGTTATCAAATAAAACGAATATTAATTTTGAAGAATATTTCATTAAGCAAAATCTATACAAAGATTGGCTAGCTACAATAAGCTCTTTAGATGAAAAGAGTCATCTAAATCAAAAGTTAATAGACAGCATTCGAGTAATTGGAGCAACTACTAATCATATTGCTTCAAAAAAATATGCAAAATTTAATTTCGAATTTGACTATGTAATTATGGATGAAAGCGGTAAAGCAACCACAGCCGAATCATTAATTCCATTAGTTTTAGCAAACAAAGCTATTTTAGTTGGTGATCACAGACAATTAAGACCAATGCTAACAGGCACAAGAGAAGTAGAAAAATGGCTAAGGGAAACATTTAAAAAAGATGATGAGTTTGATAGCTTTGATGACTATTTCAACAGACCAAGTTTGTTTGAACAAATTATTACAAACATAGATGACGATTTTAAAAGCCAATTAGAAGTATGTCGAAGAAGCTCACACGATCAAGTTATATTAACTTCTAAATGTTTTTATGAACCATATGGTGACGAGCCAATTTTACCAGCCAAAAGACCAATTGAAAAAGAGCATAATTTTGACTTAAAAGTAAACAGTTCCATCATTTTTATCGATACAGGTAATGATTACAAAAGCGAAACTAATGGTACTGGTTCATCTAAAAATAAAGAAAGCGCAAAATTAATTCCAGAAATTTTAAAACGCTTAGACCATCATCCACTGGTAAAAAAATACTCAGTCGGAATTATTACAGGATATTCAGCTCAAGTAAATGAAATAAAAAGTATGCTTTCTAAAAATTTTGATTACAGAAAATGTAAAAATCTTAAATCAGAAAATGTAACACTATCAGTAGTCGATAAATTTCAAGGTTTAGAAAAAGATATTATAATTTTTGATTTAGTGAGAAGTCGCCAAAACACATTAGGTTTTCTGGCAAATGCTAATCGTATTAATGTGGCACTTTCTCGTCAAAAAAAACTATTAATTATTATTGGAAATTACAATTGGTTATTGTCTGCGGATGCCCCACATCTCAATGGAGAAATACCTGCATTAAGAAGGTATTTAAAAGAAATTAAAAAAGAATGGATAGTTACTAATATTGAACAAATTTTCTAATGGATATAAAAGAAATATATAAAAAACTTGAAGACCAATGTCCAAGTAATTATCGTATTAATGAAATCATTCCGATTGCTTATCCTTATAGAAAAGTAGTGATTAATGCAATGGTCAATAAATCTCCTGAAGAATCAATTCGACAGGTGTATGCAATTTTTATTAGAGCAATAAAATCCGGAATAAATACCGAGAGTGAACTAACACATTTTTTAGGATTAGACAAAGATGATTTTATTTTAAGAGAACTTTATTTTCTTCGAGAGAGAGGGTACTTAGATTTTATATCGAATAAATGGATGATTACTAAATCAGGTGAAGAATTTAGTAAAGACAATAGTATTCTTAAAATTTTATCAGAAGAGGAGTTTGAATTTTACATAGATGCTTATTCAGATGAAGTTTTACAAAATGATTTTTCTTTTTTCAATGATTTTAATGTTCAAAATAAAATACAACCCAAAATTAAATTTAAAAATAAAAGCCCAGAATTATTAAAAGGGAAGAGTGAACAATTAGGTGATATCTATAAAAAGGATAAAGCAGGAAAAGCATTTTTGGTAGATTACGATGAAAATGAAATCAAATTTGATAAAGAAGTTTTTAACGATTATTTTTTAATTGAATACATTCCAACAAGAGAAAAAGAAAATGAATTAGAACCAAGAATCGAAATTAGAAATAGAAACAAGGAATATTCATTGAATAAACGATTGACTAAAATTCTCTCACAAGAATACCCAAATATCATTTATGATTTTACCGATTCAGAGAGAGCTATTGTTGCAAATATTGAGTTAGAAATAAAAAATAATGATATTGTATTTGAGAAAATCCCAACACTAGAAAACAAATCTCAAATAGAAACCTTGTCCATTTGGGAGACCAAAGCAAAATTCATTGAAGCTATTCAGAATTCAAAAGAAAAACTCTTAATAGAAAGTCCATGGATTAAAAGAGCAGCTTTAAATTATATCCCAGAACTAGAAGCAGCATTAAAAAGAAAAGTGAATATTATGGTGCTTTATGGTATTGAAGGAAATGATGAACATGATTTAAAAGCAATAAGAGAAATGGAGCGTTTGGTTCAAAACTATAGGAACTTTAAATTGATTCATTTACCAACACATTTTGAAAGTACAGGAAATAAAAATATGGTTGGATCACATAAAAAATTAGTGATAAAAGATAATGAATATTATATTCATGGGAGTTTCAATTTTTTATCATTCAATAAAAATGAAGGTCAAAAAGTAGCCAATGAAGAAACCTTATTAATTAGCTTAGAAGTTCCAAAAAGATGGAAACAAGTTTTCAATCAATACAAGATTGATAAAATTTAATTTAATCCTGATTAAATTGAATTTTAATGTTCACAGAGGCACTCGTTAAAAACGAGTGCCTTTTTAATTTAAAAATAAGTCCAGGTATTTCAAACATGTCTTCCCCTAAGTTCCCATAGAAAATGTAATGCAAGACAAAAAATGATCCTCAAGTAAAAAATAGCACTCAAGCTAACAAAAATATATTCAAAAATTAATATAGACAAAACAAGAAAAATGCTAACCATTGTTAGGCATAAAAATAAAGGAAATTATTTCCGTATAATTATAATACTGTATTAAAAATTCTATTTTTTTTATTTACCTAATTTTGGGTTTCAAACAGAGAGTGAGCAATGGTTTGATTGTTGTAGAAAGCATTGGGGAATAAAAATCAACTTAACAACAAAAAAATATTTGAATTTATTATTAACGGAAATGTATAAAAAACTTAACTTTCAATGAACTCTGCACCGTAATTGCTTTTTTAGTATAACCCTATCTTTAACATTTATTTTCATTTAGCTTAAAACAGTATTCTTAATACGTTTAAAAAGTCAGAGCCAAAGGGATGTTACATCGAAGGATAATAAAATAAATAAAAGACTTTGACTGGCTATTAAAATAATATTTTTTTGAAACCTTGATCTAAAAACCTTTACCTTTAAAATAATAAATAAAGTTAGATAATGAGTACATCAGATACAAATAGCACTAGCGGTGTTGCTACATTTACAATAAAGGTCAATGGTACTGTAATACCCAATGAACTGAATGTATTGTCAGTACATATCGATAAAAGCGTAAACCGAATTCCAATTGCCAGAATCTTGATTTTGGATGGAGAGCCTAATACTGGGAGTTTTGAAGTAAGTTCGTCTTCTACTTTTGTTCCAGGTGACTTTGTCAGTATAGATGCAGGTTATGATACCAAAAACGAAGTTATTTTTGAAGGCATTATTACAAGTCAGTCTCTAAGGATTGACGGTGCGATAGGATCAGTTTTAGAAATTGAATGTCGTGACCGCTCAATAAGTATGATTGTAGGACGAAAAAGTCGAACGTACTCCAATAAAAAAGACAGTGAAATCATTACATCGATAATAGAAAGTTATCTAGGATTAACTTCGGATATTGAGGTCACAACTACAGTGTGGCCTGAACAAGTACAATATTATGTAACTGATTGGGATTTTATTATGACACTTGCCGAAACTAATGGACTTATTGTAACGGCGATTAATGGGAAAATTTCAATAAGTGCTCCAGACATAAACACTACATCGGTACTTACTGTAACTTACGGAGATAATCTAATGGAATTTAATGCCAAATTAAATTCTATTGCACAATTAGGCAGTGTTACTTCAAACAGCTGGGATTATAAAAATCAAGCTGTCATAAACAGTGAAGCAGTTCCTAATATTTTGGGAGCCGGAAATTTATCTACACAAAAATTATCGGAAGTTATTGGACTCTCATCCTCTCAGCAGCAGACCACTGCACCCTTGGAAAGAGCCGATTTAAACAATTGGTCAAAAGCCCAAATCATTAAAAGTGAATATTCAAAAATAATAGGTGCTGCAAAAATTCAGGGTACACATGTAATTGATCCCGGAAAATACGTCACATTTGCAGGTCTTGGAGATCGATTCAATGGTGATTATCTTATTGGTGGTGTAGTTCATGATTTGTCAGAAGGAAATTGGGTTACAGAAGTCAGTTTGGGGCTTTCGCCTAATTGGTTTGCCGAAGAAACTGATGTTATAGCACCACCAGCATCTGGCCTTATTCCTGCGGCAAGAGGACTTTTCAATGGAACCGTGAAAAAATGTTTTGAAGATCCTGATTCTCAATATCGAATTTTAGTAGATATACCATTATTTGATAAAAATGGAAATGGTATATGGGCGAGACTTTCTAATTTTTATTCCACTAGGGGAGCTGGAGTTTTTTTTCTGCCCGAGGTGGGAGACGAAGTTATTCTGGGGTTTTTGAATGAAGATCCTCGCTATCCCATAATTTTGGGAAGTTTATATAGCGGAAAGAAGATAGAACCTTATTCCGGTTTGGTTCCTAGTGAAAATAATTCGATAAAAGCTATTGTTTCCAGGTCTGGAATTTCCGTAGCATTTGATGATGAAAATAAAGTCTGGACCGTTAGTACACCTATGAAAAACACCATTATTATCAGCGACCAAAACAAGCAAATCACTATTAGGGACGAAAATCAAAATAGTATTATAATGTCTAGTAATGGTATAGATATATCAAGCCAAAAAAACATTACTATTTCGGCTCAGGAAGGAGTTACTATTAAAGGAAAAACAGGAATCAACATTGAGTCAAGAGATGGCGATGTCGAGATAGACGGATTGAACATCAAAGAATCAGCAACTATACAATATAAAGTACAAGGCGCAGTTAGTGCTGAGGTATCTAGCCCAGGACAATTAACGCTGAAAGGCGCAATGGTAATAATAAACTAAATAATCTGAAAGTATGCCAGCAGCAGCACGACTTACTGACTTCCATGAATGTCCTATGGTTACCCCAGCAGTACAACCGATTCCTCACGTAGGAGGACCAATTGTTGGTCCTGGAGAACCTACCGTTATAATTGAAGGATTACCAGCCGCAAGAGTTGGGGATATGCTAGTATGTGTAGGACCTCCAGATACTATTACAACTGGATCTAAAACAGTTATGATAGGCGGTTTAGCTGCAGCAAGGATGGGAGACAAAACCGCTCATGGTGGATCAATTCTAGTTGGAGCATTTAATGTTATAATTGGAGGATAAGTTAAACGTTATGGCACAGAAAATTAAGATCAGCTTTTAATCTTAAAACTATTTGCTAAAAATCTTGTGACAATTAGCTAACAACAAACTACTTTTAGGGTTAGTAAAGAACAAGTTACTATGAAGAAAAAAAACTATATTTAAAAATTTGAAATAAATTAAGCCTTTGAATGTACATTTAAACTTAGTCATATTTTCAAACATTGTTGAGGGTGGTTCATTTGTTATTGTTGAGCTACCTAAAATTAACGAAAACCCAACTTTTGGGAGTTTCTAAAGCTGAAAAAACTCGAATATAATAAGTGAATATGTAATTAAAATATTTTAAAACCTAAATGAAATTATTTAATAGACACAAAATTTCTACTTTCTTTCTCATTCTTTACATATTTTGGATAATCTTTGCTATCAATTGGTTTAAATCTGGCTCTTCTAATTATCCTAATTCATGCGGAGCTGCGAATGGCGGTTTAATTATGATAACATTTTTTATTATCGCTATTTATTCCTTAATTCTTATTTTCAAAATAATAATTGCAAAAGAACAGAAACGGTCAGACTTTTTAAAAATATTTGGCTTAATATATGTCTTGCCAATTTTACTAATATTTGTTTCTTTTTTATTTTAAACGAATACAAATGAGCAAGAAATATAAATAAAATTAACCATCTGCAACAATGGATTCTCTTTCATGAAAGATTGATTTCATTTAATTCTCAACGCTCCTAAATATTCCTACGCCGATATTCCTTTCTTAAAAAAAGCCAATGTCTACAGCTTATTTTCAAATCATGAATATCTCTTTTCAACTCTAAAAACAGGTCCTTTATACTGGCAGATTCCGTTAATTCTTGTTTTTCATCTGTGAGTCCAATATTGCAAACGTATTCCCATATCTCCAGGATAGAAGAAACCTTGACTTCATAAGGAGGATAAAAGCTGTTGTCTGATGAAACAACGAGTGCATTCTTTTTGTTTTTATTCAATCGCTTGTAAACCATGCCTTCATTTTTGGTGATTAGTATATAGGTTTTACCATCATTAACATCTCCTAACTTTTCTACATAACGCCCAACGATGATTGAACCATCTGCATGGGGTGGCATCGAATCGCCTTCGACAGGAAAACCCCTGTGCTTCCCAGTTCCCAAAAATGGCAAGGATATTTGCTGCAGACTTTCAATATATTCTGGATCAGCATATCCATTCAAATATCCTGCTTTTACTTTTTGAGTGACAACTTCGATAAAGTTTTCTCCCTAGTTATTGACCGTAATGGGTAACACCAATGGGTTATTTTCTAAATTGCAACAAATCGTCTATTGGAATTTTACGCACATCTAGCAGAAAAAAAGTCAAAGAGTTATTAAACACGATCGAATTTTTTACATCACTTTTTTTAGAAAATTTATTCGAGCTACTAATTGTAAATGAGTTCATAAATGAGTTGGGACAAATTTTTCAAATGTTATACGTCATCTTGTAATAGTTTCCCACATTATTATATCTTTAGCATTATATATTATGGATACAACTTTAGAAATTTTTGGTGCCGTTTTCGGTTTTTTGGCAGTTTATTTTACGATCAAGCAAAATATCATCTGCTGGTATTTTGGTTTAATTCAGGTGATTCTGTATTGCTTTGTCTTTTACGCAGCAAAATTATATTCAGATATGATATTGCATGTTATTTATATATTTCTGCAAGGATTTGGTTGGTACAATTGGAAATATGGAGGTTCCAACAAGAGTGAATTACGCGTAACATTGCTGACAAACGCAATTTTTTGGATTGGCTTAACAATTCTAGCTTCCGTGCTTTTAGGCTACACTATGCAAACAAAAACCGACGCATCCTATCCTTATGAGGATGCTTTTATAATGGTTGCAAGCTTGGTTGCTCAATATTTGATGATAAAAAAAGTAGTAGCGTCTTGGATCTTTTGGATAGTAGTCGATGTGGTTGGCATCACCATATATAGTTATAAAGGTTTGTACTTTACAGCAGTGCTGTATGTACTTTTTTTGATTATGGCCATCATGGGTTACTGGGAATGGAAAAAAGCTTATAATGAAGAATTTGCACATGAGAAATGAATATAAAATTGGACTGACATTGGGTAAGTATGCTCCTTTTCATAAAGGGCATCAATTTGTAATTGAAACCGCGATAAAAGAGGTGGATGAATTGATCGTGCTTATTTATGATGATCCCATATTAAATATCCCTTTAACAACTAGAGCTTCTTGGATCCGTAAAATATATCCAAATATAACGGTTATTGAAGGTGTAAATTCGCCTAATGATAGTGGGTACACGCCTGAAATCATGAAAATTCAAGAAGACTATGTTTCATCTATTCTAGGCAATCGCAACATCTCTCATTTTTACTCCAGTGAGCCTTATGGGGAGCACATAAGTAAATCCTTAAAGGCTATTAATAGACAGGTGGATGTAAGTCGAATTAGTGTTCCCATATCCGCAACGGAAATCAGAAAAGATCCATTTAAAAACAAAGAATTTTTGGATCCCATTGTCTATAAAGATTTGATTACAAAAGTGGTACTACTTGGTGCTCCGTCAACAGGAAAAACAACTTTGGCTGAAAAATTAGCATCCCATTTTAATACTCAGTGGATGCCAGAATACGGAAGAGAATACTGGGAGAATCATCAAGTAAATAAAAGACTAACCTTAGAAGATCTGTTGAAAATTGCAGAAATTCATTTGGAAAGAGAAGATGCTTTGGTGTTACAATCAGATCGCTTTTTGTTTTCGGATACCAATGCTATTACTACCTACTTATTTTCGTTAGATTACCATGGGAGTGCCCTTGAAGAATTAGAAAATTTAGCAAAACTAGCCGAAAGCAGACACGATATTATATTTGTGTGTGATACTGATATTCCTTATGATGATACTTGGGATAGATCTGGTGATGTAAAAAGAAAAACATTTCAACAAAAAATCATCGAAGATTTGAACACGAGAAATCTTCATTATTACATGCTCAAAGGCAGTGTTGAGGAAAGAATAGAACAAGTTTCAAATGTATTGTCTGCTAGAGAATATAGTAAATTTTAAGTAACTTAGAACAAAAAAGAGCTATGTCTGATTTATTAAATAGAACGATGGGATTTTTTAAAAAAGTTCCAGAATCACCAACTAATCCACAAGAGGACAAGGATATCCATAAATTTCAAGTTGAAGATTTGTATTCAAGTGATACTCCGCAAAATGAGTCTGATAATTCAATAGCACTAGATGAAAAATTACGTCAAGCGTATTTTTGGATTACGAACACTGCCATCATCAGTCCGTATTATGATATCGAATTCAATGAGGGTGATCCTAAAAAGTTTTTATTTGGAGACAGTAAAGTTCCAGTTTATTTACCGACTGACCAAAGCTACTCTAGTTTTGTATTAATGCCTTTACTGAACTTAGCAGCAAGAGGAAAATGTCTCATAGTGGGCGGACCTGGTCGTGGAAAAACAGCTACTTCGGTTTTGATGGGATTGTTAGCCGGTTACGATAATAAAGACGTATTGCGTGCCATACAACACGGGCAACCTCAAATGACAATTTCAGATCTATTAGGACATCCATTACCTTCAGATATGGTGAAGGCAGAAAAAACGTCGGACATTAGAATTGCTTGGCGAAAATGGTTGGGCATGAGGGTAAAAATTATTGATGAATATAATCGAATTCCAACTAGAACGCAATCGGCCTTATTAACCGTGTTGGCAGATAATTATGCTGAGATCTTCGATCAGATTTATGAATGTCCAGATGGGGCTTGGTATCTCACCGCCAATGATGACGCAGGTGGTGGAACGTACCAAGTTATTGAAGCCTTAAAAGACAGGATTGATATCGTGATTAGAGCAATGCATTTCAATACGCGGTTCATTGACGATTTATTACAGCGAATTGAACTCAATTTCAAACCAGAAGCGATAATTCCGGAAGAAATTATTTTTACCGAAGAGGAGCTGAACACCATTAACAAACAGATTAGAGGTGTAAAAATAGAGCCTCAATTACGCAAACGAATCGAGTTTTTTTGTCGCCAGTTTGAATTTTTTGAACCTGCTTCCAATCGATTGGAATACATGACCAAAGACACTGCTAAATTATCCGGCATGGATATGCGTTCTCTTTTTAGAAAAGAGACAGGAAAAGATCCAATTAAAGATTTAGGCTCTCAGGCGAAAAACGGTTTGTCGGTTAGGAAAATCATGACTTTATTAATGTTTTCTAAAGCATTGGCGTATTTCAGAGGGAATAAAAAAGTAGAATTAGAAGACATCAGGCAGGTGCTGCCCTTTGTTTTACACGATACTTTAACGCCACATCTAGAATCACCATTTTTTGACCAAGTTGGGAATGAAGTATATAGAGTGGATCGAATTGTATGGTTGAGAAACTTATTTGATTTATCGTGCGATGAGTATGTGAGTCAAGATTTAGATCGTAATGATCCTGTGGATACTTTTGAAGCGGAATTTAAAAAAGGACTCGAAAACATATCATCAAAAGAAATTGATAACCGACTATTAAATATTGAGAAGCAATTACAGAAATGGTCTGAGGAGAAAAAGTTGTACGGCTACAGAGCAGATGATATTTTAAAATTAAAGTACCTACACCAACGGTATACCAATTACAAAAGATGGCTGCAATGGAAAAAATAAGTCTTCCTCAACTTATTGCAGAATTAAGTGATCATAGTGCGTTATACAATCAATGGTACAAGGAGAGCGAAATGAAATACGGGACTATCCCTTCTCAAACGTTAGCCAATTGGATCGTTGAAGTTGTAGAACCTATTGTAGAAGCAACTATTGCTCTAAATTCGGCCTCAGAAAAAGTACATGAAATAGTAAAAGCGCTGTATCTTGAAACATTGAAATTAATTGGAAGTGGTTTGGCAATCCGTTATGAAGATGAATATAAAGTGGCTTGGTTACTAATGGCAAAAATGCCAAACTTAGTAGTTAAATTTCCAATAAAAACCATTTTATTGCTGAATGATGTACTTTTAAATTTGCATAGGTATGCTCCAGAAAAAACAAGCTATTGGTGCAAACTTATTGAATCCAATACTGTAGAAATTAAAACCATAGAAGATTTTAAAATTGTAGGACGTATATATGCGTGGAAATGTGGTTTGGCTCATATAAGAACTCGTTTAAAAGCAGATTATGCGGCCCTTTCTGAAAACCTTCAACATACCATTTTACAAAACTTAGGTTCAGATAAAACCGCCTATGATTTATTTGAAAATCCATGGTCGAATAGCAATACCAAGTTTGAAGGAGTACAGGGTGGTTTTGTGGGTAACACGGGTTATTTTGAACATCCACCAAGGTTGGCACAAATAGGAGAACATGTATTTGTTTCCGATTCAAAAAGTAGTTATGCCCTTTTTGCAGATCAATTTGGCAAGGTCTTACTTCCTGCTAATGCTGTTGATGCAGCCTATATTGTTTCAAAGGCCAAGCAATTGGATACCTCTGAAAAATGGATTGAAAAAGTAAATGCAGAAATGGATACAAGTACTATTTCATCTGTCGTAGCAACAAAAGACACTCTGTTTTTTACGTTGCAAAACTCCTATTTTTTATACGTATACAGTCTTGGAAATGCTTAATCAAACCGAAATAGAACGAACAGTAGCCTTGTGGAAATCACAGTGGAATCAAGCAAAGTTGGAGTGGAATCCTTTGTTGCGTTTGCAAGAACCGATTTGGTGTTTATCTCATCAAGAGGCCAAAAAAGAAGGACTTACAGGCAGTTTTGCAATGATTCGATTAACAGATCATCGCATTGTGATTAATATAGAAGAAGTTGTAGAACGCGGTATTACAGATTATGCTATTGAAGTATTGGCACACGAAATAGGGCATCATATTTTTACTCCTGCAAATTTATACGATAATGCTATTTTATTGAATAGGATTCGTTTTGCATTGCCAGGTATTGAGGATAGAGCCCCTATGGTATCTAATTTATATTCAGATTTTTTAATTAATGATAAATTACAACGCATCAATAAATTAAGAATGTCAAAAGTGTATCAAGCGATTAATACAGAGGATAATTTTTCTGAGTTTTGGACACTGATGATGCGAACTTATGAATATTTATGGCGTTTAAATCGGGGCGAATTAGCAACTAATTTATCATTTCATAGTAAAAAAATAGATGCGGACGCTTCATTATTAGCCTCTCTGATTAGAAGTTACGCAAAGAATTGGATTCACGGTGGTGGTCGCTTTGCCGTGATGGTATACCCTTATTTGATGGATGACAAAACCTTTCAAGAGGCTCGAAAAAAGATTTTAATACTGTTGGATGCTGAAGATGCAGGTGCCGGTGCTATGGATGTTTCTGGTATGACCGAACTGGATCTAGAAGGCTACGATGAGGTAATCGATATGCGAAAAGAAGCCTTGGGACTTCAAGAAGGCGAAGGTATTAAAAGTGACAGTTTAGGTTCAGAAAAAAATGAATTGGGTGGTCAAGGACCAAGGAACGGATATATGGGTCCGGGGAATTATATTGATCTGATGAAACAGGTCAACCCAAAAGCGGATGAACAGCGTTTAATCAACGCCTATTATAAAGAAATTGCTTTGCCTCATTTAATAGATTTTCCTGTGGAAATTTCTGAAAATGTGTCCCTAGATTTACCCGAGGGATTGGAAACTTGGGACATTGGCGACGCCATTGAAGAAGTAGATTGGTTGCAATCTGCCATTTTATCGCCCGCACTTATTCCAGGATTAACTACTCAAAAGAGAACCTACGGCTCAGATGCTGACAACGCCATTGCAGAAAGTCCTTTAAACGTTTACATTGGAATAGATTGTTCGGGGTCGATGATGAATCCAAAGCAAAATTTTTCATGGCCTGTCTTGGCAGCCACCATCATTGGATTATCTGCTTTGCGTGCTGGAGCATCCGTTATGGGATGTCTTTCTGGTGAGCCCGGCGACTATTTGGAAACAGATGGTTTTATTACAGACGAAACAGATCTACTAACAACCTTAACCTCTTATTTAGGTACGGGCTATGCCTACGGAATTGAACGATTGCGCAAACCATTTGAACAAGAAGCCACTAAAAAATCGCATATTGTAATCGTTACGGACAACGATATATTTAGTATGTTGGATTCTGATACGCAAACCAAACAAACACATTGGGAATTGGCTGAATTGGTATTAAAAAATGCAGGTGGCCATGGCACTATGGTCTTACATTCTTATCCAGATTACAACAAAGATTTTGTAATTCGATTAGAAAAAATGGGCTGGAAAGTATACTACGTTACAAATGAAACGGAACTTTTAAAGTTTGCATTTGAATTTTCACAACAAAATTATGCCTATGTCTAAATACGATGTTTTTGAGTTGGTAACTCATTTAAGGAAATGTCCAGATATCTTTTTAAAACCTTCTTCAAGTCTTGAAAATGAGGGTCTAAATTCGGTAGCTTTAATTAGTGATACGTATAGATTGGTTTGTAACGATTTTTTAAAAAAAGAATTTAAAATACCGAGTAATTTTGATTTAGCGTACATAGAGGATAACCATTGGCGCGCAATTCATATTTCGATTTGGTTACTGAGTCATCCTAGTTTTATAAATAGTGCTTTAATAGAAGATAAATTATATGATTTTTGGTTTGAAGAATTAAGTGAAGCGTCGTTATATGTGAAATTTAAGGAATGGATTAGTGATGAGGAACGTGCAGAGGAAATGGTTCGCTTATTATTACATTGTTGTGAAATTACTCCAGAAGGCGAAAATCAGGATGAAGCCGCAGATAAATTATCCTCTTTGAGCAGTGCAGATCGGCAGAAAGTTTTAAAACAATCCTACGAGGCACATGAAAGAATTATGAAAATCAAAAAAGAGATGGCTGAGAAAAAAGCTAGAGAAGCAGCAAATACCTATGGACGAGAGTAGTGATCCGCAAATAGCATTAACAGACGCGGAACGTTTTCCGCTGCTTGAGGATTTAAGTTTTTTAAATACACTTAAGCAAGATGCGCTTGCGCCAAAATTTAATTTTAAAAGTGGTGATCGTTTAGATGCAGTGCAACTTTCAAAAGTGAAGTCTTACAAAAAGAAATACTGTGATGAAAAGATATTTTGGAACGAAGGGCAAACTCCAGTTTGGCTAAATGACTATTTAAAATGGTGCCATACAACAGTACCGTTTTACCAAAATAGAGATGAGGAATTAAATGCTTCCCCAACCATTTCTAGAGAAGATATCAGAAAATATCCTCATTTATTTGTATCGAATGAGGCTAATTTAGAGGAATTATTAGTGTACTATACTTCAGGTTCTACGGGCCCGATGTTAGATGTTCTCTTTGACGCCGTTACTCAAGCTAGTTGGTTGCCCCAAATAGAATCCGTGCTAAAAGATTTTAATGTTTCTATAAGCGAGAGCAAAAATACAACAGCCATCGCCTTGATCTGTGCCCAAGAAAAAACATTGACGTATGCCTCTTTATCAACGTATTTAGAGGGTGCTGGAATTTTAAAAATAAACCTCAATCCATCAGAGTGGAACCATCCTGATGATGCTAAAAAATATCTGGAAAAATACAATCCACAAATTCTTACTGGGGATCCAATAGCATTTATGGCATTGTTGGATTTAAAGCCGCAATTGAGTCCAAAGGCGCTAGTATCTTCCGCAATGAAGTTGACAAAAGGCACAAAAAATAAATTAGAAAATTATTTTAAATGCCCCGTGATTGATCTGTATTCGATGACCGAATGCAGAAATATAGCATACGCTACAGATACGGGGCATAAAGCAATCCGACCCGATTTATATTTAGAAATTTTTGAGGAACATGAAGATGTTAAACTTTCTAATGGTGAAAGAGGTGAATTAGTGATTACAGGGGGAAACAATCCTTTTTTACCACTAATACGCTATAGAACTGGCGATTTTTGCCGATTAAAAATAGAAAATGGGGTCCCGTATCTAATTGACTTAGAAGCCAGAAATCCAGTAGTTTTTTATACAAAATCAAACGTGAAAATAAACAATATCGATATTTCTAATGGTTTGTCTCGGTTATCTTTGGCTGGTTTCAAAATGCATCAAACAAAAGATAAGCTAATTCAGTTTAAAGGATATTCTAACGATTGTACTATGGAAGAAGTTCTTGAATTATTGAAAGTGATTTTTAAAAATGACATTGACATTCAAATAGACATCCAAAAAATATCCCAAAATAATATGGTAGAAAAATCACTATACTCGTCAGAATTAATAACTGATTAAAAAATATATCCGCTACCTACATAGGTATGAACTCCTTTATTTCCTTTAATTAGAATAGCTTTCAGTCACAACTACTGCTTATTTTTCAAATCACTAATATCTCTTTTCAACTCTAAAAACAGGTCCTTTATACTGGCAGATTCCGTTAATTCTTGTTTTTCATCTGTGAGTCCAATGTTACACACGTATTCCCATATCTCAAGGATAGAAGAAACCTTGACTTCATAAGGAGGATAAAAGCTGTTGTCTGATGAAACAACAAGTGCATTCTTTTTGTTTTTATTCAATCGCTTGTAAACCATGCCCTCATTTTTGGTGATCAGTATATAGGTTTTACCATCATTAACATCTCCTAAATTTTCTACATAACGACCAACGATGATAGACCCATCTGCATGAGGTGGCATAGAATCGCCTTCTACCGGAAATCCCCTGTGCTTTCCTGTTCCTAAAAAAGGTAAGGTTATTTGTTGCAGACTTTCAATATATTCTGGATCAGCATATCCATTCAAATACCCTGCTTTTACTTTTTGAGTCACAACTTCTATAAAGTTTTCTCCCTTGTTATCTACCGTAATGGGCAACACCAATCGGTTATTTTCCAATTGTAACAAATCGTTTACTGGAATTTTACGCACATCTACAGAGAGCAACAGGTCAATACTGATGTGATAATAATACGCTATTTTCTTCAATATTTCATACGGAGCTTCAGAGGTTCCATCTTCATACTTCACGTATCGGCCCCTGGTGATCCCTAGCGATTGCGACAGCTTTTCTTGCGAAATTTTATGTTGTACCCTAAGGTTCCTAATATTATCAGAAAATAAAGACATAGCCATTTTGTTATAATTTGTAACAACAAATATACTAAAATTTGTTAGTATCTATACTAATTTTGTAATGTATAAAAATAGAAATGATGATGAATAGAGCAATCGTACATATGGACTTAGATACCTTCTTTGTTTCCTGCGAAAGATTAGTAAATCCACAATTAATAGGATTGCCACTAATTGTTGGTGGTAGTTCTGATCGTGGTGTTGTGGCTTCGTGCTCCTACGAGGCTAGAAAATTTGGAGTCCGTTCTGCAATGCCAATAAAATATGCCTTACGCCTTTGTCCACAAGCTTCGGTTATCAAAGGAGATATGGAGTACTATTCTAATAAATCACATGAAGTAACCTCTATTTTAAAAGAAGTAGCACCAATTGTTGAAAAAGCAAGCATCGATGAGTTTTATTTAGACCTAACCGGAATGGATAAGTTTTTTGGTTGCTACAAATGGACAACAGAACTATCTAGTAAAATTCTAAAAGAAAGTGGTTTACCAATAAGTTTTGCCCTTTCAGTAAACAAAACAGTTTCTAAGATTGGCACTGGCGAAGCGAAACCTTTAGGCAAAATAGAAATTATTGGTGCTAATGTAAAACCTTTTTTAAATCCATTGCCTATTCAAAAAATTCCAATGTTGGGCGACGTTACTTTTCAATTACTATCCAGAATTGGCATCAGAAACATTCAAACACTATCCGAAATGCCTGTCGAAGTTTTACAACAAATGATTGGTAAAAATGGAGTGGAAATCTGGAAAAAAGCAAACGGAATAGACAACAATCCTGTAGAACCGTACACCGAAAGAAAATCCATTTCAACCGAACATACTTTTGAAACTGATACCATTGACGTTTACAACATTAAATCTCTAATCACAGGAATGGTCGAAAAACTATCCTATCAATTGCGTTCAGAAGGATTTTTAGCATCAACTGTAGTACTTAAAATACGGTACAATAATTTTGATACAGAGACCAAACAAATTAAAATCCCGTACACTTCTTTCGATCATATTTTAACTAAAACAGCAATAGACCTTTTTGAGAAAGTGTACACCAGAAGAATGCGCTTGCGGTTGGTGGGAATACGGTTCACAGGATTAGTTCGTGGGACCTATCAAATCAATATGTTTGAAGACACAACAGAATTGTTATCGCTCTACCAAGCCATTGACAAAATTAAAAATAGGTTTGGTTTTGATGCGGTTTCACGTTGTTCAGGCACCATTATAAAACAAAAAACAAAGTAAAAATAATTTACTTCGTCAGTTCGCACGTTCAGGCTCGGGTGGGCGTTTCCCGCCGAAAAAGGCGGGTCGGGCTGTACGCTATATCTTTTGCTCCGCTAGCGCTGCACAAAAGGATGCCGCTTCCATCCCTAACGCACAATGTTATTAAGTCAAGGAATTACTCTTTTAGTTTTCACGTAGATTTCGCAGATTTATGCAGAAAAATCAGTTAAAATCTGTTGAAACTGCGTGCTATTTTTTTTTCCCTCTTAACCTAATGACATTTCCCTAACGCAAAAAACTATAAAATCAAAAATCGTTAATTTTCAATCACAATGTATCTCAATTGCCATTCTTATCATAGCTTACGTTACGGAACAATTCCGTTGAACGAACTTGTTCAACAAGCTAAAATTTCGGGCCTTACCTCAGTTGGATTGACCGATATTAATACGGTAACTGGTATCTACGATTTTACAAAACAATGCAAGGAAGTTGGCATAAAACCTATCGTGGGTGTTGAGTTCAGACAAAGCAACAGACTGCTTTTTATTGGCTTAGCCAAAAACCAAAAAGGCATTGGCGAAATGTGTCGTTTGCTAACCCATCATAATTTATCCAAAACTCATTTGCCAAAGGTCGCGCCAGCATTTGAAAATGTATTTGTGATCTATCCAACAGCTAATATGCCTAACGAGTTGCGAAATTTTGAATACATTGGCATTCGTCCAGAAGAAGTGATAAAATTATTCAAAACCGAATGGAAGCCGATCATTCAAAAGGCGGTAATCCTGCAACCTGTTACTTTTAGATCCAAAAAGGAATTTAACTTACATAGAATTCTGCGTGCCATAGACAACAACACCTTATTGTCAAAATTAACAGAGGAGGACATTTGCAAAACTTCTGAAATACTGACAAGCCCCGAGGAGTTGCTTAAAAAGTACAGTGAGTATCCAGAAATTATAAAAAATACCGAATTCCTTATTGAAGAATGCAATTTTGAATTTGAATTTAAAACGCCTCGAAACAAAAAATTCTATACCAAAAGCAAAGAAGGCGACCGCTTATTATTAGAAAACTTAGCCAAAAGTGGTTTACTAAAACGCTATGGAAACACAAACAAAGAAGCGCAAGCCCGCGTAATAAAAGAACTAAAAGTAATCAACGACTTAAACTTTAGTGGCTATTTTCTAATCACTTGGGACATCATTCAATATAGCAAAAGTCAAGGTTTTATGCATGTAGGGCGTGGTAGTGGTGCCAACAGTATCGTGAGTTATTGTCTTGGTATTACAGACATCTGTCCTATCGAACTCGATTTATATTTTGAACGATTCCTAAACGAAAACCGAAAATCGCCACCAGATTTTGATATCGATTGGTCTTGGCGTGAACGTGATTTTATTTTAGAATATATTTTTAAGCGTTTTGATCCAAATCACGTTGCCTTTTGTGGTACAAATGTAGAATTCAAATACAGATCTATTTTTAGGGAAGTGGGTAAAGTTTTTGGATTGTCTAAAGACGAATTGGATGGATTATCTAAAGCCAAAGGACGACAAAGAGAAAGTAATTCGGTGGTAAAATATGTCGAAGAATACGGAATGATGTTAGAGAAATATCCAAATCAAAGAAGCATGCACTCCTGCGGCATCATCATTTCTGAAGAACCAATTACCAATTTCACTGCACTAGAAATGCCTCCAAAAGGCTTTCCAATTGTGCAATTTGATATGCATGTAGCTGAAGATATAGGTTTTGAAAAATTCGACATTCTAAGTCAGCGTGGTTTGGGCACCATTGATGAAGCCGTTAAAATTATTGAAAAAAACAGAGGAATTAAAGTGGATATCACGGATACTTCATTGTCTAAAAACGAAGCCAAATGCAATGAGTTGCTCAGTATTGGTAAAACTTTAGGGTGCTTTTATATAGAAAGTCCTGCTATGCGAGGTTTGTTACGACGTTTAAAATGCGATAATTACAAAACACTAGTGGCTGCGTCAAGTATCATTCGTCCTGGAGTGGCTCAAAGTGGAATGATGCGAGAATATATATTCCGGCACAATAATCCAGATAAATTTGAATATTTTCATGATGTTTTCAAAGAGCAGTTGGGCGAAACCTATGGTGTTATGGTCTATCAAGAAGATGTAATTAAAATTGCGTTGCATTATGGCGGGTTGACTGCTGCCTATGGCGATATTCTTAGAAGAGCCATCAGTGGAAAAGGACGTTCCTTAGCAGAATTACAATCTGTAAAAAACCAATTTTTTGTTTCTTGTAAAGCAAAAGGGCACCCAGAAAAACTGAGTGAAGAAGTCTACAGGCAAATAGAAAGCTTTGCAGGATATTCTTTTTGTAAAGCGCATTCGGCAAGTTATGCCGTAGAAAGTTACCAAAGCTTATATTTAAAAACCTACTACGGTATTGAGTTTATGGTAGCAGCTATCAATAATGGTGGTGGTTTCTACAGACCCGAAATTTACATTCACGAAGCCAAAATGAGTGGCGCAACGATACACAATCCGTGTATCAACAAAAGCGTTTATCAAACAACCGTTGAAGGAACGGATGTGTATTTGGGTTTTATGCTTTTAAAGAATCTAAACAGCGAGTATATTTTCAGTATTGTTGCTGAACGAGAAAAAAATGGTGCATTCAAATCGATTGAAAATTTCATCACCAGAGTTCCATCAGGATTAGAAAGTATCCAAACATTAATATTTATTGGAGCCTTCAGGTGTATTGGCAAAACAAAAAGTCAATTAATTATCGAGGCACGAATGCTTTTGATACATCATAAACTGGAGGTAAATACTCCTTTACTAATTGAAGAACCCACTAAGGAATACAAGTTTCCAATTATAGAACGTTCCATTTTAGAAGATGCTTTTGATGAAATTGAATTATTGAGTTTTCCTGTTTCGTGTTCACCATTTGATTTATTAGAAACAAAATTCAAGAGTGGTGTTTTGGCCAATAACCTCATTCACTATCTAAAGAAAGAAGTAAAACTGATTGCTTACTTGGTATCAATTAAACAAGTCCCTACAAAAATGGGAATGATGTTTTTTGGCACTTGGATCGATGCAAATGGTGATTATTTTGATACTGCACATTTTCCTAAAAGCCTTATCAACTATTCGTTCAAAGGAGGCGGATGCTACTTGCTTTTGGGTACAGTTGAAGTAGATTATCATTTTCCAACCATTACTGTTTCAAAAATGGCAAAAATGCCTTTTAAGCCTGATCCACGATATGCCAATTCAAAAACACTTCAATTTAAGGCAACAGAACAGTTGAGAGGTGATATTAGTACCACCGAACGAGCTCCATATCCGCAAGAACACGAAATCAATTTACCAAGAATAAAGATGGTCAAGGAGTAATAAACAATATTAAAAAACTTTCAGGCTTTTGATTTGCCAGCCATAAAGTCGAAGATTCACGAATACCCAAAAAAGACACTAAAAACTCGGGAATACTTTTTGCTTCTTTTGTAGTAACACAAAGAAGAGTAATTATAAAAAGCATATGAAAAATCAGGAATACGCAATAGTAGACATAGAAACCACAGGCGGGAATGCCAGTGGCAGCCGCATTACAGAAATTGCCATTATCATCCATAACGGTACTAGTATCATCGACCGTTGGGAAACGCTTGTCAATCCAGAAAAAGAAATTCCACTAGCCATTTTTTCACTAACCGGCATTAACAATGAAATGGTACGAGACGCACCTATTTTTGATGACATTTCTGAAAAGGTTTTAGAAATGCTTTCCGGACGCGTTTTTGTGGCCCATAATGTAAACTTTGATTACTCTTTTGTCCGCCACCAACTCGAAGCCAGTGGTTTCAAATGGACTGCGCCAAAATTATGCACCGTTCGAGCAGCCAGAAAGATTAAGTCTGGACTGGCCTCGTACAGTTTGGGCAGACTTTGCAATTCGTTAGACATACCTTTGACCAACCAGCACCGTGCTGGTGGTGATGCAGATGCTACTGCAATTTTATTTTCTCATTTACTGGAATGGGATGTGGAAGGGGTAATCGAAAAAATGATAAAAAAGACTTCTCAAGACCAGCGTTTACCTCCTAACTTACCACCTGCTGACTTTGAGCAGTTACCGGATAAAGCAGGAGTCTATTATTTTTACGATCAGACAAGAAAAGTGATTTACGTAGGTAAGGCTATCAACTTAAAAAAACGCGTGGCTTCCCATTTCAGTGGTCATAATATCACGACACAAAGACAAAATTTCTTGCGGGACATACATTCTATTTCCTTTGAAGTTTGTGCCACAGAATTGATGGCACTACTGCTCGAATGTAATGAAATCAAGAAGTTGTGGCCCGCCTACAATAGAGCGCTCAAACGTTTTGACTCTAAATATGGATTGTATGAGTATGAAGCCCGCAGCGGCTATCGGTATTTAGCCATTGGCAAATTAGGCAAATTTCAGGCGTGCATAGAATCTTTTAATAGTTTGTACAAAGGCATCAATGTATTGCAAGGACTAGCCAAACAATTTAGCATTGATAACCGATTTTGCAATTACGGCATGGACGACCACGGAGAATTTACTCCAAAATCAGACCGAACCGATTTACCCGCAGTGGAACAACATAACGAACAAGTCCAAAACGCTATTGATTTTTTAGTAAAAAACAGACCCAGCTTTGCCATTAAAGATAAAGGAAGATCTACGGAAGAACGCAGTTGCATTTGGGTTGAAAAAGGGCACTTCTATGGGATGGGATATATCGCTTCGGATATAGGATTTACGGATCTCTCTGAGATAAAAAATCATGTCACTCCTTACAAAAGCAATCAATACAGTGTCGATTTAATTCTTGCGTATGCAGAGAAATATCCCAGTAAAGTGCTGTTTAAACAGAACGAAAATGAATAAGAATTCATCGCAATTACTACTAAGCATTTTCATTAAGCAATGGTTAAAGAAAATGTTTGACTTCCCGCTACGAAAATCATTCCATGAATATTTTTTTCTAACTATCACTAAACTATAATACTCAATACTAAGAAAAAAAAGGAATGACAAGCTAGATTAAAATAGTTGTTTATTAAGCTAATATGTATGAAGAACAATATTTTACAACAAATAACAAAACAGATAAATAAAAACTAAAATCACTCAACCGCTAATGGAAAATGAATCAAGAAAACTTTCCCATTTGTAGCTTAAAAATTAAGGAAATCATCTCCATTAAATTACAATAATGTAATAAAAGTTATATATTTGAAAAGCGATAAAGCTAAATAAACCTTTGTTAATTCATCTTAATTTGGGTGTATACACGAAGTTTATTGCGCATATATACAAGTTGTGCGTCATTATAACGAAAATGAGAGAAAAATGGAATTTTCTGAAATAAATATGATTGTTGAAATGAACTCTTTTGTCGAATTCTATAGTGAAGATGATGAAAGAATTTTCGAGAATAATGACTTTGAAAAATTACGAAAAGAACTAAATATCAAAATTGATATTTGTGAAATACATAAATCGTATTATTCAGACGGAAAAATTGGTTTTAATGAAAATACAAAAGTTTATTTTTCTGATTTACGCCTTGACACTTTTATTTTGTTAGACATAGGAGATGAAGATCTTGTGAATTTGGTAATTAGATATCCTAAAGTGCAAAAAGACCGAGTAAAATCATTCTGTAGAAATTTTTTTGATAGAACAAAAATTGAAGTATTTTATCTAGAAGGTACAACGAAAGAGAAAAATTCCGAAATATTGACGGATTTAAATTCTTATCCAAAAAAAATTGAATTTTTATATGGCAATTATTATAAAGATATAGAGTTTTATCAGATGAATAAAAAACTAGAAAAAAAAATTGACTTAAAAGAAATTTATATTTGGCCTTTTACTAAAGAAAAATAACGAACGCACAACACACGCTACAACGGATTTGGGCAATTGGCTTAATGGAAAGTTGGTTTTGTATTTGGTATGATTTGGCAAATCCGAAAAACAAATCTTACTTTAGTCCCAAACCCGCTGTAGTACCGGAACGTTGGTGGCAACCATAAAAAAAAACTACAAAATGAAAATCCGAATTAAAATAGTAACTCTTCTAAATTTTTTGATTATTATTTTCTGCAATCAGACATTTGCTCAAAATGCTGTAACAAAGGAAATACTTTGGACAACAGATTGGAGTCCCAATGGAAAATACATTGCAATTGGAGGAAATGTGGACACTTTGAAAATTTATAATTCAAGTAATCTAAAACTATACAAATCTCTTCTTATTAAAAATACAATTACACGCATAAAATGGCATCCTACAAAAAATATAATTGCTGTAGCTACACAAATGTCAGGTGACAGATCAAGTATTATTAATATAGAAACTAATGAAAAAATTGAGCTAAATGCTGTATCACTAGATGGTGCAAGAGGAATTGATTGGAATTATACAGGTGAATATTTAGCAGTTACAGACAATGACGGGGAAATACTTATTTTTAATATTAAAGGTGATTTAATTAGAAAATTCAATAATGAAAATACAAAGACCATAACTGCCATTGATTGGCATCCAAAAAAAGACATTCTCATAACCGTTTCAGATAAAATACGTTTATTTGACATTAATGGAAACCTGTTAAATTCAATAAAACATAGAAAAGAAGAAATTATGATATTGAGTGTCGCATGGCACAATTCGGGTTCTTTTTTTGTAACAGGAGATTATGGGGACGAGAAAGATAAATCTTTACTTCAATATTGGGATGAAAATGGCAAACTGTTAAAGTGTATAGATATAAGTAAAGGTGAATATAGGAATTTGGTTTGGAATCCAAAAGGAAACAGCTTAGCAACAGCAAGTGACGCACTGAGGATTTGGGACATCAAAGGAAACCTTATTTCAGAAGGTTACTCTAAAGACTATTTATGGGGTATTTCTTGGAATAAACAAGGAGATAGAATTATTACTTCAAGTATGGAGGAAAATATAATACTATGGAATAATAAAGCAGAAAGAATATTAGCTATAGAATAAGGGCTGCCACTAACAGCTGTTTTGATATAGCTGGAATTAAGTGGAATTAACGTCTTGCATCAAGTTTTTGTTAAGCCGCAAATTAAGCGGTTATCTATTTCCAGCCATCTCAAAGCATCAAAACATTGGTGGCAATACTTCCGAACTTGCAATGAACAATAACTTTAAATTCAAAATATAATTTTCAAACAAGAATGAACAAAAATATTGTAATTAGAAATTTGACAATTAAAAATATTCTTAATTTAGGAAAACCTTTAATTTTTATATTTTTCATATTCTACTGCGTCTTTAAAATTGGATTGGGGGACAGTGGAGTATTGAGAAATTTGTTAATTTTTTTATATGCATCAGGAGCCATTTTGACGATATCTTTAATAAATTATTTTTCTGAAGTAGTAATAATTGATGAAAACGGAATAAAGAAGAGTAGTTTATTCTTCTCTCATTTTATAGAATGGTCAAATATTAGATCTGTGGATGTTCAGTTAACTACAGCAAACAGGCTTACTAAGACATTGGATAAAACAGAATATTTTGATAATTTTTATGTTGGAAGAAAAGAAATTTTAATTAGTAATATGGAAAACCAACTATATCAATCTAAATTAACAAAGTGGAAAAAAATAATACGATTACCTTTTACCGAAAATATAATTGAATTATTAAAAAATCATAATCAACTATAATAAAGTACTGCCACCAACACACGCAATAATGGATTTAGGCATTGGGCTTAATGGAAAGATGGTTTTGTATTTGAGATGATTTGGCAAATTCGTAAATAGGGCTTAATCTAGGCCCAAACTGCCTGTAGAGCGGGAAAATTATGAGGCACTTTAAAAAAATATCACATCGAAAATGCTAAATTGGTTCAAAGGAAATAAACATTCAAAATACAGAGAAATTCTTCTTAATGCTTTTCCACGGACATTGAAAAAAGACGTAGAAAGTGTATTGGACATTTTGCCCTTTGCATTGAATGATATAAAACTATTTGACGGACGAATTCATAAAGTAGAAAACTTAATTCATCCAGACTATCAAACTGTCCTACTTGAAGGGGAAAATTTATTAATACCTAACAGACTTTATTTTAATGAACCTGAATTAGAAAAAGAACAGAAACTTACAAACAATCAAAAAGCTATTCTCAACTGCATTTATCTTCGACACCATAATGGATATGTAAGACAAAGTCGCTTGGAAAAAGTTAACAGTAACGAATATTGGATTACGCCTTTTACTTTTAAACTTTTAGGAGAATATATTTTTGAAATATTAGAAGTTTTGGACGAACAACTTGATAATAGTAAATTGGAAAACTACAAACGGTTTGCAATAGAAAATCCAAAATATTACCATCAGACCGAAAGTAGAATGATTAGTTATTGGAACGAATATTACAGAAAGGCAAATCCAAAATTAAATCGTTATGTTGGTAGAATAATTTTTGACCAAATAAAATTTAAGACAAAAGGTTTGTGTTTAGACGAGATTACAGAAATTGAAATTGACGAAAATGAAAGATTATTAATAAAACCGAAACGCTCAAAATTTACTTTAATTTATAGAACTGCGACAAAAGTCCATTGGGACGAGAAATTTTCAGCACTTTGCTCTCCAAAACTAAGGGAATGGAATTACCTAAATTGGTATCAACATATTGTCAATGGTGCAGAAGTTGAATGTAATACAAAACTAATAATAACAGCCAGAACAGTTTGGACAAACATTAAAGACGATTTAAAAAAGAAAATAATTGAAAACCAAAAATAAAAGCGAACGCACAACAGCTAGGGTGTCGTTGCGTGCGCAGTACGAACAATGAAACCCGTGTTGACCTAATAGCGGAACGTTGGCAGAAACCTTAGAACTGGATATACAATTATAATTTTAAAAAGATAAAGATGGGAATAGTAGACAAACTTTTTGGGAATAAACAAGACTCAACAAAAAAAGAAGTAGTGGACGAAACTTCTCAAATCGTAAACAATGCAAGAAATGAAATGAAAAATAAAGTAGTTGAAAAACTAAACATCAACACCAGTCAAACACAGGAAAAATTTTTACAATTAACTGACGAAATTCTTGAGTTTTTAATTAATAAATTACAAGAAATCAACTCGCTGGAGCATGAAATATTTGTACGAAGTAAGAGTTTGAAAAACCCTAAGGAACCCAACCAAGTTCAACTTGGAGAAAAAGAACTTTGGGCTGAATATAAAAAGCGTAGAAGCGAAATCACAAATCCAATAAGTTTGAACCAATCAGACGAAGGTAGTCGATCATTTGGAAAGCCAACAAAGTATGAATATTTAAGTTATCCTGACACGCAAGTTTTTTTTATTATGAAATCTGCAAACCGCGCTATTGTTGAAATTATTTATGAGTACGGAATAAAAAAGAAAGACCAGTTTGTATTGAAAAAGGAAGGAGAAAATTGGAAAGTTGACACTAAAAAATATGGATTTCCAGACGAAACTACTTGGTATAAAGATGTATTATAAAAGTAAAAAAAAAGGCAGCCACTAACAGCTAGGGTTTCGTTGCGGCTGCAGCCGAACAATGAAACCCGTGTTGAACGGAACCGATTACATGCCGTCAACACTTATTAAGTTATCGTAAAATTTTGACAGAGAGTATCAAGAGGCAAGTGAGCCTCTTTTTTTTGAGAAATAATTTTTGGTTTATGATCGTATTTTTGATCACTATTGCCCATAAGTATCATTAACCCGTTCGCTAGGGATTACTTTCTTTCTGACCAGACTTACAGAAATAGTAACATACTGGACAAACAAGAAAATCGTTTCTAGTTCTTCACCACAAAAATTTATTAAATCATTTTGAGCCATTTATAACAATCTGAAAAAACTACTTTATCTTTGATAAAACATAAAAGGAGCCATCCTTTGATGCATAAATCCAAAGTCAGAATGCCTGAGAAAACCAATGACAAAACTATTTTTTCGCTGCTGGAAGTAACCAAAAGCATAAAAAAAACGCTGGAACAACGGTATTCAAGTTCTTTTTGGATTAAAGCGGAAATGAACAAACTGAATCATTACAGTCATTCGGGGCATTGTTTTCCTGAAATAATAGAAAAAGTAGACGGTAAAATTGTAGCCCAATGCAAAGCAACCATGTGGCGTGAAGATTACCAAAATATAAACCGCAACTTTCTAAGAATTTTACAGGAACCGCTTAAAGACGGAATTAAAATATTGTTTCTGGCTAAAATTTCCTTTGACCCCGCTTTTGGACTGTCACTCCAAATTATAGATATTGATCCACAATTTACCTTAGGAGATTTAGAGAATGAAAAGCGACAAACCATCAAAAAATTAAAAGAAGAAGGAATTTATGATGCAAACAAAAAGCTAGATCTTCCTTTATTACCACAAAGACTAGCAATTATTTCGGTAGAAACCAGCAAAGGCTACGGTGATTTTTTAAATGTAATTGACAACAACAATTGGAATTATAAGTTCTTTTACCTCTTGTTTCCATCCATATTACAAGGTGATAAAGCTGTAACGGGTATTATTGCTCAGTTAGAGCGAATAAAGAAAGTGATCCATCATTTTGATGCAGTAGCCATCATAAGAGGCGGTGGTGGCGATGTCGGCCTATCCTGTTACAATAAGTATGAACTAGCCAAAGCTATAGCATTATTCCCCATTCCTGTCATTACGGGTATTGGTCATGTCACCAATGAAACCGTATGTGAAATGATCGCGCATACCAATGCCATAACACCAACAAAACTCGCTGAATACCTGCTTCAAAAATTCCACAATATTTCGGTTCCCATTCAGAAGGCAAAAGAAAAAATAATAGACAAAGCCAGACGATTGATCAGCGAAGAGAATGCCACACTGGACTCAGAACTTAAATTGTTTCGTTCATTGACAAATACTATACTAAACAACAATGAAAACAAAATCAAAAATGCAAGCTACGCCATAAAGCAGCAATCCCAATTCATTATAAAAAACAGTAGTAACGTATTAGAATCTTTGTATCATAAAACTCAGATGGCAGCAACCAATAGGATCAAGCAATCACAAGCAACAGTATTTCTAGTGCAAGAAACTATAAAAACGGCATCCATCAAAAACATTAAAAATGCCGAACTTATATTGGGAAACATTGAAAAAAACATCCAAATCATGGATCCTGTCAATGTGTTAAAAAGAGGTTTTAGTATCACCTATCATAATGGTAAAGCAGTCAAAGATACAACCCACCTTCAAGAGGGAACTACAATAGAAACAGTGCTTTTTAACGGAACGATAGAAAGCACCATCACAAAAATCAAAGAATAAAATGGAAGAAGAACTAAATTATACAAACGCTTTTGAAGAATTGCAAAGTATCGTATCCGAAATAGAACTAGGCGAAATATCAGTTGATGAACTTTCTGAGAAAGTAAAAAGAGCCACAACACTAATTAAATTTTGCAAGTTAAAACTAACCACAACAGCAGAAGATGTGAATGCAATTTTAAAAGAACTCGAAAATTAAAAAGTTAAAGGGAAGAGTATGTGTTATCATTCCAAACAAACTAAAATAGCTGTAGAAGTACAAACTAGGTTCAAGGCTACAATTGACAATCCACTAGAATTCAAACCGGCAACTCATGCCAATGGTTTTGAATATCCCAAAACCCCAGTAATCATTGATGAAAAACCAAACATCATTACGCATTACAATTGGGGTTTGATACCAGCGTGGGCTCAAGATGAAGACATTAAAAAATTCACCTTAAATGCCAAAATAGAGACAATAAGCGAAAAACCTTCCTTCAAAAACTCCGTAAACAAGCGATGTCTTGTGATTACCAATGGCTTCTATGAATGGCAATGGCTTGACAGCAAAGGAAAAAATAAAAACAAATTTGAAATCGGAATTGGGAATGATGATCTCTTTGCTTTCGCTGGAATTTATACGCAATGGACCAATACAATCACAGGTGAGATCAAAAATACCTATGCTATTGTTACCACCCAAGCCAACACAGTCATGTCAGAAATACACAATATCAAAAAACGCATACCGGTAATACTAAAACCAGAAGACGAAGCAAAATGGTTGCAACATCATCCTATAGAAGCATTCGCCTTTCCATATGAAGTCAATTTGGTGGCTAAAAACCTGAATCAAAATTCTCTTTTCTAATAAACAATAAAGCATTATGCTTTCCCAAAAGGGAACGATTACTCTACCTCATACAAAAAAGCGCATTAGATAAACTAGAGTAGACATTCCTAATGTGGCAAATAATAGGAAATCAAGAAAAATTGACTTTACAGATAAAATAGAAACGTATCACTGTTGACGGACAATTTCAATAATCAATAGCTATTACTTCAATTTTGAAGAGGTCATAAAATGTAACTATACTTCCAATTTCATTTTACGTAATTGTTTTATTTTGGGTTCAATAAAAGAATTAAATGCTCTGGAATGGATGCCTTTACGATAGTCAAGTTTTTAATAAAGTAAAAAGAAGGATACTGTAATCAGGTTTCAGAATGGCTTTCAAATAATCTAAGAATAAATATTTTGTTAGAACTCTTGTCTATATAGAAAAAGTATTCAATCCTTGATCTTAAACCCCATATTTTGCATCCTATAATGAAAGATAAATATTACTTTATTTTATCTTTCTTTATAATCAAAAAAAAATTAAAAACATAAATCCACTCTTGTATTAATTAGAAAACAAGATGCAAACTAGTTTATTAATTAATTAAAAACTAATTAATTAATAAACTAATTAATTAATAAACTAATTAATTAATAAACTAATTAATTAATAAACTAATTAATTAATAAACTAATTAATTAATAAACTAATTAATTAATAAACTAATTAATTAAAAACTAATTAATAAACTAACTAACTAATTAATGTTAGAACTACTAAATGTTAGAACTACTAAATGTTAGAACTATTAAATGTTAAAACTACTAAATGTTAGAACTACTAAATGTTAGAACTATTAAATGTTAGAACTATTAAATGTTAGAACTAATTAATGTGAAAACTAATCAATGAATACACTACCAAATATTCTAATTCGGAATATTATTGTCTTGAATATTACATATGGGATATTTCTTAAAATACATCAATATTTTTAAAAATTATATTTTTTATTTAAATAATTTCAGCTTTTTTTTGTTTTAAACTTAAATAATTAACAGTATGATATTAAATGAATTTGAGGTTCTTTCACCACTAAAATCAGAATATATAATATATAATGATCTAAAGGAAAAGCTTGTAAATACCGAGTTTGTGTACTTTTCGGAGCAAGATTTTAAGTCTCTGCTTGCACTTTCATTTGCGATTGAATTACATGGTAACTACTTGGAACAACTGCCAGGAACAGATCTAAAAAACTTCAATTTAGATTCAAATCGTTATTTTAAAATCACCATTAACTTCGGATTAATACTCTTAGATAATTTATCAGACTTTAAAAAAGAATGGTTCAATACTGTACTTTCTAAACCCTATAGATTAGGAGATTTTTTTAAATATCCAGAGATTAAAGAGTTTACTCAAGAGGTATTAATTGATCAATTAAATGTACGACAATGGGAATATGGTAGGTATTTTTTAGAATTATTTTCTACAATTATGGGTAGCTCTATTGTTAAACAACCTATTAAACCAACACAAAGTAGAGGTGAATTTTGGGATTTAATGTATAAAAAAATGGACGCTATTAAGGAGCCAATAGAAAATTACGAAGCGGTTTTACTTGCGTTTTTTATTAAAAAACATATTGAAAAACAGGATTTAAACATGCGGGATTATTTTTTATTAGGAAGTATCGCTTGTCAAAAAATGCATTTAATTTTTAAACGGGAGCTAAATTTAAAACAAGCTATCAAAGAGATTGTTTCGTTAGATCAAAATTTAAACAAAGGTAAAAGAAGAGGAGGGCCTAAAAGATGATAAAAGCTAATTTAAGAGAAGTATTCGATTACTTGAATAGTGATCAAATTTTGGTTATTTCAATTAAAATTGAAGGAGTAGTTTTTACGTCTGAACAATTAAAACTATTACACGACCATATAGTTAACGATAAATCTATTTTTAATTGCATTGAGTTAGATTTAAAATATTATCTATCAAGAAGAAAAGCTTTAATTGTGGTTTTAGAAGAAGATTTTTATGATAGACTTTCATATGATTTTACTGATTTAAAGAAATATGAAAATAAAGCAGCTTCACGGTTTGAAATAAGAAACAAAGAAAAAAACGTTCTAGATACTCCTCAAAAAGTACATCCAAAAAATCCTTGTAAATATTTTAATGGCAAAGATATGGCGTATAAAAAACGACATTATAAAGATGCTATTTCTGAAATTTTGAAAACACCTTTTCATTTTTTTGAAGTAAAAGAAGCTGAGGAAACTTTAAAGGAAACCTATACCAAAATGATTAGTGATGATTGCTAATCTAAAAAGTAAATATGTCTAACCTTCATCAAAAGTGAAGGTTTTTTTTATGCTTATTTTTTTCCCCTTAAGGCCAAACTAAAATTATAGGTTGTCACGAAGCAAGCCATGTTTTTGATAGCAAAAACCTCCCTTTGGTCGAATGGCTTGGCAGGGTTGCACCCCACACCCCGTTTAATTTGTAATCTGGCAGAGCCCTATTTTTAAATGATGCTTTTTCTCTAAAATTTAATCGTTTTTTTAATTTCTGAAAAGTTTAAATCTCAGTTTATTAATCTTCAAATTATCTTCAAATTAATTGGAATCAGGTTTACCGTATCGTTTTTTTGATTACGGTAAATCTTTTTTGCTAGCAATTACCCTTTTAGATTTGTCATCAGATAAACCAATAAATGAGTTTTCATTTATCCTAAAATTGAATGGCTATGACAAGACCAAAGAAACATATTCAAGATTTAAAAATGTTCCAAATCAATATCAGATTTACTCTTGATGAGCAACTTCAAATTGAAGAATTTTCTAGATCTTATGGTCTTTCAGTTACTCAATTTATACGAATTAGGTCTTTGAAAAAACAGTTACCTAAATTTTCTATGCCTGGTTTAAACAGAGATTACCTAATTGAACTTTCTCGGATAGGTAATAATATTAACCAAATGGCCAAACTAGCGAATCAAGGTAATCCAAATCTGAAAGGCTTAGAAGAGGATTTATTGAATTTAAAAGAAAAGTTAAATACCATTAAAAATCAATTGTTGGATTAATATGATAGCCAAGCAAATCATTGGAAAAGATTTTTATGGTGTTTTACAGTATAATCAAAAAAAGGTAGATAAAGGAGAGGCTATTGTTTTAGATTCTAATTTATCGGCACATTCAGTGGTAAAACAAACCAAAGAGTTTAATGTTATTAGGCAGTTGAAGCCTAACCTTTCTAGAGCTGTATATCATGTAAGTTTGAATTTGCCTTATTCTGACTCAGAAAAACTTACTAATGAAGATTTTGCAAGCTTAAACCGTGATTTTTTAGAGGGTATGGGTTTTGACGATAATCAATATGTAATTTTCTTACATCGGGATACGGATTTATTGCACACGCATGTTGTAGCAAATAGGGTTAAATATGATGGAAATGTGGTTAGCGATTCTCAAAATTACAAACGGAGTGAGGCACTGGTTCGCAAATTAGAACTAAAATATAATTTAACTAAACTTATACTTAATGAAGAAAGCAATGTTCTCAGTAAAGGTGAAATAGAAAAATGCTTGAGAATTGGAGACGTTCCTGCAAGATTAGAGTTGCAAAATATCATTTTTGAAACTCTGAATGCGAATATCAATCTTGAACTATTTATCAAGAAATTAAAAGAAAGAGGAGTAGATACCAAATTAAATCAAAGTACTACGGGATACATTTCAGGTATATCTTTTCTGTATAAAGAGATACCTTATAAAGGAAGTGATGTACACAAAAAAATATCTTGGCAAAATATAAAATCTAAACTTAATAATTATGAACAAATCAGAGACCATTCTACTGTTCCAAAAATTGATGCTGGAATTAGAGCAAGTAAAGAAAATGCAATTGGAGTTGAAAACACAGATACAAAATGCGACGAGAATAAGCATCGACAATCAAGTAATCATCGACAAGAAGTTGGACCAACTATTGGGAAAAAGATAGAAAGCAAACTCAAGAAAGGTCTTAAACCATAAACTTCATGTTAGCAGAAACCGCATATCAAGTTATAGAAGCATTAAACGAGAAAGAGAAATCTCGCTTATACGCTATGCTTGGTGTGCAATCTGAATTGGTGAATAAGACCAAAACAGCAACTAAAAAGAAAAAAATACTGTCAGATGCGGAAGCTGTCGAGTATTTACTAAGAAAATTTAAAAAGTGCTCCTATAAGTAGCATATAATTTTAATAATACAATAAAAATGTTTTGAAATAAAAATCTAATTTTACACTTAGAAAAATATTATTAATCGCGTAAGCTATTGATTTGGTCAAAGAAAACTCGGAATCTTCTTTAACAACCAAAATTGATAGACTTACGCCTGTGCAAAATACTTGCGTGGGCGTAGTCTTCTGGTTGTTGGGTTTCCGAGTACCTCTTTGACAGTTGACTATTGCTTCACGCATTTTTTATGCACTATGAAAAAGAAAAAAAACACCGCTCACCAAGATGAAAAATTAAATGTTTTCGTCCCTTTCGTAAATTTATTGTTATTTGAAAAATTTGAGTCTCCGGATTTTGATTCAAAAAATGCGAAATTATCTGAAAATTTTATTGAAGCTGTTAATAAAATTAATGAGACTTCTATAGATAGTAGTGACTACTTTAAAATGAAAGTTCAATACTTTATTACAGAATCGTCTGAAGTTAAAAGGCGACTCATTTTTGATTCTATCATTAAAAATGAATTGTTTATGAGCACTATGTCATTCACCTATACTATTGAAAACAATTTATCGATGAACAATGAGAGCTCATTAATTAGTCACACCGAAATCTTAAAAAACTTACTTGATTTTACTATTAAAGGGGAAATGAGTAAGGTATTATTTTACTTTTTTGGTTTATATTTCGAACACATATTTTACGTAGAATCTTCAGATGAAAATTATATCTCGCAAACAGCATATGACAATTTATTTGAGAATCTATTGAAAAACCCGTAACGAAAAAATGAGTACAAGAGAAATTTTAGTTAGGTGTTAACGCTTCATTTGTAGTTTGTATCAATTTATTTTAAAATATTTTAGGTATGCTGATGTAATAAATCTGGTCATTAAAAGGGAGTTTTGTTATCATGAAAAAAATGTGGTTGAAAAAACTTTGACGTTTTTTGATCAGTGATAATATTGAGTTGATTTATGTAATCTAATCATATAAAATATATTATGAATTTTAAGTAAAGCTATATTTTGGTATTTGATGTGATTTTTTGACATCTCGAATAATGTCACATAGTGTAACTCTCGTCGCTAGAGCTTTTATTTTTTCTACATAAATTGGAGTGACGAATGCATCTCCTCCTATGCGCGCAGGTATAATAATGGTCGTAGGTGTTTCTGTTATCTCCAATGTACCATTACTATTATTATCTAGTTTTTAGTACTCACTCGAGTAGGAGTTGGGTCAGAATTAAAGGGAAAAAATTAAAAGTTAAAATTCCAAGTCCGATTAATTAGGATTTCATGTCGGGTAACTTTTAAGAGATTAGAGATTATCAAGAAATTAAAAAAATTGCACAAAGTCAAAGACGTTTGCGCAATTTTTCATGAGAATAGGTCAAGGAGCGGGGTTTTGTGAATCATGTGATTTAATCCACTAACCACAAGTCCTGTTACTTTTCTTTGCCAGAAGTATTGAATTTAAGTATTATAAAAGTAATGCAACCAAAAAAGCAACCAAAAATGAAGCTACCGTTTATATCTGATTTATTAATTTTTACATAATCTAAATTCACTTCAATAAAATAGTTTTCTATTATGTATGGGATTAGTCGAATTGAAAAACCTCCTAAAACAAATAATAATAGTTTAATTAAATTATTTGCTAAATAACCCAGCTGTTTTGTCATGTTGTAAATTTAAAATATATTGGTTGTATATTTCATCAAAAAAAAATATATACCTATTGCGAAAGTTGACCAAAACTTCCCGCCACTTATCGCTGTCATTGCACCTTGAAACGTACCATTGGCAACAGCTTGAAAATCAGAGTTTGCATTCTACCTAAAACAAAAAAACTACACCTTATTTAAGGATGTAGTTAAATTTTGTTTTGTCTGATACCGCTTCTAGGCACGAGCTAGAGGCATCGCGCTTGCCTTTCTGGTAATTTCTGCTTGGTCGAGCAGGGGATTGGATAACTAATTATTAAATTAGAAGTTTTTGTTATTCTTTGTTTCTAATAAAACATTATCGGAATACAACTTTTTTACTTTTTTTTGAATTATCCAAACAGCAAATATGGGCATTAAAAAAAACATAAAATTAATTGTTAAATCTTTTGTTTTGGCCTCTCGCTTTAAATCGATAGACACAATTAGTTTACAAATAAAGTGACTGCTGTATATTAATGATATCACGCCTACAAACTGAATTGTCATTAATGTGAGAATTATATTCACATCAGGTTTTCCACCGTTAAAAACAAAACTAAACATGTATCCAACAAAAAAAATAAAGTTTAAAACAACCATTATATTTATAAGAATACTTATCCTGAATCTACTTAAACTGAGATTAAGTTTCAATCCTGAATTTAAATATAAATAGCTTATAGATAAGTTTAACCAATAAAAATAGGGTAAACATAAAGACCAAAAAACTAAAAAAATCAAATAATAAATGGTTTCATCTTGTACAAATTTAATTAGATTTATCAATATCATTTGTAAAAATACTGGTAAAGCGAAAGTCAATAAAATAATTTTATTAACACTTTTATTTAATAAATAGTTCTTTTTCATGTTTATTTAAAAATTAAATTTCCATCCAGCTTTAATATTCGCAAATCCACCTATACTTAGTCCTAATCCAACTCCGGTATCTATTCCAAAATAAAAAGATGATTCAAATTGAGATTGAACAGAATATTCTGCTGATACACCAAAAAAACTGAGAGAGGCTGACTCAAATCTATTTTGTCCTAGATTGTATTTATATGATGCACCAACATAATAAGCAGCTGCGACTTCAAAAAAATGATTTGAAGTTTGAGTAACGTTGCCTTTATTATTAAAATACTCTGCTTTGTAGCTAGTTTCTCTATATTCTCCCAATTTAAAACCAAATACTTTTTTTATCAATGTAAAATCAAAATAGTTTCCTGCTCTTAATCCTGATTCTGCAGCAAAATATTGATTTTCAATAAATTGAGATTTGTAAAATTTTTGCATCCATGGATGATTTTTTTTACCGCTTGGAGGATCTATCTCATGCGCCGCGTGATTAAGTCCACTAACTACCAATCCCGTAACAGCTCCTTGCCAAAAATTACCTCCCGTTAATGCTGCACCTGCACCGCCAGCAACTGTACCAAATGCAATCATTCCTGCGGTTCCTGTTCCTGCACCGAGACCTGCATGATGAATTGTTTTTGCACCGTAAGCCCAATTGTTTTCTGCGGAGAAACCTTCTGTTTTCGTTGTGCCACCACCCCAAGCGCTACTTGCAATACTACTCAGAGCACCAGCTGCAAAGCCAGACCAAAACTTTCCGCCACTTATAGCTGTCATAGTTCCTTGAAAAGTCCCATGTGCAACGGCTTGAAAAGCAGCCTGCGAATAAAAATTCGTAAACATCGAAGTTGAAGCACTACCAATCCCAAACGTAACTGCAGCACTCGCGGCGCCGATAAACGTTGCTTTCAATAATCCGCCCACACTAAAAGGCACATCTGCTAACAAAGCTGTCATGGTATATGTCGCTGCAGAAACTAAAGCACCTATTAGAACAACCGCTAAAAAACCAAGTTCCCCACTAGGATCCGTGTACATTAATGGGTTATTCAAGACATACGCATAACGGTTGTAATTTTGGGTATTATCTGGTTGCTGGATAAAATTATCAGGCATTAAAAAAGAACGTAAAACAGGATCGTACAAGCGACCGTTCATGTGAATCAAGCCTACTTCAGAGAGGTGTTCATGACTTGTATAACCACGATCTAATAAAAGTAGTTTTGTAGCGGTACCATCTGTAGGTAAAGCTATTGCCACACCATTTTGTTGCAATTTAGCTAAATTTCCCCAAGCATCAAAATGACGGCGTTCAATTGCCGCTCCATTTTCGTCAGAAATGGCAATAATACTACCTAAATAATCTCGGTGCAGGTAGTATTTTTTGTCTACAACAACTCCCGTGGCAAGCGTTTTTATTTTTTCTACATACAGTGGGGCACCATAGGCATCTCCTCCTATGTATGTGCGGATTGTTATTGTAGTAGGGGTTTTTATAATTTCTACCGTACCATCATCGGTGTAATCCTTGGTTTTAGTATACACTCCTGTTGTTGAGGGTGGGGTAATGGTAAATCCATAATTCATAGTTTGACGGGACAAATGAGAATTATAGGTAAAAGTAGTACTGCCTTTGTCGCTCTCATTTATACTTATAGGGCTCTTGAACATGGTGTAACTCACTACTTGTTTAGGTAATGTATTATAATAATTCTTGCCTTCGGGAGTTAGTACAATAGCACTCTTTCTATAAATTCCAGTTGCTACATCTGTGTTGTAATTTACTGAACCTAATTTATTGTTGCTCGTAATTCGCCCTTTATTATCGTAGTTATTTGAATCGATCGTTCCATTTAATGGGTTTGTCCAATGTGTCAAACGATCTAAGTTATCATATGAAAAACTTTCACTAGTGCCCAATGCAATATTTTGGCGACTGTTTAGTGTTCCTTTAATACCATTAAAATCATAAGTATTATGCAATATAGCGGTATTGGCTAAAAGATGTTTTTGTGAGCTAAAATAGCCATCAACTGAATACGCATTTGTAATGGCAATCCCGTTTCCTAAAGTCTCCGTCAAAGATTGCATTTTTTCATTAGCTGTATTAAGTTGCCATAGTAAGGCATCATTACCATCGGTAATTTTATCCATGATACCATTGTAAGCATTGTAATTATTTTTGGTTAGCACAGTTGCTACCATACCCGTAATCAATTCTTGAGTGGTAGTAGTTCCTGTAATAGGTCTGCTAAATGTATCATAGGTGATGGACTTAGTTTGGGCAAATCTACTGTTAGATTCGGTGGTTGTAGATGGGCGATTTAGACTATCATATCCATATGTAAAAACATCTATACTAGCACCAGTGGATTTTTTACTAGTCTCATTAGTAAGTTGCGCCAATGAATTGTAAGAATAAATCGTTTCAATATCTGTACCATCACCTACTAATTTTTTCTTGATTAATTTACCATAAGTATCATAGGTGTTGGTTGTGCTTCCTTTCGGGGTAGTTTCTGTTAAGGATTGTCCAAAAGCGTCATAGGTATACGTATAGTTACCCGCGTTAGGATCATTCATGGAAATTTTATTACCCCATCCGTCAATATTGATCGTTACTTTATGTCCTTCATAATTAGACTGTTTTAATTGACCGTTTGCGTAGTATGTGAATGCAATTACACCACCTGGATCAGTAGTCTCTATTTTATTCCCTAAAGCATCAAGCGTTGCAGTGGTGGTTTTTCCGTCATCAATACTTGTAGTCGTTAATCCTGAATAGGATATAGTTTGTATACGACCAGTAGGTGCTGTTACTTTTACGGGACGTTGTAAATAATCATATTCATAATTAGTAAATCTATTTGGGAATGAAAAATACGGTTCACTTACCCATGATTTCCTGCCTAATGCGTCATAAGATATCATTGTTGAGATCATTGATCCAGCTGCCAATCCTTTTGTTGAGTTGCGTACTTCACGACCGAGTACATCATATTCTACAACAGATAATCCACTTACATTGTTTGTAGTTGTTGTAGTATATCCGCCAGAGCTTAATTTGTTGTAGACAGTTGTAGTTGTAAGAGGTGTTGGCGATGCATTGAATACTGTGGAATTAGTCAGTTTGCCCCAATTATCATACCCATTAGTACTAACTACACCCATATAATTTGTTGATGATAATACTTGGCCCAGAGTATTATAGGTAAACTGAGTAATAAATCCTTGATGATCTGTTTTCTTGAGAACAAATCGCTTAGTGCTATCATATTCATCGGTTATAGTTCTTGAGGCAACAGGACTTGAAGCACCTGGAGCACTAATGGTTTTTGTTAGTAAATTCCCTACCGCATCGTAAGTCATATCTTCAACAAGTGCATAACCTGTATTATGACCTGTTTTTTCAGATTTGGACAAATTTGTTCCAGAGTAGGTATACGTTTCATTAAAAGTTCTCGTATCACCTGTTGAAATAGATGTTGAAGTAGCAACTGTTTTAGGACGTCCTATATAATAATTTAACCCTGTACCGAAAGGATTATTTTCATAGGTTGTGGTAGTTGTTGCTGTTCCCTGTATCGCAGAACCGATACTTTTTTTAGAAACTCGTTGTGTTTCTAATCCATAATATGAATTAGAAGACACTGAGCCATCATAAGTAAAAGTATCCTCGGTTGTTACACCAGTTAAATTGTCAACTGTAATTTGTTTGTTTAATAAGACATTATAAACTTTTGTGATAGGATGAGTATACGTATCAAAAATGTTCGTTTTCGAACTTAATAAATCTGTAGGAACTGCATCAAAAACAGTATTTGCATTTGTACTTGACCATGAAAGAGTAGTAGCTCCTTTTAGTGCTATATCATTGTGTTGGGTAGACCAAATTTTTATATCTGAATCCGTCCTGTACCAACTGCTTCTGGTAGAACGAATAAAACCTACGGTACCGTATTCATAATTAGACACATATCCTCTATATCTAAAATCTTGGTATTTGGACATTCCATTAATAGTAGCAGTTAGTTTAGAAACTAGAAAACTAGTGGGGTTGCGAATAATTTCAATGTTAGGATAACTTACTGTACCGGTTGAGGAATAAAAATCGGTTGATGAGTTGCCGTAACTTGAATTACTTGCCTCCATTGGTTTGTAATCAATAGTTTGTTTGATATTTCCACTAGATTCAGTTACAGATATAAGTCTATTTTCAGTTTCAACATTTTTGTTGAACTGGTAATACTCAATTTTGTTATAGTGTCCCCTTATCAATACTAGTTCCGTATTGGCTCCGTTATATTTATAGTTTGACGCCAGAGGAATTGGGATGTCAGGTGAATCTGAATTAAAATGCTGAGGACCAAATATTGGGCTTATATTTTCGTTATCTGAATTGTAACTTAGAGGAAATGTTGTTCCGCTCAACGTGCTCCCTATATTATTTGTAAATGCCGTAATCCACCACTGAGTATTGTGATCGTTTATCGTCCATTTTGGTTTGTAATATTTTCTCCAAACACGCACAATATCTGATTTACCATCTTTATTAACATCTATGGCATAGTAAGTACTGAAATGAGTTTGCGTATTATATGTTGAACCTGTATTAGGCCAATATTCAACAATATTGTGACTTTCTTTTGTAAAAAAATCACCACCAGATGTTTTTGGATTACTGTAGTAAATATGCCATAATGTATTTCCACTTCCTCCTTCAGTATCTGGAAGCATGATATCCGTTTTGCCATCTCCATTATAATCTCCAAAAAGGATTTGTTTTGTTTCTGAAAACTTGTCAATTGAACCAGATCCAAGGATTTCCAACTCAATCCAAGGTGCAGTATTGAGCTGTTTAAAACCTATAATTTTGTATGTTTTATTGTTGTTAATTATCAAAATATCCGATTTACCATCCGAATTAAAATCCATAACAAACCTTCTATAACCTTCTAATAAGTTCCCATTAGGGATGACTGCAAAATCTTTCTGTCCAAGCGTTGTGTTTGCGTTAGGGTCAATATTTACTAAATAAAACTCTTTTCCATCAGATGCAGTCTGATCAATACAATAATAACTAACCGTTCCATCTTGATAATAATCTTCAAAAAATCCACTGAAACTTTGTGTATTTGTAAATGTTTCAATCAAAAATTCACTAATACCATCACCATTAAAATCACCTTCGAGATACATGTTCTCTTGAATTTTATTTGGAATTGTATAACCGCCACAATTTGGATCATCTAAACTAGGGTTATACGTAATTAAATTATTAAAATTAATAACTTTAGTATTTATCAATGAAACTGAATTGGCAATTAAATTATATGTTTTAAATTCAATTGTATTATAGGTTTCTTGTACATAAATTAAAGACTGAAACTGATTTATCTTATTATTTGTTAAAGTTGTACCTGAAAAAAGCCTACCATTATTAGTTGGTAAATTGATTGGTACGTTTCCTGAATCTGCTTTAAAAAGGTTTGTATACACTTTATCTTTAGCAACAAAATCTAAACGACCATCTCCATCAAAATCTCCTGTTAAATCTGTTTTATCAAAAGCTAAATTATTAGTATATGCCTTTTCTTTACGTACAGGGGTTGTTGGGCTTTGCTCATATTGAAACTCAACAGGATTAGATTCTTCATTTAGTGCGTTAATTTCTTTAATATTGGTTACTCTTTCATAGCCCAGAGAAGGATCTACACTATGAGACAATTGGTATTTTCTAAAAAGAGTGTTGTTTGTTCGTACTTCAATATTATCTAATATCTTAGAAGCATAAGACGAGTTTCCACCGATAAAATCGCGCTCCACACGTTTTGAATTTTTAAAATTGAAAACAATTGAATTTTGAAATGCAATTCCTGCAGTGGGATTCCCGCTAAATGAAATACTGCTAATGTATAATTGGTTAGTGTTATTGTATGCAGTATTAGTATAATTGTAATCTATTCTATTCCCATTCACATCTTCGTAACGAACAATATGCCATGCAGTTGCTGATTTGGCGTTCTGGCTGCCATCTGGTGTGCTTCCATACCATGACCTAGATCCATCAGGAGCCGTTACAATAAAGTAAATTATACTACCCTGATTTACACATTCAATTTTTGTATTGCTTTTGTATTCTGTTTCATAGCTCGAACCATTTGCCCAGTAAGTACCTGTTTTAATTAGTAATCGTTGTCCATCAAGAGCAAGTTTGTCATCAGCGTCAAAATCAACACCATCCACAAATCCATCAATATCTCGTCTTGTAGCAATTCTAGCAATAGATGATATGGTATTAATGCTCCATCCTTGTCCAGCAATCCCGCCGCGTAGCCCACTTGAATATGTAAGGTTGATTACAGGCGCCACGTTCATGATACTTGGAGGTACAGCTATTGGCAAATTATAAGAAGCAGTTCCTGAGCTACTAATTTGCAATTCTCCTTTTGTATCTGTAAAGTTTTGCGCAATGATTATTTGAAAAAATGAAAATAAAAATAATGATAAGTATATTTTTTTCATATCTTAGTGTGTAATGGTTTTATGAAAGATTTTCTATTGGTGTAAGATTAAAGTAATGCTGATGTTTACTTTTTAACAATTTTAATTGTTTTAGACTCTCCATTGTTGTAGTTTAGAATCACAAAATAAATACCGCTGGGATAACTTGAAAAACCAATACTTATTTGATCAGATTTAGGAAAGTATGCTTGTAATGACTTACCACTAATTGTAAAAACCTCGATTTTCTGTACTGTTTTTTCTGGAGTTAATTTCCATGACAAGAATAGTTCCTCAATAACTGGATTAGGATAATATGAAATTTGATCTATTTCAAGTAAATCTTCTTTTTTTAATTCTTTGATGGATTTAGAAGATGTTCTAGCAGAACAATTGATGCAGATTTCACGTAATGTTTGATTACCTGCATTGTCATATCTAAATAGTATTTTGTCTTGTGCAGAAGAGAAAAGTGAGAATATAAAAAATAGTAGTGTGTAGTATTTTGTCATGTGTTTTATTTTTTTTCAAAATTAAAACTACTTCAAAATAAAAAAGGGTAGTAAAACTACCCTAAATGTTAAATCTATTTTTCTATATTTATAGGAATCCTTTTTTTCTTGCTTCTTTAATTATCGCTTCATCAGATCCATTATCAATATTTAAAACCGCTTTGATTTTGGCTTTTCTTTTATGAACTCCACTTAAAGATAGTGGTAGATAATTGGGTAAATTCTTAGTTGTTATTCCTTGAGATATTAATTCAATGATCTTCAAATTTACAGCATCCAAAAAATGATATTTTGCTTTATTTTCATCGATCGTTTTATGAACTCGTTGACTATAAAATACCTCGCCGCCAATTACTTTTTTTAAAATCATAGATAAATCGCTAAAATCAATATCTGATTTTTCAACAATACCTTCAGGATTGACGTTTTTCAAAAGACTTTCTAGCTCGAAACTTGATAGGATTGCTGAAATGAAAATAATTTTAGTCTCTGGAAATTTTGCACGTATTATATTAGCGATGTCCTCGCCATTCTTCAAATTATTTAACTGACAAGGAGGCATACTGTAATCTAATATGGCTAATTGGAGTTCTTTTAAATCAGAATCTATTATTTTTTTGTACGCCTCATTCAAAGAATAGGAAACGACTATTTCGCCTTCAAAGGATATAGATCTGAGTGCTCTGATATATGCTTCGGTAACATATTTATGGTCTTCAAGAAGAAAAATAGGTGAGTACATGTGACTGAAATAATTAGGTGACTTAATTAAAATCAAACATTATAGGTCGGTTAAGTATGAAAAACCAATGTCGCAAACTTAGAAAAATGAAATCAAATAGGTGAGAGATTTAACAAAAAGATGCTCTTTATTTTTTTATAGATATTATTAGTTAAAAGCCTTGATGTAAAATTTTTAAAATTTAAAGAAAAAATCGTTTGCTTACATATTTACTTCATCTAAAGGCCCGGAAATACGTATTCTAAAAATAAATTGTTTCTTATATAATATTAAGGGTATACCTATAATATCAAAGTAATTACTTTTTCAAAAGTTCTATTTTATGTCGTGGAATTTAAGTTCGCGAAAAATTATCCTCTTACAGTTTAAAATATTCGATACATATGTTATTAAAGCAATTAATAAATTGTTTTGTATGAACCAGAAAATGGTTTAACATTAAGCTTAATTTATTTTCATACAATTCTGATTCGATCTTATAAGCTTATAAATTATCTTATATACTTTGAGTAATCATCCGGGATATAAGCATTTATCTCCCTTAAGTATTTTCTAAGAGCCGTTTTACTGGTGTGACCAGTGATAGACATTATATTTGATTCGGCTTCATCTGGCGTCATTTCTTTTATGAAGGTATTGTAAAGTTTAGTTATGAAAGTATGTCTAAAACTATACAATCCGTAATTTTTATCAAAACCAAATTTCTTTTTGACTTCTAAAAAATAATCCGAAAAATCATTTCTTCTACTATTTTCTGAGGCCTTCCAGTATTGGCCAAAATCTTTTCTTCCAAATAAATACGCATCACTTTTATAAAGGGAGAGATCAGGAATTTCATCAATAAGTAGTTGTGGGATCCTCTTTACCTTGAATCCTGTTTTAGTTTTAATTTTTAAAATTTTATCATTTAAATCAATGTCACCAATTTTAATACGATTCACTTCTACTGGTCTTAAAAAGTTAAATGAAATGAATTTAACATACAGTGATAGTAACTTATTGTTTTCGTTTAAATATTTGAAAATTTCAGTTTCTTGCTCACTAGTAAAAGATTTATTTTTCTCGGGAGTACTTTTTAAAACTGGAATTTTATGAATAAAGTTGTCAGGAATAATCTCATTATCTGCTAAAATAGTAAACATAGAACTGATGTCAGTACGCGTGTTATTTCTGTTTTTAGCCGATGTAGCAATTAAAATTTCGTTTAAGTAGGAGGTGACCACTTTCTTGTTTACGGATGTAATTAGGCTGTTTTTAAACCCATTTTCATTTAGCCATTTTTCAAATCGCAGCATTCTGCCCTCTAATCCCTGATAAGACGTACCTGCTAAGGTGCTTTTTTTAATATTCAAAGCAAATTCAAAAGCTTCTCTTACAGAATGGCTTAAACTTTCTTCACTTTCAAATTCAAAGTTGTTATTTGGGTCATAGGGATTGAAGCCGTCCTTTAAAAGTATCGATAAGTTACGTTGGATACTTTTTAACCATTGAACTCTCCCTTTTTTATCAAGATGTTGCGGAGCATAAATGTTACTAGGAAATCTAATTAGGGATAGATCAGCAGTTTTTCTAAAAGAAAAATAAACATACCAACGTTTTGACAAATCACCGTCTGCATCGTAGATCTTAGGTTCGGAGTATTTCTTCTTTTCTTTCAAATCGTGTTCAAAATCGTGTTCAGATTGTAAATATCGTAATAAATTCGACATAAAAAAGCGGTATTAAATTGCTTTAATACCGCTTAAAATCTAGACTTTGTGATTTTTAAAACTTGTAGCGAGACCGAGATTTGAACTCGGGACCTCAGGGTTATGAATCCTGCGCTCTAACCAACTGAGCTATCTCGCCATGGTCAGGTGGTTAACTATTCCTGATTGCGGGTGCAAAGATAGTAACTATTTTAGACCTTGCAAGCATAAAGTGAAGAAAAAAAAATATTTTTAAAAATGCTTTTTTGTTGTAGTTATATTCTATATATTTCCAAAAAATTAAATGTAGCTCATGGATCAAAAAGTACGTTACGAAATCGAATTCCCTATCAATTCATCACCTCAATTGCTGTATCAGTACATTTCTACGCCATCTGGATTGTCAGAATGGTTTGCAGATAATGTTAATTCACGAGGCGAGTTTTTTACTTTTATTTGGAACGATTCGCAAGAAAAAGCACGTTTGGCATCTAAAAAAACAGGTGAGAAAGTTAAATTCAAGTGGGTTGATGATAGTAACAAGGATTCAGAGTATTTTTTTGAACTACATATTTTAGTTGATGAATTAACAAAAGATGTTTCGTTGATGGTAGTTGATTTTGCCGAAAAAGGAGAAATTGATGAGGCGAAACTACTGTGGGAAAATCAGATTTCTGATTTAAAACATCTTATTGGTTCTGTATAAAAAATCATATTTTAAAACTTATCTTTGCCCTAAATCTAATTTAGGGCTTTTTTTATGATTAATTTTAACGGAACACTACTACCACAAGACAATACAGAACTTACTCAAAATAGAGGCTTATTATACGGAGATGCTGTTTTTGAAACGCTTAAAATAAGTAACGGAAAAATCCTTTTTCTAGAAGATCATTATTTTAGGCTAATGGCTGCTATGCGTGTGATTCGTATGGATATTCCTATGAATTTTACAATGGAATTTCTAGAAGAGCAGGTTTTGTCAGTGGTTAAAGAGCAAAATATTCTTGCCTCTGCTCGAGCACGTATTACTGTGTATCGCAACGACGGAGGATTTTATTTGCCAACTACAAATACAATATCGTATTTAATTCATGCTGCGCCTCTTGAAAATGCTACCTATGTTTTTCAAAATTCTGTTTACGAGGTTGACTTGTTTAAAGATTTTTACATAGCCAAACAGTTGCTTTCGTCTATTAAAACAACAAACAGGTTAGTTAATATTACAGGAAGTATATTTGCGTCAGAAAATGGTTTGGATAATTGCTTGTTACTTAATGATACAAAAAATGTGGTCGAGGCTTTGCAAGGAAATTTATTTATGCTTGTAGGCAGCAAATTAACTACGCCGCCATTAACTGAAGGTTGCTTAAACGGAATCATGCGTAAGCAAATTTTTCAACTTGCCAAAAAGATTGATGGACTTGAAGTTGTTGAAGAGGTTATTTCACCATTTGACTTACAAAAGGCAGATGAGTTATTTTTAACAAATGTTATTCAAGGAATTCGTCCCATCACACAATACCGAAAAAAGAAATTTACAACACAAATATCAGAACAATTGAACGGTAAGTTAAACGAATTGATTGCTAATGTTTAATTAAGATATGGGTTTTCTGGAGCATTAGACCAAATAATATAATCGCCACCTAACTCAATGAGTTGTTCTTTCCAAAAGTGGGTGGCTGATTTTCCAATGATTTTGTTTTCGTAAGTATTCGCTGTAATGATCCAAGAGTTATTTTCCATTTCGCTCTCCAACTGTTTTTCATGCCAGCCAGTATAGCCAAGAAAAAAGCGAATGTTCTCGTTGCTTATAGCGCCTTGGTTGATAAGTTCTTTAGTAAATTCAAAATCGCCTCCCCAATAAATGCCGTTAGAAATTTCGATACTATTAGGGATTAGGTCTGGAATGTTATGAATAAAATACAAGTTATCCTGCTCCACAGGACCGCCATTATAGATTTTGAAGCGCGCGTGAATTTCTGGAATCAAGTCGTTAATCGTATACTTTAGTGGCTTATTAATTATAAAACCAATGGAGCCCTCCTCGTTATAATCAGCTAATAAAATCACCGATCTGTTGAACGATACATCTCCAATTATCGAAGGTTCTGCAATGAGCAGGGATCCTTTTTTTAATTTATCTGTAGTCATACGATTTGATTTTTTATTAAAATTAAGGTTTTTATTATAATAATGCCAAATTTTTTTGAATAAATATATAAAAAAACCCTCCAAAAGGAAGGTTTTAATTATATATTGCTAATTACGATTAGTTTACAGCGCCTTCTAATTCAGCTCCGGCTTTAAATTTTACCACATTTTTAGCAGCAATCTGGATTGTTTTTCCTGTTTGAGGATTTCTTCCATCTCTAGCAGCTCTTGAAGAAACAGACCAAGATCCGAATCCTACTAAAGATACTCTTCCACCTTTTTTCAAAGTTTCACCTACGTTTCCTAAAAACGACTCTAAAGCTAGTTTTGCAGCAGCTTTTGTAATTCCTGCATCCGCAGCGATAGCATCGATTAATTCTGATTTGTTCATAATAAATAGTTATTAATTGTTGGTTAAATAAATTGTTAATACACAAATTTAGGAGGATTTCCGTTCCTTGCAAGTCTTTTGTGTTAATTTAGATGGTTTTGTTAATAACTTGATTTTTTTGTTCATAAATAACTTGTGAAAACTCTAAAACCCTTGTTTTTACGGGGTTTATTGTACTTTTGCGCCATCCGAAAACGAAACACCATTTAAGAATTCTGCAGTGTTCATTCTTTTTTTACCAGGGAATTGTAAGTTTAATATTTGCACGAAGCCATCCTTAACCGCAATTTTCATTTCTTTTTTGGTACAGATAATTTGTCCAATCTCAAATTGATGCTGCTCAATCTGGGATGTTGCTTGATAAATTTTTACATTCCACTCGTTTTCTTGATCTACAAAATAACTCCAAGCTGCAGGGTAAGGAGATAGCCCGCGAATTAAATCGTGAATCTCCACGGCAGATTTTGACCAGTCTATTTTGCAGTTTTCTTTATTTAGTTTGTAGGCTGTTTTGATGTTGCTGTCTTCAACTTGAGTCGTAGTAGTGGCATCATTGTTTGCTATTTTCTCTAAGGTCTCTAAAACCGTCTCGCTTCCTAATTGCATCAATCGGTCATGAAGTGTCCCTGCATCTTCATTTGAATCTATGTTGGTTTCACGTTTCAGGATCATAGCGCCAGTGTCAATCTTATCATCAATAAAAAAAGTGGTAACACCGGTGGTTTTTTCACCGTTGATGATAGCCCAGTTAATAGGTGCTGCTCCGCGATAGTTAGGTAGGAGTGAAGCGTGTAAGTTAAAAGTGCCTAAACTTGGCATTTCCCAAACTACTTTTGGTAACATTCTAAAAGCGACCACAATTTGTAAATTGGCATTTAACTCTTTTAAAGACGTGATGAAATCAGCGTCTTTCAGGTTTGTTGGTTGTAATAAGTGAAGGTCATTGGCTAGTGCATACTCTTTTACTGCAGAATATTTTATTTTTTGACCACGTCCAGCAGGTTTGTCAGCAGCTGTTATGACGCCTACAATTTCAAACCCATTTTTTTTGATACTATCTAGAATTCCCACAGCAAAGTCGGGCGTTCCCATGAATACGATTCGTAATTTTTCCATTATTTGACTAAGGTATATTTGTTATTTGGTAAAATCTTAATTTGATAGCTCTCTAGTAATTCTTGTAAAATTGGTATAAGTTGTTCGGCTCTGTTTTGTGTCATAAATTGTAATTCACGCGAGCTTTTGTCGCCCTCTTCCAGTAATTGCAGTATTTTTGTATCAAGCGCATCACTTTTTCTTGTTGGCTTTTTTTGGGTAATGCAATACGAGCAAATACCACAATTTGTCTTGTTTTCTTCGCCAAAATAGGCTAAAATTGAATTGCTTTTACAACTAGTGGTACTGCTAACATACTTTACTACAGCTTTTAATTGCTCTTTTTTTAGTTCGTTTTGCTTTTCAAGATATTTGGCTACCTTACTAATTGTTCTATCGTCTTCTCTTATTTCATTAAAAATTAAAGTCGCGTCGTTGTTTTTGGCGTGGTACGAAATGATCTCTTTTTCTTTTAATTTTTGAAGAACAGTTTGTACTTGAGCTTCGGTATGTTTTGATTTTTTTGCGATGAGTGCCAAGTTAAACGCAGTTGGCATTTCATAAATACCTGGATAAGTTCTCAAAATGGCTAAGATAATTTCTTCGTCATTTGGGTTCAGGCTGGTGTATCGAATTACCTCTTTGGATGGAATCAAAAATTGTAAATTTATTTTTTCTGAAAATTCCTGAGACAGACTAATTACTCCTTGACGATCTAAAAACTGAAGTGCTTGATAGGTACGAACCGGAGGAAAGTTATAGCGCAAGCAAAAATGATTTAGGTTAAAAAGGAAAGTTTCGTGTATTCCTTCACCGTAAGCAATTTGAAAATAATTACACAATTTAACGTACATGGTTTTCAAAAAAGCCTTGTCAGGTAAGCCAGCTATAAATTGGCCTTGAGCCTGATCAATGTCAGATGGGCTTGTGAGTAAAACAGCAAACGCTTTGTCTCCATTTCTACCGGCTCTTCCTGCTTCTTGATAATAGTTTTCCATGTTTTCAGGAAGTTGAATATGAATAACCGTTTTTACGTTAGCCTTATCAATTCCCATCCCGAATGCGTTAGTAGCTACCATAACTTGCACTTTTTCGGTCATCCATGCCTGCATGTTTTTGTCTTTTTGTTTTGCGTGAAGTCCTCCGTGATAGTAGGTAGCTTTAAATCCTCGTGAATTGAGTTGGGCTGCAATATCCAGACACGATTTTCTGTTGCGAACATAAATTATTGCTGTTTGCGGATTTTTTGTCAAAATTTGCTCAACTCGAAAAAATTTATCAGCAACTTCAAACACCATGTAGGCAATATTAGCTCGCGCAAATGATTGCTCAAAAACAGTGGGTTGCTGTAGTCCTAATTGGTTGATTATATCTTCTTTTACCCTTGCGGTAGCCGTAGCAGTAAGTGCGATAAAAGGCGTATTGGGGAAATACGTTTTTAGAATATTTATTTTTAAATAGGCAGGTCTAAAGTCATGACCCCACTGTGATACGCAGTGTGCCTCGTCAATTGCAATTAAATTTATTGGCAGCCCTTTGATCCGATCTAAAATCCAATCAGATTGTAAACGCTCGGGCGAAAGGTATAAAAATTTGTAGTTGCCATATTGACAATTATCCAATAAATCGATAATTTCATCAGATCGAATAGCACCTGTCAAGGCAATAGCTTTAATATTGCGATCGGCTAAATTGGCAACTTGATCTTTCATCAAAGCCACTAATGGCGAAATGACTAAGCATATCCCTTCTTGTGCTAAAGCTGGAATTTGAAAGCAAACCGACTTGCCACCACCAGTTGGCAATAACGCAAAAGTATCTTTTCCGCTTAAGACAGATTGAATAATTTCGCTTTGTAGCGGCCTAAATGTATCGTGTTTCCAATATTTTTGAAGAATAGCAACTGCTTCTTGCATACAGGGCAAATTTCATTGGTACCAACTTATTGGTGTTTAATTGGAGTAAAAGATACGTAATTTTAAATGAGAAACAAAAAATCAGTATTATATGCGCTCTAAAATGTATTGAATCCTATTCTCAACGGTGTCTTTAGGCACTTCAATCAAATTGTAACCGTATTTTTGGTACGTGTCTACCAAATGGTTGTAAATAATTTGAGCTTGTTCAAAGTTTTCATAACGAGCCTCGTCGCTTGTATAAATTTCTTCCCAAGGTGGCAAAAGGAAAATTTTAGAATAAAGGTGCTCTTTGCAAGCTGCGTCAAAACTGTCAGGATAGGTGTCGCCTATGTAATGCATGTACGCTAATACATCTGGAATTCCGCGGTCTATAAATACAACTTTATGTGGCTCTTTTGAAGCATTTTCAAATTGTTTTTTACGTCCTTCCAATAGCATTTCGCTAAAAAGTAAAGGTTTTTCAAGAAAAAGTTGGTCTATTCCTTGTTTTTTGGCTTCAAGTGTTACCTCCCGAGAAATCTCAGGGTAACAACAATGTCCTTTTTCTACTAAACCGTCTATTAATGTAGACTTTCCTGTTCCTGGACCGCCAATGATAACTATGATTTCTTTTTGCACTTTTAAAAAATAAGGCGCAAATTTACTTAAACTTATTGGGATTTGAAAAATTCAAGTCATTTAAAATGCAAGCTTTCAAAAATTCACAGTTCAATATTCATATTTTACGTTTGAAACCGTATCTTTGCTTTTTATTTTTTATACCGAAAATGGACAAAAAGACGGAAGAATTTTATGATCGTTTAAAAGGCGAATTAGAGTCGAGTACTACTTGGCCTTCAGCTTATTTATTCAAATTTATTGTACCCACAACCCCTACTAATGTTGAGTTTGTGCACAAGTCCTTTGATGGTTTAGGAGCTGTCATTAAAACCACTGCATCCAAAACAGGTAAGTTTACAAGCGTTTCTATTGATGTGATGATGACGGATGCACAACAAGTTATAAATAAATACCAAGAAGTTTCTGTGATCGAAGGTATCGTATCGCTTTAAAAATAAACATTATAATTTTTTTGAAGGCTATTTCGAAAGATGTTATTTTCGAAAAAAGCTAACCAATAAAAAATTGATACATTCGAATATGAATCCAAAATATATCAAAGAAAACGCCAACGATGTGGTACATCATTTGGAGTACAATGCTGAACGAACTCACTTGATTATTCCAGAGTATGGCAGGCATTTACAAAAACTAATTGATCAAGCTACCGTAATCAAAGATGATGTAGAGCGTAATAAAGCGGCTAAATACATTATCCAGGTTATGGGAAGTTTAAATCCGCATTTAAGAGATGTGCCTGATTTTCAGCATAAACTTTGGGATCAGCTTTTCATTATGTCTGATTTTAGATTGGTGGCCGATTCTCCTTATCCAATTCCATCGCGTGAAGTTTTGCAATTGAAACCAGATGTGTTGCAATACCCACAAAACTTTCCAAAATATCGTTTTTATGGTAATAATATCAAGTACATGATTGATGTGGCCAACAAGTGGGAAGAGGGCGAAATGAAAAGTGCTTTGGTTAAAGTAATTGCCAATCATATGAAGAAATCATACTTAAGTTGGAATAAAGACACCGTTAAAGATGAGGTTATATTTGAGCATTTGTATGAGCTATCTGATGGTAAATTAAATTTGATACAAAGTTCAGAAGAGTTGCTTAATACTACTGATTTACTGAGAACCAACAAGCGGATGTCGAACAAAATTACGCCTCCAGGTCAGCCAAAAATTATGGGTAACAAAAACCAAAAGTCAGGAAAATTAAATCCTACACATAAAAATCAAAATAGAAAACCTCAATAATTTCAAGAGGTTTGAGCATGATTGTTTTTAAAAACAAGAAAGCTTTGCAAGAGAAACGAAATAAGAATTAATATTTAACTCATAACTGTAAAAAAATGGGAATTTTCAAAATAGAAGGAGGCATTAGTCTAAAAGGTGAAATCACGCCACAAGGAGCAAAAAACGAAGCGTTACAAATTTTGTGCGCCGTTCTTTTAACCCCTGAAAAAGTGACGATTAATAATATTCCAGATATTATTGATATCAACAAACTAATCACTCTACTAGGAAATTTAGGAGTTAAAATTCAAAAAATTGGTTCTGGATCGTATACATTTCAAGCTGATGAGGTAAATGTACAATACCTAGAAACTGAAGCTTTCAAAAAAGAAGGTGGTTCATTGCGTGGATCAATCATGATTGTAGGTCCACTTTTAGCTCGTTTTGGTAAAGGTTACATTCCAAAACCAGGTGGAGATAAAATTGGTCGTCGTAGATTAGATACCCATTTTGAAGGTTTTATCAATCTAGGTGCCAAATTCCGTTATAATAGAGAAGATCATTTTTACGGTGTAGAAGCAGCTGATGGACTTACAGGAACGAACATGTTGCTTGATGAAGCATCAGTAACAGGAACTGCTAACATTGTAATGGCAGCAGTTTTGGCAAAAGGAATTACAACTGTTTACAATGCTGCTTGCGAACCTTATTTGCAACAATTATGTAAAATGTTGAATTCTATGGGTGCCAAAATTACTGGTGTTGGTTCTAATTTACTTACTATTGAAGGGGTAGAAAGTTTAGGTGGTTGTGAGCACAGAATTTTACCTGACATGATCGAAATTGGTAGTTGGATTGGATTAGCAGCAATGACAAAATCAGAAATTACTATTAAAAATGTAAGCTGGGATAACCTCGGACTTATTCCAAACACCTTCCGTAAACTAGGAATTACATTAGAGCGTCAAGGAGATGATATTTATATTCCTGCTCACGTAAACGGATATGAAGTAAAAACAGATATTGATGGCTCTATCTTGACAATTGCCGATGCACCTTGGCCAGGATTTACTCCTGATTTATTGAGTATCGTTTTAGTAGTAGCTACTCAAGCAAAAGGCGATGTGTTAATTCACCAAAAAATGTTCGAAAGCCGTTTGTTTTTCGTAGATAAATTGATTGATATGGGTGCCAAAATTATGTTGTGTGATCCACACCGTGCTGTAGTAATGGGACATGATTTTCAGTCTCAATTGAAAGCAACAACCATGTCATCACCAGATATTCGTGCGGGAATTTCATTGTTGATCGCTGCGCTTTCAGCAAAAGGTACGAGTACGATTCAAAATATTGAGCAAATTGATCGCGGATACGAGCGTATTGACGAGCGTTTAAGAGCGATTGGTGCAAATATTGTACGCGCATAAATACTAGTTTTATCACAATTTTCGTTTAAGTAAATAGCAATTAATACAAGTGATCTGCATTTACTTAAACGATTTTTATTTTTAATATATGTCAAGGGAGCAAACGGCTATCAAAGCAACTTATTTCAGCATCATAGGCAACACCACCTTGGCATTAATCAAGGGTATTGCTGGTTTTTTTGGCAATTCGTATGCGCTTATTGCAGATGCTATTGAATCAACAACTGATATATTTGCTTCGTTTTTGGTTTTGTTCGGAATCAAATATGCCAATAAACCTGCAGATGACAATCATCCCTATGGTCACGGCCGAGCCGAACCCTTAATTACGTTTTTAGTAGTTGGTTTTTTAATTACATCTGCAACTATAATTGCATACGAAAGTATTGTTAATATCAGAATACCACATGATTTGCCTAAACCTTGGACGTTAATAGTATTAGGTGCTATTATTTTATGGAAAGAATATTCGTTTCGGGTTGTTATGAAACGCAGTATTCAAACCAACAGTTCATCCTTAAAAGCTGATGCTTGGCACCATAGATCTGATGCTATTACTAGTGTAGCTGCTTTTATTGGAATCTCGATTGCTTTGTTTTTAGGTAAAGGATACGAATCTGCTGATGATTGGGCGGCTCTTTTCGCCTCTTTTTTTATTTTGTACAATAGTTATTTGATTTTCAGACCTGCTTTAGGTGAAATAATGGATGAGCATTTGTATGATGATTTGATTGATCAAATACGGGAAGTAGCGCAGCAAGTTGATGGAATTATTGATACTGAAAAATGTTTTATTCGAAAAGCAGGCATGCAATACCATGTTGATTTGCACGCTATTGTCGATTCGACTATTTCTGTAAAAGAAGGTCACGATTTGGCACATCAATTAAAAGATACCTTGCGAGAGCGCATTCCAGAGCTAGGTCATGTTTTAATTCATGTTGAACCCAATTAAATAGATATAAAAAAACACCCAACTGGGTGTTTTTTTTTTGAAACTATTAAAGATATTTTAGATTTATTCCAGAACATTTAAAATTTTCAAACCAAAAACCACTCCGTCTTTGGAGACTCCATTTTGAAAAGATCGCACATAATCAACACGAAACAATTTTAATTTTCCAAAACCAAGGTTGTCTAAACCAACACTAAGTTCTGAATAGGATTTTGCCGAAGGCGTTGACAGTTGGTGCGCTCCCAAAATCAAAGTCGATTTTAATTTATTCAAAAGTGGAATTTTATTCATCAAGTATCCGTTGTCATTGTACTCTGTGTGCGCTTCAAAGTAGCGATCATTCGTACTTTGTGAATAGTACGGTAACAATTTAAAAGTGTTTAAATAACGAGCCGTTTGTCCAATATTGGTTTGATTACCATTAAAATGTTTGTAATCTGTAAATGCGATGTTTTTTGCATTGGTAAACAAACCTGCTTTCAGATTGATACCCAATAGGCCTTTGTTGCCTAACTTTAAATCATAAAAAGCGCTCGTATTCCAGTGTTCAAATTCATATTTTTTATCAGATGCTGCCCAAGCTTTTTCTAGACCAAAGTACAAAGTGGGGTAATCACTGTTGCGAATGTTGAATTTTCCGTCAGGACGCGTAGCATATTTATTTCCAAAATTGATACGTAAAAGTAAATTACTTTTCACTAAATGATGTGTTTCAAATGGTGCCGATAACTCATTTGTTGGATCTAGTGGATTATTCGAACTGTAGAAATCTTCTTTTTTAAAGTAAGAGAAATCAGTTGTGTTGAACAAAGGTTTGCGTTTTTCATAGCTGGTTCGCACGCCTAAATTGAGTCCGTTGGCAATATTCTGATTATAGCCCATTGCAACCGATTCTAGTTGGTATAGCTTCATAAAATTGTTTTTAAAGAACAATGAACTGATGCTATTCATGAATTTGCTTATGGGTTCACTAGCATTAAATTGTTTTACTTCGCTTCCACCAGTTGCATAAATTGTTGCATAGTTTTGGTTGTTAAAACGATGCGTAAATTGACCTGTTGCGCGTAATCTATCTTCGGCAAATCCGTAATTAAATTTGGTGCCAATTGAGGTATATTGGCCTTTGGTTTCTTGATTTTTACGTGAAGTAAATCTAAAACCAGTATCAAAATTATAACCTTGAACGGTATTAAAACTTAGTGAACCCAAATTCAATAAGCCATCATAACTAAAATTTTGTTTTTTAACGCTGTTAGTGTACGTATAGCCGGTCAGGATTTTAAGAAATCTGAATTTATTATTCTTGGCATCAATAGAGTCAAGATAGCGGGGCGAATTACGTGTTTTGTAAATACTATCTTTTCGGATATAATCTAAATTCTCTTCACTTGTAAGCGGAATCGGTCGATTACTATTCCAAAAAGTACTGTCTTTTTTATTAGCGTTTATTTCAATTCGTGTAATTTCATTTGTAAATGTTTTAGGTGCAAAGGCAGATATAAAATCGTAATTATTATAAACGTAGTTGTACTTTCCTTTAAATTTAACGCTAAAGGCACCAGCTACAAGTTCCAAACTTTGTGTATTTTTTGCCCAAATAGCAGCTGCTTTGTTAAAACTAAAGTTCTGTTTTAAAGTCATGATGTCTACAAATTCTTCTTTCATTCGATATCCTTTTATATCAAGGTCGACTGCATAAATGGCCCAAGAATCCTCAACAATGTAAATATGTCCTTCAAAAACAGGTTCGCTATCTCGCTTTGCTGAAACTAAAATTTTATTAATTTGATTGTTGTTTTCGTCAAAAAAAGTTCCTTCTAGTTTGTAGTTGTAATAGTTAAACGCACTACTAGCTATGGGTGAAATCATGGGGACACCAAAATCAATAGTGTTATCATAAAAATCGTAAAATGACGATCGAGCAGTATTGTAGCTGTAGCCGTTGTTACTACCGCTGACTTTAGATGCAGTTACTACTTCTTTTAATTTGTTGGGTTTCTCGAAGGAAATTTTAGAAAATGTTTCTGATAAGGAAATAATTCCTGTTCCGGTAGAGTCGAGTGCGCCATCTAAATCACCGATTTTTTGACCTAATATTTTCTTTGGAGCATTTTCTAATTTGAAAATACCGCGGGAGTAAAAATCGGCGGTAAATCGGTTGGTTTTTTCCGTATTTCGTTTTCGTGCGGCAATTGCTTTTTTAATAATAGCCAACGCGGGATTTACATTTCTACTAATAACTACTTCGTTCAACGAAAAAGTTTCCTCGATCATTTTAACTACAATAGAGTACGGTAGTTTGGCAGTTTCAATCGTAACTTTTTGTGTTTTAAAACCAAGAAACTGAAAAATGAGTACGGGTTTTTCGCTTTTTTTCAGAGTGAATTCAAAATTACCTTGGTCATTGCTGGTTGTTCCGTAAAAAGAATCCTCTTGTAAGATAGTAACGTAGGGTAGTGGTTTGCCTTGTTCATCAACAATAGTTCCTTTAATTTGTGCATGACTCCAAATAGAAAGGAGCAGCAAAAAGATAGCGTAGTGTTTTTTCATGAAAGTTTTTTCTTTCTCAAAAATAACAGAACTTTATCAAGAAGCTATTAATAATTTGTTAAACGTTTCGTTTTGAGTTTTTTGAAAAATTACAAAAAAGAAAGTAAGGCTAACTCATAACTTTTCAGTCCAAATCCTACGATAACTCCTTTGGCATTTCCTGACAAGTAGGATTGATGCCTGAAACTTTCGCGAGCATAGGTATTTGAAATGTGTACTTCAATAACTGGTGTGGTAATGGCTTTAATGGCATCACCCAGACCGATAGAAGTATGTGTATAAGCACCAGCATTCAAGATAATACCGTCAAATGAAAAACCAACATCCTGAATTTTACCAATCAATTCTCCTTCAATATTACTCTGGAAATATTCGAACTCGACTGTCATGTATTTCTTTTGTAACTTATCAAAATAGTCTTCAAAAGTTTCGCTACCATAAACTTCAGGCTCACGTTTTCCAAGTAAGTTAAGATTGGGTCCGTTGATAATACAAATTTTCATGTTTTTTTCAGTTTTGGTAAAAATAAAAAAACCGTTCCAATTGAAGGAACGGTTTAGAGATTTAATTTTTTTAAATGGTTTAAAATTTGAAACCAGCAGATACTTGCACTACTGAATTTTTAATTTCAGCATTTCTAGAAGCTTCTGTAAGTCCCGCTACATAGCGCCCTTGTAAAAATATACTTTTTGTAAGGTTTACTGTTAAACCAGCTGCTGCACCAAATTCGAATGTTTCAGATTTCTTAAAATCTACATTTTCTCTTTCGCTTAATAAAAATGATGCTTGCGGACCTAAGTCAAGACTTAATGCATTGCTTAATTTAAATTTTGCAAGCACGGGAATAGACAAGTAGCCCAATTCATTTTTAAACTCTTCAGTTGCATTTTTGTATGTAGCTCCTTGTGTTGAGTACAAAAGCTCTGGTTGTATTGCAAAACCTTCTGTAATGTTGATTTCAGCAATTAAACCCGCGTGGTAGCTTGTAATAGCTTCCTTATCAAAGTTATCGCTATTTACAGTAATGCCACTCCCAGATTGGTTGGCGTAGTTAATACCCGCTTTTAGACCAAATTTAATACTTTGTGCATTCATACTCATTGTGGTTCCGCATAGAACGATGGCAGCTAAAATCAGTTTTTTCATTTTTTTCTATTTAAAAGTTAGTATTTAATAAGTGACAATAAGTAAAACAGAATAGTAGTGTAAATATTGTCTTTGTTATTTTAATCAATTAGTTTCAAAAATTAGTCCAAAAATAGATTGTTTACTCATTTTTTGTGCTTTTTATTTGTTTTTTTGTTTAACTCATGGATTGTTACATTGGTAGAGTTACTGTTTTCTTGTGCCAATCTTTGTAGTTTTTCTTTTTTAATGCTAAAATAAACATTTACTTTGGCGTATGAATTGGAGCACGTTTATCAAAGAATACCAGTCGTATTTAAAGATTGAAAGAGGTTTGTCAGAAAATACAATTCTCAATTATACCTTTGATATTGAGCGATTGTGCCTATTTCTTGAAAAAAATAACCTTTCTGTGTCACCTGTTTCAATTACTGAGGAAACACTGCAGGCATTTATTTACGATGTCGCAAAAGAAGTAAATGCGCGATCACAAGCCCGTATAATTTCTGGTCTTAAAAGTTTTTTTAATTATTTAATTTTTGAGGAATACCGCAAAGACGATCCTTTACAATTAATTGACACTCCAAAAACGGGGCGTAAACTTCCAGATACTTTATCAGTAACTGAAATAGATGCTTTGATTGAAGCTATTGATTTAAGTACGAACGAAGGCGAGCGCAATCGGGCTATGCTAGAAACCCTTTATGGTTGCGGTTTACGTGTTTCTGAATTAGTAGCTCTAAAAATTTCGGACCTGTTTTTTGAAGATGGTTTTATAAAAATTACAGGGAAAGGCAACAAACAACGTTTTGTACCCATTAGCGAATTGACCCAAAAATATATCAATATTTATAAGGATCACGTTAGGCCAAACCTAAATATTCAAAAAGGTTTTGATGACACCTTGTTTTTAAATCGAAGAGGAAGGCAATTAACGCGTGCCATGATTTTCACGATTATTAAGAATTTGGCGTTATCCATCGGACTTCATAAAACAATTAGTCCACACACATTACGTCACTCTTTTGCTACGCATTTGTTAGAAAATGGAGCCGATTTGCGCGCGATTCAATTAATGCTCGGCCACGAATCTATTACTACTACTGAAATTTACGTGCATTTAGATCGCAGTTTTCTCACCGAAGTGTTGCATACTTTTCATCCAAGAAAAAAATAAATAAGATAAACGATCTTTTTTAATTACTTCTAAAGAAAGAAAAAGTTTATAGTTGCTATTGTTTTTGTTTTAATCTTCAAAAAAATAGACTTAATCCCATTTTCTTCATCTTTTATTTTATAAATTGTCGACTTATTAATGAAATAAAGTTCGAATAATTAATACGAGCATATGGTTTTTGATTTTTTCCAAAATGAATCTTATCAAGAGGTAAATGATTTTTACAATAAATTATTTAATGAAATTCCTGATTTAATTTTTGAATTTGTAATTGCTCCTGATAATACCTACCTCTTCCCTTTGGTAAGTAGGTCGGCTAATAATTTTTTCGAACTGTCGGCTACACATTTCTTAGATAGTGACAAAACATTAATTTATGAACGCATTGTTGAGGCAGATCGTGTTCCCTTTTTTGAATCTTTGCTACAAGCAAAACGAAATTTAACTAGTTGGGAATTTGAGTTTAGAGTTCAGTTGCCTCTGAAAGGGTTGCGATGGTTAAAAATTGCTGCAAAACCAGAGTTGTACCCTGATGGTAGTATTGCTTTTTATGGTCGTATTTCTGATTGTACAACACTAAAAGACAATGAGAATCGATTAAAAGTAAGTGAGGAACGTTTTAAATTTGCCCTTGAGGCATCTACTGCTGGCGTTTGGGATTGGAATGTTGCCACTGATGAAGTATTTTATTCTGCACAATCCATGAAGATCTTAAATGAAGATGTTGCAGATGTTTTTGATTCCCCAAAACGTTGGGACAAAATCGTGCATCCAGATGATTTAAATCGCTATTTTTCAGATATCCAAGATCATTTTGATGATCGTACGCCCTTTTACGAAAATCACCATCGCGTTCTTACTAGTCAAGGAAAATACAAATGGATTTTAGATCGTGGGAAAGTTATCGAACGCGATTTATATGGAAAACCTTTACGAGTAATTGGTACCCATACCGATATCTCTTCGCAAAAAGAAAAAGAATTAGAACTAGAGCAGGCTATTGACTTGGTACAAAAGCAAAATAGTAGACTTTTGAATTTTTCCCATATTGTTTCGCATAATTTGAACACACAGGCAGGCAATATTAAATCTATCTTAGATTTGATTGATGCCGATTCTGAAGAAAGCACTATTCACGAAATGCTTCCGTATTTACGAACAGTTTCAAACGATCTCAACGAAACGATCCGAAATTTAGTGCAATTGGTGTCCATACAAAATAATACCAATATCCCTGTTAGTGCTCTCAATTTAAAAAAATATTTAGAAAAAACCTTAGATCTTGTTCATTCGGCTCAAGCCCAAATTCCATTTCAAATTCACAATCTAGTACCTGAGAATGTGGAGGTAGATTTTAATCCTGCTTATTTAGAAAGTGTATTACTCAACTTTACTACAAACGCAATCAAATATGCTGATCCGAAACGACCTTTAGAAATTACTTATAAATTAGAAATTGAAAACAACCAAAAAGTATTGTCAATTTCAGACAATGGGCTAGGAATTAATCTAATGAAATATGGAGCATCATTGTTTGGATTGTATAAAACTTTTCATCAGCATGCAGATGCTCGTGGTTTAGGTTTGTATATAACCAAAAATCAAATTGAATCCATGAAAGGTACTGTTTCTGTAGTAAGTGAAGAAGGTGTTGGGTCTACGTTCAAAATTCATTTTTTTAGCTAAAGCTAATTTGGTAAAGCGATGCTATCATAGCTTCCTCTAATCAAATCCCAAATTGATACATATAAAAAAAGCTTCCGTTACTGGAAGCTTTTTTTATATCATTATATGACATTATCTATTTGGCAATATTTACGGCGCGAGTTTCGCGGATTACCGTAACTTTCACTTGTCCTGGATAAGTCATTTCTGTTTGAATTTTTTGAGAAATGTCGAATGATAAACTAGCCGCATTATCATCGGAAACTTTTTCGCTTTCTACAATAACACGTAATTCTCTACCTGCTTGAATAGCATATGCGTTTTTTACACCACTAAATCCGTAAGCTACTTCTTCAAGGTCTTTCAAACGCTGGATATAAGAATCTAAAACTTGTCTTCTTGCTCCTGGTCTTGCACCTGATATAGCATCACAAACCTGAATAATTGGAGACAATAAAGATTTCATTTCGATCTCATCGTGATGCGCTCCAATGGCGTTGCAAACTTCTTCTTTTTCACCGTATTTTTCAGCCCACTGCATTCCTAATAATGCGTGTGGCAAATCGCTTTCAGCATCTGGTACTTTTCCTATATCATGCAATAAACCTGCTCTTTTGGCCAGTTTTACGTTCAATCCTAATTCAGCAGCCATGATTCCACATAGTTTAGAAACTTCACGTGAGTGCTGTAATAGGTTTTGTCCGTATGAAGAACGGTACTTCATTCTACCTACCACTTTAATTAATTCTGGGTGTAAGCCGTGAATTCCTAAGTCAATTACAGTTCGCTTACCAACTTCAATGATTTCGTCATCAATTTGTTTGGTAGTTTTTGCTACTACTTCTTCAATACGAGCAGGGTGAATTCTACCATCTGTTACCAATTTGTGCAATGCCAAACGAGCAATTTCTCTTCGAACTGGATCAAAGCAAGAAAGAATAATAGCCTCTGGAGTATCATCTACAATGATTTCTACACCTGTTGCAGCCTCTAGCGCACGGATATTTCTACCTTCACGACCAATGATTCTACCTTTTACGTCATCTGATTCAATGTTGAAAACGGAAACGCAATTTTCAACTGCTTCTTCAGTTCCTACACGTTGAATAGTGTTGATGATGATCTTTTTTGCTTCTTGTTGTGCAGTAAGTTTTGCCTCTTCAATAGTGTCTTGAATGTGTGACATTGCTTTGCTTTTGGCTTCTGCTTTTAATCCTTCTACCAATTGATTTTTTGCTTCTTCGGCAGATAATCCAGAAATCAATTCCAATTGTTGCAACTGGCTTTTGTGTAATCGATCTACTTCAGCTTGCTTTTTGTCTAAATTTTCAATTTTAGACTTGAATTCAGCAGATTTCGCCTCGAATTCGTCATTTACTTTTTTAGCTTTTGATAGTTCGTTTGAAACTTGCGATTCTTTGTCACGAACTCTTTTTTCAATTTCGGCTACTTTTTTGTCGCGTGCCAAAATTACTTGCTCATGCTCTGCTTTAAGTTCAATGAATTTTTCTTTTGCTTGAAGAATTTTATCTTTCTTGATGTTTTCAGCCTCTAAGTTGGCATCCTTTAAAATCGATGCTGCTTCTTTTTTGGAGTTCTTAATGAGATTAGAAATATTGCTTTTCTCAATTAATTTTGCAATAGCAAATCCTGCTGCAATTCCCAGTATTCCTGAGGTGATAATCGTTATTATGTTGTCCATGTTTATTAAAATTTATGTATAAAAAAAGCCTACATTAGTGGGATTGTATAAACTCGAAAAGACAAGTTTTGAGCTAACTCACTGTTCAAGTTTCCTCGCCGGAGCGTGGCATGCTATAGTAGTGACGATTCGCTCATCCTAAATTGTTAGTGTTGAGTTTACCAAATAAGAACTAATGTAGGCAGTATCTTAGTTTTCGTAAAGAACGTTTATTTGTCGAGATATTGATCGAGTTTAGCATTGATTTTTTTTAATCTCTCAATCGTTGCTTCACCATCAATGGCATTATCAATTTGTTTTTGTTCAGTTTGTGAGGCAAATTGCAGGGCACACATGGCCAAAACATCTTGCTTATCTCTCACGGCATAATTTTCTTCAAATTGCTTAATCATAGCATCAATTTTTTTGGAGGCGCTTCTCAAGCCTTCTTCCTGCGCCATATCTACATTTAGTGGATATACACGGTCTGCAATTGATATTTTTATTTTAAGCTTTTCGTCCATATTTTCTTTAATCTGATAGTTGTGCTATACAGTAATCAATTTCTCGAATTAATGAATTTATTTTAAGCTTTGTATCTCTTTTATTTTCGTCACTGCCTAATAATGAATGCGCCATTTTGAGTGTTTCATATTGTTTTTTCAAGGTTTCAATTTCTTGCGCTTGATTTTCAATAAGAGTAGCAGCTTTTACTAAATCATTTTTTAATTCCTGATTATTTTGTTCTAAACTTTTCGTTTTAGCAAAAAGTTTTTCAACTTTATATTCAAGAATATCAATAATTTCTGCAATTACACTCATTATAGATTTAATTCATTACATAATCATACAAAGTTAGTATTCCTTTTTAATTTTCCAATATTTTATTTTTATTTTTCAGTAAAATTGAGTAACTGTCTTTTCATCAACAGTTTAGGATTTTATAGGTTATGAGTGTTTTAAAATGTTTTTTTTACCTTAGCAAAAATTGCCGTTATGAAATTTATTTTAGTTTTTTTCTTGTGTTCGTGCTCTCTTTTGGCACAAACTGATTATCCAAAAGATTATTTTAGATCACCACTTGACATTCCGTTACAGTTATCAGGTAATTTTGGTGAATTGAGGCCCAATCATTTTCATGCAGGTTTTGATATGAAAACCCAGCAGCGTGAGGGCTTGAAAGTATATGCTGTAGCAGATGGGTATGTATCACGGATTAAAATTTCAACTTTTGGAAACGGAAAAACCATTTATATCAACCATCCGAATGGATATACTTCTGTGTATGGACACTTGCAAAATGCAGTAGGTTCCATTCAGGATATTATCACCAAAGCGCAGTACAAGGAACAATCTTTTGAAATTGAACTTTTCTTTAAGCCTGATGAAGTACTTGTAAAAAAGGGTGATGTAATTGCTTTATCAGGAAACACAGGAGCATCCGAAGGGCCGCACTTACATTTCGAATTTCGAGATACCGCTAGCGAATTTGTAATTAATCCGCTTTTGTTCGGATTTGATTCTTTACTGAAAGATACTAAAAAACCAACAATCTCTAGTTTATATGTCTATCCTCTTGATGGGAGCACAACGGTTAATTATTCTAAACGCCAGTTGCTTTTAAATGTTTCGTTGCAAAAAGATGGTTCTTATCTTGCTGATAAAGTGATTGCAAATGGTGTAATTGGCTTTGGAATCACTGCGAATGATACCGACGACGTTTCATTTAATAATAATGGAGTATATAAAGTACAGTCGTTTTTGAACGGAAAGCCTAATTTTGGCTATGAATTTAACACCTATTCTTTCGAAGATATGCGTTACATCAATGCTTTGATCGATTATCCTAGGTACAAAACAACGCAGCAGCGAGTTCAAAAACTATTTATGAAAACGCCATACAATTTGCGTTTTATTCAAACAGATGAAACCAAGGGAGTCTTGAATGTTTCGCCCAACCTTTCTTTGTTGTATCGAATTGAGGTAGCTGATTTTTTTGGTAATAAAAAGATGATTAACGTTCCTATTCAATACGATTTAACATCTATTAGAATTGCTAAAGAGGAAGTTAGCGGTCCATATCGAGTTAAAGCCGCCAAGGATAGTAATTTTGAAATGGAAAATGCTTCGGTTTTTTTTCCAGCAGGTACATTTTACGATGATTTTAATTTGAATTTCAAGGTAAAAAACAACACGGTTACTGTTCATGATGATACTGTGCCGGCACATTCCAATTTTACAATAACTATCAAGGATTCTACTTTTACGGCAGCACAGCGCGAAAAAATGTTTATTGGTCGTGTCGATGGAAAAAAAATAAGTTATAATGCAACTTATCGTAAAGATGATATTTTTCAAACTAAGGTAAAAGTATTAGGAACTTACGCTTTAGTTTCAGATACCGTAGCGCCTCGAATTAGTATAGCAATCCCTATTGAAGGCAAATGGATCAGCCAACAAAAATCAGTACAGCTCACGATTGCTGATGATTTGTCGGGCATTAAATCGTACAACGGTTACCTTAACGGGAAATGGGTTTTGTTTGAATACGATAATAAAACGCGCAAAATAACCCATTTTTTCACCGAAGGATTGGTTGCTGATGGTACCAATGAATTAAAAGTGGTTGTGGTGGATAATATGGGGAATTCAACTACCTTTGAAACGCGTTTTTTTAGAAACTCTAAACCTTAAAAGCATATCATTTGAACTCAATCAAACAGCTAATTGTCCTGTTTTTGGTCTTGCTGACTACATCAATAGCGGCACAAACTGCCCGAATTAGAGGTGTTGTTTTAAATGCCAACCAAAAAGTGGTACCTAATGTAAATATCAGTTTTTTAGACAAAAGTACAGCTACAAATTCCAATGGTTTTTACGAACTGAAGGTTCCTGCCAATCAAAATGTGACTTTGGTTTTTACACACGTTTCTTTAAAAAAAATTACTGTTACTTTTTTTCTTGAAGCCAATGACCAGCGGGAGTTTAATCCAGTAATGAATGATCGTGAGGAGCAAATGACTGCCGTAGTAGTTAAGGCTAACAATAGAAAAGCAGTGCAGGGAATTACAAGTTTAGAGCCCGAAATGTTACGAAAAATTCCTGGAGCGAATGCAGGTGTTGAAAACATTTTAAAATCGTTGCCTGGAGTGAATTCTAACAACGAATTAAGTACGCAATATTCTGTTCGTGGTGGAAATTTCGATGAAAATTTAGTGTACGTAAACGAAATCGAAGTTTACCGACCATTCTTGATTCGCTCAGGACAGCAAGAAGGATTGAGTTTTATTAATTCAGATTTGGTACAAAATATTGATTTTTCGGCGGGTGGTTTTCAAGCTAAATTTGGAGACAAACTTTCTTCTGTTTTAGATATAACGTATCGCAAACCAGTGGCATTTGGTGCAAGTATGGAGGCGAGTTTCCTTGGCGGAAGCCTTTCATTTGATGCTGTTTCTAAAAATAAAAAATGGTCGGCAGTAACAGGTCTTCGATACCGAAACAACAGTCTTTTGGTCAATAGTCAAGAAACGCAAACCAATTTTACGCCTTCGTTTGCCGATATTCAAACTAATATCAATTACCAAGCTTCCGCAAAATGGCAATGGAGTTTTTTAGGAACTATTTCGCAAAATAAATACAATTACCAACCACTCACACGTCAGACCAATTTTGGAACAATTGACAATCCGATAGCGCTTACGGTGTTTTACGAAGGGCAAGAAAAAGACAAATACGATACCTATTTTGGTGCTATGAAATCAGTTTTTAATGTTTCGGACAATTTTACCTTAAAATTTATTGGATCGGTTTTTCATACGATAGAGCAGGAGTACTTTGATATTTTTGCACAATATCGCTTAGGCGAAGTAGATACGAATATAGGTTCTGAAACACTCGGTGAGGTTACTTTTTCGCGTGGTGTGGGTTCGCAGTTGAATCATGCTCGAAATGATTTAGATGCTTTAATCGTAAATACAGAAATTAAAGGTTTTTTAGATTGGAAAAAAAGCCAAATTGAATGGGGTGTAAAATATACACGCGAATCTATTCGAGATCGTATTGTTGAATGGGAAGTGATTGATTCAGCTGGTTTTTCTCTGAATCCACCAAGAATTGATTTGCCCAAAAATGATCAACCGTACACTTCGTATACTGGACCTTTGGTTCCTTTTCAAGAAGTTCGTGCTTTAAATTTTAACTCGATTAATCGTTTTTCTGGTTATGCACAATGGAGCTTAAAATCGAATATCGGAGCACATACGGTTTGGTACAATGCCGGAGTGCGTGCCCATCAATGGCAGGTGCAAGGTGCTGCAACGGAGGGGAAATCACAATTTACTGTGAGTCCGAGAGCGCAAATAGCACTCAAACCCAACTGGGATGCCGATGTAGTTTTTCGATTTTCGGGTGGTTTGTATCATCAGCCACCTTTTTACAGAGAATTAAGAGCTGCAAATGGAGCGGTACAGCCTAATGTGAAAGCACAGCAATCAGTTCATTTGGTATTAGCTAATGACTATAGTTTTAGCATGTGGAATAGACCTTTTAAAATGGTTTCTGAATTGTATTATAAATCGTTGACAGATGTGAATACGTATACGATAGATAATGTTCGAATTCGATATGCAGCTAACAACAATGCAGTGGCTTACGCTCAAGGTGTAGATGTGCGTTTGAATGGTGAGTTTGTACCGGGAACCGAATCGTGGATTAGTTTTGGATATCTAAAAACCGAAGAAAATAGCAATGACCGTGGATTTATTGCAAGGCCAACAGATCAACGCTTAAAGTTTGCGATGCTTTTTCAAGATTATATGCCCAATATTCCGAGTGTGAAATTGTATTTGAATTTGGTGTACAATACCGGATTACCTGGTGGTTCACCCTCGTATGCGGATCCTTATTTGTACCAAAATAGATTGAATGACTACCGCAGAGCAGATATTGGTTTTTCTAAAGTTTTTATAGATGAGACCAATGCTGGAAAGGTAAAAGGCTTATTTAAAGATTGTAAAGAATTAGCTCTAGGATTAGAAATTTTTAATCTTTTTAATAACCAAAACGCTATCACAAATACTTGGGTGAGAGACGTGTACTCTAAAAATCAATACGGGATTCCAAATTATATGACTACACGTGTTTTTAACATAAAGTTGACAGCGAAGTTATAAGAGACAATGGACATAATAATGAATTCTATTTAATCGTTAAATCCGCTATTGAATGCACTTGCTATTTTTAAAAATGATTACATTTGAGTTTTAATACCATCAGCACATGAAAAAAATACAGATCACCTGTTTAGGAATTGCATTGCTATTTTTAGCAAGTTGTAAAGAGGATGCAGCAACACCAAAAGTAACTTACGATGCAGCTAATAAAGCAAAGTCGGTTGTAAGGGCAGACTCAACCCAAATAGAAATAGCTGATTTACCTTGGCAAATGGAAGGGACTGATTATTTAATTCATCCTATTGCTGATTTGAGTATTCGTGATCGCGGCGTAAAATCACGTTATGGCTCATCAAGTGTGAATGATTTGAGTTTTACGATTTCAAATTATGGCGAATATGAAATTACAGGTTTTTTACAAAATATTAAATTCCAGAAAATCGATTCAGACTCCATAACCAAATTAACGGATAAACCAGTTTTGATACAAACAGCAACGTATTTAAAAACGGTTGCTGATAGAACCAAAAATCAAATCATGGTGTACACTATGGTTGATATGGATACCAATAAAGATGGTAAATTAGAAACTAGCGACATTAAATCCTTGCATTTAAGTACAATCAGCGGGGAGCGTTTTACTAAAATTTCGCCTGACTTTGAGGAATTAATAGATTGGAAACTTCTGGCTTCGCGCAATCGGTTGTATTTTAGAACGGTTGAGGATACCAATAAAAACGGTCAATTTGATAAAAATGATTTGGTTCATTATTATTATATCGATTTGACTGCCAAAGAGTGGAAGATTACTGCTTACGAGCCAGTTTAGTTTTTTAATTTAAATCAAAATGTCACTTTCTAAATCCGATTTTTCAATGGTAATAGCATAACCTAGTTGTTTTACTAATTGAATGACTAGGTTTTTGTACCAGTTTTCAGATTTTGGGTGAATGTATATTTTTTCAATCAGAGTAGTAACTTCAACATTTATTTTAAGTCCTTCGTTTAATTTGTTTTCACTTTCGCCAATATCAGTAATGATACGTACTTCGCGCTCGTACTGAAAACTTTTTCTTTTGAACAAAAACGGGAAAAACGAATCATCAAACGGAATGTGTTCTTTTTTGTAATCGATATAGTTTACTTCACCAATGAATTGCTTGTGGTCGTTTTCTAAATGCAGCGCCTTTTGCAAACGACCCAAAGTAGATTGAATGGCAAGTCCTTCGGTGTTTTGCGTGAATATTTGCCACATTGCAAACGATTCGTATTCATTAATATGCCAACTGCTTATGGCTACTTTTTCGCGATGCTTTTTGTAGTAATTTAAAAAATCAGGATTGTCTTGAGATAATTTTTTGATTTCCTCAAAAGTAGGTTCGCTAAAGGTGCCTTCGTATTGATCCTCAAACTTATCAGAGCGCGACATGAATAACTTTTGCGAAAGCAATAAATCCAGAAATTTAGATAAGTCGAGGTATTTCCAAACGACTGTGTTCGGATCTTGAGGAAGTTTAATAGAGGTGTTGTTAACGTACATAGCTACAATTTATAGGAAGTGCTTTTGTGTAAAGTTCACCAATTTTTTTTACTTATGATTTAAGAACTTGTTTTTTCAACGTTATTTTTTTGCTATTTGCTAAGATTAGTTGAATCTATCTATTATTGTGATGTGAACATAATTTGAAAATGAAATATTCAAGAAAAGTATTGCTGTTAAAATTCTTTCCAAAACTAGATATTTTTTGTGCTTGATTTTAATTTTTGAATCGATCTTGAAATAAAAAAACCGCCTATAATTCCGGGTAAACTCCAAGCTATAACATCTGGTAAAAAAGTATTGTTGACCACGATAAAAGCTGTAAAAGCTGCGATATAAGCGCCTGTCATGCGGCCAATATGATTTTTTAAACCGTATAAAGCATCAGTAACTTTGCCAGTATAGGCTTTGTATTCAGTATAACACAATCGTAAACTAGCAGTTCCAAATAATAGAAATACAATACCAAAAACTTGTTTAGCTAGTATATAACGAATTCCAATGTAATAGAAAATGACTGAGCAGATTAACATGGCAATTGTTAACAACGCATCACCAAGTTGCGGTTTCTGACCCAAATGGGCTTTTTTTAATTGTATCATTCTAAAGCCCGAAATGGTCAAGTAAATTGTAAAAACACCTACGATGAATAGAAATAAATTAGGATGTACGTACGATAAGTAAAAAGCACACAATCCGGTGCTGACCATAGCTATTGTAAAAATCAAGCCAATTTTTTTATGAAGTCGGTCGCCTTTTTTGCGAATTAAAACAACGGTACCAAGTAGTAAACCTGTAAATCCAGAAAGAATGTGAAGTATTAAAACAGTTTTGAATAGCATAACAGATTGTTTTAAATTAAAAAGGTTACGTAAATATATTGCTATCTTACGTAACCTTTAAAAAATATATACTGAAATGTCTTACTTCATTGCTGAGTTGTCAATTTTAATTACTCAAGCGATTGCAAACTCACCAGTTTATTGTAAACGCCTTGCAGTGCAATCAATTCTTCGTGGTTTCCTTGCTCGACAATTTTTCCTTTTTGCATCACGACAATGACATCTGCTTTTTGAATGGTGGATAATCTGTGCGCAATAACAATTGAAGTTCTGTTTTGCATCATGTTCTCGAGCGCTACTTGCACAAATTTTTCGCTTTCGGTATCTAATGCTGAGGTTGCTTCATCCAAAATCATGATCGGTGGATTTTTCAAAACCGCACGAGCGATAGACAAACGTTGTTTTTGTCCTCCAGATAATTTATTTCCGCTGTCGCCAATGTTCGTGTGAATTCCTTTTGGTAAGTCTTGTACAAACTCAAAGGCATTGGCAATTTTCAAGGCTTCAATGATTTCTTCATCGGTAGCATTTGGTTTTCCCAATGAAATATTTGCTTTGATGGTATCATTAAATAAAATACTGTCTTGGGTTACCAATCCCATTAAACCACGAAGTGATTGCAAATCGAGATCTTTGATATCTACTCCATCAATTGAAATCGTGCCTTCGTTTACATCATAAAAACGAGTTAGTAAATTGGCAATAGTACTTTTACCACTTCCAGATTGTCCTACGAGTGCTACTGTTTGTCCTTTTTTTACTTGCAACGAAAAGTTCTTTAACACTTTTTCGTCTTCGTATTTAAAGTTGATGTTTGAAATGGTGATATCCGATTCAAATGCGTCTTTTTGAACAGCATTTACTTTTGAAGTGATTTCGTTTTCTACATCTAAAACCTCAAAAACACGTTCAGCAGCAGCCAATCCGTTTTTAACAGAATAAGTTGCTTTTGAAATGGCTTTTGCAGGAGTTAAAATATTGAAAGCTAATGTTAAATACACAATAAACGAAGCGCCGTCAAGCGTTTTGTCATTCAAAACTAAAATTCCTCCGTAAAAAAGTAAAATAGCAATCGTCGTTACTCCAAGAAATTCGCTCAATGGTGTAGCCAAGTTGTTACGACTTCCGATGCTGTTGGTTAAGTTCAATAATCTTGTTACAGACGCGTTAAAGGTACCTTTAAATGAAGGTTCAGCATTATAACTTTTAATGACTTTTAAACCGCCTAAAGTTTCTTCAACTACAGAAATTAAAGAGCCGCTTTCTTTTTGTGCTTCTCTGGATTGGCTTCTTAAATTTTTAGCCAATTTAGAAATGATATAACCCGAAATAGGCATGAAAATAAGCACAAATAATGTCAATTTGGTACTTATGGCAAACATCATTCCTAATGCAAATACAATAGTCAAAGGTTCTTTTACTACCAATTCTAAAATGGAGAAAAAAGAGTTTTGAACTTCGTTTACATCACCTAGCATGCGCGCCATCATATCGCCTTTTCTTTTTTCAGAATAATAGGAGATAGGTAATTCAATGATTTTGGCATACATCGATCTTCTTAAATCCTTCAATACACCGTTTTTTAAGTGCATGATGTGATAAGAAGCCAAGTAGTTGAATAAGTTTTTAATGAAAAATGTAGTGATGACCATGGCTACCACAAACAATAGTACTACTTCAGTACTTTCATTATCTGATAAAGAAGAAATTTTAAAGTTAATGTATTCTGTTACAAAATCTTTCAAGTTGCCTATTCCAGTGTAAACGGGCTCTTTGTAAACTTTCTCAGTTTTTCCAAAAAGCACCTGTAAAACAGGAAACAAAGTCAACATAGATATTGTACTAAACAAAGCATACAAAATGTTGTATACAATATTCCATACAATATGTGATTGATAAGGTTTTGTAAAGGGTATTAATTTTTTTATGTTTTGATCCATTAGTTCAATTGCATTGCAGTAATAATGTTGGCGATTTTTTGGTCCAGAATTGCTTCTACTTCCTCAAAATCTTCAATAGCCTCGAGTGTAGTATTTACACTGATATAAAATTTAATCTTTGGTTCGGTACCACTTGGGCGAGCACATATTTTAGAACCGTCTTCGGTATAGTAAATCAATACATTCGATTTTGGAATCGTCATGGCTGATTCAGTGCCATCCAACAAGTTTTTAGCCGTACTTGATTGGTAATCTTCCACCATAATCACTCTTTCGCCATTGATTTCTTTCAAAGGATTTTCACGTAAGTCAATCATCATTTGTGTGATTTCTTGCAAACCTTCCATTCCTTTTTTAGTAATTGATACCAAGTGTTCTTTATAAAAACCGTTGTCTACATATAATTTAACTAGTTCTTGGTACACAGTACTTCCAAGGGCTTTGGCTTGAGCTGCCATTTCGCAAACCAAAAGTGTTGCTGCAACTGCGTCTTTATCGCGTACAGCATCGCCCACCATGTAACCAAAACTTTCTTCGCCACCACCAATAAACTCTTGTTCTGGGAAGTCTTTGATCATTTTGGCAATCCATTTAAAACCAGTCAAACCAACTTTGCATTCTATGCCATAATTAGTAGCCAGTTCCATCATCATAGGAGTTGATACAATCGTAGAGCCAATAAATTGTTTGTCGTTAATTTTGCCAGCTTTTTTCCATTGCTCAAGCAAGAACGCGGTCATCAAAACCATTGTTTGATTTCCGTTCAACAACACCATTTTACCCTCGTTATTGCGCACTGCAACTCCCAATCTGTCACAATCTGGATCAGTACCCACAACAATATCGGCATTAGTTTTATCTGCCAAAGCAAGTGCCATCGTCAAAGCTTCAGGCTCTTCAGGATTTGGCGATTTTACTGTTGGGAAATCACCATTTGGCACGCGTTGCTCCTCTACAATATGTACTTGTGTGTAACCCGCTTGCGCTAAGGTATCAGGAACAAGTTTTATCGAAGTACCGTGTAAAGAAGTAAATACAATATTCAAGCCTTTTTTGGCCTCAGCCGAAGTACCAAAACTAGCATTCTCAATAGTTGATTTTATAAAAGCAGCATCAATTTCAGTATCTACGTAATGAATCAAAGCTTCATCTGCTGTAAATTTGATTTGATTGTAAGTCAAGTTTTCAATTACCTCAATAATTCCTTTGTCTTCTGGTGGTACAATTTGTCCACCATCTTGCCAATACACTTTATACCCGTTGTATTCAGGTGGGTTGTGCGATGCAGTAAGTACAATTCCACATTGGCATCCCAAATGCTTCACTGCAAAAGATAATTCTGGTGTTGGGCGTAATTCAGAAAACAAGTACACTTCAATACTATTAGCCGAAAAAACATCAGCAACAACTTTTGCCAGCGTATCACTGTCATGACGGCAATCATAAGCAATAACCGCTTTTAATGGTTGGTTCGGGAAAGCAGTTTTCAAGTAATCAGATAATCCTTGCGTGCTTTTTCCTAACGTATATTTATTGATTCGGTTGTTTCCCACGCCCATGATACCGCGCATTCCGCCAGTTCCAAATTCTAAATTCTTATAGAAACTTTCCTCTAAATCCTTTGGTGATGAGGTCATCAATTCTGTAATTGCCTCTTGCGTGGCTTGATCAAACGTTGGTGTCAACCATTCATTGACCGCATCTAAAATGTTTTGTTTAATTTCCATTTGATGTGTTTTTTATTTTTTCTAGGAGCTATTTCCTGCTATTCGTTGCAATCTTTTATTCGCCGCGGCACATAAAAGGATTTCCACTGCTATCAGGGCTAGGGTTTGTCCCGCTGTATATCGTTTTTTTTTAAACTACAAGTTTACACTACTAGCAATCTTATAACGTTCTTCATTATTTTTTGTTCTCAAAATGATTTCACCAAGAAATCCGGCTAGAAATAATTGTGTTCCCAAAACCATCGTAGTCAAAGCAATATAAAACCAAGGATTGTTGGTCACCAAGCTATAACGCATGTCGTTATACATGTAATATAATTTCGAAAACCCAATATATCCTACAAGCATAAACCCTATGATAAACATCAAAGATCCCATCGCGCCAAAAAGGTGCATGGGTCTTTTGCCAAAGCGAGACAAAAACCAAATGGTAATTAAATCTAAGAATCCGTTAATAAAACGTTCCATCCCAAATTTGGTTTCACCATATTTTCGGGCTTGATGTTGTACTACTTTTTCACCAATTTTACCAAAACCAGCATTCTTAGCCAATACCGGGATATAACGGTGCATTTCGCCAGAAACTTCGATATTCTTAACAACAATATTTTTGTACGCTTTCAAGCCGCAATTGAAATCATTTAATTCAACTCCAGATGTTTTTCGAGCCGCCCAATTAAATAGTTTCGAAGGTAAATTCTTAGCCACAACAGAGTCATAGCGTTTCTTTTTCCAACCCGAAACCAAATCGTATTTCCCATTGGTAATCATGTCATATAATCCCGGAATTTCCTCAGGGCTGTCTTGTAAATCAGCATCCATGGTAATAATAACGTCTCCTTGTGCTTTTGCAAATCCGGCGTGCAAGGCCTGCGATTTTCCAAAGTTTTTCATAAAACGAACACCTTTTACATGAGGGTTTTCTTTTGAAAAGCCTTCAATTAATCCCCAAGAATTATCGGTACTTCCATCATCTAAAAAAATGATTTCATACGAATAATTATGAGATTGAACCACTTTGATAATCCAAGTGTAGAGTTCGTGCAGGGATTCCTCTTCGTTTAAAAGCGGAATTAGTATAGATAAATTCATTAATTTTTATTCTTGTGTAGATTTGCTTTTGAAAATAGCGGCTAATAATAAACCAAATAGTGAGCTAAAACCAATACTGAAAAGGGATCCCTTCAATAATTCAATAGGCGAGTACGGATCGTTTTCTCTCATTTTAGCAATAGCTTCATTAATTGCTGATGCTGGAGCACCAAATTTTTGCATCATATTCATCGTGTATTTAATGATCAATTCATTAACGGCCTCCTTAGCAGATGGATCAATTACATTAAATAACAGGATATTAAATAGGACAGATATTAAAATTCCAACTACGATGGCAATAAAATAAGTCGTAAAGGCTTGCTTAAAAGTAAAAACGCCATTTAATTCTTTTTTTGTTCGAACCAACAAAACAATTCCTAAAACTAAATATGTTAAAATGCTGAGTACTCCTATCCACCATTCGGTAAACAAATTCAAGTCAATAGCATAGATTAGTGCAGTAATTAATGAAGAAACAATTCCAATTGCAACTCCAAATGTAATTCCGTTCTTTTTAACAATTTCGTTAGTCATTTTTGCTAGTTTTAAAATTAATCCACAAAGATAACAATTCCCAATACATACAGCGCTAAAAAACGTTTTTTGGAATTGCGTAAAAAAAGTGAATCAAAGATTTGTTTATTGAAAATTAATTGTAAATTTGCACACTCAAAATAATAGTGTTAAACAAAAAGTTAGTTGGCGTTTATACCTTTTTTGTATTTAAAAAAGCTGCAAAACAAGGACTAACCAATCAATAAAAAAAGATTTACAAGATGAAAAAAGGAATTCACCCAGAAAATTACAGATTAGTTGCATTTAAAGACATGTCAAATGACGAAGTTTTTATCACTAAATCTACTGCAGATGCAAAAGAAACAATTACAGTTGACGGTGTTGAATACCCAGTTGTAAAAATGGAGATCTCTAGAACTTCTCACCCTTTTTACACAGGTAAATCTAAACTTATCGATACTGCAGGACGTATTGACAAGTTCAAAACTAAATACGCGAAACACGTTAAATAATTTTAACTGTTTACATCATACAAAAGCCTCGCAATTTGCGGGGCTTTTTATTTGATATCAAGTTCGCGTTATAAATTAGTGCTTAATACTTTTATTTTTTTAAAAGCTAAATTACCTTAATATCTTAATGGTTTAAATAATATTACCAGTTTACAGACAATTCCTTCGTTGACCTTTTATTTTTATTGCTATTTAAAACTTTGTAACTTTGAGCCTTCATAACATCTGAAACGCTACACCATGAATTACATACTTTTTGACGGACCTGCCAGAAATGCACTTTTGCCTTTTACATTTACACGCCCTGTTGCTGATATTTTAATCGGAATTTTGACTATTCGTCAAAAATGGGAACTTTACCTAGGTTCAACCACAACTACTTTAACAGAAGAATATCTGTCGGAGAAATTTCCAATGGTTGAATTAGAAGAGAATGTAATGATCAACGCCTCGTTTCTTCCTAATCCGGTTTTGGCGGAAATAGTGAGTAATTTAGAGCCGAATCAAGCTGTTTTTAAAGGCGATGAAGTAATTGCTTTTTATACCAATGACGAGCAAGAAGAAGTAGATTTTGACTCTTACGAAATTATCGATTACAATGATGACTGCTTAACAGTACAACATACTTGGGATATTTTTGCTAAAAATGATGCTGCAATTCGTGCTGATTTTGAATTACTTACAGAAGACAGAACGTCACAACCTATTCCTAAAAGTGTAAATGTGATTGCACCTGAAAACATTTTTATAGAAGAAGGCGCTAAACTCGAATATGTTACTTTAAATGCTGCTACGGGACCTATATATATTGGAAAAGATGCTGAGATTATGGAAGGTTCCGTGATCAGAGGTCCTTTTGCCTTGTGCGATCATGCGCAAGTAAAATTAGCTACCAAAATTTATGGTGCAACCACCGTTGGTCCGCATTCCCGTGTGGGTGGGGAGGTAAATAATTCGGTTTTGTTCGGGTATTCAAACAAAGGTCATGATGGGTTTTTGGGAAATTCAGTTCTTGGCGAATGGTGTAATATTGGTGCAGATAGTAACAATTCGAATCTTAAAAACAACTACGAAGAGGTAAAATTATGGAGTTATGAAACCGAAGGATTTGCTAAAACTGGACTGCAATTTTGTGGTTTGATGATGGGCGATCACAGTAAATGCGGTATCAATACGATGTTCAATACAGGAACAGTAGTGGGAGTGAGCGCTAATATCTTTGGAAGCGGTTTTCCTCGCAATTTTGTGCCAAGTTTTTCTTGGGGTGGAGCGTCTGGTTTTACAACTTATATCACTAAAAAAGCTTTCGAAACAGCACGATTGGTAATGAGTCGCCGTAATATGGAGTTTGACGAGCGTGAAGCAGCTATTTTAGAACACGTTTTTGAGGAAACTAAAAAGTGGAGAAAAGAATAAATGCTTCTTGTTTAAAAAAATAAAAAGCCATTAAAAAACCGCTAATTCGCAAATTTTAAATTCGTGAATTAGCGGTTTTTAGTTTTTGGTATAAAAAATTAATAATTGCTCAATTCCTTATTTAATCTATCTTTGCACCTTCAAAAAACGGTTTCATAAAATATGGAATCCTTTACACTTTTGAACATAAAACTTTAAACTCAAATAATGATTACAGTAAACGATATTTCAGTGCAATTTGGTGGTACAACGCTTTTTAGTGATGTTTCTTTTGCCATTAATGAAAATGACAAAATCGCCCTTATGGGTAAAAATGGCGCAGGTAAATCTACCTTACTTAAAATTATTGCAGGGCAAAGTAAACCTTCAACAGGAAATATCTCCGCGCCAAAAGAAGCTGTCGTGGCTTATTTGCCGCAGCATTTGCTAACAACTGATGGTGCTACTGTGGTTGAAGAAGCTTCAAAAGCTTTTGGGGAAGTTTTTGCCATGAAAGCTGAAATTGACGAAATCAACGAACAATTAACCATTCGAACGGATTATGAAAGTGATGCGTACATGAAGTTAATTGAACGCGTTTCTGATTTGAGTGAGAAATTTTATGCTATCGAAGAGATAAATTATGAAGCTGAAGTAGAAAAAATTCTAACTGGTTTAGGGTTTGAGCGTACTGATTTTACTCGTCAAACTTCTGAGTTTTCAGGAGGTTGGAGAATGCGTATCGAGTTGGCTAAAATTCTTTTGAGAAAACCCGATTTAATTTTACTAGATGAGCCTACCAACCACATGGATATCGAAAGTATTCAATGGTTAGAAGACTTTTTGATTAATTCAGCCAAAGCAGTTGTGGTAATTTCGCACGATAGAGCTTTTGTAGATAATATTACCAACCGTACTATTGAAGTAACAATGGGGCGTATTTATGATTATAAAGCAAAGTACACTCATTACTTAGAGTTGCGCAAAGACCGTCGTATTCACCAGCAAAAAGCATACGATGAGCAACAACGTTTTATTGCAGATAATCAAGCTTTTATTGATAGATTCCGTGGTACTTTCTCGAAGACAGATGCCGTTCAATCGCGAGTTAAAATGTTAGAAAAATTAGTTCTTGTAGAGGTTGACGAAGTGGATACTTCTGCCTTACGTTTGAAATTTCCGCCTGCAGCTCGTTCGGGACAATATCCTGTGATTGTAAAAGAAATGTCGAAATCCTATGGCGATCATGTGGTTTTTAAAGATGCTAATTTGGTAATCGAAAGAGGTCAAAAAGTAGCCTTTGTAGGTAAAAACGGTGAAGGTAAATCGACCATGATCAAAGCCATCATGAAGGAAATTGGTATTGATTCAGGTAGTGTAGAAATTGGGCACAACGCACAAATTGGTTATTTTGCTCAAAACCAAGCGGCTTTATTAGATGAAAACGCTACTATCTTTGAAACAATTGACGGCATTGCAGTAGGTGACGTACGAACTCAAATTAAAAATATTTTGGGTGCGTTCATGTTTCATGGTGATGATGTTACCAAAAAAGTAAAAGTACTTTCTGGTGGTGAGAAAACGCGTTTGGCGATGATTAAATTGTTGCTTGAGCCAGTGAATTTATTAATTCTGGATGAGCCTTCGAATCACTTAGACATGAAAACCAAAGACATTATCAAAGATGCCTTGCGTGATTTTGATGGTACTTTGATTTTAGTGTCGCACGATCGTGATTTCCTTGACGGATTGGCGACTAAAGTGTTTGAATTTGGAAACAAACGTGTGGTAGAGCACTTTGAAGATATTACTGGTTTCTTAGCGAATAAGAAAATGGAAAATATGCGCGAAATTGAAAAGTAAGATTTTTGATCTAAAATAAAAAAGCGACTGCAGGAATAATGCAGTCGCTTTTTTGTTTATAGTCTAATTCCGGGAGGAAGTAATTCTTTGTATTGTGGGAATTTTTTAAAAAACTGCACAATTCGCGGTAAAATAGGAACTACTTTCCACTTTTGCTCGATGGCATTTTCTAAAATACTTTTTAAAAAATCATTCAAAAAATCTTCATCATCAAATCCTTCTGGTTTGTGAATTTTGGTGAGAAAGATTTTCTTTTCCTGAAAAGAATACTCAACAGCGAGTAAACCTTGTGGGCTATTGGTTTCAAATTGTCTCGAAAATGTATTGTCTTTAATTTCCATAAAAAATAAGGATTACTGCTGCATTGGTACTTCAATCAACAGTATTTTAGCTGTACTATTAATTTTAATATCAATTGCAGTTGTCGCGGTTATTCCGATTGCATCTCTTGCAGTCAGAATTTGGTTGTTGATTTCAATTTCACCTTCTATTAAAAACAAATAAACGCCGTTGTTAGGAATCTGAATCGGGTAGTTTATCGTTCTGTTTTCGTCAAAAATACCTAAGTTGAAAAACGTTTTTTGGTGCACCCAAAGCGCGTTGCCATCGTTATGATTCTTTGGTGAAACTACGTTTACGAAAGTGTTTTTGTGTTGTTCTAGGTCAAATGATTTTTGGTCGTAGCGTGGCGTTACTTCTTCTGTATCTGGAAAAACCCATAGCTGTAGCGTTTTAGCACGTTCGGTTTTACTGGCATTCATTTCAGAATGTTCCACTCCGCTACCGGCACTCATTACTTGTACTTCGCCAAAGCGAATAACGCCTTCGTTACCCATGCTGTCTTTGTGCATCAATCCACCTTCGAGCGGAATCGTGATGATTTCCATATTGGCGTGACCGTGCGTGCCAAAACCAGCTCCAGCTGCAATGGTGTCGTCATTTAGTACGCGTAACATTCCAAATTGCACACGTTCTGGATTGAAATAGTTACCAAACGAAAAAGAAAAATTAGCCTGAAGCCAGCCAAAATCGGCAGTACCTCTTGTATTTGCTTTATATAGTTGCGAAGTCATAATTTAATGGTAATATGTAATTGTAAAGAAGTGCTTTTTCTGAAAAAAGAATTATTTTTAAACAAATTTCGGGATTATATATCCGAATGATGTTATAAAATAGTTAAAACAATTATGGATAAAATTCCAGTTTATTTCATGCCTGGTTTAGCAGCAAGTACTGCTATTTTTGAACGTATTTCTTTGCCTGAATCGCAGTTTGAAATGCATTTATTAGAATGGGAAATACCATTAACCAATGAGTCTCTACAGCAGTATGCGTCCCGAATGGCTGCTAAAATTACACACGCAAATCCGGTACTTATCGGGGTTTCTTTTGGAGGAATCTTGGTTCAAGAAATGGCACAGTTTATTACAACTCGCAAAGTAATCATTATATCAAGTGTTCGCTGCAATAATCAGTTTCCGAGGCGATTAAAAATAGCCAAGGCAACCAAGGCTTATAAGTTGTTGCCCATGCGATTGATCGCTAATGTAGATGCCTTAGCGCGGTTTTCGTTTGGTCATAAAATTAACGAACGCTTGCATTTGTACAAGAAATTTTTATCCGTTCGTGATGTGGGATATTTAACTTGGGCTGTAGAACAAGTTGTGTTGTGGGATCGAGTAGCAATTGACGAAAAAGTAATTCACATTCATGGCGATCAAGATGACGTTTTTCCGATTCAATACATTAATAAATGTATTGTTGTAAAAGGCGGAACACACATCATGATTTTAAACAAATACAAATGGCTCAATGAGCATTTACCTGCATTAATTTTAGGAACATCTGAATTGAAAGCATAAAAAAAAGGGTCAAAAATAAATTTGACCCTTTCTGTTTTATGAAATTGAAGCAATTAAATTTTTTTCATTTGTTCTTTCATCATTGCAATTTGCTCTTTCAGCATGTTTTGCTTGTCTAATTTTTTAGCTTCGTTTAATAGAGCAGTAGCTTCTAATTTACGACGACGTGTCATCGCTACACCTGCCAGATTCAATTTGGCAACAGCCAAATCCATATCCATTGATAAACCTAATTCAATGGCTTTTTTGAAATATTTTTCGGCTTGATTGATGTTGGTTTGCGCCAGCATGATTCCGTGTAGGTAATTAAAATATCCTTGTTGTTTTTGAATCAAAGCAGTTTCAGGGTTTTTAATATGCGACAACCATTTTTTGGCTCCTTCAAAATCCTGTTTTCTCAGTTTTAAGAAAGCAAGTAAAATAAATTCATTTCTAAAGTATAAAAATATTGGAATGGCACTTAATACTAAAAGGAAAATTCCGTTACCGATGTTACTCTCAGTAAATTGCCAAATGCCAGCAGCAATAATAAGTCCGGCAATAATAAATTTGATATTTTTGTGAAACATAGCGTGTTTAATTTAAGAGCACAAATATAGTAAAAGGAATTGAAAATATTTTTACAAAACTACTTGTGAGGAAAAAAAGTCTTTGTATATTTGCACTCGGTTTTCGAACAACCACTATTGAGAATTAAATAGACATATAAATAAGTTTTTAAAGATACAAAGCAATGAGCAAAAGAACGTTTCAACCATCGAAAAGAAAAAGAAGAAATAAGCACGGATTTATGGACAGAATGGCTTCTGCTAATGGAAGAAAAGTTCTTGCGCGTAGAAGAGCTAAAGGAAGACATAAATTGACTGTTTCTAGCGAACCAAGACACAAAAAATAATGTTTGAATAAACATATTTAAGGCGTTACTTTTTTTAGTATCGCCTTTTTTTATACCTTTTCGGTAAAAAAATCACTGTAAATCGACCTAAAAGTCATCCTTTCAGTACCTTTACATTTACACATAACTACACAACACACTACAACATGCCTAAAGACACATCAATAAAATCGGTTTTAATAATAGGTTCAGGTCCTATTGTAATTGGTCAAGCTTGCGAATTTGATTACGCAGGTTCTCAATCAGCACGCTCTATTCGTGAGGAAGGAATTGAGGTAATCTTGATCAACTCTAATCCGGCTACCATAATGACCGATCCTTCTATGGCCGATCATATTTACCTAAAACCGCTGACTACCAAATCGATTATAGAAATCCTAAAAGCGCATCCGCAAATTGATGCTGTTTTACCAACGATGGGCGGACAAACGGCTTTGAACTTGTGTTTGGAAGCTGAAGAGAAAGGAATTTGGAAGGATTTTGATGTGAAATTAATTGGTGTTGACGTTAATGCCATCAACATTACCGAAGACAGAGATCAATTTAAAGCATTACTTAAAAAAATAAATGTACCAACTGCTCCTGCCGAAATTTGTACTTCGTACCTACGTGGTAAAGAGATTGCGCAGGAATTTGGTTTTCCGCTGGTAATTCGTCCTTCGTTTACATTAGGAGGAACAGGAGCTGCAATTGTGTACAAAAAAGAAGATTTTGACGAACTCTTAACTCGCGGTTTAGAGGCGTCTCCAATTCATGAGGTACTTATCGATAAAGCCTTGATGGGTTGGAAAGAATATGAATTAGAATTACTGAGAGACAAAAATGACAACGTAGTTATTATTTGTTCTATCGAAAATATGGATCCAATGGGGATTCACACAGGAGATTCGATTACGGTAGCGCCAGCAATGACCTTGTCGGATACGACTTTCCAAAAAATGCGTGACTACGCCATTTTGATGATGCGTTCTATTGGTAACTTCGCCGGAGGTTGTAACGTTCAGTTTGCCGTTTCTCCAGATGAAAAAGAAGATATCGTGGCCATCGAGATCAATCCTCGTGTGTCGCGCTCTTCAGCATTAGCATCAAAAGCAACAGGTTATCCAATTGCAAAAATTGCTTCGAAATTAGCTTTGGGTTACAATTTAGATGAGTTGCAAAATCAAATTACCAAGTCAACTTCGGCTTTGTTCGAACCGACTTTGGATTATGTGATTGTTAAAATTCCGCGTTGGAACTTTGATAAATTTGAAGGAGCTGATAGAACTTTAGGTCTTCAAATGAAATCAGTAGGTGAGGTTATGGGAATTGGGCGCTCGTTTCAAGAGGCCTTACACAAAGCTACACAATCATTAGAAATTAAAAGAAACGGATTGGGTGCCGACGGAAAAGGCTACACTAATTACGAACAAATTATAGAGAAATTAACCTACGCCAGTTGGGATCGTGTGTTTGTTATTTACGATGCCATTGCGCTTGGAATTCCGTTGAGTAGAATTCACGAAATCACCAAAATTGACATGTGGTTCCTGAAACAATACGAGGAATTGTTTACACTCGAGAAAGAAATTGCCAAATATACCATCGCTACTTTGCCAAGAGAGTTGTTGCTTGAAGCCAAACAAAAAGGCTTTGCCGACAGACAAATTGCGCACATGATGGGTTGCTTAGAAAGCGAAGTACACAGCCTACGTACCGAGCAAAACATCAATCGTGTGTTTAAATTGGTAGACACTTGTGCGGCCGAATTTAAAGCAAAAACACCGTATTACTATTCTACTTTTGAAGCGGAAATCGAAAAAGCAGATGGTACACGCTACGTAGACAACGAAAGTATTGTTACCGACAAAAAGAAAATTATTGTGTTGGGCTCTGGGCCAAATAGAATTGGTCAAGGAATCGAATTTGATTACTCTTGCGTGCACGGAGTTTTGGCTGCCAAAGAATGTGGCTACGAGACAATCATGATCAATTGTAATCCTGAAACGGTTTCGACTGACTTTGATACTGCCGATAAGTTGTACTTTGAGCCAGTATTTTGGGAGCATATTTACGACATCATCCAACACGAAAAACCAGAAGGTGTAATTGTGCAGTTGGGCGGACAAACTGCTTTGAAACTGGCTGAAAAGTTATCTAAATACGGAGTTAAAATTATAGGAACTAGTTTTGATGCATTGGATTTAGCCGAAGACCGCGGTCGTTTTTCTGATTTGTTGACCGAATTAGAAATTCCGTTCCCGCAGTTTGGTATTGCCGAAACAGCTGATGAAGCGGCTGCCTTGGCTGATCAATTGGATTTCCCATTGTTAATTCGTCCTTCGTATGTGTTGGGTGGTCAGGGAATGAAAATTGTAATCAACAAACAAGAGTTAGAGGAGCACGTAATCAATTTATTAAAAACCATTCCGGGTAATAAATTGCTTTTAGACCACTATTTAGATGGTGCTATCGAAGCCGAAGCCGATGCAATTTGCGATGGCGAAAACGTATACATCATCGGGATCATGGAGCACATTGAGCCTTGTGGCGTGCACTCCGGCGATAGTAATGCGACCTTGCCTCCATTTAACTTGGGTGAGTTTGTAATGCAACAAATAAAAGACCATACTAAAAAAATTGCCTTGGCACTCAAAACAGTTGGTTTGATTAACATTCAGTTTGCTATCAAGAACGATATCGTGTACATCATTGAGGCCAACCCACGTGCGTCACGTACAGTGCCGTTTATTGCCAAAGCTTATGGCGAACCGTATGTAAACTACGCTACCAAAGTAATGCTAGGACACAATAAAGTAACTGATTTCGACTTTAACCCACAATTAAAAGGATTTGCCATCAAGCAGCCAGTATTCTCGTTCAGTAAGTTTCATAATGTAAACAAAGCCTTAGGACCTGAAATGAAATCAACTGGTGAAAGCATCTTGTTTATTGATGACCTAAAAGACGATCAGTTCTACGAATTGTACTCTCGCAGAAAAATGTACTTAAGTAAATAAAACGTAACATAATTGTATCGAAAAAGCCCCGTTTGGGGCTTTTTTTGTTGAGGTTGTGTTTAGAAGTCAATCTTGTATTTTTTCAATTTTTTTAACGACTCAAAGGCCTTTATCAAATTTATTTCTTTGATAGTTTCATTTTTTAAGATTGATTTTTGAACGGACTTTATATTTAGTAGCTCTAAATTATCAAAAACTTTTGTTTGTTCTCCTAGTGCAAGAATTTTGGACCAATCATTTTTAGATATTAGATTCAATCTGTCGAAGATAATTTTGACATTAATTATTTCAATTTCAAGTTCATTTGATTGTGATTTAATTGATTCTATATTTGAGTTATGTTCTTCTATGTATGATAAAATTTTACTTGCAATTGAAATATCTCTACTATTTAAATTCTTTGATCTTTTTATTTTGTTTGCTATTTCCCAACAGTCAATTGATAAATCTTTAATTTCATCAATTAATAGTACCCATTTTGAAGCACCATCCCAAAATCTATTACCAAAACCCAAAATTTTGTTAGTAATAATTAAATTGTTTTCGGATTTATTTTCAATTTCAACAGTTTCTATTTCCCTTAGTACTTGTTGCTCTTTATCGATAAAGCAATTTAAACAATTCTCAAAAGTTAGTTGATATGTTTGTTCTTTTAACAATTTCCAACTAGACTCTCTTTTGGCATACTCAGAAATCAAAGTGTTATTTGACGACTTAACCAATTGATCATATACGAAGACTATTAATTTTTGTAATTCAATTAAAACATTTGAGTCAACTCTTTGTTCTTCATAAATTTTCCATAAGTCAACCTTGTTTTCGGTTAGATGGTGGAAGTAAGATAAAGTGTATGCTACTGTAAATGATTTTAAGTTAGTATCTCCGATTGCATCAATATTTTTTCTACCAAAAAGTTTGTCCACAGCTTTAAAAAGAATAGCATTAGCAATTAATTTTTTATAAAAATTTTCTCCAGGTAGTTTGTTTTTCTTTACTAATTCATTAATTTTTTTTGTGTAATGAATGAAGTTTTTTTGTGCTCCTTGTGAAACAAAGTGAGGCTCTAGTTCCCATATATTAATGTACTTAGCAACGTCAGATTTAACAAATTTTTGATTAGTTGGGCTTTGCTCTTTAAACTTTCTCTGTTGAACAGATGTCGTTAGTTTATTAAGAGATTCTTTGTACTGACCATTGACACGTTCGAAATACCATAAGGTTGACATATTTCTATTTTCTGGATCAATTACATATTTTTTACGTGATAATGCTTCAATTTGAACAAAATATGGATTATTTGAGGATAGATCTAATTCGGACACTTTATTTTGACTATTTGCAAATCTTGCTATATTTGGTACTTCGACGTTTTTTTGATTAACATCTTTAATTACTGTTAACTTCATCTGCACAAAAACTTTGCTCAAGTCTGCGTCTTTAAACTTTTTTTGAGTGTGAAATAATGATGCAGTTGTTTGACCTCCATTTACTATTTGAAAATCTAATAATTTGGTCAGATATAATTGATTATCGATAAGTTGGGTTTCAACATTTTCAGCTGTTGCCGTAATACCATTATTATAGGGCAGAAACATTTGCGGTTTTTCTCTTATTGTATCTCTAATTCCCTTATTAAATTTACCTGTTTGGCCCAAGAATGCTCTAACATTACTTTCTAGTAGTTCATTAGAGAACTCTTTGTAAAGTTTGGATAAAATTTCCCCAGGTAAAATTGCCAAATAACATTCGTACAATTCGTTAATGTTTGGCATTTTTAAACATTGAATACCATGTTGATTCGATGCTGACAATTCTTTGAACTCAATTTCAATAGGTTCTCGATTACTTGATGATTCACTTAATTTATAAAATCTTGGGATATCCCAAACGTGAACAAAAACATCTAAGTTTTCGAACCCTTTAATTATAATTTTCTCTAAATCGTGATTAGAGTTGCCGTTGATTAGAAAAAATATATTTATTCTATCAAAAGTTGATTTCTGTTTAAGTATAATTTTTAAAAGTTGATTAAGTTCTGTTTGTGCAGGGTCAATGTAATCAATATGCCCTTTTAAAGCAGCATTTAAAAACTTTTTAATTTGATTAATACTTTTAGTAAACTCATCTTTTTGGATGTTATAATCATAGGAAGTTTTGTTGAAATGTGTAATGAAAAGGTCTAATGTTTCAAAGTGTACCTTATTAGTATCATCTTTGAATTCGTCTTTTAAACAATAGCCATTGATTTTCCAATCAATTCTACCCAGCGAATCTGGATTTATGTAAGACAAAACTCGGGCTCCTTCTGATTTACCTATATTGTCTAAAATTTCTATACAATGTTCTGTAAATTTATCTTCAAAACTAGCTCCTTCACCATCGGAATATACTAGTGCAGCTACGTCTGATTGTATAGCCTCTATATAATTTTTTAATCCTCTTTCCATTATTTTATTAATTCAAGAATTGATTCATTACTTACTAAAAATTGTTCTATTGCTGATAATTCAATGTTGTATTTTGTGTCAAACAAACCAATAGGTAAATCTGACGTTACCAATCTTGGGAAATCACTACTAACGTTATAAAAATTTCTTTTTCTAGAAGCATACTGACGGTTGTAATTTTCAAAATCTTCATCAAAATATCCTGCTAGTAAAAGTCTTTCGTTGAAAAACTTTAAAGCATTTTGATCATAATTAATTTTAGTTCTGATTTGCTCGATAATAGAATTTAGTGAAAATCCTTTATCCTTAACTTCTTCTACCACATATAACACTAAATATAACTTTGTTAGATTTTCATTATCTAACTGCCTTTCACTTGAAATCTTAACTTTTGGAACTTTTGATGAAGTTAACTTTACTTCAAAGCCAAATGAACCAAAACGAAAGTCTTTATCATTAAAATCTGGGCCAGTCCAACTTTCTAATAAAGCATCAATTGAATATTTTTCATCCAACAACGAATTGAATAATAAAAGTTCTCCAATTAATCCTTTTTGTCTTTCAATTGTAAGCCCTTGAAAATTTATTTTATCAAATAATTTCTTCCATTTTAAAACAACATTAGCAGTCTCAACTAAAGCTTCATTTTCGGTTACACTTTTTGAAATTTCTTCAACAATATTTTCAATGAACAAACTAAAGATGTCTTTTAATTGATTGTCTAAAAGATAAATATGTAACTCTTTTGTCTCTTCAAATTCAAATGTTTCAATGAATAAACCTTTAAATTTAAAATTTTTAAACTCTGGAAACTTAGCATTTCTAGATGTTTCAAATATGTATAAATGATTACCAGTTATATGATTTGTTGCCGCAAAACACTTGAACGGCTTTACATGTTCAAGTTGCGTTTTTATAATGATATCATCAGTTGGTACATGACTTTCCCAAATAGATTTAATACTTACCATAATTATTCGTCTTCGTTAATTAAATCATCATCTTCTTGATTTTCTTCATCAAAACCGTTATTTATTGTAGCAGTATAAGATACTTTTTGTTCATTATCAATTTTAGGAAAATGAAGACTATAACCAATAATTGGTTTGTCATTTTTTACATTTGGTGTGCCACGTTCATCTAAAGCATAAATTAATAATAATCCTTTCTTTTCTTTAGACCTTTGATCTTTGATATCTTTGTTATTGGTGAGGTTTTTTACTGATAAATCTACTTGTCTATCTTTTAAGTCATCAATTTGATTTTTCGCAATCAAGTAGAATTCGCTACCTTTCGTGTTTTTTGGTTGATTACGAACACTACACCCAAGAGTGATTGATTCCTCGTTAAATTCTAATTTATAAGTCATTAAATCGTCTTTCGGAATTTTAGAATTATCTGGATTTTTTTCGTAACGATTAATAAATACTTTTTCGTCGGTGTTTGAAACAATACATACACTCCATTCTTTTATCTCACTATTTTTCTCTTGTTTTTTTATATATTCACTTAAAGTAGAGTTCTTTATGCTTGGTTGTTGAATTTTATACATATCTATGAAGTCACAAACTGCACTTACATTTTGATTAGGATAAAATAAATATCTAATTTTCCCTTTAGTTGTTTCAATTCGATTGTTTTTTTGTGGAAAACCTATGGATGAAATTAATGATTGTAATGAATTAAAATTATTTTCAATAGCTGATTTAGTTTTTAATAATTGATAAGTTTGTGGATTAGTGCCTGAAAATGAAATTTCAATTTTATCTGAGTGATACAGTTTTGCCAAACTCGTTATTGTCATCAAACCATTATGATTTCTAACTTTGAGTCTGAAATCTTTTGGTTTTTGCAAGGCCGCTGTCATCTCATCAAAATCATCTCGCATTTCTTCTGTCGCCATTGTGATATGATTGAACCACTCAAAGATTTGTTCCGTTGTATAAAGGCGACATAAATCTACATAACCTGGGCGGTAACCAAACCAACGCCCCATTTGCATTAATGAATCATACATTTTTGTAGTTCTTAAATAATAACTCACAGACAATCCTTCCAATGTTATTCCTCTAGACAACCTACTTCCTCCAACAGCTATAACGGAAAGTCCATTTTCCTTACGTCTTTCATAATCAATTTCTTCAATGTTATGATATTCCAGATTGGTTGTAGAACGGGTTCCATGCACAGAACGAACTTCAATTTTTGAAGCAGCTTTTTTCAACTCTTTTTTTACTTCTTCCCAAGAATGTTTTTTAATTCTTATATCTGTATAATCTAAATTTTCTAAAACATTTTCTGTTGTTGGTAAAAAGTCGGACTCATATAAATGTTTTAAATCATTCATTAATGTTTCATCATTACCATCGATTGCATTTCTGTATTCCCGCATTTTATCATTAACCAAATATGCGACTTTATCAATCCATTTTACCAATAAAGCAACATGAATTAGCATTGAATTGTGTTTCTTTTCGTGACCTCGAACTCTTCTGATTGCACATGTTAGAATGAAAGATTTTATGGCTGTTTCTAAACTTTTTGGCAAATATTCTGGTAAATCTTCTTTATTGGATTTATTGATTGTTCTGAAAAATGGTGGGTCAAAATCATCAATAGCACGAAAAATATCTAAAGGTTCATTTTCTATTCCATTTGGATTTTCAAAGCCAAATATTTTTGCTGCACCAATGTAATTTGTAGGTGCTTTAATATTAATGATAAAATCTCTCGGAAATAAATCTTCTCCAATTTTATATTCTTTATTTTTAACAAAAGTGGTTAATTCATCATTGTGTTCCTGTGAAATAAATAAATTAGCATAAGGAGTTGCGGTGTAGCCTATAAATGTATTTTGATTGAAAATATTTAATAAAGTTCTAATTAACTTATTGATTGTCTTTATATCATTAATATTTTTTGTAGTATTCACAGAGGCTGCATCTGCTTCATCATCAATGATCAAAGCTGGAACATCAAATAATTTAGGAGTTCCATCTATACTTTTAATATTTTCATTTTTTGAAAACCAATCTATTAAATTTTCGAGAATACTTTTATTTTTTTTAATTACAAAAACAACAGGGTTTTTTCCGATGGGAATATTTAATCTATTCGCAACGGATTGACTAAAATCGCCCTCGTCACCACTTTTGTAATAGGAAGAAGTAAGAGAGTAAATATCGGTTTTTACATTTGTTTTTCCTACACCAATAAGCCTATTTTCATTTTCTCGTATAAAAGCTGAACTACTTCTACCAATAAATCCAGCATCAATCCTTTCTTGAGTTTGTCTCCTTAAAGAACTTATAGTACCTGCAATAACAATAATTACTTTATATCCAGCATCAGTTGCTTTGTTTATTAATCCAACATAGTTAGATGTTTTTCCTGATTGAACATGGCCTACTACCATACCACGTCTGTCCCAAGAATTTTTATCTTTAGGATTTACACATTTGTCTAAGATTTTATCAGTGAAATCATCTAAATCATTCACGGGAAATGAGGGGTCATTTTGAGACATAAATAACCTATAACGATTCCATAATTCAAAGTTGATATTGCTTTTTTCTTCACTTAACCAAGGGTCAATATCATCAGACATTATTGTTATTTCTCCTTTCCCAATACCGCTTTCTGATTTAATTATATCAAATAAATTTTCTAAATCAACTTCCTTAAATTCAGGAGCTGACCCAATTTTTTCATTTATTATGTTAATTATAACATCATCAGTTCTATCTTCCTTAGATATCATATTTAGGAAAGCATAACAAATTAATTTTGCTGTTTGATTTATATCGTTCATCTTAAGTAATCATTAATTAATGGAAAAAGATTAAATGGTGTAGAGTTCATAATTTGCTGTTTTGCCAAATTTTCAGGTATTCCTTGAGTAATATAAATTTTAAATAATTCTACTGCTAACTGAATTAAATCATCACTAGGGATTTCAGGAATGCTTTCTAACTCATGAAAAGATGGATTCTCATTTTGATTGTACAAAATCAATTCCAAAGGAATATTCTCTTCAATAAGTTTCAAAGCTTTTGAAAAAAGTTTATTTTCTTTTTCTGCAGTAAGTAATTGTTTTATTACAGGATGCGCTTTATTTATTTTGTACTTTTTTATACCTTCTCTGTTTGTTTCATCTTTCCATAAACTCTCAAAAGATTGACTACCATATTCTGAAGAAACCGTTTTTTGACCTCTCCAATTATATATTTTTGCTGATTTCATTACAGCCATCCTTGCTATCCTAGATAATTCTTTTCGTATTTCTATTGGCGGTGTTGCAGTTGATTTTTTTATGTCAAGGTTCCAATCAAAATCATTTGCATTGGGAAAGTTAATTGCAATCCTGGCTAGTTTTGAATACTCTCTCTTTTTTTCAATTCCTAGCCAATCACCAGACACAAGTAATCTGTCACCACGATATATATAAAAACCTTGCTGTTGATGCCATCCTAAAGGGCCACCTGATTTTTCATAATCTTCATTGCTAATTTTTGACATGTGTGGCAAAACAAAATATGTTACTTCAACATTGTTGATTAACACTTCTAATTGTCCCATTTCAGGCTTTGGAGTAAGGTTTAGAAGGAAAGGATTCCATGCTTCTATCTCATAAGTATTTGTAAAAAGTTTAATTTTTTTACTTTCTATAAAACGATGAAAAACTAAACTTAAATGCTCATTTACAGTACTCATTTCCTGATAGAAAGCATTTTTAACAGCCTCATTTTCAATATTAGCATCTCCAACAATTCTATCCAATAATTCCCAAACAATAAAAGTTCCGCTTTTTAATTTATCAACTTTATCTAAATAAGATTCATCAGAGACATAATCTAATAAAGTCCATTCTTCTTCATTGTTTATAAAATCAATATCCCAACAACGTTTAATAGTTGCAAACCCCTCTTTTTTTGTAATAACGGTAAGTCTTTTGCATTGGGAAAAAGAAGCTGTTTTTAGTCCCATACCAAACCTACCTAAGTCTTTTTCATCTCTGGTATCTTCGGGATCTTTGCTGCCTGGAGTCATAGCGATAATTAATTCCTCTAAATTCATTCCCTTCCCATTGTCTAATATGGAAATAACGGAATCTCTACCTTTCCATAAAAAATCAATATCAATAGTAGTAGCGTTTGCAGAAATACTATTGTCAATTATGTCAGCTATTGCAGTTGAAAGATTATAACCAAAACTACGATATGAGTTTATTGTTGATTTTGGATTTGGCTTGGCATTTTCGGCTTTGTATTGTTGCATAGTTCTTCATTAAGAATGCATTTACAAATACATTCTTTTAATTATTTATTTGAAATCATTTTTTGTGGTATTTAAAAATGTAACTCTATGTGGCGGACGTTTATAATAACTCCTTGATTTTTTTTGCAATGCCTTCGGCCATCAAAACTGGCACTGCATTACCAATTTGTTTGAAAGCGGCTGTTCTGCTTTTTTCAAAGAAATAGTCATCAGGAAACGATTGTATTCTAGCGGCTTCTCTGACGGTAATTGATCGATTTTGTTTAATATCAGGATGGATATAGTAATGTCCATCTGCGCAGATATGTGCTACAACTGTATGTGAAACTCCATTGTGCTTCACTACTTGAAAGCGATTAGAAAATGATTTAATGTTATTATGTTTGATTAACCTTTGCGGTAATTCAGCATAATTGAGTCTTTTATTTTCATGTACTAATTTTTCAACAGCAATTCGATATATTTCCAGATCGTTTTCATTGTTCATTCGGGCAATATGCTGCGTGGTAAAATCGACTCCATTCCGTATTCCACTAGCTTCTAAATATTTATTTGTTCTCTTAGCGTATTTTGTAGCACCCCATTTTCCTTCTCCAGCCTGAATTATTGGTAAATCTGAGAACAAATCTTTTAAAATTTCATATTGTGGTTCGTTTTCTTCAAATAATGGATATTTAAATTTTAGATTTTTTTTCCAGCCAATAATTATGACACGTTTTCTATCTTGAAGTACGCCAAAATGTTTAGCGTTTAAAACTTTTTTCTCTAGTTGATATCCTGCTTCACGAACAGCAGAAAATATTAAATCAAGATAGCCGCCATTATTCGCGGATAAAATTCCCGGTACATTTTCGAAAACAAACATTTTAGGTTTGTATCTCTTAAGAAATTCAACATAATATTTGTAGAGATGATTTCTAGGGTCATCCGACATTCCTTTTGGATCTCTTGCTCTTCCTGCAACCGAATACGCTTGACAGGGCGGTCCTCCAATAACTAGGTCAACTTTCTGAGCGCCTAACTCTTGATCAATTTTTTCAAAAATAAATGGGAGTGTGTTGGCAGATATTTCGGTGTTAATCACTGAATTTATTAAGTTGGAAGGAACTTTTGCCCATAATTCATCCCTAGATATTTTTTCGCGCAAATAATCATAATATTCTTCAAGTCTGCTATTTTCCCTCAAATAATGAAAAGCAGTCCTTGTTTTTAAAGTTTCACACGCATCTTTATTCATTTCGACATGTGCAACTGGATCAAAGCCTGCTCTGATAAATCCTTCGGATAGTCCTCCGGCTCCAGCAAACAGATCTATATATTTTAACGACATTTTGTTGAAAATTTATTTTTAATTATTGTTTTTCGATACTTTAATATCAAATCCTAGATGCCATGAAAATTTTGATAAATAATCCATACTACAATTAAACTTACCAGTTTCAATTTTTGAGATAGTTGTTCTACTTACCTTCATAATTTTAGCTAGTTGCTCTTGATTGTATCCTTTTCTTTCCCTCATCTCACGTATGGTTTCTCCCATTTTGATACGCTCATTAGTTAGATGTGCTGTCATTGCATATTCTTCTTCATTTTTTTCTGCTCTCATACTTATTTCATGCTTCATGTATTTGTCGCATCATAATTTCTTTTCCTTCTTCTTTGCTAAGAATATTGTCAAATTCTCTCAATGAATCTTCATCTTTGTAAACGCCATTTTGGTCGTTCCAGCTAAGCCACTCGATAATTTCTGCTCTTGACCATGAATCTAATTCCTTTTCAAGTTCGTTTCCTTTTAATTCCATTACTTGATAGTATGGATGTCTTAATTTTTGTTCTTCTGCTAAAGTTTTCATCTTAAAAGTTTTTTAAATTACAAAAATGTGTCTCTCACAAAAGTAGGTCGTTTGATTTAAATGTGCAATATATTGAACAATACAAATTGTGTTTAATAATATTTTTTCTTTCTTTTGAATTTAAGGAAATTTAATTCTTAGCATTGAAGCAATATTACAAAATCCAATCTTCAAAACTATACGGAAATCCACAAATTAGGAAATTTAACATAAAAAAAGTGGAAACTTTCATTTCCACTTTCTTAACATTTTGCAATGCGCTTATTTCTTTTTGAGTTCTTGTTTAAAAAAAGCGATCGTGCGTTCCCAGGATAGGGTAGCGGCTTTTTCATCGTAACGCGGTGTGGTGTTGTTGTGGAAACCATGGTTCACACCTTCGTAAAAATGTGCTGTGTGCGGTACCTTGTTTTTTTGTAAAATAGCTTCGTAGGCAGACCAACCCTCGTTAACACGCGTGTCTAAGCTCGCGTATTGTGCGAGAATAGGAGTTTTAATTAGTTCTGCTTCGGCAGCGGTTGGTTGACCACCATAATACGGCACGGCAGCTTGCAAAGTTGGGATTTTTACCGCCATCATATTAGCAATCCAGCCTCCAAAACAAAAACCAACTACGCCTATGTGTCCGTTACAGTCCTTATGGTTTTTTAGGTAGTTGTAGGCTGCAATAAAATCTTCGAGCATTTCATCGCGAGTGCGTTTTTTTTGTAATTCGCGACCCGCATCATCGTTGCCGGGATAACCGCCTAATGGCGACAAGGCATCTGGCGCCAAGGTGATAAAACCATCTAGCGCAGCTCGGCGGCCCACATCTTCAATATAAGGATTGAGGCCACGATTTTCGTGAACTACGATAATTCCCGGAAGTTTCTTTTTGCTAGCCACAGGTTGCGATAGCAAACCTTTAATGGCGCCACCACCTTTGGGCGAATCGTAGGTGATAAAACCCGTTTTCAGTCGCGGATCGTTGGGTGAAACTAGTAAAGTGTCGACATAATTGGGTGACATAAAACTCAGTAACGAGGGTAGGGTTAAGGTTCCCACCGCAAATAGGGATAGTTTTTCAACAAAGCCGCGACGGTCAATTTTATTGTGTGCGTAATCGTCATAAAGGTCAAAAACCTCTTGGCTGATGTCTTCTTTGGTTATTTTGGTCATGTTTTTTTGAATTAGTTGGTACTAAGATAAGTAATAGTTTTGAGAGTTCTTTACTGATACGCTTTACTATTTTTTTGCCCGTATTTTGTCATGCTGAGGAACGAAGCATCTCCTTTTATTGAGCAACTTGTTTAGATTCCTCCTACGTCGGAATGACAAATTTGGATGTTTGGGGTTTCTCTATTCGAGTGTTTTTTCTGCGTTTATTTTGTCATGCTGAGGAACGAAGCATCTTTTATCTGTGAGCTACTTGTTTGGATTCCTCCGTTGTCGGAATGACAAATTTGGATGTTTAGGGTTTGTCTATGCGATTGTTTTTTCTGCGTTTCTTTTGTCATGCTGAGGAACGAAGCATCTCCTTTTTGTGAGCAACTTGATTGGATTCCTCCTTCGTCGGAATGACAAATTTGGGTGTTTGGGGTTTCTCTATTCGAGTGTTTTTTCTGCGTTTATTTTGTCATGCTGAGTAATGCAGCATCTTTTATCGGTGAGCTACTTGTTTGGATTCCTCCTTCGTCGGAATGACAAATTTGGGT
>NZ_JAGPXB010000019.1 GCF_018069925.1 Flavobacterium erciyesense | reverse complement strand
TCCGATTTGCATCGGAACGGCTGTCAATTCAATATGTCTAGGAACGTATTCTTCTTTGTTTTATTCACTTTTCGTGTATCTCAAAGCGGGTGCAAAAGTAGAAATTTCTTTTTAACTATGCAAGAAAAATTTAAAGTTTTTTTCGAAAATGTTTTTCGAAAGTTTTCTTTACTTTTTCTCTCAATATGTAATAAGAACTCTGCTCTATTGCGGGGTGCAAAGGTAACATCTATTTTAACTCTGGCAAACTTTTTACAATCTTTTTTTTAAAATTGTTTTCTCGTTTGTTTCAGGTTTTTATAAGAACGTTGCGCTGATTGCGGGTGCAAAACTACAACCTTTATTCGCTTTTACAAGACTTTTCTAAACTTAATTTTAAACTATTTTTTAATTGGCTTAAAATCAATAAGGTTAACTATGAAGTTTTTTTGTTCGCTATAGTGGTTGGAGTGATTTTGCGGGATTGATGAGGAAATTAGGCGGTTATTGATGGTAATCGGTCTTCCCCTTTTAGTATTCAATAAGATTTTGTTTTACTCAATATATAAGGACCTATTGCAAAATTCGTCTGTAATACGCGCAGCTCGCGTTAGGGATAGCAGCGCAAAGCCCACAGGCACGACCATCTTGAGGGAGTGGCGAGGACTTGTAGCGAAGAGCCCGACGCCTTTCTTGCTCTTGCCCTAAACAAAAGGCAAGAGCAAGAAAGGCGGAACGCCAAAAATTTAGCTTTTGATTTAATAATCCCAACGGCGGGTTTTATTGAGTTCTTCTTGCTCTTGAATAATTTCGGCAGGAATAACTTTAAGGAATGAGGGATGTTGTTCGATGGCGTACTCTACTTTCTCTACAATCTCTTCGATGGTATCGTTATCGTAATCTATTTCTAACGGCTCCTTGATAATAAAAGATTGTAAAATGCCCTTCTTTTTCATGCGAAGCCCTTTTTTGTCGAAAGAGCGGCGGAAACCGTCTATCACTATAGGTACTACAATTGGTCTGTGTTGCTTTATGATGTGCGCAGTTCCTTTACGGACTGGTTTAAATGATTTCGTCGTGCCTTGTGGAAAGGTGATTACCCAGCCGTCTTTGAGAGCGATCTTGATATTTTCGGTATCATCAGGATTGATTTCTTTTTTCTCTTGAACATCGACTCCTTTTGCTCGCCACGTACGCTCAACCGATATTGCACCTGCATATGCCATAATGCGAGGCAGTAGTCCTGCTCTCATGGTTTCTTTTGCTGCTACATAATATATGTTCATTTTTGGCTGCCACAAATACCCGACATTTACAATATTATCTTCGCGACCGCTCAAACTGGCGTTAAAAACATGAAACATAGCCACGACATCAGCAAAATAGGTTTGATGATTGGAAATAAAAAGTACGTTTTGGTCTGGCAGGTTGCGAATAATCTCAGAACCTTCTATTTGTAATTCGTTAAAACCTCTGTAACGGCGGTGCGTGACAGCGCCAAAAATACGAATTAACCATTTTTTGAGGAAGAGTATATGACCAAAAGGATTTCTTTTCAACAATCCCATAACTAGTATTTATTTAAATGATTTGAAAAGCAAACTTACAAAAATATATTTTGTTGCTATTTTCAACTGCCTTTAACTACAATTTAAAGTGCTTTTATTTGATGTGCTTATTTAAAACCTCTTTTAACTCACTGAGCATCATAGCCGTTGCTCCCCAAACCATATGTCCCTCAACATTAAAAGCAGGAACGGTACTATTTTTTACCGAAGAAGTGTCCAGATTTGTTGTTACAACAATAGCATCGTCTAAAAATACTTGTAATGGTAATTCTATTATGCCTGCTACTTCACTGGCTTGGGGCGCAAATACCAACTCTTGTTTGCTAATCCCCAAAAAAGGATGCACCAAAAAATTGCTAGGCGGAATGTACAAACTAGTAAAAGGTTTAACGATTTCAATATAATCCATGACTACTCCAATCTCCTCTTCTGTTTCGCGCAAGGCAGTAAAAGCAAAATCAGGATCATCCAATTCAAATTTACCTCCTGGAAAAGCAATCTGGGAAGAATGAACTCCATTGTATGAATTTCTGAGGATCAAAACTAAATGAGTAATTCCGTCTTTTGGATACAAAAGCATCATGACCGCTGCCTGTTTTGGATTTATTTGTTGCGAAGACCATTCTGTTAAAGATGGAATGCGCTCAACAGGAGCCATTTTGATGTGAGCATCGAACGCAGGCAATTCAGCTTGAGCTAATTGTGGAACAAATTGTAATAAATATTGAAAATCCATAATCAAATTCTATTTTTGTAGATTGAAAAATAAGCCTAAATGTAGGTCACAAATTAGAACTGCACAAGAAATAAAAGGGAACAAAAAACAATTGATATGTATAGTAAAGAGGAAACACAACGATTGAAGCGCGAATTTTGGGTAGCATTTGCAGAGAAATATCCAAGAAAATGGGTTTTGTACGATACTAAAATCAAAGATTTCTCTTTTAAATTTTACGTTGACAATAAAAAAACCCAAGTTTTAATTGACATTGAACCCAGAAGTACTGAAAAACGTATTGCTTACTTTGAAAAACTACAAGCCTTGAAATCAATTTTAGAAGACGAGTTTGTAAAAGATTTGGTCTATGAGCGCGACTACACTTTAGAAAGCGGCAAAACTATCAGCAGAATTTGGGTTGAATTGACTGGCGTTGGCGTAAGTAATCGGAATAATTGGGATGCTATTTTTTTATTTTACTTTGAAAAAATGAACGCTCTTGAATTATTTTTTCAGGAATACGATGAATTTATAAAAGACATTGAAATTGTGTAATCGCTTTATTTGCGTCTTTACATATTAAAGATATTATAAACAATGACGCGGTTATCGTAAGTAATATACAATTGCTTACGGTTGTCTTGTTTTTTTCTGGTAATTATGGATAAGGTACAATCTTCACCTTCGTTGTTTTTACACGTAAAGCCATACACCAGATCAGTTTCATTTTCTTCTGCAGGATGGTATTCTATTATTTCAAATAGTTGGATAATTTGCGAGTAAACTACAATGCGGCTTTTGTTAGTATCTAAAGTTACTAGTAAATTGGTTAGATTTAAATCAGACCACTTACCCCATTTCCCTTTATCGTTTTTTTCGAGTACACTAAAACCTGAGGTTTTAAATTTGTAGGTTTGCGCAGAGGCTGTAGTTATGCCTGCGCAAAACATTCCCACGAGAGCTATTAATTGTAATTTAGTCATTATTTAAAAATTTAGCTGAGCTACACGTTGTTTTGCTTTTTCAAAATCGGCAATCATTTCGTCAATAATTGCTGCAGCTGGTTTAATGTCGTGAATAAGGCCTGCAATTTGACCAATTTCAAGTTCCCCTTCAATTAAATCACCTTCAAACATTCCTCTTTTAGCGCGGGCCCTACCAAGAAGTGTTTGTAATTCTTCTTTTGTTGGTGCTGTTTCGTATAAACGTTGTACATCATCAAAGAATTTATTTTTAATTAATCGCACTGGCGCTAATTCTTTAAGTGTTAACTGTGTTCCACCCTCCTTTGTATCTACAACAGTGTTTTTAAAATCGATGTGCGCAGATGATTCTGTTGATGCTACGAACCTACTCCCTATCTGAACACCATCAGCACCCAAAGTCATAGCTGCAAGCATTCCAGCACCGGTAGCGATACCTCCCGCAGCGATGAGTGGAATGGTAATTTTCTCTTTCACCATCGGAATTAAGGTTAATGTTGTCGTTTCTTCACGACCATTATGTCCACCCGCCTCAAAACCTTCGGCAACAACCGCATCTACTCCTGCATCTTGTGCCTTTAGGGCAAAAACGGAACTACTCACAACATGTACGACAGTTACACCGTGTTGCTTTAAAAAGGAAGTCCATGTTTTTGGATTACCCGCCGAAGTGAATACAATTTTTACATTTTCCTCAATGATGATTTTCATAATCTCATCAATATTAGGATAAAGCATTGGGATGTTTACACCAAAAGGCTTTGACGTTGCCAATTTGCATTTTTGAATGTGTTCGCGCAAAACCTCTGGATACATTGATCCCGCACCAATTAAACCTAAACCACCAGCATTACTAACTGCACTTGCTAATTTATATCCACTATTCCAGATCATTCCACCTTGAATGATTGGGTATTTTATATTGAAAAGAGAGGTAATCTTATTCATTTTTGTAATTAAAAATTATTGTTTTACTAATTTTCCTGATGTAGAATAATCTGCGGAAAGATATCGGTAGAAATAAATACCGTTGGTTATACTTTGAAGATTTATATCTGTGGTCGATTGAGAAATAGTCTGCTCAATCATTTTTTGTCCCAAAACATTATAAACACTAAATAAACCGTTTACCGTACTTGCAGGAAGTTGTAGCGTCACAATATCCATAACGGGATTGGGAAAAACCACTAAACTCTCTTGACTTGGTAACATTAGACCCAAATTGGTATTGAGGGCAGACGCAAAATCAGGGACGCCATAACCGTATTGATTATCGGGAATTAAAAATCTATCAGCAGATCGAATGATAATATCTCGAATTTCTTTGTTTGTTTTTTGCGGAAGCGCTTGCCACAAGCAGGCTATTAAACCCGCCATTATTGGACTGGAAAATGAAGTACCATTGGCTATTCTTGAATTACCAAATTGATCCGAAACTACTGCCGCTTCCCCTTGGGCCATAACTTCTGGTTTAATCCGACCGTCAAAAGAAGGCCCGATTGAACTAAATGAAGTTTTAACTTCTGATGAATTTACCGCACCAATTGCAAGTACAGAAATAGCATCAGCTGGAACTGCAATTGTTGGACTTGAAGAATTTCCTGAATTTCCTGCCGAAGTTACAACCAACATCCCTTTATCAAAAGCAATATCAGCGGCACGAGACATGAATGCGGTTTTTCCGTTCATTTCGCTATAAGTATGGTTGTAAGCCGGATTATCAAAATCAAAATATCCCAATGAAGTATTGATTACATCAACTCCTAGACTGTCTGCTTTTTCGGCCGCTTCAACCCAAAGCGATTCTTCGACGGGATTTTCTGAAGATTCATTTTCGGTTATAAAAAGATAATATGAAGCGTCGGGAGCCGTACCAACAAGTACATTTTCTGTATAACCGCCCATTGTAGATAAAACAGCCGTTCCATGGGAACCTCCCGAGTAAAAGTTAGGATCACGCTGCACGTAATTGTACCCACCTAAAATTTGATTATTATCGCGTAAACGTTTAAAAGGTAATGCTGTGTTGACTCCCGGAAAACCTGAATCCATCACAGCAATTATTTTTCCTGCACCCGTAAAATTTTGTTGGTGCAAGACATCGCCTTGTAACATTTTTATTTGGTTCGAAGAAGAACCGTAGGCATACTCGACTTTGGTTTTTTGAGTTTTCAGTGTTTTTTTAGAAGTCGTTAGTTTCTTGGCACCGGAATTTTGATTTAAAGATTTATCTGCAAAATCAATATTTGAAACAAATGCTAAATTTTTAAGTGCGTTGATATTGGCTTGCGAACCACGAATATGTAACGCATTCAACCACTTAGACTGAGCGAGAATAGTAATTCCATTTGAGTTACGGACTTGTAATCGGTAGGTGTTTTCTAAAGGCACATCTCGCAAATCCAATGCTATTTTTTGAGTTGTTCTTCTCTCCAAAGAACGTGGTGAAAGCATCTTTGTAGGTGTTTCAAGAAAGGTTGCTGCACTTGGCTTGTCTTTAAAGTAAACCCATGCATCTTGTTGTGCAAAACACGACAGAGAGATTAGGAAAAAAAATAGTAGGTGGCGCTTTTTCATCTTTCTTATTTTTTATAAAGATACTATTCTTGCATCAAATGAAAAAGGCAATTACTAGAATTTGATTAGGAAATAACTCCTGAGCCTATCAATTCATCATCATGGTACCAAGCAGCAAATTGACCTTCGGTGATGGCAGATTGAGGTTCGTCAAATAATAGATACAAACCGCTTTCTAATTGATGAAGTGTAGCTTTTTGCAATGGTTGACGGTATCTAATTCGAGCCATCACCTCCATAGTTTCGCCATTTTTTAGCGCTAAATCTTCTCTAATCCAGTGAATTTCTTCGGTGGCAATTCGAAGACCTTTTTTAAATAAACCAGGATGCTGACTTGTGAGTCCGGTGTAAATGGTATTCGTATCAACATCAGTGGCAATTACGAATAAAGGATCAGTAGTTCCGCCAACGTTCAAGCCTTTTCTTTGTCCGTTAGTAAAGTAATGAGCACCTTGGTGTTTTCCTACTACTTTTCCCATTTGCGGATTGTAGTTTCTTTTGGCAGCATGATATTGCAATTCTTGTTCTGTTGTACTATCCGCTGGTAATTCGGTTTGGTAGATTGGATCATTTTTGTCAACTTGAACAATCAAACCTTCTTTAGGTTGTAATTTTTGTTGTAAAAATTCAGGCAAACGCACTTTACCTATGAAACACAAACCTTGTGAATCTTTCTTTTCAGCAGTTACCAATTCCATTTCTGCAGCAATTTCGCGTACTTCTGGCTTGGTCAATTCTCCTATAGGAAATAACGACTTCGCTAATTGTCCTTGCGATAATTGGCATAAAAAATAAGACTGATCCTTATTATTGTCGGCACCTGCTTTTAATTGGTAAATAACTTGTCCGTCTTGTTCAAATTCTGTTTTTCTACAATAATGTCCCGTTGCAACATAATCTGCACCAAGACTTAAGGCGATTTTCATGAAAACATCAAACTTGATTTCACGATTACAGAGTACGTCAGGATTTGGCGTTCTTCCTTTTTCGTACTCATTAAACATGTAGTCAACGATTTTTTCTTGGTATTGCTCGCTCAAATCAACAGTTTGAAAAGGAATCCCAAGCTTTTCAGCAACCAACAAAGCGTCATTGCTATCTTCAAGCCATGGACATTCGTTTGAAATGGTAACCGAGTCGTCGTGCCAATTTTTCATAAAAAGTCCAATCACTTCATAGCCCTGCTTTTGTAATAAATACGCAGCAACACTTGAATCGACACCACCAGAAAGACCTACAACTACACGTTTCATTTTGGAAAAATTAAAATTTTACAAGGGTGCAAAGGTACAAAAACATTTAGTACTCCTATTGCTGAAAATGGTGTTAATTTGTTTTGACTTTTTCCATTTTTGGAAGCGCACTCATATTGGTTTCTTTAACCAATTTACCTTTCTCAAAAAACTGCCACATTCCAGCTTTTTTACCTTGAACAAATATACCTTGCGACACTACATTTCCGAATACATCCCTAAAAATGGCTTTTCCTTCGTACTGGTCATTTTTATAATTTGATTCTTCTAAAACAACACCGCGCTCAGTATATTTCTTATAAGGCCCATTTTTCAAATTATTTGCGAAAGTCATTTCTTCAGCCAAAGCTCCACTGATAAAAAAAACTTTCCGAATACCCTCGAGCTTTCCTTTTTTGTAAAATTCTGTAGTCATAATGTTTTTTGAGTATTTGTGGTAGTAAGTCCAAACGCCCTCAAAAAGTTTATTTACCACATTGCCTTCGCTCACTTTATTTTTATTTTGATCAAAAAATGTGGTGTACGCTCCATTGTCTTTCGTATTAAACTCTCGTGTGGCAATTACTGATTTCGCTTTGGTGTCATCATAAAAGTAAAAAACACCTACCTCTTTACCATGATCAAAAGTCCCCTCGTAACGAGGCCGTTTGGATTGCTCGTAAAAACCTTTCCATAATCCGTGTTTTTTACCGTTCGCATCAAGTTTGTTAAGTTCTGCTTGCGCAAACATAAAAGTATACAAAAACATCATGAAGACACAAATCAAAGATCGAAATTTAAAAGTATACATAGTAATAATCATTTTAGTTGCAACCTACAACTTGCAATATTTCATTTTAGTATTGCAAAAGTACAAATATTAAAAATTTAAATATGGTAGAAGCAAATCACGATTCAAGAAGTTTCAAAATCTAACAAAGACAACAATATCAACCCAATACAGCGACAACACTTTCTTTTCAAGTCAACCTTAACTTTTGTTTAATAAAACACATATATTAATAAACAAATACATTGCCTTCGCCTACATCCATGGCAATCTCAGATCAAATATTCTTACTAAAAAGAACAATAATGATTAAATAAAATAACTTAAACACACTTTAATGAAATAATAAATTTAATTACCGTTTATCGTTTTTAAGAAAATTTTAAACAAAATACTAAAATTGTTTTTTTAGTTTGGCCAAACAAAAATTAACAATTAACAACAAACATTATGAAAAACGCAATTAAATTCAAAAGTTTATTAATGATTGCCCTGCTGGCAATTTTTTCGGTTTCTTGTGACAACGACGATGACAAAGCAGTTGCTGACGAAACAATCACGGGATTGGCTGTTAAAAGTCCAAACCTAAGTATTTTAGTTCAAGCCTTAACTAGAGCTAATTTAGCAACAACGCTACAGGGCTCTGGGTCATTTACCGTTTTTGCTCCAACTGATGCTGCCTTCACCGCATTTTTGCAAGCCAATAATTTTGCAAATATTAATCAAGTTCCACAAGATGTATTGACCAGAATTTTATTAAACCACGTAGTAAGTGGAAATTTCAGAGCCGCAAACCTACAAACAGGCTACATCAAGACTTTAGCAACTAGTGCAACTTCGGGAAATAATACCATGAGTATGTTTGTTAATACTGCATCTGGTGTTCGTTTGAATGGAGTAGCATCTGTAACAACACCTGACGTAGTAGCGTCTAATGGTGTAATTCATATTGTAGATGCTGTAATTAATTTACCTACGATAGTAACGCACGCAACGGCTAACCCGAATTTCACTTCACTTGTGGGTGCGTTAACAGGTCAAGGTCAACCAAACTTTGTTGAAATTTTATCTGGAACAGGTCCGTTTACAGTCTTTGCTCCAACAAATGCGGCTTTCACCTCTTTGAATACAGAGTTGGCACCGGGCGGAATTGCTAGCGTATCTGCGGCTAACCTAACTAGAGTATTAAGATACCACGTTGTTAGCGGAAATGTATTAGCAGCGTCATTAATGGCTGGAAGTGTAGCAACATTAGAAACACCACAATCATTTACTGTTTCACTAACGGGTGGAGCAAAAATCACTGATGTTCGCAATAGAGTTGCTAACGTTACTGCAACTGATGTGCAATGTTCAAATGGTGTGATTCATGTATTGGACAAAGTTTTATTACCAACTTTTCCAGCTAACTAAAAAATAAGACGAGGAATAAACTACAATATTCCAATATCTATTATTTTTTACTTACTTAGAGAGCCAATTAGTTCATACTAATTGGTTCTTTTTTTTAAAACATTTTGTCCAAAATTAGAATTGAGCTAATAATTTTGCTTCAATTCAAAAAAAACAGAAAGTATTGATTTCAAAGTTTCTAGAATACAAACAATCACTGTTTGGTATTTGAATAAACTTTCGAAACTGAGTAGGAAATCTTTTTTGTGGAGCAGTGCAATAAAACCAAAATTAATAATAAAATAAGATACTAACAGCTCAATATACTCGCTATTAATGCAATGATAGATAAGCCAGATGAAAACTACATATAACTAAAACACATATTATCACTCAACTTTAGCCTGACTAAAGCGCATAAAAAAACCTCAATAAAAATATTGAGGTTTTAAATAGCAACTTTATTGTTTATTGTTTATTCTTCTTATCTAATGCTTTTTGAGCTTCGGCTTGTTCCATCACTTCTTGCAACTTGCGCTGAAATTTACCTTGCTTTTTAGGCTCTTTTAATTTGTTCTCTTGAATTTGAGCATGAATTTTATCTCCATCAATAAAATACTTTTTAATAACAATCATAATTCCTATAGTAATCAAGTTCGATACAAAGTTGTACAAACTCAATCCTGATCCATAACTATTAAAGAAAAACAACATCATAATTGGCGAAACGTAAATCATGATTTTCATCATTTTAGCCATATCTGGCATTCCTTCTTGCTGTGGCGCCGCCATTTGCTGATCACCGCTTGTCATTTTCATGTAGAAGAAAATTGCGATAGCTGCAAAAATTGGAAACAAACTAATATGATCTCCGTAAAACGGAATATTAAATGGTAATTTTACAACTTCATCAAACGAAGATAAATCGTCAGCCCATAAAAAGCTTTTTTGTCTTAACTCAAAAGCAGATGGGAAAAACTGAAACGAAGCCATCAAGAACGGCATTTGAATCAAAGCAGGAATACATCCCGCCATTGGGTTCACACCAGCTTTGTTGTACAATTTCATCGTCTCTTGCTGCTTTTTCATTGGATCTTTCTTAAACTTTTCACCCAACTCAGCAATTTCAGGACGCAATACTTTCATTTTTGCCTGTGAAAGGAACGATTTAAAAGTAATTGGCGACATTGCTAATTTAATCAAGATTGTAAAAATGATAATTGCAATTCCGTATGCGATGTATGATCCTAAGAAACCAAAAAGAGGTACAAAAATAAATCTGTTAATCCAACCGATTATTCCCCAACCAAGAGTAATAATTTTTTCAAGATTCAAATCATAGTTTGATAAAGTCTTGTAGTCAGATGGTCCCATGTACCAATTCAACTTATAATCAATTTCACCATTGGTAAACGCCAAAGGCAATTTTGCGTTGAATGATTTGGTGAAAGTAGTATCAACTTCTTCGTTAATTACTAAATTTTTTGAACTTACTACTGCATTTTCAAATGGTGTTTTAGAAACTAAAATTGAACTGAAAAAGTGCTGTTTGAAAGCGATGAAAGTTGGTTGTTCCAATTCTTCTTTTTCTTCAGCACCCAAACCTGCGTAATCTACTTTGCCGTCTTTGTGTTCAAAATAGATTTCAGTGTATTTGTTCTCATAAGAAATACTTTTTTCATTTCTGAATGCTTTTAAACTCCATTCTAAGTCTAAAGGTTTTGCAGTACTGATTACTTTATTTAATCCTTGAGAACGAATATCAAAACCAATCATGTAATCTTTTGGTTTTAAAATGTATTTATACTCTAGAAATTCATTAGCACCTGCTTTCAATTTCATGGATAAAATTTGATCCTCACCAATTTTGGTTAAGCTTGGCTCAAAATAAAGGTCTTTCGTATTTAGTGCACGATTGTCATTAGTCATCAACTGTACATTCAAACTTGCATTATTGTCCTTAATTAATTGAACAATTTTGCCCGAACCTTTTTTGTATTTTTCAAAACCTTTCAAGGTTGCTTCTACAATATATCCTCCTTTGTTCGCAACGGTAAGTTTTAAAACCTCATTTTCTAGGGTTGTAACTCCTCCTTTTGCAGATGGTAAAGTAGCAGAATAGGCAAAACTTCCTAATGATTTTTGCAATTGTGCCAATTGAGTTGAGTCGCCTGTTGCTGCTACAGCCATTGCTGCTTTTTCAACTGCTTTTATTTCAATTTCTTTTGCTTTTGCTTTTTGAATCAACAATTCCTTTTGCGCTTTTTCAGCAGCAACTACCTTTGGATCGGGTTGGTTGGTGTACGTGATGTAAGCCAAGATTCCAAAAATCAAGGCAAAACCAATAATCGAATTAAGGTCAAATTTCTTTTGTTCCATTATAATATTTAAAAGTGTTTACACTGTTAGTAGCAAGTTGCAAAATTTGTTTCAAAAGCAACCTACTATTTCTTTTTTGCTTGCACCGCAGCAGCAACAAAATTTACAAAAATTGGGTGCGGATTAGCAACTGTACTCTTGTATTCTGGGTGGTATTGTACGCCAATAAAAAACGGATGATCTTTAATCTCTACAATTTCAACCAATCCAGTATCAGGATTTGTACCTGTGGCTAATAATCCGGCATTATGCAATTGCTCTACATAACTACTGTTGTATTCGTAACGGTGACGGTGGCGTTCAGAGATTGAATCTGTTCCATAAATTTTGTATGCCAACGAATCCTTCTGAATGTCGCATTTCCAAGCGCCTAAACGCATTGTACCGCCTTTATCTGTCACTGTTTTTTGTTCTTCCATCAAATTCACCACAGGATGAGCTGTGTGTGCATTCATTTCGGTTGAATTGGCATCGGAATACCCCAAAACGTTACGAGCGTGCTCGATAACAGCCATTTGCATCCCAAGACAAATTCCGAAAAATGGAACCTTATTTTCACGTGCGTATTGTACCGCAGCAATTTTTCCTTCTATTCCGCGCTCACCAAAACCTGGCGCTACCAAAATAGCGTCTAAATTGGCGAATTTTTCTTTGATAGTACTCGCATCGATATGCTCAGAGTGAATAGAAATTACATTTACTTTTGTCTCATTGGCAGCACCTGCATGTATGAAGGCCTCCAAAATCGACTTATAGCAATCTTGCATTTCTACGTATTTACCAACCAAACCAATATTTACGGTATGCTTTGGATTTTTTAAACGCTTCAAAAAGATGTTCCAATTTTTAAGATCTGGAGCTGCTTTTTTAGGTAAATCTAATTTTTTCAAAGCCACTACGTCAAGCCCCTCTTCCAACATTAAGTTAGGTACTTCGTAGATAGTAGAAGCATCAATCGACTGAATCACAGCTTCTCTTTTTACATTACAAAACAGTGCTAATTTGTTGCGTAACTCCTCTGTAATTTCGTGTTCTGTTCTGCATACCAAAATATCGGCTTTGATACCACTTTCCATCAAGGTTTTTACAGAGTGTTGTGTTGGTTTTGTTTTTAATTCTCCAGCTGCAGCCAAATATGGCACAAGCGTTAGGTGAATCACAATTCCGTTGTGCTCTCCTAACTCCCATACCAATTGACGTACGGATTCGATGTAAGGAAGAGACTCAATATCTCCAACAGTCCCTCCAATTTCAGTAATTACGATATCGTAATCGCCCGAATTGCCTAGCAACTGCATTCTATCTTTTATTTCGTTTGTGATGTGAGGTACAACTTGCACCGTTTTACCTAAAAACTCACCACGTCTTTCTTTTTCAATAACAGATAAATAAATTCTACCTGTAGTGACATTGTTCGCCTGAGAGGTTGGAACATTTAAGAAACGCTCGTAGTGCCCCAAATCTAAGTCAGTCTCAGCACCATCATCCGTTACGTAACATTCTCCGTGTTCGTAAGGATTTAGCGTTCCTGGATCGACATTAATATACGGGTCGAATTTTTGAATAGTAGTACGGTAACCTCTTGCTTGTAATAATTTAGCTAATGACGCAGCAATAATTCCCTTTCCTAAAGAAGAGGTCACACCGCCAGTAACAAAAATATATTTCGTTTGATTCATTGTATTGTGTTTTGTGTTGTGTTTAGTGTTGTAGTTGTGTAAAAAACTTGGCAAAAGTACAAATTTAATTGGACTATTGGAAGATATGTTTCTCAGTTTTTATTGTCTGAAAAACCCATTTGTACAAGAGCATTTTGTCAGAGATTTTGAAGTATAAAAGCACAGTTACAGCTTTGGATATTGCTTTTTAATATTGCGAATCAAATCTTCTAAACCGTTTAATTTCAATTCGTAAACTAATTGCAATTGTATTCCCAATTCACCTTTTGGAAAACCTTTATTGCTATACCAAACAATGTAATACTCTGGAATATCAATAAGAAACCAGCCTTCGTATTTGCCGAAAGGCATTTTGGTATGCGCCAGTTTTATGAGCTGTTTTTGATTTTGATCCATAGTGTTATAAAAAAGAAGCAAGAACTTTCGGTACTTGCTTCTTTATTTCATTCTTAATTATTTTTAAATCCAATTGAAAGTAATTCGTTTTTCAATATCTGGATGCAAACTCAAAAAAACAGGACAGGTCATTGCCGCACGTTCTAAAATTGTTTTCTGCTTACTGTCATCCGTTCCTTTCAGCGCAAAAACAATCTCAATTGCTCCTATTCGTCTTGGTTCGGCATTCATAATTTTAGTTACTTCAGCTACTGACCCAGAAAGATCAACTTCTAAATCTCTTGCTTTTATTCCCATAATGGTAAACATACAAGAGGCTAGCGCATTGGCTACGGTATCTGTTGGAGAGAAGGCCTCGCCTTTGCCATTGTTATCTAATGGCGCATCAGATATAATTTCTGTTCCCGATTGTAAATGAATCGATGATGTTCTTAAATCTCCGAGATAGGTTACTTTTGATGTCATTATTTAGCTTCTTTTATTGTTAAATCGCTTTCGTATTGCAAAATGTAAATTCCTTTATTGATGAAAGCACCCTCGTTGTTTTTATAAAACTCAAATTTATTATCCATTTGTTCTGTAGCGGTACTACCAATAGTTTCTAAATAACTTTTATCTTGTGCCAAACGCATCATTGTATCAAAAGTTACATCAAATCCTCGGATGGCAAAAACGCTCGGATTGCTTTTATTTTTTTTCTTGAACTCTTTTTCAAAAATGGCAGCTTGTTCAGAATAACTTTCACGTGTTACCGAAGGATACATCAACTTTAACTTGACCAAATTATTGAAGTTAATTTCGTCCGTATCCAAAGTTTCGTTTGGCTCTAAAATAACTAGCTGCACTTTATACGTTGCCATGGCACTCATTAGGCTTGCTACAGTTGATTTGATCATTCCTGTATTAGCCGTTTCCATGATCACATAATTGATTTTATCTTTTTTCAACATGCCTTTGATGCTCTCTGCTGTTACACCGCCGGTCGCTGTCAAAGGCGCGAATCGAACATCTGGATGAGTATCAGTAATATATTTAATCACAGAACCTTTCTTTTTATCCACTACGGCAATTATGTTTCCTCCTTTGCTTCGCATAAAATCGAAAACGGCATTTTTAACAGCCACAGGATCTGGAATAGATTGTACTAAATTAGGATATGAAACTCCCAAATCTTTCGATAAAGGCGAGACTACAGGAACTTGATTAGCTGCTAAAATTTCGGCAGCTTTCTCGACATTGTTTTGATAAAATGGTCCAATCACAGCATCAAAACTTGATAAACCTTCTGATTTAATCAAAGCTGCAACGGCAGTGCTATTTTTAGTTTCTTGCGAATCTAAAATTTTAATATCCATATTTAAACCTAAAACTTTTGCTGAGTCAATAGCCATCATGGCACCCGCATAAAAATCTAAAGTCATGTTTAAAAACTTGTCCTTTTTTATACGAGAACTAATTGAATTGACCGTATCATTTTCAATTTTAGAAATATTGAATGGTAACAGCAAAGCTAATTTCTTCTTGGCATTGCTTTTTTTGGTGATCGTTGTGTAATCTTTTTTCGCTTCCGCAGAAGCTGATATTGCTGCTGTTTCAGGAATATTGATTTCCATTCCTACCTCGACTCCGTTGGCTAAAGCTGGATTTTGTTGCAACAACTCCTCTTGTGAAATCCCTGCCATTTTTGACAAACTATAAAGCGTTTCTTTTGGTTTTACCTCATAGCTCACATATTTTACTTTAGCTACAGCGACAGTCGGTACCGTAGGAGCAACTTCATTTTTAACTTCTGCAACTACTGCAGGTTTTGTCGCTTTATTTGCATTCCCTTTGATGATTAATTCATAGCCAACAGGCAAATTAGCAACAATCTCAGGGTTTTTTTTCTCTAACTCTTCAACAGTCAGTCCATATTTTTTTGCTATCGAATACTTGGTCTCTTTAGCAAGTACGGTATGAAAAATAGCTGACTCCACTTTTTGTTTTGCTACAGCTTTCATTTCGCCTGACTTAGGAATAGTTAGCACCTGGCCAATTTGCAACCCTTCTGATTCTAAAAATGGATTAGCGGCTTTCAGTGCCTCATCAGTAATACCGTATTTTTTTTCAATGCCATAAAGTGTCTCTTTGGGTTGCACTTCGTGCGAAGTCACTTTAGCTTTTGCAGCAGCAGGAACAACTGCTTTTTTACTTGCTTTAGTTGGAATAATTAAAACGCTATTAGGTTTTAAACCGCTTTGGGCATCTGGATTCAACTGGTAAATATCAAAAGGTGTCACTTGATACTTCTGCGCAATTTGATTAATTGTTTCTCCTTTTTCAACCTTGTGAGTACTTGATTTAGCTTGTGCTTTACCATTTTGGTGAAACATCAAAACCGATAGGCAAATTGCAAAAAAATATTTCATTGTATTTGTTGTCTAAATTATTCAAATCTATTAATGAAGCAACGGTATCAAATTTTATTCCAAAAATCTGATACCGTCACTTGTTGTATTTACCAATGAGAACTCAATTTTACTTTAATTCCGCGTGAAATTAATCTGTAAAACTGCATTTCGATGGTTGATTATTCCCACTCTATAGTTGCTGGCGGTTTAGAGCTAATATCGTAAACTACTCTATTGACACCTTTCACTTTATTGATAATATCATTTGATATTTTCATTAAAAACTCATAAGGTAAGTGCACCCAGTCAGCTGTCATTCCGTCTGTTGACTCCACAGCACGTAACGCAATTACTTTCTCATAAGTACGCTCGTCACCCATTACTCCTACACTATTTACAGGAAGTAAAATGGCGCCTGCTTGCCAAACTTTATCGTATAATCCCCATGACTTTAAGCCATCAATAAAAACAGCATCAACATCTTGTAGAATTTGTACTTTTTCTGGTGTAATATCACCTAAAATTCTGATCGATAAACCTGGACCTGGAAAAGGATGTCTGCCTAACAATTCTGGATCGATACCTAAGGAAGCTCCTACTCTACGCACTTCATCTTTAAAAAGCATTCGCAAAGGTTCAACAATTTTTAATTTCATATAATCAGGTAAGCCACCTACGTTATGATGCGATTTTATGGTTGCTGATGGACCTTTAACAGATACTGATTCAATAACATCAGGATAGATAGTTCCTTGAGCCAGCCATTTTACGTCTTCGATAATTTTTGATTCATCGTCAAAAACTTCAATAAAAACGCGGCCGATTGTTTTTCTTTTGGTTTCAGGATCACTGATACCTGCCAATTCTGACAAGAAACGATCTCCAGCATCAACGCCTTTCACGTTTAGTCCCATACCTTTGTACTGGTCTAAAACATTTTGAAATTCATTTTTACGAAGCAAACCGTTGTTTACGAAAATGCAATATAAATTTTTACCGATAGCTTGGTTCAAAAGTACCGCAGCTACAGTCGAATCGACTCCTCCTGAAAGCCCTAATACTACTTTATCATCTTGTAATTTTTCTTTTAACTCGGCAACCATATCCTGCACGAATGCATTTGGTGTAAAGGTTTGAGGAACCTCGGCTATTTTTACCAGAAAGTTTTCAAGCATTTTTGCTCCATCCGTCGAGTGGAAAACTTCAGGATGATATTGAATCGCATAAGTAGTTTCGCCTTCAATTTTATAAGCAGCAAACTCCACATCGTGAGTACTTGCCAGCTTCACTCCATTGGTTGGAAGCGCCTTGATACTATCGCTATGACTCATCCAAACTTGGCTATTTTCAGAAACTCCTTCAAAGAAAATTTCATCTTCCTTTATGAACGATAAATTAGCTCTACCATATTCTCTAGTATTAGACGCAGCTACTTCGCCTCCGCTAAAGTGAGCCAAATATTGCGCTCCGTAACACACAGCTAACATGGGAAGCTTACCTCTAATTTGTGATAAATCAGGATGAGGCGCATCTTCGGCACGAACAGAAAAAGGGGAACCTCCTAAAATGACTGCTTTATACGGCGATAAATCTGTTGGAAAATTATTGAATGGGAAAATTTCGCAGAATATATTTAATTCGCGAACTCTACGCGCAATAAGCTGTGTGTATTGCGATCCGAAATCTAAAATAAGTACGTTGTGTTGCATGCGCAAAAATACTTTTTATATTTTGATTTGAAAAACTGATTTTTGAAAAAAAATCAATTTCTTTGAGTTTGAAATGCAAAAAGTTTTGGTTCAAGTATTTTTTTTAAACCCAAACAAGAAAATTATCGTAAGTGTCACTGTAAATTTCAAAAACACAAAAACCCGAAATAATGAAAAATTCAATTTTTACAGGATTAATAGCCCTATTACTATGTTGTAGCTCATGCAATGTTGTTGATGACCTCTTGACATTTTCAATTGACAATCAAACTAATTTTAAAATCGAAAGCGCTTTTCCTGTTGGCTCAGCCTTAACAATCGTTACACCCGAAGTAACTACCAACTCTAGTAGCACTTTTGAAAACAACAACACTCGAGCTGATTTGGTAAAGGATGTTAAACTCACTCAGTTAAAAGTGAGTATTACCAATCCTAGTGGGAAAAATTTCAGCTTTTTAAAATCGATTGTTTTATTTATTTCAACTGATGGTAATGACGAAATTGAACTAGCTAAATTGGATAACATTAATAGTTCATCCAATACATTAGACTTAATTTGCACCACAGCAAAATTAGACAAATATGTAAAAGCTTCAAAGTATAAGATTAGAACACAAGCGGTAATTAAAGAGTCTATCACCGAAGATATCTCCGTAAATGCCGCAATGAAGTTTAGGGTTACTGCTGATCCTTTCTAAAATAAAGAACATAAAAAAAGACTCTTGAAATCTAAATCAAGAGTCTTTTAATTATCGCTCACTGTTACTATTTTATTCTTTTACCAAAATGATAGTTGCTTTAAAACCAGTACCCAAATTCCATTGACTGGCTGATATAAGCGCTCCTTTGTCATCATACACTTTGAACTCGGCGGTGTTAGGTCCTGAACTTCCTTGATTAATCGCTTCGAAATCAATTTTATTAAAACCTTTTTCGAGCACGATTTCAAAACCCTTATAGTTTGTATCAAGGTATACTTGATTCTGAATCACCTTATCATTTAAATATACACGAATTAAATCGCCATCAACATAAGCCGCATCGCGATACATTACTTTCGCGGATACTGACCCTGTAGGAAAACTACCTAAATCTTGATTTCGCCTATAAACTACGCCTTCTGGATCAGGTTCCTTTTTGTTGAATTTATCTCGCAGTATATCTCCCGGATTGATAAATTCATTTTTAGGAGTCATTGAAATTTCCTTTTCTGGCAAGTTTGGCTCTGTAACTATTGGATTCGGATTAACCACTTTTGGCGTGTTTGGCGAACTAATTGGCGGAATATCAATTTTTGGTGGCGTTGTTTTCTTAATCTTTGGCGTATTGTTTTTTGGCGGAATGGCTTTAAATTTAGAACTAAACTCACTCTGCGCCTGTCCTAAGTACGTCCAACCTAACAGTAAGAGTAAAAATAATATCCTTTTCATAATATGCTTCTAAACGTTTTTAATATTTTTTTCCGGCTTAAAAATAGAAAATGAAATGTGTAAAATAAGGCCAAGTGCTATACTTTAACTTTCATTTATAACTATGCTTTTCTAGTTTTAGTGCCTGCTCACCAAAAAATAGGTTTTTCAATTCCACTTCTTTAAAAAATAAAAAATGCCTTGCTTTGCCTAATTTTTTTTAGTTTGCACCAAAAAGCATGCCACTAGAGAAACAAACAATTAAATTCAAATAGTACAGCTCTCCAACTACTAAACCATCGTACTTTGTAACTTTCTTTTATTGAGAAAGTGGTACTTTTGTAAATAAAATGTCAGCCACTTTATGAATGTTGTCCCATTACCACCAAAATTGATTGCAATAGCACAATGGCTTTTGCTTGCTTTACTTATTGGTGTTGCAGCAGGATCCGCATCAGCTTTTTTCTTGGTGAGTTTAGATTGGGTTACAAAACTTAGAGAACAACAACCTGAAATTATCTGGCTATTACCAATCGGCGGCTTATTCATAGGTTTAGTTTACCACTATTACGGGCAAAGTATAGTAGCAGGAAATAATTTAATCTTACAAGAATACGAGCAGCCAAAAAGAACAATTCCTTTAAAAATGGCGCCCTTCGTTTTAATCGGAACTTTAATAACGCATTTATTTGGAGGTTCTGCCGGTCGAGAAGGTACCGCAGTGCAAATGGGAGCAGCAATAGCCGATCAATTTACCCGCGTTTTTAAATTAGAGGCAATTGATCGCAAAACCATCTTAATTATGGGAATCAGTGGAGGTTTTGCAGCCGTTTTTGGTACTCCTCTTGCAGGTGCATTGTTTGCTTTAGAAGTTGTTTATTTTAGTGGAGTACGACCGAAAAGTATTATTTGGAGTTTTATCACTGCATATGTGGCGCACTATACCGTACTGCTTTGGTCCGTTTCACATACGCATTATCACATTCCTCAAGTTCCTGAATTGAGCATGAGCGTAATTTTTTGGGTAGTAGGATGCAGTGTTTTATTTGGATTTGCATCAATGCTATTCTCCAGAAGTACACAATTTTGGTCGCGCATATTCAGTTTAGTAACTTATACGCCATTACGCCCTTTTATTGGAGGAATCGTAATTGCAATCGTAGTTTATGCAATTGACACCACAAAGTACATTGGTTTAGGAATACCAATGCTTACGGGAGCATTTGTACAAGCAAATGCCATACAAGATTTTGCCATAAAGATTCTATTTACAAGTTTTACTCTTGGTGCTGGTTTTAAAGGTGGCGAAGTGACTCCTTTATTTATAGTAGGAGCTACTTTAGGAAGCGCCTTATCTGTTTTTGTACCTTTACCAATTGCGTTGTTGGCAGGACTAGGTTTTGTTGCTGTATTTTCAGGAGCAACTCACACACCAATTGCTTGCTCTGTTATGGGCATTGAACTTTTTGGAATAGAAAGCGGCATCTGTATTGCGCTGGCTTGCGCAGTTGCTTACCTATTTTCGGGCCCCGTTGGAATCTATAAATCACAAATTTTGGGCGGACCAAAAATGAAAATTTACCATTGGTTACAACTCAAATTTTAGGCTGATTACTTACTCTCAAAAACTTTGTTAATTGTATAAATGATTTCAATAGTAGCGCAAAAAAATGTAATTTCGCAAACTATGAATACACAAGATATACAAGCGATAGAGTCGCTATTGGCTAGTCCAAAAAAAATTGCAATCATCCCGCACCGTGGCCCAGACGGTGATGCTATGGGTTCAACCTTAGGATTGTATCATTTTTTACTCAAAAACAATCACCAACCCACTGTTATTTCACCAAATGAATTCCCTGATTTTTTAGCATGGATGCCGGGTTCAGATACTATCAAAATCTACGAAAAAGACAAAATCAATTGTACAGCGATATTACAAGAAGCGGACTTAATTTTCACACTCGATTTTAACGCTTTTCATCGCACGGGCGAAATGGAACAAGTGTTACAAACACTTACCGCTCCTTTTGTAATGATTGATCATCACCAAAAACCGGATGATTATGCAACGGTAACTTTTAGCGATACCGCCTATGGATCTACTTGCGAAATGCTGTATCATTTTATATCCTATTTAGGAAAAAAAGAAGATATTGACACGACCATTGGAACCTGCATCTACACAGGTATTTTAACCGATTCTGGTTCATTTCGTTTTCCGAAAACAACAGGAACTACACACCGAATTGTTGCTGATTTAATAGATTTAGGGGTTGACAACACAGCTATTCCTAGTTTACTGTTTGATAACAGTTCGTACAATAGATTACAATTATTAGGAAGAGCATTGCAAAATATGATCATTCATCCGCAATATAAAACAGCTTACATAACTTTAAGCCAGCAAGAATTAGACGAGTTTAATTATATAAAAGGTGATACCGAAGGAATTGTTAATTACGGATTAAGTATCAAAGGAATTGACTTCGCGGCCATTTTTATTGAAAACAAAGACGAAAACATTATCAAAATATCATTCCGTTCCCAAGGTGATTTTGATGTAAACCAATTTGCTCGTGATCACTTTAACGGTGGCGGACATCGCAATGCAGCAGGTGGTAAATCAGACCTATCTTTACAAGAAACGCAACAAAAATTTGAAGCCTTACTAACACAAATAAGCATCTAATTCTATGAAAAATAGCACACCTATTGCCCTCGTAATTATTATGTTATTGCTCATAAGCAGCTGCAAGCAGTCTCAAGATGCACGAAGACCAATATCGCATTCATCAGGTAGTTTTATGAAAAAATCAATTCTGAGGAATAAAAAATTAGTAGCTACTGAAGAATTGCAAATCCAAAACGTAATCAAAAACAATCCCAATATTGTTTATCTAGCATCTAAAAAAGGCTATTGGTATAGCTATGAAACCCGAAATGTGTCGGATACTCTAACACCAATCAAAGGAGATGTTGCTTTATTTGATTACGAAATAAAAGATTTATCTGGAAACGTAATTTACAGTAAAACGGAATTGGCTCCACAAACCTATTATGTTGACAAACAAAATATTTTGATGGGGTTACGTGATGGTATCAAACTCATGCGTAAAAACGAAAAAGTCAACTTCCTTTTTCCATCAAATATGGCCTATGGATATCGAGGCGACAACAAAAAAATTGGAACCAATCAACCATTAATTTGTTCTGTGTTTTTACGTGATTTCATGCCTGAAAATAAATACAAAATGGCGATTTCAAGCCCAACAACTGCACCTATTGATAGTATTGTCAAACCTAAAAAAACAAAAAAGATCAAAGTTGGTACTAAACTTGCTACCGACAGCTTAAACTAAATCAGAATAACAACAATGAAAAAAAAGATTTTAATTGCCCTAGTAGCTATTGCGAGTTTATACTCATGTAAGGAAGATCACAATAATTTGCCAGACGGATTGTACGCTAAAATTGAAACCAACAAAGGTGAAATTATTGTTCAATTAGATTTTGAAAAAGCACCAATAACTGTAGCCAATTATGTGGCCCTTGCCGAAGGAAAAAATGACTTTGTAACCAATGAAAATTTAAAGAACAAGCCCTTTTTTGATGGATTAAAATTTCACCGTGTGATAGCTGATTTTATGATTCAAACTGGTGATCCGTTGGGAACAGGTTCAGGAGATACTGGGTATAAATTCAAAGATGAATTTTCAGATTTACGTTTTGACAAAGGTGGTGTTTTAGCAATGGCTAATAACGGTCCAGCAACTAACAGCAGTCAGTTTTTCATCACTCATTTAGCAACTCCTTGGCTAGATGGCAAACATACCATTTTTGGACATGTTGTAGAAAAAGGAATGGACGTAGTCAATACTATTCAGCAAGATGACTACATTAAAACGGTTACCATAATTCGCAATGGCGAAAAAGCCAAAAAGTTCAATGCAGAGAAAGTTTTTACAGATTATTTTGCTGTAGAATCTGAAAACCAAAAGAAAAAAGCAGCGCTTGACGCAGAGAACAAACGTATTTATAACGAGAAATACAAAGTTGTTCGCGAAGCTAAACTAGCGGAATTTGCGGCACTAAAAAGCAAATCAACCATAACACCAAGCGGATTAAAATATAACATTACACGTAAAAGAGGAGGCAAAAAACCTGCCAATGGTGCAAGCGTTTTTATTCATTATGCAGGATTCCTAGAAGATGGCGAATTGTTTGATACAAGCATTGGAAACGTGGCTAAAACCTTTGGAAAATACGACGAAAATAGAGCTGCGCAAAACGGATACCAACCAATTCCGTTTACTGCTGGACAAAAAGAAGGATTGATTGCTGGTTTTATCGAAGGAATTGAACAGTTATCATTTGGCGATAAAGCTATAATTTTTATCCCTTCTCGTTTAGGATATGGAGCTGCTGGTGCTGGTGGTGTTATTCCACCAAACGCTAACATTATCTTCGAAATTGAACTTTTAGAAAAAATGCCTCAATAATATTAACACGTACCATGAACACTATGAAAATTAAATTGCTTCTTGTATTTCTTTTTGGACTCGTAAGCCTTCAAGCACAATCGGTTAAAAAACCTATCACTGCCAAAAAAACAGTTACTACTGCCGCAAAAGCGAAAGTTACTCCAAAAGTAGCTGCAAAACCTATTGCAAAACCTGCCGTGAAACCAGCAATAACAGATGCTATTTATGCTACCATTGCTACTAACAAAGGAGATATTGTATTGGAACTCGCTTTTAAAAAAGCACCGGTTACTGTTGCCAATTTTATTGCACTTGCTGAAGGAAAACATCCTTATGTTACTGTTGAAAGTTTAAAAGGAAAACCGTTTTATGATGGTTTAAAATTTCACCGCGTAATAAATGATTTTATGATTCAAGGTGGAGATCCATCTGGAAACGGATCAGGTGGTCCCGGGTACTCTTTCAAAGATGAGATAACTGATTTAAAACACAATAAAGCAGGAACATTGTCAATGGCAAATGCAGGTCCCGCTACCAATGGAAGTCAATTTTTTATCACTCACAAAGACACACCTTGGTTGGATGGAAAACACACCGTTTTTGGTTATGTTACTGAAGGAATGCCAATTGTTAACGCTATTGTTGGAAACGACGTAATCACAAAAGTGACCATCACACGCAAAGGACCGTTAGCAGAAAAATTCGATGCTCCAAAAGTTTTCTCTGATTACTTTAAAAACAAAGCGGAAGATCAAAAAAAGCAAGACGCAGCAAATGCTGAGGCAAAAGCAAAGCAAATGGCCTTTTTAGAACAATCTAAAAAAGCTTATAATGAGAAATACGGTGCTGTAATTGGAAATAAAAAATCCTATTTTGCCAATTTAAAAACTACTGCTACCACAACTCCGACTGGATTAATGTATGCCATAACTCAAAAAGGAACGGGAGTAAAACCAGCTGCTGGAACAACCTTTTACTTTCATTATGCGGGCTTTTTTGAAGATGGAAATTTATTTGATAGCAGCATGGAAGAAGTGAACAAAACATTCGGAAAATACGATGCCAATCGCGCTGCTCAAAACGGCTACCGCCCTTTTCCATTCGAGGCTGGTAAAAAAGACGGAATGATTCCTGGTTTCATTGAAGGGCTTGAAAATATGGGCTTTGGTGACAAAGCAGTTGTTTTTATTCCTTCTAACCTCGCTTACGGCGAACGTGGCGCAGGTGGCGTGATTCCGCCAAATACAATGCTCATTTTCGAATTAGAAATGCGCGAAAAACAAGAGTAAATCTTTAATCAAAATCATAAAAAACCCGCTTTAACATTGCTAAAGCGGGTTTTTATTTTTTTTAAACTATTTGAACAAGATTACTTTTTGCCAAATTTCCAGTCAAATTCATCTTTTTGATTGATAATGGCGCCAATTTCAAACTTAACTACCTCATCAAATTCAGTCTGGAAAATCATCCAATTTTCTTCATTGAAATAATTTTCAAAAGTATCAAATTCTTCCTGAGTGAACTTTGTAATTGATTTTGAAGTCAAATCTTTTTTTACATCGCTGATCTTTTTGTTGATTATTTTATTTCCAAAAAGAAGCAATTCCGGACTTGAAGCTACGATATATCCCAATTTTAAATCCTCTTCAACGTAAAATGTCAAACGCATTTTTAATTTGTTATAAGCAAAAATAACATTATTGTCTTCGTCTTTGTAATTGCGATCCGGTTTCCCGTAAGCTGACGTCACATCAGTTTGTTTCATTCCGAAAATGAGCTTGTCAATTCCGATTTTTGGATTTATTTTCATGTTTTTAATTTAATTAAAATTATCAAGTGGTCTCTACATTAGAAAAATCACCAATTTAAGACCGCAAAGTTCGTAAAGATTTAAGCAACTTTCACTATTTACTTTACCAATTTTGCCCCAAGCAAATTAGTTATTTCTCATAATAAAAAAATTAGACAACCATTGAAAAGCGATAAATGCCAAGATGTAAATAGCACTAAAAATAGAATACAACTCATTAGTAGCAACTACAACTGCAATTGAGGCAAATCCCAAAAGGGCTAAACCAATGGCATAACTTGTAAAAAACAGTCTTGGTTTTGCGTACAACTTGCCCAAAGGCAGCATCATCGAAAACCCAAAAGCGATCAAAACGGTACCCAAATTCATGTTTACAAACAAGATGCCTAAACCAATAAGCAACAAGAGCAAACTACCTCCTACCCAATTGGCACATTTTATTTCTGTGCTAGTAAGCAAATGTTTTCCATAGGGATTTAAGCGAAATAACAAATTACTCAAAGGTGCAATCACCCATGTGGAGAAAGCAAAGATGGCTAACAATACAATTATTGGTGACAAATAAGTATCTAAAACTTCGTTCGTATTTGCCAAAGCGCGCAGACCTTTAGTGGATAAGTAGAAACCTATAATGAAAACCCACTGATTTTTAGAGGTCATGTTTTGCATCCAAAAACTATAACGCAAAAACCAACGGTACAAAATGTATTTGGCTTTCAGCGCCTCTGCCATTCCCGCTTGTGCGTATTCGGAGTTAGGATTATTTTTAAGAGATTCTCTAAAATGGACCAAAGCCTTATCATTTTGACCTTTTTCAAGCAAACCCCAGCCATAATTGGCATGTGTATTTGCATTGTTTGGATCTTGTTCTAAAGCTTCTTCAATAGTAGCGAATGAATCTTCTTTTCGGTTGAGTTTTAGCAAGGCCGTACTGCGAACATTGAGTCCTAAAATATGCGATGCATCAATTGCGAGTACTTGATTTGCTGCTTCTAGTGCAGCTGTAAAATCTTTTTTTGTATTCAAAATAAAACCTTGAAGCGCGTAATAATCCGGTTCATAAGGATCTAGAATCAAGGCTTCGTTCAATACTTGCAACGCTGCATCTGGCTGACCTTTTTCCAGTAAAATGCGTGCTTTGGTATGGTATAACGGGTCAAAATCAGGATCCAAACCAATAGCATCATTTACTATTGAAAGCGCCTCTTCAATGCGATCACTATCAATTTTAATTTCGGCCAACATCAGTAAACATTGTGTATTGCCCGGCTCAATTGCCAAAACTTCGAGTATACTTTTCTCTGCTTCGGCATATCGCTTTTGTTGAAAAAGAACGTAGGCTCTTTCCATTATTACATCCGTCATCGGTATTATTTTTTTATTTTTAAAAACTGCAAAATAGGATCATACAATCCCGACTCGTTGGCGTACAAAGCAAAATTCTTCGCCGTTTGAAACCACTCTTTGGTACTCGGTTTGTGTTTTTTTGATGCTTCAATTAAATCCTGATTCCCTAACGGTTCAGGAATTCCAGTTTTAAAAGCAACTTCCAACTTTTTTTCGATGGCAATATCAATTACAGCACCAATGTCAGCCCCTGAAAAATCGGTGAGCGACTTTACTACTTTTTTGTAATCGATTTGTTGCCGTGGTTTGTCTTTTAATTTAATTTTCAAAATTGATTCTTTGGCAGCATCATCTGGCGGCGGTACAAAAATAATACGATCAAATCGGCCTGGACGTCTGAATGCATTATCCAAATGCCAAGGTGCGTTGGTTGCTCCCAAAATTAGTACACCATCATTGGAGGTATCAACCCCATCCAACTCTTGCAAAAATTGATTGATTAATACTTTGCTACTGGAATGTTTCATATCATTTCGGCTGGCGCCAAGGGCATCAATCTCATCAAAAAACAAAACACAAGGCGTGTTGCGACGGGCATATTCAAAAACTTCATGCAAATTTTTCTCACTATTGCCCACCCACATATCCAAAATATCATTCAACCCAACGGTAATAAAATTAGCATTGATTTGACCAGCGGTAGCTTTAGCAATAAAAGTTTTTCCGCAACCCGGAGGACCATATAATAAAATTCCTCCACCCGTTTTTTTACCATACGATTTATACAAATCAGCAAAATTCAAAGGATGGATAATTTTCATTTCGATTTCCTTTTTCACTTCTTCCATTCCGCCAACATGTTCAAAATTGATAGAAGGTTTGGTCGTTATAAAAGCTTTTTCGATCGCTTCATTAGCATCGTCATCATTGGCTCCAAATGGTTTTGCCTCAGTTAAAGTACTTCTTTTTAAAATAGCATCTAACTCTTCATCTTGAAATTGAGGTTGTATGGCCAGTATTTTTTGATAGCTTTCAATAGCATCAGCAATAGAGTTTTCTTGAACCAAAACACGTGTATATAAAAGTAATGCAGTCACATTTGAAGGCTGCATGCGCAAAACGTCTTCTAAAATAACGATACTTTTAGAGTAAGCCGCTTGCTGAAAATAAACAGACGACAAACCTAATTTGGCCTCAATGTGATTGAAATCTAAGTTTAAGATGGCCAAATAATGAGCCTCGGCCTCTGAAAAACGGATTTTTTTTGCTAAAGTGTTGGCAAGCAACAGCCTTAAGGGAATATTATTGGGTGAAAACTGTAAGGCTTCTTCTAAGCTATCGATAGTATCCATTACGGGTATATTTTTAAATTTTGAATAACGAATTTAGGACTTCTTTTTCAATTCTGTCACAAATTACTTTTAAAAATCAATCTAAATCTTCTCTTCAAGCTTTTCAGTAAAAAAAATAAAATGTATCAAAAATATTCAAATTTTCAGCTTTCCAAAGTCCACTAAAAACCATTGATGAAATAAACTCCAGCCACAATTATTTGAAAGTAAATTATTATATTTGAAAGTTCTTTTTTACAGAGAAAACAAAATAAACTGACAACATTTTTACTTTCATGAAAACAATCACACTTGCCTTAGATTGGACTCCCAACGTAAACCACATAGGGATTTTAGTCGCAAAAGAATTAGGATATTACACAGAATTAGGAATAGATCTTGAAATAGGAAGTCCGCTAACCGATAATTACCAATTCACACCAGGCAAGAAACTCGAATTGGATCTCGCCACTTTTGTACTAGCACCATTTGAAACCGTGATTAGTTTAAACAACAAAGCCAACAAAGTTGAGGCCCGCGCAATATATGCTTTGCTACAGGAAGATTTGAGCAGCATAGCCTCTTTGTCAAGTTCAAAAATGACAAGTCCACGTCATTTAGATGGAAAAATTTACGCATCCTACCAAGCCCGATACGAAGACAAAATTGTGCAAGAACTCGTGAAAAACGACGGCGGAACAGGTGATTTTGAGATTTCTTATCCCGCCAAATTAGGAATTTGGAATACCTTATTATCCAAACAAGCGAATGCAACTTGGATTTTTAACAATTGGGAAGGTATTGAGGCAAAGAACAAAAACATTGCTCTAGAATGTTGGTCGATGACAGACTTTGGCATTCCGTATGGATATTCGCCGGTGGTAATTACTACACAAAAAACGATTGAAGACGAAGCTGAACTATGCGAAGCATTTGTAAAAGCAACCCAACGTGGTTATTTATTTGCTTCGCAGCATAAAGAAAAAGCAGTTGCAATTTTGAGTCAATACGTCACTGAAGAAGATAGACCTGCAATTGATCTTACGCAAGCACTTGAAGCAACGATACCCTATTTTGGAGAAGAAAACAACATGGGTTTCATGAAACCAGAACGTGTTGAATCGTTCTTGAAATGGCTCGTAATTCATAATTTAGAAGAGGAGCAAATTTTAAATCAGACTTTATATAACAATACTTTTTGCAATAACTAACGTGCCAACGAAAAACACCTATCAAACTCAAAAATTTTACAACTATAACAACCAAAAAAAACTAATACTATGAGCGGAACCATCATGCAATCCATATTCGAAAGATCCAGAGATACGAAAGAAATAATTTCTATTTGGCAATACAACAGCGACAAAGGTTCGCTAGTAGGCTACATCACTGAAATTAGCGAGGAATATATCGGGTTTCGTCATTTTACAAGATTTGGAAAAGCAGATGGCATTATCTTTATCAAAGTGGGGAATATTAAAAGTGTCGATTTTAACGATGATTACACCAAAGTAATGGAATGTTTGATCGAATATTCCAATATCATAGATCAGCCCTCGCAGTTTAACCTAAATTTACAGCTGTCAGATTATTGGCAGCACCAAGCCATAACGCAATTATTTGCAGCAACAGATCAAATTGCTAGTTACGAAATCAACGGAAATGAATATTTCACCGGCTTTGTTCACTCCTACTCTGAAGAAGATTTCATCTTGCGTTGCATTGCTAAAAACGGTGAGGATTTGGGAACTTCTTTATTCAAAATAGAAGATGTAACCGAAATTAGAGTGAATGACATTGACGATCGCAGGCGTTTGGTTTTGTACAAATGGCGAAAGGCAATTTTATAAAGCCAACCACTGTTTGCATTTTAGCATCATTAAAATTTATTTGACATGGAACGAAACCAATACCTATCTAACCGTCTACGCGAAGTTTTTTTAAACGGAACTTGGATTGCCAACACCAATTATCAAGACCAATTGACCCGAACAAGCTGGGAAGAAGCCAATTTCAAAATAGGAAATTTGAATACCATTGGCAACCTGACTTTTCACATTAATTATTATTTAGAAGGACTTTTGAGCGCTTTCAAGACGGGCCAACTCACCATCAGAGATCAATTTAGTTATGACGATACCCCAGTAACTTCTGCTGAAGATTGGGACCAAAGAATCACTCAGTTCATCAATAATGCGGAAGATTTTGCAGCAGCGGTCGCTCAATTCAACGATACTGTATTTGATGAAGATTTTATCGATGCCAAATACGGAACTTACCTAAGAAATATTGAAGGAGTCATCGAGCACAGCTATTACCATTTGGGACAAATTGTTTTGCTTAAAAAATTAATTGCCTCAACTACAAAATAAATTCTAATCTTTAGTTTTTCATTAGAGTCTTGTCTAAAATTATGGATTTATACGTACTTTTAACTGCTCAAAAAACAACCAAAATCAACTCCATGAGATCATTTTACTTCTTGCTTGCAGCTTGCCTAATCTTTGGTAGGGGTAGCAGTTTTGCTCAAAATCAAAAATCCTCCGAATTTAAAGTCGAGTTTGAAAAATTTACACTTCCTAACGGCTTACAAGTTATTTTGCATATTGACCGCTCTGATCCTGTTGTAGCCGTTGCGCTCACAAGTCACGTAGGATCTGCAAGAGAAAAAGCAGGCCGTACCGGATTTGCCCATTTGTTTGAACATTTGCTTTTTTTAGAATCTGAAAATTTAGGAAAAGGAGGATTGGATAAAATGAGTGCCCGCATTGGTGGCGAAGGTGCTAATGGCTCAACTAGTCGCGACAGAACAAATTATTTTCAAACCGTTCCGAAAGATGCTCTCGAAAAAATGATTTGGGCCGAGGCGGACAAACTCGGCTTTTTTATCAATACAGTTACGGAACCAGTTTTGGCAAAAGAAAAACAAGTTGTAAAAAACGAGAAACGTCAGAGCTATGACAACCGACCTTACGGACACAATTTCTCTGTGATATCAAAAAATCTATATCCAGCATCGCACCCGTACAGCTGGGAAGTTATTGGTTCTCTTGAAGATTTACAAAACGCGACACTTGAGGACGTAAAAGCATTTTACAACCGTTGGTATGTGCCCAACAATGTAACGTTGACTATTTCGGGCGACTTTGATGTGGCACAAACTAAAATTTGGGTCGAAAAATATTTTGGCGAAATCAAGCGAGGTGAAGCGATCCCAAAAATGGAAAAACAAGCCGTTACACTAGCTACTACTAAAAAACTATTTTACGAAGATAATTTTGCCAAACTACCGCAACTTACCTTGACCTGGCCTTCTGTTTACGAATACCATCCGGATAGTTATGCACTAGAGGTTTTGGCTAGTTATTTATCAAAAGGCAAAAAAGCACCTTTGTATAAAACGTTAGTCGAGCAAAAAAAACTAACTGATGGTGTTGATGTTTTTCAATACAATTCAGAAATAGCGGGTCAATACATGATTACCGTAACTGCTTTTGACCAAACCAACCTCAACTTAGTACATGCAGGAATCGAAGAAGCTTTCAAAAATTTTGAAGCCGAAGGCATTTCACAACAAGACTTAGACCGTATCAAAGCAGGCCAAGAAACCGCCTTTTACACCACTTTATCGAGTGTTTTAGGAAAAGGTTTTCAGCTGGCACAATATGAAATATTTGCGGGAACGCCAGAATACATCAACCAAGATGTAAAAAATATTTTAGCTGTAACGCGAGAAGATGTGATGCGCGTGTACCAAAAATATGTAAAAGGCAAAAATTTTGTGGCTACCAGCTTTGTACCAAAAGGACAAAAAAACCTCATTCTTGACGGCTCTATTTTGGCAGATGTAGTCGAAGAAAAAATTATTGAAGGAAAAGAGGAAGCATTTGATGCGAGCATTGCCGCTACTTATAAAAAAACGCCATCAAAATTTGATCGTAGCATTGAGCCACCTTACGGCGCAAGCCCTGATGTCATTTTGCCAAGCGTTTGGAAAAACCAATTATCATCTGGTTTAAAAGTTTTTGGTATAGCCAATGAAGAAGTACCACTTGTACAATTTCAATTGCAGTTAAAAGGCGGCATATTATTAGAACCTAAAAATAAAACCGGCGTAGCTAGTATTTTGGCTGATTTAATGACCAAAGGAACCAAAAACAAAACTCCAGAACAACTCGAGAATGCTATCGAAAGTCTCGGAGCTACCATTCGTGCTGCTGCCACTGACGAGTCGATACTTATTTCAGGAACAAGTTTGGCCAAAAACTACAACGCTACAATGGCCTTGGTCTCTGAAATTATTTTGCAACCAAGATGGGATGCAGCCGAATTTGAACTCATCAAACAAAGTACTTTGAGTCAAATTTTACAACAAAAAGCCGACCCAAACAGCATTGCCAGAAATGAGTATAAAAAATTAATTTATGGCGCCAATTCGGTTTTGGCCAACAATCGTGTGGGAACTGAAAGCAGCGTAAAAAGTATCACGCTAGAGGACGTAAAAAATTATTACTACCAAAATGCCACTCCTACTTTAGCGCAATTACACATTGTAGGCGCGATTACCTCGAACGACGCGATAGCCGCACTCACTGATTTAAACAAAAAATGGGAGCCAAAAAATGTTAGTATTCCTGCGGTAGCAACACCAAAAGAAATTACCGCTTCGAAAATATATTTTTACGATGTACCCGGTGCAAAACAATCGGTTATTCGAATTGGGTATCCTGCTTTAGCGGCCACTGACGCTGATTTTTACCCAGCTCAAATTTTAAATTACCGTTTGGGTGGCGGCGGATTTGCATCGCAACTTACGCAAGAATTGCGCGAAGGCAAAGGATATACGTACGGCATCAGCTCCTCGTTTAGTGGCAGTGCTAACAAAGGTCCGTTTACCATTGCAAGTGGTGTGCGCTCTAACGTAACTTTTGAGGCCGTGCAGCTTATCAAAGATATCGTGAGCAACTACGGCAAAAACTTTAATGAAAATGATTTAGAAGTTACTAAAGGATACCTCATCAAAAGTAACGCAAGAGCTTTTGAAACCTTGTCTTCAAAACTTGAAATGCTGTACGACATCAGCAATTACAATTACGCTGATGATTACGCCAAACAGCAAGAAAACATCGTGAAAAATATAAGCATGGATGAACTGAAACAATTCTCAGATTTGTACTTGAATGCCAATAAAATGATTTACCTCATTGTAGGTGATGCGGCCACACAATTGAATAAATTGGAGCAAATAGGTTTTGGCAAACCCGTTTTATTGAATCCTAAAACGACAAAATAAAGCGATTAGCATTTTTAGTAGCACAAGCATATTGCCTAGAACACAATTACTCCCGCTGTACGCTGTATCTTGCTGGCCATCCCGAAGTTTCGGGATTTGCCAGCAAGGATGCCGCTTCCATCGCGGCTAAACAAGGCAGTTAATTTTCAGCACAAAAAAAACAGAAGCAATCTTATTTTAAAAGATTGCTTCTGTTTTTTTTATTTGGTAATTGAACTGTTTAGAATAAACTCAAACTGAACAACTCACACGTCATTACATCAACAAACGCCACTAGCCCAGACCGAACTGGAAATCCCGGTTTTAAAAAAAAATAAATTTTTCTAGTCCTGAAAGAGCGACCAACGGAAGCTCCTTGCAGGATGTAGAAAAATATTTTTTTTGAAACCGGATTGTAAGATAGGGCTGGAAATAGCTCCTAAAAAAACTAGTCGTTCATTTCGTCGTAGCGCTGTGGCACTTGCGGGTCGTACAACGGGCATTTGAACTCTTCGAGTGTGTCAGCCAGTAAATTCATGGTTTTACCCTCGGTGCCGTAGCAGTCAATTTGGATGCTTTGCGGTGTGGTTTTTACTTGAAAAGCACCTTTACCTTTGGTGTTTTTCCAACTGTTTTCGTCTACTTTTTCCCAACCAGAAAAAACAGTCGCCAAGCGATTTAAGATCACTTGCACTGGCAATTCCTCTAAACCTTCAACGGTTTGTTCCTCCAGCAGCGCCTCGTAAACAAGCTGGTGATTGAGGTAGACTTCGTCCTCGTATTTCCAAAAAACTAGTTCGTACATGGGTAACAATTTATTTTTTATCGCAAAAAGCAGCTTTCACCGTGCCTTTTGACATTTTTATTAATATTCGAAAGTGCCGTATTCACTAGAAATAGTGAGTTTTTTGGCCGTTGCTTCCTCCACTCTACCAACAATTTGCGCCTCAACATTGAAGGATTGAGCAATGGCAATAATGTCTTGCGCAACAGCTTCGGGTACGTACAATTCCATACGGTGACCGCAATTGAACACTTGGTACATCTCTTTCCAATCGGTTTTAGACTGCTCCTGAATCAATTGAAACAAAGGTGGCACCGGAAATAAATTATCTTTGATGATGTGCAAGTTCTCTACAAAATGTAAAATTTTAGTTTGCGCACCACCGCTGCAATGCACCATTCCGTGAATTTCATTGGATGAATATTGGTCTAAAATTTTCTTAATAATTGGCGCGTAAGTTCTAGTTGGCGATAATACCAACTGCCCGGCATCGATAGGTGAATTAGCTACAGCATCTGTAAGTTGCACCTGACCACTATAAATAAGTTCATTGGGCACCGCTGCATCATAACTTTCTGGATATTTGTCTGCCAAATATTTAGCAAAAACATCATGACGAGCAGAGGTTAGGCCATTGCTACCCATACCGCCATTATAACTTTTTTCGTAAGTAGCTTGACCAAATGAGGCCATACCTACAATAACATCTCCCGCTTGAATATTGGCGTTGTCAATGACATCTTTGCGTTTCATGCGAGCTGTTACGGTTGAATCGACAATAATAGTCCGCACAATATCACCCACATCGGCAGTTTCCCCACCTGTAGAGTGAATGGTTACACCAAAGGTTTTGAGCTCTTGAATAAGTTCCTCGGTACCATTGATAATAGCTGAAATAACTTCAGCAGGAATTAAATTTTTATTGCGACCAATAGTCGATGACAGCAAAATATTATCGGTTGCACCCACACAAAGCAGGTCATCAATATTCATGATCAAAGCATCTTGTGCAATGCCTTTCCACACCGAGATGTCGCCCGTTTCTTTCCAATACAAATACGCTAAAGACGATTTTGTTCCAGCGCCATCAGCGTGCATGATCAAGCAATGATCTGGATCGTTAGTTAAATAATCGGGTACAATTTTGCAAAAAGCCTGCGGAAACAAACCCTTGTCAATATTTTTGATTGCATTGTGCACATCTTCTTTTGATGCCGAAACACCGCGAAGTGCATACCTTTTTGAAGTATCTGAACTCATGTAATTTAGTTGTGAAGTCTGCTTTTAGGCAGCTAGTTGTTGGGCAAAGATACTAATTTGATTTAGGAATAAAGAAACCCATTTTAGGATTTGTTGCACTATTTTTGGACAATGAGAATCTCTACTCTGCGATTGGCAGCTCGTTCTTTTTCATTTTTTTCAGGAAGTATAAATAGTGGTTTATTGCTTCCAAAACCTTTATATGAGAGTCTTTGCTGCGAAATGCCGTTCGAAATAAGATAATCCCGAACCGCTTTGGCGCGTCTTGTAGATAATTTAATATCCTTTGGATCGCTGTTACAGCATATATGTCCTTGAATTTCAATTTTTAAAGTTGGTTCCAATTGCATAAAGCGCAGTAACTCTTTTAAAATATCAGCTGCTGGATCAACCATCACCTCGGAATTAAATTTAAAATTTACATTTTGCAAAATTATAAATTCACCCGCCTTCGCTTTTTGAAGTTGTGTAGTTAAGTCAATTGAAGTCAATGTTACTGGCGCTTCTAGAGGATTTACAGTGTTTACATTTTGTACCAATGACGGAATTATCAAATCAGAATTTCGAACTATTTTTTGATAAAAAACAACTACTTTACGGTGAATTCCATGCTGTGTGGCTCCTATAAAATCATCTCCAAATGCTACAACAATTGCGGTAGAATCGATAAGAATTGTATTTTCTTCTAACCGTTTTTTGATGTGCTCAGCTCTGCTGTTAGCGAGCCGTTTATTGTATGCAAAACTAGCTGTACTATCACAGTAGGCTTCAATGCGAGAAATTTTAATTTGTTGATTATCTTGTAACCATCGGGTAAATTTTACTTCAGAGGTACGGTTGAGATAATCTTGATCAACATCAAAATAAAAAGTAGCTTGGTCTTGCGAAAATATTGTTCCGCTCCATAGTAGGCAAACAAAGAATAAATATTTAATCATATTTTTTAATTTCCATTAGTACAAAATAGTAAACTTTTGGATTGTATCTGAACTAAATCGGACCATTTTAAAAAACCAGAAGCATTACTTCGCTACTAGAACGAAAAAAGCATCCATTTCTTATAAAAAGGATGCTTTCTTTTAAGTAGTACATTAAATAATATTTCTATTCCCAATCAGGCATACTAGCATTACTGAATAAAATAGTTCGCGAAGCAGCAGCATTATTTATTGCTGGATTAAACTTGACAATATTTTTTATCGATAACCCATCATTTGAGGTATTCATCAAAATAAATTCAGCTTCGTTTGGTGAGTACCTGACATCAACATCTATAGTTCCCAAAGGTTTGTCAGCATTCATTTCTGTAATAACGCCGGAACTTAACACCGCTTGAAAAACCCTACTATCTAATTGTCTGTAATTGGCGGCTTCAAAGCCAGAAACATCACGTGTAAACAACAATCGTTGTCCATTTACAGAGAAATTCAAACCTCCAATAGCTCCATTAAAACCAGATACAACTTGATTTAGAACAGCTCCAGAAGTATTGATAAGATAAACCTCAGCATTGTAACCATTGGCATCATTTACCTTTAGGGCAATTTTAGATCCATCATTACTCCAGTCACATTCTGAAATGAATTTTCCGTTTGGAGTTTGATACAATCTTGTCAAGCCACTTCCATCGGCATTGATGCGATACAATTTGTCAAAGTAAGGATAGATGATTTGGCTGCCTGAAGTGTTCCAAGAAAAAGTGATATAATCCGAATTAAATCCCGAAATAGGCACAGAATTAGTCACTTTCAAGACATTTGTACCATCAAAATTCATAGTATAGATATGATTTTGACCTCCATTAGATCTTATGAAAGCTATTTTTTTTGCTTGATTATTTTTTCGAGGACGCCAACTGTTTACTGTTGTACTTGTTAATTGTACAAGATTGCCAGTATCATCGCCGGAGTAAATCACATAGTTGTTACTTTCTTTTTTGACAAATGAAAAGCGCCCATTTGGAAAAGCAGTAGTTGTAAATGCTCTTATTGGACTTAAAACTGCTGGATTTATACCATCATTCACTGAAACTTGCCAGTAGTACTTGGTACTGTAGGATAGGTTTTTCAGTAATAAACTTTTCTTACTTCCATTTTGATACGTAACTACTTCAGTACTATTTTCCTTTCTTAAAGTAATTTCAAATTTCAAACTGTCTTTTTCAATATCTGTGGCAGTCCAAGATAAATTCAATTCGATAGCTTGATTAGTGGCATTGTCAGCAGGCGAAACCAAAGTTGGGGTTGTGGGTGGTTTATTGTTTGAGGTTGATAATTTCAGTTCAAAAACTAAATTTGTTGTTTTATTCGCGTTCACTGTGGCTGGTTCAAATTTAGCAATATACCCGTCTTTTTGTGCCTCAAAAGAATAATCGCCAACTTTTACATCTTTTATGACAAACTTGCCTTGATCATCAGTAAATACAATACTGCTGCTAGGGTTAGAAAACACTTTTGCATTAGCAAGGGGCTTGAAATCGACTGCACTCACGACTTTACCTTCAATTGTACCGAATTCTTCGCCTGCAAATTTTTCTTCGGCACAGGAAACGAAAAATAAAAGTAAAGCCACGAAGGCTATTTTAAAACTTAGCTTTTCAGTCTTTGCGAATGCCGAATTGAAGATATGTTCTTTTTTCATCATTTTTTTAAATTTGAAATCCCACCAGATTTTGGATTTACTTTTTTATTTGGAAAATAATAGTTTAGTCCTAAGCCAAAACGGAAATAATAATCATCTCGAATTCCTCGTTCTAGGTAGTCTATTGTATCACTAAAATTAACGTTTTGTTCAGCAAAAATCTTAATCCCAACCACATTGCTAACGAGATATTCTAGTCCTGCTCCATATTGTACCTTTGCATGTACATTATCAAAAACTTTATTGGCTCCAACACCAAATCCACCATATAAAAAGGGAGTAAATTTATCTTTAGGCAAAAGAATTAGTTCTGCATTACAATCAAAAGTACCATAACCTACATCGAGTAAACCCTTATTTGCTAATTTGAAAACTGAAGCCGAGGTACTTATATTAAAACTTGGTGTAAAAAAATATTTAAATCCAACTCTACCCATTGGACGAAATATGGGACTGCTATAATCCCCGTCCATCAAAGTTACCCCTGCAGCCGCCTCAAAACCAAAACGGCCTCTTTTTTCCGTTTTATCTCTTCCATGTAGTAGAGTAACTTCAGCTTCTTCTTTCTCATTAGAATAACTTGCTATATAATCATCTACGGCTTTTTGAGGTTCCGATGATTTCCAAATTCCATCTTTTAAACCCTCTAATACTAAAGACTGAACCGCTTTTTCAATAGCTTCTGTAACAGCCATATGCACAGGTTCATTTGTAGTAAAACCTGTTTCAACCTCTAATAATCTTTTAAAATTGACATAGCGAAACAAGCTTTGGTCAATTGCTTGTGAAAGGATGGTTTTAGAAACGTAAACTGACTTTAAGATTTTACCATTAGCCGTAGAAATCATCCTCAAATAAATACTCACTCGGTCTTGTCTGTACTTGACAGATCCTCCTGCACCAAAGTAACGTGCCCCAAAACCTCCTGTTAAAATATTAGAATCGTATGAAATTATTCCTCCTTCTAATAATACTCCAGCATATAACAAAGGTGTAATTTGAACTTCATTTGGATTAGTACTTTTTGAATACTCCTGACGAGTTGAACGAATAAGATTACGCTCTTGCAATAAATTTCCAATATTTTCTCTTTCAATTGGAACAAACCATTTGGAATCCTCTAGTGCCTTAATCAATATTGAGGTCGCACCTTGAGTAACTGCGGTACTAAAAGTAGTTCCGGTTTCGGCTTCTTTGTATTGTCCGGTTTGATCTCTAAATTTGTATATCCCCACAACCACGGGTTCTTGAGGTTTAGGCAGATTTTTCAATAACGAAGTAGCTGGCGTACTCTCTCCTATAACGGCTTTTTGCACTCCATTGGGTTGATTAAAATAAGCCCCACAACTCGTAAGCATAATGACCAAAGTCATTAGTAGATACTTTTGATTTCTCATACTATTTTTTTGGTATTATCACAGTAGTTTGCTCCCCTGTATTGGTATCCAAAATAGTTACACTAAGTCCTCCCTCTGAGGGATAAATATCTACAGACAAACTTCCAAATGTATAAGACCCTTCAGTTACACCTGAAGTACCAAATTGTTGAGTAAAAAGAGATCTAGTGATTTGATTTAACAATTGAGAATTCAAGCTCTCTGTAAACCTTTCCAGTTCCGTTTTTTCAACTTTTTCCAGAGATTTATCTTTGAATTTATTTTGATTTTCAGCAGAGCTCATCAACCACTGATAGTTAAAAGTGTCACCGCCAAATGCAGGGTTTCTTGGTTTATAGACCAAACTCTGTGCAAATAAAGCAGGACTAAAAAAGCAAATAAAAAGAAGCGTTAAAATTGGTTTCATGGTTAAAAAAATTAATATTGAATGAAATATTTGCTTTGTTTTTCTAGTTCTTTAAAAAACTGATAAGTACCCTCAACCGATTCTTGTGCAACCGACTCTAAGTATTCATCATCTGGACGAGCTAGAAACTCATACACTACTGAATTGTCTATACTTATCAAAATTTTTGTGTTTCGTGCAAATGTGAATTCTTCACTTATAACTACAATTTTCTTAGCATTTACTCCAATTTCATTATACTTGTAATAATATCGATCATAAAAATCCTGTCCAATTCGTGTCTTAGTTTCGTTGAGTACAACCCCTCGCAACTCAAAACCATCAATAGGTATTTTTATTTCATCTTTTTTTTTTGCTCGCCAAGCACTACTCTGTCTTTGCTGATAATTTGTTTTTTTTCATCATAAAAAAGCAACATAACAATTACTTCATCACCATTATCGATGTTTATTTCAGTAGAAGAAAGTTTTTTAAACTCACCACGATTTAAAGTAAACATACCTTCTTGAGCATTATTTGTTTGATTGTTATTGATATTATTTTTTTTAATCACAGTTAATTTATAGCTAGCACTTTTTAAAATATCTGAAATATTTTCAGCAGTGCCTGTAATAATAGTATTCCCTTCCACATCTTTAATTTCAATTTTTGCTTTAATCTCATCTTGAATCACTTGAGCATTAATCCCATTGAGAAAAATAAAAAAGAATAAAAAAAAGTTAAGTCTAAACATTGTGCTATTTTAAATTGACTATTATAACTGTTGACCCATTACCACTTTGTGTTATTTTCATGTCTTTTGAAAGTGAATTGCTTCCAAAAGAATGAATACTTTGATTGTTCCCTTTTTGAATAAAATCTAAAGAAACAGCATGATTAGAATAACCACCATAATCAAAAACGGTGTTATTATCACCTTTTTGTATTATTCTTTGCTGTACCGAAACAGCTTCTTTTGAAACGGCTATACTATTGCCATCACCTTGTTGGTAAAGCTTTATTTCAGCACTATTTGCAAGTACATTAGTGCTTATTGAATTAAAATCCCCAATTTGCTGTATATACACCCCATTATTATTACCAACATTGCCAATTGCTTTTTCATATTGATTTGACAATATTATTTGTGTTTCAGCTTTAGTATAATTTTCAGCTAATGCAAACTGTGCCTGAGCATAGTTATTATACTGGAAAAGAAAAAATAATCCGGTAAATGCAATAAATTTTTTCATTTTGAGAAAATTTAAAAAAACTGGATGAATTGCATTAAACAATTCATCCAGTTAAGATTATTTTTAGTTAGACTGCAATACTAAAGCAGTATTAGCAGTTCCATTTTGGAAAGTAGCACTAACATTACCTGTTCCTGATTGCCCAGTGCCTGACATGTTTGATGTTCCAATTTGCAACGATCTTGAGAAATTGCCATCACCTAATTGTCCTGATCCAGCAATATTTCCACTACCATATTGAAAACTTTTGGTGTTGTTTCCAATACCATCTTGCCAACTGTACGATTGATTTAATTGTCCGCCTTGACTAGCATAGGCAACATTACTGTCTCCCATTTGTACTTGAACTGCCAAATTTGATCCATGTGGTGCAAAAGGAACTGTAACGCCACCTACAGCGGTAATGTCAATTGACCCAAAATCAGCTGCCAAAGGCAAATCGTTTCCAGAAGTACCTTGATCTACAGCTGCATAATTACCATTTCCTTGTTGTATTTGATAAGCTTGATCGCTTCCTAATGATCCCGGTTGGTCTTGCCATATTACAGCGCTGTTACTATCTCCAACTTGTGATTGACCGGCAATATTATTAAGATTGGATTGAGATACATAGGCATTATTACCACTACCAGATTGCATTTGAGTTGATGTATTGTTATCTCCACTTTGATTCGATAAAGCCACATTACTTAAACCCATTTGATCTTGAATGGCATCATGATTAGTTCCTGATTGATTAACGGTAGCAGAATTACTACTTCCATCTTGGTTTTGCCATGAAGTATTGTCATCACCATTTTGTATGGCAAGTGCGGTATTTCCAGGAGATTGATTTGGACCTGAGTTTTGATTTTGGGTCGCTTTATTTCTATCACCATTTTGCAATACAGTTGCCATGTTATTGTCAAATCTTTGAGTTTGACTAGAGGTATTCATGTCACCCACCTGAGTTGTAGAAGCCGAATTCGTTTCTGCATTTCCAACTCCTTGATCAATTTTTGCTTTATTTTTGTCTCCTAATTGAGAAACTGAGCCAAAATTTTGATCCCCTGCTTGTTTAACATCAGATTTGTTTTTCTTACCGTTTTGCATTACTTGAGCATTATTATAATGCCCTCCATCAACGAAATTAGACCCTAATTGATTAACTTTAGAATCGTTTAGATTACCAGTTTGGTTTACAGCTGCATTGTTGCCTGTTCCAACAGAACTAACGGTACTTGTATTGGCTTGTGCAAATCCGATAACGGACATCAGCATCGCGGAGATGCTTAAAACTACTTTTTTCATAATAAATATATTTAATTGGTTGTTAATACAAGTTATTATGTAGGTTCAAAAAAGTGATTTGGGGGATCCTTCTTCATATTTTACAACAAAAAAATACATCTTTTTTGTCTTTCAACATATCAAAGATAGAAAAGACGAATCAAAAAAAGCACGTATAAATACCTGTTTTTCAATTTAGTAAATTATTTTTCGATGAAAAGTAATCCTACATCGACGAACTACACTGTAGTAAAATAAAATAACACACTTTTTTGTACTAAATTATAAATACCATTAAAAGTTAGGTTTGACATTGCTAATTTATCATAAATCCAAGTATTTATTTGATAATATATAATTAAACATTTCTTAATATAAAATGATGACTTCTACCTAAAAAAACTTTGGAGAGCACAATCCCACAAGTTGTGAAACTAAAAAAAGCTCCTCTTAGTAGAGGAGCTTTCCGGTCAAAATGTAAATTAAATTATTTTGTAAACAGCAGTTCACGGTATTTGGTCAGTGTCCAAATTTCATTATCAACAAGTAACTCTAATTTATCACAGTGATTGCGAATAATTTCAAAGTAAGGTTTTACATTATTGCAGTACGCTTCAGCCATTTCTTGTACGTTGGTTAACGTATTGGCTAATCTTCTTTCGTTTGTCATTTCCTCTACTTTTGAGTTGATGCCTTCAATATGACCTGAAATTTCTTTGATTAATATGATTTGCTCCTTAGCTATAGTCTCAAATTCAGCACCAAAAATATCTTTCAAACCTTTTACATTGGCAATCAAAGTATTTTGATAACGAATTGCCGTTGGTATCACGTGGTTTTTAGAAATATCCCCTAAAACTCTCCCTTCTATTTGAATTTTTTTGGTGTATTCTTCTAATTCAATCTCGTAGCGTGCTTCAAGTTCAACGTGATTCATGATGTTTAACTCTGAGAACAAGTCTAAAGATTGTTTTGAAATTCTAGCTTTTAAAGCTTCTGGCGTAGTTTTAAAATTACTCAACCCGCGTTTTTTTGCCTCAACTTCCCACTCTTCACTATAGCCATCGCCTTCAAAAAGGATTTTTTTAGATTGCTTGATGTACTCGCGCAATACATTAAAAATCGCATCATCCTTTTTCATATCCTTTGAATCAATCAATGCATCAACCTCAACTTTAAAGTCACGCAACTGCTTAGCAACAATAGCATTTAAGGTAGTCATTGCATTAGAGCAATTGGCTGTTGATCCTACTGCTCTAAATTCGAATTTGTTTCCTGTAAAAGCAAACGGAGAAGTTCTGTTTCTATCTGTATTATCTAAAAGTACATCTGGGATTTTACCAACTACATTCAATTTTAACTCTGTTTTTTCCTCAGGTGATAATTTGCCTGCGGTAACACCTTCTAACTCGGCCAAAACTTTGGTCAATTGTTCACCTATAAAAACCGAAATTATGGCTGGTGGTGCTTCATTGGCTCCAAGCCTATGATCATTACTTGCTGATGCAATAGCGGCTCTTAACAAGGATTCGTTATCATTAACTGCTTTTATCGTATTTATGAAAAAAGTTAAAAACTGTAGGTTACTCATTGGTGTTTTGCTCGGGCTCAATAAATTAACTCCTGTATCTGTAGCCAAAGACCAGTTGTTATGCTTACCTGAACCATTTACACCTTTGAAAGGCTTTTCGTGGAACAACACCATTAAATCATGACGCTCCGCAACTTTTTGCATCACATCCATTAATAAACAGTTGTGGTCTACGGCAAGATTAGTTTCTTCAAAAATAGGAGCCAATTCAAATTGATTTGGCGCTACTTCGTTATGTCTAGTTTTAACTGGAATGCCAAGTAACATGCATTCTTGCTCCAAATCTCTCATGTAGGTAAGAGCTCGCGTTGGAATCGATCCAAAATAATGATCGTCTAACTGCTGTCCTTTGGCAGATGTATGTCCTAAAAGTGTTCGTCCGGTCATAATCAAATCAGGACGCGAATTAGCTAATGCGCGGTCTATCAGAAAATATTCTTGTTCCCAACCTAAAGTGGCAGTAACTTTTTTTACATTTTTATCAAAATATTTACAAACCTCAGTAGCGGCTTCATCCATAACCATAAGCGCACGAAGCAAAGGTGTTTTATAATCTAAAGCTTCCCCTGTATAAGAAATAAACACAGTTGGAATACATAAGGTTGTTCCAAAAATAAAGGCCGGAGAAGTAGGATCCCAAGCAGTATATCCTCGAGCTTCAAAAGTATTTCGAATACCACCATTAGGAAAACTAGAGGCATCAGGCTCTTGTTGAACCAATTGCGCACCACCAAATTTTTCTACCGGATCACTACCATCAAAAGAGGTTTCAAAAAAAGCATCATGTTTTTCAGCAGTTGTTCCTGTCAAAGGTTGAAACCAATGCGTGTAATGCGTCACTCCTTTTGAAAGCGCCCATTCTTTCATTCCCATGGCAATATAATCTGCTAGTTTGCGATCAATTTTAGTACCATGTTGCACTGCATTTTGTATTCCTTTTAAAGCATCTGAGGTCAAAAATTGTCTCATGGCTTTGTCATTAAATACATTCGAACCAAAAATGACTGATTTTTTTCCTGTTTCATCAAATTGAACGGGCTTTCTAGTAGCTGCTTCTCTTAAAGCTTGAAAACGTAATGTTGGCATGTTGTTCTTGTTTAAATTAGTATTCCTGATTTTGATAAAGGTCAAATATAAGCAATTTCGTTTGAAAATTTAATTCAGCATTTATAGAATTCTATATTTAGCCCCCATAAAATTACCAATATATAGTTTTACCCCTATCAAAAATAATCATATTCAAAAAATAACATATTAAATTACAAAAACAACCCCCTAAATTTTACGGTTAAAAAAATTATTTTAATTTTGTACCATTAATAATCACGAAGTAATTTAAATTGTCATGGCGAAAATAAAATTAGAGTACATTTGGTTAGACGGTTATGAACCAACACAAAATCTTAGAAGTAAAACAAAAGTTGAAGAGCATGAAAACTTTCAAGGAACTTTAGAAGAACTTGGAAATTGGTCTTTTGATGGTTCATCTACGAGACAAGCCGAAGGTGGTTCGTCTGATTGTTTATTAGTTCCAGTAGCAATTTATCCAGATCCTACTCGTATCAATGGTTATTTAGTAATGACAGAGGTTATGAATGCAGATGGTACACCACATCCTTCAAACGGAAGAGCTACTATTGATGATGATGGTGATTTCTGGTTCGGATTTGAGCAAGAATACTTTATTATGGATACCAAAACACTATTGCCTCTTGGTTTCCCAATTGGAGGTTATCCAGCACCACAAGGAATGTACTACTGTTCAGTAGGCGGAAAAAACACTCACGGAAGAAAATTAGTTGAAGAGCATGCTGATCTTTGTATTGCTGCAGGAATTAACTTTGAAGGAATCAATCAAGAAGTTGCTTGCGGACAATGGGAATTTCAATTATTTGCAAAAGGTGCTAAAAAAGCAGGTGACGAAATTTGGGTAGCGCGCTACTTACTAGATCGTTTGACTGAAAAATACGGATATTACATTGAATACCACCCAAAACCACTTGGAGATACTGATTGGAATGGCTCTGGTATGCATGCCAACTTCTCTAACGAAGTTTTAAGAACATGTGGCTCTCAAGAAACATACGAAAAAATTTGTGAAGCTTTCAGACCTGTAACTGCAGAGCACATCGCGGTTTACGGAGCTTACAACGACCAGCGTTTAACCGGAAAACATGAAACCGCTTCAATCAACGATTTCTCTTATGGAGTATCTGACAGAGGATGTTCAATCCGTATTCCATTGATGACCGTTCAAAAAGGATGGAAAGGATGGCTTGAAGATCGTAGACCAGCTTCAAACGGTGATCCATATAAAATTGCAGCTAGAATTATCAAAACAGTAAACTCTGCTTTATAATTTTGAACACTATATTTTTTGAACTAAAATGCCTTCTGTACTGAGGGCATTTTTTTTTAACTATCTTTTAATATTTAGCCCTCAACTTTATCTGCAATACTATTCTTGTTTCAAGATTCTCGAACTATCTTTGTGCTACATTTTAAAATAAAACTTATGATTGTTTGGATCACTTTTTTAGCTGCAGTTCTCGTTTTTTTAGCATTAGACTTGGGAGTATTTAATAAAAACCCACATATCATTAGCTCAAAAGAAGCTGGGAAATGGACTGGAATATGGGTTACATTATCGTTTCTTTTCTCCGGAGTTGTTTACTGGCTTTATACCACCAATTATATTCCCAACCCAGATGCACTTAAACCTAGTGCAGCTGCAATGAAATTTATAACAGGCTATCTAATCGAACTTTCGTTAAGTATTGACAACATTTTTGTGATAGCCATTATTTTTGCAGCTTTCAAAATTCCACAAAAATACCAACACCGCGTATTGTTTTGGGGTATACTTGGAGCCATTATTTTTAGAGGTTTAATGATCTTTTTTGGTGTAATGCTGATTAATAAGTTTTCATGGATGACCTATATATTTGGTGCATTCTTGATTTATACAGCGATGAAAATGTTGTTTAGTGGCGATGACGAGCAATTTCAACCCAAAAAATCATTCGTTTACAAGAGTCTAAAAAAAATAATGCCAATCTCGAATCATATTGATGAGGAACATTTTTTTGTAAAAAGAAGACACATTACTGCTGCAACCCCACTTTTTGTAGCACTAGTTGTAATAGAGGTGATGGATGTTGTTTTTGCAATAGATAGTGTACCGGCTATTTTAGCTATTACCAATGATCCTTTTCTAGTTTTTAGTTCGAATATCTTTGCTATTTTAGGATTGCGTTCTATGTATTTTTTCCTTGCCAATATGCTGGCTAAATTTAGCTACTTAGAATACAGCTTGATTGCAATTTTGAGTTTTGTAGGTGTTAAAATGATTGCTCATGATTTTATAAAATTGCCTGAATGGGTTTCGTTAGCTTTTATAGCCGTGGCTTTAGGCGTAGGGATAATTGTTTCGCTACAAAAAGCAAAACAATCAGAGTAAAAATAAAAAAAGGAAATCGAGAGATTTCCTTTTTTTATAATTGTAATTTGAATTACAAATTGATCATCTTAACATCAGCTTGTGATACCTTTAGAGCAGACAATACCGCACTCATATTATTTTTATCTATAGTTTTTGCAAAACCGTCAGGGATAATTACAATTTTAAAGGTTTGATTTTGAGTCCAATCAGGCGACAAAGAATTCAAATCAAAATTAGCTGAAAGGTAAATATCAACATAAGACCTAGTATAGTCAAAGTTAAAATCTAATTCATCTCCTCCGGAGAAATAATAGGTTTGCGGCATTAATTTCCAAACATCTTGGCCATTTACTACGTCATACAGGTGATATACCAAAACGGAATCAGACGAATATATTGGTGGATCAAAAATCACTCTTCTTTCGTAATTATTCAATCTATTAAATGAAGTGTTTACTTCAAATACTTCTGTTCTTGGTGCATCCGTCTCATCATATATTTCTGTAACTTCACAGCTTGTTAGTGTAATCATCCCGATGAAAACCAACAATAAGGTAATTTTTTTCATGATCTTTATGTTTTTATGGTTTGTGTTGAAAATGACTATTCATGAACTATGCCAAACTTTAATTTTAAAGATCAAGCAAACGCAGCTTGACATTTATTGCAAGTAATTTTATTAATAATTTCAATACTTTGACTTCTTCCAAGGCTTTATTTTTTTTTATAAAATGATATTTACTTCCAAATTAAACATTCCCACAAGCCACTTAAACCAAAAAAAATGTAGAAAAACAGATCTAAATCCCTTTTTTTCAAATAATACTCCTGCTCTTTAAAATAGTAGTGCAATATTTTAACTTCTTGAGTTAACTAATTAAAAACAACCACCCCAAATCAATTGAAAAAAAATAGTTTTTGAATTAGTAGTTTCTGAAAATAAGATAAAACGTACTGAACTCACGTTTTTCCTACACAAAAAACAGTATCTTAGCACAATGCTACCAATTTAGCAATATAAGTGAAGTACATGAACATTGTCAGCACTAATTTGATATTGGTATTTGTGGCTCGAAATTTAAAAAGTTGAAACAAAACATGTTTATGCGGAAATTATTTTTCTTACTTTTTTTTGTCTTAATAAGCTCTCATTCTTTCGGACAAGAAAATTGTGAAAACGGCATTGATGATGATTCAGATGGCAAAATTGATTTGAATGATACCGACTGTGCTTGTCAAAACACAATTAGCTCTAGTTTCCTTAAAAACCATAATTTTGAACAAAAGAACTTTTGTCCAAATAATTTTGCACAATTTAATGCCGCTACAAATTGGTTTTTACCGAGCTCAGGAACTTCAGATTATATTAATTCTTGTGGTTTTGTACCAGCATCTGCAACAGATGCTGGAATTTATCCTCTCCCCCCCTCTAATGGTAATGGCGTTGCTGGAATATTAGTTTCACAAGATTATAAAGAGTTTATCGCTAGCTGTACAACTATGACGCTAGTAGCCGGTACTAAATATCAGTTAAATTTTGACATCGCCTCCTCTACATCTGGCAGAATTATTGATACCGGCCCAAATATCGGTCAAGTTTGCAATGACGGCATATTGAACGCTGGGAAAATTGAAATTACTTTGTACGGAAGAGCAGACTGCGACACGAGTACACCACCAAGCACAAACAATTTCCCACCGGGCTGGCAAGCATTAGGAACCGCAACATACCTACCTTCAAAAACCTGGAATCAATTAACCATTATTTTTACCCCTTCAATAAATGTAAATTCGATCATGTTGGGGGCTCCAAACAACCTACCTGACACATATTCCGATGAAAGCAGCTACATGGCCTGTTTTCCGTATTTTTATCTTGACAACCTCATTTTAAACACTAGCTCCAATTTAGGGTTAAAAATTAACCCAACTGGTAATTTCTGTGAAAATACATTAAAATTGAATGCCAGTATTGATTCAAATATCGGCGGAGGCTATTCTTTTCAATGGTATAAAAATGGAATTGCAATTTTTGGAGCTACAAATAGTACAATAAGCGTACCTAATGAAACAACTAATATTGGGAATTATCAAGTAAAGATTAGCAAATCTGGGTTGTGTAAAATAAGTCCTTTTTACAATGTGAACACCGTGCTTGATATTCCTGATTATACAATTGACCAATCGCCTTGCTTTCCTGGTGAAACAACTATAACGATCACCACACCAGCAGATGAATATAGTTTTGATAATGGTGCTACTTGGTCAACAAGCCCCTCAAAAGAAAATTTAAATGCATCTTATAATCCAATTCAAATCTTAATTAAAAAAAATGGATGTATATCAAGTGCACGATATGTTACACTTATTTTTCCACCTATTGCAACTATTTATACGGAGCCAGAGTTAACCGTAATTCAGCCAGGATGTCAATCAAATGGATCAATTACAGTAACGACACCAGCATTAGCCTATAGTTTTGATAATGGTGTGACTTGGACAACAAATCCGACCCTGGAAAACTTACCACCAAATCCTTCTTTTGATTATAAAATAAGAATTAAAACTTTGTTGGGATGCATAAGCATACCTAAACACATTGCAATGCAACCATTCAGACTTCCTCAGCCACAGGCAACTACTACGAATATAGGATGCGGTGTTGGTGGTACTTTAAGCTTTTCTACACTTGCCCATGAGTATAGCATAGATGGTGGTGTCAACTGGTCCACCAACTCAAAATTTACTAATTTAAGTTCTGGAGATTACTACGTAATGGTCCGAAATCAATTTAATTGCATCTCTCAAGTAAGCATTGTTTTTGTCGGGGAAGATAATATAGAAAAACCTACAGTTAATTTCACACAACCTAGTTGCGGATCACTAGGTTCAATTTCAGTAGTAACACAAGCGGAGCAATACAGCTTTGACAATGGAAACACTTGGTCAAGCAACAACATTGCAACAAATTTACAGCCAGGTTATCACATCGTAAAAATAAAAGATGCAAAAAATTGTACTTCCGTAGGAGAACTTGTTTTTTTAGAGGCTTACAAATCAAGTGTTAAAATTGAATATTTTATTAGTAATCCAAGCTGTGGAAATAACGGCAGTATTAAAATCCTAACCCAAGCACAAGAGTATAGCATAGATAACGGTGTTACTTGGTCTAGCACTGCATTTTTTAATCAACTTTCTGCTAATTACTATCAACTAAAAGTTCGGAATGGTGTTAATTGTGAATCCGACCAAATAACTGTTCATCTTCGAGATTTTATAGAATTAAGTCCAACATACCAAATAACTGACGCTGGCTGTAATACTTATGGTAATATCTCCATAACAACTCTAGCTGACCTTTATAGCTTTGACAATGGTATTACTTGGTCATCAGATAACACTTTATCAAATCTATCCGGCAATTTCAACTATACATTACTGGTAAAAAAGAATAATTGTTATTCACAATCTCTTGATGTAAATTTCAACTCAACGTATCTACCAAGCCCAGTTGTTTCTGACTACCATGCAAACATTTGTGATATTGATAATAACGAAATTGAACGAATAAATTTAACAGATTATAATGCTTACCTAACAGCAGATTATACCAATCATAATTACTATTACTTTTTATCTTTGACAGATGCTCAAAATTTAAACTTAAGTAATCAAATTTATAATTTTAAAACTTTTGAGTTACAAAAAAAACAGCCTTTTGTATATGTATCAATAGAATCTCCAAATAATTGCAGAAGTATTGCCCAAATAAACTTTTCGTTTTTAGAAACTCCTTCTTTAAAAACGATTTCAGATACAGTAGTTCTTTGCCAAAACGAAAGTGTCATCATTAATGCTAATAATAATTCCTACAGCTATTTGTGGTCCGATGGTTCTACCTCACAATCAATTACAATTTCACAACCAGGTAATTATTATGTTACAGCAACAATCGATCATGGAACACAAAAATGTTCTACAACAAAAAATTTCACGGTTACTTTGTCAAATGCCGCAACAATAATTAATATCCAAACTCAAGACTGGACTGACGCGGAAAACGTTATTATAATAAATTCAAATGGCATTGGAAATTATGAATTTTCGATAGACGGCGTAAATTATCAAGATAGCAATATTTTTTCAGGATTAAATAGTGGCGATTATAAGGTCTATGTTCGCGATAAAAAAGGGTGTGGAATCACTCAAGAAAATATATTTTTACTAATGTACCCTAAATTTTTCACTCCAAATGGAGATGGTCATAATGATACTTGGTCAATTAAATTCTCGAATACAGAACCAAATTTAAAAGTAAATATTTTTGATCGCTATGGTAAGCTTTTTAAAACATTACAAAATGCCGATTCTTGGGACGGTAAACACAATGGGAATAACCTTTCATCTGATGACTACTGGTTTGTGGTTACTAGAGAAAATGGAAAAGAGTACCGAGGCCATTTTAGTTTAAAAAGATAGCACGATTCTAATAACTGTGGTTTTACAAATTGACTAGAAAAATATTAAATTTACTTTTGCTCTGATAAAAAATGCAACCCAAACATAAATCAAAACAAGGCAAATCCTACGGCGCAAAAAAACAAACTCATCTGGATAGAATAACTTTTCAATTATGGATACAAAACACAAATTATACATGATCATGCTAGGCTGCAAGCCGGATGGAAGATTTACAGAACAGCACGATATTTTTTTTGGAATAGGAACTTCACTCAAAGATTTAGTTCCTCAAATGAAAGCTTTTTGGCCTGAAGCTAAAGGCAAAATTCATATTGATGCTTGGCGCGAAGTGACTCACGTAAACAATCACCATATTGAAATTGTGCTACGCGAACATTCTGATGAAAGTAGCACAGAAAAATTATTTTTTCTCAATCTAGGTGGTTACAAAGAAAATGACTTTGAAGAATATCATTACAAAATGCTTGCAGTTGCTAAAACCTTGGGACTGGCAACACGAAAATCAAAAACCACCGCCTTTTTTAAACATTGCGGTTTTAAAGGTGCGGAATCACATATTGACGAAAAATATGGTGTTGATGTGGATGATCGTTATCGAGTAGATGATATGCTTCCTTCAACAACGAAATTACTTTACGGTTTGAAAATAACAAAATCGGAAAATGTTATTGAAGATGATCAGTTACATATTGGTTATGTAAAAATTAGTGGTTTAAAGTAATACTTTTATAAACTTTCTTTTACTTGACTCCACAAAAAAGGTCTTTCAGTTATTTCTGAAAGACCTTTTTTTAGAACTAAATCACGCTAATTTACGGAATCAAAACTCCATTACTTTTTAAAACTCCTTGAAAAAATAACAAATGAGTTGGTAAAGCACTTTCCCAATATTCCCACGTATGTGCACCTGGACGCTCTATATATTCGTGCGGTACTTTGGCATAGACCAATCTGCGGTGCAGTTCTCTATTTGTTTCTATCAAAAAGTCATCTACCCCGCAATCAATTATGGTTGGTAGTTTATTAGTTTTGATTTTATCAACCATATTCATCACCGCATTGGCAGCATAAACTTCTTGAGGAGCACCATTTGGCCCAAATACAGGCTCTAACAATTTGGTCACACGCTCTTTACTCTCAGGCGTAACAATACTACCCATATCAAGAGCACCGCTCATACTACCCACAGCACTAAACAATTCAGGATGTCTTGTTGAAAGATACATAGCGCCGTGTCCTCCCATTGACAATCCAGAAATTACCCGACCTTTTTTATCAGCTACCGTTCTATAGGTTTGATCTATTTTTTGAACTACTTCTTTGGTGATATAGGTTTCAAATTGACTGCCTTTATTAACCGGGCTATCTAAGTAAAAACTAAAAGTTTCGCCTTCGGGCATGACGATAATAATGTTGTATTTATCTGCTAAATTATGAACTAGCATTTTATCTGGAGTTTTAGACAGCCAATCATTAAAATGTCCATAAGCACCGTGTAGCAAATATAAAACTGGGTAATTACTTTTGCTTTTTGCGTACGAATTAGGTAAAACTACAGCAGCCTTATAGGTTTTACTCATGGCAACGCTTGGAATTTGCAATGTATCCACCTTCGCAGCATACATATTCATAGTCACCACTAACAAGCAGAAAACCAGCAATACTTGAAATTTTTTCATAGTTATAAAGTTTAATATGTAAATATAACACATTACTTTTATTTGACTTAGATATCCACAAAACAAACAAAGGTCTTTCTGTGAAGAAAGACCTTTGAATTATTATTGCAATTAAGCTTGACTTAAATTAAATTTTATTTGATAAAATCCCACCCAAAAGCGGGATAAGCAACTCGCACACTTTTTTGCTCCGCAAAAAGTGGTTCTCTGAGATCCCGACAGAAATCGGGATAAGCGATTCACACACTTTTTTGCTCCGCAAAAAGTGGTTCTCTGCTTACATATTTCTGCGGTACTGTCCGCCTACTTCAAACAAAGCTGCTGTAATTTGCCCAAGCGAACATACTTTAGTTGCTTCCATCAAATGTTCAAATAAATTTTGGTTTTTAATGGCTGCTTCTTGAATACTGTTCAATTGTTCATTTACTTTATCTTGATTTGATTGGTGAAGATTATTCAACATATCAATTTGATATTGTTTTTCTTCTTCAGTAGCACGAATTACTTCGGCAGGTATTACAGTTGGAGAACCTTTTGAACTCAAGAATGTATTTACGCCCACAATTGGGAATTCGCCAGTATGTTTCAATGTTTCGTAGTACAAACTTTCTTCTTGAATTTTGCTACGTTGGTACATTGTTTCCATAGCACCAAGAACACCGCCACGCTCTGTAATTCGGTCAAATTCTAACAATACTGCAGCTTCAACAAGATCAGTCAATTCTTCAATTATAAAAGCACCTTGAATAGGGTTTTCGTTTTTGGCTAGACCTAATTCCTTATTAATGATTAATTGAATTGCCATTGCACGACGTACTGATTCTTCCGTAGGCGTTGTAATTGCCTCGTCATACGCATTGGTATGCAATGAGTTACAGTTGTCATAAATCGCATACAAAGCCTGCAAGGTCGTACGAATGTCGTTGAAATCAATTTCTTGTGCGTGCAATGAACGTCCTGAGGTTTGAATGTGGTATTTCAACATTTGTGCTCTCTCGTTCGCTCCATATTTGTTTTTCATGGCTTTCGCCCAAATTTTACGTGCTACACGACCAATTACTGCATATTCTGGATCGACACCATTTGAGAAGAAAAACGATAAGTTTGGTCCGAAATCATTGATATTCATTCCGCGACTCAAGTAGTATTCTACGTAAGTGAATCCGTTGGACAAGGTAAATGCCAATTGCGTAATTGGATTTGCACCAGCTTCAGCGATGTGATACCCTGAAATAGAAACGGAGTAAAAATTTCGAACGTTTTTAGCAATAAAATATTCTTGAACGTCACCCATTAATCGGAGGGCAAATTCAGTAGAAAAGATACAAGTGTTTTGTGCTTGATCTTCTTTTAAAATATCTGCTTGAACCGTTCCACGAACTTGTGATAAAGTTCTTGCTTTAATTTCGTTATATACATTTTGCGGTAAAACCTGATCACCAGTAACACCTAAAAGCATTAATCCCAAACCGTCATTACCTGCTGGCAATTCGCCTTGATATTTCGGTCTTGCTACACCTTTTTCTTTATAAATCGCTTCAATTTTAGCGGTAACCTCAGCTTCTAAATCATTGGCTTTTATGTATAATTCGCACTGCTGATCAATAGCTGCATTCATAAAAAACCCAAGCAACATAGGTGCTGGTCCGTTAATAGTCATACTAACTGATGTCATAGCATGAACCAAATCAAAACCAGAATATAATTTTTTAGCATCATCAAGACAACAGATCGATACTCCTGCATTTCCAATTTTTCCGTAAATATCAGGACGCACGTGAGGATCATTACCGTACAATGTCACACTATCAAAAGCAGTAGACAAACGTTTTGCAGGTAATCCCGCACTCACATAATGAAAACGCTTGTTGGTTCTTTCAGGTCCACCTTCTCCCGCAAACATACGAGATGGATCTTCACCTTCACGTTTAAAAGGATACAATCCGGCAGCGAAAGGGAATTCACCTGGTACATTTTCTTGCAACGACCAACGTAAAATATCGCCCCAAGCTTGGTACTTTGGCAAAGCAATTTTTGGTATTTGCGTGTGCGATAACGACTCTGTATGCGTAGCCATTTTAATTTCGCGGTCACGCACCTTGAAGGTATACACCGGATTTTTGTATTTATCTACTTTTTCTTTCCATGTTAAAATGATTTCCCAGTTGTACGGGTCTAAATTCATCTTTACACGATCAAATTCTTTCAACAACAACTGTAAAAAGAGTTGCGATTCTGGCTGACTAGCACTCACAAAAGCATCATCAATTCCGGCTTTGTTTAGCACTAAAGTCGTATTTGAAACTGACTCTACCGTTTTGTAAATACCGTATAATTTCTGAGCCACTTCCACTTGAGTAAGTGCAGTTTCATCATATTTTCGGTTATTTTCGGCAATTTCAGAAAGATAACGCGTACGATGTGGCGGAATTACGAAAATTTTCTCACTCATTTCGCGCGTAATCTGGAAGGTCGATTTTAAGTCAGAATTTGTTTTCTCGTCTACTTTGTCCATGATGGCTTTGTAGAGCGTATTCATTCCTGGATCATTAAATTGCGAAGCAATAGTTCCAAAAACTGGCAACGAATCTAAATCAGCATCCCATAAATTGTGGTTGCGCTGGTACTGCTTTTTAACATCGCGCAAGGCATCAAGTGAGCCTCGTTTGTCGAACTTATTGATCGCTACTAAATCAGCAAAATCAAGCATGTCGATTTTTTCTAATTGGGTAGCCGCACCAAATTCTGGTGTCATTACATATAAAGACACATCAGAGTGGTCCATGATTTCAGTATCAGACTGGCCGATTCCTGAAGTTTCTAAAATAATAATATCGTAGTTGGCTGCTTTGATTACTTGAATCGCATCGGCAACATATTTTGATAAAGCCAAATTAGATTGACGTGTAGCCAAAGAGCGCATGTAAACACGAGGGTTGTTTATGGCGTTCATACGAATACGATCGCCTAAAAGTGCGCCACCTGTTTTTCTTTTTGATGGGTCAACAGAAATTAAACCGATTGTTTTTTCAGGAAAATCAATCAAGAAACGACGTACCAATTCATCAACCAAAGATGATTTACCAGCACCACCTGTACCTGTTATTCCTAAAACTGGAGTCGTGCTATTGGCATTTTTTTCTTGAATTGCTTCTAAAGTTTTAGCGGCAACTTCAGGGAAATTTTCGGCTGCAGAAATAATACGCGCTAATGCTGTAGGGTTTTTCGACTCCAATTGCTCCAACTCATTAGTCAGTTGATTTCCTGTTGGGAAATCAGCTTTTTGAACTAAATCGTTTATCATTCCTTGCAATCCCATGGCACGCCCATCATCCGGTGCATAGATACGGGTAATTCCGTAAGCTTGTAATTCTGCAATTTCAGAAGGTAGGATTACACCACCACCGCCACCAAATATTTTTATTTGACCCGCTCCTTTTTC
>NZ_JAGPXB010000018.1 GCF_018069925.1 Flavobacterium erciyesense | reverse complement strand
TTTTGAAATCTGCACCACATTACGCATAAATCGAAACGCTAAAATAAACGTGACCAACCCATACAAACCCCAAAGCGCAATGGCTACATAGTTTGTTTCTTCAACAACAACGGCAGTTGCTGGTAGGATTTGGATATTTCCGGGTGTAACTGCAGGTTGTGCAATTTCTTGAACAACTTCAATAGTTATAAACGGAATCACCATCGAAAAAACCAAAGCAAACAACAAGTAAAACCTATTGAAACGGTGCATTTTTTCTTTTTCTAGCAGTAAGTGATACACTCCTAAAAGTACCACGAGGCTGAGGGTTGATTTGATTAGAAAGTCGGTCATTTTTTCTTTTTTAGAATTTCACTATCAATTATTTTCTTGAGTTCTTCCAGTTCCGTTTGCGACAAATTGGTTTCTTTGGTAAAGAAAGAAGCAAATTGTGATGCCGAATTATTGAAAAAATTACTAATCAATCCGTTGACGTGTTTCGAGAAATAGTCGGTTTTTTTGACCAAAGGATAATATTCTCTAGAGTTTCCATATTCGCGGTAGGCTACAAATTGCTTGTCAATCATGCGTTTTAGCAAAGTAGCAACCGTTGTGGTAGCGGGTTTTGGCTCTGGATAGGCTTCGAGTAAATCTTTCATGAAGGCTTTTTCGAGTTGCCAAAGGTGTTCCATGAGTTGTTCTTCTGAGTTTGTTAATTGCATCGTTTATTAATTTTGTGGTATGTCTGATAGTAATTCTCCGTTATCGTAGGTTCTAATGGTGGTTAATTTTCCATTTTCGTCATAATACAGCCATTTGCCGCTGTAGTACCAATGTGTATATTTTTCAGTTGTATCAATTTTTGATATTCCTTTTGATTGTATTTGACCGTTTTGATGATAGATAACGGTTTTGCAAATAGAACCTTTGTATTTTTCACGTTTTATAATTTTACCGTCAAGGTAATAGCGCCATTTTTTTACGGGATCACCTTTGCGATAGGTACCAATTGATTTGTATTTGGCGCTGTCTTGCGCATAATGCTCTACCCAACGACCTTCGCGCAACTTGTTTTTGGATTGGTTGGTTTTGCAGCTTACAACAGCAAGTACAACAACTAGTAAAATATAAATATGTCGCATAGCTTACATTTTTGTTCTACAAATTAAAACATTGCTCTACAAATGTAGAGTAAAATTTGAAATAAACAAATGTTTTTTAAAAAAATTTGTTGTTCAGGTATTTAGGTTGTCAATTGGACTAGAAGTCCTTTCTGTCGTAGCTATTGATTTTATTAGGTTTAGGATTAAATACCAACTATCAAAAGATACGTAAGAATTTTTGTTTACATTTGAAAAGAACAAAACGAAGCTGACTTTTTATAATGTAGCTTGATTCAGTTGTTTTTTCAAATAGGTATAAGCTAGCAGTAACAAGCTGTTGGACTCTAATCAAATAAAAACTAAAATGAAAATAAGATATTATACCATAGTTCTAATTGCATTAATGTTTTCTATTAATTCATTTGCGCAAACACAATTGGAAATGAATCAAGCAGCTAATGCTAAATACAAAAAAGCTGATGCAGAACTCAATAAAGTATACAAGCAACTAATTTCAATTCTTACTCAAAGTGAAAAATTACTATTGATTCAGGCTGAAAAGGATTGGGTTAAATTCAGAGATTCGAGCTGTAAATTTGAATCTTCTCAATATGAAGGTGGCAGTATAAAACCTCTTGTTTATTCAACTTGTTTGGAAGACCTAACAAGGAAAAGAATTTTAGAAATTAAAGCCAGTATAAAGGAAAGAAAAGAGAAATAATACTAACCTCTATGGAATTTACCTTTACAAAATATAGTTTTGTTAACGCGCTTTGGTCATTGATTCCAATTTTCCCAACTTGGACATTAATTCCTGGTGTTTTTGCAGCAATGAGCTTGGAGAAAATCACTGGTGACTGTACAACGGGCTATTCAATTGTTCTTTGGTTTTCTGCGGTAGCAGCAATTGGAATGATGATTTTCTATGGCTATAGATTGGACAAGACTTTGTTAAAGACAAAAAAAGAAGTAAAGCGTAATTTTAGGTTTTACTCTTTGATACTATACACTTTATTAAATACTGCTATACTGATAATGATGCTTGGCGTGGATTTAGCATGTTATGGAGATGGCCAAACGTTTTTAATGTGCATATTTTCAGGACCACTTGCAAGTTTAGTTCTTATTGCTTTTGGGTTTTTAATGGATCTGAAGTAACGTATTTCTCCAAGTTTTCTACAATTAAAACCATCTTATAACTTTAAAAAAAAACTATCAACGGGCACCAGATGGAGGCATCCGTGCGAGCTGCTTTGAAAATTCACCGCAAATTCGCAGATTTTCTTGATTGGATGGATTAGAAAATCATCGAGGGTTTGCGTTAAGGATGGAAGTGGAAATCCTTTTTAGGCGCCTTTTTTAGGCGGATAAAAAGATTGAGAACGTACAGCCTGACCTTGTTGCTTGATGAATTGTGTTGTTCAAGAAGGATTTTCTGCAACAAGGGAACGCCCAAAAAAAAATCCGCCCTGTGGAGAGCGGATTTATAGTATTATTTACGTCACTTCGAGTAGCGCAGCGTATCGAGAAGTTTGTTCTGTTTCTGTTCACAAAAAAACTCGAACTGACGGAATCGATAACTATTATTTTGACAATTCTACAAAATATTTGTAAAACAACGGAATGGTTTCGATTCCTTTGAGGTAATTGAAGATCCCGAAGTGTTCGTTTGGCGAGTGAATGGCATCGCTGTCGAGACCAAATCCCATGAGGATGGTTTTTGATTTCAATTCTTTTTCGAATAATGCTACAATAGGGATGCTGCCTCCGGAACGCACGGGAATGGCTGGTACGCCAAAGGTTTCGGTATAAGCCATGTTTGCGGCTTTGTAGCCAATGCTGTCAATTGGGGTTACGTAGCCTTGCCCGCCGTGATGCGGTTTTACCAAAACGGTAACGCCTGCTGGGGCAATGCTGTTGAAATGTTTGGTGAATAATTCCGTGATTTCTTCCCAGTCTTGATTAGGAACCAAACGCATGGAAATTTTGGCGAAAGCCTTGCTGGCAATTACGGTTTTAGCTCCTTCGCCGGTGTAGCCGCCCCAGATTCCGTTTACGTCTAGTGTAGGTCGGATGGAGTTTCTTTCGTTCGTTACATAGCCTTTTTCACCGTACACATCGTTGAGTTGCAAGGCGTTTTTGTATTTTTCTAAGCTAAAGGGCGCTTTGGCCATTTCGGCTCTTTCTTCAAGAGATAATTCCTCAACATTGTCATAAAAACCTGGAATGGTGATGTGGTTGTTCTCGTCGTGCAGCGAAGCAATCATTTTAGCCAACACGTTGATTGGGTTTGCCACAGCACCACCGTACAAGCCAGAATGTAAGTCGCGGTTAGGACCTGTAACTTCCACTTCTACATAACTCAAACCGCGTAATCCTGTTGTGATAGACGGTTGCTGGTTAGAGATCATTCCGGTATCAGAAATTAAAATCACATCGTTTTTAAGTTTTTCTTGGTTGCGTTCTACAAACCAGCTTAAGCTTTTGGAACCAATTTCTTCTTCACCCTCAATCATAAACTTGACGTTGCAAGGCAAAGTGTTTGATTGTACCATGTATTCCAGCGCTTTTACGTGCATGTACATTTGGCCTTTGTCATCACAGGCTCCACGGGCAAAAATGGCGCCTTCAGGATGGATATCGGTTTTTTTAATTACGGGTTCAAATGGGGGAGACGTCCACAACTCCATTGGGTCTGGCGGCTGCACATCATAATGTCCGTATACTAAAACGGTGGGTAAATTAGGGTCGATGATTTTCTCGCCATATACGATTGGGTAGCCTGGAGTGTCGCAAATTTCGACAAAATCACAGCCGGCTTTCTCTAAACTGGCTTTTACGGCATCGGCAGTTTCAAAAACATCGTGCGAATAGGCGGTATCAGCACTTACGGACGGAATTTTTAATAATTCGATTAACTCATTGATAAAGCGTTCTTTGTGTTCTTGAACGTATGCTTTTATGTTTTCCATTAGTTGAATTTTGTTTATATTTTCAAAAGTACAAAAAAGAGTATGAATATTTTTTGTCAAAATTGTTTTGAATATTCGAAGTTAAGTGTATCTTTGCACCCACAATAAACCGCGGATATGGTGAAATTGGTAGACATGCCAGACTTAGGATCTGGTGCCGCAAGGCGTGTAGGTTCGAGTCCTATTATCCGCACAAAAAGCCCAAACGAAAGTTTGGGCTTTTTTTGTGGATTTAGGACGAGAAGTTTATCCCGATTTATCGGGAAGGACTATTATCCGCACGAAAAGCCCAAACGAAAGTTTGGGCTTTTTTATTTTAAAACCTGCCGAACCATTGCCCAACAGATTATAATTTTTTTATCTACTTAGTCATAAGTTTAAGAAACAAATGAGGACAGTCATAAGATATGTCCTAATTTTTTCATAAATCAAAAGATAAACTAATAAAAGTATTGTATTGTGGAGGTAGATGTTATTTTGTTTTCCGTGTGTTTAACTTTTGCTGATTTAGGATAACCTCTTTCATCATACGAATATTCAAACTCTGTGATTATAGTAGATGGAGTTGGTAAAAGGTCAATTTCGGATATTTTTGTACAGTTATTTACGCCGCCTGCTCCAAAATAATATGGTAATTTGTCTAGTAGTAAATTAAAACCAATTATGTTTTTCAAGGGGTTTAAATTGTTATCATATTCTATTTCTACATTTTCAATTTTTTCTACTTTAATAGTGTTACCATTTCGATAAAATAATTTCCCTGTTTCACCTTGACTCTCTTGATTTGTTGGTTTATATGTTGAGAGTTCGTTAAAAGTAACGCTTAAATCACTATTGTAAGTGTAAGTTGTTTTTACTCTGAAAGGGTCATTTACATAGTCAAGTGAATAGGTATTAACTTTACCGTTTACATAATCATAATCTTCAATTGCGTATACTGCTTTACTCCTTAATGTGGTAATTTTTGTTATTACATTATTTTCATAGGTGAAAAATAGATTACTGATATTAGATTGGTTATTGCTAATTAGGGTAATGTTGAGCAACTTGTTCTCCTCGTATGCAAAATTATACTCATCTTTATTTCCTGCATTATCAATATAAACAATTTTTTTAAGGAGTGTTCCGTTTAAAGAATCATCTTGTTGTGCTTTGGTATCATCAGAACAATTCCAAAGTAATAATACGAAGGCTGCTAATAATATTTTTTTCATTTTCCTGTTGTATTTACCATTCTAAATTTTGGGTGTTAAATTCTAATATTTGATTTCCATTTTGATAAAAAGGGATTTCAATAAGTGTTTTTTTAGATTTTTTTAGTTTTGATAAAAATTTAGTTTTGTTTTCGATAAAAATTAAATCACTACTATTATCAGCAGGTTCAGAATAGCTAAAAGTAATTGGGGTTTCATCATCAAAGCGAACCTTTATATAATTGTTTTCATATCCTCCTGAAATTTGACCTTTGTCAACTCTAATTAAAATTCCTAAACGGTCATTCATTTTTCGAATTATTAAATATCCAAAATTAACTCCATCATAAGGAAAATCTAAATCTAAACTTTCGTTTGATGTAATGGTTGCAAATTTTGAAGTTTTTGAAGTCATTTTGTCAATACTTGAATCATATTGCCACTTGTTTTGTTCTGTATTTATTAAATTTTGTTGTGGTGTTACGTATGTTGCTGATGAGTCAATTGCAATTGGTAGTTCGATATCATCTAATTTTTCTGGTTTTGAGCAAGAATTAAATATTTCATTACATACATAAACGAACCATAGGCCCAAAAAGCCAAACACGAATATTCGAATTACTTTTTTCATTTCCTTTTGTAGTTTTATTATTTTTTAGTATCGGTTATTTTAAACCTTTTAAATCCAATTAAAAATAATTTGCGTTAAGTTTTTACGGAAGAAGGTATGAAGCGAAGTAACTGATTTTAGATAGCTTGTACAATACCCACTTTTAGTGATATTTTACTTATAAATAGCTAAATATACTTAAGAGCGATGTGAGAGATATTCTTAAGTGTGTTAAAAATGATTTTCAAATTAAAAAGCTTAGGTGCTTTTACCTTAGTATATTACGATTTCATCAGTGAATTGTGGTTCAGCAAGGCTCAAAAAAAAGCTTCTCAAATCGAGAAGCTTTTTAGTTTGATTGTTTTTATTTTCCTTCAACCCACTCATTAATTTTTTGTTCCAATAAAGCCAAAGGCATCACTCCTGACTCCAATACTTTTTCATGGAACTTTTTAATATCAAATTTTGTACCCATTTTAGTTTCGGCTTTTTTGCGAAGCTCCATTATTTTCAATTGTCCAATTTTATAAGACAAAGCTTGTCCTGGAATAGCCATGTAGCGCTCTATTTCAGGAATAATACTTGCTTCACTTTCGGCCTCGTTTGCTAAGGAATATTTAATAGCTTGTTCTCTCGTCCAGCCTTTTGAATGTAAACCAGTATCAACTACTAAACGTACCGCGCGGTGCATTTCGTTACCCAACATCCCAAAATATTGATACGGATCTTGGTACAAACCTAGCTCTTTACCTAAACTTTCGGTGTATAAAGCCCAACCTTCACCATAAGCACCAAACCAATTGAATTTTCTAAAATCTGGAAGACTTTGGTTTTCTTGCTGTAATGAAATTTGAAAATGATGTCCCGGAATGGCTTCATGCAAAAACAAATCTTCGTCACCGTACATGTTGTATTCTTTTACATTCGGAATCGGAACATAAAAAATGCCAGGACGCGTTCCATCAGCCGTGCCTTGATTGTACTCGGCACTGGCAGTTTGTTCTCTAAAAGCTTCGGTGCGTCTTACCTCAAATTTTGTTTTTGGTTGCAAAGCAAATAGCTTGTCAACATTAGGTTTAATGCGGGTGTAAATACTGTTAAAGTTAGCAATAACCTCTTCTGGTTTGGTAAAAGGTTTTAATTCTTTCTTGTTACGTACTTCTTCAAAAAACTCAATCAAAGTACCTTTGAAACCTACTTGGGCTTTTACTTTTTCCATTTCAGCAGTCAGTCGTGCTACTTCTTTCAATCCCAGCTCATGAATTTCCTCTGGAGTTTTATTGGTCGTAGTCCATTGTTTTACATAAGCCGCATATAGTTTTTTTCCAAAAGGTAAACCGCCTATCCCGCTCGTTGCTCTTGATGCTGGCAAGTATTCTTTGTTAAGAAAATCAGCCATTTTCTTGTACTGCGGAATCAATTTAGTGGTGATTGTAGCCGTGTATTTTGCCGTTAAGTCTTTCTTGATGCTTTCAGGAAACGATGCTGGCATTAATTTTATCGAAGAATAAAATAAATTGTCTTCGATATTTGGAGTTTCCATCTCTGCGAACTGCGGAATCAATTTTACGGTCAACGCTTTTGGTAAAACCACTCCTTTGTCTAATCCTTTTTTCATGTACACCATCGCCGAATCAATCCAAACGGCATATTTGTCCATTCGTTTTAAAAAGTTGGTATAATCTTGTTCTGTTTTAAAAGGCTGGGCACCAGTTCCACCCGCAAACTGCCCCATGGTCAAGTGTGTTCCCCAAAATTGATGTACCGGAATTAAATTAGTTGGCTGTTCTAACACTTCTTTTCCAACTTCAATTTCCCATTTAATGATCTCATAACTGTTTTTTTCTTCTTCAGATAAATCGGTTACGTCAAAATTTTGCAATGCAGTTTGGTATTTGTCAAAAAAAGCAGCTTGCGTTTTTCTATAACTATCGGTCATTTCAAATTGCAGCTGATCGTTGTACTGGTTTTGACCACTTTGGGTTGCGCTCAATGGATCTAGCGCATTTTTATCATCAAAATAGCTTTTGGTTAAGCTAGTAAAATCTTGCTTTTTATCTTCAGATTTACAGTTTACCAATAGCAGAGTAGTTGTTACTGTAAAAAGTAGAACGGTTATTTTTTTCATAATTTCGGTTTGTGATTTAAATAGCTAATGTATTGATTTTATTTCAATACTTAAATTAGATTGTAAAATCCTTTGTACGATGTCCTAATCATAAAATTAAGTTAAGGCAAAGTCTTGATTGGCTTATGAAGAGGATTTGGGTTAAATTTACGTTACTAATTAACAAATTGAAATGAGAAAGAAATCCCTTTTTCTAATGCTGGTAATCGGAAATATACTCACCATCCAAGCACAAGACAAACAAGAAAACACGACTATGAATCCATTTTTTCAGGCTTACAACACGCCTTTCAATGTTCCGCCGTTTGACAAAATCAAGAACGAGCATTTTAAACCTGCCATTTTAGAAGGTATCGCGAAACATCAAGCGGAAATTGATGCTATTGCAAATAATACGCAACCAACTACTTTTGATAATACCATTTTAGCAATGGAAAATGCAGGCGAATTGTTAGCCAATGTGAATACGGTTTTTTCAAATTTGAACTCTGCTAATACCAACAAGGAGATTCAAAATATCGCCAAAGAAACAGCTCCTAATTTATCGGCGCACCGCGATAACATTTACTTGAACGAAAAATTATTTGCAAGAGTAAAGTCGCTTTGGAACCAAAAAGAAAGTTTGGGTTTGAATTTAGAGCAAGCTAAAATTTTAGACAATGCCTACAAAGATTTTGTTCGAAGTGGTGCTAATTTGTCTAATTCAGATAAAGAAATACTACGCAAAATCAACGGTGATTTGTCCTTGACAAGTTTAAAGTACGGACAAAATATCCTTTCTGAAACCAACGGTTATGAACTGGTTATTGCAGATAAAAAAGATTTAGCAGGTTTGCCAAAAGGAATTGTTGATGCCGCTGCCGCAGATGCAAAAGCAAAGGGCAAAGACGGTAAATGGGTTTTTACACTTTCTAATTCAAGTGTAATGCCATTTTTACAATACAGCAGCAACAGAGAATTGCGCAAACAGATTTGGAATGCCTACCAAACTAGAGCGAATCATGACGATGCAGCCGATAACAAAAAAAACGCGGTAGAATTGGCTAATTTAAGAGGTCAAAAAGCGCGCTTGTTGGGGTATACTTCGCACGCAACTTATGTGTTAGAAGAATCGATGGCTAAAAAACCTGAAAACGTAAACAAATTATTAAATGATTTGTGGAAACCAGCTCTTGAAATGGCTAAAAATGAAGCGGCCGACATTCAAAAAATGATGGCTAAAGATGGAATTAAAGGTGCAGTTCAACCATACGATTGGCGTTTTTACACTGAAAAAATCAGAAAAGAGCGTTTTGATCTTGATGAGGAAGAACTAAAACCTTATTTTAGTTTAGACCAAGTGCGCAAAGGTGTTTTTCAGGTTACTGAAAATTTATACGGTATTCAAATTAAACCATTAAGTAACGTGCCAACGTACCATGAGGATGTGACGGCTTGGGAAGTAACTGAGCAAGACGGAACGCACTTAGGGGTTATGTACATGGATTTTCACCCGCGTGAGTCGAAACGTGGTGGGGCTTGGATGACATCCTACCGCAGTCAAAAAACTGTTGATGGCAAGCGTGTTGCTCCTGTAGTTTCTATCGTTTGTAATTTTACAAAACCTACTGCTGCCACTCCTGCCTTGTTAACTTTTGATGAAGTATCTACCTTTTTTCATGAATTCGGTCATGCTTTACACGGTTTATTATCTAATGTAATTTACAGAAGTTTGGCAGGAACGAGTGTGCCAAGAGATTTTGTTGAGCTTCCATCACAAATTATGGAGAACTGGGCTGCAGAGCCTGAGGTTTTGAAAATTTACGCGAAGCACTTCAAAACGGGCGAGGTGATTCCGGAAACGCTAGTTAATAAATTGAAGAAAGCGGGAACTTTTGATCAAGGTTTTACTACTACTGAATACTTGGCAGCCTCTTTATTGGATTTAGAATACCACTCGCAAACCAAAGACATCACGGTTGATGCTAACACTTTCGAAAAAGCAGCCATGGTAAAAATTGGTTTAATCCCATCGATTATTCCTAGATACCGCAGTACCTATTTTAGTCATATTTTTTCTGGTGGCTATTCTTCTGGGTATTACAGTTATATTTGGTCGGGCGTTTTAGATACAGATGCTTTCGAAGCGTTTAAGTCGACTTCATTATTCAATCCAGAAAAAGCTAAATTATTCCGTACTCATGTACTTGAAAAAGGCGGTACCGAAGATCCGATGGTTTTGTACAAAAGATTTAGAGGTGCCGAGCCTAGCATTGAACCTTTATTGAGAAAACGTGGTCTGGACAACAAACAAGAGCCGGTTAAAAAGATAAGAGGATAGTATAAAACAGACTCTAAACAAAAAGCCCTCCAAAATTAGTTTTGGAGGGCTTTGTATTTTAAGGAACTTTAAAAAATTAAACGTTTTTCAAGTTGATGATTTCTTGTTCAGTAAGCAACCTCCAGTTTCCTCTTGGTAAATTCTTTTTAGTCAATCCAGCAAAAGCCACACGGTCAATACGCAATACATCGTAATCAAAATTTTCGAAAATAGAACGAACTACTTTTACATTTGAAGAACGTAATTTCAATCCGATTTCACTTTTTGCTTCACCTTCAATGTAGCTTACTTCTTCAACAAAAACACGGTGACCATCTAGTGTTAATCCTTTTTGGATTTTTTCTAAATCTTCAAACTTTAAATTTTTATCTAAAGAAACCTGATAAATTTTAGATGATTTTTGACTTGGTAAGGTAAACTTACGAATCATATCAGTATCATTCGTAAACAACAACAAACCTGTTGTGTTTTTATCCATTCGTCCTACTGGACCAATTTTGGCGGTTGTTGAACCTTTTACTAATTCTAAAACATTACGAAATTCTTGACCTTCGTCTAAGGCTGTCGTAAAGTTTTTCGGTTTGTTCAGCAAGATGTATACTTTTTTCTCTGGAGTTAAAGTAGCTCCATCAAAATTTACAACATCGCCGGGTTTTACCATGTAGCCCATTTCGGTTACCGGAATTCCGTTTACTTTTACCGTCCCAGATTGGATGTAAATATCTGCATCACGTCTAGAACAAGCTCCAGAGTTTGCAATGTATTTGTTCAAACGAATTTCGTCTTTAACTTTCGGTCTTTTAGGCGCTTGATTTGGTTTTTTCTCTACTTTTTCAGCAGCAATATCAGCAACTTTAGTGGTTACTTTTACTTTTTTAGGCCCTTGAGCGCGCTTCTGCATGGCAGGTTTTGGCTTATTTGAATTGGGTCTTGAGCTGTTTGCTCTTCCACCACTTTTCTTATTATTGCCTTCCTTGTTATTCATAATATTCCAATAATTTACTTCTTCAGTCCCATCTTTGCGACCTAGTGCGTGCAAAGATACTATTTATATACTTGACAATCAATAACCGATAATTATAAAAACACCAAGCGACTCATTGCTAGCGTTCTTGCTATCAGTGGGTTGTTTTTTTAGAAGCTGTTTGGCTGTACTGTATCTTCGTTATCCTGCTATCGGTTCCATCTTTTACTTTTTGGTAGAAAAAAATCCAATACTAACAAAGTTCTCCAAAATCTGCTGAAAGAAGTAATTACGGTTATATCTATTTAGACAATTGGAAGTCTGCTTGCATAGTTGCTTATATTTTGAAATATTAAAAGAAGAAAGAATTTAAATCGTCATTAATAGTTTTTTCCCATTCCACAAAATGGCAGGATTAATTAAGACGATACAGAATACGCCTGCAACAATTAAAAATTTCAATACGTTATGCAAGGCCAAATAGTCTTTTTTTACAGATGATTTCCATAAGTACAACACAAAAAAGATGAGGACAATATAGCTGCTGTAAAAGTATATCGCCATGTAGCCCACATCATAAACATCAACTAAAATGTAAACGGGCAGAATAGATAAAATTGTCAAAAAACTAATTACTTTTTTGGCTGCTTTTTCACCGTAAACCACAGGAATAGTAGGGTAGTCGTTGGCTAAATCTCCTTGTAGGTTTTCTAAATCTTTGATCATTTCGCGAACCAATAACAGCAAAAATAAAAAGGAAGCATGCGCAAAAATAACGCCCAATTGTTGTTTGTAATTTTCGATATCTTCAAAAGGGATTCGTGTGTAAAAATATAGCAGGATAGCAAAAAACGGCATCACCGCCAAAACAGCTGCGGTTATATTGCCAATAACGGTCTGTTTTTTTAGTTTGTGAGAGTACAACCAAATGAAAAAAATATAACCTGAAAAGAATAAAAACACGCGCCACGAGACAAAAAGGGCCATTAAGGCTACGATAAAGTTTAGTGTAAAATAGACTTGTAATTTTGTTTTTTGACTCACTAATCGATCCAACATTGACTTGGTAGGTCTGTTGATTAAATCCTTTTGACTGTCGTAAAAATTATTGATGATGTAACCCGAAGCAATCGTTAAGGCTGAGGCAAAAACCAGTATAAAAAGATTGAAGTTTAGAATAATATCGAGTGCTCTTTTCTCTGGCGCCAATATAAAAATCGCCGATAGGTATTGCGCGATAATGATAATGGGAATGTTATATCCTCGCACTACAGAGAACAAACTTGCAATTTTCATTAGTAAAAGTTTCTCTTTTCTGTTAAACATTCTGTGAATTAGTTTAAGGATTAGGAAGGTCAAGGAACGCCTTAATTCATTGTCAAAATTAAGTTTTTGTTTTTAATATTACCTTAAATAATCTTTAAAACATATCTTTTGAATTTTAGCGATGATAATTTACTGTAAGCTCTAAAAAAGTGCATTATAGTTTTTTGGATTCATTTTCTAGTAATGAACAAAGTTCGTCTATTGCTAGCGGTTTACAGAGAAGTTTTTTGACATAGATATTAGTTTTTGCTCTTTTTTTATCAAGAGGATCTAATGTAGACGATAGCATGAAAATAATTATTTGGCTGGTAAGTTCTTTATCAAGTTTTTTATATACCTCAAGGAATTCAAAGCCATCCATTTGTGGCATTTTGATGTCTAATAGAATCACAAGTGGTTTGTGCACTTCGTTTTTAAAGTTTCGGAGCCAATCTAGTCCTTGTTGACCACTACTCACAACATGTATCTCGGATAAATTTAGGTGCTTTTTTAATAGTTGTCTTGTAACAATCTGATCAATGACGTTATCGTCGATAATTAAGATTTTATAATTTTGCTTCATATTGTTCGGGTATTATTACTGTAAAAGTGGTTCCAATATTTACTTGTGAAAGTACAGTTATTTTACCTTGCAGGTTTTCTACAGCTTCTTTCACGATATAAAGTCCTAATCCAGTTCCGTTATTGTTATTGTTTGTGACAAAAAACATTTCAAAAATTTTATCTTGGTATTCTAACTCTATACCAATGCCATTATCTTTGAATTCAATGTAACAACAATTTTCATTGCGGTATGATTTGATTGAAAAGAATTGATTGTCTTTTTTGGGGTCTGCGTATTTTAAAGCATTCGATAAAAAATTATTAATAATTATTTTGAGTTTTAGCTCATCACTTTTCATTTTTTCTACTTCGAGGTCAGTTGTTATTTTAATTTTATCAGAATCTTTTGCGAACTGATGTTGAGAAATAGCCTCATTAATGAGAGTACTTAGGTTAACTTCAGTAATGTTTGTTTGTTTTCTTGTGTTTCTAGAATAATCAATGATGTCTCGAATGTATTTATCTTGTTTGTCTAGGCTTTCATGCATAAGACTCAAGTATTTTTTACATTCAGTTATGTCGTCCTCTAGTTTCATAACCTCAATTAGTCCTTGCAAAGAGGATATAGGTGCTCGTAGGTCATGAGACGCACTATAAACAAACTTGTCTAGTTCTTTATTTGCTATGATTAGTTTCTTGTTTTTTTGTCTGGTCTCTTTCGTTAAGCGTTTTAATTTATTTAGTAATATGTTATAGTAGGTACTCACACTCCCGATGATGATAAGTGTTAGTACGATATTAATTATTAATAAATAATTTTTGATAGTACGAGTGCCATCCCCAAGAGTATCGGAAAATTGACTTTGACTAATACTTATTTTTGTAGCGATACTATTTATTTGGCTTAAAATAATTTGTTTTTCCGCTAGATTTATTTGGTTTTTGGTTATTTTCTGGTGTATTTCATTAGCTAATACAACAAGTTTCTCGATTGAAGCGTCAGCTTCACCCCATTTGATTATTGCTTTATTGAAGAAGGGAACATTTTTAAAGTTTTCAAAAAGCCAAATCATAGTGTCTAAATCTTCTTTGTCATTTCTACCCGCGCTTAAGCCTTTTTTTACCTCTGTAGTGGATCTATTATTAAGCAATGCAATCCTCGCAGCTCGATCACCCATAGGTACTTTAATCTCTGTATTGTAAGCAAGCCAATGTTTTTTCTCTTTGGTAAAAAGATAGGTTGTTAGGTGTCTTGTGCTTTCTTTTTGTGCCTTTGAATAATGAGATTCACCGTTAACGTATGCACGGGAGGAATAGAGAATTTTAATAGTAAGAAGGTTGACTAAAATTAATAAGGAACAAGATAATACAACTATTGCTAGTGGAATGAAGACAGTATGAAACTGAGTGGTTGTATCATTCTTTTTCTTTAGCATATTGAATATGGTAATTAGATCAGAGTTAAGTTATAGATATATAATAATTTATATATATAATGATAAATATCTGTAATGATAAATATCTGTAATGATAAGCATAGTTAAATATATTCAATGTTAAAGATATGTAAAACTAGGTATAAATGACGATAAAATTGTTTAATTCTTATGTCTTTTTTTTAAACAAAACACTTTTCGTGGAATTAACCAACAGATAATTAGTAACAGTCGATATTTGATCGAGGGCTATAAAAACACAAATCGGAATCAAAACTTTCTTATTAATAAAGTTTTGATTCCGATTCTTAGTATCGAGTAACTAATAGTTTGTTACAATTCAATTGTTAAAACTGATAAACTACTTCTAGTTTGTAATCTTTTAGAGAAGCTTTTGCTTTTTCTAAGTCCTCGGTAAAGCCCAGAATGTAGCCACCACCGCCTGATCCGCAAAGTTTTAAGTAGTAATCGTTACTGTCAATACCTTGTTGCCAGATTCCATGAAATTGCTCAGGAATCATAGGTTTAAAATTGTTTAAAACTACTTTTGAAAGTTTCTTTGTGTTCATGAATAGTGATTTCATGTCTCCTCCTAAGAAATTTTCAACGCAAGCGTCGGTGTATTTTACAAATTGATTTTTCAACATGGTTCTAAAACCTTTGTCTTTCAGGTTTTCCATAAAGATATTTACCATCGGAGCGGTTTCGCCCACTATGCCAGAATCCAACAAAAATACAGCACCTTTGCCATCAAAACTTTGAGTAGGAATTCCAGTTGCTTCGATATTATCTTTCGAATTGATCAAAATTGGAATACTCAAGTAGCTATTCAAAGGGTCTAAACCAGAACTTTTCCCGTGGAAAAAACTCTCCATTTGAGAAAAGATATTTTTTAACTGCAATAATTTTTCACGCGTTAGGTTTTCTAAAACCGTGATCTTATTGTGTGCATATTTATCGTAAATAGCTGCAACTAAAGCGCCACTACTTCCTACGCCATATCCTTGTGGAATGCTAGAGTCAAAATACATTCCCGTATTAACATCTTCTTTTAATAAGTCAATGTCAAACGTAACCAAATCCGGTTGATCTGTTTGCAAAGTTTCAAGATAACTTACAAATCGTTTTAAATGACCGTTTGATTTAATTGCTTCATCAGATGGATTTTCATCTCTTTTTAAAGCACCGTTATAAAAATTATAAGGAATAGAAAGCCCTTTTGAGTCACGAATGATTCCGTATTCTCCAAAGAGTAATATTTTTGAATAAAATAATGGTCCTTTCATATGTATTTTTAAATTAACAATTTGGGGTTGGTAATTATAACGTATTTATTTTTTATATCTCCAATTGATCACCTCGATTGTCTTCTTGGATTTTAATTTCAATTTGCTCTTGTTCTTCGGCTGATAGTTCCGTCCAAACAGTTTGTTGTTGTTTTTCAAAAACGTTTCTAACTGCTACTAATAAAGATGCATCAGTAGTTGCAAGTAACATTTTTATCAATTCTATTTTTTCTGATTGAATATCCATCACGTTCTTTTTAAGAATGTTTAAAGATACACAAAAAAAGATTAAACAAGCGCTGCTCCGTTTCCTATTTGATCACAAATGTACTGCCCATTTTGACAATAGCCAACTAATTCGTCTTTAATAAATTGCAAAACTTTTTCGCTAACGTTTTCGGGATACAAAACATGTACATTGGCACCAGCATCTAGTGTGAAACAAACCGGGATTTGCGTTTCATTTCTGAATTTCCAAATAGCATTAATGATTTGTAATGTGTTTGGTTTCATCAAGATAAAATACGGCATAGAAGTCATCATCATGGCGTGTAATGTCAAGGCTTCACTTTCTACAATTTTGATAAACGCGTCTAAATCGCCACTTTCAAAAATAGTAATCAATGCATCTAAATTTTCATGCGCTTGTGCAAATCGCCTTTCGGCAAATGGATGGTTGTGCATCAAGTCATGACCAACGGTGCTCGAGACTTGTTTTTCACCTTTATCAACCAGTAAAATTGTATCTTGAAAATTTTTAAAATTAGTATGGATCGCATGCGGAAATTCCACTCCAAATAAGTCTGAACTTCTAGGAATGTTCGCCTGATTGCCCCAAACCACGACTTGTCCTTTTACACTTCGACAAGCACTTCCGGAACCCAAACGGGCAAGTAAAGACGCTTTTTGATAAAAATAATCTTCAGACATGGCTGGGTTTAACGCTTTTTCTAAACTCATCAAGTTCATGGCCAAAGCAGCCATTCCTGATGCTGATGACGCAATTCCGGAACTGTGCGGAAACGTATTTTCGGTATCAATTGTAAAATGATAGTCTTTTAAAAACGGCAAATAGATTTCTATTCGCTCCAAAAACTTTTGAATTTTCGGTTTGAAATCTTCTTTAGGTTGCCCTTCAAAAAGTAAATCAAAAGAGAAATTATTATCCGTCACATGTACCGCAGTCGAAATGTTTTTTTTGGCGAATGCCAATTTGGTAATCGTTTTGCAATTATTCAACGTAAAACTCACCGATGGATTAGCTGGAATCTGATTTTCTTTTTTCCCCCAGTATTTTACAAGTGCAATATTACTGGGTGCGCTCCATTGAAAATTCCCGCTTTCAACAGTATTGGTATATGATGATGGAATAAAATCGTTTGCTGCAATCATAAAATTAAAAATTTACGCAAAGATACTTTTTTTACTGTATTTGTTTCTTGGTTTAGTACGCAATTAGTTGCAAAGTTTTGAGTACTTTTGGATGTTAAAATAAAAGTCTCATGAACAAATTTCTCAAAATAATCATAGCGGTCGCAGCTTGTCTTGCTATTGGATATACATCAGGAATGGTGACTCGCTCTTCCATTACAACTTGGTATCCTACTTTGATCAAACCTAGTTTTAATCCACCCAATTGGATTTTTGCACCGGTCTGGAGTACCTTGTATGCCATGATGGGTGTTGCTGCAGGATTGGTGTGGAACGAAATTAAAAGCAATGAAGAGGTCGTGAAAAAAGCCTTAATTTTCTTTTTGATACAACTCGGTCTAAATGCTTTGTGGTCGTACTTGTTTTTTGGTTTGCATAACCCAATGCTCGCGGGATTAGAAATTATTGTGCTGTGGTTAATGATTTACGAAACCTATGTTCAGTTTTCAAAGATTAACAAGATTGCTGGGTATTTGTTTATTCCTTATTTGGCTTGGGTGAGTTTTGCTGCGGTTTTAAACGGAAGTATTTGGTGGTTGAATAGATAGTTTACGGTTGTCAGTCTTAGTTAGCAGTCTGCTTAATAACTTAAAGTTTATAAGCTTTTGAAATGCAATATTTTGCTACTCATATATTCTTGCAGTGAAAGTATATTTTGCTGCGCAGCAATTATTTTCGACTTTGGGTCTTTGTTGCAAAAGTCAAGAAAAGTTGCAATTTCTTCTTGACGAAGTTGCAAAGTGTCGGTATAAAATTCGGTTTCGATTTGTGTTTTTGCTGCCTCTGTGAACGGTAATACAGGGCCTTTTGTCTCAATGTCGGTAGTTTTCTTTTTGAACAGCTTGGCAATCATTCCGCCAATCCTCATTATATCCATGCCGTTTTCAATGGTACCATCGTAAACCCCTGGATTTTTTAGTTTGCTAGCATTTTTCTCTAATGTGTATTGATCTAGTTTGGCTTGTTCCCATTTGGCATCTTTGCTTAATTTGATTGAAGGAGTGTTTTGTACCACTACTTCTTTTAGTTCTTCCACTTTAGCGACCAAAGTCATGCTGATGAAACCTTGTTTTAAAATTGCAGCTGTAACTTTCAATTCTTTTATTTCATGATTTTTGGCTACAAAAACCAATTGATCGTTGGCTTCAACTGTAATGGTAAATTTACCTTCAGTATCTGTCAAGGCCACATTTTTACTTGTAGCATTGATAACCTCGACTTTGTTTGCTACAGTTTTATCAAAAACAACTTTCCCTTGAATGCGCTCTGTAACTTGCGAAAATCCAGTTTGATAAAGCACAAATAGAAGTAAAGCGAGTAGTTTTGTTTTCATAAAGTTCTGATAATAGACTGGTAAAGGTATCAGAATCATCTTAAATAAAACTTACTGAAGTTCTAAACTCTTGTTAATTAAAATCAAATGGAGTTCGCCACAATAAACCCACTTGTCCACGCATTTTGAAAATTGAAACCTCCAGTGATAGCATCAATATTAACAATTTCACCAGCAAAATATAGGTTTTCATGTAACTTACTTTCCATGGTTTTAAAATTAATTTCTTTTAAATCGATTCCGCCAGCTGTTACAAATTCTTCTTTAAAAGTACTTTTTCCGTTAACTTGAAAAGTTGCTTTTGTCAATTGATTCGCTAGATTTTGCAGTTGTGTTTTCGATAAATCAGCCCATTTTGTCTCCACTTCAATTCCGGAAGCGAGTACCAAACTTTCCCATAACCTGTTGGTCAGTTCAAAAGGTGATTTTTTTGAAACTGATTTTTTAGCATGTTCTTGTTTTAAGTCTTTTAACTTTTTTTCAACATCTGCGGTGTCTTCATCATTCAACCAATTTACGAAAATGGTAAACTGATAATTTTTGTCATGCAAGATTCGGGCTCCCCAAGCAGAGAGCTTCAAAATTGCTGGGCCACTCATTCCCCAATGTGTAATTAATAAAGGACCTGTTGATGTAAGTTTGGTGTCTTTTACGGTTACAGTAACTTGTGCGGCAACGCCAGGTAATTCTTTTATTCTGGAATCTTTGATGTTGAATGTGAATAGAGAAGGAACTGGGCTGACAACTGCGTGACCAAAATTTTGTAGCATTTCCCAAACTTTAGGATTGCTGCCTGTAGCCAAAATTAACTTTTCGACAAGGTAATTCTCGGTTTGTGTTTCGATCTTCCAAACGTGTTCTTTTTTGTAAATAGATTGTACACTTTGTCCCGTAAGTACTGCAATACCGAGTTTCTGTGTGGCTTTCAAGAAACAATCAATAATAGTTTGTGAGGAATTCGAAACGGGGAACATGCGTCCGTCAGCTTCGATTTTTAATTCTACGCCATGTTTTTCGAACCATTCAATCGTATCACCAGAGCAAAATTGATGAAAAGGTCCGCGTAGTTCTTTTTCTCCACGAGGGTAAAATTTCACCAATTCGTTTGGTTCAAAACAAGCATGTGTTACGTTACAACGTCCACCACCGGAAATACGAACTTTTTGCAATACTTCAGCACCGCGTTCTAAAATTGCGACTTTCAGTTTTGGATTTTTTTCGACGATATTAATCGCTGTAAAAAATCCTGCTGCGCCACCACCTACAATTATTATATCGAAATTTTGATTCATATTCTATCAGGGAAATCGGTTATGATTCCGTTTACGTTGTATTTTTTTATTTTTTGAATGTCTTCGACTTCATTGATGGTCCAAGGGAAAATCTGAAAACCTTTTTTCTGGATATTCGCCGTGTTTTCTTTTGTCAATAAATGAAAATACGGATGAATGGATTTTGCTTGTATCGTTTCGGCGAAAGCCAAAGCCATGTCTAAATCAGTTTCGGTTAAAACCCCGATGCCAATTTTGCTATTTAGTAAAGCTACTTGTTGCAACGCGTTCCAATCAAAACTAGAAACTAAAAAATGGTCGTATTTCCAGCCTTTTTTTTTTACGTATTTTTCAATTAGCGCCACCACTTTATCAGTTGCATCATGACTTTTGAGTTCGATATTGATGAAGCACTTTTGGTTCACCAAATCAAAGACTTCCTCTAGCGTGGGGATTTCGTATTTTTCTTCTATTAAAAAAGCCTTTAATTCCTGCAAAGGTAATCCGTTTACAAAACCTTTTCCGTTAGTTGTTCTATCAATAGTTTCATCGTGAATCACGATTATTTCGCCATCAGCGCTCAAATGCACATCGAGTTCAATGCCATTTACGCGCAGGTCTAATGCTTTTTGAAACGAAACCAAAGTATTTTCGGGTTCGTATCCTTTTGCGCCACGATGTCCAATTTTGAGCATTATTTTCGGTTTTGAGGCAAAGGTAAACATAAAAAAAACGCCTTCATTTCTAAAGGCGTTCTGGTGTTATTATTTTTAGACTTATTTTTTTAATTCTAATAAAACAATGTCAAATTCAGTATCGATTGTCACTTTTCCATTAGCCACTACCGATTCTTTTCCTGAATACGCATCTTTCACTTTGGTTCCGTCAGCGAAAATTGTTCCCACTGAAAGTTCTTTAGATCCACTTTTTAAATCTAAGCCAACAACTACTTTATCTGTATAATTTCCTTTTGAGAAAGTTCTAGAAAAAGTATAAGGTTGAGCTGAAATTTGTTTGTGAATTCCTGCTCCAACTGATGGATGATTTTTTCTAAATTGACCTAATTTTTGCCAATGCAACAACGTTTCTTGAGTTTCAGGATTCGATTTTATGGCATCCCAATTCATGAAAGATCGTAAGGTAGCATCACCTTGTGTTCCCTCGATTACTAATGAGCGAGCGCTTTCGTCACCATAATACACTTGCGATATACCTGGCGAAAGCAATAATTTGGTTCCCGTTTCCTTATTTTTAGTACGTTTGGCATCAAAGGGTGCGCCGTCATCGTGCGATGACATATAATTCAAGACACTTAAGCCTTTCAAGTCATTGTTCAGTTTAGTCGAATATTTAGAGAAAATGAATTCATAATCTTTTTGAGCATCCCATTTGAATTCGAAATTGATCATGTTGTTGAAACCATTCTTGAAATAGTTCACTTTTTTGTCGCCAAAATCAAAATCTTGACCGCCGCTGATGCCGTAATTGTAGACTTCGGCAATGGTGTAAAAGGAATTGTTGTCTAGTACTTTTGTTGGATTATTTTTCTTCCAAGTTTCAAATGCGTAATCACATTGTGTTTTGAAATCGGCCCAAACGGTTTCATCAGTATGTTTTACGGTGTCGCCGCGGTATCCGTCAATTCCGTATTCCGTAATATAATCCGTCAGCCATTTGATTATATAGTATTTAGGTACTCTTGGATATCCGGTGCGGGCAAAAAACGCATCGAGTTCCTTTATTTCCTGTTCGTAACGGCCTTCTTTTTTCCATTTTTCGATTAAAAAAGGAGGTAAAGCTACTGCTTGATTGCTTTCTGTTTTAACATCAGGCAAGTTGGCTACGAGCGTGCATGCAGTTGTGTTTTCAAAGGATTTATAATCGCAAGTTGGTCCTGTTCGAACCCAATCTTGCGGCCAAACCGTATCAATAGGAGTAACTGGCCCGGTGTGATTGATAACCCCGTCAAGAATAATTCGGATGCCGTGTGCATGAGCCTTTTGAACCAATGCCGCTAAATCTTCTTTGGTTCCAAAGTTTGGGTCCAAAGCCGTCCAATCTTTGGCCCAATAGCCGTGAAAGCCATAACTCAAACCCGTGCCTTCGTCAACGCCATTGTGAATTTGTTCCACTACCGGCGTAAACCAAATAGCATTGATGCCGAGTTTGTCAAAATAGCCTTCATCAATTTTTTGAGAGATTCCTTTGATGTCGCCACCTTCAAATCCGCGCAGTTTTCCCGTGGTTTTATTTCTGTTAAAGTTTAAGTCGTTGGATTTATCGCCATTATTAAAACGATCCGTCATCAAAAAGTACACATTAGCTCCTTCCCAAACAAAAGGTGTTTGGTTGTTTTGGACTACAGATTTAGCACTGTTGCAACTACTAAAAAGGCTCAGACCTAAAAGTAGTAATGGTATAGAATATTTTTTCATAGTTTAAATGAGAATTGATTTCGTAAAACGATGTAACTGCAAATATTTTAGTTAAGCTCCAGAATTAAAACTGATTTTGGTTCAAGCGTTACCTCTTTGGTGATGTCAAAAATCTGTTCTGAAATAACTTCTCGACCAGATGTAAAGTTTTTAATGTTTTCCTTGAAACGATCGGTTGCAACTGTTTTTTTGTCATTGCTGTTGTTCATGATCACCATCACCGTATCGTCCGCATTGTATCTGAAGTAAACGTACACGTTATTTTCGGGAATGTAATGCGTCATATTTCCAGTATGAATGGCTGATTTTGATTTCCTCCAATTAAACAATTTAGAAGTAAAATCGAAATATTGCTTTTGTTCTGCAGTTCGTCCCGAATTTGTAAAAGCATTGTTGGTATCGCCTTCCCATCCGCCGGGAAAATCTTGACGAATGGCTGCATCGCCTTTATCTTTGTTACCTGCCATACCAATTTCGCTTCCGTAGTAAATTTGGGGAATACCGCGTACAGTTGCTAAAATACTCATGGCCATTTTGTATTTGCCTAGGTCGTTTTTGTAGGTTTCGTTGATGCGATTGGTATCGTGATTTTCAGCAAATACTAAAATATTATTTGGGTTTGGATACAAGAAATCATTTGCGAAATTGTCATAAAATCGCATCATTCCTTTGTCCCATCCTGCATCCTCTTCATTGAATGCTTTGGTCGTGGCTTCGTAAAGTGTAAAATCCATCACACTTGGCAAGTTTGAATTGTAGTTTTGAATTGCTGCCACTTTACTGTCTTTTTGCCAAAAGGCCATTTGAGCTTGACTTTGCATCCAAACTTCGCCAACAATGTTAAAATTTGGGTATTCGTTGGTAATGGCTTTTGTCCAAGTGGCAATTCCTGCTGGGTCAGAATAGTTGTACGTGTCTACGCGAAATCCATCCAAATCAGCAAATTCTATCCACCAAATTGCATTTTGAATCAAATAATTTAAAGTAAGCGGATTTTTCAAATTCAAATCTGGCATCGATGGAACAAACCATCCATCAATAGCTACTTTTTTATCAATTTCAGATGCATTGATGTCATGAATAACGGTGCGTTTGTGATTGGTTTGGGTGTATTTTTCAAATTGGTTAATCCAATCTTTGGTCGGTAAATCTTTGATCATCCAGTGTTCAATTCCCCAATGGTTGGTGACGTAATCCATCACCAATTTCATTTTGCGTTTGTGCAGTTCCGCTGCTAGACGAGCATAATCTTGATTTGTGCCATAACGCGGATCAATTTTATACACATCAGATTGTCCGTAAGTGTGGTATGAGAATTTAGCATCATTGTCTTCGCAAAGCGGCGTGCTCCATACGGTTGTGGCGCCTATTGCAGCAATGTAATCTAGGTTTTTAATAATTCCTTCGATATCGCCACCGTGTCTTCCGCCAGGTAAATCTCTGTTATACTTTTCTTTGGTATCTGATGTACTGTCATTGTTTTTATTGCCATTTGCAAAACGGTCTGGCATCAATAAATACATCACATCCGAAGAGTCGAAACCTTTGCGCTCTGCTGATTGTGCTTTTCTGTTTTTTAAACTGTAGGGTTGTTGTAATGTTTTTTTGCCCTTTTGTTTGAAAGTAAAAACAAAGTCAGTGGCAGCTACTTGTTTGGTGTCGATGGTGACAAATAAGTAGTTTGGATTTTCAGTTTTTTTAATATCCGAAATCGCAATATTGTTCGAGGCTGAAACTTGATATTGATTGATGTCTTTTCCGTAAAATAAAATTTGTACCGCACTATGTTGCATACCGGCATACCAAAATGGCGGTTCAACTTTTTCAATTTGTGCATTTGCGATACTAGTCATAAATAGAAGGAATACGATTAATTTTTTCATTAAGCTTTTATTTTGAAAATGTACTTGAAACCTAGTTATTCAATGAAACGAGTAGTTAGTAAGCGTTAGTTTTGAAATTTATTCACTTTTCAAAACTGTTTTAAGTAAACAATCCCAATAAAAATTGGGATTGTAAGTATAGCATTTTGACTCTTGCTGTAAAATAGAATTATTCTACTACGCAGTTGTCAAGTTTGAATTTTGTACAGTAACAGGATTACCATTTACCATAATTTCCAAAGTCGTGTCGCCATCAACTGAGAAAGTGGTTTGATCGTGGTTGATATTCACAGTCAAAATTTGATTTCTGAAATTTATTTTAAAAGAATAAGCCGTCCATTCTTTTGGAATTTTTGGAGAAAAATGAAGCACGTTTTCTTTCACGCGCATCCCTCCAAAACCTTCCACAATGCTCATCCAAGTTCCAGCCATTGAGGTAATATGACAACCTTCCTCAACTTCTTTGTTATAATCGTCAAGATCCAAACGAGATGTTCTTAAATAGAAAGTGTAAGCCATGTCCATTTTATCCAAAACCGCTGCTTGAATAGAGTGTACGCATGGCGAAAGTGAACTTTCATGAACGGTAAATGACTCGTAAAACTCGAAATTGTTCTTTAATTGCTCGGTTGTAAAATGATCCTCAAAGAAATAAAAACACTGTAAAACATCGGCTTGCTTGATGTAAGGCGAGCGCAAAATACGATCCCAAGACCATTTTTGATTGATCGGTCTTTGACTTTTATCTAAATCTGCTACGCGCACCAATTCCTTATCTAAGAAACCATCTTGCTGCAAGTAAACATTATGCTCTTCTGAAAATGGAAAGTACATATTGTCGGCCACTTTTTTCCAAGCTTGTAATTCGGTATCAGTAATATTTACTTTTTCAGTGACACGTTTGTGGTCTCCAGGATATTCAAGTGATACTTTTTGAATTTGCTCGTAGGTATAATCCAAACACCATTTAGCAATATAGTTGGTGTAGAAATTATTGTTTACGTTGTTCTCGTATTCATTAGGACCGGTAACGCCAAGAATTACGTATTGGTTTAATTTGGTAGAGAAATTAGCTCTTTGGTGCCAGAAACGTGCAATTCCGATCAAGACTTCCAATCCTTTTTCGGGAATGTAGCTGTAATCGCCTGTGTAGCGGTAAAAATTATAAATAGCAAAAGCGATAGCTCCATTTCTATGAATTTCTTCAAAAGTAATTTCCCATTCGTTGTGGCACTCTTCACCGTTCATAGTTACCATCGGATACAAAGCAGCACCGTTTGTAAATCCTAGTTTAGCAGCGTTTTCAATGGCTTTGTCCAGCTGATTGTAGCGGTACGTCAATAAGTTGCGCGCTACTTCTTGATCTTTGGTTGCCATGTAAAACGGAATGCAATACGCCTCGGTATCCCAATAGGTTGATCCGCCGTATTTTTCACCGGTAAATCCTTTTGGTCCAATATTTAAACGAGAATCTTTACCAAGGTAGGTTTGGTTCAATTGAAAAATATTGAAACGAATTCCTTGTTGTGCCTTTACATCGCCATCAATTGTGATGTCTGACATTTCCCAAATTTTTGCCCAAGCAGTAATTTGATCTTGTAATAATTGCTCGTAGCCCAATGCTAAGGCAGCTTGGATAGCTTTTTCGGCAGCAGTAATAGTGTTTTCATGGTTTAAAGAAACCGTGTAGCCACCAATTTTTTGAATAGATGATTTTTGACCTTGACCAACAATTACATCGTAGCTGAACTGAATTTTTTCGGCAGTAGCATCAATGTGCGACGGTGAAATAGCTGTTTTTTCACCATTGGTTAAAATGGTGTTGTGCATGAAGGTGGTAGCTTTAAAGTGCGTTTTAAAGGTTTGAGCCGTTACAAAGGCATCATTAGCAGATTTTTTCACATCTAAAACTTCCCAGAATTTCTCTTCCCAGTTGGCATCTTCATTGGTTACGCCAGCATCTACATAAGGTTTGTAAATGATTTTAGCATCTTTATTTAAGGGAGTAATTTGGTAATTAATAACTCCAACTTCGTCTAATGTTAACGATAAAAAACGACGAACTTCAACTGCAATTTGAGTTCCATTTTTCAATGTAGCTTCAAAAGAGCGGTGGTACCAGCCTTCTTTCATGTTCAATTCACGACGAAAGTTGCTCACTGATGTACAAGTGTTCAAGTCTAGTTTCTCGTCATTGATTTCGATATCAATTCCAATCCAGTTAGGAGCGTTTAATACTTTTGCAAAATATTCTGGGTAGCCGTTTTTCCACCAACCCACTTTTGTTTTATCAGGATAATAAATTCCGGCAATATAGCTTCCTTGAAAACTGTGGCCTGAATACTGCTCTTCAAAGTTAGCTCTTTGTCCCATCGCGCCATTACCGATGCTGAATAAGCTTTCGGATGACTTTACGCGCTCTACATCAAATCCTTCTTCAATGATGGACCAATTGTCTGCTTTTATATAATCTTGATTCATTGTAATTGTTGTTTAAAGTTTTGTTCCGCTGCATTACCTAGAATTTGGTTTCGCCTCGGCTAAGGTTTCAAGTAGTCTCGAAAACTTTAAAATTTTTTTTCTATTTATTGTATTAATTGGGCAAGGAAATTTTCATCCATTGCTGTAAAATCGGTAAAAATGTATTTTGCCTCGTGCAAGGTTGCAGCATCACCAATTCCAACGCTAGTCATGTTGGCAATGTTTGCGGCTTGAATTCCTGCTACTGAATCTTCAAAAACAATAGCGTTTTCAGGTGTTGCGTTTACAAGTCGGGCTGCGGTTAAAAATACTTCGGGATCAGGTTTGGCATTACTCACATCATTTCCGTCAACGATGGCATCAAAAAAAGAGGCAATTCCGGTTTTTTCTAAAATGGGTCTTGCATTTTTACTGGCTGATCCTAAGGCAATTTTTTGACCTTTTTCTTTTAAAAATTCTAAAACAGGAACTACTCCCGGTAAAATTTCGCTGGAATCCATGTCAACTAAATAGGATAGGTAGTCTTCGTTTTTTTGAAAAAGCCATTGGTCTTTTTGTTCTTGCGAAGCATCTACTTTTCCTAAATCTAAAATGATATCCAAAGAGCGCACGCGGCTTACTCCTTTCAATAATTCATTGTGCTCGTGTGTAAAATCGATGTCAAGTGAATTGGCAATTTTTTTCCAAGCCAAATAATGGTATTTAGCGGTATCTACAATTACGCCGTCAAGGTCGAATATAAATGCTTTAATGTTATTCATTTAAATTAATTTTCGATTTGTCATTAATGGTTAAAGCTATTAGTCCGGCAAGAATCATAGATGCTCCACCAATAAGTAAAGCATAAATAGGTTCACTGTTAAAAAATTGAGAAACTAAAAACCCTAAAATAGAAGCTGCTACTAACTGAGGAATTACTATAAAAAAGTTAAAAACTCCCATGTAATACCCCATTTTGCTAGATGGTAATGAACCTGAAAGCATTGCATAAGGGATTGATAAAATACTCGCCCATGCAATTCCAACTCCAATCATCGGAAGCCATTCCATTGTGAAAACCGTTGGTTCAGAAATAAAATAAACAGAAATTAAACCTAATCCTCCACAAACTAACGCTACGAAATGAGTAAATTTTCTGCTCGTGTATTTAGCCAATATCGGTAAAAGGAATGCTGCTATCGCTGCAATTAAATTGTAGTTGGCAAACATTTCACCCACTTGATTTGCGCCAATATTGTAGGCTTCAGAGGTTGTGTCTGTTGTTTTGTAAATGTGTTGTGTAACCGCAAGCGTGGTGTAAATCCACATTGAAAAAAGTGCAAACCATGAAAAGAATTGTACCCAAGCCAATTGTTTCATTATTTTGGGCATGAACTGAAAATCATTCATTATCGTTACAAAACCATTTTCTGTATTATTTGCTTTTTGCAGTAAACCAGAAATCAGCATTGCTATTCCACCAAGACCAATTAATCCGATAGAAAGAACGTATAAATCCTTTTTCAAGTCATAATTATAAATTGCAAATGAGAATACAGCACTTACAACTAAAAATAATAATCCTTTACTTAAATGAGATTTACCATTTGCTAAAAACCATTCTTTCGAATGTGTTTCTTTTTGATAAGTTTCTTTGTTATGGTTTTCAAAAGCTTCTAATTCTGCTGGTGAATATTCTTTAGAAGTTAAAACTGTCCATAATACTGTTAGCAGGAAAGCTATTCCGCCAAGGTAAAATGAATATTTAACAGAATCAGGAATTACACCTAGTGGAGCGGTATTGCTTACTCCAAAATGCGTAAAAATTAAAGGTAGTTTAGAGGCAAAGTAAGCTCCAATTCCAATAAAAAAGCTTTGCATGGCAAAACCTGTGGTTCTTTGTGAATCAGGTAGATTATCACCTACAAATGCACGAAAAGGTTCCATTGAAACATTAATAGAAGCATCCATAATCCATAGCATACCTGCAGCAAACCACAACAGAGGAGAATTTGGCATTATGAATAAAGCGCCCGAGGCTAAAATGGCACCAGCAAGAAAATAAGGTTTTCTTCTTCCCAATTTAGTCCAAGTTTTATCAGAGAAATATCCGATAATTGGCTGAATTATTAATCCAGTCATTGGAGCGGCAACCCATAAAATAGGAATGTCATCAATGTTAGCGCCGAGAGTTTGAAATATCCTGCTAACATTTGAATTTTGCAGAGCAAAACCCATTTGAATTCCCAGAAATCCGAAACTCATGTTCCAAATTTGCCAGAAACTTAATCTACGCTTTTCCATTATCGTAATTTAAATATTAATACGATAAGCGCTATGCTTATCAAAACTTATCTTAATTTTCGAAGTAAAAGTTAAAGTTTTGAGGCGTAAATATAGAAAGATAATTGAAACTTTTATTTTTCAGAATCCAATACCAGCGAACTTTTTTAACTACAAGGTTGTAGTTGCGTAAAATTTAACATTTAAAAGCTAATTAGTTGATTCTCTTTCTATCAAATGAGTCTCAATTACTTCGGTTTTGTAGTTTTCGTCTTCTTCATCTTCATCCGCTTCAAGGCGATCAATTAACATTTTTGCAGCTTTGTTTCCCATTTTTATACCACTCTGACTTACAGTTGTTATAGTAGGAGTGGAGTATTTCGAAATGATTCCATCAGTAAATGCAATCACGGCTAAATCTCGAGGTACATTCAGACCGATTTTACTTGCTGTTTTGATGATAGTAACTGCGAATAATTCGTTAACGGCAAAAACGGCATCAATAGCTTTGTCTTCTAGAAGCTTACCAATCGTGATTTCGCAGGTATCTACATCTTCAATTTTGATAATTAGATTTTCATCAAAAGGGATGTCGTTGTCGAGCAATGCTTTTGTGTAGCCATCGGTACGGAGCTTGCCGACACTAACATAGTCTACGGTGGTAACAAGAGCGATTTTTTTTCGGCCTTTGTCTATTAAACTTTGAACGGCTTCATAGGCTGCTGATTGATCATCAATAATTACTTTGTCACACAAAATGTCGTTAGTCACACGGTCAAACATTACGACTGGCATTCCTTGATTGATTACTTCGGTAATGTGATGGAAGTCGCCTCTAAATTGTGTTTCTTTTGATAATGACATGATAAAACCGTCAATGCTACCATTGGCAAGCATCTCCATATTAAGGACTTCTTTGTCAAACGAATCATCCGAAAGGCAAATGATAACACTATAGCCATGCTCATTAGCGACTTGTTCGATACCATTAATTACGGTAGAAAAAAAATAGTGTACGATTTCAGGAATAATAATTCCAATTGCCTTGGTTTTCCTGTTTTTCAGGCTTAAAGCAATATTGTTTGGTTTGTAATTGTAAAATTTAGCGAAAGCTTGCACTTTTAGTCGGGTTTCTTCGCCTATTTCGAGACTGTTTCTTAATGACTTAGAAACGGTCGAAATAGATACGTCTAATTCCTTTGCGATTTGTTTAAGCGTTATCTTCCTTTTCATGCTTTGTGTTGTGTAATAATTTAATTCGTAATAAAGGTAAAATTTAATTTTACAAATGGTAAATAAAGCATTGAAAATTTCAATAAATCAGAAAGTTTTCAACACTATTACGTTTTCGTAACTGTAATAAAATGCGAGGCTATTGTGAGTCGCAAAATTTACATAGATTTAACATTCGAAGTAATAGTTAAGGGTGAAAACTCAACCAAAAAATTAAATTAAATTAGACAAAAAGTATGAAAACAATTTATAAAAAGTTGTTAATTTTAGTACTGCTACTCCCTTTTAGTGTTCTTGCACAGAGTACTGTAAGTGGGACTGTTTTGGACAAAGTTTCCGGACAGCCTATTCCAGGAGTAAACGTAAATGTGCAGGGTGCTGCCAATGGTGTTTCGACCGATTTTGATGGTAAATATCAAATCGGGAATGTAAAAAAAGGCGATAAACTTGTCTTTTCATACATCGGATATGCCAACACAGTAATTGATTATGTTGCTCAAAAAGTGGTTAATGTAACTTTACAAGAGGATGCTAATCAGTTAAAAGAAGTAGTTGTACAAGTAGGTTACGGTACTGTTAAGAAAAAAGATGCAACAGGTGCTGTAACGGTAATTTCGAGCAAAGATTTTAACAAAGGACCAGTGACCTCTGCAGATCAAATGATTCAAGGAAAAGTAGCTGGTTTGCAAATTACTAATGGTGGAGGTTCACCAGGTGAGGGCGCAAGTATTCGTATTAGAAGTGGGTCTTCGTTATCTGCGAGCAATGATCCATTATTTGTTATAGATGGAGTTCCTGTTTCAAACAGTGGTGTTGAAGGAGGTAGAAATCCATTAGCAACAATCAACCAAAATAATATTGAGTCGGTTACGGTTTTAAAAGATGCTTCGGCAACCGCTATTTATGGTTCACGTGCTTCTAATGGTGTAATCATTATTACCACTAAAAAAGGTAAAGCAGGTGATTTACAAGTAAACTACAGTGCTAATTTACAAGTGTCTGAAGTAACAAACCAAGTTGATGCTTTGTCAGCAACTCAATTTAGAGATTATGTAAACGCAAACGGATCAGCAACTCAAATCGCTTTGATGGGTACAGCCGATACGGATTGGCAGAAAGAAATTTACAGAACGGCAGTTGGTACTGATCATAACGTGGCTGTAAGTGGTGGAACAGATAATATCGTATATAGAGCTTCATTAGGATATGCTAACTTAAATGGTATTTTAAAGAGAGATAATTTACAACGTACTACTTTGTCTGCGGGAATAACTGGTAACTTTTTTGATAATCATTTGAAGGTAGAGCTAAACAACAACACTTCTGCTACAGAGAGTGACTATAGTAACCGTGGCGCAATTGGTGCGGCTATTCGCTTTGACCCAACTCAATCAGTTAGAAATGCTGACGGAAGCTTTTTTCAGTGGTATACAAATCCAACTACAATTAACCAATTAGCTGGTAGAAATCCACTTTCATTAATTGAGCAACAGAATAATTACGGTCGTTCATACCGAAGTATTGGTAACATTCAAGCAGAGTATAAATTGCATTTTTTACCTGAATTGAAAGCCGTTGCTAACTTTGGTTACGATCAATTATCAGGAAGATCATTTGGGAATACTGATGCTAATTATTTAAACGGACTTCCAGGATCAGGGTATAACAATACTTATTTGAGAACTCAGTCTCGTTTTAATAAAGTAATGGATTTGTACTTGAACTACAATAAAAAATTCGAATCAATTAATACGCAAGTAGATGTTACGGGTGGTTATAATTACCAAGAATTTAGAGAGAATTATTTTTCAACAAACTTTAATTTTCAAAGTAACAACACTACAAATCCGCCAAATTTCCCTTCAATACTTAATTTGCAGTCTTTATTTGCTAGAACGAACCTATCTATAGCAGATAAATACCTTGTTACTTTATCAATTAGAAGCGATCGTTCTTCAAGATTTAGAGAAAATTTCCGTACTGCAAATTTCCCTGCTGTGGCAGTAGCGTGGAAATTAAATGATGAAAACTTCTTGAAAAATGTAGAGACAATTTCAACATTAAAACTTCGTGGAGGTTGGGGAATAACTGGTCAACAGGAAATTGGTGGTGTTTATCCATCTATTCCATTATACTTGGCTTCGAATTCTGCTGCTCAGTACCAATTTGGTAGCGATTTTTATACTACATATAGACCTCTGCCATATAACAGCAACCTAAAGTGGGAGGAAACGACTACATTAAATGCAGGTATTGATTTTGGTTTATTCAATAATAGAATCACTGGTAGCGTAGATGCATATCAGAGAACAACAAATGATTTACTTTTGTATACTCAAAACCCCTCTTTCTTCGGGTTTTCTAATTTCGACAACTACAATGTTGGGTCTATAGACAATAAAGGGTTAGAGGTTATGGCAGAAGTTATTCCGGTACGTAATGACAATTGGGAGTGGAGAGTTGGAGGAAACATAACCTTCCAAAATTCAAAAATCACTAAATTAAGCACTACATTGCCAAACACTCCGGGTATCAATACAGGTGGATATGAAGGAGCAACAGGAAATACTATTCAAAACCACCAAGTGGGCTTTGCGCCAAGTTCTTTCTTCGTATACGAGCAAGCTTATGGTGCTGATGGTAAACCTTTAGACGGTGTATTTATTGATCGCAATGAAGATGGAATTGTAAACGAGCAAGATAAATACCGTTTTCAAAAACCAGCAGCTGATGTGTTTTATGGTTTCAATACTAGCGTGACCTACAAAAACATTGATTTTGGTATGACTTGGAGAGGATCTTGGGGTAACTACAATTACAACAACGTAGACTCAAGTAAAGGAGTTTCAAGTAATATCCTCATACGTAATACGGATTTAGCAAACGGAGTTGAAAACTTGTTAGAAACAGATTTTAGATCGAATGATACTAAGCGTTTCGAATCAGATTATTACATTCAAGATGCATCTTTCATTCGTTTGGATAACGTGAGTGTTGGTTATACTTTTAATCAAAACAAAAGATCAACTTCTTTGGTAAAAATGACTTTATCTGCACAAAATGTTTTAGTACTTACTAAATACGAAGGTTTAGATCCAGAGATTGGCGGAGGAATTGATAGTAATCTTTATCCAAGACCAATTACTTTTACGTTAGGTTTAAACGTTAATTTCTAATACAAAAAATAAGAACAATGAAAAAGATACAAATCAAATTATTGGGTGTTTCTTTGTTGCTGATGGTGATGTTATTCCCATCATGTACCAATGATCTTGAACAGTCTCCAGAAGGTAATACAGCCATTCCTGGTAATGAGTTTTTTAATACGCCACAATCCTACAAGCAATTTTTAGCAAAATTGTATGCCGGATTTGCTACCTCAGGTCAAACTGCTGCTGGCTCTCCAGATATTTCTGGAATTGATGAAGGAGAGAGCCAATACATCAGAGGTTTTTGGTTAATGCAAGAGTTAACTACTGACGAGGCTGTAATTGCTTGGAATGATGGAACTATCAAAGACTTACATTCGCAAACTTGGACTTCATTAGACCGTTTTATTACAGCAACTTTTGCGCGTTTCTCTTTTCAAGTAGTAAACTGTAATGAGTTTTTAAGACAAACGACAGATGAAAAATTAGCAGCCAGAGGTGTTACTGATCCTGCTTTATTAGCAGAGATTAAAACATTTCGAGCAGAGGCACGTTTTTTAAGAGCCATGACTTACTGGCATTTAATTGATATGTTTGGTGGTGGGTCATTAGTAACTGAGAATTCGCCAACCAATTTTTACTACCCTGAGTATGCCACAAGAGCCGAATTGTACAAATTTGTTGACGAAGAGTTAACAGCCATTACACCAGAACTAAAAGCACCTAAGTCAAACGAGGCTTATCGTGTGGATCAAGCAGCAGCTTGGATGTTGCAAGCTAAATTGTACATGAACGCAAAAGTGTATGTTGGTACAGATAATTATGCGGGAGCATTACCTTTAATTAATAAAGTAATTGCTTCAGGATATAGATTACATAACAATTACAACCAATTGTTTTATGCTGACAATGACAAAAATGGTGCTCAAAACGAATTCATTTTTGCAATAGCTTTTGATGGTTTAAAAACACAAACTTACGGAGGAACAACTTTCTTGACACACGCACCAGTTGGAGGTTCAATGAAAGCATCAGAATTCGGTGTAAATGGTGGATGGGCTGGTATTAGAACCACTTCAGCATTTGTTGACAAGTTTGAACCAAATACTACTGATGCGAGAGGTCAGTTTTATACTGATGGTCAAACAAAAGAGATTGCTGATATTGGCAATTTTACAGATGGATATGCAGTTCAAAAATTTAGAAATATCGATGTAAATGGAGTTCAAGGTTCTGATAAGTCAGGAGAATTCACTGATCAGGATTTCCCGATGTTCCGTTTGGCAGATGCTTATTTAATGTATGCAGAATGTGCCGTTGTTGGTAGAGTAGGTGATTTGGCAACCGCTAGAGGTTATGTGAATGCATTACGTACTAGAGCTAATGCTAGTACAGTTGCGTCATTAAATGCAGATGCTGCTGGCGCTAACTTAATTTTAGATGAAAGAGCAAGAGAATTACACTGGGAAGGTCACAGACGTACCGATTTAATTCGTTTCGGAAGATTTACAGGTGGTACGTATGTATGGCCTTGGAAAGGAAATGTAGCTGGTGGTGCTCCAACACAAGCGTTTAGAAACTTATTTCCTATTCCTGCTACTGCGTTGGCATCTAACCCAAAATTAAAACAAAACCAAGGATACTAATAATCAATTAATTATAACAAAATGAAAAATATAACTAAATCAGTAATTGCTTTATTTGCGGTACTTGCTTTGTCATGTAACGTAGAAGATGTAGAGGACAGACCAGTAATTCAGGGGATTGATACCCCAGAAATGGTAGCTCCAGAAAATGATAAATCATACGTTTTACAAGAAACTAATGCCAATAATGTTGCAGAGCGTTTCGTTTGGACAAAGGCAAACTATGATGGTGCAGTTGAAATTGGATACAAACTTTTAATTGATGTAAAAGGTGGTGATTTTTCAAAAGCTGTAGAAATTGGTGGTACTTCAGGTGCTACACAAGCAGAAGTAACTGTCAAAACATTAAACCAAGCTGTAATTCAATTAGGGGGTATTCCTGAGCAATTAGGGTCTTATGATGTTAAAGTAGTTTCAAGTATTGCTGGTATCGAGAAAATGATGTCTGCAAAACCATTAACAATTTTAGTAAATGCTTATACAGGTTTAGTACCATACGCTTTTACTGATTGGTATTTGGTTGGTGATGCAACGACTTCAGGATGGAATAACAATAACAAAAACCAACCTCTTTTTAGAAGTGGAACAAATGCAAACGTATACCAATTTACAGGTTTCTTTAAAGCTGGTGCATTTAAATTGATTTCAACGCCAGGACAATGGGCTCCAATGTATGGTAGAGGAGATAATGGTGCTATTGTAGCAAGACCAACTGAGGCTGATGCAGATCCATCAACTTTTGATATCGCTGCTGATGGTTACTATACTTTCTCTGTTAATATTGAAACTCTTAAATATACTTTAGTTGCTTACAACGCTGCTACAGCAGCAACTTTCCCAACAGTTGGTATTATTGGAAACAGTACACCATTAGGATGGGATGCTTCAACTCCAATGACGAAATCAACATTTGATCCTCATATTTGGACTATAGATGTATTGGCACTAGTTGATGGAAAAGCTAAATTTAGAGCTAACAATGCTTGGGATGTAAACTGGGGTGGTAATACTGCTTTTTCAGCTTTCCCAAATAATGGCACAAGTGGAGGAGATATTCCAGTTGCCAAGTCTAAATATAAAATTTTCTTCAATGATTTAGACGGTAGTTACTTGATGATTCCAAATCAAAAATAAATCGTTATTAAGAAAGGGCTGTCAATTGATAGCCCTTTTCTTTCTTACACAAATATTTATAACTATGAAAAAAATACTACTCTTTTTGTTTTTGTGCTTAGGAGTTACTGTTTCAGCACAACAACAAAACATACCTTATTCAATTAGTCCACCTACTTTTGAGGCGACTACTTCTATAACCATTACCATAAACGGTTCTTCTGTAAATGAGGCTTTATGGGGTGTTACAGGTAATGCCTTGTATCTTTGGTCTTGGTCTTTCGATATCAATAGAGCTAATTTGCAAGATTGTCCTACCAATGGTTCTTGGACCTCCTCTAACGAAGCCAACCGATTTACCTACAACTCAGCAACTGATACCTACACTAAAACTTTTACGCCAACCGTTTTTTATAACAGAGCATCAATTGGTAGAATTGGGTTTTTGGTAAAGGCCAAAGACGGAACGGGCGACAAAAAATCGCAAGATCACTTAGTTGATGTAGGTGTTTTTCAGGTTAACTTAACTAGTCCTGCTGAAAATAGTGCTACTATCATTGCCTCTGCTGGGAGTCTAAATATTGCAGCCAACAATAGTGGAGGCACTGCGAGTTATGTGCTTAAAGCAAATGGAGTAACACTTAATACTAATGCTGCTACTGCTAATTATAGTTTTAGTCATAGCAACATCACAGCTAATCAAAATTACGAACTTCAAGTAACGCAAGGAAGTACTGTAATCATTAAAAAATTCAGTGCTATTGTAAATCCAAATGCGGTTAGCGAAGCAATTCCTGCTGGTTTAGTTGATGGTATTAATTACAAATCAAGTGATGCAACTAAAGCGACATTGGTTTTAGATGCTCCTTTTAAAGACTTTGTGTATGTAGCAGGAAGTTTTAATAATTGGCAACCCACCGCAGCGTATGCCATGAAAAAAGATCCAAGTTCTACTAAATTTTGGTTAGAATTGACAGGTTTAACATCTGGTGTGAATTATACCTATCAGTATTGGGTAGTTGATCAAACTCCAATTGCAGGAACACCATCTTTAGTAAAAACGGCTGATCCTTACTCTACCTTAGTTTTATCTCCTTTTGATGATGGTGGTATTCCTGCTGCAAAATATCCTAATATGCCGGTTTATCCTGCGGGTCAGGAGCGTGAGGTAACCGTCCTACAGACAGGTAAAGCGCCATATGCTTGGAGTGCTGCAACAACCAATTTTGTTAAACCCGCTAAAGAAAAATTGGTGGTTTATGAATTGTTAGTTCGTGATTTTGATGCCAACCGCAGTTATCAAGATTTGATTAATAAAATCGATTATTTCAAGAATTTAAAAATTAATGCAATCGAATTAATGCCCGTAATGGAGTATGAAGGTAACGAAAGCTGGGGCTACAATACTTCCTTCCATATGGCATTGGATAAATTTTATGGAACATCAGATAAGTTGAAAGAATTTATCGATCTGTGCCATCAAAACGGAATTGCTGTTATTTTAGATGTGGCTTTGAATCACGCTTTTGGTAGAAACCCGATGCTTCGTATGTGGATGAATGATCCCGATGGTGATGGTTGGGGTTCTCCATCTACTGAGAATCCCTATTTTAATACTACAGCAATGCATAGTTATAGTGTAGGTGAAGATTTTAATCACCAACAACCAAGAACTCAAAATTATGTGCAACGCGTTATTAAACAATGGGTAGAAGAATATAAAATTGATGGTTTCCGTTGGGATTTAACCAAAGGTTTTACACAAAATTGTCCTGCAAATGTGCCGGGCGGTCAAGAAAATTGTACTGGTAGTAGACAACAAGATCGTGTAGATGTATTGCGTAAGTATGCTGATTATTCTTGGAATTTGGATCCTACACATTACGTGATTTTCGAACATTTAGGAGGTAATGATGAAGAGCAACAATGGGCTAATTATCGTTTGAATGAAACTCCTAGCAAAGGTGTAATGATGTGGGGAATTATGACTTTTGATTACAACAATCTTTCAAAAGGGAATTCTGGAAACATCTTTAGAATGAATGCTTCCAGCCGTGGTTTTAACGCACACCGTTTGATGGGTTATGCTGAAAGTCACGATGAGGAACGCTTGATGTACAACAATCTGCAATCAGGTAACTCAAGTAATGCAAACCATGATGTAAAGAATTTGAATGTGGCCTTGTCAAGAATGTCGGCGCTAGGTGCGGTTTCTCTTTTGGTTCCGGGACCAAAAATGATTTGGCAGTTTGGCGAATTAGGATGGGAAAAATCGATCTTTTCTTGTAACAATGGTACTGTAAACTCTCCGTCAGATGCTACTTCTGGAGATTGTAAACTAGACACTAAACCACAACCACAATGGACAGGCAATTGGTTAGGTGATACTAACAGAAGTAAAATTTACGATGATTGGGCTAAAATGATTACTTTGAAAACCATGGAGCCTGTGTTTTTAGGAACGGCGACTATTAACAACAGTAGTTCATTATTCCCAAATATTAAAATTACTAATAACGATCTTGCGTCAACTCAATTAAAAGACGTGTTGATTGTGGCAAACTTTAATGTAATTGCTCAAAATGTACCTTCTGGTTTTCCTTATACTGGAACATGGTATAATTTAATGGACAATACACCACTAACAGTAATTAGTACTTCGCAAACCATTACTTTGCAACCAGGAGAATTCAGAATTTATGGTAACAAAACGGCTACTTTAGCTATTGCTGACTATGAAAAAGCAGAAACTTTGGTTTTGTATCCTAATCCAGCAGCTTCGTATTTTACGTTGAATGAACCAATTGTAAAAGTAGAGGTTTATTCGATTACGGGTCAATTGGTTAAAAGCTTCAAAGGAACTGGAAATGTAGGACAATCCTTTTCAGTAAGCGATTTGAATCAAGGGCTTTATATCGTAAAGGCTACAAATGAAAACAATGCAGAAAAAGTGTTGAAGTTACTTAAAAACTAAACCTATTTGCTATAATTTAAAAAGGCTGCTTTAATTGTAAAGCAGCCTTTTTTTGTTTTCTGTTAAAGTTTTCCTTGCCTGATTTCGTCTACGATTTCAGGATTTAGCAAAGTGGTAATGTCACCAAAATTGGTATCATCTCCTTCGGCAATTTTGCGCAAAATTCGACGCATGATTTTTCCAGAACGGGTTTTTGGTAACCCAGATACAAACTGAATTTTATCTAATTTAGCAATAGGTCCAATATGATCGGATATGTGTTGGTTAATCTCTTTGCTTAGGTTATCTCTATCGCGATATTCTCCGGTTTCCTTTAAAATCACAAAACCATACAAAGCATTTCCTTTAATATCGTGCGGGAAACCAACGATAGCTGATTCAGCAACTGCAGGGTGTTCATTAATTGCATCTTCAATTGGAGCGGTTCCCAAATTATGTCCTGAAACAATGACAACATCATCTACGCGGCCAGTGATTCTGTAATACCCAACCTCGTCACGCAAAGCGCCATCACCCGTAAAATATTTTCCTGGAAAGGTTGAAAAATAGGTTTCTTTATACCTTTGATGATCACCCCAAATGGTGCGTGCAATTCCCGGCCACGGAAATTTAATACACAAGCTACCTGTTACTTGATTGCCTTCGATTTCATTTCGCTTTGGATCCATTAATACAGGTTGAATTCCCGGTAATGGTAAAGAGGCGTAAGTTGGTTTGGTTGGAGTGACAAAAGCAAGTGGCGAAATCATAATACCACCAGTTTCGGTTTGCCACCACGTATCAACAACAGGACATTTTTTATCACCCACGTGGTTGTTGTACCAATGCCAAGCCTCTTCATTGATAGGCTCACCTACAGATCCTATTACTTTTAAGGAGGTCAATTGGTATCTTTGAACATATTCGATACTCTCTTTAGCCAAAGCTCTAATAGCTGTTGGAGCGGTGTAAAACTGCGTTACTTTATGCTTTTCGATGGTTTGCCAAAATCTACTAAAATCAGGATAGGAGGGAACGCCTTCGAAAATAACTGTGGTAGCTCCGTTTAACAAAGGCCCATACAAAATGTAAGAATGACCTGTTATCCATCCGATATCAGCGGTGCACCAAAAAATATCGTTGTCTTGGTAGTTGAAAACATTTTTGAATGTATAGGCAGAGTAGACCATATAACCTGCAGTGGTGTGTACCATTCCTTTTGGTTTTCCCGTTGAGCCAGATGTGTACAAAATAAATAAGGGATCTTCGGCATCCATGATTTCAGCTACATTATTATCAATAGCTTCATCTAATAAAGGTTGGAGCCATTGGTCTCGTCCATCTTTCATATCAATTTCGCTGTGAATTCTCTTAGCAACCAAAACTTTTTCAACACTTGGGCAAGTTGTCAAAGCCTCGTCAACAATGCCTTTTAAGTCTATTGTTTTATTACCGCGGTAACCACCATCTGAAGTGATTACCATTTTACACGCACTGTCATTAATTCGCGCTGCTACTGCCGAGGCCGAAAAACCTGCAAAAACTACAGAGTGAATCGCTCCGATACGGGCACATGCTAAAGTTGCAATGGCTAATTCCGGAATCATTGGCAAATAAATACACACACGATCTCCTTTTTCAATGCCTTGATCACGAAGCACGTTGGCCATTTTGCTTACGCGCTCGTACAATTCGTTGTACGAAATATGCAAGGCTTCTTCATTAGGATCGTTTGGTTCAAAAATGATAGCTGTTTTGTCACCTTTTTTTGCAAGATGCCTGTCAATACAGTTTTTGGTTATGTTTACTTTAGCACCGGTAAACCATTTAATTTCGGCTTCAGCCATGTTAAAGTCGACTACTTTGTCCCATTGCTGGTACCAAGTAAAATTTTCGGCAGCAATTTTGTCCCAGAATTTTTTGGGTTCACGAATAGATTTTTTATAATGCTTAAAGTATTCTTCTAAGTTGTTTATTTGATAGTAACTCATGATTAGTAAAGTATTTTATGTGTTGTATATTCCTATTTTATGTTGTTGCAATGCGTTTTTTATTTCGTCAATTATGGCTTCGTCATCGATGGTAGATGGAGTACTAAACTCAGCACCGTCAGCAATACTGCGCATCATTTTGCGTAAAATTTTACCAGATCTTGTTTTGGGCAATCGATCTACAAGTACTACTCTTCGCAATGAAGCAACAGCACCAATTTGCTTACGAACCAGATTTACAATTTCATATTCTAACTGAAATTGCTCGATAGTACTTCCCGATTTGGCTACAATTAATGCTAGCGGTACTTGGCCTTTTAAGTCGTCATGAATGCCAATTACAGCACATTCGGCTACATTGTTATGTGAGGCAACAACCTCTTCCATTTCTGCGGTTGATAAGCGATGACCAGCCACGTTAATTACGTCATCAGTTCTTCCAGTAATAAACAGATAACCATCTTCATCTTTGTAACCGCCGTCACCAGACAAATAATAACCGTCAAATTTGCTAAAATAACTGGCTTGAAAGCGGGTCTCGTTTTCCCAAATTCCTAGTAAATTTCCGGGTGGCAAAGGCAATTTGATTACTACAAGGCCTTCTTCGTTAGCTTCTAATTCTTTTCCGCTTTCATCAAAAATTTTAATATCATATCCACAAACTGCTTTTGTTGCTGAGCCCGGTTTAACAGGAAGTGCTTCAATGCCTATTGAATTTGCGATCATTGGCCAACCAGATTCTGTTTGCCACCAATGATCAATCACAGGAATTGGGATGTGTTTTTGGTACCATTCAATCGTAGCTTGGTCGCAACGTTCACCTGCTAAAAACTGATTTTTAAGACAGCTTAAATCGTATTGTTTGATAAATATTCCATCTGGATCTTCTTTTTTGATGGCTCTAATGGCAGTTGGAGCCGTAAACATGGTGCCTACTTTATGCTCTGAAATAATGCGCCAAAAAGTACTGGCATCGGGAGTTTTTATTGGTTTTCCTTCAAAAATGATTGTCGTATTGCGGTTTAAGAGAGGTCCGTACAAAATATAACTGTGTCCTACGGCCCAACCCATATCAGATGCTGCCCAAAACGTTTCATCCTGCTCCACATTGTAAATGTGTTTCATTGAAAAAGTCAATGCCACTGCATAACCACCTGTGTCGCGAACAATTCCTTTAGGTTTACCAGTTGTTCCTGAAGTATACAAAATGTATAAAGGATGGTTAGAAGGTAAGGCCACGCAAGGTGTTTCGTCAGAGCCATACACCAAGGCGTCATAATCAACATCGTACTTTTTGAAGGGAATTCTAGCTCCAAGTTTTCGATTAAAAACAATTACTTTTTTAGGGCGGTGGTTGGCGAGTTCAATGGCTTCGTCCACCAATGGTTTGTAGGCTATTAATCGGTCGATTTCAATTCCCGATGAGGCTGTAATGATGGCTCTAGGTTTGCAATCGTCTATTCTGATAGCCAATTCATGAGGTGCGAAACCGCCAAATACAACAGAATGTATCACGCCAATACGAGCACAAGCCAGCATGGCAAAGGCCGTTTGCGGAATCATGGGCATGTAAATAATGGCTGTGTCTCCTTTTTTTAATCCTAAAGACAACAATCCTCCTGCTAGACAGGCTACTTCTGAATGAACTTCTGAATAAGTGAATTTTTGTATGGTTTGTGTTACTGGCGAGTCATAGATGAATGCTGTTTGATCACCAAATCCATCGGCAATATGCTTGTCTAATGCGAGATAGCAAATATTTAATTCGCCATCTTGATACCATTGCGGATAACCATTTTTGTCCTGAGATAAAATAGTTTGTGGTTTCTTGAACCAATCAATTTTTTCGGCTTGTGCAGCCCAAAATGCCTCTGGTTCGCTTATGCTGTGGTTATAAATTTCGTTGTATTTCATGGTTTATAAGGCGTAATTAATCTATTAATTCATGAACTTGTTCTACTAGTTTTTTAACAGAGAAAGGCTTTACTACATATAAATTGGCTCCAAGCGCAAGACCTTTCTCGATATCTTTATCTTTGTTTTTTGCCGACAGGAATATGACTTTGCAATTCTGGAGTCGCTCGTCTTTTTTAATTTGTTCTAGCGTAGCAAAACCATCTACCATGGGCATCATTACATCTAAAATAATCACATCTGGCAATTGAATGCTTAAAATATCCAATGCTTCTTGACCATCTCGAGCAATAAAAACTTCAAAATTATTCTTCTTGAAAGTATATTCGAGGGCCATAACAATGTTGGGTTCGTCGTCTACAATTAAAATCTTTTTCATCTTTTAATTTTTTTCGGTGGTGTGGTAATTGGGCAGGGTGAAAACGAAAGTCGCTCCTTCTTGCTGCTCCTTTTCGGCCCAAATAGTTCCTTTATGGTGTTCGATAATTTGTTTGCAAATAGCTAATCCTAATCCACTACCAATTGGTTTTTTAATATTTTGATTTCGGGATTGATAAAATTTGTCAAATATTGCATCGGCATCTTCAGCAGCAATCGATTTGCCATTGTTGTTCATTTTTACTTCAACATGTTCCTCTTTTTCTTCTATCGAAATGGTTATTTTACCATTGGTGGTAGCACAAAATTTAATGGCATTCGATAATAAATTATGTACCACTTGCACAATGCGTTCTTCATCGTAAAAAGCTTTAATCTCTGAGTTAGCGGCATTAAATTCTATCGCAATGTTTTTGTTTTTAAGTAATTGATTGACTGAGTTAATGGTTTTTGAAATGGTTTTTGATAAGTTGTTTTTTGACAAATAGATTTTTTGCTTGCCCGTTTCAAACTTTTCTAAATCTAATATTTTATCAATTAAGCGGTTTAATCTATCCGACTCCGAGATGATATTTTGCAAAAATTGCTTGCGTAATTCTTCTGGAAGTTCGTCATCGTCATGCAAAATTTCGCTTGCAGCCCGAATGGCAGTAATTGGCGTACGCAATTCGTGTGTTACGGTGTCTAAAAATTCATCTTTTTGAATGTCTTTGTTGACGAGTTCTTGATTGGCTGTTTTAAGTTGTTCTGAAATGATTTTCAGTTCATTGGATGTGTCAGTTAGTTTTTTATTGATAATGATGTTTTCTTTTGACTCTTCGAGGATGCGTAAAACTTCGGGTAAACTGATTTTATCTTCTTTCACCACACTCGAAATTAGTATTTTGGCAGACGCTGTCCCGATGTGTCCGGTAAGTAAATTTTCGGCAAATTTGATAAAACGGGCATCGGCAGTGGTTACATCTTTATCGATATTGTACTTTAAGTTAAAAATGGTTAAGGCACGTTTGGTTCGGTCTTCGCCAAGGAATCGTTGTAACACTTTTTGAATATCGCTGATGTATGCGGTTCCTTTCCAAACAAATGCATTTTCGTGATTGGTAATGTATTTGTCAATATCTACAAACATTTCTGCATAATTGCGTTCTCGGTAATTGCCTTTAAAACTTACAGAAACTGCGGCGTAACTCAAAATATTAACTAGTAAGCTCCAGAAAAAAGCATGCGGAATCGGGTCTAAATAATCCAATCCAAAAAGTTGAAATGGTTTTAAAAGCGTGATTCCCCACGGACCTGCTTGAATAAAAAGACTAGTCGATTTTGTAATTCCAATTGCGTAAGGAATAAGTAAGGTGTAAAAACAAGTCAGAAAGCCTAATACAATTCCTGTTACAGCACCATTTTTAGATCCTCTTTTCCAGAAAATAGCTCCAAAAAAGGAAGGTGCCAGTTGCGCAATCACTACGAAAGCAACAAGACCGATGGAAACCAATGAATAATCTAGAATGAAGATGCGATAAATGGCATACGCCAAAATGATCAGCATAAAGATGCCTATTTTTCGGCTGTTTACGATGCGTTTGTTGTTTTTTTGCTGCGAAGCATTTTCTAGTGAACCGATAAAACCGTACGGAATTAACAAATTGTTACTTAACATCGTAGCTAAGGCAATTGACGAAACAATAATCATGGATATTGCAGCTGAGAAACCTCCTAAAAAAACCATAACGGTTAAAGTGGTATTGTCAAAAAATTGCGGAATTAACAATGAATACGTGTCAGAGTTCAGGCCTTGTCCTTCAAAAAGTATGTTGCCTCCCCAAGCTATCGGGAATACAAAAATGTTAAAAAGTAACAAGTACAGCGGAAAGAGCCACACGGCCGTGCGAACATGACTTTCTTTGTTGTTTTCAACAATCGCACTGTGAAATTGACGCGGTAATAAAAAGATAGCAAACATGGATAAAGTACACAGAAAAAACCAATTGATACCATTGGTAATACCGCCGATGGTATTCTTTTTATCAAAGTCTTTGAGTACTGCGGCTTTGGTATAAATATCGTCAAAGCCATCAAACACGAAATAAGTTACATACAAACCAACGATTAAGAAAAAAACGAGTTTCAAAATTGATTCCATCGCAACGGCAGTAATCATACCACGTCTTTTTTCAGATGCATCTACATATTTTGTTCCATAATACGAAGCAAATAAGGCTAAGGCAAGGCACACGTAGGTCGTGGTGTCTGTAAAAATATTGTCAGTTGCATCGGTTTGGGTAACAATATGAAAAGTATCCGAAATAGATTTTAGCTGTAAAGAGATGTAAGGCAAAATGCCCACGATACAAATTAGAGTTACTAACGCGCCTAAAAAGCGGCTGTTGCCATACCGCAACGAGATAAAATCGGCAATACTCGATATTTTATTGACTCTGGATATGCGGATAATTTTTTTTAGGATAATAATCCAAGTTGGAATCACGAGTATCGGTCCTACATAAATGGGTAAATAACCTAATCCTGATTCGGCTGCTACGCCAATGCTGCCATAGTAGGTCCATGCGGTACAATAAACAGCTAATGAAAAAGAGTAAACGTAAGGATTATTGGTCCATTTAGAATGGTTCCTTTTTTCAGACCAATAGGCAATAAAAAAAAGAATTGACAAATAGAGCGCTAGTATCAGTAAAAGTTCAATGCTATTCATAATACCTTTTGATAATTAAAAATGAAATAGCAATAGAAAATAGCCACACCGAAAAAATGTAAATGTAGATAATAGGAAATCCAAATAAGGCTTTGGAGCTATCAAACAATAACAACAAAGGAATATTCAATGCCGCTAATATCAGCATAGAAAGGATAACCAATTTTTGTTCGTGTCTTTTTTTCATTTTTACTTGGTGTTATAGCTTTGGTTTTGAAAGGTTTATTTGCCGTGTTGCTAAGGTAACTTGACCGTTCAAAGTATAAAACAAGCAATCTCCACATGAAGATGTAGAGATTGCAAGTTTTTGCAAAAAATTTATTTAATTTTTTTGATCGTCATAATCACCCATAATCGAGTAATACCCAAATGTAACTAATCCGGCAACGATAAGAGGCAATAAAATAAAGAAGATGATAATTCCAAAAACTAAATCGTCTTGCTTACCCGATGATAGTTTTCCTCCAAAGATATCAACACAATAATATGCTGTAGCCAACGCTAATAATATCCAAACGAAACCTAATATTTTTTTAATTGAATTCATAGTTCTCTATTTTAGTCGTGAAGTGTATTGTTTTTTCTGTCGATATAGATCATTCCAATTACGAAACAAACTGCTGCAATGCCTATTGGATACCATAAGCCTTCTAAATAAAATTCAGGATTACCACCATCTTTAGCGGAAGTTACAAAATAAGTAGAAATGGCTGGTAGTAGTCCACCGAAAATACCATTTCCAACATGGTAAGGCAATGACATTGAAGTGTATCGAATTTTTACTGGGAACATTTCAACAAGGAAAGCTGCAATCGGTCCATAAACCATCGTAACAAAGATAACTTGAATGAAAACTAGAAAAACTAACATCCATTTATCACTTTCATTAATTGTTTTGGTGATTTTGGTTTCGATTTTATCTTTCCCTTTATCGTCTACCATTAGTTTTCCAGCCTCGAAGTGTTTGGTTTTAATTTCTTCTACCGCTGTGCCATCTGTGAACGTTTTGGTAGTCGTATAAATAGAATCCATTTTAGTAGCATCTACTTCTTTAATAGATGGAACTACTTTTGTATTAGCAACAACTTCTGTTTTTAAAGTTAAGTCTGTTGTGGTATACATTTGCTTGTAAATCGGTCTGTAAGCTAAAAGAGCAATTAACATTCCTCCCATCATAATGTATTTTCGACCTACTTTATCACTCAACCAACCAAAGAACACGAAGAATGGAGTTCCTAAAATTAAGGCAATTCCTAGCAACATATCTACTTGAGAAGAATCAATAAATTGTACTGTTTTCAAGAAGTTCATGGCATAAAACTGACCGGTGTACCAAACAACCCCTTGTCCCATAGTGGCTCCAAATAAAGCAAGAAGAACAAATTTCAAATTGTAACGATTGCCAAAGCTTTCTTTTAGTGGGTTTGTTGATGTTTTTCCTTCCGCTTTTGTTTTAGCAAAAACAGGTGATTCGTCCATGTTTTTACGAATCAAGTACGATACGAAAACCATTAAAATAGAAACCCAAAATGGTACTCTCCAACCCCAATCATCAAATGCTTCTTTCGAAAGTGCACTTTTTGTAATTAAAATCACCATTAACGAAATGAATAAACCTACAGTTGCAGTGGTTTGAATCCAAGAGGTCCAATAGCCTTTTTCGCCAGCAGGTGCATGTTCTGCTACATAAGTTGCAGCTCCACCATATTCACCACCCAAGGCTAAACCTTGTAATAAACGTAATATTAGTACTAAAATTGGTGCGGCATAACCAATAGTTTCATAACTCGGAATACAACCAATGACAAAAGTAGCGCCACCCATTAACATTAGCGTGACCATGAAGGTATATTTCCTTCCGATTAAATCTCCTAATCTACCGAAGAATAATGCTCCGAAAGGACGCACCACAAAACCAGCAGCAAAAGTGGCTAAAGTGGATAAGAAAGCTGCAGTTGGATTATCCGATGGAAAGAATTTTGTAGATAATACTACAGCTAAACTCCCAAAAATGTAAAAGTCGTACCATTCGATCATGGTTCCCATTGAAGAAGCAGAAATGACTTTCCAGATTCCTTTTGTTGATTTTGTACTCATATGATGTGTATTAAAGATGTTTTATAAATAAATTTGAAGTTGTACTACAAAGTCACCTAAAGATCCTGATCGATTGGTAAGTGAAGTATATACAGGTCTAGTAGAATATTGAGCTGTAATTTTGGCGTGGTGTCCGTCTAAGAAAAAGTTAGATCCAATGTCAAATTGTGTGCTTGACTGTGCCAACGCGTCAAAATCTTTATAGGTAACTGCCCCAAAAGGTTGAATTCTTACTTTAGGTTTCACCTCTTTGTTTGGTAATAAAAAACCAGCTTGTGTGTACCAAATGGTACCAGATCCAATTGTTGGTTGCGCGGTTCCAGCTCCAGCAATAGCTCTATTTCCTGTAAAATTAGGATCAACACTTCCAATGTTCATGATTCCTACGTTACGAAGGTAATTTGGTCCAAAATCATAGTCGTATAAAACGCTGTAGGCAGTAACCGCCATTTTCTTTTCTTTTTTCCCAACTGGTAAATCCATAAACGCATCCGCAGATAATAGCGTAATGTCGTGCTTGTTGATGTTGTTATTTACAGAAGTTCTTGTAGCATCAGGAGCGGTATAAAAACCAGCACCCAAATTAAATACTTTTTTAGTGCCCAAATAACTTCCTACTTTAAATGGTAATACATTAGCTTCTTGATCTAAAAATTGATACTCTAAGTATCCTGCTTTAGACCATTTGGTTATGCCGCTATTGTCTACCGCAACCGCATTTGCAGCATTAGTGGTATTTACAGGAGCAAGGTTTGTTGCATAAGGTTTGTTGTAACTTAAGCGGTACTCTAGTTTTCCGTACTTACCTTTGGCAAATAGACCTACTTGTCGTGCAAATTGATCTGAGTTTTCAATCAAAGGCCAGTTGAAAATAGGAGCATCGATGGTAAGGAAGTTCAGTGTAGATCCCATCGTCATTCTAGAAAGGCCCATATAATAATGAAGTCCAGCACCTAATGACATACTGAATTTTTTATCTTTTTCAGGAAGTACAACTGCGTATTCATTCCAGGCATCATGAAAAAACAGACCTGGTTTTTTACCAGCGCCGTAAGCTCCAGTTCCAGAACTACCTGCTGCTCCACCATTGGTAAAAGTTTGGTTGTTAATACCAAAATGAGTTAAAATCATGTAGCGTTTTGAGATTTGGGCGTAAGCCAAAAAACGAAGTCTTCGATTTCCTATATCGGTAGCAGTTGAGGTTGGTTCGCCATTGATCATGGTTCCCGGATTCATCTCAGAGGAGCGCATCCAAATTTGGTTCCAAGCAATTACTCGCATGAATTTAGAACCGTCTTCGTTCAGATTGAATTTCAGACCGCCTCCGTATTCTGTTGAGCCTTGAGAAAAACCTTTTAGCGATAGTAAGAGTACTGCGGCTGAAAAAAATATTTTTTTCATAATGAGAAGGTTGGTTAGTAAATGGTTTGTTAACTGAGTACCAAATTCTAATTTTTTCTCATTAAAAAAAATTTTAATATATATACGTGTAAAGTAGTATAGTTAATCTTTAAAACGCTCCCATTTTATGAGCATGAACTTATCTCCTAATTCAGTAATAATCATTCCTGCGCCTGATAATAACTCCTTGTTTTTTAGGTATTCAATTAGTTCTAAGTGGCTTAAAATTTTGTAAGTAGGGTGATAATTAGCGTGTGAAGGTTTTTTGATATTGAAGGATTTTACCCAATTACTTATGGTAACGTGTGACACACCTATGATTCGCTCGATCTCTCTATAGCTTAATCCTTCTAAATAAAGTTGAAGCGCCTTGGTAACATAATAATCGTCAATTTTCTTACCTAGCTTGTTAACGGTAAAAAAATAAGCGCATTTTTTACATAAATAGCGTTGCTTTTGATTTACAATTCCACTCTTTGTTATCTGATTTCCTTGACATTTTGGACAGGCTAGTAATTCCATGTATATAAAATTTGCATAAATATAGCAAATTAGCACGATTGTAAATTAGAATTATCTAAAAATTATTCTAAAAATTTACACAGACTGTATTTTTATTGGTTTTTTCTTGTGTTATGAGTAAAAAATGGGGATTAGTAAGTATTCGGGATCAATTAGTGATTAATCCTTGTTGAATGTGTATTTCATTGCAATTGCAATTTAATATTTCGTTTTTCGATAAAAAATTGAATGCTTTGAAAAGGAAAGTTTCTACAAAAGTGTTTTTCAAAAAAGTATTAAAAACAAAAAACCCGAATATTTCTATTCGGGTTTTGTGGTACCTCCAGGGATCGAACCAGGGACACATGGATTTTCAGTCCATTGCTCTACCATCTGAGCTAAGGTACCTCGCTGTTGCGGGTGCAAATATAGAAGCTTTTTTAGTTTCTCCAAAACATTTTTTAAAAAAAATCTATTCGTACCTTTGGCTTTCTAAATTTCACAAAATGATACTAGTGGTTGATGTGGGGAATTCGAGAATCAAAGCGGCTGTTTTTGAGGAAGCTACGATTTTAGAGTTTTTTGTCTTTTCGAAAAATGATGCAAAAATAAATTTTGAAAAAATTTTAAATAGATTCAAAAAACTTCAAAATTTGGTGGTTTCTTCGGTTGCAGATCTCGAAAAAGAGTTTTTTTTGACCTTTCAAGATCGAATAAACGTACACTATATTTCTCGCGAAGACGGTTTTCCTTTTCAAAACAATTATGAAACTCCTCAGACTCTTGGCTTAGACAGAATGGTTTTAGCAACAGGAGCAGTGTTGATGCACCCTGCACAAAATAGATTGGTTATTGATGCGGGTACTTGCATTACTTATGATTTTATTGATGCAGCTGATTGTTATTTAGGAGGCGCAATTGCTCCCGGACTGCGTTTACGTTACGAATCTTTACATCACTATACAGCCAAGTTGCCTTTGTTGCCCACCCAAGAGCCTAAAGATTTAATTGGTGGGTCAACGCAGGAAGCCATTCACTCGGGTGTGGTTAATGGTATGATTGCCGAAATTGATGGTACAATTGATGCATATAAAAAACGGTATTCCAATTTTATAATAATTTTAACGGGTGGCGATACAGATTTTTTGGCTAAACGATTAAAAAATACCATATTTGCCAATTCATATTTCCTGCTGGAAAGTCTGAACCAACAATTTCATTATAAAATCAAAAAATGATCAAAAAAATTTTAGTTAGTTTCTGTCTGCTAGTGTCTCTAGTTTCATTGGCTCAAGAGGGAACTTCTTCTCCATACTCGTTTTACGGAATAGGGGATGTGCGATTTAGAGGAACTTTAGAATTTCGTTCTATGGGAGAAATTGCTGTCGAGCAGGACAGTATTCATATGAATTTGCAAAATCCAGCAAGTTATGCACACTTAAAATTAACCACTTTTGCATTAGGTGGTACACAATATACAACCAAACTTAAGTCGGATAGCAACTCAGCAAGCGCCCGAAGAACGGCACTAGATTATTTAGCTGTAGGTTTGCCTTTGGGTAAATTTGGTGTAGGTTTTGGTTTGATTCCGTACTCTTCTGTGGGTTATAAAATTAATTCGGAGTCATCAGATCCAGCTGTAAATAGCCGTCGCTTTGATGGAAAAGGAGGAATGAATAAAGTTTTTTTTGGTTTAGCATACAAAATTACGCCAACATTTAGCATTGGTGCTGATGTGAACTATAATTTCGGGAAAATTGAATCCAATAATTTTGAGTACGTAAATGATGTTGCTATTGGGACTCGAGAGTTGAATACCGCAGATTTGTCAGGGGTTAATTTTAATGCAGGGCTTATGTATCAACGTAAGTTAAATAAAAAATTGTCTCTTTTTAGTAGTGTAACATACAGTTTAGAGAGCACATTAACAGCTCAAAATACACGAAACATTGCAACTGCCTTATACAATTCTAACTTTGACATAGCGATTGTTGATGTTTTAGATGAACAGGTTTCAGAACGAAAACTAAAAATACCAAGCAAGTACGTTGCACAAGTTGGTATTGGTCAAGCTAGAAAATGGCTTTTTGGAGTTGGATATACTATGCAAGATGCGGGATCGTTAGCTAACAGTTACAATGCACTTGCCAATGTATCTTACGAAAAAGCTTCGAAATATACTGTGGGTGGTTACTATATTCCTAATTATAATTCGTTTTCAAGTTACGCAAAACGTATTGTGTACAGAGGTGGTTTTAGATACGAAAATACAGGTTTGGTAATCAATTCTCAAGCGGTGAATGATGCTGCTTTAACATTAGGGGTAGGAATGCCTTTAAGCGGAACGCTTTCTAATATTAATATTGGCTTAGAGTTTGGTCAGCGTGGTACAACCAAATCAAACTTGGTACAAGAAAATTATGCTAATGTTAGCATTGGTTTTTCATTAAACGACCGTTGGTTCCAAAGACGTAAATTCGACTAATAAACTACTGTGCCCAATGGTGCAGCATATCTTATGAACTTATTTTTAAAAAATAGTAGCAAATGGGTGTTGATGAGTGCTGCTATGCTCGTTATTTTTAGTTGTGAAAGCAATTTTAAAGAAGTTCAAAAAATCAACTTTTCAGAATTTGTTCCTAATAGCGATGCCGATGCGGTAGATTTAAAATACACTGACTCGGGCCGAATAACGGCTGTTTTGCTAAGTAAAAAAATGTTAGATTATTCTAGTGTTGATTTTCCTTTTACCGAATTCCCAAAAGGCATTGATGTAACTTTGTTTGATAAAAATCAAAAGAAAACCTTTATCAAGGCAGATTATGCGGTTTCGTATAAACGAACCAACATCATTGATTTACAAGGTAAAGTAAAAATTTATACCGAGCTAGGACAAATGCTTGAAACAGAGCAGTTGTATTATGATCAGAAAAACGAATGGTTTTTTACCGAACGCAAATTTAAATTATCAGATCCTAAAGGCGTTTCTAACGGACAAGGAATTGATTTCAGTAAGGATTTTAAAGTGATCAACTCTCAAAAAATCACTGGCGAATTAGAGTCTAACGAATAAAACCAACTATCATGAAATATTTACAATTTACTCAATACGTATATCTTTTTTTTGCTGCCTATTTAATTTATGATGGTATTACTAAAGTAAATGATCCTTCTTTAGGCTCGCCATGGCTCAGTTTTATGATTGCAGCTCTTGCAGTGTTCATGTTTTTCTTTCGCAGAAAATTTGCTCGTAAATTCGAGGACAGAAATAAAAAAGTCTAAATAAGTGGAGTTTGGTATTATCATATCGTGTTTAATACTAAGCGCTTTTTTTACCGGTATGGAAGCTGCTTTTGTTTCCTCAAACAAAATTTATCTTGAAATTGAAAAAAAGCAAGATAATTTCTTCTCTGCCATACTAAATAAACTTACCGAAAAACCATCTCGTTTTCTCGTAACAATGCTAACAGGTAATGCCATTGCAATTGTTATTTTTGGTGTTAAGTTTAGTCATGCAATTCGATTGTATTGTGAAGAGCAACAATTTAATTTGCCAGCAGTAGTTCTTTTTGGGCTTCAAATTGTTTTAGCTGTTTTGGTTTACGGTTGCACCGCTGGTTGGTTGCCGAAGGTCTTTTTTCAGATATACGCCAACGCATTGATCAAGTTTTTTGCTGTTCCTGCCTATGCTTTCTACTTGTTATTTTCGCCAATAGCTTTTCTTTTAATTTATTTTTCTGATGCTATTTCTAAGTTGGTTTTTAGAAATACGCACGATGGCGGTCCTTTGCTTTTTACCAAAATAGAATTAGGAGACTATATAACTGAGCAAATGAATTCGATTGATGAGGCTGCTGAAATTGACACTGAAATAGTAATTTTTCAAAATGCTTTAGAGTTCTCGGGGGTCAAAGCAAGAGAAGTCATGACGCCAAGAACAGAAATTGTTGCGGTGGAGATTACAGATGATGTGTTTAAATTATTGGATACTTTTATCAAAACTGGCTATTCTAAAATCATGGTTTTTGATGATTCTCTGGATAATTGCTTAGGTTACGTACATTCTTTTGAAATGTTTAAAAAACCAGAGTCGGTTGAATCGGTAATGATTAAAGCGGAGTTTGTTCCTGAAACGATGTTGATTAAAGATGTGCTGAGCTTATTGACAAAAAAACGTAAAAGTATGGCAGTTGTACTTGACGAATACGGCGGAACAGCAGGAGTACTTACTATTGAGGATATTGTAGAAGAGCTTTTTGGTGAAATTGAAGACGAACACGATCTCGACGAACTGCTAATAGAGCAAGATTTAGGAAAAGGAGAATATGTCTTCTCGGCAAGATTAGAAGTAAGTTATTTGAATCAAACGTATAAATTGCAAATTCCTGAGTCGGACGCTTACGAAACCCTTGGCGGATATCTAGTCGATTTTGTAAAGGAAATACCCTTGAAAAACACTGCTATTGCCATCGATAAGTTTCAATTTACCATTGTTGCAGCATCAAATAAGAAAATAGAAATCGTTAAAATGAATGCCCAAGACTGATTTTTATTAGGAAAACAAAAATTCTTGTAAAATAAAACGCTACTAGTATAATTATTAATTAGATAATTGTATTTTCGCAAACTGAATATAAAAATTAACAACAATAAAATGGCAGTTTTACAAAAAATTAGACAACGTTCACTTCTCTTGATACTTGTTATCGGGTTTTGTTTATTAGCATTTATCATAGGTGATATATTCAATAGTGGTGGTTTCAGTAGTACATCAAAAGATGTAGGAAGCATTGATGGAAAAGATATTTCATTCGAAGATTTTAGAGTAAAAGTAAGCAATGTAGAAAAAAGCGGCCAAGGTATTACGTCTACTCAAGCAGCTAACCAAGTGTGGGAGCAAGAAGTATCTATTGCTTTATTGACTTCTGAGTTCGAAAAGTTAGGTTTAAGAGTAGGTGAAAAACATTTGTTAGAGGTTTTAAAGTCAGATCAAAACATCGGTGGAAACCCTTTGTTTTTGAACGCAGCAGGAGCTTTCGATGTTACTAAATTCAAACAATATTTCAAGTCAAATCCAGAACAAGCTCAATTTTTAAAAGATAGAGAAAAAGATGCTGATTTGAATGCTAAGTTTCAAATGTACAACACAATGATTAAAGCTGCTGTGTATACAACTGAAAGCGAAGCAAAGTTGAAATACGAAATGGAGTCAAATAAAGTAAACTTTGCATATGTTGCAGGTTTATACTCTACCATTAAAGATAGTGATGTAAAAATCACCGACGCTGAAATTCAAGATTTCATGGCGAAAAACAAGAAGAAATACAAAGCGGATGAGTCTCGCGAAGTAGATTATGTATTAATTGAAGACAAACCATCTGCAGCTGATGAGGCAGAAGTTAAATCTAGAATTAATGCGTTGTTATCAGGAAGCGTAGTGTACAACCAAACTACTGGTAAAAATGATACTGTTGCAGGGTTCAGAAATACTAAAAATGTAGTTGATTTTGTAAACGCAAATTCTGATGTTCCTTACGACTCAACTTATATTGCTAAAAAAGATTTACCTGCAGTAGATGCTGATAAATTATTCAACCTTGCTCCAGGTGCGGTTTATGGACCTTATACTTTTGGTAAATACTATTGCATTTCTAAATCTTTAGGGATGAAAGCAGGAGTAAATGCAAAAGCAAGTCATATTTTAATTGGTTACGAAGGTTCTCAAACTCCTAGCCAAAAAGAAAAAAGAACTAAAGAGGATGCAAAAGAAAAAGCAGAAGCGCTGTTGGCTCAAGTACAAGCAAATCCTGAAAGTTTCATGATGTTGGCTTTTACTAACTCAGATGATTCTTCAGCACAACAAGGTGGTGATTTAGGAACTTTTGGTCCTGGCCAAATGGTAAAACCATTCAATGATTTTGTTTTCGCAAATCCAATTGGAAAAATAGGTTTGGTAGAAACGCAGTTTGGTTTTCATATCATCAAAGTAACTGACAAGCAAGACGGAATTCGTTTGGCAACAGTAGCTCAAAAAATTGAGCCATCTGAAGCTACATCTGATAAAGTTTTCACACAAGCTACTAAATTAGAAATGGATGCTGCAGGACAAGATTTAGCTAAAGTAGCTAAAGGATTAGGCCTTACAGTTGCACCTGCTGCAAGTGTAAAAGCAATGGATGAAAACTTTGGACCGTTAGGAAACCAAAGATCTATCGTAAGATGGGCTTTTGAAAAAGGAGTAAAAGTTGGTGATGTAAAACGTTTTGAAGTTCCAAATGTTGGTCACGTAATTGCTAAATTGAAAAATATTGACAACTCTGGTTTGATAGCTGTTTCAGTAGCTAGACCATACGTTGAGACAATCTTGAAAAACAAAAAGAAAGCCGAGTTAATCAAAGCTAAAATGACAGGTTCGTCACTTGAAGCTATCGCAAAAGCAGTTGGTGGAACGGTACAACAAGCTACAGGTATTACAATGGAAAATGCGATGTTACCAAACGTAGGGCCAGAACCAAAAGTAGTAGGTAATGCATTTGCTCTAACTGCAAATAAAGTATCTGCTCCTATTGAAGCGAATACTGGTGTTTACGTTGTTAAAAACACGAGTACTGTAAAAGCACCAGCTCTTAAAAACTATGCTGCTTACGTAACAAAGTTAAAAGCACAAAGTGCTGCAGATGCAAACAGAGTAGTACCTGCTTTAAAAGCTAATGCTAAAATTGAAGATAACAGATTAGACTTTAATTACTAGTTCAATCTTTCAGAATATAAAAAACCCGATACTGTTTTGAGTATCGGGTTTTTTGTTTAAGTTAGTTTGTATTGATGTTTCTTATTTCAAAGGATATTTTTATCAGACACAATAACGCAGCGTAGCCTATTGCTGGTCTAAAATCATTTCTTCAAAGGGAATTACTGTATCAAATCCTTTGGCATTAAAATAAGCTGTCGGGTTTGTTGTAGAGGCCGCTAAAACAAAATCGCCACCCCAAGCGCCCAAACTTTTTATTGTTCCTTCAAAGTCGGGAAACAATTGTGCTTGCACGGTTGGAGTTTCTAATATGGCACTCAAATTGTTTTCGTGTTCTCTTAAAACAGTTTCAAAGTCAGCTAGCGTTTTGGCTTGATAAGCTGCTTTTGTCAAATTGTTTGTGGCAGTTATTATTTCTGCTAAGTTCGTTTTTTTGTTTTTTTGATAGGCCTCAATAGCGGTTTTGCTATTCTGCTTTTTATTCAGGTATACAAAATAAAGGTCTTTGGTGAATTCAGGATCAAATTCAATGTGCTTCACTGTTGGTTGTCTTGCTTTTATTTCAAATACAATTGGACAATTGTTTTGAGCGCAACCAATATCATAACCGCTGCCACCAAAGCTGTTTTTTAAGAGTGTGAAGGCATCAATTTGCAGCCACTGCGCAATGTTGTTAATTAAGGTGGAAGAAGTGCCTAAGCCCCAGTTTCTCGGAAAAGTAAGTTCAGTACTCACTTTGTATCCTTCCTCCGTATTTAAAAAATTGGGATTCATTTTATAGCCTTCATGCAATATCTCAATCAATGTGCTTTTTACAGATGAAGTATCGGATGTTTTACCAGATATTATTTCTTCAAATAATACTGTGTCTTCAAACCAAATCGTTCCATCAAAGTCAAAGCTTTTCCATTGAATTTGGTCTTTTTTACCTTCTTCGATGATTAAATTTTGTCCTTGTTTGGTGGGTAGTGCAAAAGCTTGAGCGCCATCAAGAACAAGGTATTCTCCTGTAATCAATAGTTTGCCATTGCTATAAAATGTCTTTTTCATGTGCTTAATATTACCGCTTTTTTTACTTGCAGAATAGTGTGCTTATTGGCGTAAACTTTCGGTGAAAGCTACTACGGCGTTATGTGATATGGTGTTGTTTTCAAAATGTTTTTGAATAACAATACGCTCTTCTTTCGTGGCTTCTAGCTGATTCAAGATATTATTCAAATGCATTTTCATGTGTCCTTCTTGAATTCCTGTTGTGGTTAAAGAGCGCAAGGCAGCAAAATTTTGTGCTAAACCTGCCACGGCCACAATTTGCATCAGTTCAGGAGCTGATGGTTTTTCGAGCATTTCTAGTGATAATTTTACCACAGGATGCAAAGAGGTAAGTCCGCCCACAGTACCTAATGCCAAAGGTACATCAAGCCAAAAAGTGAATATACCGTTCTCTATTTTTGCGTGCGATAAACTACTATATTGACCTTTGCGTGAAGCATAGGCGTGTACACCTGCTTCTACAGCGCGAAAATCGTTTCCTGTTGCAAGGACCACGGCATCAATACCGTTCATAATTCCTTTGTTGTGCGTAACTGCGCGGTAAGGTTCAACCTCCGCAATTTGCACGGCTTGTACAAACTTAGTAGCGAATTCTTGTGCATTCGGTATTTCTTTATCCATCAAATCTTCAATCGGGCATGATACTTCGGCACGAACCAAACAATTGGGTACATAATTTGATAAGATGCTCATTACAACCTCAATTTCACTCTCAGTTTCATTAAAAAGGCTGTAATTCTTGGCTTCTAATTTTAAAGTTTTTGCAAATTGTTCAAGACACGAATTAATAAAATTGGCGCCCATGCTGTCTTTAGTATCAAAGGTGGCATGCAATTGAAAATAGTTTGGTAGCAAGTCGGTTTTGTCTCTTAGTTCAATAGCGGTTATTCCACCACCACGTTTTTGCATGTTGGCGGTGATTGAAGCTGTGGCAATATAAAATTGTTCTTTGATTTGAGCGAAAAACAAATTGAGTTTAGATACTTCGCCTTGGTACAAAAAGTGAACTTGGCCAATTTTTTCAGTATCAATAATAGTGGTTTTAAAACCGCCTCGAGTTGCCCAAAATTTGGCCGCTTTTGAGGCTGCTGCTACTACTGAACTTTCTTCAATAGCCATTGGAATAGTGGTGTATTTATCGTTTATGAGGAAATTTGGTGCTACACCAAGCGGAATATAAAAATTGGTAATGGTGTTTTCTATAAATTCATCATGCAGTTGTTGTACTTTTTCGTCTGTGTTCCAGTAATTTTTCAACAAGGCGATGGCCTCGTTTGGTGTTGAAAAATAGGTGTCGGCAATCCATTTTATTTTTTCTTCTTTGGATAATTTCGAAAATCCACTTATGGCCTTGTTCATTCTCAATTGATTATAATATGATGTCCACAAAGATACATTTTTGACTGTTTTAAAAAGCATCTAAATGAATCCTAATCGTGCTTTATTTTTGAGATTGTTTTTTACATTTAACATATAAAATGGCTCATATTTGTAATTTTTTCACTAAAATTGACGGTTTTTATCTTTAAATATATATTATGTATTCTAAAAAAATTATGGTGTTGTTTTTGTTCGTGTGTTTGAACCTTGTTGCACAGCAAAAAATTACCATCGATGAAATTTACAATGGAACTTTTCGAACGCAAGGAATGGACGAATTGCAGTCCCTAAAAAATACCAATCAATACACCGTTTTGAATGCAGATAGGGCTAGCCGAAGCATGCAAATTGATCTATATGATTTTGCAACACTCAAAAAAGTATCTACACTTATTGATACAAAAGGGTACAAAGAATTAGCAAATGGTATTGACAGTTATACTTTTGACGCAAGTGAAAAATTGATTCTTTTGGCTTGTAATAGCAATGCAATTTTTCGTCATTCATTCACAGCAGATTATTATTTATATGACACAACTACTAAAAAGTTAACTACTTTGTTTGGTTTTCAGTTACAAGAGCCTACTTTTTCGCCTGACGGAAAAAAAATAGCGTACGCTCGTGACAATAATTTATTTGTTTACGATGTTGCGACTGCGACAAGTACAGCAATAACTACTGATGGTGTAAAAAATAGTATTATCAATGGTATTACCGACTGGGTTTACGAAGAAGAATTTGCTTTTGTAAGAGCTTTTGATTGGAGCGCCGATAGTAAAAAAGTAGCGTTTATTCGTTTTGATGAAAGCGCAGTTCCTGAATTTTCAATGTCAATGTTTGGTAAAGAGTTGTATCCATTCATGCAAACTTTCAAATATCCAAAAGCTGGAGAGAAAAATGCAACTGTATCTTTGCACGTGTATGATGTTGCCACAAAAGCTAAAAAAGATATCGACTTAAAAAATTACAATGATTTTTATATTGCTCGTTTAAAATGGTCAACAGATGCCAATGTATTATCAGCACAAGTTTTAAACCGTCATCAAGATAATTTAGATTTACTTTTTATTGACGGAAATACAGGTGCCGTAAAAGTAGCTTTAAACGAAAAAGACAAGGCGTATGTTGATGTAACTGATAATTTAACTTTCTTAAAAGACAACAGTTTTATTTGGACCTCAGAAAAAGACGGTTTCAATCATATTTACTGGTACGATAAAAACGGAAAGTTAAAAAATCAAGTGACTAAAGGCAAGTGGGAAGTAACCAGCTACTATGGTCTTGATGAAAAAACAAAAACTATTTTCTACCAATCGGTAGAGAATGGTTCTATTAACAGAGATGTGTACCGCATAGGTTTAGATGGGAAAAATAAAGTGCGTTTATCACAAGCAACAGGTACTACAAGAGCTACTTTTAGCCCGAACTTTCAATACTTCATCAGTACTTTTTCAAGTGCAACCGTACCAACAAAATACACTTTGAACGAGTCAAAAGTGGGTAAAGAAATTCAAGTAATTCAAAGTAACGAAGGACTTTCAAAACGTCTAGAAGCTTACAACTTACCAACTAAAGAATTTTTTGTTTTAAAAACAGCTAAAGGTAATGAGCTGAATGCGTGGATGATTAAGCCAAAAGATTTTGACCCTGCAAAAAAATATCCAGTATTTATGTACCAGTACTCTGGTCCAGGTTCACAACAAGTAAACAATGATTGGAATGGCACAGATGATTATTGGTTCATGATGTTGTCACAGCAAGGTTATATTGTAGCTTGTGTTGACGGACGTGGAACCGGTTTTAA
>NZ_JAGPXB010000017.1 GCF_018069925.1 Flavobacterium erciyesense | reverse complement strand
CCATTATTTTACTTTATTTTTTCTAAAAATAAACCATAAAAAAACCTCCAAATTGCTTTGAAGGTTTTAGAGGCATCGTCCGGATTCGAACCGGAGTAGGAGCTTTTGCAGAGCCCAGCCTAGCCGCTCGGCCACGACGCCATTGTTTAACGGATGGCAAAAGTACTTAAAAACTTTAATGTTTAAAAGTATTCACTTTAAAACTTTTAAAAATATTTTTTTGAACTCACAATTCACTTTTAGTTTTAAGACCGGAATTCTTCAATTTCGATTGTAACTGATTCAACATCACCACCAATTGGCGGATTTAATTTTGATACTTGTACACGTGCTCTCGTAACACTTTGGCTTTCGTTAAAAATACGTTTGATGATTCGGTCAGCTACATGCTCTAATAAGTTAGAACGAATTGCCATTTCAGTCACTACTATGTGATTTAACAATACATAATCTACTGTATCTGCTAGTTGATCAGATAGGCGAGACTTGGCCAAATCAGTTGTAATATCAAGGTTTACCAAGTAATCTGATCCTATTTTTGATTCTTCAATCAAACATCCGTGGTACGAATAAGTGCGGATGTTTTTTAATGTTATAATTCCCATTTGTGCTTTTTAAACGTATTTGGTATAAAGTAATTGTAACACTGTGGTAGGTTTCTAACAAACAGTAAACATTAAACCTTAAACTTTTTTATCTTTGCTAAAATAAAACAAAAAAATGTCAACTGAAGAAAAATCACTCCATTTTATAGAACAAATCATAGAAGACAGCATATCTAACGGTTTCCCGAAAGAGTCTTTACGTTTTCGTTTTCCACCAGAACCAAATGGTTATTTGCATATTGGTCACGCTAAGTCTATTTGCTTGAATTTTGGTTTGGGTTTAAAGTACAATGCGCCAGTTAATCTTCGTTTTGACGATACCAATCCTGCCAAAGAAGAGCAAGAATATGTAGATGCGATAAAAGAAGATTTGCAATGGTTGGGCTTTAATTGGGCTGAAGAACGTTATGCATCTGATTACTTTCAACAATTGTATGATTGGGCTGTAATGATGATTAAAAAAGGGAAAGCTTATGTAGATAGTCAATCTTCTGAAGAAATGGCTTCCCAAAAAGGTACACCTACGCAACCAGGTGTTGATGGTCCGTACCGCAACCGTTCAGTTGAAGAAAATTTAACTTTATTTGAAGGCATGAAAAATGGAGATTTCCCAGAAGGAAGTCATGTTTTACGTGCCAAAATTGATATGGCTTCTACCAATATGTTAATGCGTGATCCGTTGATGTATAGAGTATTACATCGTCATCATCATAGAACAGGTAATGATTGGAAAATCTATCCAATGTATGATTATGCGCATGGAGAAAGCGATTTTATCGAACAAATTTCACATTCGATTTGTACCCTTGAATTTGTAATGCACCGTGAATTGTACAATTGGTTTTTGGATCAAATTTATGACGATACAAAAGTACGTCCGAATCAATACGAATTTGCTCGTTTGAACTTGAATTATACCGTAATGAGTAAGCGTAAATTACTCCAATTGGTTCAAGAAAATATTGTAAACGGTTGGGATGATCCTAGAATGCCAACTATTTCTGGTTTACGCAGACGTGGTTATACAGCTAATTCTATTCGTAAATTTTGCGAAATTATCGGAGTTGCTAAACGTGAAAATATCATCGATTATTCATTGTTAGAATTTTGCTTACGCGAAGATTTAAACAAAACTGCACCACGTGTAATGGCTGTTTTAGACCCAATAAAGTTGGTTATTACCAATTATCCTGAAGGTCAAGAAGAGTGGCTGGATGCTGAAAATAATCAAGAAGATGAAAGTGCTGGGTTCAGAAAAGTACCTTTTTCAAAGACATTGTTTATTGAAAGAGAAGACTTTTTAGAAGATGCTCCTGCTAAATTTTTTAGATTAAGTATCGGTCGTGAAGTACGTTTAAAAAACGCCTATATCATTAAAGGTGAATCTGTTATAAAAGATGATTCAGGAGAAATTCTTGAAATTCACGCTACTTATGATGCAGATAGCAAGAGTGGTAGCGGAAGTGAAGCTAGCCAACGTAAAGTTGCGGGCACCTTGCATTGGGTTTCGGTAGCTCATGCTTTGGAAACGGAAGTTCGTTTATATGACAGATTATTTTTAGACCAAGCTCCTGACAGTCATAAAGATAAAAACTTCTTAGATTTTATGAATCCGGATTCACTTCAAGTCGTTAAAGGATATGTAGAGCCCAGTTTAGCTACTGTGAAAGCGGGTGATAAATTTCAATTTCAGCGTTTAGGATATTTTAATGTTGATAAAGACTCTTCTGTTGAGACCATTATTTTCAACAAAACGGTTGGATTAAAAGATGCTTGGGAAGAAAAGGGCAAAAAAGAAGAAAATCTTTTGATGAACACTCAAAAAGATCTGAATAAGTACGTTAAGGAAAAAGATGAAACTGCCGCAGCCGCTCTTTTAATTCCTATTATTGAAAACATTAAGAGTGTTGATAACTATAGTTTGTTAGTTCAAACGGTTACCAAAAATATTAAAAATGATAACAATGCCTTATTGTTTGCTAATTTGATTGTGCAATATTCTGACAAAGTTGAAATTAATTCGTTTGATGCAGATGTGGTTCAAAAATTCTATACTATGTCATTAAAAAGTCAATTGGCTTCGGTGCGAGTTGCTGCAATTTTGAATTTGAAAAATGATGCTCAAAATTTCGTTTTATTTGAAGCTGTTTTAGCAGAATTGAAAAATGTAGAAAAAAACGAAAAAGTGCTTGCTTTACTAAATTAGAAAATCACTTTTTTAATTATAGATATTACCAATACTAAAACTCCTTTAATCGGGAGTTTTGTTATTATTAGTAATTCCTATTTTATTTTTTAAAATTATTATTTTTAACTATTAAAATTGACTTTCATATTTTAATTTTAAGCCATTATTTTTATTAAGTTATCAATTTATATGTTTTTAAAATTTTCGTTTAATTTAGATAGTTTATTTAGTTTTTACCGTAAAATGAGCCGCTTATTTTGGAATTTTGTTGCAATTTGCGCTTTGAGTTTTAAAAAGTGACTTGTTTTTGATTTTTTCACGTGAAATTTAATTTTTTGAAAATTGTGCTAAGAATTTTGGTTACCAATTTTATTTTAAAATGAAAGAGTAGGTGAGTAGTCAATTTTTGATTTAGTTTAAAAAAATGTACAGCACAAAAAAAAGAGGCGCTTGGCCTCTTTAATTATTTTTCTTCTTCAGGAGTTTCAGTTTCGTTTGTTGGCGGTTCTTGAATTTGTGTTCGCTTTCTATTTTCAGATGGTGCTGATTTTTTTTTCATCAATTCTCCAACTTGGTTTGAGGCACTAAAAGAAGCAATCATGTTATTCAACATGTCGCTTCCGGCTTGTGGTGAATTTGGTAACAAAATTAAATTAGAATTTGTGTCTGCGCCAATTGCTTGTAAAGTGTCATAATGTTGTGTTACTACGATTAAGGCTGATGCCTCTTGTGAATTGATACCTACACTGTTCAATACATCTACACTTTCTACAAGACCTTTTGCAATTTCTCTTCGTTGGTTAGCAATACCTTGTCCTTGTAAACGTTTACTTTCTGCTTCTGCTTCCGCTTTTGCTACAATTCTAATTCGTGATGCTTCTGCTTCAAATTCTGCTACTGTTTTTTCTCTGTCTGCAGCATTAATTCTATTCATGGCATTTTTAACTTGAATATCTGGATCAATATCAGTTACCAAAGTATTGATGATAGTGTATCCGTAAGTTGTCATGGCTTCGTTTAGTTCACGCTTTACAGCGATGGCAATATCGTCCTTTCTTTCAAAAACATCATCCAGTTTTAACTTTGGTACTTCGGCACGAACTACATCAAATACATACGATGTGATTTGATCGTGTGGATATTCTAATTTGTAAAAGGCATCGTAAACCGTTTCTTTGATTACCATAAATTGAACCGAAACTTTTAGTTTCACAAAAACATTGTCCTTGGTTTTTGTTTCGATGATTACATCTAATTGTTGGATTTTTAAGTTAACACGACCTGCGATGCGATCTATCAGCGGAATTTTAAGATGTAAACCCGATTGTCTGATACTTAAAAATTTACCAAAGCGTTCAATAACAACCGCTGTTTGTTGCTTAACGGTGAAAAAAGAGGACAGTAAAATAAATAGACCAAAGACCAGTAAGATAATTAATGCAATATCCATAATGTTTTTATTATTAGTTAAAAATTACCTCACAATTTACAAAAAAAGTTTAGGTTTGTCTTTGTTAATATTATTAATATGAAAAAAATTAGTTTTATCATAATCTTAGCTTTTAGTGCCAGTAGTTCTTTTGCTCAGCACAGGTATAGAGATGCCAATCGTATTGGAATTTCTGTAGGAACAAATTATTTCAACTTATTGACAGCTGATTTTGAAACTAATCCGGAGTTAGGGTGGAATGCGGGCCTTTCTATGAGAGGTAATTTCTATAACAATTGGGATTTGGTTTATGCGATGCAGTTTAGTGAGCAAAAGTTTTCTGTCACAAACAGTAATTTGGAACCTATTTCGTATAAATTAGCGAATGCACAACTTTCACTACTAGCGAGTTGTAAAGTAGTTGAAAATCATTTGAGTTTTGAATTTGGTCCCGCAGTTCAAGTGAATGGAAAGTTAGGTTTGAATGCTAGTGATGAAAATGATATCATAAAAGGAACTACTTTGTTAGCCAAGGATTTAAAAAGTGTTTCAAACATTAATGTATATCCTGTTGTAGGTGTTACTTTTGGACTACGCCATTTTAGGGCTAACATTTCCTATCAATATGGTTTGCTTAATACTTTTAGCAATGTAAATAAAAGCAGTATTGGTGCACAAATTAAAGGGAATGCCGGTATACTTAACGGTAATTTTATTATTTATTTATAGTACAAAGTTCGTTCATAATTAAAAAAGCTTCTATCCTTTTTAGGGTAGAAGCTTTTTGATTTTATAAACTCGAAATAGCTTTGTTGATTCTGGAAATTGTTTCTTCTTTGCCAATAACTTCCACAATATCAAATAGGTGAGGACCCTTTAAAGCACCCACCAAACTCAAACGAAATGGTTGCATAATTTTTCCCATGCCAATTTCGTTTTTTGTCATCCAATCTTTTACTATGATTTCGATATTGAGAGATGTGAAATCGCCGATTTCCTCTATTACAGAAATTAAATCTTGCATCAATTCAGGAGTTTCAGCTTTCCAGTTTTTGCTTGCTTTTTCATCATAACTTGCTGGAGCCTCAAAAAAGAAATCACTCATTTCCCAAAATTCTGATACAAAATGGGCACGCTCTTTAATTAAAGAAACAATTTTAGTAAGCTTTGATTCATCAACATCAAAACCTTTTTCAAGCAAAATAGGGGAGAAGGCTTTTGCTAAAGTTGCATCTTCTTGCTTTATTAAGTACTGGTGATTGAACCATTTATTTTTTTCAGGATCAAATTTTGCTCCTGATTTGTGAACTCTATGTAAGTCAAATGATGCAACTAGTTCATCTAATGAAAATAATTCTTGTTCTGTTCCGTCATTCCATCCAAGCAGTGCTAGAAAATTTACAACTGCCTCAGGAAAGAAACCTTTTTCTCTGTAACCAGAAGATGTTCCTTCATCTGTTTTCCAATCCAATGGAAATACTGGAAATCCCATTTTATCGCCATCACGTTTTGATAATTTCCCGTTACCAACAGGTTTCATGATCAACGGTAAATGGGCAAATTGTGGTGCATCCCAACCAAATGCTCTGTACAATAAAGCGTGTAAAGGCATTGAAGGCAACCATTCTTCTCCACGGATTACATGTGATGTTTCCATTAAATGATCATCTACAATGTTTGCCAAATGGTATGTTGGCATTCCATCGCTTTTGAACAAAACTTTATCGTCTAAGAGATTAGTATCAAATTTTACATCACCACGAATAATGTCATGCAAATACAAAGTCTCATTCACAGGAGTTTTAAAACGTATAACATAATGTTCGCCATCTGCAATTCTTTTAGCCGTTTCTTCAGTAGAAATTACTAAAGAGGTATCTAATTTTTCTCTGTTAGTATGGTTGTATATGAACGTTTTTCCTTGTTCTTCTTCTAATTTTCTAGCTGCATCCAATGCATCTGGAGTATCAAATGCATAATATGCATTGCCTGAATTTATCAAATCAGTTGCATATCTTTGGTATAGATCTTTTCTTTCGCTTTGACGGTAAGGTGCAAATTTTTCGTTTTTCCCAATTGTTTCATCAGGAGCAATACCTAGCCACTCTAATGCTTCCATAATGTATGCTTCGGCTCCAGGAACAAATCGGTTTTGGTCTGTGTCTTCTATACGTAAAAAGAAGGTTCCATTGTTTTTTTTGGCAAACAAATAATTAAATAATGCGGTACGGACACCGCCTATATGTAAAGGTCCTGTTGGACTTGGTGCAAATCGCACGCGTACTTGTTGAGACATTTTTATGATTTTTTACAAAGATACACTTTCAAAATTTTTAGTGATAGTTTTTTGATTGTTAGTTGTATGTGTCGTTTTATTGCGTGCCATTGATTCTTGAATTTTTTTTGTACACTCTAGCGTTATAATTACTACTTTTATTGGTTATATTTTAAATCTAATGCAAGTGGAAATTCAAAAGCTTATTTACAATAAATTAGAATCTTTTATTAAAAAATATTATACCAATGAATTGATTCGAGGTAGTATATTTTTTATAGGTTTGGGATTGTTGTATTTTTTGGTTACTGTTTTTATCGAGTATCTTTTATGGTTGCCACCTGCAGGTAGAACTTTATTGTTTATTGCTTTTGTTGGTACTGAATTGTTTTTGTTAATTCGTTTTATCGCTTTTCCAATGTTTAAACTTTTTAAACTTAAAAAAGGGATTAATTATCAGCAAGCTTCTTCAATTATTGGTAATCATTTTCCTGAAGTCAGTGACAAGTTGATTAATTTTTTACAGTTATCAGAGAATAATGTAGTTGGTAATAATTCGGAATTGTGGTTGGCTTCTATCGAGCAAAAAGCAAATGATTTGGCGCCAATTCCTTTTGTAAAAGCTATAAATTTTAGTTCTAACAGAAAGTATTATCCTGTCGCAATTGTTCCTGTAATATGTATTTGTTTCATTTATTTCTCAGGTAATAGTGCGGTTATTTCACAAGGTTTAAATCGTGTAGTTCGATTTAATACTGCATTCTCTCCGCCAGCGCCTTTTACTTTTAATATTAAAAATAAAGATTTTATTATTCAAGAAGGGAAGGATTTTATTCTAAACGTGGAAACGGTCGGTAAGGTTGTACCTGAAAATGTTGTTGTAAAAATAGGAGATGAAAGTTATTTCATGGAAGTTGTTGGAGGGTCTAAATTCCAATATAAGTTTAGTAAACTTGCATTCGATATTGATTTTAGTTTAGAAGCGAATGGAATAGAATCACAAGATTATCATGTTTCTGTTGTAGCTGTTCCTGCTATTGCAAATTTTGAAATGAGGTTAGATTTTCCTGCATACATTAATAGAAATTCAGAATTAGTTAAAGGAACTGGTAACGCTATTGTGCCCGAAGGGACGCGTGTCAGGTGGGTAATGCTTACTCAAGCTACGCAAAGTGTAGTTTTTAATGATGGAAATCAGGTTTTTAAGTTTAATAAAATCGATAATTCATTTAGTTTTACTAAAAATATTAATCAAGATACAGAATATCAAATAGTTACTTCCAATAGTTCCGTTCAGAACTTCGAAAAATTAAATTATCGATTAAATGTTGTTAAGGATCAGTTTCCTTCTATTAATGCTGCTGTAATTCCTGATAGTTTGAAGGTAGATACTAAGTACATTGTGGGTCAAATTGCTGATGATTATGGCATATCTAAATTGCAAGTAGTGTATTATGATAGAGATAATATTTCTAATGTTAAACGTGGAACAATAACATTTAAGAAAGGTAGTATTGATCAATTTGTGTTTGCTTTTCCTGCTAATCTACCTGTTCAGAAGGGTGTTGTTTATGATTATTATTTTGAAGTTTTTGATAATGATGTTATTCATAATTTTAAGAGTAGTAGATCGGCAGTGTTTTCTAGTCGTGTAGTAACAGATACTGAAAAAGAGCAGGCAGTGCTACAGGAACAAAACGACAATATTCAAGGTTTGCAAAAATCACTTAAGGCACAGGACAAACAGATTGACGCTATTGATAAATTACAAAAATCGGGCAAAGAGAAAGATAATTTCGATTTTAAAGATCAACAAAAAGTTGATGATTTTATTAAACAGCAATTTAAACAAGACGAGATAGTTAAAGATTTTACTAAGAAACTTAATGACAATTTGTCTCAATTCAAATCTGATAAAAGAGATTTGAAAAAAGAAGAATTGCAAAAAAGGCTTGATAAATCTGAGGAAGAAAGTGAAAAGAATAAGAAATTATTAGACGAACTTCAGAAATTAAATGATAAAATTCAGAGTGAAGAATTACTTTCCAAATTAGATAAATTTAAGCAAAATAGTAAAAACCAAATTAAGAATTTAGAGCAATTAGTGGAGTTGACTAAGCGGTATTATGTCGAGAAAAAGGCTGAACAAGTAGCTGATAAACTTGAAAAGTTATCTAAATCTTTAGATAAGAATTCAGAGTCTAAAGAAAATAATACACTTAAAAAGCAAGAAGACATTAATCGTAACTTTGATAAAATTAAAGACGAGTTGAAAGAATTACGTCAAGAAAATAAACAATTAAAATCACCATTGGATATTCCAAATGATGCTGCTAAAGAGAAAAGCATTGATGATGATTTAGATAAAGCTAATGATGATTTGACCAAAAGTAAACAAGAGAAAGCCAAATCGAACCAGAAAAGTGCGAGTAAAAAAATGAAGGAAATGGCTCAAAAGATGCAAGTCGAATTAGAGCAAAGTGCGAAAGATCAATTGCAAGAAGATGTTGTTATGCTTAGACAGGTATTGGATAATTTATTGGCTTATTCTGTATCGCAAGAAGATTTAATGAAGCAATTCAAGGGTTACAAAATTGGTGCTCCATCTTTTAATAAAAACATTAAGATTCAGCAAGACTTAAAGCAGCAATTTAAGCATGTTGACGATAGTTTATTTGCTATGTCGTTGCGAAATCCTAAGATCGAAGGAAATATAACAAAGGAAATCGGGAATGTAAGTTACAATGTTGATAATGCAATTAGTAGTTTTACAGATGCGCAATTACCCAAAGGTATTTCTCATCAACAATATGCGGTATCAGCCTCGAACAAACTCGCTGATTTTTTGAGCGAAATTTTGAGTAATATGCAAATGCAGTTATCTGGTATGGGTATCGGAAAGCCCCAACCTGGTCAAGGTAGTGGCATGCAATTGCCAGATATTATTCAAAAACAGGATGGTTTAGGAGAAAAAATGAAACAGGGATCCAAACAAGGTAATAAACCTGATAGTAGTAACCCCGGTAGTGGTGGCAAAGTCGGAAGTAAAGGAAGTGGAGGAGAAGAGGGTGAAGGTGATGCAGAGTTGATATTACAAATTTATCAAGAGCAGAAATTACTTCGTGAATCGTTGCAAAATGAATTGAATAAGCAAGGAGCTGGTAGTATAGGACAAAATGCTATTGAGCAAATGAAGCAGCTAGAAAAACAAATCCTGAACAAAGGTTTTAAAAATGAAACGCTACAAAGAATATTAAACATTAAGCAAGAGTTGCTTAAACTAAAATCTGCTCTTCAGCAGCAAGGGCAAGATAATAGCAGACAAGCTGAGGGGTCTAAAAAAGAATTCAACAATCGGGTTAATGCACTTCCAAGCGCGCTTATTGATTATTTAAATAGTATTGAAATATTAAATAGACAATCGCTACCTTTGCGCTCGAATTTTAATCAAAAAGTTCAAGAATATTTTAATAAAAAATGATCAATTTTAATTACGAAACTGATTTTGAATTAGACAATGAGACTGCTTTTGAACAGTGGTTAAGTCGAGTTATTGAGTCAGAAAATAAAAAAGAAGGGGAGATAAATTATATTTTTTGCGATGACGATTATTTGCATAAAATTAACATGGAGTATCTTCAACATGACACACTCACTGATATCATTAGTTTTGATTATTGTGTAGGTAGTGAAATAAATGGTGACGTTTTTGTTTCTATTGAACGTGTCAAAGAAAACGCTTCAGATTTTGATGTTGCTTTTGATGAAGAATTAAAAAGAGTTTTGGTGCATGGTATATTACATTACTGTGGATACAAAGACAAGTCAGATGATGACGAGATACTGATGCGCGCTAAAGAAGATGAGAAAATTTTATTGTTTCACGTGGAACAATAATCTAAGTATATTAAATTTATGTTTCACGTGGAACATGTATTAGTAGCTCTTTATTTGATTTGTTTCACGTGGAACAAATATTTTAATAAATCAATCATGCCTCTATAGGCGTAAAGAATGATATAATGTTTCAAAACGAATATGATGTTATTGTTGTTGGTGCAGGTCACGCTGGTAGCGAGGCCGCCGCGGCGGCAGCAAATTTAGGTTCAAAAACTTTATTGGTTACGATGAGCCTGCAAAACATTGCGCAGATGTCTTGTAACCCTGCTATGGGTGGTATTGCCAAAGGGCAAATTGTGCGGGAGATTGATGCCTTAGGTGGGTACTCTGGTATTGTATCTGATCGTACGGCGATTCAATTTAAAATGTTGAATAAATCTAAAGGTCCTGCGATGTGGTCTCCTAGAGTTCAAAGTGATCGTATGCGTTTTGCTGAGGAATGGAGGATGATGTTGGAGGGAACACCTAATCTTGATTTTTATCAAGAGATGGTGAAAGGGTTGATCATCGAAAATGGAAAAGTAAAAGGAATTAAAACTTCTCTCGGTGTCGAAATTCGATCTAAATCTGTTGTGCTTACAAATGGTACTTTTTTGAATGGATTGATTCATATTGGAGAAAAACAATTTGGAGGAGGTAGAGCTGGTGAAAGTGCAGCTCACGGAATTACTGAAGATTTGGTTGCTGTAGGTTTCGAAGCTGGTAGAATGAAAACTGGTACACCTCCTCGAGTTGATGGACGTTCGCTTGATTTTTCTAAAATGAATGAAGAAAAAGGTGATACGCGCCCAGATAAATTTTCTTATTCAGATGTGACCAAACCATTGACGCATCAAAGATCTTGTCATATGACGTATACGTCTTTGCAAGTACATGATATTTTACGTGAAGGTTTTGATCGTTCGCCAATGTTTAATGGTCGCATCAAAAGTTTGGGTCCGCGTTATTGTCCATCTATTGAAGATAAAATCAATCGTTTTGCTGATAAAGAAAGACACCAACTTTTTGTAGAGCCAGAAGGTTGGAATACTTGTGAAGTTTATGTAAATGGTTTTTCTACTTCTTTACCTGAAGATATTCAATTTAAAGCGTTGAGTTCTGTTGCGGGTTTTGAGAAGGTTAAATTTTTTAGACCTGGATACGCGATAGAGTACGACTATTTTCCTCCAACGCAATTAAAGCATACGCTCGAAACGAAGCTGGTTGAAGGTTTGTATTTTGCTGGACAAATAAACGGGACAACAGGATATGAAGAAGCAGCTTCGCAAGGTTTAATGGCTGGTATCAATGCGCATTTGAAAGTTCATGAAAAAGCGCCATTGATATTAAAGCGTGATGAAGCTTATATTGGAGTTCTGATTGATGACTTAATTACCAAAGGTACGGAGGAGCCATATAGAATGTTTACTTCACGTGCAGAGTACCGAACTTTGTTGCGTCAGGATAATGCTGATTTTAGATTAACACCAATGTCATATGAAATTGGTTTAGCCTCAGAAGCTCGTTTGAGAAGAATGGAGCATAAGTTGAATGAGTCTGAAAAGATGGTTGCTTTCTTCAAAGAAACTAGTGTTTCAGTTTCAGAAGCTAATCCAATATTAGAATCAAAAAATACTGCTTTGATTTCGCAAGGGGATAAAATGTTTAAAGTTTTTTCTCGTCCGCAAATTGATTTGGAAGATATCATGAAATTTGGCAAAGTTCAAGAATATGTTCAAGAAAATGAATTGGATCAAGAAATTTTAGAGCAAGCTGAAATTCAAGTTAAATATTCTGGTTATATCGAAAAGGAGCGTAACAATGCCGATAAATTAACTCGCTTAGAAGATGTGAAGATTCCTGAAAACTTTGATTATGAAAAAATAAAGTCAATGTCAATTGAAGCAAAACAAAAATTGAGTAAAATTCGACCCGTAACTATTTCGCAAGCTTCAAGAATTAGTGGTGTTTCACCAAGTGATATTTCGGTATTACTTATTTATATGGGTAGATAATAAATCTTGTTCCACGTGAAACTACGGCCGCAAGTCCCGTCATTACTAAGAAATGACAGAATAAAATAATTTTTTAACCCTGAAAAACGCTGTTTGTGGTTTTCAGGGTTTCGTTTACTAATAAAACAAAAGCATAATAAATTAATGGATATTTCAAATCAACAGCCTTTTTTAACTGTTCAAGATCATTCTGTTTCTCAGGAAATTTTTAATTTATACTATGATTCAAATTTAGATATGTTGGTTACACAGCCACAACCTAGTTTGGATGAATTAGGTAAATATTACGAAAGTGACGATTATATTTCGCACACTGATAGCAAACGTTCTCTTTTTGAAAAAGCCTATCATGTGGTAAAAGGAATTGCGCTCAAAAATAAGTTGAATTTGATAAATCTTGAACAATCCTCAAAAGGAGCTATTTTAGATATTGGTGCGGGTACAGGAGATTTTTTAGCTGTTGCAAAACAAAATGGTTGGAGCACAACTGGAATTGAACCTAGCCCAAAAGCTAAATCTATTGCAACTACAAAAGGAATTTCATTTGTTGAGAACACGACTGATTTAGCTAATCATTCTTTTGATGTTATTACCATGTGGCACGTATTAGAGCATGTGCCAGATCTTGATTTTCAAATTAAAGAACTAAAGCGTTTATTAAAGCCTAGCGGAACTTTAATTGTGGCTGTTCCTAACTTCAAATCTTTTGATGCAAATCATTACGGAAAATTTTGGGCAGCTTATGACGTACCCATTCATTTTTGGCATTTCTCTAAAAAGGCGATTGAACTTTTATTTGCAAAAGAAAACATGAAATTGAAAAAAGTACTTCCAATGAAGTTTGATTCTTTTTATGTTAGTTTATTATCTGAAAAGTATAAAAATGGTAAAATGAATTTTATCAAAGCTTTTTTTATCGGATTAAAAAGTAATTTGAAAGCTGTGAGTAGTAAAGAGTATTCATCACACATTTATGTGCTTAAAAACAAGTAAAAATCATTTTAAGGCCATTTACAGGCTTTTTCAGGTGTTTGTTGTCAATTAATATACCTATTTTAAAATCTTCCGTTAAATTAAATATATAAAAGCCGTTTTTGATAGATGTAAATAATATTTTTCAGGGTATGTATAAGCTTTGTTTATAATATAAAAATCAGCTGATTTTTTGCAGTTTTTGCCAATCCTATCTAATTTTTTATATTTTTGTCCTTATTACTAAAAAACCAGAAATTCACAAAATGAAAGCAATGATTCCAAATTTAAAAAAAACTACTCTTTCTCAAAAAAGTAAAAAAGCATTAGTACTCGTTGCTTTAACTGTTGCGTTAGTAAGTTGCAACAAACCAGCTGAAGCTGCAAAAGAAGTAAAAACTGCTTATGTTGATACAGCTGAATTGATGAAAGAATACACCGAAGCAAAAGATCTAGAAGCAAAATACAAGTCTAAAGCGGAAGAAAAAGGCCGTCAATTGGAAGCTGAAATCAATCGTTTCAAACAAGAAGCAGCTAATTTTCAGGCACAAGCGCAAGCTAACGGACAAGAGTGGGCTCAGAAAAAAGGTGCTGAACTGCAAAAAAGAGAACAACAATTAGGATATGCGGAACAGGCCTTGTCTCAAGAGTTACAAATGGGAATGAGTAAAGAAAGAGATTCATTAATTAGCGGAGTTACTAAATTCATTAAAGCTTACGGCAAAGAGAAAGGATACGCTTACATCTACGGTACAGGAGATGCGGCATCAATTTTATATGCTGAAGAAAAGTTTGACATTACTAAAGATATTATTAAAGCCTTGAACGACAAGTACAAAGGTGCTGCCAAAACAGAAGAGAAAGCCGCTCCTAAAAAGTAATAAGTAAAGGGGTTATTAATTCTAAATTTATGCCTTCGTCTAGCAATAGATTGAAGGCATTTTTTATTCAAATTGAAATTGACATTGTGATTCAATGTTTGTTTATTTGCTGGTAATTTTTTGTTCCTAGTTACGCTTATTCTCAAAAGGAGCTATTTATTGTGATTATTCATATTTGAGATTAAAATTTATTGCACCTTTTTTTGTTTTTATCACATTTTCAATACTTTAGCATTTTATTTTATACGCCATGCAAACTATATCCGAAGCCGCTTCTTACACCTTACGATTTATCAATCAAACGCAACGTTCTGTTTTCTTGACTGGAAAAGCAGGAACTGGTAAAACCACTCTATTGCGTGAAATTATTCAAACAACACATAAAAACACCGTTGTTGTTGCGCCAACAGGCATTGCTGCGCTTAACGCCGGCGGAGTGACTATTCACTCGATGTTTCAGTTGCCTTTTGGTGGTTTTATTCCTGATAATTCGGCGCCGCAGTTTTCTGAAAGTACCAAGTTTGAAACCAAAGCTACCTTGCGTCGGCACTTTAAAATGAGTGGTTTAAAGAAGTCGGTTATACGAAATATGGAGCTTTTAGTTATTGACGAAGTAAGTATGCTTCGTGCTGATTTACTGGATGCTATGGATTTTATGATGCAAACAGTTCGAAAGAAAAATCTTCCTTTTGGTGGGGTTCAAGTTTTGTATATTGGTGATTTACTGCAATTGCCGCCGGTTATTCGTGATGAGGAGTGGAGTACTTTAAAAAATTATTACCGCGGAAAGTTTTTCTTTCATTCGCACGTGATTCAGCAACATCCGCCTTTGTATATTGAGTTATCTAAAATTTTTCGTCAAACAGATGATGCTTTTATTTCAGTATTGAACAATTTGCGCAACAATCAAATCACGCAACAAGATCTACAAACACTTAACCAATTTGTTAAACCTGATTTTGATTTAAAAGCTAATAAAGGGTATATCACACTGACTACGCACAATCATAAAGCCGATGCGATGAATGCGCAGGCATTGGCAGATTTGAAAGGAGAATTGATAACCTATAAACCTGAAATTACAGGAGACTTTCCGGATAAGATTTATCCTGTAGAGCAAGACTTAAAACTTAAAGTAGGCGCCCAAATTATGTTTGTGAAAAATGACTTATCATTTGACAAGCATTATTTTAACGGAAAAATGGGCGTCATTAAATCACTTGCTAGTCAAGAAATTCTGGTACACTTTCCTGAAGAAAACAAAACTATTGAGGTTGAAAAATACGAGTGGCAGAACATTAGGTATAAAGTTGATCCTGCCACAAAAGAGATTGAAGAGGAGGTTTTAGGGACTTTTGTGCACTATCCTATCAAATTGGCGTGGGCCATTACGGTGCATAAAAGTCAAGGTTTAACTTTTGACAAAGCAGCGCTTGATGTATCACAGGTTTTCTTACCGGGGCAGGCCTATGTTGCATTATCGCGTTTACGTTCGTTAAACGGCCTTGTTTTGCTTTCTGCGTTGCGAATGAATGGCATTTCAAATGACCAAGACGTGATGGATTATGCGAACAACAAGGCAAGTGAGGATTTTTTGGCTAATGCATTGCATTTTGAAACCAAAAATTTTATCCATCAATATTTAGTTCAATCGTTTGACTGGAACGATGTGGCACAAGAATGGCGCAATCACCGTTTTAGTTACAACGAAGATGCTCAAAATTCTGAGAAATCAAAGCATGCGGTTTGGGCAAAAAACCAAGCAAATGCTATGGATGAATTACTAGAACCTTCGCAAAAATTTATTAAACAACTGCATTCACTTTTTGGTCAAGAAACTGCCGATTTAAATCATATTGCGGCTCGTGTTCAGGCTGCTTATTCTTATTTTTTTAAATCCTTGGACGATCTTGTTTTTGAAATTTTATGGAAAATTGAAGAGGTTAAGCGCAGCAAAAAAGCCAAAACTTTTTTTGATGAATTGACCATTTTAGAGGAAATGCAAACCAAAACGGTTTTGCGATTGATGAAAGCCAAATTGTTGATTGAAATTGTGGTGGCTGGGGAAACAATTTCAAAAGAAAACCTAAGTTCAAGTGAGATTAAATCATACATCACCCGAAAAACAGAAGCAATCCAAAAACAATTTAAAGAGTTGAATGTTACACTCATAGAAGATGAAAAAGATTTACAGCGTTATACATCCAAAAAAGGAAAAACGACTGTTAATAAAAAATCTACCGTACAGGAAACTTATGATTTGTGGGTTGAGAAAAAATCGATTGAAGATATTGCTGCGATAAGGGTTTTGACCAAGCAAACTATTTACGGACATTTTGTAAAATTGATTCAAACCAAAGCCGTTGCCATAAATGAATTGCTACCCCAAGATAAACTTCAAGACTTAGCCGCTGCTTTCGCGGGTTACAAAGAAGAATCGCTTAATGCATTAATGGAACAACACGGTACCAAATTTTCTTGGGATGAAGCGCGTATGTACAAGGCTAGTTTGAATTAAATTGAAATGCAGTTTTTTGATTCTGAATTGATAATAGAAGTATTTTTGAATAAACTATAGCTTGAGTAAGATTTTAAAATTGGCATAATAATTAAATTTAGTACACATGAAAAAAGCGTTTTTATCACTGGTTTTTTTGCTAACAGTTTCAACTGTTTGTGCACAGGAATTAGCTACAGGTTTTTATGTCTCGATGTCAAATGATACGGTGAAGAGTCAGCTAAAAGTACCAAAATCAATTTTTGGATCATTGGATTTTTCAAAATTTTTGTTCAAGGTGGAAGTAGTAGAGTCTGATGGGAGTTTGCAAAAATTAAAACCTGATGCGATTAAAAGTTTCGGATTTACGTTTGAGGGTCAAGAATATCGGTTTTTTGGAAAACCTACCATAACTAAAAATAATTATAGATTTCTTGAGGCTATTGTTTTAGGTCCAAAAACAAGTATTTATAAATTTGAAACCGTGAATCAAAACGGTGGATCCCTAGGGACTTTTTATACTTTTGAAAAAGCAGATGGAACTTTTGAATTCTTCAATACAGGTATGCGAAATCTAGAAAAATTTAAAGATGTTTTAAAAGAGTTTTACAAAGACTATCCGGCTGCTATTGTGGCAATAGATGCCAGATTTAAGCAAAAAGCTACTTTTAAGTCAGATATTATTACTGTTGCAAAAGCCGTAAATAATTAATTTTTCTTTTCAACGATATACCTGCAGTTCTAATCATAAAACTTTTGTGAATGATTTACGGTTCAACACATCATACATCTCTTCAACATTAAATCTAGCATTGGATTTGAGCTTTAAAATTATCGTTTTTAAATGCGTTTTTAAGAATTACTATCAAGAAGAGCTTTTATTAAAATTTAAACCGCAAATCGTCTAAAAACGCAGTTTGTGTTCCAAATTAAAATTACCTAGCCCAGTTAGGAGTGAAAATCCTTTTGCGCTTGTTTTTAGCTCAAAAGATTGTAACTAAATAGCTAGACATCGGAGATTCAGCGGAGCTAATTGGCTCCTAAAAAAAATCCTCAAAAAACTTTCGCTTTTTGAGGATTTCAGTCAGTATTTTAAAATTCGGTTTACAAGGATTGAATTAAAATCCAAGCATCCGGATTGTGTTTCTCGTTGATTTCTTTTTTTGCTTTTTCAGCTTCGGCGAAAGTAGAGTAGCTACCATAAAGAACGGGAAAATAACCGTTTTTGTTTGGAGCAATACGCTTGGCATTGTAGCCCAATTGGGTCAAATCGCGCAAGGTTTTATTAGCGTTAACTTCTTCACGATATACACCCGCCATGATATGGTAAGGCATTTTGGCTTCTGGAGTTGCTTTTACAGTTAGTGTAACGGCAGGAATTGGGTTTTTGATAAAAAAAGTAGCTTCTTGTATTTTATTTTGCACCTGTTTTTGTACCGCTGTTTCTACCAAAAGTCTTTCTGAATTGATTTGATTTTGATACATCGGGTAACCTACAGTACCAGCTAAACCTAGTGCTATTGCTACAACTGCAGCATATTTCAAATACGGATTGATAGAACGAACAGCTTCGGTTTCTAGAGTATAAACTGGAGTTTCGTTTTGAACTTCGATAATTTCATTAGTAACCTCAGTTTCTTCTTGAACCACTGGAGAACTTGTAAACGTACTTAGTCCGAAAGAGCTAGTTAAATAGTTCGTTGTTTCGCTTGGCGTAAAAACTATATTGTTTTCGGCGTTCAAACGTAAATCACCAATATTTTTTAGTACTAAAACTTGTTGTTCTTCCAACGCTTTTTTCCAAGCAAAAACTTCGTATTGAATGGCACTTACGGCATATTCATAAGATGTTTTTTCAGCCAATGCAATGTGGTTGGCTAATAAACCGTCGTTGTTTTTTAAATTGGTATTAAAAGCAATTCTCTTTCTAGGCGGTGAGAATGAATTCGTAGCTTCATTTCGCCTAGCCGACTGGATTTCGGTCAAAAAAGCTCCGAAACCAGGAACGGTAACACATTGATAACGGTAGAGTAACTGCGCGATGTATAGTTCGATTTTCATACTTACAAAGTTATACAACGAAAATAGTTATCAAAATTTTATTCACAATTTTTATTAACAATTCCGACAAAAATTTATACATTTCAGCCTCAAACTTTTAGCATGAACGAACAGGATTTATTTTATTTGCTGGCACTGCAGCGTGTAGAAGGAGTTGGCGATATTATGGCCAAAAAATTATTGACTCATTTAGGATCTGCCGAAGCTATTTTTACCAGTAAATCGACACAGCTTGCTGCAATTGATGGAGTAGGAGCTATGCTTTTAAAAAATTTAAAAGATAAATCGGTATTTGCGAAAGCACAAAAAGAATTGGATTTTATAAAAGAGAACAACATCACCACTGCTTTTTTTCAGGAAGCAAACTATCCAGAGCGTTTAAAGCAATGCGTAGATGGACCGCTACTTTTGTTCAGTTCTGGAAACATAAATTTGAATAACCGACGCATGATCAGCATTGTTGGCACGCGCCAAATCACCGCTTACGGAACCGAGTTTTGCAGGCAATTGATAGCTGATTTAGCGCCACTTGATCCGGTCATTGTTAGTGGTTTTGCTTATGGAGTTGATATCGTAGCGCATCAACTTGCTATGGATTATAACTTGCAAACTATAGGTGTTGTAGCTCATGGTTTAAATCAGATTTACCCGAAAACGCATAAAAAGTATGTGTCCAAAGTGGAACAAAATGGTGGTTTTCTGACTGAGTTTTGGAGTTCTTCTAATCCTGATAAAGAGAATTTTGTTCGCAGAAACCGCATTGTTGCTGGTATGTGTGAAGCTACAATTGTAATTGAATCGGCTGAGCGTGGAGGATCGCTTATTACAGCCAATATGGCCAATGATTACAACAGAGATGTTTTTGCAGTTCCCGGCCGTGTTACCGATAAGTACAGCCAAGGCTGCAACAATTTGATTAAAACACAAAAAGCAAATGTGCTCACTAGCGCTGCCGATTTGGTTTATATTTTAAATTGGGATATTCAAAAAGAAGTAAAACCCGTGCAGAAACAATTGTTTGTAGAACTTGATCCCGACGAGCAAAAGGTATACGATTATCTCTTAAAAACAGGCAAAGAGCTCATAGATATTATTGCCTTGCAATGCGATCTCCCGATTTACAAAATATCAGGAATGTTGCTGAATATGGAATTAAAAGGCGTAATCCGGCCGCTACCAGGCAAATTATTTGAAGCAATATAAATAGAAAAACCGCAAATTGGCAAATTAAATATTACCATAATCTGCGAATTTGCGGTAATTTTACAAAGGTAATTAAATTTCGAAAACACTTCGGCTTGCTACGCGAATGTCTCTGACTTCGCGCAATTACAGATTGTATTGAACCGCAGATTCGCAGATTAAACATTACCATGATCTGCGAATCTGCGGTTATTTTAAAAAGGGAATTATATTTCGAATCCTAGTTTTTCGCGTACTTTGGCTAGTACTCCATTGGCCACAGCCGAAGCTTTTTGAGCACCAATTTTTAAAAGGGCATCTACTTCAGGAAGGTTGTTCATGTAGTAGTTGTATTTTTCTCTTTCTGTTTTAAAGGTGTCGCAAATCAATTCAAACAAAGCTTGTTTGGCGTGACCGTAACCGTAATTGCCGCCTAAATAATTGGCTCGCATTTCAGCTAATTGTTCTTCAGTTGCTAATAAAGCATAAATAGCAAATGCATTGCAAGTATCTGGATTTTTAGGATCTTCAAGTGGTGTACTATCGGTTTCAATACTCATCACTTGTTTGCGTAACGCTTTATCGTCTAGAAAAATATTAATTATATTATTAGCTGATTTACTCATTTTTCCGCCATTGGTACCCGGAATTAACATGCTGTCTTCTTGAATTTTAGCTTCAGGAAGCACAAAGGTTTCGCCCATTTGATGATTGAATCTTGAGGCTACATCGCGAGTAATTTCAAGGTGTTGCAATTGATCTTTACCTACAGGTACAAACTCAGCATCGTACAATAAAATATCAGCTGCCATAAGCATAGGGTAGGAGAACAATCCTGCATTTACATCCTCTAAACGATCTGATTTGTCTTTGAAAGAGTGTGCCAAAGTCAAACGTTGGAACGGAAAAAAGCAGCTCAAGTACCAAGACAACTCTGCTGTTTGTGGCACATCTGATTGTCTGTAAAAAACCACTTTATTAATATCCAATCCACAAGCTAACCAAGCTGCAGCAGTACTGTAGGTATTGGTGCGCAGGGTTTCTCCATTTTTAATTTGAGTAACCGAGTGTAAATCGGCAATGAACAAGAAGGATTCATTTTCAGGTTGATTTGATAATGCTATTGCAGGTATAATTGCGCCAAGTAGGTTGCCAAGGTGAGGAGTTCCTGTACTTTGAACCCCAGTAAGTATTTTTGCCATTATGATTTTAACTTTTCCCGCAAAGTTCGCAAAGATTTCCGCAAAGTTGGCAACGATTGTAAAGTTTTTCTAATAAGTAGTTTTCCAAAGCAAATTCTTTTAGTATTATTCGCCTACGATTTCTTACTTTTGAACACATGAGAGCATTAAAAATTATTTTTTGGGTATTGTGGCGCGTTTGGTTTTATATCTTGATGGCCATTCCTATCTTGGCGATGTTTCCTTTTTTGGTAGCCTCTATTTTGAGGGAAAGCAGTTATCCCTATTTCTTTAAAATGGCCAGGATTTGGGCCAAATGTATTTTGTTTGGAATGGGTTTTCGCTACACCGTAGATCGTGATCAAGAAATGGAAATAGGAAAGAGTTACATGATTGTGGCCAATCACACATCCATGACAGATATTATGTTGATGCTAGCCATAACCAAAAATCCTTTCGTTTTTGTAGGTAAAAAGGAATTATCTAAGATTCCTTTGTTTGGATTTTTTTACAAAAGAACTTGTATTTTGGTAGATCGTGGCTCTACCAAAAGCCGAATGGAAGTATTTGATCGTGCTCAAAAACGCATTAAACAAGGACTGAGTATTTGTATTTTCCCTGAGGGCGGCGTTCCGGATGATGAATCGATTGTTTTAGATAGTTTTAAAGACGGTGCTTTTCGTCTGGCTGTAGAACACCAAATACCAATTGTTCCGATGACTTTTGCTGATAATAAAGAGCGTTTCTCTTATACTTTTTTGAGTGGAAGCCCAGGTTTAATGCGTGTTAAATTGCACCATCATGTGGAAACCAAAAACAAAGTGGAGGCTGATAGAAAAGAGCTAAAGGAGCAATTGTGGAATCTTATTTACCAACAATTATTAAAGTTTGAAGCCAGTAAACTTAAAAACTAAAACTCAAGCCTGAATATAAACCGATAAAGGCAGGCTTAAAACTGCTATTATTTTGCGAAAAAGTATTGAATTGGTACTTCATCATCGGTTCGAAATTAAAACGCAAGGATGGCTTTATTTGATACGAAAAACCAACACCCACATTGGAGCTGAAATGTACCGAATTTAAATTATTTGCCTCGCCCAATGGAATTCGGCCTTGCTCGCCCACGATTGCAATTTTATTTTGACTTAAAAATAAAGTACTTACACCTCCAATAAGGTTAATCCCCCATTTATTATCCAATAATGCATAGGATAGTTCCATTGGTAGCTCAATGTAACCCAACTGTTGGTTGATTTGTCCTGCGGTGGTTGGTTGTGGGTCTTTTTCAAATAAAATTAAAGTTTCTAATGTGTTTTCATTCTTAATTTCAATGAATTGGTTTGTTGTATACGTGATGTTGGGTAAATTATTGCTCATTAAGCTCGTAGAATAAACAATATTTTTGGTGTTGTAATCTAACGCCAATTTGTTTACACCGGTCCGTACTTTCACTTTTTTGTTCAATGCATATTGAACCCCTACGCCATAACTAAGATTTTGTTCTGCTGATTTTGGATTGTTTGCAAATTGAGGGTCAATTGCTGAACCTCCAGCGTTAGTATTTAAAAATAGCGGAGCGACAGTAGGTTTAATTTGCCATTTTTGTTGACTTTTTTCAATGGTTACCACTGCTTGAACTCCGTCTTTTTGTTGCAAAAGCAATTCTAATTCGTTTGGAATAATTTGTTTTTCTATATTCACATCTGAATCTGTTGTTGCTAGTGCAGGATTAGCAATGGTTTTGTTGCTAGATGAGTTTCTTGGATAAATGCTGCTTTCATTCTCCAAGTTTCTTTCATAATTATTTAAATTATTACCTAGCTTATCAGTGTTCTTTTCGGATTCCTGAAAATTATTTTGTACTAAACTATTTTTTGTAATAAATTGATTTTGATTAGCAAATCGAGTTGTGTTATTTGTTACAAAATTACTTTTAAGAGTTACTTTTCCTAATGGATTGGTTATAATAGATTGATTGGCAACTCGTGTAGGTGGAGCCGACACAACTTCACTATCCGGTTTCGTTGAAATAGTTGTTTTGCTTTTAAGCGATGGCTCGCCTTTAGGGTTTGTTTTTTTTCCTGTAGCTACTTTATTTTGTGGCAATTCAAGGGTCGAATTTTGGTCAAATAGTAAAAAACAACCTAACACTAAAGCCGCTGCTATACCTGATGATTTTAGCCAAAACGGAACTACTCTACGTTTCTTTTTGTGCTGTAATTGTGCTGCAATTTGGTCCCAAGTGCCTGCAGCAGGAGTCGCTTCAAAATCTTTGAATTGTTCCTTGAATATACGATCTATATTTTTGTTATCACTCATTTGGCAGTAGGCAAGGGGTTTATTTTGTAGTAAAGCTCTATTTTTTCTTTCAAAATCGTTCTTGCTCTGGCCAAGTTTGATTTTGTAGTGCCGGTACTTATTTTGAGCATTTCGGCGATTTCTTTATGTGAATAATCATCCAAGACATACAAACTAAAAACCAAGCGGTATTGGTCTGGTAACTCTTGAATCATTTGCAGTAGGTAATCTAGCGGAATGTTTTCGTCTTCAATTTCGACTTCATCTGCTATGGCAATGTTGTCATCTACGCGCTCCATGAATCGCACGTTTCTGAATTTTTGCAAAGCCGTATTGATCATTATACGTTTGGCCCATCCTTCGAAAGAACCGCTACCGCTAAATTGATGTATTTTATTAAAAATGATCAAAAATCCATCTTGTAAATTGTCTTGAGCATCAACGTAACTACTAGAATAGAGTAAGCATACTCCAAATAGTTTTTTAGAAAACAGTTGGTATACTTGCTCTTGTGCTTTAGGGCAGTTTTTTTTACAATCAGTAATTAATTGGTCAATGCTCACTTTGGTATAGAAGGTTTAATTGGTAACAGGAATTTCTACCTCCTCAAAGATATTATTTCCTGCAGCATCTTCGCCTTTATAAAATTTAAAGATGTATGATCCAGTATTTGTTACAAAAAATTGAAATGAAGTTTCAGATTCTGGCGGAAGTGCTGCATTACAAACTTGATCGTTATCTACAGCGGTTTGAATACCAATGGTGCGCACATTTAAGTTTTTATCATAATAGATGCCTTGATAATAATGGCAAGCCGTTGGTTTTTGGTACTTCAAAGTTATTGTATAGGTTTCACCTAATTTAAACTCCGTAGGAACGGTATAACTGGCTATTGGTAATACCTCATAAGTATAATTATTGGAGTCGTTATCAGTACTACAAGACGCTATACTTACTAATAATAATGTAATGGCAATTAGCTTTTTCATCGTATTTGTTTTAAAGATAAATATTTCCCGCTTACTACTTTACTTTGCGGCTAATTTGTAGATGAATAGACTCTTAAAAGGTTGCGTTTGAGCTATAAAAAAAACCCGAATAAATCGGGTTTTAAGTTTTATGCTTCAGCTAATTCTTTAATTTTAGCTTTGATTTTTTCTTCTAATTCATCAGCTAATTCAGGATTGTCTTTGATTAACGATTTAACTGCATCACGACCTTGTCCTAACTTTGTTTCGCCGTAGCTAAACCATGAACCTGATTTTTTCACAATTTCAAATTCAACTGCTAAATCTAAAATTTCACCAGTTTTTGAAACTCCTTCTCCGTACATGATATCAAATTCAGCTACTTTGAAAGGTGGTGCAACCTTGTTTTTAACGATTTTTACTTTGGTTCTGTTACCAATTACATTTTCACCATCTTTAATTTGAGTAGAACGACGAATATCCAAACGTACAGATGCATAAAACTTTAAAGCGTTACCACCCGTTGTTGTTTCTGGATTTCCGAACATTACACCAATTTTTTCTCTTAATTGGTTAATGAAAAATACAGTACAATTCGTTTTACTGATAGTTCCTGTCAATTTACGCAATGCTTGTGACATTAAACGAGCATGTAAACCCATTTTAGAGTCGCCCATTTCGCCTTCAATTTCACTTTTTGGTGTAAGTGCAGCAACCGAGTCAATTACAACAATATCAATTGCGCCTGAACGAATTAAGTTTTCAGCAATTTCCAGTGCTTGTTCCCCGTTGTCAGGTTGCGATATAATTAAGTTTTCGATATCTACGCCTAACTTCTCAGCATAATTTCTGTCAAAAGCGTGTTCTGCATCAATGAATGCTGCAATTCCGCCTGCTTTTTGAGCTTCAGCAATAGCGTGCAAAGTCAAAGTAGTTTTACCAGATGATTCTGGTCCGTAAATTTCGATGATACGTCCTTTTGGGTAACCGCCTACTCCAAGAGCTAAATCTACTCCCAAAGATCCTGAAGATATAACTTCTACCTCCTCAATGGCTTTATCGCCCATTTTCATTACGGTTCCTTTACCGTAGGTTTTGTCTAGTTTGTCTAGCGTAAGCTGTAGTGCTTTTAATTTTGATTCTTTTTCTGTGCTCATCTTCTCTTTTGCCTTTTCTTTCATTTAATTGCTTTTTTTATCGCTGTAACCGTTTGAATTGTTGTGAATTGCAATTCAGTAGTTGATTTTGATTTTAAAGATTTGTTTTCGTAAAAATACTTTTTTTTTCAATTGAAAATTTTTCTGTTGGTAACAATTTACCTCTGCATTATTATTTTTTTACACAAATAATGCACGCAATTCTGTAGCTTCTTCGGGTTTCATTTTTCCGGCCAATACCAGACTCAATTGTTTTCTGCGCAAAGCAGCTTCAAATCGTTGTTTTTCCAGGTCGGTTTCTGGGATAATTTGAGGTACTTCAACAGGTCTTCCGGTATCATCTACAGCAACGAAAGTATAAATGGCTTCGTTAGCTTTGGTTTTATTACCAGATTCGCGGTCTTCTACCCAAATGTCAATGTAAATTTCCATTGAACTTTTGAATGAACGCGATACTTTGGCTTCGACCGTAACGACACTTCCTAGCGGAATTGCTCTGTTAAATGCTACGTGGTTTACGGAGGCAGTAACTACAATGCGGCGTGAATGTCTGCGTGCAGCGATACTTGCGGCACGGTCCATACGGGCTAGTAATTCGCCACCAAATAAGTTATTTAACGGATTGGTTTCGCTTGGTAAAACTAAATCAGTAAGTGTGGTTAAAGATTCAGAAGGATATTTTGCATTCATAATTTTTGTAAAACTAAAAAGGTTATAGTTGTGTAAAGTGTATGTACTTTGAATTAGTTTAACCAATACACGGCTAAAATTGCAGGAATAAAATATATGACAATTGTTCTGGCGCCATCATAATCTTTGGCCAAACGTTGACCAAACAACAGCATCAATAAAGTGATACATGAAAAAACAGCTCCGTAAAAACCAAAAACTCTACCGTTGTTGATGAATAACTCAACGCAGCCTACTACGCTAAGTACTCCTGATATTAGTTCTAAAACTAGAATGTTTCCTAATGCAAGTGGCACTTGATTTTTAAGCGGAGTATTAGCAAAATGGCCTTTTAACCATTCTACATTATCTTTCCAATAAAATAGTTTATCGTAGCCTGATTGTAAAAAAGTAATGGCCAAAAAAATCAAAATTAAAATAGAAGTAATGTTGTTCATGTGTTTATTTTTTGTGGATTAAACGGGTAAGTCTTATAGATAAATCAGTCAATATGATTTTTGCGTTTCCGTTGCGCTCAATATGATACATTGCATCAGATAGCTCAGTAAAAATAGCTTGGATGTTATTGCCGTTTACGAAGGGTGCAAAATTTTCGAGCTTAAATTTTTCGACTTTTGGTTCCATGTAAACTAAGTTTTTGCTCTCATAATTTAGTAGTAGCGCTTGTCGAAACATTTCGATGCAAAACTGTAAAAACTTCTTTTGTGTTTCGCGACCCAAGGCGGCCACTAGTTCGCTCCATTGTATTAAATCTTGAATGGCTGCTGCATTCCCTTTGGCTCTAAACGCGGCACGAACCCAATCAACAAACCATTTTTCAAAATAAACAGTTTCGCTATCCGGTTGCAATAATTGCAATGCTTTATTGTAATTGCCTTGTGCTTGATGTGCAATACGCAAGGCTTCATTTGCTGCAATGTTTTGTTTTTTTACCAAAGCATCTGCAATTACGGTTTCGGGTAAACCGTTAAAATGCAGGACTTGACAACGTGAACGAATGGTTTGTAAAATATCTTCCTCGTTTTCAGAGATTAAAATAAAAACCGTTTTATCCGTTGGTTCTTCTAGTAATTTTAGCAATTTGTTCGAGGCGGCCGTATTAATTTTATCAGCCATCCAAATAATCATAATCTTGTAACCTCCTTCAAAGGATTTAAGTGATAATGATTTTAAGATTTCCTGCGCATCATCAACTCGAATTTCACCTTGCTTGTTTTTTACACCCAACATTTGATACCAATCAAACAAACTTCCGTAAGGATTGTTGTCAAGAAAATGGCGCCATTCGGCTATAAAATCGATGCTTTTGGGTTTGGTTTTTACATCTTCGGTGCTTACTGTTGGGTAAATAAAATGCAAATCAGGATGCGAAGTTTTTTCGAATTTTAAATTACAGGCACTATTTTCGCCATTATTTTCGCCATTTTGATTGTTGCAAATAATGTATTGTGCATAAGCAATTGCCATGGCCAGTGTGCCGCTTCCCTCAGGGCCTACAAACAACTGCGCATGTGGAATACGACCTAAATTAGCACTTCGTGTCAAGTGATTTTTTATGTGTTCCTGCCCTAAAATTTCTGAAAATTGCATGTAGCAAAGATAACAGAAAATGGTTTAGTCTAAAATTTTAAACATCAAAGTTTGCAATGTCAGCCCACTGGTCTAACCGTTAAAATCAACTTGATAAAAGTAATTTGGTGTTTGTTACTATTGCTATAATGCAGGTTATTCGACAAAAAATAACATTATTTATTGATTTACATCGATTTCGTTGCTGTTAATTTAATTTTCAATCTTTTTTGGAATTTATTACTAATTTAAAAGTTCTATATTTGTTGCTCTTGGACGTACCATTAATCTAAAAATACACACTGATGAAAACACTAAATGATTTCGATTTCAAAAATAAAAAAGCTTTAATTAGAGTAGATTTTAATGTGCCTTTGGACGAAAACTTCAATGTTACTGATGCTACACGTATCGAAGCTGCTAAACCAACCATACAAGCTATCTTGGCGCAAGGCGGTAGTGTCATTTTGATGTCGCATTTAGGAAGACCAAAAGGTGTAGAAGAAAAATATTCTTTAAAACACATTTTAAAAACTACGGCTGAGGTTCTTGGTGTACCGGTTCAATTTGCAGCTAATTGTGTTGGAGAAACAGCTGTAACAGCGGCGGCTCAATTGAAAGCAGGTGAAGTGTTGTTACTAGAAAATTTGCGTTTTCATACTGAAGAAGAAGCAGGTGATGTTGCTTTTGCAAAAGAGCTTGCCTCATTAGGAGACGTGTACGTAAACGATGCCTTTGGTACTGCGCACAGAGCGCACGCATCGACTACTATTATTGCTCAGTTTTTCCCAGAAAGCAAATGTTTCGGTTTGTTATTAGCCAAAGAAATAGAAAGCTTAAACAAAGTTTTAAAAAATAGTGAAAAACCAGTAACAGCAGTTCTTGGTGGATCAAAAGTATCATCGAAAATTACGGTGATTGAAAACATTTTAGATAAAGTAGATCACATGATTATTGGCGGTGGTATGACTTTTACTTTTGTTAAAGCCCTAGGCGGAAAAGTAGGAGATTCTATTTGCGAAGATGACAAACAAGAATTAGCTCTTGAAATTTTAAGATTAGCCAAAGAAAAAGGCGTTCAAATTCACATTCCAGTTGATGTAATTGCGGCAGATGATTTTTCGAATACAGCTAATACACAAGTTGTTGATGTAAATGAAATTCCTGATGGATGGCAAGGTTTGGATGCAGGACCAAAATCATTAGCAAACTTTAAAGAAGTAATTTTAGCTTCGAAAACTATTTTATGGAACGGTCCATTGGGCGTTTTTGAAATGGAAAGTTTTGCAAATGGGACTATTGCTTTAGGTAATTTTATTGCTGAAGCAACTTCTAACGGTGCCTTCTCGCTTGTTGGTGGTGGTGACTCTGTTGCCGCAGTAAAACAATTTGGTTTAGAAGATCGAATGAGTTACGTATCTACCGGTGGAGGAGCAATGCTTGAAATGCTTGAAGGCCAAAGTTTACCTGGTATTGAAGCAATTTTAAAATAGATTTTGATTAAAAAAATAATCAAGCTTTGTTGCTTTTTTTATAAATATACTAGTCCTGTAAAAACCTTAGTACTTTACTGTATCTAAGGTTTTTGCACGTTAAGAGGTTATTTATCAGATGAAAAATAGAAGAAAAACGGAATTTGTATTGCAAATTGCACTATCGTACTTAGTTATTTACTTACTTTTTGAAGAGATATTCTTAGTAATTTCATTTTTTTAACCTGAAAACAGTTCTTAAAGTGACTAAAATTCTTTCTAAAAGGAGCAAAGATTGCATTTTTAACAATATTTAGTGAATTTTTTAGTTTAAACCACTTAAGTTTGTGAAAAGCAAATTTATAATCATTTGAAATATAGGTCTTTGATCGTAAAAATATGAATGTAAAAAATACCATTGCCGCAATTGTACTGTTTATTTCAGCGCAAATGTTTGCACAAAACAGTCAGGAATTACAAGCTAATATAAAACTAGAACCGAAGATTTCATACCTGGATTCTATTAAAAAAACATTTGTCAAACATCGATTGGCAGCAAGTGTAGACAGTTTGTGGATTAGAGAGTTAACTAGTTTAGATTTGTACAATACAATTTCTGAAGATATTCAGAATGGGAATTTTGATCAAAAAATTGATTTTGAACTTCCAACCGATTTGCTTAAAAAACGTTTGGCCGCAATGGATGCCAAGTCTCCGTTTAATATTGAGTACAACATAGGTTTAGAAAATATCATTAAATCCTTTTTAAAAAATAGAAAAAGATCTTTTGAGCGTTTGATGGCCGTATCGGAATATTATTTTCCGCTTTTCGAAGAAGCATTGGCACGTAAAAATGTCCCATTAGAAATCAAGTATTTAGCCGTGGTAGAGTCGGCACTAAACCCTAAAGCGGTCTCTAGAATGGGTGCTACTGGTTTGTGGCAATTTATGTATCAAACTGGAAAACAATACGGATTAAAAATTGACTCGTATGTTGATGAGCGCAGTGATCCGCTAAAAGCAAGCGAAGCTGCCGCGAATTATATGACCAATATGTTTAAGATTTTTGGCGATTGGGATTTGGTTCTTGCTTCGTACAATTCAGGGCCAGGCAATGTTTCTAAAGCCATTCGTCGTTCTGGAGGGCAACAAAATTATTGGAACATTCGTAAAAATTTACCCAAAGAAACTCAAGGGTATGTCCCTGCATTTTTAGCCACAATGTACATCTACGAATACCATAAAGAGCATGGAATTGTTCCTGAAAAAGCTTTTATCAAACACTTTGCTACTGATACCATCCGCATCAAGCAACAGCTCACATTCAAACAAATTTCTGATTTATTAGATGTTCCCGTAGCACAATTACAACTTTTAAATCCTTCGTATAAATTAAATGTAGTTCCGTATTACCACGATCAAGAACATTTTTTGCGTTTGCCACAAGACAAAATTGCTGTTTTTGCTTCTAACGAGGACAAAATGTACGCTTATGCCCAACACGAAATGGATCAGCGTGAAAAACCATTTCAAATGTCTAGAGCTGTTGTAGTAAAAGATAGCATCGGTACTAAAGCAAATGATTCTGGTCCTAAATCATCTTTTTATAGAGTGCAACGCGGTGATAATTTGTCAAATGTTGCGGCTAAATACGATGTTACTGTAGCCGAGATTAAACAATGGAATAATTTAAGGAGCAATTCACTTGCTTACGGAAAAAGCTTGAGAATTGAACCTCCTACAGGTAAACAAGATAAGATTATAACAAAGCCAATTCGAGAAACAAATCATGTGGTTGCAGCTAGTGCTAGTTCAAAAAACGTCAAGGATGATAAAGAAGCTACCACATCATCAGAAGCAATTTATGTAGTACAAAAAGGCGATAACTTGGGTAATATTGCCAAAAAATACAATGTTTCTGTAGCTGATATTCAAAGTTGGAATGGACTTACTACTGATGCTGTTCAAATAGGAGCTACTATACAAATTGCTAAATTAGAAGTAGATACAAAACAAGATCTAGCAAATGCTCAGGAGCGCAGAGATGTCGAATATGTAGTGCAAAAAGGCGATAACTTAAGCGCAATTGCTTCTAAATTTGGAACTTCTTTAAGTGATATCAAACAATGGAATAAGTTAAATGATAACACCATAACAATTGGTAAAAGCTTAATTGTTGCCAAAGATGAAATTGCAATTGTAACCGATAAGGCCTCAGTAAATTCTTTTAAAACTAAAGCTTCAGCGATGAAGAGCAAAGCTTCAAGCTCTGATTATTACGTGAAAAAAGGGGATTCTTTATTCAGTATTGCAAAAAAATATCCGGGAGTTACTACCTCCGATTTGAAAAAATGGAACGGTATTAGTGGTGAACAACTCAAACCTGGAATGAAGCTAAAAATTAACGGATAAACCGATTAACTTCAATAAATTTGGGTTTTATTTTATAATCAAATCGTGATGCGTAAAACCTATTTTCTAATGTTGTTTGTGTCTTTGTTTTTGTTTTCTTGTAAAAAAGAAAGCAGCGAACGCAACCGTCAATCTTCAGGAAAAATAAATACGATTTCTGTAATTATTGATGATCAACTGTGGAATGGTGAAATTGGAGATAGTATTAGAAACAAGTTTGCCTCGCCAGTAATTGGGCTTCCACAAGAGGAACCCTTGTTTAACATCAATCAATACCCTGTTAAGTTACTTGAAGGTTTTATGACCGCAACTCGAGCTATTATTGTTGTTAAAAAAGCAGACAAGAATATTTTCGAAATCAAAAAAAATCAATACGCCTCACCTCAAAATGTTTTCCACATAACTGGTAAAACCGCAGCCGATATTATTACTTCTCTTGAAAGTAACGCTCCTCAAATGTTGCAAATTATTAAAAATGGAGAATTGGCTGAAACCCAAAAACAGCATCAATCAGCGCTTATTGATCCAGCAATTATTAAAAATAAATTTCATATTGGCATTGCTATTCCTACAGGCTATGTTTATGTTTTGCAAAAACGTAACTTCATGTGGCTAAAAAAGGAAAATATTGGAGGTAATACGAGTATTTTGGTGTACCAAATTCCGTTGGGAAGTATTAAAAAAAATTCCGAAGCTAGTAGTAGCATTATCAAAATGCGTGATTCTATTGGTAAATTATACATTAGTGGCAAGGAAGCCAATACCAATATGATTACTGAAGAGGCATATGCTCCGTATTTTGCAAAAATAGAGTTAGATGGTAAAATGACCTACGAGACTAAAGGAACTTGGCAATTGAATAATGATTTCATGTCAGGACCATTCATCAATTACGCGATTGTTGATCGTGCCTACAACAGAATTTTAGTATTAGAAGGTTTTAGTTACGCGCCATCCAAAGATAAACGCGATTTAATGCACGAATTAGAATCCATTATAAAATCAGTCACGGTTGTAAAAAGAAAGCGTTAAAATGCTTTAATTTGCATTTCAAAATAAATAGAACACAATGACAATTCAATGGGAAATCAAGGCGTTTGATGCGCTTACAGTACATGAACTATACGATTTATTGCAACTGCGTAGTGAGATATTTGTTGTAGAGCAAAATTGTGTTTATTTAGACCTTGACGGGAAAGATAAAGTAGCCCTGCATCTTTTAGGGGTTTATGATGGTACAATTGTAGCACATTCTAGATTGTTTCCTGCTGGTGTAAGTTTTGATAATGCATCAATTGGTCGTGTTACTATATCTGCAAAGTACCGCGACAGAAAATGGGGTCATGAATTAATGCAACACTCTATTGCTGGCATTGCTACTCATTTTAACGAAACCAAAATCACAATTGGAGCGCAGTTGTACTTGAAGAAATTTTACGAAAGTCACGGATTTATTCAAACTAGCGATATGTATTTGGAAGATGATATTCCGCATATAGAAATGGTGCGCGAGTAACTAAATTTTTAAGATTAAAAATTCAACTCGTCGGTCTAAAGCATCTCCTTGTCCTAAAGGATATTTGTTTCCACAACCTACATAGTGCATACGTAAACTATTAACTCCTTTTGAAAGCAAGTAGCGGTAAACGCTTTTGGCACGGTTCAAAGACAATTTTCTTTCTTTTGTGTCTTTGTCAATAGCATCTTCGTAATAACTTGGTGTGCAGCATACATGGCCTCGTATTTCAAATTCTAATGTTTTTTTCTTCTGTAAAATAGCCACAATTTTATCCAATTCTTGTTTGGTGGAAGATGTTAATTTGCTGCTTCCTAGCGGAAACAAAATAGTTTCTAAGTAAATGCGGTCACCAACTTTTTGATTGTCTCTAAACGAATTGTAAATTCCTTTGCCATAGCTGTTCTTTTTGACCAAGAACAAGTCCACTCTACGGTTTTTAGATCGTATTTCGGATAAGTTTTCAATATCATCTTTTTGAATGATGACACGACCTTTACCTTCAATAATGACAATTTTATTTTGATTGAATCCGTTGGCAGTCAAGATATCTTGGACTGTCATCACCCTTTTTTTAGATAAGTCGTAGTTGTAATCTTTAGCGCCGCGGTCATCGCAATATCCAAATATTTGTATGGATTCGATTTTGGTAGTATCGACGGTTTTCATAAAATCAACAATCACTTGTATTTGATCTTGTGGTAATTTGTGTTTGTCAAATTCAAAATATACCGTAGTCACTGCTCTGTTTTGAGAGTAGCAGGAACTAAAAATCAAAACAATAAGCAAGTATAGCAATTGTTTCATTACATTTTTAAAATGGCTTTATATTCGGTAGCCGAGTTGAATATAGCTACTCCTCTTTTAATTTCAGTGTTGTTTTTGGTGTAATATTGATATAAACCTTCTTGATACTGATACCTTTTAATGATTTCGTCAAGCAATAAATTCTTAATTTCTTTTTGGTGTTTGTCTAGCAAAGCACTTTCTGATTTTTGCAAAGCGGTCAATAATTGTTGGTATTCGGCCTGAATCGATTCGTCTAGATTTTCTTTTTTGGCTGCGGCCAAAGTTTTCTTCAGTGCCACTTCGGTCTCGGTGTCAAAACTAAATTTTTGGGCTTTTAAAAACTGTTTAAAGTCAGCATAATCCGCATCAGTAATCACTGGAATTTGTTTTCCCAAGTTCGGATTTTTATAATAATACACAGTAGCATAATTAAAAATTCCATCATTTCTGAGTAAGGCATTGGTAATCGGGCTTGATTTGGCTTCGTCTAATTCTACGTCGGGTTGAATACCACCGCCATCATATACAGTGCGCCCTTTTCGGGTTTTAAAAGCGGTAAAATTCTTGGCTTCGGTTTTAATAGCCATGCCGTTTTTGTCTTTTTTAGAATAATCCAAAGCTTGAATACATCTGCCAGAAGGCGTGTAGTAGCGAGAAATAGTCACTTTTAGTTGTGTGCCGAAGGTTAAGTCAACGGGTCTTTGAACCAATCCTTTTCCAAAACTGCGACTGCCAACTACAACGGCGCGATCTAAATCCTGCAAGGCTCCCGCAACAATTTCAGAGGCTGAGGCACTGCGGCCGTTAACTAAAATTACCAAAGGAATTGCAGTGTCTACCGGGCTTTGAGTGGTTTTGTAAGTGGTGTTGTGTTTTTCTATTTTCGATTTTGTAGTTACAATAACTTCATTTTTTTCTACAAAAAGATTACAGATGTTTACTGCTTCGTTCAATAAACCTCCCGGATTATCACGAACATCCAAAATAATGCGTTCAGCGCCTTCTTTTTTAAGTTGCTCCAAAGCTTCTTTGGTTTCATTCGAAGCTTTTTTGTTGAAATGTGCCAGAACGATATAGCCGGTTTTGTCGTCAATTTTCGCAAAAAACGGTACTGATTTAATAGCGACTTCGTCTAGAACAATTTCGGTGGTATTTGTTTTTCCTTGACGGATATACTTGATAGCAATTTTGGTATTTTTGGCACCTTTTAAAAGTTGCGAAGCATCATCTTTAAAATCAGCTAAAAGCACATCCCCAATTTGAATAATAGCATCGCCAGGACGCAAACCTGCTTTGTCCGCCGGAAAATCTTTGTACGATTCTTTGATAATCAACTGATCTTCTTTTCGAGTCAACATGGCACCAATACCGGTGTACTCGCCAGTATTGTTGATCTTAAATCGAACAACATCTTGCTCATTAAAATAAACCGTGTACGGGTCTAAGTTGGCAAGCATCCCTTTGATGGCTTTGTCCATTAAGTCACCCGGATTGGTTTCGTCAACATAATTCCTGTTCAATTCTTTGAAAAGAGTGGTGAAAATTTCAATTTGCTTCGCTATTTCAAAAAAGTCGTCTTTAAAACTACTTCCAATAAACAGAAAAGAGGAAGCAACAACTGGAATTATAAATTTTTTTTGAAGAAAGTTCATAGGTTGGTGTAAGTAAATTAGAAGTTACTAAAATAACAATAAATCGTTTAATAGTTGGCTATTGACAGCTGAAACATTCGATAGAATTTTCAAATGTCGTTAACCTTTTACGATTTAGTACTGTCTTGGTTTTCGGTTGTTGGTTTCGGACTGTTTTGAGCCACAAACTTTTCAAACAGTTGTTTGGTTTTTGTGTTGATTTCTTGATAAGTCAAGCGTTCTTTGGTTTGGTAAAAAAACATAAACGAATACGGTTGGTCCAGATTATCTATCAAAAGGTGTTTGTTTAACCGATACGTTTCACGCAAAACGCGCTTGAAGTAATTGCGATCTACTGCTTTTTTAAAATTCTTTTTCGAGACGGAAACTCCCATTTTTATTTTCCCGTCCGATGTGTCGTTTGGGCCAAATGAACCTGCTTTATAAACCAATCGCAAAGGGTATTTTGAGACTGATTTGCCCTCAGTAAACAACAATCCAATGGTGATTTTGCTCTTTAATTTTTCTGATTTTGGGTAGGTGAAATTCATTTTTGCTGACTAAAAAATTGGTAGTATAACCCGCAAATTTACGATTTAAGCAATAGCAAGTATATTATTTTGCGTTTAAATAGTGCTAAAAATATATTTATTACTTTTGTCGCAAAATTGTAACAGCATGCAAAAACTAATTTCCTATCCTATTTCCGTAATTTATTATCTGTGTTTCGGTCTTACCTTGGTTATTTTTCACCCTATTCAATGGGTTTGTTTCAATGTTTTTGGCTACCAAGCCCACAAAAAAAGTGTTGATTATTTGAACTTTTTTCTAGTTAAGTGTACGAACTTACTAGGAACGCGCTATACTTTTAAAAACGTAGAGAGCATTCCCAAAAATGTACCCTTGATTTTTGTGTGCAACCATCAAAGTATGTATGATATTATTGCAATGATTTGGTATTTACGCCGTTTTCATTGTAAATTTGTAAGCAAGAAGGAACTAGGCAGCGGTATTCCTAGTGTTTCTTATAATTTACGTCACGGCGGATCAGTTTTAATTGATAGGAAAGACCCTAAGCAAGCCATTCCTGTTATCAAAGGATTGTCTGATTATATTGAAAAACACAAACGATCAGCAGTTATTTTTCCTGAAGGAACCCGCAGTAAAACTGGTGTTCCCAAAGCTTTTTCTCAAACAGGCTTGAAAATTTTGTGCAAAAACGCACCTTCAGCCTACGTAGTTCCTGTAAGCATAAACAATTCTTGGAAAATAGTTAAATATGGGTTTTTCCCCGTAGGTTTAGGAAATCGCCTTACCTTTGTAATACATAAACCGCTAGCAGTGAGCGAATACAACTTTGCTGATTTAATGGAACAAACCGAAGCAGCAGTTGTTCAAGGAATAAAAATTTAATTTATATATAATGTCAATAAAAAACATTCGATTAGAAGTAATGCAGTTTTTGGAAAAAAACGTAGATAGCTTTGTCGATCAGTACTTGATTCCTGTTGAAAAAATATGGCAACCAACTGATTTTTTACCCAATTCTCAAAGTGAAAATTTCTTTGATGAGGTTAAAGAATTACGCGAAATAGCTAAAGACTTACCATACGATTTTTGGGTTACGCTTGTAGGTGATACCATCACTGAAGAAGCTTTGCCAACCTACGAATCATGGTTGATGGATGTAGAAGGTGTTGATAACGTAGAGCGTAATGGTTGGGCTAAATGGATTAGACAATGGACAGGTGAAGAAAATCGTCACGGTGATTTACTAAACAAATATTTGTACTTATCGGGTCGTGTAAATATGCGCGAAGTTGAAATGACTACGCAACATTTGATCAACGACGGTTTTGATATTGGTACGGGTACAGATCCTTACAAGAACTTTATTTACACTAGTTTTCAAGAGTTAGCTACCTATGTATCGCACAACCGTGTGGCGCAAATGGCTAAGAAATATGGCGATAACAAATTATCTAAAATGTGTAAAATGATTGCTGGCGATGAAATGCGTCACCACCATGCATATAGCGAGTTTGTGAACCGTATTTTTCAAATTGATCCAAGTGAAATGATGTTGGCTTTTCAATACATGATGAAAGCTAAAATTGTAATGCCTGCGCATTTTTTAAGAGAGTCTGGTGAAAAAATAAGTACTGCTTTTGAACAATTTTCTGATTCTGCACAACGTATTGGCGTATATACCGCTGCTGATTATGTAGATATCATGCAAAAATTAATTGATAAGTGGGAAATTGATAAAATAGGAAATTTAACTGATGAGGCTGAAAAAGCGCGTGATTACTTGATGAAATTACCAGCTAGAATGGCTAAAATTTCAGAACGATTGGTGATTCCCCAAGAATCGCACATCTTTAAGTGGGTTGAGCCTGCTTTGGTGCGTTAATCAAGTCAAACAAAATTATGAAATGTTGAATGCTATTGTATAAACGATAGTGTTCAGCATTTTTTTTAAACCAAGTTTTAATGAACTCAGAACAATTAATTACAGATACAATTGCTTTCGTAAAACAAGAATTGCAAAATGCAGAGGGCGGCCACGATTGGTTTCATATCGAGCGCGTGTACAAAAATAGTTTGCTTATTGCTAAGACAGAAGATTGTGATGCTTTGGTAGTACAACTCGGTGCTTTGCTACACGACATTGCAGATAGTAAGTTTCACAACGGAGACGAAACCGTAGGCCCTAGAGTAGCCCGAGAATATTTAGAATCGAAAACAGTGGCGCAAGATGTTATTGATCATGTGGTGCTCATTATTGAAAATATCTCGTACAAGGGGGGTAATTTTGAAAAGAAATTCAGTTCAAAAGAATTGGATATTGTTCAAGATGCTGATCGATTAGATGCGATTGGAGCTATCGGAATTGCTAGAACGTTCAATTATGGCGGTTTTAAGAATAGAACGCTCTATGATCCTGAAATTGCCCCAAAAACAGGCATGGGTAAGGAGGAGTACAAAAAGAACGATTCGCCGACGATCAATCATTTTTACGAAAAGCTATTGCTTTTAAAAGATAAAATGAACACGGATACTGGTAAACAAATAGCACAACAGCGTCATAAATACATGGAAGGTTTCCTTTCTCAATTTTATGCCGAATGGGAAGGAGAGAAGTAGTAACAAAAAAGAGAGCTCAAATGGCTCTCTTTTTTTGTTTTTTATTTCCCAGTAAAAACTGCTTTTCTTTTTTCTAAGAAAGCCGTTGTTCCTTCTTTAAAATCTTGTGTTCCAAAACATTTACCAAAGGCTTTAATCTCGGCTTCGTAGCCGTTTTTTCCTTCTTTAAAGTTAGCATTTACAGCCTTGATAGCTTTGCCAATGGCATAAGGAGAGTTTTTAATTATTTTGTTGGCAATAGTCATACAAAACGCTACTAATTCCTCTTGCGGTACCACGTGATTAACTAATCCCATTCCGTGCGCTTCGGTAGCAGTAAGCATTCCAGCAGTCATAATAAGTTCCATAGCTCGACCTTTTCCAACTAGCTGTGGCAAACGTTGCGTTCCTCCGTAACCTGGAATTACACCTAATGAAACTTCAGGTAAACCCATTTTGGCATTGTCTGAAGCTACTCTAAAATGACATGCCATCGCCAATTCTAAACCACCACCCAATGCAAAGCCGTTAACCGCTGCAATTACAGGAGTTTTTAAATTTTCTATGAAATCGAATAATTTTTCTTGTCCTTCAGCAGCCAATTGCGTTCCTTCTTCAATAGAGAAATGAGCAAATTCTGAAATATCAGCACCAGCAACAAAAGCCTTCTCACCGCTACCAGTTAATACAATAGCTCTTACTTCGTCATTTTTGGCTAATATTTTAAACGCTTTGTGCAAGTCAGAAATCGTTGCAACATTTAGCGCATTGAGTTTTGTAGGACGATTAATGGTAACCGTGGCAATGTTATTTTCAGTTGTAATTAAAATGTTTTCGTAGTTCATATATTTTGTTTTTTATGTGTGCAAAATCGGTAGCGATACCGTAAAAGTGGTTCCTTTTCCGTATTCGCTCTCAAAGGTAATTGTTCCTTTATAATTTTCAATAATGTTTTTTATGATTCCAAGACCAAGTCCCATTCCACTGCTTTTAGTGGTGAATTTAGGTTCAAAAATACGATGTACATCACCTGCCTGAATACCAACTCCATTATCTGAAACGGTGATTAAAACGGTGTTCATTTCTTTACGAATGGTAACGGTAACTTTCTTTTCCTCTTGCTGCTCGGGTATAGACTGAATGGCGTTTTTTGCCAAGTTGGTAATAATCCGAATGAGTTGCGTACGGTCAATTTTAGAAATAATTTCGGGTGATTCGCTTTTGAACTCAATATATTCTTCGTTAAAAATATCCATCGCAAGCTCAACTACTTCAACCACATTTAGGGTTTCGTTTTGTTGTGCTGGCATCGAGGCAAAGTTTGAAAATGCCGAAGCCACAGCGCTCATGGTATCAATTTGTTGAATGAGTGTTTCGGAGTAATCATTCATTTTTTGTTTTACATTGGCATCAGTGGGGTCAAATTTACGCTGAAAACTCTGCACAGTTAAGCGCATTGGAGTCAACGGATTTTTGATTTCGTGCGCCACTTGTTTGGCCATTTCGCGCCAAGCGCCTTCGCGTTCGCTTTGAGCCAGTTTAATAGCACTTTTTTCTAATTCATCCACCATGGCGTTGTAGGCTTTGATAAGCAAATTGATCTCTTTACTATTGGCCTCCAAAACAATTTTTTCGTTTTTTTGGTTCAAGCTAGTTTCACTCAACTTGTCAGAAATAGTTTTGAGTGATTTTGTAATATACGATGATAAAAAATAGGCTAGCGCAAAGGCCATTACCAACATAAAAGTGTAGACTTGTCCCAAGCGAATGAGGAAGTTTTTGAGCTCATTTTCATAATAGCCATCGTCCTCTACGTAAGGTAAATTTAAAATACCAAGAGGTTTGAATTTGTCGTCTTTGATTTGGCTAAATGCCGAACGGTTTTTTTTACCTTCAATCGTTTTGATGTCAACATACCTTTTTTCAATAGAAGAGCGTACGAGTTTTAAAATGTATTTCGGTATCGGCGGTGCTACTTTATCAACTGAAAAGGACTCTTTTGATGATTTTAGTAACTTTCCATCCAAACTGTAAATATTGATTTCAATGTTGTGGATGTGCGCCAATTCGTGAATTTTATCTTTAAAAATCAGATCTAAATTCGCGGCATTCAAAGGATAAGTAGTCGTAGAAAGAATAAAATTAATGTGCTGTTTTACTGCATTTTCATTGCGCTCGAGGCGTTCTTGATGGTATTCTTTAGCCTCATTTTTAAACTGAATAATTGAGATAGATGCCAAAATTACCGAAGCCATTAATATCAATACAATCATAGATAGGAAAATCCTAATCCGCAGTGAAAGCATTGCTATTTTGAAGCCTTTGAACATGTTGAGTAATTTACAATAGCTGTTCGCTATCTGGTTTTGAATTAAGAATTGTTGCGTTCTCTTATTTTTTTATAAAATTTAAAACCAAGCATGATAATAATGGAGAAAAGGAAAATCCCAACTACGCCATAAATCCAATTGACAGCGTTTTTTAAAATTACTAAAAACACTACGGCAAACAAAATAATGGTAGCTCCTTCATTCCATAATCGCATGAAATTAGTAGAATATTTTACTTCATTTCGTTGCAATTGATTGAAAATTTGCTGGCACTTGGCATGGTACAAATACAGCGCAAAAACAAAGCCAAGCTTTACGTGCATCCATGGCATTTGTAACCAAGCTTGCCCTAGTTCCGTAAAAAACAACATCCAAAAAGCAAAAATACTTGCTAGAACCGCTGATGGCCAAGTGATGATATACCATAAGCGGTAGGTCATTATTTTGTATTGGTTTTGTAAGATTTCTTTTTCTGGTGAAGGTTTTGCAGCAGCTTCAATTTGGTATACAAACAATCGTACGATATAAAATAAACCTGCAAACCAAGTGATTACGAAGATGAGGTGAAGAGATTTAATGTAATTGTAGAATTCCATTTATTTGTTTTTTAGTTGCGTGTAGATTTTTTGGTTCAAATTGAAAACCGTTAGTGAGTAAGTGCATCAAAAATCAGAAGTTCAATTCGCAGTCCAAAAATACCTAAAAAAAGGTAGATTGACTACTTGCAGAAAAAAGAAAAATCTGAGTTTACTCCAGCCTAAAGCTGTTGATTTTTATTGAAATATTAGGCAAAATATTGCTGTTATCAATTTTATAAGCTCTTTTGTTGATGTTATTAAAAATTGATGGGCAATAAAACGGACACGACAATAATGTAATGCAAACCGATTTATTGCCCAACAGTTGGGGAATTATCTATAAAAATTATGGATTTGTAGAGCATTTACTTTATCGCAAAGGCTGTTTAAATCATTTTTCACTTGTTATAAATAACAGGGAGCTTTGATAACTTTACACTGCAACAGATTCTGCTGTTGCAGTACTTGTTGTTGTTACTTTTGTCCAATTAGTAATCCAATTGCTCACAGTTTTACACCAATCGTCACTATCATTTAAACAAGGAATCGCCATAAATTTTTCGCCACCGTGGTGCAAGAATTCTTCGTTGGCTTCCATTGCAATTTCTTCTAGTGTTTCTAAACAGTCAGAGACAAATGCAGGAGTAACTACAGCTAGATTTTTAATTCCTTTTTCAGGCATTTTGTTTACTTCCACGTCAGTGTATGGACGCAACCATTTGTCACCTGCTAAACGTGACTGAAAGGTTTGGCTGTATTTTCCTTCTGGAATTCCCAAAAGTTTAACTACTTGTTTGGTAGTTTCGTAACATTGATGGCGGTAGCAAAACTCATGCGCTGGTGATGGTGTGTTACAACAAGATCCATCAATTTTGCAGTGTGATTTGGTTACATCTGTTTTACGAATGTGACGTTCTGGAATTCCGTGGTATGAAAACAACAAATGATCGTAATCAAAACCTTCTAAATGGCCTTTGATCGAGTCGGCTAAGTTTTGTAGATAGTCAGGTTTGTTGTAAAACGCAGGTACTATCGTGAATTTCATTTCAGGGAAATATTTTTTGCGGTGCTCTTCGGCTAATTCTAAAATGGTTGTAGTAGAGGCCATCGCGTGTTGTGGGTACAACGGAAACAACATTACTTCGGTCACTCCTTTATCATGTAGTTCTTGTAAACCAGACAATAAGGATGGATTTCCGTAGCGCATTGCTAAAGCAACTGGCACATCAACTTGCGCTTGCACTTTTTCGTGCATACGACGCGAAATAACAACAAGCGGAGATCCTTCGTCCCACCAAATCCTTGAGTAAGCTGCAGCTGATTTTTTAGGTCTCGTTTGTAAAATGATTCCACGTACCAATAATGCACGCAATAAAAATGGAACGTCTATCACGTATTTATCCATCAAGAACTCATCTAAATACGGCTTTACATCTTTTGGAGTTGGACTTTCTGGAGAGCCTAAGTTTACTAATAATACACCTTTCATGTTGTTGTTTTTTGTTAGAACAAAAGTAATTAAACTTACTTTTTATATCCGGAGATTAACTATTTTTTATTTATCGTTTAATATCTAAAATCAATACCCTAATTCATGTTTGGGTTGATGGACATTAAGTATTTTTTTGGCGTGGTGGCAAATTTCTTTTTGAATGCTGCAATAAAATGACTGCCGGTACTATAGCCGATTTTTAATCCCACTTCGTTCACGTTGTATGAACCGCTATCAAGTAGTTTGCGTGCAAAATCCATTTTGTAATCAAATAAAAATCCGTAAACGGTGTCGCCATAAATTTGTTTGAATCCCATTTTCAGTTTTTTGATATTCAGCCCCACCTCGTCTGCTAATTCTTGCAATCCCGGTGGTTCTGCCATGTTTGAAATGATGATTTCTTTGGCTTTTTTTATCTTAATTACATTGTCTTCATCAATCAAGAACGGACATTGCTCTGCATTTGGATCTTCGGTACGGTTAAAATACAGGCTCAACAACTCGTAGCCTTTGCCTTTGTAATACAAGTTTTTAATAGAAGGATGCAAATTGTAATGAAACAATTGTGACAGCACAATAGCCATTGATGGACTTATATTTCCTTCGTTATAGTATTTTTTGTCTCTATTATCAGCACTTAAAAATGTGATATAATCAGCTTCGGTAGAGAAAAGAGCGTGAAATTTTTTAATAGAAATTATTACAGAAATAACCCAAGAATTTGGAGCTAATTCCAAGTTCAAGGGCAGTTCTTTTTGTGGATTGTATAAAAGTAGCGACTTTTCTTCTTTTAGTTCTAAAGCATAGTTACCCTGATTAAACAAAAACTTGGCATTTCCTTTTAGACCAAAATGAAATTGAATTAAACCACTTGTAGTTTCACGCTGCGCAAACAATGGGGCCGAACTGTCGTTTTGAAATCGAATTAAGGTAAAATCGTTTTCAATGTTAATTTCTTCTTCCATGTTTTGATTTCTTTTTTAAAATTTTCAATCCACAGCTAGGCGTCAGATTGTTTTTGTCTTTCAAAATTAAATCTTTTTCACGGTTTTACAGAGCGTACGCCATAATTTTATACAAATTTTATTCTTTGTACTCTATTTTACGGTAGCATCAATTTCGATGTTAATCTTGTTTGATACTTTTCGTTTTACAACAGCAGGAATAGCAATATTGTAATCACTAGCATTTACTGCAAAGTTTGAGACAATCTTAATGCCCGCAGCAGTTTTACTTATTTTTGCAGTGGTTTTAATATCATTCGTTTTGCCATGCAACTCTAATTTACCGGTTAACGGGAACTCTTTTGGTGTTTCACTTAGATTTTTTACGTCAAAGCTAGAAAGTTTACCTTTAAAAGTAGCTTTTGGGTATTTATCGCTTTCTACGTAGTTTTCGTTAAAATGTTCCTCCATAAGTGCCACTTTAAATCGAAAACCTTTTACTAATGCTAAACTTGCAATTTCTCCTGTGTTAGGATTTAATACAAATGTGACATTGTTGTTCGAGGCTTTAACTTCTTCAAAAGATGAAACCGATCCTTCAAAGTTAATTTTACCTGTTTTAGTGATCATTTTTTCTTGCGCAAAGCCTGTTAGAGTTAGGCATAATAACGCTACAGTTATTAATTTCTTCATTTTCAATTATTTATTGTTCTAATAATCCGTCTTGTTGCCATTTCGCAACTAAATCTATCGTACCTTGTGGCATCCTTGGCCCGCCTTGTGGCATTAGTAAACCATTCCCGTTAGGAAGAGAGATGCGGTTTAATAAACCACGATTGGTAATCGATTCTTTTACCTGTGCGTAAGTTACTAATGAATTTGGAGCGCCATTTCGTGGTACTGCCGCATGGCAAACCACGCAATTGTTGTCAATAATTGTTTTAATGTTTTGATTATAGGTCACTTTGGCCGTAGAGTTAGGAGGTGGCGTTGATGTAAGTGTTTCTGAATCCTCATTGCTGCAGCTTGTCAAAAGTGCAACAAACGTTAAAGCTGTGAATACTAATTGTGATTTCATGTTTTTTGTTTTAAATTTATCGTAAGTTGTTAACTTTTAAATAATTACCAATAGTAGTGAATTATAATTTTATTTACGATAAAAACGAAGCTTTAGTTTTAAACAATATTAAAAAATAATGAAGAAACCATAAGAATCTTTTTATCGTATATCCCTTAAACCTAAAAAATTGCCCACCATGAACAAAAAAATACTTGTAGGAATTGCACTTGTAGGAGTAGTTGCTACTTGCTCTTATCTGTTTTTATACAAAGAGCATCGTGATATTAAAACTGAAACAGCTGATTATGTGGTTTCTATTCCTAATATGGATGTTGAATTTCAAACCAATGATAGCGTTGCTAATGCCAAATATTCAGACAAAACTATTGAGTTGGTTGATGTGGTTACTAGTGTAGATGAGGCAAATAACTCAATTGTATTAGGTGAAAAAGTTTTTGGAACTTTCATTGAAAAAACGCCTCTTAAGGCTTTAACCGGAAAAACGATAACGATTAAAGGTAGATTTTTAGGTTATGATGAATTATTAGAAGAGTACAAGCTAGATCAAATTTCGATAGTTAAATAAACAACAATTTTAAAAACCCAAACACATGAAAAAATTAACCTTATTATTATTTCTATTACCCTTATTGACTTTTGCACAAGATGATTTGTTAGATGGTGTTGAACCCGCTGCTGGCAAAGAGAAAGTTACCTCTGCATTCAAGGCGCTTAAAATTGTAAACTTAGAATCTACTAAACTTGCTGCAAAAGGCGATCTATATTTTGTAGTAGCGCACCGTTTTGGGTCTGTTAAAGATGGCTTTGAAGGATTTTATGGTCTAGATAATGCCAATACACAAATAAAATTCATTTATGGTTTAACCGAAGGTTTACATGTAAGTGCTGCGCGTAATCAGTTGGCGTATGATTTTGCTGCAAAATACGCTTTGTTTTCACAAGTTAAAGATGGTTTTCCGGTTACTATTGCTGGCTTCAATAGTATGTCTATCAACAATACTTTAAAAGAAAGTTTGTATCCAAATCTAGAATTCAGTGATCGTTTAACCTACGTTGGTCAATTACTGATTTCTCGTAAGTTTTCAGAAAAATTATCTCTTGAACTTGCTCCATCTATATTTCATGAAAATTTTGTAGACAATCCTTTGCAAGACAATACACAATACGCAATAGGTATGGGTGGTAGATATAAGTTTTCTAAAAGATGGTCGTTAAATATTGATTATGCGGCTCATTTAAACCGTGCAGGAAATTCAGTATTTAATAATCCACTTTCTATTGGTTTTGATTTGGAAACGGGTGGACACGTTTTTCAAATGCACTTTACTAATTCACAAGGAATTGACGAAGCAGGTTTCTTAGGAAGAACAACTGGAGATTGGAACAAAGGAGATGTTTTCTTTGGATTTAATTTGGCCAGAGTTTTTTAAGAAGTTAAAAACGAGAAGTTTGTACTATTTTTTTTATTTAAAATGAATTTAAATAGCTTTTTTAACACATTTTGAAAAAACCAAGTTAAAATAGTGCACGTATATCAACACAAATACAACAAATAAAAAACAACAAACCTATGAAAACAAACAAAATTTTTAAAAAGGTACTTTGGGCAGGACTAACTATAGTTGTGTTGTTTATTGCCATTTTTATCTTTCATATTATAACGGCTAAGCCCGCTGTATATGATACTCCCAACTTACAAGTGAGCCGAATCGATTTTAAATCAAACATTGACTCTGTGCAAGCAAAGAAAATTTGTGCTGATTTGAGAACAATAGATGGATTGACTTCTGACTCTATTATTGTAAAACGCAATGTGGTGGTGTACTTCCACAATAACAAAGTAACCAACTCTGAGAAAGTATACAATGAGTTGATGGCTAAAGGAGCATATGACGCACAGCGTTACATTTTACCAGAAGCTTTAGCTAATAAAGAAGTTTGCCCTGTAGATCAAAACAGCGCGAGCTATAAATTTTTTCAAAAAGTAAATCAATTTTTTAATTAATTCTTAAATACTTTTATTATGAAACATTTTTCAAAATTAACACTTGGTGTGTTATTAGTTGCATCAGCAACTTTGGTTTCTTGTAACAATGATGATGATGCTGCACCAGCAGCAGAGGCTTCAATCTACGCTCGTTTAGGCGGAAGTGCAATGGTTGCTGATCCAGATAATTCTGGTCAAATGATTGAGCAAGGACGTCTAAATTTCCGCAAAGTAGTAAACTCTACTGTAGGGCTTATCGTAGCTGATGTTCAAAATAATGCTTCAGGTAACTTAGGAGCACATTTTGCACCAGTATTGACTGAAGTTGGAGCAGGAAATACAACTAAACTAGCTGTTTTAGTTGATAATCTTACTGACTTTTTCTCTTTCAATACAGGAGGAACAAATGCAGTAAACACTTATTCTGGTCTTAACATGGTAGCAGCACACAATCCAGCTACAAACCCACGTATGGGTAAAAAATCTAATGCAGCTGAGTACACTAAATTTGTTGGGTACGTAGGTGCAGCTGCAAATGCTAATGGTGTTGCAGCTAACACAAAATTATATACTGATATTGTTGCAGTATTAGAGTCTTTAAGAGCTCCAATCGTACAAGAATAGTATGAAAAGGTTAAAAACGCTACCTTTTTTGGGTAGCGTTTTTATTTCTTTTTTGTTAAAGTAATAATGTAGAGTAACGTATTTTAAATTAAATAATTTTTACAAATACTACTCGATGTTTTGAACCCTTAGCGATATTTTTTACAATCGCAAATCTTGGAAAAACAAACCCTTTATTTAGAATTAATATATATAACACTGTGTTTAAAGCTTGATTTCAGTGAAAATCGACTCTTTTAAGAGCAAAAAAGGCACCAATCAAATATTTAATTTCATAGCGATATAAAAAGTACCTCTAGCGTTGTTTTTATAAAATAGTTAGTAATAATTTTGTTGAACTTTTTAAGGAAAGTATAATATGGAAAAATTTAGTATGTCCAAAAACACCACTTTTTATGCTTTAGGCTTAAGTTACAAGAAAGCAGACGCAACCATGAGAGGGAAATTTAGCCTTGACGCTAGTGCACAATCAGCACTTTTGGCGCAAGCTAAAGAAGAAGGAATAGAATCCTTAATTGTTACTTCTACTTGTAATAGAACCGAAATATACGGATTTGCTAATCATCCTTACGAGTTAATCAAATTACTTTGTGAAAACAGCAATGGCTCTGTCGAAGAGTTTCAAGAAGTAGCTTACATTTATAAAAGTCAAGATGCTATCAACCACATGTTTCGTGTAGGAACAGGTTTAGATAGTCAAATATTAGGTGATTTTGAAATCATCAGCCAAATCAAAAATGCATTCAAAGTAAGTAAAACAGAAGGTTTAGTAAACACCTTTATGGATCGCTTAGTAAACTCGGTTATTCAAGCGAGTAAAAAAATTAAAACAGATACTGAAATTTCATCTGGTGCAACATCGGTTTCGTTTGCATCAGTTCAATATATTATTCGTAATGTAGAAAACATTGGTAACAAAAACATTTTGCTTTTTGGAACTGGAAAAATTGGTAGAAATACTTGCGAAAATTTAGTAAAACACACAAAAAACGGTCACATAACGCTAATCAACAGAACAAAAAATAAGGCGGAACAATTGGCTGGAAAATTGAATGTTGTTGTAAAAGATTATGCCAATTTGCAAGAAGAAATTCAGCAAACAGATGTGCTAGTTGTGGCTACCGGAGCCAAGAATCCAACTATTGACAAAACACTTTTGAACCTTAAAAAGCCGCTTTTAATTCTGGATTTATCAATTCCAAGAAATGTAAATCCTGATGTTGCTGATATCGATGGTGTAACATTAATTCATTTAGATTATTTATCTCAAATGACGGATGACACTTTAGAGCGCAGAAAACAGCACATTCCTGCTGCCGAAGCGATTATTGAGGATTTAAAATTAGAGTTAAATACTTGGATGAATGGTCGTAAATATGCGCCAACTATTCACGCACTAAAAGCTAAGTTAAATGATATTGTTGCGACCGAATTGGCGTTACAAAGAAAAAAAACAATTAACTTTGACGAGGAACAAGCGGATTTAATCAGTTCAAGAATCATTCAAAAAATAACTAATCATTTTGCAAGTCATCTAAAAGATGAAAATACATCGGTAGACGATAGCATTGATTTTATTGAAAAAGTGTTTCAAATTGGACAGTTGGCCCCAAAAGTTGTACCTTCAGCAATTGAAGAAAAATACAAGATTAATTTGTCTTAAAATTACACAATAAAATAATCCTTTCGTTTTTTAAGGATGCAATCGTAATATGGCTCAAAAAGTAATTAGAATAGGAACTCGCGATAGCGAATTGGCACTTTGGCAAGCTCATACCGTCCAAAAAAAACTAAATGATTTAGGGTACAAAACTGAAATTGTAGCCGTAAAATCGCAAGGCGATATCATTCTTGATAAGCCTCTTTATGAATTAGGAATCACTGGAATTTTTACTAAAACACTCGATGTGGCTATGATTAATGGCGATGTTGATATTGCGGTACATTCTATGAAAGATGTTCCAACTGCGTTACCACACGGAATTGTTCAAGCAGCCGTTCTCGAAAGAGCCAATACACTCGATATTTTAGTACACAAAGGCAATCTCGATTTTTTAAATCAAACTGGAACCATTGCTACGGGTAGTTTGCGCCGTCAAGCACAATGGCTTAATAAATACCCGAATCATACGGTGGTTGATTTACGCGGAAATGTAAATTCACGCATGAAAAAACTACAAGAAAGCGATTGGAGTGGAGCTGTATTTGCAGCAGCAGGATTGGAAAGAATCAACCTTAAACCAGAAGATTATATTGATCTTGATTGGATGATTCCCGCACCAGCCCAAGGAGCTATGCTGGTAGTAGCCATGGCTGAAGATGAATTTTCAAGACAAGCTCTGCATGAGTTGAATGATATTGATACAGAAGTGTGCACCCACATTGAAAGACAATTTTTAAGAACGCTAGAAGGCGGTTGTACAGCTCCAATTGGTGCTTTAGCCGTTTTTGTAGATGACGATATTGTTTTCAAAGGCGTTTTGTTTTCTATTGATGGAAAAGAAAAAATCGAAGTAGAAAAAACCGTTCCAATGCAAGAGTGGAAAAAATTAGGATTTTATTGCGCACAAGAAATTCTTGAAAATGGTGGAGCAGCACTTATGACATCCATCAAAAACAGCTTAAAGAAATAATGGAGCAAATTAATATTTTATCTACCAAAACACTTTCTGGAGTTCAAAGAAAAGCGGTTCTCGATGCCAACTTTGATCTTTTGGAACAAGATTTTATCGAAATAACAAACACTCCATTTTCACTTCAAAATATTCAAGAAAATCTTATTTTCAGTAGTCAGAACGCTGTTTTAAGTTTGTTAGAACAAGACGGTTGGGAAGGTTTACGAACCAAAACTGCTTTTTGCGTAGGCATCAAAACCAAAGAATTACTAGAGCAAAATGGTTTTACGGTAGATGTTTACATGGATTATGCTTCAGAGCTAGCCGAAATTATCACCTTAATTTACAGTCAAAACAGCTACACTTTTTTTAGTGGTAATTTGCGTAAAGAAACTTTACCGCAAGCACTAAAGGATGCTGGAATCGTGTTTAATGAAATTGAAGTGTACCAAACTAAGTTAGCACCATTTAAAATTTCAAGTCTAGAAAATTTTGCAGGGATCCTCTTTTTTAGCCCATCGGGAGTAGAGAGTTACTTAAAAGAAAATAAGCTAAAAAAAGAAGTTTGCTTTTGCATTGGCGAGACTACCGCCGCGGCTTTAAAAGGAAAAACAAAGAGCATTGTGGTGGCCGAAGAGCCAACTATTGAAGATTTAATTATCGGACTCATAGAATATTATACAACAGAAGGCGAATAAAGCCTATCAAATAGATCAAAACAAACCCTCAAAGAGGAATAAAAAAATAGAATTATGTTAAAAAATGACTTGTTTTTAAGAGCACTAAAAGGAGAAACTGTTGAACGCCCACCGGTATGGATGATGCGTCAAGCAGGAAGGTATTTACCAGAATTTAGAGCTTTGCGAGACAAATATGACTTTTTCACTCGTTGCGAAACTCCTGAATTAGCTGCCGAAATTACGGTTCAACCTATTCGTAGAATTGCCCCAGATGCTGCCATTTTATTTTCGGATATTCTTGTTGTGCCTCGCGCTATGGGAATTCACGTGGAATTAAAAGACAATTTAGGACCAATTATCCCAAATCCTATTCGTACCATGGAACAAGTAAACCAAGTGTTTGTTCCGGATGTAAATGAAACTTTAGGTTACGTTTTTGATGCTGTAAAGTTGACAAAAGAAATGTTGAACGATGAGGTTCCTTTAATAGGTTTTGCGGGTTCGCCATGGACTATTTTTTGTTATGCTGTTGAAGGTAAAGGGTCTAAAAGTTTTGATACTGCCAAAGGATTCTGTTTCTCAGATCCAGTAGCGGCGCACACTTTATTACAAAAAATCACCGATACTACTATTTTATACTTATTAGAAAAAGTAAAATCAGGTGTGAATGCAGTACAAATATTTGATTCTTGGGGCGGTATGTTATCGCCAGTTGATTACCAAGAATTCTCATGGAAATACATCAACCAAATCATCGATGCCTTAGCTGAAGTAACTCCAGTTATTGTTTTTGGAAAAGGATGTTGGTTTGCTTTAAATGAAATGGGTAAAAGTAAAGCCTCTGCACTAGGAGTAGATTGGACTTGTTCACCTAGAAATGCACGTTATTTGTCAGGTGGAAACATCACTTTACAAGGTAATTTTGATCCATCAAGATTGTTGTCACCAATTCCAACTATCAAGAAAATGGTTCACGAAATGATTGACGAATTCGGAAAAGACAAATACATTGTGAATTTAGGCCATGGTATTTTACCAAATATTCCGGTAGATCATGCCAAAGCATTTATTGATGCTGTGAAGGAGTATCAAAAGTAAACTGTCTCAGTTTCAGTTTACCGAATAACTGCGACTGGCAACTGCGACTGATAACTGATAAATATGAAAAATAAATTTTACACCTACATACAAAATCTTCAAGACCAGATTGTTGCTGGCTTAGAAGCTGTTGAAGGTCAAGCCAAATTCAAGGAAGATCTTTGGGAACGTCCAGAAGGTGGCGGAGGACGAACACGTGTAATTGAAAACGGAAATGTTATCGAGAAAGGCGGAGTCAATATTTCGGCAGTGCACGGAAAATTACCCGATTCGATGCAGAAATTATTCAACGTGGGCGAAGCTGATTTTTTTGCTTGCGGATTGAGTTTGGTAATCCATCCTAAGAACCCAATGGCACCTACGGTTCATGCCAATTGGCGTTATTTCGAAATGTATGACGATAACGGAAACGTAATCAACAGTTGGTTTGGTGGCGGACAGGATTTAACGCCCTATTATTTATTTGAAGAAGATGCAGTTCATTTTCATCAAACCTGTAAAACTGCTTGTGATAAACACAATCCAGAGTTTTATCCGAAATATAAAAAACAATGTGATGCCTATTTTTGGAATGCACACCGTAATGAAGCTCGTGGACTAGGCGGATTATTCTTTGATTATTGCAAGGAAACCGAACAAATGTCAATGGAAAACTGGTACAATTTTGTAACCGAAGTTGGCAATTCATTTCTTACCGCTTATGTTCCAATTTTAGAACGACGAAAAAATTTACCATATACCCCAGAACAAAGAACCTGGCAAGAAATCCGAAGAGGTCGTTATGTTGAGTTCAATTTGGTACACGACAAAGGCACTTTATTTGGCCTAAAAACCAATGGAAGAATTGAATCTATTTTGATGTCATTACCACCACACGTTCAGTGGGTATACGATCATCATCCAGAGGATGGAAGCGAAGAAGAAAAGTTATTGAAAGTGCTAGAAAACCCGATAAATTGGATTTAATACATTACATTTACTTAATCTAAATAACGAGTTTTTATGGAAAATTCAATTGAAATATTCAAAAACGTAGTTTTTCATTTGCGTGATTGGTATATGAAAGAAAACAACATTGTCTCTATTGAAGATTTTAACAGAAATAATGATTTTAGTATTTTAAAATTAATTAAACTTCATTTTTTTGTCATTGCAATAAATAGTGACAAAGATGATTTGCTCTTAAATGAGAATGAATTTTGGGCGATGCCTTATGGTCCAGTTGAAACTACTGTTTATACCAGAATTAGAATTAATAAAAATTTTAATGAATTTATATTGTCAAATGACAATATTACTTTCACAGGAAATAAGCCGTTAATTAATCAAAATGTAGAATCTAAGATATTGTCTTCAATTGAAATCTTAATGGAACTTGAGCCGAGATTAGTCTTTGCTGATGCAGGAACTCTTGTTGATTTATCGCATAAATGGAATTGTTGGAGAAAAAATTATATGCTAGCTAGAGCTAGGAATTCATATTCTTCTATAATCCCAAAAGAAGATATTACTAAAGATATAAAAGTTATTAATTTAGATTTAGTTTGATTATAATGAATTGTGAATGGTTAAAAGAAATATTAAATCAAATTACTGTTTTATCAAAGACAGATTGGTCTACAGAAGCATATGAAAATGCTCTAAGAGAGACCTCTTTAATAGGAATTGAAGAAGATGAAGATTTTTATGGTGATGTTTTTTTGAGTCATTTTGAAAATGAAATTCAAAAGTTCGAAGAAGACGTTTTAGTAAAGTATTTTGAATATTTGCATTTATCTATAATTGCTGGTGAGTGCTTCCTTAATGATTTTTTGGATACAATAAAAAAAACAATTGCTGTTTGTGGTAGACTACAATATGTTCAATTTAAGGAAGGTATCGATGAAAAATTACTACTATCATTAGAGGGAAAAATAGAGGAGATAGAGCCATTGTCAATTTTAAAAAAGTGTCTCATTGAATATCAATCTAACTCTAAATTTTTATTGCGACTGGTGGAAAATCCATCTTTAAATACACTTTTTGATTTATCTGACCAAACTCAAGACATTTTAGAAGAGCTAAAGAATAGCCGTTTTATAAATGATAGTGATTTAAAAAAAGAGCTTTTACTTTCTATAAAAAATAATTTAATCTTATTAAGAAAGGATTTCTATCTAAAATATGATATTGAAGATCTAAAAAGTTTATTAATTTCAAAAAATGAATTAGAGAGCTGTAATAAGTACTTTAAATCAACTCCCGCTATTTCCAATATTTTAATTTTATTAATCGAAAAAAGCACTTTTTTAATTAGAAAATTTATAATTAGAAAGTATAAAGAAGAGGATGTACATAATGAAAATTATGTTTTTTTGGGAAAAGAATCTAACTTCGATTTTGTTTCTCATAAACTCCAATTTGATGTTTTTAAAGATTGGGATAGATATTCTAAAAATCACTTTTTAAGCGAGGATAATTATGAGAAATCAATCACTCTGAATAGGAATTCTCAAAAAATACTAAAAATAGGTAAGGTCAGTGCTTTAGATTTTCACGCTTTAACGAAATGCTACAAAGATTTAAATACAGATTTAAATAAACTTAAAGAGCTTTTAACAGAAATTGACTCAATACCGATTGATAATATAGTTTTTGATAGTTTCTCATTAAATAAAATTAAGAACTATATATCAAATAATGTTTTCTCAGAAGCAATTAGGAATATCTCTTTTGATTTGCATATAGATGAGATAGAGATGCTTATTAATGGCGATATTAAAAAAATTCAAAAAATTCAAGATGAATCTTTTCTAAATAATTTTTTTCCATATTATAAAATATGTGATTTTTTAAATAATTACATTGAAATTAAAATAAGTGAATTTTCACTTAATAATAAGGATTCAGAGGATTCAATAAAACAAGTAAATAAATCATTAGATCTTTTAAAGAAATATTTTGATTTTTTTAAAAGATTTTTAAAGTGGTCTAAAGTACATTTGAATTATTCATATCAATTACCTTTCAGAGAATGCTTAAAAAAACATGTTTTAGGAGATAAGATTATCAATGTGTTTTCTTCTGCTACTTTCTCTTTACCAATAGAATTTGAAAAGTATGATGAATTTGAAAAGTATACAGAGGCATCCATTTTAAGGGTTGAAAATGAAATAAAGAGTCTAAGTAATCTTAATTCAATAATGAAGCATTTTGAAAAAGATAGAGATGAACTACAAGAAGACATTAAAAGTAATTCAAAGAAAAACATTGAATTATTAGGTATTTTTTCTGCTATAATTGCATTGTTATTCCAAGGGGCATATACATCAAATTCAAGTGTGCCTTTTGATGATAAACTATATGCGTTACTTATAATGTTTGTTGTATTAATTTCATTTTTACTAATGTTAAGATCTTTTGTTTCAAAAAAATATGAACGTAATGAGCTAATAACTGTCAGAATCATATCATTTTTGGTCATCCCAATACTATTAATAGTAGTTATAATAATATTAAAAATATTCAAATAATCATGTTCCCATTACAAAGAGGTCGTCGATTGAGAGTTAACGAATCCATTCGTTCCTTAGTTAGAGAAACTACATTAAGTCCAAGTGATTTTATGTTTCCTATGTTTATTGCCGAAGGCGAAAACGTACAAGTAGAAATTCCATCTATGCCGGGAATTTTCCGCCGTTCTATTGATTTGACGGTTAAAGAAGTGCAAGAATTATTCGATTTAGGAATTCGAGCAGTAAACATCTACGTAAAAGTTGACGAAAATCTAAAAGACAACGCCGGTACTGAAGCCTGGAACCCAAACGGACTTATGCAAAATGCCATTCGTGCCATCAAAGCCGCTTGTCCAGAAATGATTGTCATGCCTGATGTAGCTTTAGATCCGTATTCTATTTATGGTCATGACGGAATCATAGCAAATGGCGATGTCGAAAATGATTCTACCAACGATGCTTTGGTAAAAATGGCCGTATCTCATGCTCAAGCTGGTGCCGACTTTGTAGCGCCAAGCGATATGATGGACGGACGTGTACTACGCTTGCGCCAAGGTTTAGATGCTGCAGGGTATCATAACGTGGGCATCATGAGTTATTCTGCCAAATATGCTTCGGCATTTTACGGACCTTTTCGCGATGCTCTAGACTCTGCTCCGAAAGAAGCGGATGTCGTTGTTCCAAAAAATAAAAAAACCTATCAAATGGATTATGCCAATCGTCTTGAAGCCATCAAAGAAGCACTTTGGGATGTTGAAGAAGGCGCTGATATGGTCATGGTAAAACCCGGGATTGCATACTTAGATATCGTTCGTGAGGTAAAAAATGCGGTTCATGTGCCTGTAACGGTATACCATGTTTCTGGCGAGTATGCCATGATCAAAGCCGCTTCCGAAAGAGGTTGGTTGGATCACGACCAAACCATGATGGAGCAGTTAATGTGCATCAAGCGTGCAGGAGCCAGTTTAATTTCGACTTATTTTGCTAAAGAAGCCGCTATACTTTTAAATAAAAAATAATGAAAAAGATCCTTTGCTTAGTAGCAGTATGTTGCTTTCTATCTTGTAAAAAAGAAGAAACCAAAAAAGAATCCTTGTACCCAACAACTACTGAAGAAGTTGCTCAAACTCCAGTAGAATTAGGAAAAGAAATTTTTGAAGGAAAGGGAAATTGTATCGCCTGTCACCAAATTGACAAAAAGGTAATCGGTCCCAGCTTACAAGACATTGCGGGTATTTATAAAAGTAAAAATGCTGACATGGTCACGTTTTTAAAAGGCGAAGGCGAACCAATTGTAGACCCAAGTCAATACGAGGTAATGAAAGCTAACTTTGCACTCACAAAAGCCATGTCTGACGAGGAATTGAAAGCGTTAGAAGCCTACGTCTATTCTCATATAAAATAAAGCTACTTTTTTTAGGAGCTATATCCTGCTATCCGCTGTATTCCCGATAAATAAAAACTACGGCAAAAAAGCCTTGTTTTTCTAAATCGGGAGATGCCGCTTCTATCAGGGCTAAAAACAAAGACCATTCGCAAGTACGAATGGTTTTTTTATGACCGTATGTAGTCTACAATGATTATTTTTTTACCTTTAAAAAATGGAAACAGTCTACATCAATACTCCGCTAGGAATTGCTGCCATTACAGGTGATGTACATGGTGTTTCTGAAATAACAGTTTTAGAAGAGGGTGAAGTATCCGCTCAAATTCCCGTTTTTTTACAAGAGGCTGTACAGCAACTTCAAGAATATTTCAATTCTCAAAGAACTGATTTTACCTTTAAACTCAATCCCAAGGGAACTGATTTTCAACAAAAAGTGTGGAACGCATTACTTGATATTCCGTTCGGTAAAACAAGAACCTATCTAGAACAATCCAAATTTCTTGGTGATCCAAAAGCCATTCGAGCTGTGGCTTCCGCAAATGGGAAAAACCCACTTTGGATTGTAGTTCCTTGTCACAGAGTCATTGGTAGTGATGGTTCATTAACGGGCTATGCAGGAGGATTATGGCGCAAAAAATGGTTGTTAGAGCATGAAAATCCTTCCCCGCAACATAGTTTATTTTAGTTGGTTATGAATATTTTTTTTATATTCGTTTAAGATTATCCGTGCAAATCTTTTAAATCAGCGTCATCTGCGTGCCATAAAAAATGATCGAAAAAATAAATCTCAACAACATTCTGTTTCTCGATATAGAAACCGTTCCAGAATCTGAAAATTACGATGCTTTAGATCCTGAAATGCAATCGCTCTGGGAACACAAAACTCAATACCAGCGCAAAGAAGAGTTTTCTCCCGAAGATTTTTATGATCGTGCGGGTATTTGGGCCGAGTTTGGTAAAATTGTGTGTATTTCGGTAGGTTATTTTACCATCAAAGGTGACATTCGTAATTTTCGAGTAACGAGTTTTTTTGGCGAGGAGAAAAAAATACTTTCCGACTTTAATAATTTGCTCAACAATCACTTCAATCAACCACAGCATGTTTTGTGCGGACACAACGCCAAAGAATTTGATATTCCCTTTTTGGCTAGGCGCATGATTATCAACAATATTGCAATTCCAAACAAGCTGAATTTATTTGGAAAAAAACCTTGGGAAATTCCGCATTTAGATACATTAGAATTGTGGAAATTTGGCGATTACAAACATTTTACTTCTTTGAAATTGATGTGTAAAGTACTAGGCATTCCTTCTTCAAAAGGCGATATCGATGGTAGTCAAGTGGGTCATGTTTTTTATGTGGAAAAAGACATTGACCGCATTGTTACTTATTGTGAGCGAGATACTATTGCTGTAGCGCAAATTTTTCTGCGTTTGCGTAGAGAAGAGTTGTTGATAGAAGACGAGATTATTCATGTGTAAGTAACTTGAATGGCAGTATGAATGTCAAAATGAAATCTCAATTTAAAATTCTTTTATTGAAATTGACATTGTAATTGTTATTGATATCGATTTATTACATTTACAAAAATTATAAGTTATGGTATTGAGTAGATTTTGGTTGGTTATTTTTATTTCATCAATTGTTTTTGTAGTAGTGAGTTTGTTCAGTGCAAACACCTATACAATTGATTATGTATTGAATGGAAAAAAAGACGACCCGATTTTGATTTCTGAAAAAATGCCGGAGCAATTGCCCCTTTTTATCAAAGACAGTATCAAAAATGCACCAGATCAAACCATGATTGTCAATCGCGACACTTTAAACGCGGATACAACTTATGTTTTTAAAAATAAAACCGTAAAAATCTACAGTGGCGTACAAAAATCAGATGGTTTATTGCCTACTTGTAAAAGTACTTTACTAGATTTAGTTTTGCCATTAATGGCTTATTTGGCTTTCTTTTGTGGGTTAATGGAGCTTCTGATTATTTCAGGTGCTTCGGGGAAATTGGCCAAAGCTTTAAGTCCAGTTTTTGTAAAAGTATTTCCGAGTATTCCCAAAAATCACCCATCGATTTCGTATATGACTTTGAATTTTGCAGCTAATTTTCTTGGTTTAGATTCGGCTGCAACGCCTTTTGGCCTCAAAGCCATGGAAAGTTTACAAGAAATCAATCCTGAAAAAGATAAAGCTAGTGATGCACAAATTATGTTCATGTGCTTGCATGCCTCGGGGCTTACCTTGATAGCTACTTCAATCATTGGCTATCGTGCTGCCGCTAATGCCGCTAATCCTGCCGATGTGATGTTGCCTTGTATTATCACGTCGTTCATAGGTACCATTGCAGCCTTTTTGATCGTGGGTATCAAACAAAAAATCAATTTTAAAAGTGCGTCATTGGTATTGGTTTTAATTACGTTAATCGCAGCTATTATTGGTTTGCTGATGTATGTGAACCAACTTGATTTAGTGGGTAAAAACTACTTTACATCTAATCTGTCAGCTTTAATTTTAATCGCTATTATTGCGTTCACTTTGATTTTTTCATTCTGGAATGAAAAGAAATTTACTGCCGCAAGCACTACCGTTTTTGATGCTTTTGTAGTAGGTGCTAACAATGGTGTGAAAACAGGAGTAACTATTTTTCCTTACGTTTTAGGGATGTTGGTTGCTATTTCCTTGTTTAGAAATAGTGGTTTGTTTGAAATTATCAGTAACGGAATTGCCTTTATTTTCTCTAACATGGGTGTAAGCAAAGAAATCACAGATGCTTTGCCAGTTGCATTATTGCGTCCGTTTAGTTCTGCAGGTTCTAGAGGGTTTTTGATTGATTCTATGAACACTTTCGGTCCGGATTCCTTAACAGCTCGTTTGAGTAGTATTTTTCAATGTAGCGCCGAAAGTACTTTTTACGTAATTGCGGTTTATTTTGGGTCGGTGAATATCAAAAATACGCGTTACGCTTTAGGAACCATGTTGCTAGTAGACGTGATATGTGTAATTACAGCAATTTTTGTAGCTAGCTGGTTTTTTTAAGCCAGTCGATAAATTTTCTTAAAAATGTGCCAATCCTAAGGTTCTCAATTTTATGGTGACTAATTACAACGGATTAAAATCCGTTGACAAAACAAAAAAACTTATAATTGAACTTTCGTAGTAACACAACATATTGTTAAATTTTGATTTGATTTCGCACGAACCAATTATGTACTAGGATTTTTAATCAATTTTTCATTCTTTTGAGGGATTCAATAATTTTTTTAATTCATATCACAATGTCAAAATATACCAAATACATCGCCATCGGTTTGCTAATTCTTTTTTTACTAACAAGTATTTTAACGTAGTAGTTTAGCGTTGCTTTTTGAGTAACTTTTAAACTTACACTAACTATTTTATATTTGTAAAAACATTACACCATGGACTTTATTTATCAGGATCCTTATCCTATTTTAAAAGACGATACACAATACCGAAAAATATCTTCAGACTACGTAAAAGTAGAACAGCTGGGTGATAGAGAAATCCTTACCGTTGATCCAAAAGGTTTGGAGTTGCTTTCGCAAGAAGCCATGAAAGACGTTTCTTTTATGCTTCGTACTTCACACTTAGAAAAATTACGTGCTATTTTGGATGATCCAGAAGCGACAGATAATGATCGTTTTGTGGCTTATAATTTATTGCAAAATGCTGCAGTTGCTATTGACGGTCAATTACCATCTTGTCAAGACACCGGAACAGCGATTGTAGTGGCTAAAAAAGGAGAAAACGTATACACAGGTGTGGATGATGCCGAGTGGCTTTCAAAAGGAATTTTCAACACCTACCAGGAGAAAAACCTGCGTTACTCTCAAATTGTGCCGATCAGTATGTTCGAAGAAAAGAATTCTGGTTCTAATCTCCCTGCTCAAATTGATATTTATGCCAAAAAAGGAAATACGTACGAGTTTTTGTTTTTAGCAAAAGGGGGCGGTTCTGCCAATAAAACCTATTTGTACCAACAAACGAAATCCCTTTTGAACGAAAAGTCGATGGATGCGTTTGTACGTGCTAAAATCATGGATTTAGGAACTTCTGCTTGTCCGCCATATCACTTAGCGTTTGTAATCGGGGGTACTTCAGCCGAGGCTAATTTGGCTGCTGTTAAAAAAGCATCAGCAGGTTATTACGATCACTTGCCAACTACAGGAAACATGGCCGGTCAAGCATTTCGTGATTTAGAATGGGAGCAAAGAGTGCAACAAATTTGCCAAGAAAGCGCTATTGGAGCACAATTTGGTGGAAAATATTTTACGCATGATGTACGTGTAATTCGTTTACCACGACATGCTGCTTCTTGCCCTGTAGGATTAGGGGTTTCGTGTTCTGCCGATAGAAACATAAAGGGAAAAATTACCAAAGAAGGTATTTTTGTAGAACAACTTGAGGTGAATCCTGGGCGTTTATTGCCTGCAACGCCGCCACATTTAGAACCTGCTGTAGAGATTGATTTGAACCAACCGATGGCGGATATTCTTAAAAAGTTATCACAATATCCAATTAAAACGCGTTTGAAACTGAACGGAACTTTGATTGTAGCGCGTGATATTGCGCATGCTAAAATCAAAGAACTTTTGGATGCAGGAAAACCTATGCCAGAGTATTTCAAAAATCATCCGGTGTATTATGCGGGACCAGCAAAAACTCCAGACGGAATGCCATCAGGTAGTTTTGGACCAACCACAGCTGGAAGAATGGATGTTTACGTAGAAGAATTTCAAAAAGCCGGCGGAAGTATGATCATGCTTGCTAAAGGAAATAGAACGCCACAAGTTATGAATGCTTGTAAAACTTACGGTGGTTTTTATTTAGGCTCTATTGGAGGTCCAGCAGCTATTTTAGCACAAGATAACATCTTAAAGGTAGAAGTAGTTGACTTTGAAGAGTTAGGTATGGAAGCTGTTCGAAAAATAACAGTAAAAAATTTCCCAGCCTTCATTATTACTGATGATAAAGGGAACGATTTTTTCAATAATTTGTAATTAATTAAAGCAAACTATAAACCGCACAACCGGGAGTGTTTGTGCGGTTTTTTTGCTTCATAAATCTAATTTTATGTCATTTCAAGAAACCTTTTCAGAGTTTTATTCTAAGGTAAAAGCAAGTTTGCAGGATGGTACTTTTGCCAAATTAACGCTAGCTAAAACCATTGGGAACACTTTATTGATGAATATTTATGTGCGGCCGGTAGTGGTGGAGAATGATTTACAATTGGAGTTAAAGTTTAAATTTCAGCAAGAAGAATTATTTGAAATTCACTCAATCGGCAGCGCATTTGATCGTTTATTGCCATTTATTAATAATCCGTTTTTGTCAGCAATTTTGTTTACAACAGAGTTTGATTTGACTTACAAACTAAATAAAAAAAGAGCGGTAAGTATGGTGGAGCAATTTCCTAGTTTTACACATGCAGCAACAGCACTAACGGAATATTTAGAAAGTAAATAGAAAGAAGTTAGTAGAAACCTTTCTCGAAACCTTGGAAAAAGAAACTATGGAATTTAAAAGAATAGTGTTTTTACTTTTAAGTGTCTTGGCAATTCAAGCGTGTCAAAAAAAAGTTGAATGTGTAACTAAACTGAAGTTTGACAAAAGATTATGGTTAAGTAATCAACAGAAAGATTGCTACAGAGATCGAGAAAAAATGCTTTATGACTTATTGGACAATCATAAAATTAAAGGTCTAAAATATTCAGAAATTGAAAAGCTCTTAGGAAACGTAGAAATTGAATCAACATCGCATTCAAAGTATGTCAAATATAGTATAACCTCGGAAAAAGATTTAACAATAGACCAAAGATATTCGAAAGAACTAATCATATTTTTAGATAGAGATAGTATCGCGCAAAGTTTTATGGTAGCAAATCATGACAAAAATGATGAATAATTGCTACTTCTGACAAGCGTTTCTCGCAATTGGGAATTTTGTAGTAAGCTAATGTTTCACAAGAATTTTTAATTTTAACGGAAAATATAAAGTTCCGAGCTTCGTAACTGATGAGAATCGACAGAATTCTAAAAGTCATAAAAAAACCTCAAATGAACTTCATTTGAGGTTTTTTTATAGGACTTGATGTCGATTAGTTGATATCCATTTCAGGAATATCACCTTCAATTATCAAGTTAGCTTCGGTAGAAGCGATGATGTGTTCTACTGTAACGCCTGGCGCGCGCTCTAAAAGCTTAAAACCTGCTGGGGTAACCTCTAGTACTGCAAGCTCGGTTACTACCTTTTTAACGCAACCTACGCCCGTTAATGGCAAAGAGCATTTTTTAAGGATTTTTGATTCGCCTGCTTTGTTTACATGCATCATGGCTACAATGATATTTTCAGCAGAAGCGACTAAATCCATTGCGCCACCCATTCCTTTTACCATTTTTCCTGGGATTTTCCAGTTTGCGATGTCGCCATTTTCGGCAACTTCCATAGCGCCCAAAATGGTTAAATCTACTTTTTGAGAACGTATCATCCCGAAACTCAAAGCGGAGTCAAAAAACGATGCGCCAGGCAAGGTAGTAATAGTTTGTTTTCCTGCGTTAATGATGTCGGCATCCTCTTCTCCGGTAAAAGGGAATGGTCCCATGCCTAATACGCCATTTTCACTTTGAAATTCAACTGAAATATCGGTGCGAACATAATTAGCCACCAAGGTAGGAATTCCAATCCCTAGGTTAACATAATAGCCGTCTTGTACTTCTTTGGCAATTCTTCTTGCTATATCTTCTTTTGTTAAAGCCATAATTTTATTTTTGAAACTGGTAAGGTTTTTATAATTTGAGTATACTTAAATCATAAAATGAAGTCCATATAATTATTTGCAAACTGAATACTACTTTTGTCTCACAGTTCGTTGTTCAATTCTTTTCTCAAACGTTTCTCCTTGAAAAATACGTTGTACCATAATTCCAGGAATGTGGATTTCGTTAGGGTCTAATGCGCCTACGGGCAAAAGTTCTTCTACTTCTGCAATAGTAATTTTTGCAGCTCCAGCCATGCTAGAATTGAAATTACGAGCAGTTCCTTTAAAAATTAAATTACCTGCTTCGTCACCTTTCCATGCTTTTACAATAGCAAAATCAGCTTTGTAAGCGAGTTCCATGATGTGCATTTTACCATTAAATTCGCGAACTTCTTTTCCTTCAGCTACTTCAGTTCCGTAACCTGCTGGCGTAAAAAAAGCAGGAATTCCGGCTTGTGCAGCACGGCACTTTTCTGCCAAAGTTCCTTGAGGTGTCAATTCTACTTCTAGTTCGCCTGATAGCATCTGACGTTCAAACTCGGCATTCTCACCCACATACGATGAGATCATTTTTTTGATTTGGCGCTTTTGCAAAAGCAGTCCAAGTCCAAAATCATCTACACCGGCATTGTTTGAAATACAGGTTAAATCGGTTACATTTTTTTGA
>NZ_JAGPXB010000016.1 GCF_018069925.1 Flavobacterium erciyesense | reverse complement strand
TCTCGTTTGTTTCAGGTTTTTAGTAGAACGTTGCGCTGATTGCGGGTGCAAAACTACAACCTTTATTCGCTTTTACAAGACTTTTCTAAACTTAATTTTAAACTATTTTTTAATTGTCTTAAAATCAATAAGGTTAGAGAAGAAGTTTTTTTCATCGCTGCGATTGTTGGGGTGGTTTTGGGTATTAACTTAAGAAATTAGGCCGTGATCGCTGGTGATTTATTAATTGGTCTCGCTATATATAGTCTTAAATGTGGCTGTGTTTTAATCTCTATATAAGTAGCAATTGAAAAATTCGTTTCTTAAATGTGCAGCTCGCGTTAGGGATAGCAGCGGAAAGCCCACAGCTACGACCGTCTTGAGGGAGTGGCGAGGACTTGTAGCGAATAGCCCGACGACTATCTTGCGCTTGCCAAATCAAAAGGCAAGAGCAAGAAGGGCGGAACGCCCTACTGTGCCTTAGCGGCTTTGTTTATCCAGGATTCATTAAGGTTATCAAAATCTACAGGTTGTGCAGGTTTTTGATTTTGTAATCGGCCCGATTCAAAAGCACGCACCAATATTGTTTCGATTAAATAATCTTCATTTACGGTGTAAGGTTGGTATTTGGTCTTGAGATTGATGTCAAATAAACTGGCAGCGGTGTTGGACCAAAAGGCTTTCCAACCGCTTTTAAGGTTTTTTACCAACTCATAAGTGGTATTTCCTGTTTGACGGTGAATCAACTTAACTAAAATTTGACCTTGTTTGCGAGATAGTTTTTTAAGCTTGGCTTCGAACTCATTGGTTAAATAGGTCTCTACTATCTTAAAATACTTTTTCTTTTCCTTACTGGTTTTCAAATTTGCCATACCCATATTAAGGTTAGTCAATCGTTCCGAAGCCAATTTGGCATACGGATACGTTTTGAGCACTCTGTTCTGCAAGAGTAAAAACTGTTTTTTTGCCTCAGGATCTAGTTTCTCTTTGGAGATAAAGATTTCTGGAAGCTTAATGGTATCATTGGGATTATAATCTTCATCTAGCTCAAAGGCGATTTGAGTAGTATCTTTGGGTATAACTTGACAAAAAGCAGACGACAGACCAATTGTAAAGAAAAAGAGGAAAAAAACTTGTTTCATGGGTAAAAATTTCAAATCAAAATTATGCAATATATCTGCAAGTGTAGTGCCAAATTTATAATTTAGCAAAAAAATAATTTTATGAGCACTACATCTATATTAAAGGAGTCATCTTTGACCTTTTTAGAACAATACCTAAACAATGCTTCTCCTACAGGATACGAAAGCAGCGGGCAACGCATTTGGATGGATTATTTAAAGCCTTATGTTGATACCTTTATTACCGACACCTACGGTACGGCCGTGGGAGTTATTAATCCGGACGCACCTTATAAAGTAGTTATTGAAGGGCATGCTGATGAAATTTCATGGTATGTTAATTACATAACTGAAGACGGATTAATCTATGTGATTCGAAATGGTGGATCAGACCATCAAATTGCCCCATCGAAACGCGTTAACATTCATACTAAAAATGGTATCGTAAAAGGAGTTTTTGGTTGGCCTGCCATTCATACACGGATGAGAGATAAGGAAGAGGTTCCTAAACTTACCAATATTTTCATTGATTGTGGTTGCGAAACCAAAGCTGAAGTAGAAGCGCTTGGAGTACATGTGGGTTGCGTGATCACCTACCCAGATACTTTTACAGTTTTGAACGGCAACAAATTTGTATGTAGAGCTATTGATAACCGTATGGGCGGTTTTATGATTGCCGAAGTAGCGCGCTTGTTGCATGAAAACAACATCAAGCTTCCGTTTGGTTTGTACATTACCAACTCAGTGCAAGAGGAAGTAGGATTGCGCGGTGCCGAAATGATTACCAAAACCATCAAACCAAATGTTGCCATCGTAACTGACGTATGCCACGACTCGACTACTCCTATGATTGATAAAAAAATTGAAGGAGACACCAAAATAGGAAAAGGTCCAGTCGTAACCTACGCTCCAGCAGTTCAAAATAATTTGAGAGAATTGATATTAGACACTGCAGTTGAGAAAGAAATTCCTTTTCAGCGATTGGCTTCGTCGAGAGTAACAGGTACTGATACCGATGCTTTTGCATACAGCAATGGCGGCGTTGCATCGGCGTTGATTTCATTACCACTGCGCTACATGCATACCACTGTAGAGATGGTACACCGTGACGATGTTGAAAATGTAATCAAATTGATTTACGAAACATTACTAAAATTAGATAACGAAGACACTTTTTCTTACTTCAAATAATTTTTAGGAGCTCATCCCGCTATCCGCTTTATCTTTTGCTGGCTAAAGAAGCCAGCAAAAGGATGCCGCTTTTATCGGGGCTAGCAAACCGGAATTCAATACAGAACTTCGATTCTTTTATTTTTAAAACTCAAAAAGAGGAGTTAATAAAAAACGCCATTCAAAATTAAAATTTTGAATGGCGTTTTGATATTTAATACAAAATAGGATCTAGCTCTTTGCTGATAAATATTCGTTTACATTTTTTGCTATGCGTGCATCAATTTGTGTGATATCAGCTTTGACGAATTTTTCACCCAAAATATTTTCATACAATTCAATATATCTTTCAGAAACAGATTCAATATATTCTTCTGTCATTTCCGGAATTTGTTGTCCGTCTAAACCTTGAAAGCCATTTTCGATCAACCAACGGCGTACAAATTCTTTTGATAATTGTTTTTGTTCTTGCCCGTTGTCTTGGCGCTCTTGGTATCCATCAGCATAGAAATAACGAGAAGAATCAGGCGTATGAATTTCATCAATTAAAACAATAACGCCATCTTTAGTTTTCCCAAATTCGTATTTAGTGTCTACCAAAATCAATCCGCTACTCGCCGCAATTTCAGTTCCTCTTTGATACAAGGCACGCGTATATTTTTCCAAAACTAAATAATCTGCTTCAGTTACAATTCCTTTTGACAAAATTGCTTCGCGAGAAATATCTTCATCGTGTTCTCCATTATCGGCTTTGGTAGTTGGTGTTATAATTGGTTCCGGAAAACGATCGTTTTCTTTCAAACCTTCTGGCATAGCTACGCCACAAAGTTCTCTTTTGCCAAGAGCATATTCACGAGCTGCATGCCCTGACAAGTAACCACGAATTACCATTTCTACTTTAAAAGGTTCACATAAATGACCTACTGCTACATTAGGATCAGGAGTTGCAATTAACCAATTAGGGACAATATCCTGAGTTAGCTCCATAAATTTGGTAGCAATTTGATTTAGAATTTGACCTTTATACGGAATTCCTTTTGGTAAAACCACATCAAAAGCTGAAAGCCTATCAGTAGCTACCATAACCAAAAGATCGTCATTGATGTTGTACACCTCTCTTACTTTTCCGCGATACACCGATTTTTGGTTCGGAAAATTAAAATCAGTAGTTGTAATTGTGTTGCTCATTGTGTTTGTTGTGTGTGTTTTTATAGATGCAAATTTAAAACTATTTCAGAGAGTTTCGCAAAGAAAAACTCGGAAGCTTTACTACTTGCTTTGATTTATTTTTTAAGTAAAGTGCTGTTGAACAAATCTAGAATTCGGCTGTATTCATCAACCCAAGAATAGGTTTCCTTGAATCCGTGTGCTTCAACTGGAAAACTGGCTAAACTCCATTTTTTCTTTCCTAATTCAATGAAACGTTGTGACAAACGTACAATATCTTTGTACTCCACATTATCATCTACCATACCGTGTAGCATGAGCAAATCGCCTTTTAAATTATCCGCAAAATAAATTGGCGAACTTTTTTTGTACGCTTCTGGATCTGTTTCAGGGAAATTTAAAATATTTCCTGTGTAACCTTGGTTGTAGTGTGCCCAATCTGTAACTGAGCGTAATGCTGCACCCGATGCAAATTCACCCGGCGTTGTAAGCATTCCCATAAGTGTGATAAACCCTCCGTATGAACCTCCGTAGATTCCTACTCGAGCTGGATCAATACCTAAATTGTTTACTAAGTATTTTTTACCATCAATTTGATCGGTTAAATCTTTACCTCCCATAAAACGGTAAATTCCGGTTCTAAAATCACGTCCGTAACCGTCGCTACCTCTGTAATCTACATCCAAAACGGTGTAGCCTAAATCGACCAAAAGGTTATGAAACATATATTCTCTGTGGTACGTACTCCAAAAATTGTGTGCGTTTTGCAAATATCCTGCGCCGTGAACGAAGATAACCGCCGCTTTGTTTGCGTTTGCCGCTTCCGGTTTGTACAAACGAGCATTTACAGGAGTTCCATCTTGTGCTGTAATCGTGATCACTTCAGGTTCGCGCCATGCGTATCCGTTGAAAGCTGATGTTGTAGAATTTGTAATTTGTTGCAACTTTGGATTGGCAGTATTTGGTCCGACAAAAAGTTCCCAAGGTTTATTTTTGAAGGAATAACGAACCAACAAAGTACTTTCGTCAGGAGAAAGTGATACTTCATGCGCTCCATCTTTTACCAAAATTGGCTGTAAAACTGGTTTATTCGAATCTAATTTGTAAAAACTTCTGTTTCCAGGATGCGTTGTTGTGGTAGTCAAGTAAAACGTCTTTTCGTCTTTGGCTAATACTGCAGAACGAACTTCCCAGTTGCCTTTTGTGAGTTGTGTTTTATTTTTACTTTTTAGATTATAAGTGTACAAATGCGAATAGCCGGTAGCTTCTGATTGAAAATAAATAGTTTCATTATCTGCTAAAAAACCAAGTGTTCCTCTGCCAAATGCGTTCGAAGGAATTCCTGGACCCCCTATCCAAGCTTCGTCATGTTGGTGTTCTATTTCTTCAAAAGTTCCGTTTTCTAGATTCAAACTCACAATCCAACGGTCTTTGTTGTCTTGGCTGCGAATGTCGCATACCGCAAAAGTTCCTTCATCATTGTAAACGGGTTCTTGTACTACGATTAACTTATCCTTTTTATCAGAAGGTTTTGTAGCAGGATAATCAGCCAAATATTTAGGCACATCTTGAATGTGACTTAATTTTGAAAAATTAACAAAGTAAACGGAATCCTTGGCCACGCTGTAAATTCCGAATTTGGTATTCACAAAATTAGCCGTGGATACTTTTTCTTTTGTGTTTTCGATATCATTATACCCATCATCGGTAATAAAAACCTCCATCTTTTCCGACTTGCGCTCCGCATCTTCCACTAATCGAAAAGTAGCGTAAGTTCCTTTTGGGTGCGATTTTAAACTTCCTAAAGTATTTTTCCCGTAAAAATAAGGTTTTGCAAAATCCGATTTTGTTGCTTTGGCTGCGTTCCATTTTTTCAACGCCTCTTGATCTCTAACAAACTGAAACAACTCCGTTTGTTGTTTTTTCAAGAACGATTCCTTTTCTGTTGCTGGCTCTTCACCTCTTCCTTTGCGAAAATTAGTCAATTGCACCACAGAGCCTTCTTTTTGATTGTATTGAAAAATATTATCTCCTTGTCTGAAAAACAAAACGGCCGACTCAGCACCCAATTGTAAGTTTGCAATTGGTGTGCTCATTTGAACTAGCTTCTTAGTTGTTTTCGATTTTGCATCATATGAAAACAAACGCCCTTTGTCTAAATAATAATGTAAATCCGAGTTAGCTGCTTTTTTTAAGTCCAATCTCGAAAAACTGGCTTGGGCTGCTGTTGCTAATTCAGGTTTACTCATTCCTTTTTTCCAGAAATAAGTTGAAGTTCCTAATTCGTTATTGGGATTCCATTCAAAGAATACTTGTTGTCCATCAACAGACCAACGTTCGCCTTCGGGTGAAACACCAATAAAACCATTACCTTTCATTATTTCTTCCATCTTCAGCTTTTGCCCTTGCATAGACGAAAAGCAAAGCACTCCAAAAAGCAATAGTATTTTTTTGTTTATCATAGTTCGTTTTTTTTTAGATTAGTTATTTAATTTGTAACCGGCAATAAAACATGCTCTTTTAAATACTTTGCAACACTTTCTTGAACATTATCCCCTATCACTTCTAAATGAGCCAATTTGGTTTGAAGGCTTTCAGGTGCATTGCCCATAATTTTTCCTTGAGCGGCAGCGCATAACATTTGCTCATCATTGTATCCGTCGCCAAACGCAATTACATTTTCGAATTGTAAATTCTCTAATTCTAGGATTTTGTCGATGGCTGTCTTTTTATCTACCGATTTCTCCATAAATTCTAAGCAATACGGCAAACTAAAGGCATGACTGAAACGCCCTTCGTGCTGTTCTAAAATTTGTTGCCGCAATTCTAAAAGCTTGCTGTGTTTGTGATGGGTAAAAAATACTTTAATAGCCGTGAAATCTTCAAGAGTTGCAAAATCAACTAATTCAGGGTGGTAATGAACCTTTGGTTGAAACGCATTTAGTTTGTCGTTGTGTTTATTGGTCAACCATACTTTTTCTCGAAAGAGCACCGTAGTAATTTCAGGATCAACTGCTGCTGAAAGAAGTGATTGAACGGACTCACTGGGCATATTTACCGAAAAAAGTAACTCTTGATTAGGTGCATGAATTCGTGCTCCGTTTGAGGTAACCAAATAAAAAGGCAGTTCAATTTTGGATACAATGGGCATTGCATCTAAATGATGGCGTCCTGTTGCTATGACAATTAAAAAATTTTGGCGATGTAGCTCTTGAAAAACACTCTTGGTGTAGGGTGCAATCTGGTGGTGTTCATTTAATAACGTACCATCGAGATCTGTGACCACGACTTTTATATTGTGTTGTAAACCCATTAGTAAAAAAGAAGTTTTTATTCTTTTCAAATTTATTGCATTTTTCATAGAAATAAAAAGATTGCAACAGCTTTTATTGACGAAATTAAAATGGAATGTTGAAAACTGTTATAATTTAAAAAGCGTTTTTGATTCCAGTTTGAATCAAAAACGCTTTTTTGTAACGATGGAATCAACCACTAAATTAATCGTTGTTCTCGATCATTTTATAGGCATCAATTACTTTTTTAACCAAACGATGACGCACAATATCTTTATCATCTAGGTAAATAATTCCGATTCCGTCAATGTCTTTTAGTACCAAAAGGGCTTCTTTCAATCCTGAAATTGTTCGGCGAGGTAAATCGACTTGACCCGGATCACCTGTAATCATGAATTTGGCACTTTTACCCATTCGAGTCAGAAACATTTTCATTTGCGAATGCGTAGTGTTTTGCGCCTCGTCAAGAATAACAAAGGCGTTGTCAAGTGTACGTCCACGCATGAAGGCCAAAGGCGCAATTTGAATAATTCCTTTTAAGATATAATCTTCTAATTTTTCATTAGGTAACATATCTCGCAAAGCATCGTACAAAGGTTGCATGTAAGGATCTAGTTTTTCTTTCATATCACCGGGCAGAAAACCGAGATTTTCACCAGCTTCAACAGCAGGTCTGGTCAGAATGATTCTTTTTACCTGTTTTTCTTTTAGAGCTTTAACCGCCATAGCCACTCCGGTGTATGTTTTTCCGGTCCCAGCAGGTCCTACCGCAAAGACCATATCGTTTTTCTCGAGCGTATCAACAAGTAATTGCTGATTTGGCGTCATGGCTTTTATTATTTTACCACCTACACCGTGCACTAAAATCTTGTCTTGCGCTTGAAACTTTCGGTCCTCTTGTACATCACCCATGATAACTCGCTCAATAACATTTGTATCTATATTATTGTATCGGGTAAAGTGGAGCATTAAGCGCTCGAAACGTTTTTCAAATTCGTCTAAAACTTCTTTTTCACCAAAAGCTTTGATAGTTGTACCGCGAGCTACAATTTTTAACTTGGGATAATATTTTTTAATAGTTTCAAGATGAGTGTCTTGAGCGCCCCAAAACTCTTTTGGAGCGATGTCTATGAGCTCGATAATTCGTTCGTTCAAATGATAGTTTATTTAGTTGTTTTAATTTAAAGTTAATCGCAAACCTATGCCGTTTGTATTTCCAACAATTTCCAAATTGTTAATATTTGTTTCAGAAGCTGTTCCTTGCCGATTATTGTATTGCGCTATGGAATTTTTGATCTTTTTTGAAAAACCAATTTTAACCGGAATCGCAATAAGCATTGCTGCCAAACCTATACCCATCATGATTTTGGGAACTGTGTTTTTAGGTTCATCATAGCCAGGATTCATGCCAGAATCAAAATTAGATATGACATATGCCATTGCGCCAACACCCACAAGCACGGGACCAGCTAACAACATAGTATTACCCACTGTTTTCTTGCGTCGCCCTATGTTATACTCCTTCAACAAATCTGGATTCTCAGCTAGTGCAATACGCACTAAATTTGGGGTTAATACTGTATTTTTTTGGTTGGTAACAGTTCCATTTCCCTTGTAAACTAAGGTTTGGCTCCACGATTTTAAGCACAGACTTAATACAAGTAGAAAAAAAACTTTTTGCTTCATAGTGACAACTGATTCAAATTGAAAATTCTATTTAAAATAACGCTGAAAATACTTTAGCTTTGCGTTTCTCAAATTTAAGCAAATTTAAGATTACAAAACAGCAATATTTAGAAAAAAAATTATGTCAATAATTACCCTTACATCCGATTACGGCTTGAAAGATCACTTTGTTGGTGCATTGAAAGGGAAAATTTTATCTGAATTTGGAGAGGCTAAAATTATTGATATTTCGCACGATATTGACCCATTCAACACATTAGAAGCCAGTTACATAATTGAAGCCTCGTACAGTAGTTTTCCTAAGGGAACGGTACATCTTATTGGTGTAGATATTGAACTTAATAAAGAGAATCAGCATATTGTAATGCAATGGAACGATCACTTTTTTATTGCAGCCGATAATGGTATTTTAAGCATACTATCGCAAAAAATTATTCCGCAGAAAATTGTTCAAATCAATATTCACGATCGTTTTCCTACTGATGCCACTGATCTGGATGTGTTTGTAAAAGTGGCTTGCCATTTGGCTAAAGGCGGCGCTTTGAGTGTTATAGGTCGCGAAATAGACCAAATAAAACCTTTAACTAATTTTGAAGCAACCACAACCGATGCTGGCAATACTATCAAAGGACACGTAATTTATATTGATCATTTTGGCAACGTGGTGACCAATATCTTGAAAAAATATTTTCTTGAAATTGCTAAAGGCAGACCTTACGAGATTATTTTAAAAACCAAAAACATAAAAACTATTTTGCCTAATTATTCAGCAGTGGCGCACTCTGACAAGTACCCAATAAAATCATACGAAGGGGAAAAATTAGCACTTTTTAACGAAGCTGGTTTTTTAGAAATTGCCATCTTTAGAAGTAATCCGTCAAAAGTGGGCTCAGCAAGTAGTCTTTTGGGATTAAATTACAGAGACGTTATTACTATTCAATTTAAATCAGAACACAAATAAAAAATCAAAACTGTAAAATATAATTCATGTTCGTACGCATCGTAAAATTAAGTTTTCATCAAGAGCATATTCCTGCTTTTTTGAGCAACTTTGAAGAAGTAAAGCACAAAATACGCAATTCACCGGGCAATCGTTTTTTAGAATTGTATCAAGATAAAAACAACCCGAGCGTTTTTTTTACTTATAGTTATTGGGAAAGCGAAGCTGATTTAGAAAACTATCGAAACTCAGCTCTTTTTAAAGAAGTTTGGGCATACACAAAAGCTTTTTTTAATGACAAACCAGAGGCTTGGAGCGTTGATAAACTAGCTTCTTTACAATAAAATCAAATATTAAGTGTTGAACAGCAAGGGTACATTTGTACTTTTTTCAATTTTTAAATACATCAAATGAAAGCAATCATTTTACGAGAAATTAAATCCTTTTTCGGCTCACCGATAGGTTATTTAGTAATCGCTATTTTTTTAATAATCAACGGCCTATTTCTGTGGGTTTTTGAAGGAGAATACAATATCTTAAATACCGGTTTTGCTGATCTAACACCGTTTTTCACGCTGGCGCCATGGCTTTTGATTTTCTTAATTCCGGCCGTAACCATGCGCAGTTTTTCTGATGAGCGAAAACAAGGAACCTTAGAACTATTGTTAACCAAACCGCTTTCAGTTTGGAGCATCGTAAATGGTAAATTTATTGGCGCCATTGCTTTAATTGTTTTGGCAATCATCCCCACATTTATCTATGTATTTAGCATTTCATCATTGGGTTTACCCGAAGGAAACATTGATATGGGCAGCACAATTGGTTCGTATTTTGGGTTGTTTTTTCTCATTGCGGCCTATTCAGCCATCGGGATTTTCACCTCTACCCTATCTGATAATCAAATCGTAGCTTTTATTGTAGCGATTTTTTTATGCTTCTTTTTCTATTTCGGTTTCGAAGGATTCTCCTCCATTTTACCTATAGGATCTTCGTTTGTAGCTTCGTTAGGAATGCAAGATCATTTTAAAAGTATGAGCCGCGGTGTACTCGACAGCAGAGACATCATTTACTTTTGCAGCATTGCGGTACTATTCCTTTCGTTTACTGTTTTTAATTTAAAATCTTTCAAATCGTAATGACATCTTTTAGAAAAAATAACATCAAATCAGTACTACTCGTTTTAGCAATTGTACTTGTTGTCAATGTACTTAGTCGTTCGTTTTTTCAGCGTTTTGATTTAACGGCAGACCAACGTTACACCTTATCAGGAACCTCTTTGGGAATCATAAAACAAGTTGATAATCCGCTGTCAATTAAAGTGTACTTGCAAGGCGATTTACCTGCAGAATTCAAAAGATTACAGGTAGAAACCAAACAACTTTTAGAAGAATTTCAAGCCTATAACAGCAATATTGTATTTGAATTTGTTGATCCTTTAGAGAATGAGGAAAGCAGTATGGACAACATAAAAGAGCTATACCGCAAAGGCCTTACCCCAATCAACATTACCGTTGATGATAAAGGAAAACAATCACAAGCGATGGTTTTTCCATGGGCAATTGCCGTTTATAACAACAAAGAGGTGAATATTCCTTTACTTAAAAACATGATGGGCGCATCTACAACTCAAAAAGTAATTGGTTCTGTGCAACACCTTGAATATTCAATTGCAGATGGTTTGAATAAAATTATCAAAGCCAAGCAAAAGAAAATTGCCGTTATTAAAGGAAACGGCGAGTTGCAGGACATTTTGATGGCAAAATTTTTATTACAAGTACGTGAAAGCTATTACATCGGACCATTTACTTTGGACTCGGTTGCCAAAAGTCCCGTTGCAAGTTTAGAAGCACTTACAAAATACGATTTGGCTGTGATTGCCAAACCAACTGAAACCTTTACCGATTCTGAAAAACAAGTCCTTGATCAATTTATCATGAACGGAGGGAAAACTTTGTGGTTGGTAGATCAAGTGGTTGCAGAAATGGATAGTTTATACAATGATGCTGGCGCTACATTGGCCTACCCTCGCGATTTAGGATTAAACGATATGTTTTTTAAATACGGTTTCCGAATTAATCCTGATTTGATAAAAGACGAACAAGGAAGTCCAATTAAACTGGCGTCGGGCGAGCAAGGATCTGCCACACAATACCAAGAATTCAATTGGAAATTCGCACCGCAAGTGTACCCTACAAGCACGCATCCAATTGTGAAAAATTTAGGCGGCATCAAATTTGACTTTGCCAATCCGATTGACACTTTGAAAAACGGCATCAAAAAAACAGTTTTGCTACAATCGTCACCTTATTCGAAAAAAATAGGAACACCAGCCGAAGTAAACTTGAATATTGTAACCGAAAACAGTTCTCCACAAGAATATTTAAATAAAGGAAACCTGCCAATGGCAGTACTTTTAGAAGGAGACTTTCACTCGGTTTATGAAAACAGAGTACTGCCATTTGAACAAAATAAATTTAAAGGCAGTGGAAAACCAACTAAAATGATCGTGATCTCGGATGGCGATTTAGTCAAAAATCAGTTAGATAAAAATTTCCAACCAGTAGAACTAGGTTTTGACCAACGCTCTGGAAATGTCTACGACAACAAAGATTTCATGATCAATTGCGTAAACTATTTACTTGACGATACTGGACTTATTAACATTCGCAGCAAAGACTTGACATTGCCATTGTTGGATAAAGAAAAAGTATATGCCTCTTACACCCAAACGCAGTTAATCACCATTGGACTGCCGCTTGTGGTATTGCTAGTTTTTGGATTGTTATTTACCTATATTCGTAAAAAAACATACAGTAAATAGCATCTAGTGCAACTACTTGTTCAGTTGATTTAAACAACTTTTAAAATAGTAAAACCAACAATAGCAAGGCCTTGATAGCCAAAGCAAGAACTAGAGTTTGAAAAGCTTTTTTTTAAAGAAATATGTTAATAAAAAAGTTTCCATACTAGAATAGTTTACGATATATTTGTACACCCTATCGCTTTTTTGACAGATGAAAAGGCTTTAAAAATAAAATAAAACAGATGAAATTTATAGTATCGAGTTCGTACTTATTGAAACAATTACAAGTTTTAGGTAATGTAATTAACAGCAACAATACCTTACCTATTTTAGATAATTTCTTATTTGATTTAGACCAAAATGTTTTGACAGTCTCTGCATCTGATTTAGAGACAACTATGTCTGCATCATTGACAATTGATTCCGAAAGTAAAGGAAGCGTTGCCGTGCCAGCAAAATTGCTCCTTGAGATTTTGAAAACATTTCCGGAACAACCCTTGACTTTTACTGTTGAAGAAAATAGCACTATCGAGATTAGTTCTAACTCCGGAAAGTATGCTTTGGCGTATGCACCTGGTGAAGAGTTTCCTAAATCAGTTCAATTAGAAGATCCATCTGTTACGTTAGTTCCTGCTGATGTTTTAGCTACTGCAATTAGCAAAACCATTTTTGCAGCTGGAAATGATGATTTGCGTCCGGTAATGTCGGGAGTGTTTTTTCAGTTTTCGCCACAAGGATTAACTTTTGTTGCAACTGATGCACACAAGTTAGTAAAATATGCTCGTACAGATGTAACTGCATCTCAAGTAGCGGATTTTATCATGCCGAAAAAGCCTTTGACTATTTTAAAAAATATTTTAGGAAGTTCTGATGCTGAAGTAAAAATTGAATATAACGATTCGAATGCTACTTTTTCTTTTGATAATTACATTTTGATGTGTCGTTTAATCGATGGTAAATATCCAAATTACGAAGCTGTAATACCGAAAGAAAACCCAAATAAATTAATGATAGACCGTTCTCAATTTTTGAGTTCAGTACGTCGTGTGGCTATCTTTTCGAACAAAACTACACATCAAATTCGTTTGAAAATTGCTGGAGCTGAGTTGAACGTTTCGGCAGAAGATATTGACTATTCAAACAAAGCTGAAGAAAGATTGACTTGTGACTATCAAGGTGATGACATGCAAATAGGATACAATTCTCGTTTTTTAACTGAGATGTTGACCAACTTACAATCGGATATGATTATGCTTGAAATGTCGTTACCAAACAGAGCCGGAATTTTAACTCCAGTTGATGGATTAGAAGAAGGTGAAACCGTTACCATGCTGGTAATGCCAGTAATGCTTAACAGCTAAGATTACCATTTAATATACGCTATTAACCAAACCATTTTTATATTGAAAAAAACCGCTATTCAGATTTGAAAAGCGGTTTTTTTATTGCTAAATTTTCGTGTACGAAATGCATTTTTGTATTGCCTTTTTTCAACGCTTCTTTGGCGTCTTTATGATTTTTTTCGAATGTCTCAATATTAGTCCCTTTACAAATTCCGTAAGAGTAATGATATTTTAGAATTTCTAAATCTTTCTTATCAAACACTTTCTTTTCATTTTTACACGTTGAAAAATAACTACTACAATTACTGCTGTCATAATTTTGAAAAAAATAACCTAAGGATCGTAAAAAAAGAATTTTTGTATCAGTTAAGATTTGCTCATCGCCTAAATCTTTCTGCTTATTCATTTTTAAAGTGCAAGCATTAATATTTTGCTTGCTATTCCAATTTAAATAGTAACCGTCTTTACTTAAAATTCTAGGATCTAAATTGGCATCCGTTCCATTCTCAATTGCATAAATAACATAGTTTGACTCTTCTTTATTTTTTACAAAACTGATTTTTAAAGAATCAACTTCCTTGTCAAGATATTTGGCAAAATCAACGAGATGGTTTTTATAATATTTATCTACTGATTTATCGAAGTAAATTTTAATTATATCTTTCCATATTTTCATTGTTGGCGCTAATCTATCTTCTTTTCTTTGATATTTTTTGTTGTAAACAAGCTGTTTGTACCTTTCTAAAAAGACGGAATCTTTTTCTTCATAAGCCACTCTAACTCCCTTTAATTCATAGCCTGAAACCTCAATCAACGTATCAGCTTTATCTACAAAAAAACCTACTGAATCAATTTCTTTATTCTTTTTTCGAAGTTCTTTAAAATTTTTAGAATTCATGAAAGTGGCAGATTTTGAAACACCGGAAGTATGATGCTGAGCAAAACAAAGCAGAGTACTTAAAAGAAAACAGAGATAAAAAATATTTTTTTTCATAGTTTTAGAAATTCAATTTTACTCTAAAAATAGTCATTTATTGTAAATAAATACTTAAATATCATTTTATTTAAATCACTCCCATTTTTTTCATTAAAAAAGTAGCGCTTTTGTTTTTACAAATTCCGTCACGCAGTTTGTAATCAAAGTGTAGTTCATCATTAATAATCTCCACTTCAAAACATTTATTAGTTAAAACATTAGGGTAATCATTAGTAGTCAAACACACTTCGATATCGTGAGTAGCAATGGCTCCAATGGCTTTTTTACCGATGGCTTTTTTTACTACTTCAATCGTTCCGTTTCGTTTATCATCTGAGTTCGTTCCGCGTAATATTTCATCCAATAAAACAAATGCGGGTTGACTTTCAAGCTCGTCCATAATTTGCTTCAAGCGCTTAATTTCGGCAAAAAAGTACGATTCGCTATCTGCCAATGAATCAGACAAACGCATCGAAACCAAAACCGGTAACGGATGTACATTGGCAGCAGTAGCGCAAATAGGAGCGCCAATTCCGGCCAAAACCATATTGACACCCAAACTACGTAAAAATGTACTCTTGCCCGACATGTTCGAGCCCGTTAAAATTAAAAATGACTGTGGGTGAAAAGACACCTCATTGGTTACTCTGCTTCGAGAATTTAGTAAAGGATGACTCAAATCTTTAAAATCAATTTGATACTTATCGTTAATCACCGGATATACAAAATCCGGATTATTGTAGCTCAAATTAGCCAAACTATTCAGCATCTCTATTTCGCCAATCACTTGTAACCATTTAGGAAGTTCAGTTCCATGCGTATTTTTCCAGTGCAAAAGCTGCCTAAATACGTGTAAATTAAAAAGAAAAGTACCATTAAAAACAGTAGCTGTTACAAAATTACCTATGCTATCCATCCTTGAGAACAATTCCGACAAGTATTTTAAATGTGCGCTTGCTGTACTTTGACTGCTCGATAACTGCTGTTGTAATTGATTTAATTTTTGGGATGTAAACGACTCTTGCTCTATCTTTTGCAGTAGCAAACTGTATTGAAAAATAATCGCATCAATTTTGGTTGAAGTGGCAACATCAGCCATAATTCGTTTGACAACACGGCCTAAAATAATCAAGTTGAACACAAAAACATAGCCTGCAAGAGTGGCATAATAAGCATTAGATGTAAAAGCATACACTAACAACAAAACCAAAAATAAGGCGGGAGTAGCATACATTATTACTACAATCCAACGTGGCAGCGGTGCACTGTTGAATGATTTCCAACGGAGCAAACTTTCGTAACTAGCAGCACTGTCGTCACCTACTTTTGCTAGGGCTAAAAACTCTTGACGCCAATCGATTTTTGATGCTAATTCCTGAATGGCTTCTTGATTCTGTTCTATTTCTAAAGGAGTTGCAACAGTCAATAAACGATTCGCCAAGGTTTTCTCTCCAATATGTGTAGCAGTTCTATTTATATTTTGAAATAACGAATGCGCTCCAAAAATATCCAAATCATACGCATACGGATGCTGAAAGTCATTGAAAGCTACACCATCTTTAAAAGGGATACTACTGTCGTTTAAATAATCAATTTCATCCTTGTTGATATCGATCAGCGCTTGATTCAATTTCCTTTTTATGCCAAGTGTAGTATGTATTCGCATTAAAATTATAAATAACACGAAACCAATTGCAGCTGCTACGGCATACATTGAGTCTGTTGTTTGATTATAATAGTAAAGACCCACAAAAAAAAGCACAACCACCAGTAATCTACCTATACTGATTGTGTTGTGCTTTCTTGAAAAAACGAGTGCTTCGGCAGTAAAAAGAGCGTGTTTTGAATTATAAATTTGCATAGTAATAAAATTGAAAAGCAAATATAGTGAAATTGCATGGAGCGCTCCTTTCTCAAAAAAACAGTGACGCCGCTATACTACAAGTTACGCAATAACCATAACTTAAAAGCCTCCCTTGCTCATCAAACGATTTCACATTCGAAAAACAATACAAGCAACTATTAAAAATTGACAACTATGCCACAAAACAGCTCTTTTCTACTCTACCTCGGCAGGAATGGCTAAAATTGGTAAATCAGTGTAATTGGCTATTTTTCGGGTTAAACTCGAATTAAAAATACTTGCCAAAAAGCTTCTTTTGTAATGTAACAAAGTGAGTATATCAATGTCTTTTTGCTGAATAAAATCGTAAATAGAACCTTGAACGTCATCGCTAATCATAACGTGAAATTCTACTGGGTCGGCACTAAACTCATCTTCCCAAGCTTTAATCGTATCTTTGACAACATCAGAATTAGCTGTTTTTACATACAAACATTTTACTTTAGCTCCTGTTTTGCGCGCTATAGCCAAAACCTGTTTTAAAGCTTTTTTGTCTTTTTTTCTAAATCGAGTCGTAAAACAAATTTGGTGAATGGGTCTGTATTCAGCATCCCCAGGAACGCACAATACGGGAACAGTTCCGTCAGTTATAATGTTTGCCGTATTGGTGCCCGCAAAAAAATCGTCCCAACCTTGCACTCCATTAGTTCCCATGACCACAAAATCAATATCTTCATCTTGAGTAATATCAAAAATGCAAGAGGTCAAATCGCCTTCAGTCAATCTATGCGATAATGTAATGTGCTGCAAATTGCGTTCTTCTGCAATGGCGCGCAATTTAGGAACCTCATCTTTGAACTGTTCAAAATTAGTCAACTCGACTGAGTTGTATAAAATGGTGTAATTAGGTGGAAAAAACGAACTGTCAAAACTAGGCGCATCAAAGGTGTGCAACAATACGATTTCAGCTTTTACTTTATTTGCAAATTCTAAGGCATGTACAAAAGCATTTGTGGCAACAGGAGAAAAATCGGTAGGGAAAAGAATTTTTTTCATAACATTTAAAGTTAAGAGATTAGTTGTTGTAACAAAGGTAGGCTCTTACTTGCGCTTGAAGTATGACATTTGTCATAATAGCATCACTATTTTAAAATTATTTTTCAGTGACGGAGTTGTCTTGCGCTCCCACCAATTTTGGTTACTTTTGTATAAAAATAAATCAACATGATCGCTCAAGATTCCATCGTTGCCCTTGCCACACCATCTGGCGCAGGAGCAATTGCTATAATACGAATTTCTGGTCAAGATGCTATTCCTATTGCTGATAGTGTTTTTAAATCGATAAAAAATAAAAATCTAGTCTCTCAAAAAACTCACACCCTTCATTTAGGTCATATTGTAGATGGTTCCAAAACGCTCGATGAAGTATTGGTTTCTGTTTTTAAAGGACCAAATTCCTATACCGGCGAAAATACCATAGAAATTTCTTGTCACGGATCAACTTATATTCAGCAGCAAATTATACAGTTATTGCTTAGAAAAGGATGCCGAATGGCCGATGCAGGTGAGTTTACCCTACGTGCTTTCTTGAACGGAAAACTGGATTTATCCCAAGCCGAAGCGGTAGCCGATTTAATTTCGTCAGACAATGAAGCCAGCCATCAAATTGCGATGCAGCAAATGCGTGGCGGATTCTCAAACGAAATTGCCAAATTGAGAGAAGAGCTTTTAAACTTTGCTTCGCTTATCGAACTCGAATTAGACTTCGCCGAAGAAGATGTAGAGTTTGCAGACAGAACCCAGTTTCACGAATTGTTGAATAGAATTGAGTTTGTCCTAAAACGCTTGATTGATTCCTTTGCGGTGGGTAACGTAATTAAAAACGGAATTCCTGTTGCTATTGTGGGCGAGCCTAACGTAGGAAAATCGACGCTTTTGAATGCTTTACTAAACGAAGAACGCGCCATTGTATCGGACATTGCAGGAACAACGCGCGATACAATCGAAGACGAGTTAGTCATTGGCGGCATTGGTTTCCGCTTTATTGATACGGCTGGTATTCGCGAAACCAAAGACTACGTAGAAAGTATAGGTATTCAAAAAACTTTTGAGAAAATAGAACAAGCGCAAGTGGTTTTGTATTTGTTTGAAAGTTTCAGGTTTCAAGTTTCAGGTTCAGAGTACATCCTTGAAATTGAAAAAGTAAAAAATAAATATCCTTTAAAACCATTACTAGTTGTAATCAACAAAATAGATTTAATTTCGGTTGAGGAAAGAGATTCTATCAGCCAGCAACTTGACAAGTTAAACGTGCAGCAAGTATTATTAAGTGCAAAACAAAAAATTGGCATTGACGAACTCAAAAACCAATTGCTTTCCTTTGTCAACACTGGTGCCTTGCGGAACAATGAGACCATTGTGACCAACACCCGTCATTATGATTCCTTATTAAAAGCTCTTGATGAGATTAGCAAAGTAAAATACGGCCTTGAAACCAACCTTTCTAGTGACTTGATGGCGCTTGATATCCGTGAAGCATTATACCATTTCGGGATGATTACCGGTCAGGTGACAAATGATGAATTGCTGGGGAATATATTTGCGAATTTCTGTATCGGCAAATAGCACCACAAAAAAACACAAAACAAAACACACTAAACCCTTTATTTTAAAGGGTTTTTTCATTTTTACAACTTTTTTATTTTGTTCAATTTTGGCATTTTTTGCATCATTTTGTACCTAAATTGTACCTCGATTTAATTTTTTGTATATATTTGAAAAATAGAGTCAAATGATGTCCCTTATTTACCCTTATTTACTCTTAATTATCCCTAAGTATTCATAAAGCATTTTATATGAGTTCAAATATTGAAATTATAAGAGTCTGTGAACAATGCAAAAAAGAGTTTATTGCAAGAACTACAGTGACAAAATATTGCTCGATGGCTTGTACCAAAAAAGTATATCGATCAAGGCAAAAGAGCATAAAAATTAATGCGAGTAATAAAGAGACTTTTTTGAAAGTTAACAAGATTAAAGAACCAGTTAAAGACAGAGATTTTTTAACAGTAAGGCAGGCCTCTCTCCTATTGAATATGTCACCAAAAACGATATATAGACTTATCGAACGCAATGATATCAATTCCTTCAACTTCTCTGAAAGAAAAACAACTATTAGAAGAAAAGATATCGATTTCTATTTTGATGTAAATCTAAAAATATTAGAAAAAAATAAAATCGATTTAATGACCGATTACAATTTAGAAAACTAGTATACCATACAGCAAATACAAGATAAATTTAAAATTTCAAATGGTGCATTATATAACATAATAAGTAAATTTAAGATTCCTAAAAGGAAGCAAGGAAAGTACACGTTAGTAAAAAAAGAGCATATTGAAAAAGTATTAACATAAAAGAGATGAGCAAAGTCACATTACGAAATAAGAAGCTTGTTGGCGGTAAATTGAGTCTCTACTTAGACTATTATCCTCCTATTATCGACACTAAAACTGGCAAGGAAACAAGACGAGAATTTTTAAAATTATTTATTTACGAAAACCCAAAATCACAAGAAGAGAAAAAGCACAATTCAGAATCCAACGATTTGGCTGAATTGGTAGCTGCAAAACGATTAGTACAGTTAAGAAATAAAGAATTTGGTTTTAAGGAAAATATTAACCTCAACATTAATTTCATTACCTTTTTTAAATCGGTTGTTGATGAACATTACAATACAGGAAGCAAATCTAATTATCAAACATGGAAGGCATCTCTTAACCATTTCACACTACTATTTGGTGAAAAGGTAATGACTCATCAACTCTCTTCAAATCATGTAAAAAAATTCCGTGCCTATTTATTGACGGCAAAAACATCAAGGGGAAAAGCCGATAAGAAACTATCCGTAAATACCGCGTCATCCTACTTTAAAAACTTTATTGCTGTTTTAAAATTAGCTTATAAGGACAATTTAATTACTGAAAACTTATCCGAAAATGCTGAATATATCAAAGAGCAAGAAACACACAGGCAATATTTAACCGAAGAGGAACTCGGAATTTTATGGAAAACTGAAATAAAGATGGAAAAAGTAAAACACATGGCACTATTTTCAGCTTTGACAGGACTTCGGTTTGTAGATGTAAATAATCTGGATTGGAAATATGTTTTTAATGATAGCCATCAAAATCATTACATCATGTTACGAGAACAAAAAACGAAATCAATTCATAACCATCCAATTTCTAAAACTGCATACGATATATTAAAAAAGCAAGGAACAAAACAAGGTTTAATTTTTGGTAATATAAAATACCATGAGATTACAAGACCAATGAAAGACTGGATTGAGAAATCTGGAATCCAAAAGAAAATTTCCTACCACAATTTTAGACATAGCTATGCTACCTTACAATTAGCTAACGGAACAGATATTTATACGGTATCAAAATTACTAGGACATAAAAACCTTTCTACTACTCAGATTTATACCAAAATACTGGACAAAAACAAAATTGAAGCTGCTAACCGAATTAACTTAGATTTAGATGGATTACAATAAAATTTACGAGGAAGAATACAACAAGAACTATATTTTTGAGCAAAATTCCATCAAAGACGAACTGTTGAGATATAAAGAAAAAAACAAAACTTTCAGCTTCGCTTACAATAATATTTTAGAAAGAATCCAAGTTAAAATCAACAGTAATGAAATAACAAAAAACAGTACTTTAAATAATACATTTCATGTTTTTAAAATATCAAGAAGTAATTATCCCGAAGCTTTTATCAATCTAGCCCTCAAAAACGATACTTTGGACCATTTTAAGTCTATTAGTTCGCAAGATCTCCCAACAAATTACTCCTTCATAAATTTTACCACTGATTTGGCTAAATTAATGTCATCTACTGAAATTAGTAGATTATTTAATAATCATAATGTGCTATTTAGTATGATGTATGAACTTGATGATTTTAGAAAATTTGAGCTTGTTTCCTATAACAATTTAGCATTAGAAGACACCCCATTATTTAAAAAACTACATAAAACACTTTACCCTGATACATATGTCAAAATAGTGAAAGCAACTGGTGAAATTCAAACAAGTAAATATCAAGAGGTAGAATTTGAAATAAGTAAATTTTCTCTTGAAGAAAAATTACTTTTATTACATGTTTGCCATTTAAAAACTTCTAAAATCCCAGTTACAGAGTTTTGCAAAATCATGTTAATAACAAATAACATAAATGATTTTAGAATGTTTATTGAAGAACCAAGTAAAAATTATTATTACACCAGAGTTTCGAAAGGTATTGAAGCTTATAGTTCGATAGAGAAAAAAAGAGAGCTTATAAATTCGACAATCGATAAGATTAATTATTTCAAACTCCCTGCTATCAATTCAAGACTAAATCTAATTAAAAAAGAGATTTAAGAGATTAAAGAAATTAACGATAAAACAAACTAAAACACAAACAGCTAAACAAAATTAGCTGTTTTTTTATGCCTTTCGCCACCAAAATATAAAACAAGTGCCTTAAATACAACTGTTTACAAATATGCAATAAAAACTAAGCAAAACCTAAACACATAAAGATAGCAAAACATCACTCATACTTTTGGTTTAAAATTATATAATCATTTAAACAAATTAACTATGAGTAATTTCAACATGCCCTTTTCAGAGATAATAAATTTAATTTCTGATCAAGTTGCCGAAAAGGTTTTAAAGAACCTTAATCCCTCAAATTCTTCTACTGAAGATATCTTCATGAACATTGAAGAAACTGCGAAACTTATTGACCTTAGTGTCTCGACGGTTTATGGTCTCGTGCATAAAAACAAAATTTTTTTTCACAAAAAAGGGAAACGTTTGTACTTCCTAAAATCTGAAATCTTAGATTGGATTAAAAGCGGTAAAAAAGAAACGACATCAGAGCTTGAAAGTAGAGCAAACGAGTATTTATCTAAAAACAAATTGTTTTAAGCGTCAATCTAACGTAAAAATAACGAACAATGGAAAACTATTTATACACCTGCCAATATTGTGGCAAAGACTATTTACCAAAACGTAGAGTGAAACAAAAGTATTGCAGCAACAGTTGCAGGACAAGAGCTTTTGTAATGCGTAAGTTAAAAATAGTAAACATGTCAACAGTTGAAGATAAAAAGGAATCAGAAAAAAAATCCGAAGGTATGAGCTGGCATGGTGTTGGAAATGCCGCAGCAGGAACTCTAGCCGTGAATGCTTTGACAAGCATCTTTACCAAAGAAGAAAATAAACCTGCAACTAAAAAAGACATACAGAATTTATTGGGTTCATTAAAACAACGCTATCAACCAATTTTGAACTTAGCAATTAGACCTGATGGAGCAAAGGCATTTTATGATTTGCAAACTCAAAGTATTGTTTATTTAAAAAGACAATTACCATGAAAGAGTTTAAAGAACTAGGCTTCATAAAGCTAAACAGAGCAATTCTTGAATGGGAATGGTATCAAGACCATAACACTTCACGACTTATGATCCATTTGCTATCAAAGGCAAATTATACAGTAAAACAATGGCAAGGTTATACTATAAATCCAGGTGAATTAATAACATCAATGGATAAACTTAGCAAAGAAACAGGACTATCGCTTACTGCTATTAGAACATGTTTGAAAAAACTAAAAAAAACTCATTATATCAATACTCACAGCACAAACAAATTTACTATCATAAAAATCAATAAATCAGATATTTATGACGCTCCAAGTATTACAAATAACGAGCAAATTGGCAATCAAATAACAAACGGATCGCAAACGACAAACAATCCATTAACAACAACTAAGAAAGTAAAGAAAGAAGAAGATGTTAAAGAAAGATTAGAAAATTTTAAAAATCAAGTTTTCCAATTTTTAAAATTTTATTCAAAAGAGCATTTAAATGGCTTCTATAACTATTACAGCACTATAAATAGTCAAACTGGGCGCCCAAAATTTGAAGAATATAACAACTGGAATTTAAAAGATCGCCTTAAAACCTGGAGAAGTATTAATTCAAGTTCAACAAGTCAAACATTTTCAAAAAACAGATAACTATGATGGAAATTCCACAAAAATTAAAACCAGAAAACTTTATTATTGAACCTTTGGTTCAAAATTATAATAACCAAACAATAATAATTAAACCCAAGATGTACTTAAGAAATTATACCATGAAAGAAATAAGAAACTTATTTTTTGTTGAATTCAAAAATAAGTTTAATCGTGAATTTGAACTTACAAAGGATAGCAATGAATTACTTTGTACCATTATTTGCTACTTCTACCAGGACCATAGATTTTTTAGATCTCCTTGCCTAGTTATTCCAGAGGGTACTACTCCTTCTTTTGCAAAAGGCCTTTTAATAATGGGGAATTATGGAATTGGAAAATCAAGTATCCTTTTAGCCTTAGAACAAGTGTTCAATAAATTTGTATTTTTTAATCCAGCATCACATTTTAAATCAATAGCAGCAAATGATGTAGTAATTGAGTATGAAAAAATACAAACAGCCGAGGAGAAAGAGGACTTTTATCTAAAACATCAAAGAGGGTTTCGCTTTTATGATGATGTCAAAACGGAAGATGTCGCCTCAAATTATGGAAAAGTAAACCTGTTTGAAAAAATATTATTCTTAAGAAATTCCAAACGTTCAAAAACATTAATTACTTGTAATTTTGACGAAGCATTTCCAAATGATTACGAAAAGGGTCTTGACGAATTTGGATTAAAATACGGTGGACATCTTTATGACCGTATTTTAGACAATTTTAATTTCATTCAAGGTAATGGCAAAAGTTTTAGAGGTAATTTTTAAAAACTTAGATAAAAGAACATGTCTCAAATGGAAAAACATCAAAAACAAACAAATAGAGAATAAAAAAGGAGCAGTAAAATTAAATACTACTCCTTTTTTTTGTAAATTAAATTTTAGCTATTGTCAGCTATAACACGGTGCAATTATTTTTCGTTTTTAACCATTGCCTGTGAATACTGAAACTTATCTTCATACTTATTATAAGCTGTAGCAATACCTCCCAATAATTCCCATTTATCTGCTAATAGTTTATTGACTTGATTTTGAATATCAAGTGAATTAAACCCCACTACGACTGTATATACCATAATTTCTAAATTTAACGTTTTGGTGTATTTCCTCTTGATGGGCCAGAAGGATTCCCTGTTTTACTAGGGTAATTAGGATTGGAGTTGCCCCTTGACGCTCCTGTTGATTTTGAACTGTTCCCACTGTTTGTTCCTGAATTTTGATTTGCATTTTTCATAATTTTTAATTTTAAAATTTACCTACTCTATCTAGCTTTTCGGCTTCCGCTTTAATTATGATTCAAAATTCAGAAATAAAAAAAAACTGATATAATACAGAATCATATCAGCTCATGTTGAGGAACAAAATCGGTTTTTAGGAAAACAAGATCGGTTATTTTTTGTATTCTTTTACAGAAGATTGGTAGTTTTCAGAAACCTGCAGAAACTTTGATTCTAATTTACCGCCAAGAGAAAAAACATCTACTTCAACGGACTCATTCTTTTTATGATAGTTTTTTATGTGTTGTTTGTTTACACGAAATGATTTATGGATGGTTATAAATTGTGATTTTAGCAACCCTTTTTCTTCCATTTTTGAAAAGGAAAAATCAATCAGATTTTCTGGTTTGCGGTTGGTAAAGTGAATTAGTTTGTTGTTGGATTCAGAGCCGTTGTTTTTATCCGCTGATAAATAAACAATGCTATTAATGGCAATTTTATTGCGCTTAGTTGCTCCAAAATCCAAATGGATGAATTCTTCTTTTTTGAAAAGTTCTATCTCCTTCAAAAAGCGTTGTGCAGTTTTGATGAATTCTTGTTCTGTAAATGGTTTGGTTATATGATCCACACAGATATCGTAATCTCTTTTCAAACTTTCAATCTCTTTAATGTATTGCGAAGTATTACTGCTTACAAACATCACTGGTAATTTCAATTGAAAAGCAACTTCCATCCCAGTCATGTAAGAATCTCCTAAGTTTAGGTCTAGAAATAATATTTCTGGTTGTGAAATTTTTATTTCCTTTAGAAAGACTTTTGCAGATGAGCAAGAAGCTACCACCTCAAAACTACTAATACTCTCAAGTACTAGCTGGTTTAGTTTTAATTGTTCTTTATTATCGTCGAGTAAGGCAGCTTTAAATTTGGACATAATATAGATTACTTCTGTGGTTTAGTTTACCAAATGTACTTTTTCAAACTTCATGATAGTAGTTCTTTAACAGTAAAAATTACATTTATAAATTAATTACAGGTTAAATAACTAAGGAATTGACAAATTTAGTCCAATAAAGTTTGTTTTACCTCTTACTTTAAAAATAAATTGGGAAGCAAATTAAAACTCATTTCAAAATACAAAATTTATAATTGACTTGAACAAAAAATTTAAATTCTTTTGCCTTCCGTTTATCTTTTTTAAATCAAGTGTATAGTTGATTTTAAATTAGACGAAAATGAAAAACCGAAAGGTTACATAAAATGATTTGGAAGATTATTTTCATAAAATCTAATAATATAGTCATGTAAAACATTACTACTTAGATGATTTACAGCAATATTATTGATTAAAAATATTTTACATTTTTTTATATTTTTCTCTATAAAATTTAAACTTATTAATAAATACATATGCTTTTTCTCTTCCTTTCACTTTTTTATAAATATTAAAACATTGTCTTACAAGTGTTTCATATCCTAAACTTTCACTTACAATTTTAACATTGTGTAAATGAAAAATTAATCTACATAAATCATCATCCTGAACATATTCAAATCTCTGTGAATACCTCCAAATATCCCTTTTAAGCCTATTGGTTGCCAATTTTTTTTATTAAGTGTACTATTTTTATTAATATTTATAAATTCCTAATACTTCAAAATAACTGTCAATAAGTTCGTTGATGAATTTGAGTTCATGTTTTTATTTGTTTTCAATTAAACTTTTATTTACTACTCCGATGATCTGTTGTAAAATTTCTAAATATTGCATGTTAATTGATTTTTGAATGTTTATTAAATTCTAAAACTCCTGAAACAACTGTAAATAGCTTATCAATACTTTTGGATTCATGATTTTAGTTTTTTTCGGTTAAAGTTTTAATTACTACTTCGATGATCTGTTCTAAAGTTTCTAAATACTGCATGTTAAGTAGTTTTTGAATGTTTATAAATTCCTATTACTCCTGAGATAATTGTCAATATGCTTATTAATACTTTTGGATTCATGATTTCACTTGTTTTCAGTTAAACTTTTAATAATTACTTCGATGATCTGTTCTAAAATTTCTAAATACTGCATATTAATTATTTTTTGAATTTTTATAAAGTCCTAATAATCCTGAAACAACTGTCAATAGCTTATCAATACTTTTGGATTCATGATTTTAGTTTTTTTCGGTTAAAGTTTTAATTACTACTTCGATAATTTGTTCTAAAATTTCTAAATAATGCATGTTAAGTAGTTTTTGAATGTTTATAAATTCCTATTACTCCTGAAATAATTGTCAATATGCTTATTAATACTTTTGGATTCATGATTTTACTTGTTTTCGGTTAAACTTTTAATAATTACTTCGATGATCTGTTCTAAAATTTCTAAATACTGCATATTAATTATTTTTTGAATTTTTATAAAGTCCTAAAACTCCTGAAACAACTGTCAATATGCTTATCAATACTCTTGTATTCATGATTTTACTTTTTTTCTGTTAAACTTTTAATTACAACTTCGATGATCTGTTCTAAAATTTCTAAATACTGCATGTTAATTGGTTTTTGAATGTTTATAAATTCCTAATACTCCTGAAATAACTATCAATATGTTTATTAATACCTTTGGATTCATGATTTTAATTGTTTTCTGTTAAACTTTTAATTTTTATTTCTGGTGTAAAATTACATTAACACATATCAGAAATAATTTTCTGTTCAGGGGTGAACAGAAAATCAAAAGAAAAGGGGAAGCAAATAACTTAATATTTTCTTCCCCTTTTTTTAAATAATGTAATCCTCTATATGTTTGACACTAATCTAATTTCATTCTTTTCAATTTCTATTTTATAAGTACCTAATGAATTATTAAGTAACAAATTATCAAATTCAAAATTTTTATTTAAATAAACTTTCGTGTAATTTTCATCTTCTACTTTTATATGATTCGTATTTACCAACAGACTAACTTTCTTTCCAATATTATCATCAATATATAAATCTATTTCTATGAATCTGTTCTCGTTTAAATAAACATTATTAAGAATTTCTTTTATATTTTGTTTATCAACGCCACCTCTAATCGTTAATTCTGTATTAAACAAAGTTTCATTAACCTTAATCTTATTATATATTTTACAGTTATTATCATTTTTGCAAAATGAATAAGCTTTCTTGCTAGATAAGACTACAAAAAGCACATCCCTTAGTGGCATGTATATTGGCTTTAAGAGTTGCTTATGATCAGAAATTAAAAACTCTTTGTCATTATCTATATTCAAGTAATAATGCTTTTTCACCTTGTGTTGCACTTTATAAATTATTCTAAAGTAGTCCTTTAAGTAATTTAATTTATTTGAACTGGTAAAATATGGTATCAATCGATTGGAGGTTACATCTTCAATAACTATTTTTAAAAAATCTAAGTATTTAAAGAAATAATCAATGAAGAAATTTAGTGAATTTGAATATAATTCAAACGATATGGAATGATCCTCATCATTTTTGTAGATTAACATCGAGGTCATACAAGATTGAAAATCACAGTACACACCTTCATTAAGATAAATCTTGGTCTCCAATTTTTCTAAATAATCATATAATCGAAACTGAATTTCCCTTATAATAATGTCCAATGGTAGCCTATTACTTTTCCACAATACTTTAATAAAATTCTTATTATTATACAGATTTATTTTATCTCTAATATTTTCTATTGATTCTTCATAACCGAACTCAGCCTCTGCTAATAATACTTTTATTGATTCAAGCTGGTCATCACCTTCAAAGAGTTGTTGAATATAATTGTCACTATGATTACCATCCAGATAGATATTAGTTAGATTAGGGAAAAATTTATCTATAAATTCCAAAAATTCTAAATTTATAATAATTTGATTATTACGTAAATCTAAAAATTTTAAACTGTAGTTTGCTTGTGAAATTATAAAGCTTTCATTAGTTAATTGATTATTTTTTAAAATTAAGTCCTCCAGTTTTGGAGGAGAATTATCAAGAGACAAATCATCTATGAAATTAGAAGACAAATCAATACATTCAATTTTTTTTGGAAAAATATTAAAGTTAATTGGACTAAAAATACTATTTCCACTTAAATCTAAATTTATTAATTTAGGTAAGTCTAAATAAATTTCGTTTATGTTGATGATAAAATTGAAACGTACACTTAGTACTTTTAAAGTTTTACTAAATCTTTTAAAAGAATTTCTAAAATTATATAAAAGATACAACTCTTCAACTTTATTTAATCTCAATAAATTTTCTAAATCTTTGTTAGATAAAGGAAGCCAGCCAAGCTCAAGCACTCTAGATTTATTATTATTTATAAAGTCAATCGTGCTTTGCGGCAAAGCATCATATGGCAAATTATAAATTTCTTTATACAAATCAAGTAATTCTGATTCTAAATTCAGTCTTTCTTTAATACTGTTTGCAAAACGACTAAATAAGAGTTTAAATTTAATTTTAGTTAGTAATTCTCTAGCATTTTCATCTGCTGAGAATAGCATCAAATCTATAAAATCGCCATGAATTGCGAATACTTTTACTTTCGTAAAAAAAGGTAGGAATTTTGAAAGATCAAAAAATCCAAATTTCAGAATCTCGACACCATCTAATCTTTTATCAAAAATTGTATTATAATCATCATCTTCATTAAACTCTCTAATCACCACCTTTTCTTCCATATCAATTAAAAACAATTTATTTGGAGGGACTGTTCGCTCGTACATAACTGAATCAAGAATTAAATCTGAATCATCTAGCTCTAAATCACTTTTAATTAATTCATATTTTAATTTTTCCGAAGTCAATATTGACAATTCTTTTATTTCCATATCATCTTATTAGGTTCTAGTTTTCATCTTTTTCAATGTTCTTATAAATTATATTAAAACAGCGATTTAACTATAAACACTATTCCCACCACCATAATAATTAGAATAAATATGCTGATAAATTGTGACAGTTTTAAGGCTTACTTCTTCATCAGTATACGCTTCTTGAGGGAGCCATAACAATTGGTTGTAAATTTCACTTTTCACTTGAGCAGTAACTTCTCTTTTTTCTCTCCAACGATCAATTTTTAATTTTTCAGCCTTTAGTTTTTCGAGTGTTTCCTGAGCTACTTTTTTAACTTGTTTAAGCTCTTTACCTTCAAGCTCTTTACCTTCTCGTAGTAAATCAAAAATAGCCAAGGTTTCCTGGTCATTAAGATTTTCTCTCATGGCTCGTTGCTCTTCAAAAGTCAAATCTGTAATATAATTGCTCAGTTTGTCAAATGTGGCAATGGTATCTTCCATCGATTTACCTCTGTTATATTCGGCTACAATCTCTTTGTATCGCTCATAAAAATCCAAACGCAACGGATTTTCTTTAAGCATTTGTTGTAGTTTTTGATCTATGGCCTTTTGCAAATCAAACACTAAGCTGTTTTTGTGAGGTGCTTTTGCAAAAGCTGCTTTTAACTTTTCAAAGTCCAATTTACTTAAATCAACATAGACTTCCTCCTTTGCCTCATTCATTTCGCTTTTCTCTAAATGTACACTTTCGTTTACGATACTTTGCAATTGCATCATAATGGTTGTAACATCCGCAGACTTTACATTTTGATTAAGTAAACTATAAATGGCATCAATAGCATTGAATTCTTTGATGTATGGTTTTGCTTGTTCTTCTGGAAACAAGGCTTTATACTTCCTGAAAACAGAACGAGCCATCATTTCAAAACTGGTACGGGTTGTTTCATTTAAACATATACAATCCCCAGCTTTCTTAAGCAAACCAATTTTTTCCATTGGTTTAACATCAAATAAAATAGAAAGTTTGAAATCTAATGTTTTCAAGTATTCCTTAACTTCTTTGATTGCCTTTTTTAATTCTTTCTCTAAATCAGCAATTTCTTCAACAGCTTTACCTGTTTCTTGGCCTGAACCTCCTTTTCCTCCCTCTCCGTAAACGGAGTATGCTTGTTCCAATTTCTTATAGACATTTCCGTAATCTACGATCAGTCCATTCTCTTTTTCGTCGTCATACACTCGGTTTGCCCTTGCAATGGTTTGCATCAGTGTATGGCCTTTTATGGGTTTATCCAAATAGACTGTCGAAACGCATTGCGCATCAAAACCGGTGATCCACATAGCACAAACGATGGCTAAACGGAAGGGATTTTCAGCATCTTTAAACTCTTTTTCTAAATTGCGCTCCACCATTTTGCGTCGGTGTTGCTCAATATCTAAATTCATTTTCCTGAATTTATCAACTTCATTTTGTTCACTACTAACTACTACACAAATCTCTGTTTCGGCAACCTTGTTGTATTTGCGTTGTAATTCTTGCGCTTCTTGCTGGTCTTGTGCTGCTGCAATTCGAGCTTCAAGTTCTTTTAAGTATAAAGGCCAATATTTGGTTACCAATTGATGCATTCGTACCGCTGTAGGCTTATCTAGCGCCACATACATTGCTTTTCCTTGATAACCCCTTTCGTTAAAATGCCAAACCAAATCTTTTGCAATATCGTCCAGTCGCTTTTCAGCAGTAAGGATCGGATAGTTTTTTTGAAATAAATAGGATAGTTTTTTCTTTTGATCGTCTTCAAGATTTTCATCTTCAAGTACCTCAGCCATTTTATCATCCAACTCTGGATTATCTAACTCTAATTTTTCTCCTCTGTTAATGTAAAGTAATGGAAGTGTTGCTTCATCTTCAATTGCTCGTTTAAAGTCATACACAGAGACATATTCACCAAATATATTTTTAGTTAATTCCTCTTCATCCTTTATTATTGGAGTTCCTGTAAAACCGAGATAAGAGGCATTGGGTAAACCAAAGTAACGCATGTTTCTAGCATAAGTTCCGCCTTGTGTACGGTGTGCTTCATCAGAAATTACGATGATATTTTTACGATCTGTAATTAATGGATATTCGGTTTCTTTATTAGGATCTATAGAAAACTTATGAATTAAAGTAAACACATAACGATGGTTCTCTGCTAATAATTCTCTTAGATGATCGCGTCCTGTTATTCCTGTTTTATTTCCTGCAACAATATTTTTATCATTTACGATGCCTGCTCCAGAAAAAGTGTCATACAATTGATTTTCTAATTCGGTTCTGTCAACTGCAATTAAAAAGGTGTAAGCACCTCCAAATTTACGGTGCACTTTTTCGCACAGGAAAACCATGGAATAGGACTTTCCGCTACCTTGAGTATGCCAATAAACTCCTAATTTCCCTTGAAGGTCTTCAATATTTCTAACATTTTCTAATACTTTGTTTACTCCAATGTACTGGTGGTTTTTGGCCATTAATTTGACCACATCTCCACTATTTTCGTCAAATAGTAAAAAATTCTCAAACAGATCCATCAAACGATGTGGTGCGCAAGTTCCACGAAGCATAGTATCTAAACTCACAACACCTTCCTCGTCTTCTTCAATACGTTTCCAATCCAAAAAGAATTTATACGGACTCGTAACTGTACCTACTTTAGTATCCACACCATTACTCAATACAATAAAAGCATTAGTATGAAACACCTGTGCGATGGTGTCTTTATAATCTTTGATATTGTCATTATAGGAATTACGTAAATCAGTATGATGTCCTTTTAATTCGAAAAAAACTAATGGAATGCCATTTACAAAACCAATTACATCTGGACGGCGGCTGTACAATTCTCCCACAATCTCTAGCTGGCGGACTGCTAAAAAATGATTGTTTGTGTAGTTATTATAATCAAAAATTTTGAGTTTCTTTTTTACTAGTTCACCGTTATCGTTAGTATAGACTACCGGAACACCATTTTTAAGCAGCTCGTACTTTTCTTTATTAATACTTCCTAGCTTTTTATCGGCAGCTTTTTGAGCTATAAGCTCATAGGCCTGTTCATAGACAGAAAGAGATAAATCAGGATTTAAGTTAGCCAAAGCCTGGATAACATAACGTTTTAAAATCACTTCTGATTTGTTCTCACGACCTAATAAACCATGCTCACCAAAGGATTCTTTTGTCCATGCGGTGACTACTTTCCAACCCAACTCTTCTAATACATCGTGAGTGGCTTGTTCTATAAGGGCGTCTTCTGAATATTCGTAGCTCATTGATTATTGAATATGATTTTCAAATAAATTTATAATTTTAACTCTATGTATTTCACACAGACCCCAATTCCAACTATCGTTTTGGAAAATTAAATCAGATTTTAGTGAATCAAGACGTTTTTTATCTCGAAATTCAGCTCGTTTTACATTGTAGGTTTTGTTGCTATATTCTGAATTCATTCCAGGAGATAGTAAAACTAAATTTCCAAAATCATCCTTTTTTGTTTGAATAGTTGTTTGATCATCATCATGACTGAACACAATGTTTATTTCTTCTGGCTTAGGATTTTGAGGTGAAATATGCTCAACTGAATTCTTAGCAGTCATTCTATACTCCTGCCAATGTTCGCACTTTAAATCTTTTCTGTTTTTCCACAGAATATACTCTGTTTTATAAAACCAATAACTTGGGTAACCCGTTCCATAGGAGGAATTTAAAACAGTTTTAGCGAAAGTAAAATCACCTACAAGATCTTCATCATTATAAAACATCATTTCATAACTCATTGTTCTTAAATCACGTTTTTTACTACAAAACATGGCATTATCCAATTTTTCCAAATAGGCATAAAGCTCATCTGTATCTTCAACATCAAGCATTTTATTTAAAAGCGGTGTCAACCAATAATGTGTAATTATTTGTTGTGAATGATAAAGCATACTTTGAAGTAAAGCAAAACCCTCATTTGCTGTAGGTGCTTTTCTTTGAAAAGCAGTTTCGTTTTGGTATAACTTTTTAATTAGATGCACCTCTTCATTATTTTCTTCAACACTAACCCATTTGATAATATGTCGGTCAAAGTTCTTTCTTATCTCCCAAAGTAAATCAATAAAGATTTTAACATCAGTGGGTTCTGCAAAATAATGATTGTGTTTTTTAAAAATTTCAATTAAGTCTTTTCCTTTTACTTCTGCACTGTCCTCAGTATTAATAATATCTTTATACCTATGCTGAAATATACGTAATGTATGTAACAAAAGCATAGGGAAATTAATTATACTTCTCACTTTTCCAGATTCATAATCATTTAGAATTGCTTCAGTATTTCCGAGCTGTTGTAAATCTGTATCATTTATGTCTTCACTTAAAATAGAAAGTAAATTTCTTTGTTTTACTTCTAAATATTCCTTTGTCAATCTGGAGTGAATATCGATTGGAAGTTGAACGATTTTTTCTGATTCATCCGTCACTTTAGCAAATAAATTTTTCCAATTTAAGTTAGCGACAATTTTAATGTTTTTTTCTAAATATTCATCCATTATAGAACAAGCGTCCCACAACAAACTATACCGATGCATCTCGGTTTTGTTACCTTTTAAAGCGCTCAACAATGTTGATTTTAAAATTTCATGTTGCTGTAATTGTACACCACGATTATTCATTGCTTCAAAAACTTTGTTTTCATCTGTTTCCTCAGGCATGTGAGTAGCAACCAAAAAAACTTTTTTATAAATAAATGCTGCAAAATCTTTTCTATTTTCCACCGTTAATTTATTAACGAATGTTTTAATAAGTTCTTCTCCTGATGAAATGGGTTGTAATTCTTCCCATTCTTCTTTTGTTAAAATGAGCTCTGAATTATTCGAATCAAAATAACGATTGGCGAAATCACGTACTGAAAAACTAATTCTAGATTTTTGTAGCTTATTTAAAGTGTAATTTTGAAAATGGACTAAATCATGACCAAGTATTTTACTAATTAACCAAAGAGTGGTAAATCGTTGTTGCCCATCAATTAAATCAAGTTTTTCATCGTTTTGAGTAACCATTATACCTCCTAAGTAATATTTAGGTTGGTCTTCTTCAAAAGCTTTAAATAAATCTTCTAAAAGCGTATTAATTTGATCATTTCCCCAAACATATAAACGCTGGTAAATAGGAATATTATATAAATTCTCGTTTGCTACCACTTTTTCTAAAGTAATATCTGTGGAGACAATAGGCAGTTGTTTACTTGGTTTCAAGATATTCATATATCCAGCTCTTTTTTGATGTTAATTTAGTGTTGTTTTCTTTTTTGTAAAAAGAGAAATTGGCATTTTGGTAAGTCATCCTAACACCATGTCTAGCATCATTTGTTAAGTCTGTACCGTAATGATTATCATTAGTAATTGATCTTATAAAATGAAACACTTCTTCTGGACGATATGCCATTTCAATAACATCTAATAGATTTTGAGAATTCTCTTTTAAAATTTTTAGCACTGTTTGAGTCACTATAGTCTTCTGGTTGATACGATAGCTACCCAGTAAATAATCCATCCACAGAGCAAAAGCTATTAAATGATCGTCTTTAAACTTGTCATAATATACAACACTAGCTAATCTAAAAAATGTTTTTAGATAGTTGCTGTTTTGCGAAAGTAATTTATCATAAACTTTTGTAAAATGTTTACTATTTTTCTTAAAAAACAATTGATTGTAAATCGCATAATATTTTTCAGTATACAGGAAAAATCCAATTCCTTTTTGAATGGGTTGGCGTATTGAAAATGGATAGTCAGAAGCTCTTGTTTGAAGATTTAAAATATTTGGACGAATACTTGCGCCAACTTCTGAATCATAAGCCAATTGATTTGCTAGAGCATTGAATATATTAGGATACAAACGAATAACATCATTGTTTTTCTCTTTTATTGTTTTCTTTTGAAAATCTTTTAAAATTGCATCTTTGTTTTCAAATGTTAGTACACTTCCTTTCCAACTTCTGCTTCTCCAAAGTATTAAATCAAACAACTCTGTTAAAAATTGCGCTTTATTATTACTATCCCATTGTTTAGCAAATAGACGTTGTAAATCTTCTTTACCTTTTAGTTCCCTTAAATGATACGATTTTAAAAAATCAACAGCACTTAAACTAACACCGCGACTATTTTGACTGTCAAAGAATGTAAAAGCTTCATCCTCTGAGTTAGTTTTTATAACTGTAAAGACCAATTTGGAGAAAATAAACTTTATATGTTTTTTGATTTGTAGGTCTACATTTTCCTTTAAATAGCTGTAATTTTGTTTAATGACAGCTGTAGAAAGCATCGAGCTATATTCTAAATTCCACTTCTTTTGAGAAAGGTAGCTTTCGCCTTCATTCCAGGAATGATCAAGAATAAGCAAGCTCGTAATGCGCTGTTGTCCATCAATAATTTCAAATTCATTTTGGCTTCTTTGATATAGTAACACACAACCTAAATAATAATGAGGTGCGTTGTCATTAAATCCATCAATAGTAAAAAAATGATCTTTAAAATCTTTTAGAAGTTGCTTTAATTTCTCTGTATTCCATACATAAGGACGTTGATAATCTGGTAAAGTAACAAAGGTATCTGTATCAAAAAATTCAGTAGTGCTTATTGTCCCTACTTCAAGAAGAAGTTCTTGATATTGTTTTTGATTTTGGTTATTTTCAATTTGCAATATTTCGCTCATATTTTATTCGTGCCAATTTTCAACTTTAAAAACCCTTTCATCTATTTTTGAATGCCCTACAAACTCAAAAGCCTCTGTATTAACCAATATATATTTTAATTGGTGATTATGTTTCCATTTATTAATAGTGTTTCTCAATTTTTGTTTCAAAAAAGAAGGTGCAACATTAAATGCTTCGCCTTCTAATTCTTCACCATTACAATTGATAGTGAAATCTCCTTTGCCGACATGATGGGTAGTGCCTAAGCGAAGCGTAAATAAAGCATTTTTTAAATTTTTGTTCTTCTCGACCAATTGTAATAAACCATTGATGATAATAAGATCTGATGCAATACGATTCGCAGCTTCAAAAACCGTTATGTTTTCATATGCACCTATTTTTAATGCTTGCGATTGATTTTTTCTTTTGAGGTAAGTTATTACATCATGAAAGGATCCCGACTTAGGAGGTTCTGGAAATGGATTATCATTTAATAGCTGTAAATAGTAAGACTTGAAATTCATCAAGCCGATAAAATCTAAATTTTCAATTTGAGTTCTATCAAATAGATAAACTACTTTTTTCATTTGTATACTTATTTCGATTTTTGATGATTCTTAGCCGCATCTTTATCCATTACTTAAAACCAAAATTTATTGTTCTAAAAAGAATCCCAAAAACTGTTTTTTTATATCCGAATTTGTATTTAAAACGTCTAGTATCGTTTCGCAATCACCCAAATACTTATACGCTTCATTAACAGGCATTTTATCGGTTCCAGGATATAAGTAGGCAACATATAACAAATTGTTATTTACCATCATCGCTAAGCGAGAAACAAACTTTTTGGCAATACTATCTGCTCTATGCGGATCAAGCTCTACAACTATGTACATATCAAGCACTTTGTTATATCCATAAATATCAATACTATCTTTCCTGTTTGTATCAGGTTTGAATTCTGTTTGCCATTGGTAATCTTCAAAAGTTGTTCCTAAATAATCTTTAAGACCTTTTTGTAAATGAGTTACCTGCAATTTTAGATCAGCCGTAATTAGATTTTTATTTCGCTTAAAGTCAAATTTAAAATTTTCCAAAGCCATTTTTACTTGCTGCTTTATATCAAGTGATTTGGATTTATCTTTATCTTTTACGTCATTTATTATTGGTAAAATATCAGTTTCAATAGCATTGATATGAAAAAAGAGTCTTTTTGTGCTATTTCCGCCTTTTTCCGTTCCAGATTGTCCAGACAATCTAATTTCCTTGCTTAGTTTTGTTATAAACGTATCAATATCAATTGTAGCAAAATCAATTTTAGATGCACCATCTATAGATAATAATCGATCCGAGAGATTAGGATATTTTGAATTAGTTGCAGATGCAATGTAAATCTCAATATCTTTTGCAGCACTATTTTTTAAAGTTTCTAAAGTGTATTGCAGTAGTAACTTATAATCAGGATTTCGTTGTGCATTTGATTTTTTTGCCCCACCACGAGATTCTAGAATGATACCTTTCATATCTCTAAATTCTCCTTTAAACAACCACTTATTCTCGGTCATATTACTTAGTTTTTTTGTAAAATATCTTTTTTATATTCATACCCATCAATCACCTCACCCATTAATATTGACAGTTAATATCTCCAGTTGCTTTGAGGTTTTAATGGTTAATAGACCTATTTTTTCAATTTCTCCAATGTCAATTTCAACACCTCTTCATCGATATCTTTCTCTATTTGTAACAGAGGTGATTGGTCTAGAGTATTTATTTTTTCAAAGATATCGACATAAAGAGTTCTGAATTTTTCTGGATTCTCAACTTCGTGAGTTTCGATAAAATCAGTTGCTTGTGCGCTTGCAATAATTGGATTGACATAAAAGTAAAAGTCATCATCATTCATTGCTTGCTCAAGATCATGATAATTTTCAGCTATGATCTCGGCAAAATTACAGGTAAATATATATCTGAAACTTTCAGACTTGCTTTTCAGTACCGTTTCTTCAAAAGCCCATGCATAGGCCCTACAATATACTTCAGAATAAAACCCCGCTGCTTTCTCATTTGCATATACTTGTGAGTACAAAAAAGACTTGCCCTTTGCTAGCTCCTTGTTAAATATATCAATATAGGCTTTAGACCTGTGGACAGCTTTTTCAGAAAGAACTCCTATGTCAATTAAATTAATATAATAATTTACCTGCATCGGATCTGTAATTCCTAATGATTTACAAAGAATGATAAGTTCATTCTGAGCCCATAATGTGTCATTTTTTTTTATCTCATCATATGCTTCAGATATAATAACATCCTCTTCTATTTGACTAGACGATGCAAATTCATGAGCCCACTTTGCTGAATGTCCTTTGTCAAGCTGTTGCAATAAGATAGGCATGTAATATTTAAAACAAAAATTTAATGCTCGTTCTGCAGGTGTACCCTCCTCATCCACATTTCCAGTATAAACCTTAAATGCTTGGTTGTATTGTTCTATAAAGTAATTGGCAAATTCAGCATCTCCTTTCACTTCAGAGTACGCGTTAACCAATTCTTCTAATGTATGTTTGGTATATATCGGTGTTTCCAAGTTTTTTTTTTAGCTAGTTTGTATCGTTTCCATTTGCAATTGATCAACATCAATCATCCCGCTCATTAACCTTGGCAATAAAATATCTCGTGCTTCTTTGAGAAGTCGGTTTTGAGATTGTAATGATTGTTTTAAATCAAAAATTGGTTTAACGAGATGATCAAATTCTTTGAGAATATTAGATTCAGGAAGAAATGTTTGTTTTAAATATGCAGAACTGCGATTTAGTCCAGGTACAGCTGCGTCGTTATTAACAAAGGTTTGGCTCAGTAAATTGAAGAAAATAAAATATAAACTTATTTCAGATACAACATAATAAACTGTATCGATTGGAAAAAAATCATTTTCTTCCCAAAATACGGATCCAACATTTCCCTTTCTTCCTACTATAACACCAGGCCCTTTTACTATTGCCCTTTCATGGGTACCAACTATTCCAGAAGAACCATATACATTAAATATTCCTTCTATTCTGGTATCAGCCTTTAATGCTTTACCATAGCTCAGTGTAACAAATTCCCCAATAGTTTTCTTCTCCCACCCCTCAGGCAATCCCGTTACATCATCAAATACTGCCGTTTCATAACCTGGAAAACGCATTTTTACAAACCATTCCTCATACGTGAGTTGGGCTTTTTCTTCTAATAATTTGATGCGCTTGAGGTTATTTTCAATTAAATCATCATAAGAAGATAAGATGGAAGCTATTTTACGTTGGGTTTGTAGTGGTGGAAGTTGGATTTTTGTTTTTTGTATCTTATAAATACCTAGCTTGGGTTGTGCAGAACCAGAAGCAATATTTATGAAATTATCATAAATACTTTGTGTTCTAAAAGTATATTTTAAAAATAATTTGAAAATTAATTCTTTGTTACAAATTAATTTGACCGCATTTTCAGTTAGGCTCGCACCGTTAAATTTGTCATCAACCATAGCGGTTTCGCCAATTGTTCCCGCTATAGTAAGAATGATATCTCCTTCATTTACAGTATAATTTTTAATTAGTGAAAATGTATTCTCGTTTATATAAACAGGTTGATCAAAATTTATTTTGCCTTCCTTTATATCTCTGGCTCTTATATATGGATGACTTGTTATTCCTGCCTGCAAATCATGCCCCTTAGGCAGTCTTTTCCCTCCTTTAATGATACAAATATCTCCTATTTCAACCTCTCTCCATCCCTCTCTCATAACTGCACGCTTTGAATTTGTTGCATCAATTGAATCGCTTCTTTATTCAAAGTTGCCAACTCTTTATGAATTTCGGTTATGCGGCCTTGGTAATCAAAATCCATATCCATATCAACGACTACACCTACATAACGCCCGGGCGTAAGGCTGTAATCCTGTGCGGCTACTTCTTCTACATCTACAATTTTGCAGAGGCCTTCTACATCTTCGTATTTTCCTGTTGGAAACTTTTCGTTAAACCATGCATTGTTAGCTTTTACTTCTGGTTTCTCGCCACGGAAAAGTTGCATGATGGCGGTGAGTCCTTCCAGTTGATCGTCGCTAAAATCACTAATTGTTGTGGTTACTTTACGATACGTATTGCGCGCATCGATCATCAGGATTTTGTTTTTGTTCTCTGGTTTTTTGCCTTTGTTGTAAAACCAAACATGACAAGGCAAAGAGCGGGTGTAGAAAAAGTTGTTTCCTACCGATACAATACATTCTACCGCTCCCGTTTCTATCAGTTCTTTACGGATTCTTTTTTCGGCATTACCTGCATCTGTAGCTGAGGATGCCATGACGAAACCAGCACGTCCTGTAGTGTTCAAATACGAATAAAAGTATTGCATCCAGAGGTAGTTTCCGTTCCCGATAGAACCTGCAACAGTTAGTGGCGCTCCAAAAGGAAGGCGCTCATCCTCGGCTAGGAATTTGTTTTTGGCATCAACCTTATCCACATTAAAAGGAGGATTAGCCATTACAAAGTCGCATTTTCCCGTAAGGTTATGTGGGTTGGTATAAAAACTGTTGCCTTCAATGATTTTACCTTCAATACCGTGAATAGCTAAGTTCATTTTGGCTAGTTTGGCGTTGTTGCTCTTGAGCTCAGTACCATATACGGTAATGGCCTCGTTGACACTTTTGCTATCGTGGTCTTGTATAAAATGAGCTGTTTGTACGAACATACCTCCTGATCCGCAAGCGGGATCGTGTATGATACCGTGATTGGGCTGAATGAAATTGACAATCAAGCTTACCAATGACGGAGGTGTGAAAAACTCTCCACCTTCCTGTGCACCGGCTCCCTGCATGGAGAATTTCATCAAGAAAAATTCGTAAATACGACCAAAAACATCGCCTTTGGCATTTCGCACTGCATCTTTATTAAAAACACGTACTAGATCACGGAGTAATTTATCGTCAAATTCTTGGTAGCTTTTAGGAAGAATACCCGCTAAATCAGGATATTCTGCCTCTATCAATTTCATCGCATTGTTGATGGCTTCGGCAATATCTTCACTTTCAGGCAGCGCCGCAAGGAAATCGTATTTTGCTTTTTCGGGTAACATAATGGCTCCCGCGGCTGCATAATCATCTTTGGTGGCTTCCCTTTGTATGCCTGTTCTTGGGTTTATAGGTAATGAATTAGTTAAAGCAATTTTGGCATCTTCGTAGCGATTTTGCGCAAAGCGTAAAAGTACTAAACCTAGTAAAGGGTCTTTGTATTCGGCAGCCGTTAGTTTGGAATTACCCCTTAGTTCATCGGCGGCATCCCACAATTCTTTTTCTAAATTCTTTATTTGTTCTTGGGTCATGATGTGTTATAAAACGTGTGTTTTGTCTGATTTTTATAATCAAAAGGCTAAAGTAGCTAATATTTATTGAAGTGTTAGGCCTATACCTTCGGTACTCCATTTTTTATAGTTGTGACACTATTTATTTTACTTCTTTTTCTTGAGTTATCGAAAGTAAAATACCAATCGCAATTATAACATCAATGATATTCCAAATGGTTCTACCTAAAGCTAACTTGAAAAAAGGTTGAAATAAAATTGCTAAAGCCATATAAACAAACAATTCATTTTTTCTGTTCTGTTCACTTGCTGAATACGCTAGATAGGCAAAACCAACCATCGCTGCAAAACGCACGAATTGAAAGAAACCATATGGCATGTCTAAAAGACAGAGCAAGAGTAATATTGCTAGTATTATTTTTATGATTGAATTATTCATTTTTCAAATTCTCCACATTTAATTGTTCAAATTTTGGTATTTCAACAGAACTGAAATAATTACTTATAAGTTTATCTAGTTTGCTTTCAATATTAATATCTTCTTCTAAATAAAACTCTAAATCTGGGTATTTAGTTAAAATAATTTCATCGGTAATAGTAAGGCATTTACGAATAGCTTTAAAAAACTTAACCTCTGAATATTCAACTACTTCATCGGCATTTATAGTTTTAATTGCGAAATCAATAATGATAAGTTGCTCTTGTTCGGATAAATTGGAATTGTTGAGTACTTGAAAATAATTTTGAATAAATTCTGTTCCGCGCTCGTTAATTTTTTCGAGAAGAATATTGATTTCATTTGTAAAATCAAAATCATTAAATAGTGGTGATTGACCGCACATAATCTTTATCAAATCAACTTCTCTTGTATCTATTTTCCCATCAGAAGCCATGCAACAAAATGCAGTTTTTAAAAGTAATTTGTCAAAAGTAATTGTTTCCATTTTATTTATTTTTTAAAACCTATGATCGGGCGTTCGTTAGTTGAATTATTTGTCGAAGTATTAAGGCCATCCATTTTTTTTCGGAGCCTTTCGTATTTATGTAACTCCGCAATTGAAACCGAAGGTTGTGCATTTTTTATCACATTTTCAATTACTTCCATCGTAATTCTTCCTTTACTTCTTAAAGCATTTCTGGCAGCATCATTCACTAAAAGCTCAATATCAGCTGCCACAAAATTATCTGTTAACGTTGCTAATTTTTCATAATCCATACCAAAGTCAATCGGTCTTGATTTTAGGCACATCTCAAACATAGCTTTTCTTGCCGCAAAATCAGGTGGGGATAAATAGATTTTTTTATCCAATCTTCCGGCTCTTAAAATAGCAGGATCAATCATATGCGGATAATTAGTAGCACCAATAATAAATATTCCTTTTTCACCCGTTCTGTCCATTTGCGCGAGCATTTCATTCACCGCACTCTTAGACATTTCGTGAGCATCACTGTCTCTATTTGGAGCTAATTCATTTATTTCATCAATGAAAATAATAGTTGGTGCATTTTCTTCTGCCTCCTCGAACATTTTTGCAATGTTTTCTTGAGTAGCATTTACGAACCGACTCTTTAATGACGATGGTTTAATTAGCATAAAATTAAAACCCACTTCCTCTGCAAAATGCTTCGCAAAAAATGTTTTACCGCAACCTGGTGGACCATATAACAACATACCGTTAGGAATTGTAACACCGTATTTTTCATACTCTTCGGAATTTCTTAATGCATCAATAACTTCAACTTGAAGTTGATTTTTTAATTCCTCCATTCCAGCAATAGCGCTAAACCCTTTCCCCTTTGCAACGGAACTAAACTTGGCTTTCTTGTTTATGGTATCTTTGTCAGATTTTTGAATTTGAACAGTATCAATATCATCAACAATTATTTCTCCTCTTAGCGCTTTTATAAATTCATCAGCAGAACTAAATCGTACTTCTGTATCAGTATGTAATGCTCTTTTAATAATTTTGATTATCTCTTCATTGAAATCAATAATATCATCTGAAACGTCTGGAAAATTAATTTTTTTTGTTCTTTCGTTTATAATTTTATCTTCCAACTCAGATTGTTGGCCTTTAAATTTTGATCCATCAATAATCCAAGGTAACGAAATGTAAATCAGTTGGTATAAAATTATACCAACCGAAAATAAATCAGATTGTGGCGAATAAATGTTATGAAAACACTCAGAGGCTAGGAAATTAGGATTTAGTCCTTCTCTATTAAAAACTTTTGATGATTGATGAAACTCTCTAGCATAACCAAAATCAATAATTTTAGGTTCTGGATTGGCTTTAGCTAAATCTAACATTACGTTTTGTAATGTAATTTCGTTGTGAATAATAGGATTGGCTTGTTGATGTAAATACTTTACTCCTTCTAAAATTCCAATAACAAGACTCTTGATATCATAAAGGGAGGTGTATCTTTCGCGGATAATTTTTTCAGATAAAGTTTCTCCAGCAATAAAATCGAGAACCAAAAAGGCATATTTTTTATTTTCAATTATAATTTCACCGCTGTCTTTGTATGTAATTAATTTTGAATGCTGAATTGATTTTACTAATTCAATTTCAAGAATATTTTTGTTATCATCAAAAGCTGATTTATGCAATTTAGAATAATTGAAAAGCTTTAAAAAATAAAGCTTTCCATCATTCCCCTTAACTCGATAAGTATCTGCGTACAGCCCTTGTTTTACGAAGAGTAAAACTTTGTAATCACCATTTATAGAAAAGTTTTTCGACAGCATTTTTTTGAAAATTATAATTTTGTCAGCTTACTATTTGTTGAGCCATTTTCTTGTTTCATTATCTACATCATATCTTAGTCTACATCATAAGTGGATCGCTATTAGAATTTTCTTCAAATCGATCTTTTTGGGTCACAATATGATTCTTTTCAATTTTTGCCAATTGAAAAGTCTCTTCAAATGTACTTATACAGTCGCCATTTAATGAGTTGAAATTTACGAATGGTTCCATTTCACCTGGAGTAAATTCATAAATCCTTCTAATTAATTTGCTCGCAAAATCAGCACCAATTATTTCCTTTATTCTATAATCAAGAGTATACACTATACTGTAGCGGCCAATTTGGTCACAACCTAATGATACTATACAAAATGGAGTAGTGCATTGATAAATAGTAGAAAGATGTGTGGGAGAATTACAATAATCACTTTCAATCTTGTATCTCACCTTATCTTTATCCATTAAACCCTGAATTCTGTTTATGCATTCAATTATAAATTTGTAAGCAGATATCAATTTAGTATTTCTTGTTTGTATAAATTCTGGTGTAAACTCAGCTATTTTGCTATGATGAAAAATTGAAAAATAATTTTTTATAAATTCTACTTTTGATGGATTATATGCTACTTTCTGATAATTTTTTAATTCACTAAGAACAACACTGTCAAACAGGTCATTATAATTTAGTTCGTTCAATAGTTTTAAATGATTGTCTTCATTTTCCTCATTCCATTGTGTATTTTGCATGAAAGTACAGTCATCCTTAATGCCGATTTTTTTAATAGATGAACTAACAAGTTCTTCGAATGTTTCCTCAAACGCATTTGTTTCATTATCTGAACTAACGCTATTAACTTCAGTTTTTTCTTTATTAAATATTTTCTTGAACATAATTTGGTGCTATGATATTTTCGAAATTATCTAGTTAATTTACCTGTTAATTTTTCTGCATCATCTCTATCCATAACTTCCAATATTTGAATCAGTATGGGTCTTAAGTTAGAAACATTACCATTGTTAATAGATTGGATAGCTTGGTTTAATAAAGTTCTAGCTTTACTATTGTCTTTCCAATTTATATTTGAAAAATTAGAGTTAATGTTATTAATCATAGAAATATCCATTTGAGGTCCAGCTAAAACATCTCTAATATTAAAATCCAAGCTATCTATCTCTTCGATTAACTCTTTAGCGTGAATTACACTTTTATCTTTTATAATTTGTTCAATTTTCACCCTAAACTCCTGCATATGAGCATCTATAGCTTCCATTTTTAAATCTCCTTCATCACCATTACTTTTAACTTTATTTAATAATCCTTCTAATTCATAAAAGTTTTCTTTTAATTCTTTTTCCACTTTTGGCCATTCCGTTTCACTATCCAATTTGTCTAAAGCTCTAAGTTCTTTTAACAAGTTATCTTGGACTTCCAGTTTTCCACTATCACCACCACCTTTGTTATCCAACTTTTCGGAAATTTCATTAATGTTGCCAATAATTTTTTCAACTTCTTTTGAATTATTTTCTCCCTGTAACCTTTTTGCTGTTTTTCGTGCTTTATTGATTTCTTTCTCCAACCATTCTTTACTTACCGATTTCCCTTGTATTATTTCAACCGTTTGTTGTTCCGTATGGCTTAAATAAGGGAAGAAAATAGATACTGTCATTTGCTCGGAACGATCTACTTTTAAAGTAATTTCAACATCACTTCCAGCTGGAAGTAATGAAGGTAAGTCTTCACCGTTTACTTTAACATCGTTTATATGGGTGCTATGAATAGCCGTTGTTCCTTCCGCATCGTACCCTCCTTGATAAATAGGGATTATAATTTCGTCATTAACCATTCCTGGACGAATATCTTTTTGTGTTTTCAAACCATAGGTTACGCCTGTTGCCGGTAATGTTTGATTTTTTTCTAATCCTTTTATTGCTGTTAATAAATCTTTTTCTTGAATACGGTCAGTGATTTCAAGTGCAATATGATAGGGTAATGTTGCTTGACCAGGATTAATTCCTTGTAAAATATTGAATGAATTAGGTTGGCATTCTAATTTGTTTCCTTGTTCATCATATAATATGATTTCAAAAGTGTTTGATGCACCCGAATTTAATTGGACATCAACTAAAGTAGCTTTTTCACTAATTTGTTTTTTACCACTTGACCAAGCCTTGTCTCCACGAACCACATCTGCAAAAACTTTATCTGGGACAGTGCCTTCAGTTTTTTCCTTAAGGATTTTAATGTTCACCATTTCTTCCTCTTCAACTGTTGTTGCTTCGTGTTTAATTTCTAACTGTAACTTTGTAGTATCTCTGCTCTGTTCCATCACTTCCTCTGAAACAGAAATAGTCGAAGCAAACAACGCGGCACCATAGGCTACAGAGGTCATTGGATCAATACTTGTGTTGATTTTATCCGTGATTTGCTCTTTTAACATTTTTCTCAAAATAGGAGAATATGTTGGACCACCCACCAATAATACCGTTGTTAATTGAGAACCTTTTAGATTATTTCTTTTTAATAAATCTTTGCATATATCAATTGACTTTTGGAAGATTGGAGCTACAGCAACTTCTAAACTATCCTGTGTTACATCAATATCTAAAGTTAATTCTTCTCCTTCTTCATCTTCTATTGGTAAATCTCCTAAGTCAGTCAATATATTATGTTTATCCATGAATGACATTTGTATTTTACATTCTTCAGCAAAATATTTAACGGAGTTTCTAAGTACTTCTTTTTGATTTGTAACTGACAATGTATTCTTAAAAGAAAAATTACTTTCTATGTAAGGTAAAATAATTTGGTCTAATATTGCCTCATCAAGATTTTTTCCACCCAACCAGTTGTCGCCTTCTGTGTCAACAACTTTCATAATTCCTTCTTCTACTTTAATCAAAGCAGCATCAAAAGTCCCACCACCAAAGTCATAGACCAACCAGATTCCATCTTTGTTTTCAGCATCAAGTCCGTACGCCATTGATGCCGCAATTGGTTCTTGCAACAATTCAATATGTTCAAAACCGGCTAATTTACCCGCTTTTACAGTAGCATCTTTTTGAACCATTGTAAACTTCGCAGGAACAGTTATTACAATTGATTTTACAGCTTCGTCCGTAATAAATGATTTTAATTTCATTAAAATTTCAGCAGATAATTCTTCAGATGAAAAATCTTTTGCCATGTTAGAACTCGGATATTTAATATCTGTACCCATTGTTCTTTTAAATTCAATATATGCATTATGATCCTCGCTCTTCAAGGTTTTAAGTGCTCTTGTTTTATCTAATTTTAAGGCATTAAATGCAGCATCACCTGACAATACATTTTTTTTCTTGTTAACGCTAACACAAGAAGGAATAGTGTCTTTTAAAGTGTCTGATTTTTTAATTACTGGTTTCCCATTTTCAATTCTTGCAATAGCTGAATTTGTAGTTCCTAAATCGATACCGTAGTCTATTTTTGTTCTCATTTTATACTTATTTATTGTCCAACAGAAACTTCTACTTGAGCTGATTGTATCTGTACTCCTTTGTAGTTTACTTGTGGCTTGATTATTTTAGTTATTATTTCAATTCCTTTTTCTAAATTTTCATCCTCAACCATGTTTGCAATCATTTTCATTCTTGGGTCAAATGGTTTGTTTAGTAATTCCGGCATATCATAACCGTTTGCAGCGAAATTATCCTCAATGCGTTTTACAGATGCTGAAAGTTGTTTTAAACCTTTGGTATTTGCATCCATATTAGATAAATTCTTGTTTATACGTACAATTTCATCAGCAACTTTTAATGCCAAGGAATGGTCAACTTCATCCGATTTATTTGCTGGTACTTTAGCTCGTTCTTCTTGTACTAATTTCAATTGTGTTTCCAGTACTTCTGTCAATTTGGTGTCTAATTTAATTCCTTCTTCTTCAAGCGTTTTCTTAGTTTTACTAATTTGTGCTTCAACAATTGTTTTATCGTTAGTTTGGCGTTTACTCACTAACCAGTAAACCAATCCTGAAACGATAATTGCTCCCAATATTCCTATAATTGACCATAAAGAATTTTTGCTTAATGAATTATCAACCTGTGTGAATTTTTGATTCGTTGTTGTTTCTGAATTGGCTATTCTTCCCTTTAACTCTGAATTTGTTTTTTTAATATCGGAAGCATTAGATTGCACTTTTTGATCGAGTGTTTCGAGTTTTTGATTAACCGTTGCTACTTTAGAATTTATTGAACTAATTTCAGATTTCAGTTTATTATTCTCGGATTGAAGTTGTACTATTTTTTGAATTAGTGGTTTTAATTCTTTTGTTTCATCTAGTTTTGCCATTTGTGCAAATACACTGAAAGAAAAAATTATGATAATGCCGAAGGATAGTTTGTATTTCATTGGATATTTAGATTAATTTATTTTTTAAAAAAAGATCTCTGATCAATAGACGAAGTTGAAGCATTGCCGTTTTGAACTGTATAAAGTGTTATTGTTGCATTCGTATAACCCCTTGAACTATCTTCGAAATATTCTTCACCATCAAACTCTGTAAAATTTACATCGGTTTCAAAACTTCCTTTTGTACCGCAACTATTTTCTAAATCTGGATTCCAATCATTTCCAGAAAAAACACGTATTTTGTAATAACCTTGAGCGATACTAGACATTTTAAATGAGGAGTTTTTTTGAACATACTCATTTCTGATTGTTCTATCATTTGAAATACTGTATAAACAAACAATTGCGTCTGAACTACCACCATTTTCTATTGTCAACGTTGCATTTCCTTGATATTCTCCAGAACCAAAACAAGCTGCGAGAGGCGACGTACCATTTATAAGCTGATTACCAATATAAGGACTAGAGTTACTTTCTTCTTGAAAACTTGTTGTGGCCGTATCTAAAACATAGGTTGATGTATCGGGCGCTGACACGATTGCTTCGACAGGTACCGCAGAGGTATCTACTAAACTTTCATTGGATGAGGAATCACTTCGATTATTGTTTATTGCACTACAAGCTTTAATTACAATTATAAAAAGAATAATACTAAAAATCCATCCAACCCAATTCGTATCATTTGAATTAGAAGGTTTGGGTGTTGGCCTTGGAGTTGGTACTGGATCTGGCTTTGGAGTGTATATTGGCCAACTGTTATCATTACTAGTACTAACATCTAATTGATTACAAAGTTTTCTTAATGCTTGTTTGTTTTGGCTAAATCGTCCTATCTTAAAATCATATTCCATATCTAAAGTACCAATTAAATTGGTTACTTCCCATCCGGTTCTTAATGCTGTTTTTATTTTATTTAAAGTTCCATATCTATCCACAGTAATTTTATACTCAAAATTGTCTTGGGCATTGTTTACTTCTTCAATAACATAGCTTTGTGCTTGACTTGCAACACGTGTTGAAAGTTTTAAATACATTTCATCAGAAGCACCTAAAATATTTTTTATGTTATTTAACAGGGGTTTACTCAGAGTAATTAATATACGTGCATTTCCAATTGTTTCTGCTTTTTTTTCAAATTCATCGAATATTTCAATTAAAGCATTTAGATCAGCACTAATCCTGTTGTGTTTGTCTCTCTCTGGTTTTTCATCAATCCAATCTTGGAGGTTCTCTGTGTTTTCCTGACATCTTTGAATTGCTATGCTACCTACTGCAAGTTTTTTTGCTTTCTTGAATAAATCCATCGCTTTAGCACCTGGATCAGTAGTAGTATCTCTGAAATTTTTAAAATAGACAATTCCACATTGTAATATTTCATCCGAAAGTTTATCCGAGATGGAAGTAAATTGAATATTGCTTTTACCTAGAATACTTTGAATTGTGATTATTTTTGCACTTCCAATTTTATAAAGGCTATTTCCTAAAACATATGCCTTACTAGGACTTTCTTTTCTTACTTTTTTATTTTCTTCAATTAAATTTTTAACAACTTCAATTGGCTTTGAAACGAAGTCATTCAAATATTTTTGCTTTGCGTGAAAGTTAATTTTTGAAATACATTCGAGATACCAATCCACAAGGGATGCATCCATTTTTTCGATTTCCTTGTAAACTTGATTTAAGAAGTAAATTTGTAACTCTTCTTTGGATAGTTTATAAGTTTCGTCTGAAGAGAGTTTAATGAAATCATTTATAAAATCACTTCCTAAAAATTTCAATTTTAAAGTAATTCCTTTCTCGAGTTTATTTTTAGAAATAATGGCATTATTAAAAGCACTATTTAGATATAAAGTAGATAGATTTTGAAAAGCCGACGCATTTCTTTTTGTGACTTCATCAGCTGCTGCTAGTTTAATCCAAACATTAATTACTTCCTTCGCTTCTTCTTTCGAAACTTTTAAAGCATCAAACATAGGTTCGTCGGTTATTGCATTTCCAATATAAAACCAGAATAAAGAAGCATTAACACGATCACTATTCAAGTTTAGTTTTGAAATGGCATCATCAATAGTAATTACATTCCTTTTGAAAGAACCAATAATTGGAAAACTATAATCCTCTGGAACTTTCTGTTCCGCCTCAATATACATTTTTAGTTTTCTAATTTTGGTATGCTCTTCTTTGGTAGATGTTCCAACTAATATCCCTAATACCCTATATGGGTTGTTTTTGATTATATCCATTTCTAAATCAATTTTTTAAACTTTGATATGATATTGCTTTTAGTCCTAATTTTTGAATAGTCTAACTTCTCCTGGAAACAATATAAAACTGCCAAGAATATCCTTGATTACTATTTAGATTTTCAGTACCTAAGTACGGAATAACACCTGGAGCTGAAGCTCTGAAGTCATATTCGCCTGGAGTTAGATTAATGTTTTTTGTTTCGTATGGGCTGAAATAAAACAGCTCTGTATTTAACTTCAATGTAAGTGTCTTTCTTGTGTTATTGAATATTTTTACTTCTGAATTGTAATTCGAAGTTTGCCCATTTGGGGTAAATACACTTTCATTACTTTTACTTATCAGTTTACCAATCTTCACAAAAGACTTATGAACATAACCTTCTTTGTCAGTATTTATATCAATGATATTGTAGTAGTCATTCTCTGTTTCAAGTGAGATAATAAAGATTTGTGTCTGTGCTTTTAAGGAACTAATTATCTGATCAGAACTGCTAGCTCCTGCTCTAAAATTTACTTGCTTGGTAATTGAGCCGAGGTAGGATTGGCTGTAAATACAATTTGATAATAACAGAAAAAGTAGTACTATTTGTTTTTTCATATTTCAATTTTAACGTTGTACCGTATAGCATAAGTTTTACCAAACCTACAAAGAATAAAAGATCGCACTTTACGGTTTTCCACATTTACGAAAAAAAATAAACCCGTATTTCATAGCAATTGATTTGGTTGGGCTCTATTTGATTCAAAAAACGTAAAATAGCACCTATTTTTCTTTATTTCCTATACCCACTTTTAGTGATATTTCTTTGCAATGAAATTCATTGAAGTGAACAATGGGCATTTGAAAAACTGATGAAGATATTATATCAAAAAAAGTAAGGTCTCGGTTGATAATTTCAATTTGATTTAAAATGCATCGTCAAGTAAATAATTTCGGATTACTAAAACATCCCCAACCTACTTTCCAATAACTGCAAATACTTCTCTTTCATATCATATGAAAGAAAAGAAATTTCAAGCAACTGCTTCCATTCAGGAGCTGCTTTCTTCATTTGTTCGAGAATACTTGCTATCGTTTTTTCGTTGAGTTGTAATCTTTCCTTACCGTAGTAATCTATGAAATCAGTTGCTTTTAAATTACTTTTTTTTCCCATTAAGGTCAGTGCAATTTCCTCTTCTGGATTTTTAATTGCTATGGTAGAATTTAGAAAATCATAAATAGGTGCCAGTGTTGTTTTTCCATTTTTGGTAATGAGTGAAAAATTTTTCAAATGCATGTCTTCATTTCCGGTCAGATAGCAAAAAAGAATTCTTTTAAAAAAATCAGCTTTTTCAATTGCAGGAAAGGAACAGTACTCGTCCAATACAGGAATCAATTTTTCCATCGTAAAACGATACTTGGTGTCTCTTGTATTCCCAGTCAATTGCGCAAAATCTTCTGTCGCGAACTTTCTTCCTTTCCCATAACGATCAAAACGTTTAATGAAATAAGACAAACTACCATCTTTACCATAAATCATCCCGTGAAATGGCACTTCTAAACCAAATACTTTCGCCATTCGCATAGTCACATCTTCATTTTCTGGTAATTGTGGAAATAAATCATTTTGAGGCTTTATAATGTAGGTTCCAAATTGGTCCACAATTTTAAATTCTTGATCCACTATTGAAATAGCGGCACTAAGCTTTGGCTGCACACCCTGTATAGATAGCTTTTTAGCTCTATTTGCGGCTTCCTGACGAAGTTCAACAACTGTATAGGGTAAATCATTTAAATACGTCAGTTTAGGAGCTATCAATCGAAGTCCTTTTTCACTGTAGGTAGCAGTACCGCACAACTCATATGTAATCGGACATCTATTCATCTTCCATCAATTTAACCGTTACTGCTCCAACAAGATCATTTCCTGTTGCTACCAGTTGAGAGAAATAATCTTTTTTATCAATTTTCACAATTCGCAATAATCCCTCTAACATTACTCCTTCAGGTAATAGCCCTTCAAAAAAAGGAGGAAAGAATGTATAGCTATATTTTTTCTGAGTTGTAGGCATAGTCATTGAAACTGCTTCACCATCATAATTCTCATCATACTCAAAATGATAGTCGTTAGCAGCAATCTCCGTTAAAATTCCAGCTCTTTTTCCGTGTGCAAATACAATTGCTCTTCTCATAATTATTTATTTAGAGGACTTTTGAATTCTAGTTTAATATTTAGCACTCGGAGTACTGCCAAGAGATTGTTCAAACGAACTGTTTCTTTATTTTTTTCTATATCAAAAACAGTGGTCTTACCTACTCCCGCTAAGTCGGCTAGTTCAAGTTGTGTTAATCCTGCTTTTTTTCGATGGTCTTTTATGAAAGTACCTAAATCAAAATCATCCATTTTATACTGTTTTAACGGTAAAAATAATCAATTTAACAATACAAATGTCTTAAATCATTATAAACTTTATAATTTTACTGTTATAACAGTAAATAAACCAGAAAACCAATACAAGAACATAATGATAGAAACAAAACACATCAATTACTGTTATAGCAGTAAAAATTAATTAAAAATAAATCTCCCTACAAATTCATTTCCTGCAATTAAAAATAATATCAAAAGACAAAAAAAGTTATTTTCTTACAAATATGAATTTTAATTTTTTATGCTAAAAATGATCAAAAAAAGGCTTATTTTTGACTGTGCAAACTTCTGTAGACCAAAATAGCAGGCTAAAAAAAAGTTGTACCTAATTTGTACCTCGAAATGCGAGATACCGCCATTACTATACAACTAAACTTCCTGTATCGGGAAATAATTTTATCAACACTTTACTCCAAACATTCTGGCTGCCAACTCCTGCTATTCACTACAAGTCCGCGGGAATCGCCTTAAAAACATAAACCCAAAACGAGCTTCCGTTGGTCGCTGTTTTGAGTTTTGTTTTTATTGGGCTCCCACCCTTGCGGGCTTTTCGTAGCTATCAGGGGCAGGGTGAATTACTTCAATTACAGATAGTCATCGCTGATAAATTTTACGTACCGATTTTCAAATCGATTTAGTTTTTCTCCGCAAGTAACAAAAGACAAATTTAAAACAACAACCAAGGCTCCTCGCCTGTTGTTATTTTAGTAGCTACAAAAGGTGCGGTGTACGGAAACGCAAAGGAATTAATCGGTTCTTGGTTCAACCACTTGTCTTCATCTTCAGGATTTAAAATGATCGGCATGCGCTTTTTGTGATTGTGAATTTCGGCCATTAATGGGTTGGCTTCGGTAGTCAAAATGGTATAGGTGTTTTTAATTTCACCCGTACGAGCGTCTTTCCAATGCGAATAAAGGCCTGCAAAAGCAAAGAGATCCTCATTGGCAATTCCGACTTGATATTTTATTTTGTTTTTTCCTTTACTGTCAAGCCATTGCCATTCATAAAAACCATTGGCAATAACCAAGCAGCGTTGTTGTAAAATCTCTTTAAAAGAAGGTTTCTCTGTTACAGTTTCAATACGAGCATTTAAGGTTGATGCTTTGATTGTATCGTCTTTGGACCAACTCGGAACAAGTCCCCAATTATAATGTTCAATAATCGTAGGATCTGTGTTTGTAATTATAGGCGTTTTAGGAAAAGTAAAACCATTGTGATGTTCTTGTGGTGCAAACTCGTGTTTGTCCTTGATCTTCGCATTAAAACGCTTTTCAATTTGTTTGGACAGTTTGTTTTGAATAGTATGAAAACACATGACTTTACTTTATGAATTACAAAAAAATAATATCAGAACAAATATACTGAATCCTTGAGCAAAAGAATACGCTCGTTTTTACCAAAAGAATGCATCGAAAACTATCGTTTTTTACTCTTCAAAAACTACTGAGTCGTTCCTTTGTGCCAGCATTACTTTACGTGGGTATTTTTGTGCGTAAGCAAATAAAAGCTGCCTGATATATTGATTCGATTTATAAGGTGTAATATACTCCTTAACCTGTGTAGCATCATGAATTACAACATCAGTATCAAGGTAACCCATACCGTAAAAATGTCCTTTTTCGACCCAAATGCAACTGCGTTCTTGTGGCGTTCGTCCAGAATCGATAATAGCAAAACTAGGTCTGCTATTGGTATAAAAATCCAAAGCTGCCTGTATTTGATCGTTATGAATATCCAAATCAGGTAATTCAGTAACAGCTACCGTTTTTGTAAAAACATCCTCGTTCATGCTGCCGTATTTACAAAAACGTTGGTCAATTTCAAATTTCTTACTGAGTTCCTGCAATACCTGTATGCCTTCGTAAAGCGTGTCGAAAGTTTCTAAGCAGGTTTGATTTTTGGTCAATTTTCCAATGGCCAAATAACGGTAACCGTTTCTGGCTTCGTATTCAAACAATCCAAATTTAGGCTCAAAACGTTTTAATGCCTTATTGTGTACGGGCCATAATTGCTTTATTTCGCTACATTCAAGTAACAACGCCATGAGTTCAGTACCGCAAAGCTCGTAGCTAATAGCGTAAATATCTCGTAAAAAATGCTGTCGTTGAGGCGTAATTTTATGACCAGTAAAATGCGATGCTACTCGTTTTTTTAGGTTCAATGCCTTACCAATGTAAATTACTTTTTTATGTTCGTCATAAAAATAATATACACCCGGTTTTTCAGGTAATTGTTCAAAATCTTCGCGTGGTAAGTTAGGTGGTAAGCGTTGATCTTGCGCTGTCTTTTTGATCATTTTACCCATTTCCTGCTCCGTATCCCAGGCTAATAATTTGGTAAATAAAATAGCGGTTGCATCGGCATCACCTCCTGCTCTATGCCGGTTCTCTAAATCAATTCCTAGCGAGGTACACAAACGCCCTAAACTGTAAGACGGTAATCCTGGCTTGATCTTGCGGGCCGCTCGTACGGTACACAATTTTTTAGCGTTCCAAGGCAAACCGGCGCGCTCTAACTCATGTTTTACAAATGAATAATCAAAATTCACATTATGCGCCACAAAAATCCTATCAGATAGTAGTTCAAAAACCGTGTTAGATATGGTTTCAAAACTAGGTGCATCCTGCACCATTTCGTTGGTAATTCCGGTTAGAGCAAAAATAGCATCCGGTATGTATTTTTGCGGATTAACCAAGGTTTCCCAGCGTTCAATTACTTGCGTACCATCATGTATGATAATGGCTATTTCGGTAATACGGCTGTGACTGGCATTGCCGCCTGTGGTTTCAATATCGACTATAGCGTATTCTTGTTGTTTCATTTTTGTAGGTACTGTTTTGTTTTTTTGGGGTAAAAAGTGAAGTTGTACTCCGCTACTAGTTTAACTATTTGTTAAGCCAATACTATTTTTTACTTCGGCTAAATCTCTTTTTAATTCTACAAACATATTTTTGATCGCATCACTTTCTAACAACTCTGTACGTTGGTCATTTTTAGAAATGCTACACTGGTATTCCCAAATTTCAAGAATATCTGAAGCTTTTATTTCGTAAGGCGGATAAAAATAATTATCCGAAGCCACTACCAGCGCGTTCTTTTTATTTTTATTGAGTCGTTTGTAGACCATACCTTCGCTTCGGGTGATAAAAATATAGGTTTTCCCATCTAGTACTTCGCCCAATTGCTCTACATAACTCCCTACAATAATATCACCATCTTGGTGCGGTGGCATCGAGTCGCCCTCAACCGGAAAACCACGGTATTTGCCCACTCCCAAAAATGGTAACGAAATTTGTTGCAATTGCTCGATATATTCCGGATCAGCATATCCGTTTAAGTATCCTGCTTTTACTTTTTGGGTGACTACTTCTATACGGTTTTCACCCATTTGATCGACTTGAATAGGCAAAATAAGGCGGTTATTTTCGAGTTTTAACAAATCCGTTACCTCAATTTTCCTGATATCAACAGAGAGCAACAAATCAATACTAATTTGGTAATACTGCCCTATTTTTTTTAAAATTTCATACGGCGCTTCTGAAGTTCCATCTTCGTATTTTACATACCTACCCCTAGTAATCATAAGGCTTTTGGCTACTTTTTCTTGCGAAATTTTGTGCTTTACTCGCAAGGCTCTGATATTGTCTGAAAATAACGACATAACTATTTTGTTATAATTTGGAACAACAAATATAATAAAAAATGTTACTATCTGTACTAATTTTGCAATCTAAAATAAAAGGAAATGGCACGTGCAATTGTACATATGGATTTAGATACTTTTTTTGTTTCCTGTGAACGCTTGAACAACTCGCAACTAGAAGGGATTCCGCTTATTATTGGTGGCGGCGATCGCGGTGTGGTGGCCTCCTGCTCCTACGAAGCTCGACGTTTTGGAGTGCGCTCCGCAATGCCAACTGCTATGGCGCTCAAACTTTGTCCGCAAGCCAAAGTAATCAAAGGCGACATGGAGCGCTACTCACAACTCTCACATACCGTGACCGAAGTGATTCAGGAAAAAGCGCCTATTATGGAAAAAGCCAGTATCGACGAATTTTACCTAGACATTACCGGCATGGATCGGTTTTATGGTTGCTACCAATGGACCAATGAGTTGGCACAACGCGTAGTCAAAGAGACGGGATTACCTATCAGTTTTGCACTTTCTATCAACAAAACAGTCTCCAAAATTGGTACTGGCGAGGGCAAACCCAAAGGCCACTTAGACATTCCCGAAGATAAGGTTCGGCATTTTTTGAATCCATTATCGATACAAAAAATACCGATGGTAGGCGATGTCACGTTTCAAACCTTATCGCGTATTGGCATTCGAACCATTCAAACCCTTGCCGAAATGCCTGCCGAAGTCTTGCAACGCATGATTGGTAAAAACGGAATCGAAATCTGGAAAAAAGCCAATGGCATTGACCACAATCCCGTTGAACCGTATACCGAACGTAAATCCATAGCTACTGAACACACTTTTGTACAAGACACCATCGATATGGCGCAACTAAAATCTGTTTTGTGTGGCATGGTCGAAAAACTAGCCTTTCAATTGCGATCTGAACAATGGCTGACCTCGACTGTAGTTGTTAAAATTCGGTATGCCAATTTTGATACCGAAACCAAACAATGCAAAATTCAATACACCTCAGCCGATCATGCGCTTACGCAAAAGGTACTCAGTCTGTTTGAAAGCTTGTACCATCGAAGGATGCGTTTACGTCTCGTTGGAGTTCGGTTTAGCGGACTCGTTCGAGGCACCTACCAAATCGACCTTTTTGAAGATACGCAAGAAATGCTCTCGCTTTATGCCGCGATGGATAAAATGAAAAGTCGCTACGGATTTGATGCGGTTATGCGTTGTGCTGGCGCAGCTATAAAACCCAATACGAAGGATGTTATTTTGAAGAGGGTGAAAAGTGAAAAGTAAATTGTGAATGATGAGTGGTAAAATGTTCATCACTAATCTAAAAGAAGCGATTTATCTACTATTCAAATAGTTGATAGTGATTAAAAGATCCGTCAGTTCGAGTGTTTTTTTGTGAAGTAAAACGGAACAAAAAATGTATCGAGAACTATTTTAATACATTTTTATTTCTAAATAATTCACAAGAAAAGTAATCTTATTGATAAAGAATTATCCTTAAAATTAATTACTAAAATTACAAAACCGTATGTACTTAAATTGCCATTCGTACCATTCCTTGCGTTACGGGACTATTCCGCTAGAGGACCTCATCAATAAAGCGGTTCAATCTGGCGTTACGGCTATGGCACTCACTGATATTAATACCGTAACCGGAATTTATGATTTCATAACTGCCTGTAATCAAGTAAACATTAAACCTTTGGTAGGAATCGATTTTCGCACCAATAACGAATTCAAATATATTGGCCTAGCCCAAAACACTCGCGGATTAGCGGCTATGAATCGGTTTTTGACACATCATAATTTTAAGAATATTCCATTGCCTACTATAGCTCCTGAAATGGAATCGGTAGTGATTATTTACGCTTTTGCGAATGCGCCAACCTCTTTAAAAACGAACGAATACATCGGCATTCGCCCCGAAGAAGTAGGAAAGTTATTTGGCTACAAAGGCAATCTAGACAAAATAGTAATCCTGCAACCCGTAACTTTTAGAACCAAAAAAGAATACCGCTTGCATCAAATTTTGCGCGCCATTGACACCAACACCTTACTCTCAAAACTGCAAGAAACAGATGTAGCAACGCCTTACGAAATCATGGTCAATCAAGACCGCTTGCTTGCTGCTTACAAGGATTACCCGCAAATCATTGCCAATACTCAAGCGATCATCGATAGTTGCGATTTTCAATTTGACTTTGAAACCCCTAAGAACAAGAAATACTACACCAATTCTCAAGAAAGTGATATCGCACTGCTAACCACATTGGCGCATCAAGGCCTGCATTGGCGCTACGGAAAAAACGATGCTGTTGCCTTAGCTAGAGTGCAAAAAGAATTAAAAGTAATTGACGAATTGCAGTTTAGCGGCTATTTCTTGATTACTTGGGACATTATTCGCTACAGTAACAGCCGTGGTTTTTTGCACATTGGTCGCGGTAGCGGTGCCAACTCCATCATTGCCTATTGTTTAGGAATCACAGACATTTGTCCCATTGAGCTCGACTTGTATTTTGAACGTTTTTTGAATGAAAACAGAAAAAGTCCTCCTGATTTTGACATCGATTGGAGTTGGCAAGAACGCGATGTCATTTTAGAATATATTTTTAATCGGTATGGGTACGAAAATGTTGCGTTTTGCGGTACCAATGTGGAGTTTAAATACCGTTCTATTTTTAGAGAAGTGGGAAAAGTTTTTGGTTTACCCAAAGAAGAACTCGATCATTTGGCTAAAAATCCTATGCGTTTGCAACAAAGCAATAGCATTGTCAAAGAAGTACAAGAATACGGCATGCTACTAGAAAAATACCCAAATCAGCGTAGCATGCATTCGTGTGGAGTCTTGATTTCTGAAGAACCCATTACTAATTATACGCCTTTAGAAATGCCTCCAAAAGGGTTTCCAATTGTGCTATTTGATATGTATGTGGCAGAATCAATTGGGTTTGAAAAGTTCGATATTTTGAGTCAACGTGGCATTGGTCATATTGACGATACAGTAAAACTCGTAGCCAAAAACAGAGGTATCCGAATTAATATTAGAGACACCAGCATTTCTAAAAATGAAGCCACCGCCAATACGTATTTGGCAAGAGGCAAAACCATTGGCTGTTTTTATATCGAAAGTCCAGCCATGCGCGGTTTGTTGCGCCGCTTGCAATGCAACAATTATAAAACCTTAGTCGCTGCTTCATCAATAATTCGGCCTGGAGTAGCAAAATCAGGTATGATGAAAGAGTATATTTTTAGGCATAATCATCCCAACCAATTTGAATATTTTCACAGCGTTTTTGAAGAACAATTAAGTGAAACCTATGGGATAATGGTCTATCAAGAAGATGTAATTAAAATCGCACTGCATTTTGGTGGATTACCCGCTGCCGATGGCGATATTTTGCGTAGAGCGATGAGCGGTAAAGGGCGTTCCTTAGCAGCTTTGCAAAAAATTAAAGATGATTTTTTCGTGAGCTGCGCCAAACAAGGTCATGACGAAAAACTCAGTCAAGAAATTTACCGTCAAATAGAATCGTTTGCAGGCTATTCGTTTTGTAAGGCACACTCAGCTTCGTATGCCGTAGAAAGCTATCAGAGTTTGTATCTAAAAGTATATTATCCTATTGAGTTTATGGTGGCCGTAATCAACAATCAAGGTGGTTTTTACAGAACTGAAGTTTATGTACACGAAGCACGAATGGCTGGCGCTACGATTCATAATCCTTGCGTGAATAAAAGTGAATTTACCACAACATTGTATGAAAAAGAGGTGTATTTAGGATTCATGCACATGCAAGGCTTACCCACAAAACTAGCCGAAGAAATTGTAACCGAACGAGACAAAAATGGCGATTATCTTTCATTAGAAGATTTTTGTAATCGGGTTTCAATTGGGTTAGAAAGTCTTAAATTATTAATATTCATAGGCGCTTTTAGAGACACAGGCAAAACCAAAAATGAACTCCTAATACTGGCTAGTTTGCTATTTAACTCGGCACCACAAGACCATCAAATGTTATTGTTGCAAGAAGCTGTCAAAGAATTTCAATTGCCTAAACTAGAACGTTCCTTCTTTGAAGATGCTTTTGACGAGATTGAATTATTAGGCTTTCCTGTTTCTTGCACACCGTTTGATTTGTTACAAAGTCCCTACAGAGGCAATGTTATGGCCCAACATTTACTTCAATATCATAAAAAAGAAGTCCGCATGCTAGCCTATCTTATTTCTCGAAAACAGGTTCCTACGGTACGTGGCACGATGTTTTTTGGCACTTGGATAGATCATGAAGGTACTTATTTTGACACCACCCATTTTCCTGATAATTTACAGCTGTATCCGTTTCAGGGAGGCGGTTGTTACCTACTTTTAGGAACTGTCGAAGTCGATTACCACTTCCCTACACTAACGATTAGCAAAATGGCAAAAATGCCCTTTGTACCTGACCCAAGATATTCTGATGCTAAAGACCATCAATTTTTAGCCCAACAACGCATCAAAGAAGATATAAGCAGTACCAATAGAGCGCCTTATCCGAGAGCGCATGAAATTAATTTACCTAGATTTAAAAGCAGTTAATAAACGTAACCCATACCATTTACTCCCTTATTTGTCTCGAACTAAGATAAAAACCATTAAGGAATTTAAGAAAAATTAAGTCCAAAACTTAATAAACTTACGTTTTTACTGAAAATTTTTTTTTGCCCTGAGTTTTTATCGAACGGTTAGATCTATTTTTCTATCGAAAAACGAAAAGACGAAATCATCTTCAAAAAACAATTACACCCAACGCATTAGACCCTTAAAAAAAGTTACTACAAACAAAAAAATCGGGATAGTAGCCCATCCCGATTTTCAATTTGTATACAATATCTGTTTAATCCAAAATAAAACTAACCATCACATTAGCTGTGATTGTGATTTCGCCTAAGGCCAATGTTTCTCTTGGCTCGTTAACATCCATAGCCTCTGATTTTCTCATCATGGCATACATCGGTTGCGGATAATAGGTTTGTGAATTATCAGTAATTGTCAATGCTTTACCTACTTTTTGACCCAATACAGATACATAATCTTCCGCTTTTAACTTGGCATCTTTCATAGCCAATTTACGCGCCTCTGATTGGTATTGCGCCAATTTTGAAGACTGAAAAGTAACCGCATCAATTCTGTTAATTCCTTCATTTACCAAACCTTCCATCAATTCATCGTATTTACCTAAATCACGGAGCAAAATCACGATAGTTTGAGTGGCATTGTAGCTGTGTTTCTTTTTTTCGTAATCGTATTGCGGATTGAGTGCTACACGCTCTGTTTTAAAATCAGCTGGAGCTACATTCATTTTTTTGATGAATTTTAGAACCGCATCTATCTTCGTATCATTTTGTTTTTTTACATCTTTTGCGTTGTTCCCCTTCGTTTCAACCGTTACCGAAATACTGGCTTGATCAGGCGTAACTTTTACTTTTCCTTCGCCGTTAGCGCTAATTTGCGGAATTTGTTTTGTTTCCTGCGCTTGCGCAAATGATAGAAAGAATACGGATAAAATGATAAGTGCTTTTTTCATGATATGCTATTTTAGTTGTTTGTTGTTGTCTATTTCAAAAGTTATGCCACTATAATTTTCCGAGCTTAGCCATGATAAATAAAATCACGATTGGAATGGCTAGTAAAACAACCATAGTAATATTGTTGACTAACAAACTAGGCTCTTTCAAAAGCGTAATGGCATATCCACCAATGGCTCCTCCAAAATGAGCGGTATGACCAATGTTATCATTTTTAGCGCGCATGCCATAAATAGAGTACAGTAAGTATAAAATCCCAAACAAATAAGCTGGTATTGGAACAATAAAAAAGAGCCCCAACATCATATCAGGCTGCAACAAAATAGCAGAATACAATACTCCTGTCACTGCACCCGAAGCGCCTACTGCTCTGTAACTGTAATCGTTTTTATGAAACATCAAACTGAGTAAATTGCCAAAAATCAAACTCCCTAAATAGATCAAAACAAAAGAAAAATTGCCCAAATAACCCAGCACAACCGGAGCAAAAAACCACAGTGTCATCATGTTAAAAATCAAATGCAACATATCAACATGCAAAAAACCAGAACTTATCATTCTAATCTGTTCGCCAGCTTTAATACTTCCGATATGAAACTCGTATTTTCTAAAAAAAGAAAGGTCGTTAAACCCTTTGTAACTAAATAATACATTGATAACAATAATGGCGATAAGTGCGCTATTCATAACTAATTTGTTTTTATTGGTAAAGATAATCATTATCAAATAGGGTTGCGTGCTGAGGCGTAATTTTATAACAGCAATCATTTTTCCGTTATATTTGCAAAAAAAAATTCATGCAATTACTTGTCTTTATTATTGCTTATCCCTTTTTGTGGATTGTTTCAATATTGCCTTTTCCTATATTTTATTTTCTTTCTGATTGCGTTTACCTACTTGTATATCATGTCATTGGATACCGAAAAAAAGTAGTTCGTGCTAACTTGGCTTTGGCTTTACCTCATCTTACAGCAAAAGAACGATTGCAAATTGAAAAAAAATCATACCATCATTTGTGCGACATGTTTTTAGAAATGGTAAAAACAATGACCATCTCCTCAGCAGAAATGAACAAACGCTTTGTGGTTACGAACCTTGAGGTGATGACAGACTTGGAAAAAAAAGGAAAAAGTATCATGCTCATTGCTTCACATTACGCAAGCTGGGAATGGCTACTTTCTTTTAACCAAAAAGTATCTATCAAAGGTATCGGGGTTTATAAAAAACTGGCCAACAAGCATTTTGATAAATTAGTTCGCGATATACGTTCGAAATACAACACGGAATTGGTACCTACGAACCAAACGATTCCGTTAATTGCAAACAATCAGAGAAATAACATTCAGTGCATTTACGGCTTGGCAAGCGATCAATCGCCAAAAGCAGACCGAATTTTTCATTGGCAAAGTTTTATGGGTATCGAAGTTCCCGTGCATACAGGCCCCGAAATGCTAGCAAAAAAATACGATATGAATGTAGTTTTTGCCAAGGTAAAAAAAATAAAACGAGGGTATTACGAACTCACGATTGTACCTTTGAGCGAAAACGCCAAATCGGTTCCTGATTTTGAAATCACAGAGGCCTACATCAAAGAAGTCGAAAAACAAATTGCTGAAGCTCCTGAGTACTATTTTTGGACTCACAAACGTTGGAAACACAGAAGGTAAATGAAATAGTCGAACAGTCTCAGTTCTCAGTTTTCAGTTTTACCTTTACTTTTTTAGAGATTCCTATTGCATTATTGATTAAGAAAACCAAGTTGTTACAAGAGCATCCTCTAGTGGCTGGGCTTGTTTATGAACAAACTCATTTGTGGCAGAATTGTACTCGTAATCTAAAGCCCAAGTAGTATGATTTTCTGCTAGTGCTTTAATGCCATTGCAAACAAATTCAATTTCGGCATTAGTTGTTGTTGGATGAATAGACATGCGAATCCATCCTGGTTTTCTGATTAAATCGCCCAATGAAATTTCATCAATCAGTTTATTAGAAGTTTCTTGGTCTACATGCAGTAAAAAATGGCCATAAGTACCCGCACAACTGCATCCACCACGAGTTTGAATTCCGAATTTATCGTTGAGTAACTTAACACCTAAATTAAAATGTAAGTCTTCAATAAAAAACGAAATCACTCCCAAACGTTCTTGGTGTTGGCCAGCCAAAATTTTAATGTTAGGTACCCACTTTAACTCTGAAAAAATATAATCAACCAGTTCGTGTTCTCTATTCAGAATATTTTCAATCCCCATTTGATCCTTCAATTGAATGGATAAAGCGGTTTTAATAACTTGTAAAAAACCCGGGGTTCCGCCATCTTCGCGCTCTTCAATATTGTCAATATACTTGTGCTCTCCCCAAGGATTAGTCCAGCTCACCGTGCCACCACCCGGATTATCAGGTACTACATTTTGATACAATTTTTTATTAAAAACTAGGATTCCAGATGTTCCTGGACCTCCTAAAAATTTGTGTGGCGAAAAGAAAATGGCATCCAAATAACTCTCGGAATTTTCCGGATGCATGTCAATTTTCACATACGGACCGCTGCATGCAAAATCTACAAAACAAAGTCCGTTGTGTTGGTGCATAATTTTAGCCACTTCATGGTACGGCGTTTTGATACCGGTAACATTAGAACATGACGTTATTGATGCGATTTTGAACGATCTTTCTTTGTATTTTTCAAGTAAAAGCATCAAGTTTTCAATGCTAAATAAACCATCTTCGGTAGCCGGAATTACCTCAACATCTGCAATCGTTTCAAGCCAAGAAGTTTGGTTCGAATGGTGCTCCATGTGCGAAATAAAAACAATTGGCTTTTTTTCGGCAGGAATTGTGATGAAATTTTTGAGGTTTTCAGGAACTTTTAAACCCAAAATACGTTGAAATTTATTGACCACGCCCGTCATTCCGGTTCCATCTGTAATTAAAACATCATCTGCATTAGCGTTCACGTGCTGCTTTATTAGGTGTCGCGCATGATGATAAGCTTTGGTCATTGCTGTTCCCGAAACCGTAGTTTCAGTATGTGTGTTGGCCACAAAGGGGCCAAATTCATTCATTAATTTTTCTTCAATTGGTCGGTATAAGCGTCCGCTCGCTGTCCAATCGGTATAAATAATTTGTTTTTTCCCATAAGGAGAATCAAACGTTTGATCAATCCCAATAATCTGCTCACGAAATTGCTTAAAATAAAGTTCTAAAGTAGTAGGTATTGTTGTCGTTGTCATCTGATTTGTAATTTGAGCTCAAAGATATTCAATTTTGTGAAATAGACTTTTTCAATTGCGTTAAAAAATCGATTTCGTACGCACAAAAAGAGATTCAAAAAACAAGCTATAAAATTTGAAATCAGACCAACTTTTCCCCCTCAAATGAAAATATTTTGGAAACACAATTGAAATGTAAAGTACATGACAACAAATACAATGAAGATTGAACTTAAATATCTACCAGAAATACTTCAGCAAAAAACTTTACTTACCACCATTGGCTCTCAAATCAGCAATGCATTGTGCATCTAATTGTGGAGCTGAACCACTTGAAACCATATTACCAATACCGCCACCAACTTCCGCAGACCAGTACATCAAACACGTTTTTTCAATGCAATGTTTAGGGTGCGCTGCATCTTCATGATTGCTTTGCAAGGCAGTTCCAAAATTGGTCAATCCTAAAATATGGCCAAACTCATGAGTAATAACTGTAGTTTCTAGTAGGGTTCGGTTGGGTTCGAAAGCGCTGTCGCTCAATCCGTGAATGGTTTTTTCAAAAATCACAAAGGATGTATTTCTGTAGGCGGTACCTAATACCACACCATCGGCAGTATCCTGTGCTGATTTTCCATCGGCGAAGAAAGCCCAAACTGTAAGCTCCGTACCTGAGTTGTATTTTGTCCTGTTTGCATCTTCAAGAGCTACTATTTGCTGAGTGGTAAAAGTAGCATTACCAGGAGATGCAATAGCGCGTTTGATTACATTTATACCTGCAGGCTTGAAGGTACGAGCGCTAATAAATGACACAAAATTATTTATTGCTGCAGCACTTGGCTCAAACCCGTTTACGTAAACTATTTCGATAACAAGGCTTTTAAACTTTCTATCGGATAATAAATCGTTTGCTGAGCTTCCTGTTACTTGTTTATTGGCTGTTGTATTTACTGCAGCTGAACCGCTTGATTCAGTTTCGTCTTTGGCACAGGATACAAAGAAACATAAGGCTATGAGGCTTAAAAAAGATATTTTTTTCATTACTAAATTTATTTTTAAGTTTATTTATATAAAAACAGCTACCCTTTTTGAAGGTAGCTGTACTTAGTTTACCACCAACTTAAATCAAGCTATATTTGTTTCAATACTAATGTTACTGCTGCATTAGTTGAGCTTTGTAATGTAATTGTCGAAGCAGTAAAACTGGTTACTTTCCATGTATTGTTTAATAATGCAAACGAAGCGTTACCCGAAAAATTTAATTTTAGAAAAACATTTAATTCCGAGCTTACTGCATAAGTACCATTTACAGTCGTGTTCACCAAATTTACAGCAGTTACCGATAAATTATTTGCAAAATCAATTGTAAAATCTTTGTAATTCGTTGCTGAATTAACTCCTGCATTCACGTATGAATCTACCTTGAACTTACCATTTACTAAAATTGTTTCTACTTTTTTTCTATTTTGAGCTGCTAGAGCAATAGTCTCTTCTGTTTTTAATGACGCGCTTATAGCTGCTTGTAATTCTGCATCACTTGTAATAGTTGTTTTAGTTCCATCAGCAATTTTTACTGAAATAGGATATTTTACTGAATACAATTCTGAAGCGCTAATATTTGTCATATACGTATATAATTGCTGTTCGGATGTAATGACAACACTACCCGTTTGCTGAAAACTAAGATTGTAGGTTAAAATTGTTATAGGAAAGCTCAACTTAACAGATGAAATTGCATCCTTTCCAGAAGCTTCGGCAGAAGAACAAGCATTTAGAATCGCATTGTACTCTGTTTGATTGGCAACGGTTACTTCTGTGTAATTACTAGTTTTAATTTTTAAAGGAAATTGCAAAACAACAGTATCCTGATCGTCATTTAATTTACCAAAAATAGAAAGTACTTGTTGATAATCTACTTGGCTTAATAGAGAAACCTGAACTCCGTTAACTTTTGCAGTAGCCGGCAATACAATAGATGAGCATGAAGCTCCATCCAAGAAATCATCAAATGAACCATCGTACATCGAAGTACGTTTTAAATTAGTTGTTGTGGTTGAATTAGCTGAATTTGTATTTGGATTTTCGCCTTGTACGTCATCAACTTCACTTTGGCATGATGTAAAACCTAAGACAGCCATCAATGCAATTCCGGAAACAATTTTTAATTTTTTCATGATTTTCAAATTTAAGGTATTTTTATATTTACAAGCGATGTTTTTAACGCCTTTCTGTTAGTAAGACAACTACGCTTATTTTTACCCTACGTAAATTTTTAAAAAAATTAAAAAAAATTTCAAAACATTAAAAATCAATACTTTAAAACAACGAATATTTTTAAAAAATAAGCTATCATCAGTAACACAACTGCTTTTTGAAAAAATAATTTACATTTACAACCTACAAAAAATGAATTAATATTCCATGAGCGACGAAAAAAGTAACCTTTGCGAAGAAAATCACTTTAGAGACTTTTACTTAAAGCACGTGCAATCAGCAACTAATTTTGCTTATTACAAATGTGGTGATGATGAAGCTGCATTAGATCTGGTACAAGATGCGTTTACCAAGATTTGGGAAAATTGTTCTAAGATTGACTTTAGTAAAGTCAAAACGTATTTGTTTACTAGTATTAATAATTTATTCCTGAATAACATTAAACACCAAAAAGTAGTATTAAGGTACGCCAAAGATGCGCCTAACTTAGATACCAATAATCAAAGTCCAGAATATTTATTCGAAGAGGAAGAATTCAAACTTAAACTCACCAACGCGATCGCATCATTAAGTGATGCGCAACGGGAAGTGTTTTTGTTGAATCGAATAGATGGAAAAAAATACAGAGAAATTGCTGAGTTACTCGATATTTCTCAAAAAACCGTTGAAAAAAGAATGTCTGGAGCATTACAACTATTGAGAGCCCAAATCGAAAATATATAATTAATCATTTAACTATAGGGTAATTAAAAAGTCGGTTGTCTTATAAACATAGAGATAGAAAATGGAAAACGAAAAAGAAATATTAAAATGGTTCAATGATGAGCTTTCAAGCCAAGAAATCGAAGATTTAAAACAATCAGAAGATTTACAAACGCTAGAAAAAATCGCTCATTACGCATCACAATTACAGGCACCAACCGTTGATGCTCAAGCTGCTTTAGAAGCTTTTAAGGTCAAAAACCATTCTAAAAACAAAATTAAAGTAAGAACTTTAAACTTCAAATCATTCTACAAAGTAGCTGCAGTTGTGGCCGTTTTGCTAACATCTAGTTATTTTTTGTTGTTTAATAACATTACCTCTTACGAAACTCAAATAGCACAAACAAAGTCTGTCACACTTCCCGATAATTCTGAAGTGATATTGAACGCTGCTTCAAAACTTAGTTTTAACGAAAAAAAATGGGCTGACCAAAGAGCTTTAACTCTTGAAGGAGAAGCTTTTTTCAAGGTGCAGAAAGGGCAAACTTTTAGTGTAAATACCGCGGCCGGAGTTGTTACGGTTTTAGGAACACAATTTAATGTAAAAGAACGTAAAAACTTTTTTGAAGTGCATTGTTATGAAGGCTTGGTGAGTGTTACACATAAAAATAAAACTATCAAATTACCTCCCGGGAAAACATTTCGAGTTATAAATGGCACCATCGAAAATGTAGCAGATTTTGATGCACAAAATCCTTCGTGGATTCAACAAGAATCAAGCTTTTCTAAGATTCCATTAGAACAAGTCATTGCAGAATTAGAACGTCAATACGATATTAAAATCAAAGTGGAAGGTGTCGATACTTCGAAACTTTTTACAGGAAGTTTTACTCATACCGACAAAAAAATTGCGCTTCAAGCAGTTACAATTCCCTTGAAATTAAGTTACAAAACGGAGGGTAAAACCATTATATTTTATAATTATGGCGTTCAATAAATGGCTAGTTTTTCTGTTAATTTGTTGTAGTTGTATTTGTTTTGGACAAAATTCAACTAAAAAGAAATCTTTGACTGCCTTGATTTTTTCCCTCGAAAAACAATTTAATATCAAATTTTCGTATGCCGTTGAAGATGTGGCAAATATTGCAATTGAAAGGCCAAACACCTCTTTTACTTTACAAGAAACAATTGATTATCTAAACTCGAAAACGCTTTTGAACTTTAAAGCTCTAGACGATAGGTATGTTACCATTTCAGTGCTAAACAAAACAATATCTGTTTGCGGAATTGTTTCTGATGAAAAAAAATCTCGTTTAGTTGGCGCATCTGTTTTTGTAAACAATAGTGGAAGAAGCACAATTACAGATGGAAATGGTACATTCAAATTGCAGAATATTCCAATACATGCAACGCTGACCATTTCGTATGTGGGTTTTGAATCCAAACAATTTTCGCCTAACGAATTATTTTCGGCACAAAACAATTGCAAGGAAATTGTTCTCACAACAAAAAATGAAGAGTTGAATCAGGTTTTGATTCCAATATATTTAACTTCAGGATTACAAAAATATTTGGATGGAAGCACCGTTTTAAACACAAAAAAATTTGGTATCCTTCCCGGATTAATTGAACCCGATATTCTACAATCAGTTCAAGCACTTCCTGGTGTGGAAAGTACCAACGAAAGCATTGCTAATATCAACGTTCGCGGTGGAACTAACGATCAAAATTTAGTAGTTTGGGATAATATAAAAATGTATCATTCTGGTCATTTTTTCGGGTTAATATCTCCTTACAATCCTAACCTAACTAATAAAGTTATCGTTAGTAAAAACGGAACAAGTGCTGAGTATAGTGATGGCGTTTCCAGTACTATAAACATGTATACAAAAGATGCAATAAGTAATACCTTTTCTGGTGGTGCAGGAATTAACTCCATTAGCGCCGATGCCTTTTTAGAAATCCCGATAACTAAAAAATTAGAACTTCATATTTCGGGACGTCGTTCCCTTACTGATTTAGTGAAATCACCTACGTACGCTAAATACTTTGACCGTAGTTTTCAGGACACTGAAATCAACGCAGATAGCGACCAACATGATACGTCATCTGATTTTTATTTTTACGATTATACCGCTAAGTTACTTTTTGATTTAAACGAAAAACATCAATTCAGAGCAAATATCATTGGCATCAATAACGCTTTAGATTATTCGGAACGTCGTATCAATACAACCCAAACCCAATCTAAAACCAGTAATTTATCTCAGAGAAATATTGGTTACGGCGGGAATTGGAAAGCACAATGGAATTCAAAACTAAGTTCAGAATTTATCACTTACTTCTCCAGATATAATATTGATGCTATTGATTACAGAATAGAAACGGATCAGCGCTTGACAGAAGCCAATGAAGTGCTAGAAACTGGCGCTAAAATCAATACCAATTACAAAAAAAATGACCACCTAAATTTCTTGTTTGGATATCAATTTAATGAAACAGGAATGTTGAATCAAACCACTGTTAGTGCTCCATTTTTCTCGAGTACCAAAAAAGATGTTTTGTTGAACCATGCCTTGTTTTCTGAGGTAGAATACAATAAAAATAACACCTATTTACGAGTTGGATTGCGTTTGAATTATTTTCAAAAATTCGAAAAGTTTTTGGTGGAGCCAAGAATAAACATACGTCAAAAATTATCCGATCAATTTGCTTTAAAATTAGAAGGGGAATTTAAAAATCAATCGACTACTCAAATCGTGGATTTTGAAGATGATTTTTTAGGTGTTGAAAAAAGACGTTGGGTTTTAGTCAATGATAAAGACATTCCAATTGCCACAAGCAAACAAGGTTCTTTTGGTGTGGAATTCAATAAAAACAAACTAAATATCGAGGCCACAGCTTTTTATAAAATGGTTGATGGTATCACGGCTTCTAATCAGGGTTTTTATAACCGTTTTCAGTATGAGACCGCAAATGGCAGTTACACAGCCAAAGGTTTAGAATTTTTAGCCAATAAAACTGCGCGTCAATATAGCGTTTGGGTGAGTTACACGTTTAGTACAAATGACTATACATTTGATACTTTCACCCCTTCAACTTTTCCAAATAATGTAGATATAAGACACTCTGTATCGCTAGGTTTTTATTATGATATTCGTAAAAATTTAAAGATATCGGTTGGTGGTATTTGGAGAAATGGGCAACCGTATACAAAACCAATCGAAGGGAATGAAACCGTTCAAAATGGAAATAATACCTTGGTAAATTATGATTCACCAAACAGTGAAAACTTAGATAATTTCATGCGTTTAGATGCCTCTCTCAATTATAATTTTAATCTTTCGGAATCAATTAGAGCGTCCTTAACAGCCGGAGTAATGAATATTACCAATCAAGATAATGAGATCAATCGTTATTACAGAATTAATCCAAATGACAAGAATGATGCCATTCAAGTAGACAATAAGTCACTTGGCTTAACGCCAAATATAAGCTTTAGAGTGAATTTTTAATTTCATTTTACATAGTACTCAAAAGAACAAAACCCTTTCAAAAATTGCTTTGAAAGGGTTTTGTTTTTGAAATTATTCAGAATTAAATTCCGGCAATAACTTTTATTTCATCAATAATACGTAACGCCAAAGCATCTGCTTTTTCTTGTGAAGAAGCTTCTGTATAAATACGAATAATTGGTTCGGTATTCGATTTACGTAAGTGCACCCAATTGTCAGCGAAGTCAATTTTCACTCCGTCAATGGTTGTAATATCTTCGTTTTTGTACTTTTCAGTCATTGCAACAAGAATCGCATCCACATCAATTTGTGGTGTCAATTCAATTTTGTTTTTGCTCATGTAATATTCTGGATACGAAGCACGCAATGCCGAAACTGTCATTTTTTTGTTCGCTAAATGAGTCAAAAACAAGGCTACACCTACCAAGCTATCACGTCCGTAATGAAGCTCTGGATAGATGATTCCACCGTTTCCTTCGCCACCAATAATTGCATTGTTCTTTTTCATTAATTCCACCACATTTACTTCGCCTACAGCACTAGCTTCATAGTTTCCGTTGTGTGCTTTTGTCACATCACGCAAAGCCCGAGACGAAGACATATTAGAAACCGTATTTCCTGGAGTTTTGCTCAAAACATAATCGGCGCAAGCCACCAAAGTGTACTCTTCGCCAAACATTTCGCCATCTTCACAAATAAATGCCAAACGATCTACATCTGGATCTACAACAATTCCTAAATGTGCTTTTTCTTTAACAACCAATTCGGATATATCAGTCAAATGTTCTTTTAACGGTTCCGGATTGTGCGGAAAGTGTCCGTTTGGTTCGCAGTACAATTCTACTACTTCAACTCCCATTAACTCCAATAATTTTGGGATAATGATTCCGCCTGACGAATTTACTCCGTCAACAACAACTTTAAATTTAGCCGCTTTAACAGCTTCAACATCAACTAGAGGTAAATTCAACACTTCATCAATATGAATATCCATGTAAGCATCATTGCTGATTACTTCTCCAAGCTGATCTACATCCGAGAAATCGAAAGCTTCCGCATCAGCAATCGTTAGTATTTTTTCGCCCTCAACGCCATTTAAAAATTCCCCTTTTTCGTTCAATAACTTCAAGGCATTCCATTGTTTTGGATTGTGCGAGGCAGTCAAAATAATACCACCATCCGCTTTTTCTAAAGGAACAGCAACTTCTACTGTTGGCGTAGTCGAAAGTCCCAAATCAATCACATCAATACCTAAACCAATAAGCGTATTCACTACCAAATTGTGAATCATCGGTCCTGAAATACGTGCATCACGACCTACAACCACAGTTAATTTTTCTTTTCCAGCATAATTTTTTAACCATGTTCCGTAAGCCGATGCAAATTTCACCGCATCAACCGGAGTTAAATTATCACCTACTTTACCGCCTATTGTGCCACGAATTCCTGATATTGATTTTATTAAAGTCATTTAGTATGAGTATTAAATTCTGATTTCAAATTAAAAAAGATTACAAATATAGGAATTGAAGAATTACAAACGTAAAATTGATTTTAAAATCAGCAGATAAATCCTTAAATTGTGCGAATGAATTTTTTAGCACACATCTATCTTTCTGGTAACAACGAGCTCCTAAAAATAGGCAATTTTATGGCTGATGGTATTCGAGGTAAGCAATTTGAAACTTATCCTAAAGCCATTCAAAACGGCATACTTTTGCATCGAGCAATTGATTCTTTTACCGATGCGCATCCTGTTTTTAGACAAAGTACGAAAAAACTACACGAAAACTATCATCACTACTCAGGTGTAATTGTCGATGTTTTGTACGATCATTTTTTAGCCAAAAACTGGAATGTCTATTCCTCTGAACCATTAGCCGATTTTGTACATCAATTTTACCAATCGCTACGCAAAAACTACGATTTATTATCTGACAAAACCAAGAATATTTTACCCATCATGGAAGAGGAAAATTGGTTGCTGAGCTACCAAACCGTTGATGGCATCAAACATATTTTAACGCAAATGGATCGACGCACGAAGAATCAATCTAACATGCGTTTTGCAACTGAGGAATTAATACTCCACTATGCCGAATTTGAAAAAGAATTTGAGCTTTTTTTTGAAGATCTACGTGCATTTGTACACCAAAAAATAAACGAATTAGAAGTATAAATAACTAGCTTTTTAAACTATAACGAACCAAAAAATGACCCTAACCACTCGAATTTCAACCCTATTTTTAGCACTCCTCTGCAGTAGTGCTTTTTATGCGCAAAAGCAAAATACAAAACCAACAGGATTAGTAACCGCTCACGCAATGGTTGTTTCTGCTCGTGAAGAAGCATCAGCAATTGGTGTGGCTATCATGAAAAAAGGAGGCAACGCTTTTGATGCTATGGTTGCCACCGAATTAGCATTGGCAGTAGCACACCCGCAAGCCGGAAATATAGGTGGTGGCGGCTTTATGGTGTACCGAAAAGCCAACGGTGAAACGGGCGCAATTGATTACCGAGAAAAAGCACCTTTGTTGGCTTCCAGCACGATGTATCAAGACGCAAACGGAAATGTTATTCCTGGTAAAAGCACTGCTACAGCCTATGCCGTAGGAGTTCCTGGGACTATTGCAGGTATTTTTGAGGTGCACAAAAAATTTGGTTCTTTACCGCTAAAAGATATTTTAGAACCTGTAATCGCATTGGCCGAAAAAGGAGTTGTTGTAACACCCAATCAAGCTAAAAGTTTGACTGCTTTTCGAGCTGTTTTTCAAAAAGTAAATGGTCCAGAAAGTCTTTTTTCGAAAGTATATCAGGCAAAAGATACAATCAAATACAAAGCCTTAGCAGCTACTTTAAAAAGGATTGTTCAAAACGGTCACGACGAATTCTACACAGGCGAAACAGGACAAAAATTAGTTGCTTTTCTCGCTAAAAAAAACGGAATCATGAGCACAACCGACCTGCAAAAATACCAAGCAAAATGGCGTACTCCCATTACGTTTAATTACAAAGATTTAAAAATAACATCGATGTCGCCTCCAAGCAGTGGAGGAATTTGTTTGAATCAAATCATGAAAATGATAGAGCCTTATCCGCTGGCGCAAATGGGACACAACAGTACAAAAAGCATTCAACTCATTACTGAAGCGGAACGTCGTGCGTATGCCGATCGAAATTTTTATTTGGGCGATCCCGATTTTGTATCCATTCCGACAGCGCAATTATTGGATGATTCTTATTTAAAAAACCGCATGAAAAGCTTCACTTTCGACAAAGCGACCAAATCAGCCGATGTGGCTCAGGGAGAAATCGTAGGCTACGAAAGCGACCAAACAACCCACTACTCCATCGTTGATTCCTTTGGGAATGCAGTCGCAGCTACAACTACTTTAAATGACAATTATGGCTCCAAAATTTATTGTGATGAATTGGGCTTTTTCCTAAACAATCAAATGGATGATTTTAGCTCTAAACCTGGTGTACCCAATTTATATGGTTTAACAGGTAGCAAAGCCAACAGTATTGCTCCTGAAAAAAGAATGCTCAGCTCAATGACACCCACCATTATCGAAAAAGATAAAAAACTTTATATGGTAGTAGGAACTCCCGGCGGTTCTACCATTATCACCTCAGTTTTGCAAACTATTTTAAACGTTTACGAATTTAATTTAAGCATGCAAGAAGCGGTGAATGCAGCTCGATTTCACCATCAATGGTTGCCGGACTTAATAACTTTTGAACCCAACTCCTTCCCAAAAGAAACTTTGAAAAAATTACAAGCAAAAGGTTATACAACCAACGAAAAAGACAAAGAAATCATAGGAGCAGTTGATGCAATTTTAGTTTTACCCAACGGAAAATTAGAAGGCGGTGCCGACAAAAGAGGTGACAACAAAGCAGTTGGATATTAATTAAAACAGATTGCTAATTCCTGAGCAAAAAACAACTAAAAATATGCCGAAGCGTAAAATAATAGTAGCTTTGTAGCCTTCCTATAAATTACAATATGTTCAAAAAAATTCTATCAAAACTAGAGGCCATCATTGCCATTGCTCAATCATTACTTAGTCCGAAACAGTTCATTTTTATGTCGGCAGTTTTGGTGGGTATTTCGGCGGCATTTGCTGTAATTGTTTTGAAAACATTTGCTCATGGCGTTTTTTCATTTGCAACCTATGTCAGTGGTATTTTGAAACTCGGATTTTTAAATAGTATTCTACCTATAATTGGAATTTTACTCACCGTTTTGGTTGTCAAAAAAGTTTTAGGTGGTTCCATTCAAAAAGGAACTTCTCAAATATTATATGCAGTTGCTAAAAAAGCGAGCATCATTCCCAAAAAACAAATGTATGCCCAAATTGTTACTAGTTCGTTAACCGTAGGCTTAGGAGGATCAGCTGGTTTAGAAAGTCCGATTGTAATTACCGGAGCCGCATTCGGGTCTAATTATGCCCAAAAATACAAACTCAGTTATAAAGATCGCACTTTGCTGATTGGCTGCGGAGTTGCTGCCGGAATTGCAGCTGCGTTTAACGCGCCAATTGCTGGTGTTTTATTTGCTATCGAAGTATTATTGGTCGATGTAAGCATTGCTGCCTTCACGCCTATCATGATCGCAGCCGCAACAGGTGCTTTGGTATCGGTTATTGCCTTAAATGAAGAAATTCTGCTCTCGTTCAAGCGTCAAGAAGATTTTGATTACCACAACATCATTTACTACGTTTTACTAGGCATGTTTACTGGTTTTGTATCAGTTTATTATTCTCGTAATTTTCAACGCGTCGAACATTTCTTTTCTCGATTAAAACTAACTCCTTACAAAAAAGCTCTTTTTGGCGCCTCTATTTTAGCCATATTAATTTTTATTTTTCCGACACTTTTTGGCGAAGGTTACGAAAGTATTAAAACTTTATCCGAAAGCGATCCGGGCAAACTATTAGAAAACACCTTGTTTGAAGGTTTCAGAGACAACAATTGGGTTTTACTTCTTTTTGTGGGTGCAACTATGATGATCAAAGTATTTGCTTCAGGAATCACTCTTGGTAGCGGCGGAAACGGGGGTAATTTTGCGCCCTCACTATTTTTAGGATCGTATGTTGGTTTTTTCTTTTCAAAACTGATCAACCTTATCGGGTTGACAAAACTACCTGTGAGCAATTTCACCTTGGTAGGAATGGCTGGAATTTTAAGTGGTTTGTTTCATGCGCCACTCACAGCCATTTTCCTTATTGCTGAAATTACGGGTGGTTATAACTTGATGATTCCGCTTATGATTGTAGCTTCGATCAGTTTTGCTATCTCCAAACGTTTTGAAAAACACTCAATGGATGTGAAAAATTTAGTCAAAAAAGGACACGCTTTTACCAGCAACAAAGACACGAACGTACTTTCGACTCTTGAAACAAGCGCAATCATACAAACTGATTTTTTAACTGTAACTGCAAACGAAAATTTAGAGCGTTTAGTCGACTTAATTTCGCACTCTAACCAAGTGATCTTTGCAGTGGTAGACGCAGAACAAAACCTACTCGGAATTGTGCATTTCAATGACATTCGAGAAATTATTTTTAACAATTACCGCGTAAAATACACTTTGGTAAACGAAGTGATGACAGCCCCAACTGCAGTAATTTCACCCGAAGATTCTATGGGAGTGGTTATGAACAAGTTTGAAAGCGCTAATAAGGCCTTTTTACCCGTGTTAAAAAACGATAAATATTACGGATTCATCTCTAAATCAGTTGCTTTAGAAGCTTACAGAAGCAAGCTAAAATCGATGACAATAGAATAACTAATTGTAGAAAAAAAGCAGACCTATAAGCCGGATTCTGTATCTCGATTACTCGAAACCCTTATCATTTATCTAGATCCAAAATTACTTTTGGACTCAAGCTATCTACCCTTCAGCAACGAACGAGAAGCCCTTAAATGCTGATATACTTGATATTTCACCGCATAGAGTTTACCTGGTTTCACTACAGCATTACCTGTACATACTTTCTGTTGCACTTGTCCTAATTCGCCAAGGCGAACCGACGGGTGTTACCCGCTATGCTTCTCTGTGGTGTCCGGACTTTCCTCCCTCCCGATAAATCGGGACGACGATAAGGCGGTCTGCGGGGCAAATTTACACTATTAAATCGACTTTTATTCAGCACAAAGCTACTTTATCCCCTAACTAAGCAAGCAACTGATATCAAATCATTTAAAAACGCACATGTTTTCAATTCGAGCTAATAACCTCTAAAAATGTGAAACAATACAATTAAAAAAAGTCGTTCAAACTAATTTTTCATTCCTTTGAAATACTATTTATTAGGAGCTATTTAGCTCCGCTGAATCTTCGATGTCCAGCTATCCGCTACAATCTTATTCGCCATTCCGAGGTGTCGGGATTGGCGCATAAGGATTTTCACTACTATCTGGGCTAAGTCTATCCATCGTTAAGTTACACGCCTAAAATTCTAAAATCTTTCAATCCTTAAATTTTTAAAGCAACAAATTAAAGCCTATATTTGCTATCCAAAATTAAGATTTTTATGGAGCAATTTGTAGTATCGGCACGTAAATACCGCCCACAAACATTTAAAGATGTTGTAGGGCAAAAAGCCATTACCAATACTTTATTGAACGCCATAGAAAGCAATCACTTGGCTTCCGCCCTATTGTTTACAGGACCACGTGGAGTTGGAAAAACCACTTGTGCTAGAATCTTAGCTCGCAAAATCAATCAACCCGGTTATGATGACCCAAATGAGGATTTTGCTTTCAACGTTTTTGAACTTGATGCCGCCTCAAACAACTCTGTTGACGACATTCGTAATTTAATTGACCAAGTTAGAATCCCACCTCAAACAGGTCAATACAAAGTATATATTATTGATGAGGTGCACATGCTATCATCGGCCGCCTTTAATGCTTTCTTGAAAACATTAGAAGAACCGCCGAAGCACGCCATTTTTATTTTGGCCACGACCGAAAAACACAAAATCATCCCAACGATACTTTCTCGTTGTCAAATATTCGACTTCAAACGTATTACCGTAAAAGACGCCAAAGAGCACTTAGCCGAAGTAGCAACTAGTCAAGGTGTAGTTTTTGAAGATGATGCACTGCATATCATTGCGCAAAAGGCTGATGGAGCCATGCGTGATGCACTATCTATATTTGATCGCGTCGTGTCGTTTTGTGGTAAAAACTTAACACGACAAGCAGTAACCGAAAACTTAAATGTTTTAGATTACGAAACCTACATCAATGTCACCGATTTGATTCTGGAAAATAAAATTCCACACCTATTAATCGCCTTTAATGAAATTTTGGCCAAAGGTTTTGATGCACATCATTTTGTATCGGGCTTGGCTACACATTTTAGAGATTTATTGGTATCAAAAAATCCTGCTACTTTAACTCTTTTAGAAGTTGGTGAAGCAACACAGCAAATGTATGCAACGCAATCACAAAAATGCAGTCAAGATTTTCTACTACAAGGAATTGAAATTGCAAACGATTGTGATTTAAAATACAAAGTCAGTCAAAACCAGCGACTCTTAGTCGAACTTTGTTTAATGCAATTGGCCTCTATCACTTTTGATGGAGAAAAAAAAAAGTTGAGCAATTTATAATCCCGCCCACACATTTCCGTAAATCGGATTATTCTATTGTTGATAATAGTTCTAAGACAACTGCTACTGCTACAACAGCCGAAGTAGAAAACATAACTAAAACAACAACAGTTGAACAACCAAAACCATTGGCACCCGTTGAAGCAAAGCCAAATCCTATTGAAGCACCCGCAGCATCTGGACCCACAGAAGGAAAAGTATCTGCATTTTCACTTGCCAGTATTAGAGCTAAAAAAGCACTAGAGGAAAGCACCAAAGGCATTGTAAAAGAAGTATTGCACTTACCTACAGAACCTTTTACAGAGACTGAAATGCTGGTGTATTGGAACAAATATGCACAACGCTTAGGAGAAAAAGGTTTCAAAATTATGGAGTCGCTCCTATTGATCAACGATCCAAAACTGAACGGAACCGCTATTACTATTGAACTTCCTAATGAGGGTTCAAAGTTAGATTTTGAAAGAGAATTGATTGGATTATTGGGTTATTTGCGTGGTCATTTACACAATCACGATATTACTATTGAGGTGATCGTAAATGAAACTATAGAACACAAACGCAGTTTTACAGATCAAGATCGCTACAACCGCTTTTTAGAAATCAATCCAAACATTGAGCTTTTACGCACAACATTCGGATTGGATTTAGATGCTTAATTTATATTTTACCAAAGTACATAGCTTTTACAATTCCGTCAGAAAGGCCAATTTTTGGCACATAAATCTGTCGGGCACCACTCCATTTCATAGCATTCAGATAAATTCGAGTGGCCGGAATAATTACATCAGCGCGATCCGGATTCAAGCCTAATTCCGCAACTCTTTGATCATACGACAAGGAGTTCAAAAATGCATATTGAGAGTTGATGTAAATATATGAAAGTGGCTTTTCTTGTGGCTTTCCAGACATTTTAAATAACTTATTGATGTTTCCACCGGAACCAATTAAAGTTACCTCTTCGTAATCTTGCGTGTTGGTTTTGATCCATTTTTCAATTTCGTCCCAAACTACATCGCAAACCATATTATTTAACAAGCGCACCGTTCCTGCTTTGAACGATCTCGAATTAATCATTTTACCATTCGAAAACAGCGTAAATTCGGTACTTCCACCGCCTACATCAACAAACAAATAGGTTTGATCTGTTTTTAGCAAATGATGCAAATCTGTTGAAGCAATAATTGCCGCTTCCTTTTTTCCATCAATAATTTCTATTTTAATATCGGCCTTTTTCTTAATGATTGCCACCACCTCTTTGGCATTGTAAGCTTCGCGCATGGCAGAGGTTGCAAAAGCCATATAACGCTCTACTTTATGCACTTTCATAAGCAAGTTAAATGCTTTCATAGCATCGCACATGCGGTCAATATTTTCAGGTGAAATTTCACCTACTGTAAAGGCATCCTGCCCCAAACGAATGGGCACACGTACCAGGGAACTTTTATTAAATTGTGGCTCTTTACCGTCTTGCTCTACAATGTTTGCAATCAGCAATCGCATGGCATTTGAGCCAATATCTATTGCTGCATACTTTTTAATTTTAATCATTTTTTACTGCTGTTATTTCTTTGCAATTACACTGTTTTTTTCATAAAAATCGAATACAAAAAAGACTCGCTAATTTTGTGCCAATTCTTCGTTATGAGCAAGTTCATCTAATTTTTTTTGGTAATATTTGTACGTTTCTAATTGTGCTCTAAAAATAGGATTATGATTGCGCGCTCGGTATTTGTTATCTAATTTATAGGAGTGAAAACGGGCTTTTACATTTCCTTTCCAAGCGATATCAAAATTAGCAATCAATTCATTTTTAATATTTTGATCGTAAATAGGACATGTAACTTCTACACGGCCATCTAAATTTCGAGTCATAAAATCAGCCGAAGAAATGAAAACTTCTGTTTGCCCTGCATTACCAAAAATATACACTCTAGAATGCTCCAAATAATTATCAACAATACTGATAGCTTCGATATTTTCACTCATACCTGCAATACCCGGAATCAACGAACAAATACCTCGAATTTCAAGCTGAATTTTTACACCTGCTCTACTCGCTTCGTACAATTTATCGATCATCTCTAAATCAGATAAACTATTCATTTTAAGCTTAATATGCGTTTTTCTTCCAGCTAAGGCGTGTGTAATTTCACGATCAATCAGTTTAATAAATCGTGTTCTTGTGTAATGCGGGGAAACGATCAAATGCTTGTAGCGATGCACACGATAATTGATGTCAAAAAACTCAAAAATACGCATGATGTCTTTTAGAATTTGTTGGTGACTTGTAAAAAGAGTTACATCGGTATATATCTTAGCTGTTGACTCATTAAAGTTACCCGTCGAAATAAATCCGTAACGTTTGATTTTGAGATTTTCTACTCGTTCAATAACACATATTTTACTGTGTACTTTCAGGCCTTTGATACCAAAAATAAGTTCAATACCTTCGAGTTGCATTTGTTCTGCATACGAAATATTCGAAGCCTCATCAAATCGGGCTTGCAATTCTATTTGAACAGTAACTTTCTTACCATTTTTCGCAGCATTGATCAACGAACTAATAATTTGCGAATTCTTTGCTAAACGGTATAAAGTAATTTTAATAGAAATAACTTTTGGGTCTAAAGCCGCTTCGCGCAAAAACTTAGTCAAGTATGAAAATGATTGGTAAGGAGCATGAAGCAAGTAGTCGCGTTCGCTAATTTTTTCGAGCATACTTCCTTCTAAACTCAGACCAGGAATTGGCAACGGATCATTAGTTTGATACAACAAATCGTGTCTACCTAAATTTGGAAAATTCATATAATCTCTCCTATTATGATACCTTCCTCCGGGAATAATACTATCGGTAGAAACGATTTTCATTTTATCCAAAAAGAAGTTCAAAGTGTCTGGCTCAATCAATTGATCGTATATAAACCGAACCGGCTCACCAATACGTCGGTCTTTGACACTAAGTGTGATTTTTTCAATCATACTCTTACTTAAATCACTATCGATATCTAATTGAGCATCTCTAGTAATTTTTATCATGTGTGCAGAAACACTTTCGTAGTCGAAAATATTAAAAATGTTGCTGAGATTATGACGGATCACATCATCAAGCAAAATAATATATTGTTTTTCATTGACCGTAGGCAATACGACAAAACGATTTATAGTAGTGGGTATTTCGATTACTGCGTAACGCACTTCGGCAGTATGATTCATCACTAATTTAACAGCCAAGTAGCCTGAGGTATCTTTTAAAACAGGGAACTCAGCCAGATCGTTAAGGATAATTGTAACCAACTCAGGGCTGACTTTTTGGATAAAAAAATCTTTCAAAAAAAGTTCTTGCTCGGCATTGATATCAGCCTCAGTGATGATGAAAATGTTTTTAGTTTCCAATTCACTTTCGATGATATTCAGAATTCGCAAACTTTCGGATTGTTGCTGAATTACAATTTCAGTGATATCCTTCACTAATTGTTGCGCGGAGATCCCACCAAGATACTTTTCACCAGTGATTCCAGTTAAACTCAAACGTCTGATTGCGGCAAAACGAACTCTAAAAAATTCGTCTAAATTATTCGAAAATATACCTAAAAATCGAAGTCGATCTAGTAAAGGGACCGATGAATCCCCCGCCTCCTGTAATACGCGAGCATTAAATGCCAACCAACTTTTTTCACGATCAATATATTTGTATGTAACTGCTTTATTCATTTTAAATCTTTGGGAGATAGTACTGTTTTTGTTATACCTTTTTTATTAAAATTCCAATCATCGCTTTCAAATTGTATAGCTACAAAACCTGCAGTTGATACATTAGCTACAGGTACAGATCCAAATTTATTTACAAAATCAGTTAAGGCATTATTATGTCCGAAAATGATTAAATTATCAATAGCATTTGGGCAACTTTTTATAACTTTTTCCAGCTGCTTGCATTCAAAAGTATAAAGGTCGTACTTGTAATTGATACTTTCAAGAGGAAAGCCAACATTTTGAGCAAAAATTAATGCGGTGCTTGATGTTCTCTTAGCCTCACTGCACCAAATTGAGTAGGATTTTGGCAATAAATCCTTTACATGAAGCGCAATAGAATGAGCGTCTTTAATTCCTTGACAAGTTAGACCTCGATCAATATCTTTCACAGGAACTTCCCAACTAGATTTGGCATGGCGAATCAAAATAAGTTCTTTCATAAACTTTTATTAAAAACTTTAATTTATTAACGTTGAAAGTTACTCGAAATAAAACACTTTTACAAACAAATATTTTTTACAAAAAGTAACATAAAAGGAAATCAATAATTAGCAGCACAAAATCATGAATTATTATAATTTACTTACAAAATTAGCAATAAGCACTCAAATGCTGACTTAAATCAAAACATACGTAGAAGTACTTGTATAATGTAATTCAACGGTTATTTAAGTTTTTAAAAGGAAAAATAATGGTAATACAATTTTAACATATAATTTAGCAAAGTGTTAATAGATACTTGCGTAAAAGTCAAGTTGATAACAATTAAATAAGCAAGCAAAAATTAAAATTATTTTATATATAAACATCTGATTAAAAGACACATAAAGCCAAAATAAAGTTATAAAAAACATAATTATTATCCTTTAATTTTTAGAAAAATTAAGGTGAGATTTAATTACTGTTTTGTTGTTTTAGTAGACAAAATAATCAATACATTAAACAAATAAAAAGCTGCACTAATAAAAGCTGTTTTTTCTCAAAATAAAAGAAACACATGAGCAAAATTACTCACAAAAAATTAAAATTAATTCAGGGATTTATATTCTTTATATTCTTTTTTATCTCCCTTTCTAGTTATAGTCAAACTCCGAGATTTACTGATCCCACATTATACTCGGGAATAGATAAAACGGCTGGAGCTAAGTACCGTTATACAAACGTAACCAATGTGAACGGTACAGATGTTGATGCTATTTTATCTGTTGTAAGTATTAAAGATGCCACAATTGTGGACATTGATAACCCCAACAATGGTAGTGGAAGTTTGAGAGATCGATTTCAACCTGTTATTACTACAAAAAGGTCAAATGGTTATGTTCAATTCACTTTTGATTTTTACAAAGCGGGAACTTACGGCACGCCTCAAGAACTTAAAATTGATTTAAGTTCATTTACCTTTGAAGCGTTAGATTTAGATGGAAATGAATTTTTCGATGTGCTGCGACCTTCCAACGAATTAATAATTCTAGAATTAAACAGTTTCCTTACTATTCTTCCAAATTTAATTGATCAATTTACAAGAATTCAAGGACCATCTAATTCTGTAGACCCGATAAGCATAACAAACACTAGATATATTGCTGCTATTAATTATGGTAATGTTAATTCTGTAACTTTTAGATTAGGAAATAGTACTCAATCAAGTAATAGACAAAGTTCCATAAGTTTCGGAGAAGTTACGTTTTCTGTACCAACAGCTCCAACTGCAAATAATGATAATAAATTGTGTAATACTTACGGACCAGTAAGTATTGACGTTACAGCAAATGATGTAGATGCAAACAGAAATTTAAATACAAATTCAGTTGATTTAAACCCAACTGCTGTGGGTAGACAGACAACATTATCTGTAACCAATCAAGGTAACTGGTCTGTAAACAATACTGGCGTGGTAACTTTTACTCCATTAACGACTTTTAAAGGAGACCCAACACCTATTAGATATACAATTAGCGACAGTACACCATTAGTGTCGAATGAGGCTACCATAACAATAACATATACACCCGAAAAACCAATTGCATCTGTAACCTCTCAGCCTACTTGTGCAGTAGCAACAGGATCAATAACTGTTTCTTCTCCAACAGGAAATGGATTAACGTATAGCATTAACGGAACGAATTATCAAAACACAAGTGGGATTTTTACAAATATTCCAGCAGGTACTTATTTTGTTACAGCTAAATCATCTACTGGCTGTATATCAAGTGCTACTTCTGTAACAATTAATAGTCAACCTGCAACTCCTAATGCTCCAGTTTCTGGAGGAAATCAAACTGTTTGTAGTGATGGTAGTACCACTCAAACGTTAACTGCAACTGCAACAGGTGGAACCATAACTTGGTACGATGCAGCAACTGCTGGAAATGTAGTTAATGCTCCAACGCAAGTTGGTGTTGGAACTAAAACTTATTACGCGCAAGCATCAAACGGAACTTGCTCTAGTTTGACTAGAACTGCAGTCACTTTAACAATCACTCCTTTACCAGGACAACCAATTGCAACAAACTACGAATACTGCCAGGATGCTATAGCGCAACCTTTAAGCGCTAATGCAAGTTCAGCTGGAGGAACATTATTTTATTTTAGTTCGTTAACAGGCACTGCTCAATCCAGCATTACACCAAGTACTAGTTCGGCCGGGCAGTTCACTTATTATGTTGCCGAGCAACGTAATTCATGTTTTGGTCCAAAATCTCCGATATCTGTAATCGTTCACCCGAAAACAATTATTACTTCACAACCGACTTCAAAATCTATTGTCTACGGAAGTAGTACTTCATTTGCCGTTTCAAGTTCCAATGCCACAGCTTTCCAATGGCAAGTAAATACTGGATCTGGTTTTAGTAATATCACAAACAATTCTATTTATAGTAACGCAACAACTTCAACCCTTACAGTTAATAATGCAACTGTTAGTATGAATTCATACCTGTATAGAGTAATACTGACCGGAACAGGAAATTGTAACCAAGTAACTTCAAGCGAAGCGACTCTTACTGTTACTCCTAAGACTGCAACTGTCGTAGCTGGTGATAAAACGAAAGTATACGGTGACGTTAATCCAGCTTTGACTGCAACTGTTACTGGTGCTATCAATGGAGATACTATTAACTATACCCTAGCAACCACTGCAACGACTACTTCAAATGTTGGAACTTATCCAATCGCAGTAACTTTAGGTAGCAATCCTAATTATACTGTTTCTAAAACAGATGCAAATCTTACTGTTACCCCTAAAACTGCAACTGTAGTAGCTGCTGATAAAACTAAAGTATACGGTGACGT
>NZ_JAGPXB010000015.1 GCF_018069925.1 Flavobacterium erciyesense | reverse complement strand
AAATCAACAAAATAAACTCCCTATGAAGTAGGGAGTTTATTGTTTTTAGATGGTGGTGTGTAACTAGAAAGTCTTAGATTTTCGACTTTAAGACTTTATATTTTACTACAAGATACTAAGGTCAATCATACATTGTTTCATGGAGTGGTATGTTCTTTCAATGTCATTATCTAATCCAATTGAAAATCTAATTAATCCATCAGTTAATCCCATTTCCTTTTGTTCTTCTAAAGGAATTTCACTTGAGGTTGATGTTCCTGGAGCACTAAATAAAGTTTTATAAAACCCTAAACTTACTGCTAAATAGCCTAAATTTCTTTCTTGCATTAATTCCATAAGTTCATTTGCTTTTTCAAGTGTTCCTACATCTATGGTCATCATTCCGCCAAAACCGTATTCAGGATTGATCATATTTTTATAGAGATTATGGCTTGGATGACTTTCTAATCCTGGATATACCGTCTTTAATCCATCTTTTTCAAAACGTTCCGCTAGGAAAAAAGCATTGTTGCTATGCTGTTTAATTCTAATATGCAGTGTTCGTAGATTTTTCATTACGCTTGCAGATCTTAAACTATCCATTGTAGGACCTAATAACATACTGGCGCCACTATTTACATTTTTTAAACTATTTATAAAGTCTTGTGAAGCACACGTTACACCACCCACAGTATCACTGCTACCGTTTATGTATTTGGTTAAACTATGAATTACAATGTCAGCGCCTAATTTAGTTGGGGAAACCGATAGTGGTGAAAATGTATTGTCAACAACAAGTGTCAAATTGTATTTTTTCGCAAGTAAAGAAAGTCCTTTTATATCAGCAACTTCTAGCAACGGATTGCTAACCGTTTCACAGTATAGTACTTTAGTATCTGGAGTAATAGCAGCTTCTACAACATCTAATTTTGTAATATCTACAAAGGTAGTTTTGATACCTAATCTTGGAGTGAAATTCTTTAAAAAAGCATATGTTCCTCCATAAATTGTTCTACTCGAAACTATGTGGTCTCCAGTTCCGCATAATTGTAATAGAGTAGGCGTAATGGCACCCATTCCAGAAGCCGAAACATTTGCTGATTCTGTACCTTCCATAGCGGCTAATGCTTTATCCAAATATAAATTACTAGGTGAGGAATGTCTAGAATATAAGTAACATCCTTCAATATTACCCTCAAAAGTATCAAACATCGTTTTAGCTGAAAGGAAAGTGTAGGTTGATGAGTCTGAAATTGAAGGATTTACTCCTCCAAATTCGCCAAAATATTGAAGGTCTTGAATGTTGTTGGCTGGATTAAAATTTTTCATTTGTTGATTATTTAGTAATGATTTTTATTTTTAAATTAAAATTTGTTCTTGTTACTATTCAATAATGCTTTCTGCTTTTTTAGGTCTAAATTCGCTCTTTATAGGTGTTTTGTCAATACTTAGTCTTTATTTTAGTTTTATTATCTATTATTGTGTAATTTGGTAGTTTAAATAATTATCGGAAAGGCTTTTTAAGTTGAATTATAGATATTTTATATATTTTGCTACATTATGGTTTTAGACGCGATTGATAAAAAAATACTCGAGTTAGTTCAAAACGACAGTAAAAAAACAACGAAAGAGTTGTCGATAAAGCTTAATTTATCCGTTACTGCCGTTTATGAGCGTGTAAGAAAATTAGAACGGGAGGGAATTATTGAAAAATACGTAGCAATAGTCAATAAATCGAAAGTTGAAAAAGGGTTTTTAGTTTTTTGCCACCTTAAGTTAATACAGCATTCAAGAGAATACATTCAAATATTTGAAAAAGAGGTAGCGCAACTTTCTGAAGTTGTCGAGTGTTATCATGTGAGCGGAGATTATGATTACATCTTAAAAATAGTTGTAAAAGATATGGAGGCGTACAGGCAATTTTTGATAAACAAACTTACTTCATTGAGTCATATTGGTAGTACACACAGTACTTTTATGATTGATGAAATAAAAAATACCACACAAATTGTATTGTAGATCGAAATATTCGGTCGAAGGATTTAAATGATAAGTAAATGTTAATACCTTTAAAAAGCATACAAAAACCTTCATAATTCAACTTTTAACAAAACTTAATTCCTTAATTTTGTATCACTTTTATAAAACCATTTAAAAAATTTACTATGAGTTCATTTGACGTAGTCATTATAGGTTCAGGACCAGGCGGATATGTGTCAGCAATTCGTTGTGCACAATTAGGTTTCAAAACTGCTATTATTGAAAAATATTCAACCCTTGGCGGAACATGCTTGAATGTGGGGTGTATTCCATCTAAGGCATTATTAGCTTCTTCTCATCATTACAGTGAAATTGCTCATTTTGCTGATCATGGTATTGAACTTTCAGGAGAAGTAAAAGTAAATCTAGAAAAAATGATTGCTCGCAAACAAGCTGTTGTGGATCAGACTTCTGGTGGAGTTAAATTTTTAATGGATAAAAACAATATTACTGTTTTAGAAGGTTTAGGTTCATTTGTTGATGAAACGCACGTAGCAGTAGCAAAAGGAGACGGTACTTCTGAAACGATCGAAGCAAAAAATATTATCATAGCAACTGGTTCAAAGCCATCTTCTTTACCTTTTATCAAAATTGACAAGGAAAGAATTATCACTTCAACAGAAGCATTGAAGCTTAAAGAAGTGCCAAAACATTTGGTAATTATTGGTGGTGGAGTTATTGGTATTGAGCTTGGTCAAGTATACTTGAGATTAGGAGCTCAAGTTTCAGTTGTTGAATATTTAGACAGAATTATTCCGGGAATGGATGCGTCTTTATCTAAAGAATTAACAAAAGTATTGAAGAAACAAGGTATGAAATTCTATGTTTCGCACAAAGTTCAATCGGTTGATAGAAATGGAGATGCTGTTGTTGTGCAAGCTGAGAATGCAAAAGGAGAAACAATAACACTTGAAGGAGATTACGCATTAGTTTCTGTAGGTCGTCGTCCGTACACTGATGGATTGAATGCAGATAAAGCTGGCGTTAAAGTAACCGAAAGAGGAATGGTTGAAGTAAACGATCATTTACAAACCAATATTCCTAATATTTATGCAATTGGTGATGTTGTTCGTGGAGCAATGTTAGCGCACAAAGCAGAGGAAGAAGGAGTTATGGTTGCTGAAATTTTAGCAGGTCAAAAACCACATATCGATTACAATTTAATTCCGGGCGTGGTTTATACTTGGCCAGAGGTAGCAGCGGTTGGGCAAACGGAAGAGCAATTAAAAGCAAACGGCGTAGCCTACAAAGCTGGAAGTTTTCCTTTTAAAGCGTTAGGTCGTGCAAGAGCAGGTGGAGATACGGATGGTTTTGTGAAAATCTTGGCAGATGCAAAGACAGATGAAGTTCTGGGAGTTCACATGATTGGTGCTCGTTGTGCTGATTTAATTGCCGAAGCAGTTACTGCTATGGAGTTTAAAGCATCGGCAGAGGATATTTCTAGAATGTCTCATGCGCATCCAACTTTTGCGGAAGCAATTAAAGAGGCAGCTCTAGCAGCTACTGACAATAGAGCTTTACACGTATAAGCACATTATATTTTAACAAAAACCCGTTCAATTTTGAACGGGTTTTTTATTTAATTGCCTTTTTGAAAATATTTTTTGTATCCGAGAAAACCTAAAATACCTATCAAAATAATCGACCATAATTGTGCGATTACTGCAACTATTCCTTCAATAAGATACCAACCATTTTCTAGACCATCAATTATTTTCGAACTAAAACCTTGACGGTATTGTTTTTCATTGGCTATCATTTCTTTCTTAATAGTTTCACGCTGATAAATTTGTAACGTTAAAGTGCTAAAATTTACTTGGTCAGCTAGTGAGATATTTTCGAGTTTGCTATTGTCTTTTTGTTCAGACTTTTGATTCAAATCGTTTTCAGCTTGCACTACTTCATTTAGTTTCTTGCCTTTGCTGTCAATCGCTTTTGTGAGGCGCTTTTCCTGATTTGCTTCTCTTTTTTCTTTTAATTGATTTGATAGCAGCTGTAATGAAACATCATCGGCTTTGATTACTCGGTATTCCAGGAAATCAATTTGTTTGGCGATTGTTTTGATTACTGTATCCATTTGGGTGTTAGGAACGCGAATGGTAATGTTATTTTCTACTATATATTTAGTGATTTCTAAAGTGCTGTCTTGGCTAATTTTAACTTCATTTTTTTCAGAAATTGTGCTTTGTAAATTGGTATTAGTTACAAAACCTCCAAATTTAGTGGTCGCGTTTTCAATGATGTAAGTGGAGTTGGCAACATTTTTTACTTTGAATTTAATATCGGCAGTTCGAACAAATTTTCTATCGCTATTTTTTGGTTCCACTGCAGCAGCTGAAGAAAGTGTAGTGCTACTATCAATTGAAGAAGTTGTTGTTTCTGAGGTTGTTTCTTCCAAATTATCGGCTTTTTTGCAAGAAATGGACAAAATGATTAGCAGTAAAGGTAGTAGAGCATGGTGTTTTTTAAGCATAATTTTTTTGTTTTTTGGGTTGATAATTAGTTTTTTTCTTCTTTTAAAATGCTTTATAACTTAAGTAAAAAGATACAATTCACGCAATTCAAATTTCATGCCGATAAATTTAGGTTGGTGCAAATGGGTATTCATTATAATTAAAAACTTTGAAGATTATTGCCTTTGAGAATAGTGCACGGTTGCTTATTTCACGTAAAATTGTTGTAATTTTGAGCTATCAAAAACATTTCAATTCATTGAGAACATCCATCATAAAAAATGTCGAGAATCCATTGCAAATCAAGCAGCAACTTGTAATATGGGCGCAACAATTTCGCGAAGTTGTATTTTTAGACAGTAATTCTTATCCACAACAATACTCTAGTGCCGATTGTATACTCGCTGTTGATGCATTCACAGCCATTCAAACTGACTATGTGAACGCTTTTGAGGACTTGAAACAATATCAAGAAAGTACCAAGGATTGGTTATTTGGGTATTTGTCCTATGATTTAAAGAATGATATTGAAAGCGTTACCTCCTCCAATCTAGATGGTCTAGGTTTTCCTGACTTGTTTTTTTTTCAACCTAAAAAGATATTTATCTTGAAGGGGCAAGAATTACAAATTCAATATTTGTTTTTATGTGATGATGAAATTGAGTACGATTTTGAGTCCATTCAAGAAACCGAAGAACTGCAATTTGATAGTTTGCAAACAGTAAATATTGAAGAAAGAATTTCGAAAAAGGATTATGTAACCAAGGTCAATGATATTTTAAGCCATATTCATCGAGGAGATATTTACGAAGTCAACTTTTGTATGGAGTTTTTCGCAGAAAAAGCGGAGATTAATCCGTTGGGAAAATTTTTGAAGTTGAACGAAATTTCAAAACCTCCATTTGCTGTTTTTTTTAAGAACAACAAGCATTTTATTTTATCAGCTTCGCCAGAACGCTACTTGCGTAAAGAAGGAGATTTGATAATTTCGCAACCAATAAAAGGTACGGCTAAGCGCTTTTTGGATGTGGAACAAGACGAGGCGTCAAAAAATACCTTGCTCGCAGATCCGAAAGAGCGCTCTGAAAATATTATGATTACTGATTTAGTTCGAAATGACATTTCAAGAACCGCTCAGAAAGGAAGCGTTCAAGTAACTGAACTTTGTAAAATTTACTCTTTTTTACAAGTACATCAAATGATTTCGACAATTACAGCACGTTTGGCAGAACCTTATACGGCTGTTGATGTCTTAAAATCTACTTTCCCAATGGGAAGCATGACGGGAGCTCCAAAAATTTCAGCTATGAATATTGTAGATCGCCTGGAAGAGACGAAGCGCGGTGTATATAGCGGCGCTGTTGGGTATTTTACTCCAAATGGCGATTTTGATTTTAATGTTGTTATTCGGAGTATTTTGTATGACGAAGAAAAAAAATATCTGTCATTTTCAGTAGGAAGTGCAATTACAGCTAACTCAATTCCTGAAAAAGAATACGAAGAATGTTTATTAAAAGCTAAGGCGATGTATGCAGTTTTGCAATAGTAAATTCTAATCAATAAAATTATCCTAATGATTGATACTTTAAAACAAATTCTTTCAGAACGTTTTTCATTTCTTGGTAACAAGCGACTGTTATTGGCTGTTAGCGGCGGAAAGGATAGTATGGTTCTGCTGCATTTGTTTCAGAATTTAAATTTCGATTTTGCAATTGCACATTGTAATTTTCAATTACGCGGTTTAGAGAGTTTTGAAGATCAAAATTTTGTCAATGATTATGCGCTATCAAATAATATTAAGGCGTTTATAACACAGTTTGATACAAAAGCTTTTGCCGAAGATTACAAGGTGTCAACACAAGTTGCCGCACGTGAATTACGTTACAACTGGTTTTATGAATTGTTAGAAACCGAGGACTTTGATTACATACTTACCGCACATCATGCAGATGATAATTTAGAGACTTTTTTGATCAATTTAAGCCGTGGTACAGGTTTAGAAGGTTTGACTGGCATTCTGGAACAAAACGATAAAATAATTCGCCCGCTGCTTACATTTACCCAAGAGGAAATTGAATTATATGCGGCTAACTACGGTATTGAATGGCGTGAAGACAGCAGCAATGCATCTGATAAATATCTTCGAAATAAAATTCGCCATCATTTAGTTCCTTTTTTAAAAGATTTGAATCCGAATTTTTTGGTTTCCTTTCAAAAAACGCAAAGCTATTTGCAAGAAGCACAAGTAATGGTTGAAGATGCAGCAATTATGGTGTATCAACAGGTAGCAAGGCAGGAGAATGATATTATTTCTTTTGATTTGAATAAATTAATAAAATTGCCAAATTATAAATCTTACTTGTACCAATGGTTGAAAGAATTTGACTTTACGGCTTGGGATGATATTTACAATTTGGTCGAAAGTCAAACGGGTAAGTTTGTGTATTCGCCAACTTATCGATTATTAAAAGACAGAAATTCTTTAATCCTAAGTCCAATAAATTTCGTAGATGCTAGTGAGGAATATTTTATTCTTGAAAATCAAAAAGAAGTTAATATTCCCTTAAATCTAACGTTTTGCAAAGTGACCGACATTAGTATCGCCACAAATACTTCTATCTTTGTAGACGCAGATTTGTTACAGTACCCATTACGATTGCAAAAGTGGCGTGAGGGAGCTGTTTTTCATCCTTTTGGTATGCAAGGGAAGTCAAAAAAAGTCAGCAAATTTTTTAAAGATGAAAAATTGTCTTTAAATGAAAAAGAGCAAACTTGGTTGCTATATTCCGATGAAAAAATTGTTTGGATTGTTGGATTAAGAGCAGACGAACGGTTTAAAGTGACCGAAACAACTAAAAATATTTTAAAAATAGAACTACGCTAATGAAAAAATTATTCTTTCTTTTATGTGCTTTTTTGGTCTACGCTAATTTAAGTGCACAAGTTTTAGATCCTGCTAAGTGGACTACCAAAATTGAAAATAAAGGGGGCTCTACTTATTTATTAACTTTTAATGCTGTTATTGAAAATGATTGGCACTTATACTCTCAATTCACACCAGATGGCGGTCCTCTTGCATTAGAAATTATTTTTAAAAATCAAAAAGGCAACTATACTTTGGTTGGTAAGGCAAAAGAGAGTAAAACCAGAACTGCTTACAATGATATTTTTGAGGTGAATGAAACTTTTTTCGAAAAGAAAGCACAAATCCAACAAGAAATAAAGATTACAAATCCTAAGTTAAATGAAGTTAAAGTCGACTTTAATTATCAAGTGTGCAAAGATGTTTGCATCAATCAGGAGAAAAATTTTATTTTAAAAGTTCCTGTAGCGACTGCAATTGAGGCTAATGTACCATCAGATGTAGCAATTGATACCATTAAAAAAGCAACTGATTCATTAGTAGCGCCAACAGCGGATTCTGTTCAAGAACAAACTAAAGCATCAGTTCAATCATCTGATGTTCCAAAAGTGGAAGATACAACGGAGAAGAAAGGCTTGCTAGCTATCTTTTTCATTGCATTTTTATCAGGCTTTGCCGCATTGTTGACACCATGTGTGTTTCCCATGATACCTATGACGGTGAGCTTTTTTACAAAACAAAGTAAAACCAAAGCGGCTGGTATTCGAAACGCAATTATATACGGGGTTGCAATTATTTTTATCTATGTAGTTTTAGGATTACTAGTCACTGCTATTTTTGGCGCCGATGCTTTAAATGCATTATCCACAAATGTTTGGTTCAATATTATCTTTTTTATTCTATTAGTTGTGTTTGCGGCTTCATTTTTAGGAGCATTTGAGATTATGTTGCCTAATTCGTGGGCAAACAAAGTAGATTCGCAAGCTGACAGAGGTGGTTTGGTTGGTATTTTATTCATGGCTTTGGCTTTAGCGATTGTATCTTTTTCTTGTACGGGACCAATTGTAGGAACGTTATTAGTTGAAGCAGCATCTAAAGGCGGAATTGCTCCTGTTGTGGGAATGTTTGGTTTTTCTTTGGCTTTAGCCTTACCGTTTATGTTGTTTGCAATGTTCCCAGGTTGGTTGAATTCTTTACCAAAATCAGGAGGATGGTTAAATACTGTTAAGGTGGTTTTAGGATTTTTAGAATTAGCATTGGCATTCAAATTTTTATCAAATGCAGATCTAGTATTGCAGTTGCATTTGTTAGAGCGTGAAGTATTCTTGGCTATCTGGATTGCAATTTTTGGTGCTCTTGCATTGTACTTATTAGGAAAAATTACGTTACCGCATGATAGCCCGTTGAGCAGTATTTCTGTTGGTAGATTATCACTCGGATTAGTTGTATTGGCCTTTACTGTTTATTTAATTCCAGGACTTTGGGGAGCGCCACTTAAGATTATTTCTGGTTTTCCACCACCAATGACTTATAGTGAAAGCCCTTATGGTGTAGGGAATTCAAAGGGAACTGCAGCAAGTTCAAGTCAATCTTTGCCAGATGGTGCACACCTTGGGCCACATGATTTAATTGCTTTTGAAGATTATGAAAAAGGTATGGCTTACGCGAAATCGGTTAACAAACCTGTTTTACTTGATTTTACTGGTTATGCCTGCGTAAATTGCCGTAAGATGGAGGATTATGTTTGGTCTCAGCCTAAGATTTTATCTATTTTACAAAAGGAAGTTATTCTAATTTCATTGTATGTGGATTCTAAAAAAGAGTTACCAAAAAGTGAGCAATACGCTTCAAAAGAAACTGGAAAAGAAATTGTTACCGTGGGGAATAAATGGAGTGATTTTCAAATTACAAAGTTTAAATCCAATGCACAACCCTATTATATGATATTAGATCACGAGGGTAATTCTTTATCCAAAAAACCAGAAAGTTATAATTCAGATGCTACAGAGTATCAAGCTTGGTTACGCCAAGGTATAGATGCTTTTAATAAAAAGTAAATACATTTTTTTACTTAACAAAAAAGCACCAAAAGCACTAGAATAAAAGTGTTTTTAGTGCTTTTTTGTTTTCAAGCTAATTCATATTGGTTGAATTAGCGATTAAATTTGCATTTATTTTTTGATTTAGATACTTGTTTTCTTTCTAAAAATGCGGGCTATTGGCTCTTAATTCCGAGTAGTTTTTATATCTTTAAACACTATTTTTTAATTAAAAAACTTATGAAAAAACTATTCAGTGTTGTACTGCTTTTTGTCAGTACGATTCTCTTAGCACAAGAAAAAGTGCCCAATTATGTAGCCGAAAACTATACTAAAAAAGAGGTACATATAAAAATGCGCGATGGGCAATCCTTATTCACTTCTATTTATTCTCCAAAGGATGTTTCTAAAAAATATCCCATCATCATGCAGCGTACTCCTTATAATTCTGGACCTTACGGTGAAGGGCAGTTCAAGCGTGCTGTTGGGCCTAGTGAGACTATGATGAAGGAAGGTTATATTGTTGTTTATCAGGATGTACGTGGGCGTTTTATGAGCGATGGTTTGTATGACAATATGCGAGCATACATACCAAACAAAAAAGGAAAAATAGCCGTTGATGAAGCTTCTGATACATACGATACGATTGATTGGTTGGTTAAAAATGTGCCTAATAATAACGGAAATGTAGGTACTTGGGGTATTTCATATCCTGGATTTTATGCGAGTTATTCGCTGCTTAGTAATCACCCAGCTTTAAAAGCGGTTTCTCCGCAGGCGTGTATTGCTGATTTCTTTTTTGATGATTTTCATCACAATGGTGCATATTTATTGAGTTATTGGAAGGTAACACCATTGTTTGGACCGCAAAAAACAAAGCGCACTACTGAACCGTGGTACAAATTTAGTAATGTAGGAACGAATGACGATTATCAGTTTTTCTTGGATGCAGGACCTTTATCTAATTTAGACAAGTATTATGGTAAAGACAATGAATTTTGGCAGCAATTGAAAGACCATTCAAGCTATGATGATTTTTGGCAAAAAAGAGGGTTACTGCAACATTTAAAAAATATCAAGCCAGCAGTAATGACAGTAGGTGGATGGTTCGATGCGGAAGATTTGTATGGTCCATTGAACACCTACAGTACTATTGAAAAAAACAGCAAAAATTACAATACCATCGTAATGGGACCATGGAGTCACGGTGATTGGGCTCGCAATTCTGCTAAGCAAGTTATTGGTAATATCAATTTTGGAGATAGTATTTCAGCTTATTACCAAAAAAATATTGAGGCGAATTTTTTCCGTCATTTCTTAAAAAATGATGGGAAGGGAGAAAATAAGTTACCAGAAGCGTATGTATTTGATACAGGTAGAAAAGAATGGAAAACCTATGAAACATGGCCACCACAAAATACAGAAAAACAAAATTTTTATTTGCAAGGAAGTCAGTTGACAAAAATGGCTAAGAGAAATATTTCTTTTGAAGAATTCATTAGCGACCCTAAAAAACCAGTTCCGTATTCAGAAGATATCAAGCAGCAAGGACTTACGCCTAGAAAGTACATGACAGATGATCAGCGTTTTGCTGCTAGACGTCCTGATGTAGTTGTTTTTGAAACGGAAGTTTTACAAGATGACACGACTTTGGCAGGTGAAATTTTAGCTAAACTACAAGTTGCCACCACAGGTACTGATGCTGATTGGATTGTAAAAGTTATTGATGTTTTTCCTGCTGATGAACCAGAGACAAAGGAAGTTGCTCCTTATTTAAAAATGAGTAATTACCACATGATGGTGCGTAGCGAGGTAATGCGTGGGCGTTTCCGTAATAGTTTTTCTAAACCAGAACCTTTCGTAGCGAATGAAAAAACACCAATAAATATTAAGTTGCAAGATGTTTTTCATACTTTCAAAAAAGGACATAAAATTCAAATTCAGGTTCAAAGTACGTGGTTTCCTTTGATTGATTTGAATCCGCAAACTTTTGTAGAAAACATTTTTTACGCTAAGCCAGAAGATTTTCAAAAACAAACTCATCGAATTTATAATGATTCAAGTATTGAATTTACGGTGTTAAAATAAATGAAATACTTATTCTATAATCTTTTAAATAGTAGATAAAAGCTTGCTTTTAAATTTCTAATTAAATCAAATTATACCAAACAAAAAACACTCTGAATTTTCAGAGTGTTTTTTTTATTTAAATTGGTTTGTTCTTCTTATAAAAACTCACCGTGTTGTGTGATGTCAAGTCCAAGTTCTTCTTTTTCTTCGCTAACTCTAAGTGGAGTAATTTTATTTACAATGAAAAACAAAGCGTATGAAGCAGTAAAGGCAAAAACAGATACAATTACCAAAGCAGTTAGTTGATTTAGAAATAAAGTGGTATCTCCAAAAATAAGTCCTTGGTTATCGCCAACTACTGAGTTGATTGATTTTGATGCAAAAACTCCTGTAAGAAGCATTCCTACCATTCCGCCTACACCATGACAAGCAAATACATCCAAAGCATCGTCAATTTTACCTTTATGGAAAGCTCTTACAACAAGATTACTTACGATACTTGCAAAGGCACCAATAAAAATCCCGTGGGAAATACTAACGAACCCAGCTGCTGGAGTAATAGCTACTAAACCTACAACTACACCAATACATGCGCCCATTGCTGATAATTTTTGTCCAAGGATTTTGTCAAGAAATACCCACGCCATTCCCGCAGCAGCAGCTGCAACAGTAGTAGTTCCTAGTGCTTGAACTGCTAATCCGTTAGAACCTAATGCAGATCCAGCATTAAAACCAAACCATCCAAACCATAATAAACCTGTTCCCAATAATACATAAGTGATACGGGCAGGATTAGGTTTTTGTGCTTTTCTTTTTCCTAAAAAAATTGCTCCTGCTAGGGCAGCCCAACCTGCACTCATGTGTACTACCGTGCCACCAGCAAAATCTAATACTCCCATTTTAAAGAATATCCCGTCAGGATGCCAAGTCATGTGTGCTAAAGGGGTGTATATTAATAAAATGAACAATACCATGAATAAAAGGTAAGCCCAAAAACGGATTCTCTCTGCAAATGCACCCGTGATTAATGCGGGTGTAATTATAGCAAACTTCGCCTGAAATAAAGCAAATAATAAGAAAGGTATTGTAGGAGCAAGACTCCAAGCGGTATTTGTTCCTACGCCTTGAAACATTAAATTTGGTAATGGATTACCGATGATTCCATTAATTGTTGGGCCAAATGACAAACCAAAGGCAATTACAACCCATAAGACAGTTACGATTATCATAGCCATAAAACTTTGCAGCATGGTACTAATTACATTTTTTTTGCCAACCATTCCTCCGTAAAAAAAACCTAATCCAGGAGTCATTATTAAAACAAGTGCTGTTGCTACAATCATCCAAGCCGTATCTCCTGTATCAAATTTTACGGGTTCGGTAGGAGCGGGACTATCAATTATAAAATAATTTGAAAAAAGGGTCAGTAGCAAAATGGCGATTAAAATCACACTTAAAATAATTTTTCTCATAGTTGTTTGTTTTAAATTTTGATAAAAGTATAAAAATCATCATTATACCCTAAAAAAAATTATAGTTACTATTAAATTTTTATCATTTTTACATTAGTACCCCTATTTTTTTATAGGTATATGATTATTGAATCATTAATTTTGTAATTTGTTAAAATAAGGTTAACGCTTTAGTGGGTACAAATTACAATTGAGGTCTTTCCGATGGATTGGTTTGTCTAAATTTGTTCTCAAACACACAGCATAAAAAAAAGCGCTATCCGATTTGACTCGAATAGCGCTTTTGTTGTGAATTTGAAAGTACCTACTTTAAAGTATGCTTGCTCAAAATTTTGTATACTTCATTAATATTGTTACCTCCTTTTCCAAATTGTTTTGTAATTGGAGCGTTGTCATGATTTAGCCAAATTTTTAGCTCTGCATCCATATCTAAGATTCCAGCACTTTCTTTTGAGAACTTTTTAATGCTAGAGTAAGGAATGGTAAGATAGTCTACCTTGGTGCCTACAAGTTGTTTCTCGACCAATATAAGTCGCTTGTTTGTAAACAAAAAGAGATCTTTGATAAGCTTGTATGCTTTTTCAATATGTTCTCCATCGATCAAGATGGGCTCAAACTCAGCTGAAATTTTTTCGATATCGACTTCTGAGGCATTTCCTAAAATTGCATTAAATAGTCCCATTTTCTATTATTTTTGATTGTATTTTGTTTTGTAACGCTCGTTTAATCGGGTTTGGTGTGTTTCTAAACTAATAGCTCTTCCTTGAATGAAGGCGTTGGTAAGTTTATTTGTTCTCATATCCAAAGCATCCCCTTCTGATATAAATAAAGTTGCGTCTTTACCTTGTGTTAAGGTACCACATTGTTCATCAATACCCAAAATTTTAGCAGTATTTGAAGTAATTAATTGTAATGCTGTTTCTTTATCTAAACCATAAGCGGCACAAGTACCTGCAAGGAATGGTAAGTTTCTGGTGTTCATTCTTTCGTGTGAACCACTGTTTTCTAACCCCACTAAAACTCCTTTTTCGGTCAATAGTCTTGCGTTTTTATAAGGTAAATCAACATCGTGATCATCGTTTTCAGGCATGTCATGCACGCGCTTCAACAATACACCTACGTTGTTTTTCTGCAACAATTCAGCCGCTTTGTACGCTTCATAACCTCCAACAATAGCCATTTTTTTAATTCCGTTTTGTTTGGCAAATTGGACAGCATCAATGATTTGTTTTTCTTCATTAGCATGGATGTACAAGGTTTGCGTACCATCAAATAGTCCTTTTGTAGACTCTAAAACCAAGTTTCTTTCCTTAGCCGTATCACCTAAATAGGCTTTTGCATTGGTGAAAAAAGAATTTAATTCATTTACTTGTTTAGGATAATCCTTATTTGCCTCAATTGCTCCTGGCTCAGCCCACCAACCGCTTCTTCTAAAAGTAGATGGAAAATTCAAGTGCATACCGTCGTTTTCCTTAACCAAAGCGTCTTGCCAATGCCAAGCATCCAATTGTACAATTGAAGATGAGCCTGAAATGATTCCACCTCTTGGCGTAATTTGAGCCATTAAAATTCCGTTTGGTCGTACGGTTTCGATTACCTTAGAATCAGCTGTGTAAGCAATTATACTGCGAACATTTGGATTCATACTTCCAATTTCACTTTCGTCATCAGATGATTTTACGGCATCAATTTCAACTAAACCTAGTGTCGAGTTGGGTGCAATAAAACCAGGATATACGTGTTTGCCTTCTGCATTTATTGTTGTATCATAAGCATCTGCTGCCAAGCGAATCGTTCTTGCATCGGCAATTAGTGTTATTTTACCATCTTTAAATCCAATGGCGCTGTTTTCAATAACAGTTCCATCACCGATGTGTGCCGTTGCATTCAAGATCAAAACAGACTTGGTTTGCTTATTGGCTGGAGTTTGTTGCGCTTGCAAAAGAGTAGATGCACCAAGCATCAAGGTTGCAAGCATTATTTTTTTATAGTTCATAATTTTAAATTTTAGGATTGAATCGAGCAGTGCTCCGCATTTAAAGAAATCTATTGTACTACTAACTACAATTCTTCAAGAGAATCACAGTGGTATTCTACTTTTTCTTTCTTTTTAGCAGGTTGTGTGCTCATTCCTTTGTTTTTCTCTTGTAATAATTGACCAATCAATTCGCTTCTCTCTTTAGTGATTGCTTTTCTTTGTTCTTCGTCTTTTTGAACGTCATAATACACAACACCTTCAATTAAAGTTTTTTCTGCTTTGGCATAAATAGATAGAGGATTGGCGTTCCATAACACGATATCAGCATCTTTACCAGTTTTGATACTTCCTACTTTATCATCAATGTGTAATAATTTTGCAGGGTTTAAGGTTACAAATTTCCAAGCATCTTCTTCAGATACATTACCGTACTTCACTGCTTTTGCAGCTTCTTGGTTCAATCTTCTTGACATTTCGGCATCATCAGAGTTGTACGCTACAACCAATCCAGCGTTGTGCATAATAGGTCCGTTGAACGGAATAGCATCATTCACCTCAAATTTGTAGGCCCACCAATCAGAGAAAGTAGAAGCTCCAACACCATGTTCTTTCATTTTGTCGGCAACTTTGTAACCTTCTAAAATATGTGTATATGTATTTACTCTAAAGTTGAATTTCTCAGCCACCTTCATTAACATCAAGATTTCAGACTGTACATAAGAGTGACAAGAAATAAAACGCTCTTTGTTTAAGATTTCAGCTAAGGTTTGTAATTCTAAATCTACGCGAGGCGCTTTGCCTTTTTTGTTGCTTGAATTGTATGCTTTCCAAGCTGTATCATAATCTTTTGCACGTTGAAAATAATCCGTAAATACTTGTTCAACTCCCATTCTACTTTGTGGAAAACGAGTAGGGTTTACATTACCCCAGTTCGATTGTTTTACGTTTTCACCAAGTGCAAATTTGATAAAGCCTGGCTGGTTTTTATATAACATTTCATCTGCTGCAGCACCCCATTTCCACTTTACAATTGCAGAGCGACCACCAATAGGGTTTGCTGATCCGTGAAGCAATTGCGAAGTAGTAACACCACCAGCTAATTCTCTATAAATATTGACATCCTCTGAGTTTACTACGTCTTGAATAGTTACCTCGGCGCTAGAGTTGTGACCGCCTTCGTTCACTCCATTTGAAATGGCAATATGTGAGTGCTCGTCAATAATACCGCTAGTAAGGTGTTTTCCTTTTGCATCCACAACAGTGGCACTGGCATCTGAAAGATTTTTTCCAACGGCAGCGATTTTGCCATTCTTAACAAGTACATCTGTTTCTTCCAGAATTCCTTCTTTTTCGTTCGTCCAAACAGTTGCATTTTTGAATAAAAGGGTAGTTGCTGTTAGTTTTTTCGTGTTTCCGTAAGCATTGTTCGGGTAAGTAACTGGCATGATTGCAGGTCCTTTTTCTACTTTTGAAGAATCTATTGCTTTTGCAAATGCAGCCGTTTTTACAGCAGCCCATTTCAATTCTGATCCGTCAAACAAAACCGCTTTTCCAGATAAATTATCGGTATTGTCAACATAACCAATTAATCTAGTAAAGTTCGTTTTGGTTGAATCAAGTGGTTTTACCACAGTAGATACCCAATTGTTTGTGAATGTCAATTTTGAATTCACTTTTTTAGAATCAGTTGTTGTAATTTCTGATTTAGGAGCGTTGATTTCTCCATTGATTTTCCATTTGAACTTTTCATTTCCGATGGTTAAATCGTAATTACCTCTGATGTCTTTGGTGTTTAAATCGTTGATAACGAATTTATTTCCTTGTACCCAGTTTTCGTACATAACTGTTTTAGCGTCAAAAATTGCTCCTGATGTAATCACAAAGTTGGCTAAACTTCCATTTTTTAAAGATCCTACTTCATTACTTTTTCCTAAAAGCGCTGCAGGAACGGTAGTTAATGCCTCTAAAGCTTTAGTACTATCAAAACCGTATTGAATGGCTTTGATTAGATTAGTTCTGAAATCTTCAATTTTTTTTAATTTATCAGTTGTCAAAGCAAAAACAACTCCGTTATCTGATAATACTTTTAAATTGGTTGGCGCTTGATTCCAAAATCTCAAATCTTTTAACTCCATTTGGTTGGCTTGATTCGGGTCGGATACATCATACGCTTCTGGAAAGTTAATTGGAATAATAAATTTTGAATTCGTTTGTTTGATTTCTTCAATACGTTCAAATTCGTTACCGCTTCCTTTAAGAATGTAGTTTAGACCGAATTCTTTCGCAATTTTTGCAGCACGTAAACTGTTTAATTTATCTTCGGTAGTAAAAACTTGAACTAATTTTTCATTTTTAGCCAATGCCTCCAAAGATAAATCTGTCGTTTTTGAATTTCCTTTTTTGTACCAATCTAAATCATGATACATTTGGCGCATTAAAGCCATCATTCCCATCAATGAACTTGGGTAAGATTGTGCTGTAGTTACACTTCTCGAAAAAGCAAAATGATTGGTTAATTTATCTGTTAGCAATTGTTTGCTGTTATCAAAATTATTTAATGCAACTAGAGTTCCTGTACCGCGTGCAATTCCGTCAGGAACGTGAGTTCCTACCACGCCGAAGCCCGCTTTAAGAAATTCCTCCGCCTTGGCTTGGTCGTATTTGAAGGCTTGGTAAGCATTTTGTTCTGATTTTATGTTTTCATTCCAATAATAGCCAACTCGTTTGGTATCGTATAATGAACCACGACCCGCTGTTGCTGCAGGTTTTGGTTTCTCTACTCCAAAGCTAGTGTATAAATCGATAAACGATGGATAAATCGATTTACCATTTAAATCCACTGTCGTACAATTTTTTGGAATAGCAATGTTAGTTCCCGCATTTACTACTTTTCCGTTCTGGATTAGTAAGGTTCCTTTCTGGATAATTTGTGTGGGTGTCACATAAATGGTAGCATTGGTAAATGCAGTAAAATGATTGGTCTTGTTCGGGATACTTTCGTTGTTTGGAAAGTATTCCTGAGCATAGGATTTTGGCATGAAGATGCTCAAAATTAGCAGTAATACAATTTTTTTCATAGTTTAGTTTCTAATTAGTTCTTAAAAGTAAAAAAATGTTAATATTTTGCCTTGTTTATTTCTGATTTTAACATTTATTTTTGATAGTTATTCTAGGATTTTGAAGTGATTTTAATAAAATTTTACTGTAATAGGCAATCATTATTATCTTTTCTGCAATAATTAACATCATCTGTAAGATTTGTTGGTATAATTTGAAATTTTTATTTATTTTTAGAAATAAAATATTGATTATATGCTAGTTAAAGTTTTTGGGAGTGCTGTTTTTGGAGTCGAAGCGACAACCATAACCGTAGAAGTTAACATGGATAAAGGTATTGGCTACCATTTGGTAGGATTGCCTGATAATGCCATCAAAGAAAGTAGTTACCGCATAGCCGCTGCTCTTAAAAATAACGGATTTGCCATGCCTGGTAAAAAAATCACGATCAATATGGCTCCCGCTGATTTACGAAAAGAGGGCTCTGCATATGATTTAACTTTGACGATGGGTATTCTTTTGGCCTCGGGGCAAATTCAAGCCGAAGCGTTGTCGGAGTACATTATTATGGGCGAACTGTCACTCGATGGCAGTTTGCAACCTATTCGTGGTGCTTTGCCTATTGCAATTAAAGCAAAAGAAGAGGGTTTTAAAGGTTTTTTTCTGCCAAAGCAAAATGTAAAAGAGGCCGCTATCGTTGCAGGTTTAGATGTCTATGGTGTTGAAAACGTACAAGAGGTAATTGATTTTTTTGAAGGCAAGGGTACATTGGAACCTACAAAAATAGATACAAGAGCTGAGTTTTATAAAACTTTAGATTTTCCTGAGTTTGATTTTTCAGATGTGAAAGGGCAGGAGAGCATTAAGCGATGTATGGAAATTGCTGCAGCCGGTGGACACAATATCATTTTAATAGGTCCGCCTGGAGCAGGAAAAACAATGTTAGCCAAGCGCTTACCTAGTATTTTACCACCGATGACTTTGCGGGAAGCTCTTGAAACTACTAAAATTCATAGTGTAGCGGGAAAATTAAAAGAAGTAGGCTTAATGAATCAAAGGCCATTTAGGAGTCCGCACCATACGATTTCGAACGTAGCTTTGGTGGGTGGAGGTAGTTATCCGCAGCCAGGTGAAATATCAATGGCGCATAATGGTGTTTTGTTTTTGGATGAGTTGCCAGAATTTAAACGAGATGTTTTAGAGGTTATGCGACAGCCACTTGAAGATCGTGAGGTAACTATTTCACGAGCTAAATTCACCGTAACCTATCCGTCTTCTTTTATGTTGGTGGCGAGCATGAACCCGAGTCCGAGTGGGTTTTTTAATGATCCTGACGCGCCACAAACTTCTTCTCCGCATGAAATGCAGCGGTATTTGAGTAAAATTTCTGGGCCTTTATTGGACCGCATTGATATTCATATTGAAGTAACTCCGGTTCCTTTCGACAAATTATCAGATGATCGCAAGGCCGAAAGTAGTGTTTCGATTCGGGAACGTGTTACTGCCGCAAGAGAAATTCAGACGCGTCGTTTTGAGCAAATGGACCACATTCATTACAATGCACAAATGAATACCAAACATATTCGAGAATATTGTGTTTTGGACGAAAATTCAAAACAATTATTAAAAACAGCGATGGAGCGCTTGAACTTGTCGGCTCGAGCGTATGATAGGATTTTGAAAGTAGCAAGAACGATAGCCGATTTAGATGCGGCTCCGAATGTTTTAGCTATGCATATTACAGAAGCCATTCAATACCGAAGTTTGGATCGCGATGGTTGGCTGGGCTAATATTATTATGTCTTTGAAAATTAGTAGTGTAAATTCAAAAAAAAACTACTCTCGTAAATGAAAGTAGTTTTGATTTTAGTTTTGAAAGATGACCGTGATTTTTAGCCCCGATTGAAGTGTAAATCCTCCCGATTTTTCTCGGGAGATTGTAGCGGAAAGCGGGACAAGTTAAGAGCTGAAAATAGATTTTCTGCTCCTAAAACAACCAATATTAGTTAGATGAACGTCTTTCGTTATTTTGTTTTGGTTTTCGTGGTCCAAAGCTATTTGGGCTTGTACGTTTACTAGCATCAGCTTTAGGTTGCTTTGGTGTGGAATTGCGTTGCGGTCTGCCTTGCCCTTGTTTGATAGGTGCGGTAGATGCATTTGGATCGGCCTCAAAACCAGTAATCTGCTCTTTAGGCAAGCGCAATCCAATTAGTTTTTCGATATCTCTTAAAAACTGGGTTTCGTCAGGGCTAAACAATGAAATAGCTTCGCCACTAGCACCCGCGCGACCTGTACGACCAATGCGGTGTACGTAATCTTCAGGAATATTTGGCAATTCGAAGTTGACTACGTGTGGTAATAGCGGAATATCGAGTCCTCTGGCAGCAATATCGGTTGCCACAAGCACGGCGACAGTTCCTTTTTTAAAGCCGTCTAAAGCCTTTGTTCGTGCGCCTTGTCCTTTGTTTCCATGGATGGCAGCAGCTACAATTCCAGCTTTATTCATACTCTCGCACAATTTATTGGCACCTTGTTTGGTGCGCGTAAAAACGAGTGTTTGTTTCCAATTACCCTCCGAAATCAATTTGATGATTAATTCGGTTTTTTTCTCTTTGGCCGCAGGATATATTTTTTGAGCAATTGCTTCAACAGTTGTGTTTTCAGGAGTTGCCTCTACATGAACGGGTTGATGCAAAATACCCATTGCTAGTTTTTTGATATCTGGAGAAAACGTAGCTGAGAATAATAAATTTTGTCTTTTAGCAGGAATGATTTTTAAAATTCGCTCAATGTCTCTTAGAAATCCCATGTCAAGCATACGGTCAGCCTCATCAAGTACAAGAATTTCAATTTTGTTCAAGCTTATTAAACCTTGATTTTGTAAATCGATCAATCGTCCAGGAGTTGCAACCAAAATATCAACGCCTTGGCGTAATTGTGTTACTTGAGGATTTTGATTGACGCCACCAAAAATCACACCACTTTTTAGATCTAAAAAGATACTGTACTCTTTAATGTTTGCTAAAATTTGAGCTGCTAATTCGCGAGTTGGCGTAAGTATTAGCGCTCTAATTGGTCTGTTGCGCAGTTGTACTCCTTGAGCGAGCGTATGTAAAATTGGCAATGTAAATCCAGCTGTTTTTCCGGTACCGGTTTGCGCAGAGGCTAAAACATCTTTTCCGTCTAAAATTGGTGGAATTGCTTTTTGCTGTATTGGTGAAGGGGTAGTGTAACCTTTTTTGCTGATGGCTTTGAGTAGCTCATCAGATAATCCTAACGATTTGAATGACATATATGGTGTTTACGAAGCATTTACATAAAAAAACACTTCTTTTTATTGTGCGCGAAGGTACTGCTAATTTTTTGATAAGCTGGTTTATACCGAATATTACTTATTTTTTGTAAATATTAAAATACAATTTTATTTTTTAGTAAAAAAAAATAGGGTCGATCCCTATTTTTCTTTTTTATTTTAGCTTTTGTTTACAGCTCTTCGAAAGTATTACCTTGTCTGATATCACCACTTTTGTAGCCTTTCATAAACCATTGTTTACGCTGCGCGGAAGTACCGTGTGTAAACGATTCTGGAACGATATGCCCTTGAATTTTGGCTTGAATAGCATCATCACCCACAGCATGTGCAGCACTAAGTGCTTCTTCAAGGTCGCCTTCTTCAAGAAAGTTTTTCATATTTTGGTTGTAGTGCGTCCATAGACCCGCATAAAAATCAGCTTGCAACTCTAGAGCTACAGATAATTTATTGGCTTCGGCTTGACTTTTTCCTTGTTGCATTTGTCGCATCTTGGCTGATGTGCCCAATAAGGTTTGTACATGGTGACCTATTTCATGTGCAATTACGTAGGCTGTGGCAAAGTCGCCTCCTTGAGCACCAAATTTGGTTCTTAGTTCATTAAAAAAAGTTAAGTCCATATAAACCTTTTGGTCAGTAGGGCAGTAAAAAGGTCCTGACGCAGATGTTGCACTTCCACATTCCGTATCTACAGCATCTGAAAACAATACCATAGTTGGTTCTTTGTATTGTAAGTTGTTTTCTTGAAAAATTTTATGCCATACATCCTCGGTATCGGTTAAAATGGCATCTACAAATTGTCGTTCCTCAAGCTCAGCAGGCGTAAGTTCTCTTTGTTCGGTTGGCGCACTTTTACCACCTTGATTTAATTGTTCTAATATCGGAGTCAGCATTTGCGCATTGTCACCACCAAATGTGTTTAGTAAAAGGATTATGATACCTATTACTCCACCGCCAACAATAGTTTTACCACCAGAAGACATTCCTCTGCGGTCCTCAAGATTTCCGCTTTCGCGTCTGCCACTCCATTTCATAAGTTTTAATTTAGCTGTTATTTTGTTATTTTATACTTGTTGCCATTTGAAAAATGTTTCCTCCACGATGCCTTTAATGATTGGTTTGGGGATATAATCGTTCATTCCGGCTTTCAGGCAATTGTCTCTTTCTTGTTTTTCGGTTCCGGCAGTGATTGCAATAATGGGCACATGCTTGCCTGACTCTAATTTACGTATATGTTCTGTAGCTTCGTATCCATTCATGACAGGCATTTGGATATCCATAAAAACAAAGTCAGGTTTCAACTTTTCAAATTGCTCTACAGCTTGCGATCCATTTGTAGCTTCGTGGATTGTAGTAGGAAAGGAAAGGTTTTTTAAAATTGTTTTCAATAACAACATATTTACTTTATTGTCCTCTACTATCAGCACTGTTGCTATTTTTGAGCTTATTTTATTTTTTACGACCATGTCTTTTATGGCGTTAAAATCAGTATCAAATAGACTTTCGCTAACAATTATTTCAGAGCAAGTTTGTAATTTTATGTCAAAATAAAAAGTACTTCCTTTTTTGGCAGTGCTCTCAAGTTGTAACTTACTATTCATAAGGCCAAGTAGTTGGTTAGAAATAGTTAGCCCAAGACCGGTACCGCCAAACTTTCTTGTTGTTGATCCGTCTTCTTGTGAAAACGCCCGAAAGATTTTCTTTTTATTTTCGTCTAATATTCCTATTCCTGTATCCTTTACAGCAAAGCGAATAGTAGCGCTGCCATCCTTTAAGGGGTTGAGCATTTTTACTTCTAATTTTATACTTCCTTTTTCAGTAAATTTTACTGCATTGGCCAAGAGATTGATCAAAATTTGCTTTAATCGGACACTATCCAAAAGGAAAAATTTTGGTAAATCGTCTGCAATATTTAATTCTAATGCTAACTTTTTTTGATTGGATTCAAATAAAATCAAATCAATAACTTGATGAAGAAGCTCGTTAAGATTACATTTTTCCATATACAATTCTAGTTTACCAGCCTCAATTTTAGAAAAATCCAAAATATCATTAATAATGTCAAGTAAAGAGTGTGCGGACTGACTAATGGTTTTCATGTACTTACTTTGAGTAGGTCCTAGCGTAGTTTTCATTAGCAAATCTGTAAACCCAATAATGCCATTAAGAGGTGTCCGTATTTCATGACTCATGTTAGCTAAAAACTCTGATTTTGCTTTGTTGGCAGCTTCTGCTAGCTCTTTTTCTTGAACGGCAGTTTCAGCCATAACACGCTCAGTAATATCAATAAAAATACCTTCTAGAAAAGCAATTTTATCATTTTTATAGATGGCATCTCCAAATTCTTCTACCCATACTACGCGGTTGTCTTTATGTATAATGCGATATGTTTGGCGAATTGATTTCTTGTTTTCAATTGCTTCTTTTTGCTCGTTGATCGTTTTTATTTTATCCTCCGGATGAATAAGATCGATAAAGGATATTTGATTGGTTAAGAAAGCAGATTTAGGATAACCAGTTAATTTCTCTACTTCGTCGTTGATGTAAATTTTAGTATTGTTTTCATCGTAGTTTGATAAATATACCGTTCCAGGTATGTTGTTAGCTAACGAACGAAATTTTTCTTCACTTTCATAAATGGCGGTTTCATTGGTTATACGTTCTATTGACGAAGCAATATTTCGAGCCAAGGTTTTTAAAATGGTCACCTCGTCTTCGCTCCAATAGCGTTCAGTTACTGTGTCATCAAATCCTAAAAATCCTTGGAATTTATCTTTTATGAAAATAGGAAACAAGATGAGCGATTTTACCTCTACACCTTCTAGTTTCTGGCGAAGCGATTTATTTTCGATATGCGAAATAGTTGCCTCGTAAATTTCGTTATTTAGTAACGGAATTAAAAGTTCTTCAAATTCCGAGTGGGGTAGGTTTTGTAGCCTCGGGTTGGTCTCGCTTAGTTCAGTATTTTGCACAAACCAACGGTGCTTTTGACTAATTAATCCTGTTTCTTGGTTTTGTTCGTAATAATACGATCGATGGGATTTTGTAGCTTTACCCATAATAACTAGTGCATCTGCAAAGATATCGTTGAGATCAGTACAATTCAAGAAATTTTCGGTACACAAAGCCATTGCCGACAAGAGCTCACTCTTGTAAGCGAGTTTACCCTCTGTTTCATAGCGGCTTTGCGAAATGATAGTTAGAGCAATTATGTCTGCAATTGATTTAGCAAAACTGATGTCTTCATTGTCCCATTTTATTTTATTATTAGTACCCTCTAGACATAAAATAGCATATACTTCACCATTTAAAATTAATGGAATATCTAGGATTGATTTAATATTGTGTTTGGTAAAATAATCGGCATGAAATTCTTGTAAGCTTTTCTTTTTAAAAGCATTGGATGCGCAAATTTGTTTTCGAGTTGTTAATTTCTCGAAGTACAAAGGGAAGTTTTCTTGGTACAATACTTCTCCTTTGCTGAAGGAATTGCGATCTAATTCAAATAAACTTTCGCAAATAATTTTATCTTTTTCATATTTCCAGTAACTTACCCTATTGCATTTCATGACCTTAGCAGCCGTCTGAATAATTTGCCTAATACTAAGTTCAAGATTAATGTAGTTACTAAAATTGGTGGTAGAAAGTTTTGCTATGGTTTTGTTGTACTCATCTACTTTTTTCTGGCGATTTTTGGCGTTTAATTCAATTTCTTTGAACTTAGTTATGTCTCTTGCTATACCGGAATAAGCAATAACTTTGCCCTGCTCGTTGCGACGAATTATTACTTTTTGTGATATCCACAATTCATCTCCATTACTTTTGATCATTGGGAATTCAACGGTAGGGAAAAAAGTTTTATCGGCTGTATTATTCAAATAATAATCTGCCATTGATGACACATAGTCTTTACGGATGAAATCAGTAAAATAACTACCTATAATTTGTTCTTTTTTGTAACCCAATGTTTTAATGGAGAATTCATTTGCAAATACAAACTGCCCTTTATCATTTACTTCGTAGATTAAGTCAATTGCGTTTTGAATGAGGCTTTCATATTGATTTTGCATTTCCATTTCATGCGTAACATCTTGGCCAATTCCAATGATGAGGTCATTCGAAAATTTTTTGTCGTTCCATCGAATAATTTTGTAATCTCCGTTCTTGCACTTGAGGCGACGTGTAAACACGCGATCTGCTTTAAATTTTTTGTGATATTCCTCGCCATAAAACTCTGTGTCCTCCGTTAATTTCCAGTATCCTAAGCCCATAACTTGATCTACAGAGTAACCTAAAATAGATTCAACATTATCGCTACAAAATACAATTTCACCTTTGATGTTGGTGGCTAAAATTAATGAGTTCCCTTTATTAATGATTTGGTTGTTGAAATTAAGTTTGTTCTTTAGATTTAAAATAGAAAGTTGTCTGATATAGTTTACCACCACTACTGCTATGCAATAATTGAATAAAATGATTGCGGTGTTTATAGGAATGATTTCGAAAATCATCAATACAAACAAGAAAATCAAAACAATGGCTACTAAAATCCAATACCATTTTTGGGGCTTTATAATAGAATATGAGAAGAAAAAAGCCGTAACAAATGCAATAGACGGTATGATATCTGGCGAGTACAGTATGATATTTCGAGCTATATAAACCAGAGCAATTAGGAATAAAACGCGGAAAATTTTCTCTCCATTACGATAAATAAAATCGTTTTTTTTGCTTAAAAAGTAAAGTCCCAGAAAAAAAACACCGATAAAACAATTTGTAGCTAACAAGCTGGAATCTCTTATTCCAAAAATTTCAAAACTTATTTCCAAAAAAGGAACTATGATTCCAATAAACAAAAAATAAAGCTGGTATTCTTCACTTTTTGAATCTTTTTCCGAATTGCGTTTGATAAAATCAGGAAAAAGAAGTTGTGTGATTTTTGAAAACTTGAAAATAATCAAAAACAATAACAGTAAAATAAATGGATTCAGAATGCGGAATAAGTTATTATTCATCGCAAGTTTGTCAATGAATGAGACTGGCACAGCACTCGCAAGTACTGATATCTCTTCCATCAAGGAATTGTTTATTTGTAAAGCTGCTATAGTTTTACAAGCGTAGGTCATGGTTGGTTTTGGCTTTAATTCAATAAAATTTGAAAAGTACTTCTAATTTTATTGAAAATTAAGTAATTTTTTAATAAGAACCAAAACAAGTAATCGGTCTGTTTTGGTTCTTATTAAAAAAGTTGTATTCTAGCCATTATCCTGCAAATCCTCAGGAGTTTCTACACCAATTATTTCTTTGTATACAACATAATACATTGAATATAAAAAAGGAATAGTAAAAACAATACCGATGCAACATCCTAAAAATCCAATGAAAGTAGCAATTGAACTTACAATTATTAATCCTAAAAGAGTAAGTGGCTGTTTGGAAACAACAAGAATACTAGCCTGAATAGACTCAATCGCTTTTAGGTTACCAAAAATGATAAATGGAACTGATAAAAAAGTAAATAACGAAAGTATTACGGACAAAATCGAACCTACAAATGGAATTTGGAAATAGGTAATTGTGTTTTGTAAAACAGTATTCACGATAGCTAATAGTGTTGTAGCTACCAATAATTCTACAAAATAAGGTGCTTTATAATATTGAAACATGGTCGCAATACCAAATTCCTCATCTTTGTCAGCACTTTGCGCCATTTTTGTTAAACCAGCCGGAAACGGACATGTAATAGCTGTAATAATTATTGTTGCGACCGAGACGTATAATAAAATCTCTAGAGATAGATTTTCTAATTGTAAGTTTTCTGGTTTTAAAATGGCCTTTAATTCAGGAAATCCAATAAAGGCAACAGCTATTCCGAAAAGAACTAAGCAAAAAAGAGTGAAAAACACAAAAATCATTAAGCCTCCATACCAAGCAATTTTTTTATAGTTTTCTATGGTGTTGTTGAATACGGTTCCAAAATCAAGTTGATATCCTTGTTCTTTGATTTCGGCCAGGCGTTTTTTGGTGTAGGTGTTCATGGTTGTTTGCATTGGTTTGGTTTTAAATTATTATGTTTTAGTAGTCGCATTTTTTGTAAAAAGTTTCATTTTTGGATCAAAATAATTTTAAACATCGACTACTTCTGCAATTATTATTTAAAGTAAAAAGATTGTAATTGCTTTAAAATTTTATTCAACTACATCCATTTTAGTAGTTTACGAATGGTTTTTAATTTTTCTTTATATGGAGCATAGCGCAAAGGTAGGTCAAGCCAAGTTCCTCTTTTTACGATCGATTTTTGGTGGGAGAAGATATCAAAACTTAGTTTTCCATGATAAGCGCCCATTCCGGAATGGCCTACGCCACCAAACGGGAGTCTCTCGTTTACCAAATGAACCACTGTGTCGTTGATGCATCCGCCTCCGAAAGAATGATTTTGCAAAACATAATCAACATATTTTTTGTTTTCAGAAAACAGATAAAGTGCAAGCGGTATTTCGTAACTGTTGATGATTTGATCTACTTCAGAAATATTAGTGTAGGAGATGATTGGAAGTATTGGTCCAAAAATTTCCTCGGTCATTAACAAACTATCTTTCGCGGGTTCGTCAACTAGGGTTGGTGCTAGGTAAAAACTATTTTTGTCTGATTGTCCTCCAAAAAGTATCGATTGGTTTTCGAGAAGTTGTATTTGTCTTTCCCAATTTTTTTGGTTGATGATACGAGCATAATCTGGAGACTCTTGTGGGTTTTCGCCCAATGCCGCGGTGATTTCAAAACGTAGCGCCTCGATCAATTGCTGTTTAACAGATTGATGTACCAAAACATAATCAGGTGCTACGCAAGTTTGGCCAGCATTTACAATTTTTCCCCAAATAATTCGTCGTGCGCTAATTTTAATATTGGCGGTTTCATCAACAATGCATGGACTTTTTCCGCCTAATTCTAATGTAACTGGTGTAAGATGTTTTGCGGCCGCCTTGGCTACAATTTTACCTACTGCCACGCTACCCGTAAAAAAGATGTAATCCCATCGTTTTTCTAGTAAATCTGCTGCAACTTTGGCATCACCAGTAACTACTACGACATGTTGCACTGGAAAAGTTAGACGTACAATTTTAGCAATTATAGCAGCGGTATTGGGTGTGAGTTCGGAGGGTTTTAGTGTAACAGCATTTCCCGCGGCTACAGCGGCTACAAGCGGACAAAAAGCAAGTTGAAAAGGATAGTTCCATGGAGACAAAATTAAAACATGTCCGTATGGTTCACTGTAAATATAGTCAGATGAAGGAAAGTTGAGTAACGAAGCACGAACTTTTTTAGGTTTGGTATAAGAGTCAAAATTTTTGATAGTTGCTTTAAGGTCACTGATAACATAATTTGTTTCGGTTAAAACAGCTTCAAAATCGGGTTTTTTAAAATCATCATATAAAGCTTTTATAATTTCGTCTTCGTGTTGCGTAATTACTTCGAGCAATTTTTTTAACGATTCTTTTCGGTATAGTAAATCTGTTTTATGTTTCATCAGATGTTTTTATTTTAAAGTTTTCAGGAAAAAGCCGTATCGGTTGAATACTAAGCTTTTATAGGGATAATCAAAGAAGTCAGGTAACGATTTGGTAACGGTGCTTATTACTTTGCTTTTCAACGTGTTTCCGTTCGCTCAAAACAAATATACAAAAGAATATATTACATACCAAAATGATTGAAGTTGGTAAAAATTTAGTAACGGTTCAGGCTTTGCGAAGGAGCGGAATAGAAAGTAGAAACTTTCAACTTTGCACAGACGTAAGCAAAACCATTTTTTTATTTGCTAATTTACACTTTTTGAGCAAATAAAAAATGGTTTTTGCGGATAGAAAGCACAAACGTTGAGATTAGCACTTTACCCGCTCTTTTGCAAAACCCATGTTGTGTGCTGGGCTTCTTCGTCAGTCTAAGCTTAATTTATTTCCACGCTGTTTTAAACATAGGAAGCCTGTACAAATTCATTTACAGAACTTTGACAGGCTGCCATTTTAGAATAATTGTGGTATGTTTATTTAGCCGCTAAAACGTCCAATTTCTCAATAGATGGTGAAGTAGCCAACAATTCAGGTGCATTTTCCATTAACGCCTTTGCAATCTTACCACCAAGATGTGCTTCTCTGCCTTCTTCATCTGAAAAAGTGTCAAAAATGCCAAATGTAGAAGAGTCTATACGGAACGCATACCATGTAATAGTACCCGCTTCTTCATTAGCAAGTGGCAATGCACTTGTAATAAACTCTTCAACATTTTTTTCTTTTCCAGCTTTTGCTTTTAGTCGAACTAATAATCCTAATTTTTTCATGTCTTTTTAATTTTAAATTAAACCAATTTTCTTTTAACAAATATAGCTCATTTAAGATTGTGAGGCTTTTTTATATAGTTCAAAAACTTATGAAAAAAGGTCAACTTTTCATAATGTTTTTTGGACTGTAACCAAATTCATTTTTAAAGGCTGTGCTAAAATTTGATAAGCTGTCATAACCAAAGTCCATATAGATTTCTGATGGTGTCGCTTCATTATTAAGCAATATTTTTTTGGCCTTGTTGAGCCGTTTTAGTTGAAACCATTTTCCTGGAGACTCTTGATATAATTGTATAAATTTTCGCTTAAAAGTAGACAGGCTCATATTGCATAGAAAAGCGACCTCATCAATATTCAAACTCGTGTACAGATTTTTTTCAATGACCATTTTAAAAGATAATTCTCTTTCATTGATTAACAATGAATGTAGATAAACAAAAAAAATTTGCCCATACTTATCAGCCAGATACAGCATAATTTCTTCAAATTTCAATTCCAGAATCTTTTGAGAGATTGTTTGATTCAAGCCATAAATTTGTTGAATAGAATTAATAAAATGGATAATAAAATTGTCTTTTTCTATAAGGAAATAAGGACTACTGGTAGCTGCTTTATTAAAGTCATTTGGGTTAAAAAAATGCCCATATTTCAATAAAAAATCATTAATGTTTTTTTGAGAAAAGAAAAAGAGTAGGCAACTATAACTATTTGCTCCTACAATTTCTGTTGTTAAAAAATTTCCCGATGCAAGGAGTAAGGATTGTGTATCATCTATCGAAACGATGTCATTTGAAAAGTGAATGTTCTTTTGTCCGTCCAACAAAAAACTGAATACATTTTTGTTTAGGTTAATCTTATTTTTGGAAACATGTTTATAAACTTCGTAGTTAGCAATTTGTAGGTCTGATGTCTCCGTGTAGTTATTTTCAAATAAATGTTCTGGAAAATTTGTAATGTCCATAATATTGTTGTCTTAAAAAACATTTTGGTATGGCAAACATATTAATTTTTATTTCAAAAATTGTTTGCTAAAGTTTGGATGAATAGGTCTTTAGCCTCGCACACAACGTTTCGCCGCTTTGCGTCTGTTGCGAGCTTCGGAATTGCGTATTTTCTGCTAAAATACAACTTCTTGCGAAAGATAAACGTCAATTTTGCACTTTTCTCGCAATAGCGCAAAACGGCTGTTGAACTAAACCTTCGGTAGCACTTATCGATATTTTGTACCTTACGAATATAATTAAATTCTGTAAGATATGACTGCAAAAAAAAGAATGTTGAGCAATTAAGAGAAAATAAAATTCTCAACCAGGCCAAAAGAGAAGTTCCGGGATTTTCGGAACTATTAGTCCGTTTTGAGCGTACGGTTTCTGTTTTGGGCAGAAGCCAAAGTACGTTCCATAATTACTCCCGCCATGTGGCTTCGATTTCGTTGTATTTTGGCAAAATCCCTACCGAGCTTGATCCTGAGCAAGTCCACGACTACCTTTTTTACCTTCAGAAAAAGTCCAAAACTCCCTCCCAAACTTATTTTAAACACTGTGTTTACGGGCTTCGGTTTTTGCTAAAATCAGAAGGCCTGCCTTATCAATTTCTTCGTTTGCCTGCTATCAGACACGAGAAAAAACTGCCCGTTGTCTTGAGTAAAGAAGAAGTCTGGGCGATGCTCCAGAGTGCCAAATTGCTCAAGCACAAAATCCTCATCGGACTGCTTTATGGCTGTGGGCTCCGCTGTATGGAAGCCCGCAGCGTACGATTGCAAGACTTGGATTTTGATCGCAAACAGCTCAAGGTAGTTCAAGGTAAAGGAAAAAAAGACCGGTATGTCCCGCTGTCGGTTCATTTAATTCGAGGACTCAAAAAATACATGCAAGGGGAAAAACCTCAGGATTATTTGTTCAATGGAAAGCCTGTTGAACGCGCTGGAGGAGATTTTGACAGCAAATACAGCCAGCGGGGCGTGCAATGGGCAGTGCGGCAAGTCGCTAAAGCAGCAGGCGTAAAAAAGGAAGTGCACACCCACACGCTTCGCCACAGTTATGCCACCCATCTGCTCGAAGACGGCATGGATATCATGACCCTCAAAGACCTTTTGGGACACCAGAATATCGAAACCACGATGGAGTATTTGCACATCGCTCAACTCGACACCCAAAAAGTCTTTAGTCCGCTCGATACTTTGTTTGAAAAATGCAGTTCGAAGTAGCGCATGTGCTAGAAAAACTCGGTAAAAAGGTAGAAAATATAGGATTAAACACCTGGCAATTGCGCACATTATCAGCCATCAAAAAATGCCGCACGGCAGCATTGGGCGGCCATATTGATGCTTGCGATGGCTGTGGCAGTCTCACTATCAGTTACAACTCCTGCCGCAACCGGCATTGTCCCAAGTGCCAGGGCAACAAGCGGGAGGACTGGATAGCTGCCAGAAGCACGGAACTTTTGCCAGTACCCTATTTCCATGTGGTTTTTACCTTGCCGGATAGTCTAAATTCGTTGGCGATTCATGATCCAAGATTGGTGTATGGTTTGCTTTTTGAAGCGGCTTGGGAAACCTTGAAAACCTTTGGCAAAAACAAAGGTATCCAATCTGGAATGATTGCTGTCTTGCATACTTGGGGACAGCAATTGAGCCTGCATCCCCACCTGCATTGCATTGTTCCGGGCGGTGGAATTGCTAAAGAGAGACAATGGCAAAACAGCCGAGGCGACGGCAAATTTCTGTTTCCTGTAAAAGCCTTGTCAAAAGTTTTTAGGGCTAAATATTGTGAGAAACTCAAAGCCAAAGAACCCATAAAATACGAACAAATTCGGCAAGAATTATGGCGAAAACCGTGGGTAGTATTTGCCAAAAAACCTTTTGGAAGTCCTGCATCGGTGGTGGAATATTTGGGCAGGTACACCCATAAAATAGCCATCAGCAACCGCAGAATCAAAAACATTGACAGTCAAAACGTGACTTTTGATTACAAGGATTACCGCCAAAATGGAATTAAAAAACAGATGATCCTTACCCATCAAGAGTTTATACGTCGGTTTTCATTGCATATTTTGCCAAAGCGTTTTGTGAAAATCCGTCATTATGGTTTTTTGAGCAGTACTTGGAAACGGCAAAAACTAAAACTTTTACAGCAAAAATTGCAACAAAAAGTAATAAATAAAGCAGAAAAAAGGCCTTTTTTACCCAAATGTCTGTGTTGTAAAACGGGAAATTTACACCGGATAGCCCTTTTTGACCAGCGTGGTCCGCCTGCCTGGTATCTTGGCGGCAGCCAAAACCACAAGACCTGTAAAATATAGCTTTACGGGTAAGGGATTTTATGCCCAAAAGTGATGGAAAACACTATAAAATCAAGCAAAAACTACTTCCAAAAAAAAAGAGGCTTGGTAGCCTCTTGAAATTCTCTTTAAAATCTTTTCGAAAAACCCATAGTTGCGGAATGCCAGCGGTTCCGTTCAACACGAGTTTCATTGTTCGTGCTGCGCACGCAACGAAACTTTAACTGTTACCTGCAGGCTTTATTCTGTTTTATTAAGTCCTTTCCAAATAAACATTGCTATTATCGCTCCTAATGTTGGTGCTGTTATATAAATCCAAAGTGCTGTAAAGTTTCCAGATACAATTGCAGGTGCTAAACTTCTCGCAGGATTAAATGAACCACCAGAAATTGGCCCTGCAAAAAGGATAATTCCAGTAACTACTATTCCAATTATAAGTCCTGCTATATTGGAAAATTCTTTTTTTGATGTTACTCCCAAAATTGTAAGCATTAAAAAGAAAGTCAGCACAAATTCTAAAATAAATGATTGTATTAATTCGCTAGAAGGAATTGTAGCACCTAATGTTAGGTTTTCAGGGAACGTAAATTTTAATAAGATACTTGCGAATAAAGCTCCCAAAAGTTGAGCGAAAATATAAAACGAAGCGTCTTTTAGTGATGTTAATTTACCTACTACCAATGCTATAGTTACAGCTGGATTTATGTGCGTTCCAGAAATATTTCCGAAAATATAAATCATAGCACTAACTATTATTCCAAAAGTTAAAGCGATTCCGATTAAACCTAAACTTCCATTGGATTGCTCGTTTACAATAATTGCTCCTGTTCCATAAAAAACTAAAGCAAACGTTCCAATGAATTCGGCTACATATTTTTTCATAATTATTTGATAAAAAAAAGAGGATAATTAGTTTTAATTATCCTCTTTGCATTAATAAACTGGTTATTAAATTGCTGATGCTCCAGCTTCTGCTACTGCGTGGTCATTTTCAACTGAACTTCCACTTACTCCTATAGCTCCAATAATTTCGCCTGATGCGTTTTTAATTGGTACACCACCTGGAAAAGTAATCAATCCATTATTTGAATGTTCGATGTTAAATAATGGTTGTCCTGGTTGAGATAACTCTCCAATTATTCCAGTATTCATATCAAAGTAACGAGCTGTTTTTGCTTTTTTGATAGAGATGTCAAGTGAGCCTAACCAAGCACCGTCCATACGACCAAATGCCACTAAATTTGCTCCTGCATCTACAACCGCAATGTTCATTTTTGTATCAATTGCTGTAGATTTTTGTTTTGCTGCTACGATTGCTTTTTCAGCTTGTGCTAATGTAATATTCATTTTTTTTGTTTTAGTATTGTTATTTGATGCAAATATACTGCGAGAGTCATCTTATTAAGTTACTAAAACAGGTTAATGACTTATGAAAAAAGGTCAAACTTGTAAATGAAATTTTAATTAGAAGTCTGATTTGGGCTAAAACCGAATTTATTTTTATAGGCTACACTAAAATTTGAAAGGTTATTATAACCAAAATCTAAATAAATATCTGAAGGTTTTAAATTTCCTTGTTCTAAAGTTTCTTTTGCCTTTTGAAGTCATTTGTCTTGAAGCCATTTTCCAGGCGACACTTTGTATTCTTTAATGAAATGACGTTTAAAAGTAGATAAACTCATATTGCATAAAAATGCGATTTCTTCCAATTTAAGGTTAGAATGAATTTTACTTTCTACAATTTTTTTAAATGGTGAAGTTTCCTTAATTATTAAAGAATGGAGATGTGTTTCAAAGTTTTTCCCATATTTCTGTAAAAGATAGAGCATCAATTCCTCAAATTTTACTGAAAGTAAATTTTCCGCAAAAACTATTGGTGCTTGACTAATTGTTGATAATGAATTTATGTATGACGAAATATAGTCGTCGTTTCTGATTATAAAATAAGGCGATTCTTCTTTTACTGTTTGATTGTTTTCTGTGTGTTTTTCTAAAAATTCTTTTAGCTTTTTTTCTGAAAAAAAGAATAGTTTACAATAATATATCGTTTTTGTATCTAATAACTCCGTCCAAAGCCAATTTCCTTTTTTTAGCAATAAAGATTGGTCTTTGTTTACAGCAACTGTCGTTCCAGCAAAATGTACTTGCTTTTTTCCAACTTGTAAAAAGCTGAACATATTCATTCCTAAATTGACTTTACTTTTAACAACGTCATTTGTCATTTTAAAATCATAGACAAATAAATCTGGGTTCTCTTTTTTATTCTTAAAGTAGCTTTCAGGTATGTTTTCTATTGACATCTCGATTTTTTTTTCAGCTTGCAGGTAACGAGCTCCTGCTTGGTCGTCGTTCCGAAAGGAGTTTTTCACTCCTTTTCGGAATGCGTCCAAGCAGGTGATGTGCGCTGTCCCGAAGGGCAGTGAACATCACCTGCGCAGCAGGAGCTCGATGTGAACGCAAGACCGAAGGGATTGCGTTCACATCGTTTAGTATAAAAGCAGTAGCGGATTAAAACGCATCTGCCTTTCGGATAGCAATATACTTAATTAAATGCAAAAAGGCTCGAGTTTGCACCCAAGCCGCTATTGCTTTTATACATTGTTACCTACCGTTTTTACTCCTCATTCAACCAACTAGCGTGTTCTATATTCCATTCTCCCATAATTTGGCGATGTATGTAACAGGCATTGGCTTGTTTAAGTAATTCATCTTTTTGTACTTGCGATATATTACCTTCAATATTTATTGCTACTTGAATTGTCGTTTTTAAGCCGTCAGAATCTCGTTTTACTTCTTGTGAAAGTTCTGCTTTTACTTCACCTATTTCCCAACCTTTTTGTCGTGCTATATATCTTACCGTGGCTACTTTGCACATAGCCAAGCCACTTAGAACCAACTCTGATGGACTAAGTCCTAAATCTGTTCCTTTACTTTTAACTGGTTCATCGCCAACGATACTATGTGTACCGTTGGTAATAATGCTTTGATAACCTTCTTGTAGATTTTTAATTTTGATTACTGTTGCCATTGTTTTAGTTGCTTTTTGAAGTTGAAAAATGGTCTAGAGCTAAGCCTAATAAAGTTGTAAATAAAGCTATGTGTATCATAATGTTCATCCAATTTCCTGATGGAATATGAACCAATACCAAAGCCATAAGCATAATGAATGCTAAAAAGCCATAAGCGTATTTAAGTTGCTTATTAGCAAGCACCAATATACCTGCAGCCAATTCTAAAAAGGCTAATAGTGCTACTAAAGCAAAAGTGCCGCTGTCTCCTAAAAAACTCAAACCACTACTCTTTAGAATATCTGCCCCTTTTTGAAGACCTACGCCTCCTAAAAAGCCTTCAAAAAATTTCTCTAAGCCACCCCAAACAAAGAGTAAACCAAAACCTATGCGAATTATTAAATTACTGTATTTCATTGTGTTATTGTTTAAGTGATTATAAAGATTAAAGTTCTGTTGCTATTGGAAAATCTATTGAAAACCCAGTTAGATTATGAATGTAATTGCTAATTACTTTATCGCCCACAACGATTATTACATCAATCAAATTAGCCTCTGTATAGCCTACTTCAAAAAAAGTATCTTTACTTTCTTGTGTTGCGTTTCCTTTGTTTTCTACTACGGATGCTGTGAATTTTACTAAGGCATCTAATTTTGAATCAAAAGAGGCAGAACCTTTGCGCAATTCAATGATTTGGTCTTCTGTAAAGCCATTCATCTTACCTAATGCGGTGTGTGCCGATTGGCAATATTTGCAACCATTAATTTGGCTGGTAACCAAGTTAATTACTTCTCTTTCTTTCGCTTTTAAGGTGCTTTTTCTGTTTTGAAGAGCTAAATAATCACCTAAAGCAGTCTCATTTTTGGCGTAATAAGCATAAAGATTTGGTACAAAACCTAATCCTTTTTGAAGGTTGTCAAAAATTGCTTGATTGTTTTCCGATACTTCTCCTCGGGTTGGAACTGTGAAATTTGTCATCGTTAAATTTTTATGTTGTTATTTAATGATGCAAAGATGCGATATGAAGTTAGGCTAAAGTTAGGCTGTTGTTCCCGATGAATTGGTTAAAGTTCCCAATGTTGTGTTTTTGAAGTCCGAAGGGCTGGTATTTTCCATTTTCTTAAAAAATTTACTGAATGTTTGGATATCCTCAAAGCCTATTTCGTATCCAATTTCTTTTATAGATTTATCCGTGTATCTTAATAATCTTTTGGCTTCGATACACTTCCTTTCGTGAATAATTTGAAGTGGTGTTTTTTTTGAAACGATGGAAAATAAATTAGAAAGTGTTTTTGGGGATTTATTAAGAAGGCTTGCATAATCTTGAACACTATGTATAGTTTTAAAATTTTGTTCGACCAAAAAATTAAATTCTCTCACAATATCAATCTCCATATTGTCTAATTGCAATAATTGATTTTGAGATTTGAACATTCTAGTGCACAAGATTATAAATCTCTTGAGCATTGTTTGAAGCATTTCGAGTTGTAGTTCATCTTTTGATTGCATTTCGATTTCAAACATCTTCCAAAGTGTTTCAAACTTATCAAGTTCTTCTTGTGGAATTTGAAAGTTAGGCAGTTGATTTGTGCCGTAAAACAATATTCCCTTGCAACTTACCTCTTTAACGTGGTCTAAAACGCAATAAAATTCACGATTGAATTTTATAATCCGAGCGTTATCAAGATTGTCAAATTTAATTTTATCGAATCTGCTTACACATAATATAGTATTGTTTTCAACCTTAACTTTTACACTATCGTGAATAATGTTGGAATTTTTGCCTCTTACCCAAACAAATAGTAATGGAGATAAAATGTCTTTGTCGAAAGATATTGAATCTCCTTTTCTCAATTCTTGAAGTTGTAGAAATTCATTATTTATTCCAATGTAAGTTTGTTCGTTCATATTTGTCAAATGGTAGGTAACGCACAAATATCCGAAAGTTTTAATAAACACACAAATTAAACATCTATCAATACGTCAGTAACTTATGATTTTATATATTTGCAGATATTCAAAATGCGAAGCTATATGGATACTCAAAATACGAACCCCGAATTTAATCCTTCTCTTTTTAAAATTACTTTAGGAACACATCGGGGAAAGAAAGTGATTTGGTTAAAATTTAATTATGACAAATGCTTAATTGAAATATTGCGACAGCACACCAAAGCACATTGGTCGCAATTGGAAAAAACTTGGTACGTGGTTGATAATCTGCAAAACAGAAATCTTTGCGGTATTCAGCCCGATATTGTGGGAAAAGATGTGCTGTGCAAAATATCTGCATCCAACTTGCCCGAGTTTCAAAAATACCAAAACATACTTACTCTCAAAAGCTTATCGCCGAATACCATTCGCACCTATTCCATTGAGTTTGCCCAATTATTATATTTGCTTAAAGATTTTCCTGTACAGGAACTTTCACCCGAAAGACTGCAAAGCTATTTCTTATACTGTTTCAAAGAACTGAAACTTTCCGAAAACCAAATCCACAGCAGGATAAATGCAATAAAGTTCTACTACGAAAAAGTTTTGCATCGTAAAAAAATGTTTCTTGACATTCCACGCCCCAAAAAACCTTTGCTTTTGCCCAAATCACTGAACATTGAAGATGTAAAAAAGCTTTTTTCAGTAACCGAAAATATCAAACACCGGCTTATTCTGCAACTCTGTTACGGAATGGGCTTGCGTGTAAGCGAAATCGTGAACCTGAAAATTGAAGACATCGACAGTCGGAATATGAAAGTACTCATTCACAGGGGCAAAGGCAAAAAGGACAGATATGTCAACCTGCCACATTCAGTATTGGAAGATTTACGGAATTATTATAAAGAATATCTTCCGAAAGACTTCCTTTTTGAGGGACAGTATGGTGGACAATATACCGTACGAAGTTCACAGCTTGTTTTCAAAAAGGCAATGAAAAAGGCAAAAATAAACAAAAACATAGGCATTCACGGATTGAGGCACAGCTATGCAACACATCTTTTGGAATTTGGCACAGACATTAGTTTTATCCAAAAGCTTTTGGGGCATAACGATATCCGTACCACACAAATTTATGCCAGGGCTTCGGACACATCGATTGCTAAAGTCGTTTCTCCTTTGGATAGGATATGAAATCAAAGCTCGAAGTTTCGATTGCACAACCCTGCTGAGGATTTTAGCTACAACAATAAGACTGACTCTTAACTTTGTTATCTAGGGTAATATTTTTTCTTCTTAATCTGATTAGCAAACACTTCTTCCTCGTAATCTTCTCCCTGTGCATCAGGTAGCAAACTGAATAATCCTAAATCAGAACTATCTGAATGCTCATTTGAAATAATTTCAAATAGGTCTTTTGTCGGCAGATTGTCTATCGTATTCGTACTAGAAGGGCTATTCTGCATTTTTAACTCGGGCTTATTTCCATTGTCCCACCATTCGTTAAAGACATTTGCTGACAGGTTTCTATCCAAAGCTGAACCGTTCCAAACACTACGGCTTTCGTGGTCAATAAAGGTCATTCCGTAAATTCGTCCTTCATTATTACGTCTTACAACCGTATTGATACCCTGCTCTACAAGTTGCTTTTTAAACTCCGTTTCGCTGTTTGTGGTACGTATAGCCAATTCAATGGTATTCTTTAATACAGACCTTGCAGGATTGGTTTTCGTTTTTTCTTTGGACTGCTCAAAATGTTTTTGAAGCTGTGTTACTCCTGCATCTTTTCCAAAAAGTGATGCTTTGAACGGATTGCTTGTCTTGTTGTCATTTTCATCTAATGCCACATAAACCAATCCGTTTACGGTTTGACCGTTTCGCTCGCCTTTGACTTCTTCTGCTGTGATATTAAAAAGGGAAAGTAACGCATTGTAGCTACCCATAGTAGAATAGCTATAATACTTTGGCAGATGCCGTACTACCGAAGCAATCTGACTTTTGATGTCTCCATTTTTATGATTTACAGGCTTAAAAACCTTATCGGCTTGTTTCTGTTCCTGTTCGGTGGCTTTGTTCAGGTTATATTTCGTTTCCAAAGCCCTACAGATTGCCATTGAGCGTGGGTGGTCGTAATCATCGGGGATTTTCTTTCCGTCAATTTCCACGCAGGTCGAAACGATATGGATATGCGTGCGGTCTATATCGGTATGCTTGAAAACAATATAGGGCTGATTGCCGTACCTCATACGTTCCATATATTCCTGTGCCATATCCGCAAACTGCTGGTCGCTGACCTTATCCGCAGGATCTGGGTTCAGCGATATATGCCTTACCGTCTTTTCTGTTTTGATATTGGCAAACAGATACGGCTCAAAACATTTGTTGAAATATTGGGAAGAATACCTGCCGTCCACCGTATCAGGTATCTTATTTAGCAACAGAACCGCTCCGTTTTCCTTTTCCACTTTCTGCTGATTGTACAGAATTGCCCCGTACATATTGCTTCCTTTTCCAATTTTTGCAATCATTTTTCTACTCTTTTTTCAGGTATTTCTTTTCAAATTCTGAGCTTAGGGCAACAACTTTCAGCAACAATTCTTTCATTTCTATTGTCTGTTTTTCCAATTTATAGAGGTATGCAGATGCTTTCTTATCCGAAAAGTTTGTGTTCAACAGCTTTACAATCTGATTGTAATTGGTTGCTATCCCTCTGAATTGGCTAAAAAATCGGGTCAGCCCTTCGTGGTATTCTACTGCATCCATATTAATTTTGACGGTCTTTACTGTCTTCTGAAAGATGCAAGCCGTAATGAAATGTGCCGTTACTTTCATTCCCGACTGGTCAAAAAGGGCAAGGAATTTGGCATTGTCCTCGTCATTCAGGTTAAAGGAATACCGATGTACCGCAGGGTCAATCTTTGGTTTTCTCCCTGTTTTCCTAATCTGTTTTCTGTCATTCTCTTCCATAATAATCCATTTTAATTTTTAAACAAACGGGCGACTTCGGAGCCGTTTCCAGCCCCCTGCAAGGGCAAGTGCTTTTGAGGTGCCGAAATTCATTTCGAGTACCTCAAAAGATAACTTGCTCTGAACAAGGGTTCAGAAAAATCCGTTTTGCAAACGGATTGGAGTTAGCAGGGAAACCATAGTTTCCATTACAAATTTCGGCAAGACTATTTGAATAACAGCTATTTATAACGATGACAATGAACGCCAAATGATGCCACTGAATACCACCTTAAGGCACATTGGGGCTGCTTTTATTTCCTTTGTATATGGTTAGCTGGCTGATTGGTTATGTCCTTAATGAAGTAACTAAACAGCATAAATTTAGATAGCAAATCAGTGTGCGTGATTGCTGGAAATCCATTGGCTTTTTAGCTAATGAAAAATATGTAGGTACATAGATAGTTACATCTGTACAATGATATGTATAACTAATTGTTCAGCTAACCAAACAGCTAATTTGAAACAATATTAAAAACAGTTATATGATAAACGAAGATGATAAAAAACAGCAACCCGAAGTACAGGATTTTTCTATTGAAAATTTTGTTGGCGATAAAAAGAAACAACCTTCGACGGAGCAACAGGCAGTAAGACATCAGGATGACTTTACCAAACCCGATGTAGATGAGGAAGCTTTGATGCTGGTAATGGCAGGGGAAGAACCTGCTGAAATTGAAACGGAGCGTACAAGACCGCCAGCAAACAATGCTAAAAAAAGTACCTCCAAGCCAAAGAAACTTGACAAAGAGGACTACTGCGGACAGTTCTTTAAAATCCCGAATACTACGGCAAGTAAAGGCAAATCGGTCTATGTGCGACAGGAACACCACGATACGTTTAACAGGCTTACCAACATTATGGGAATTGACAAGCTGACGATTTATGCGTATCTCGACAACATTATCGAATACCATTTTCAAGAGTTTAGGGAATTGATTAGCGAAATCTATAAAGAGAAACACAAACCGTTGTTTTGATTATGGTGTGTTGTCAGGTGCGATGTGTTGCTCCCTCTTAAAATTATTTTTCAAAAGAAAAAAACAGAAAAAAAAGAAAGCCATTTTAACAAGGTGGACAGGCGGAAAAACCAAAAGGAAACGGAATAAGTCCCGAAGGGTGGCAGGGCACACAACAAACTCGGCGAAGCCACCATATTTGCCCTGCCATTATGCCGTAGTCTTTTGGTTGGGTGGTGCGGTGGCTGTCCGCCTTATCTTTGCTACCTTTTTTATTCTTTTTTTAATCAATTCCAATCAAAGAAAGGGTACAAAAAACACGTAAGGGCTAAGGATAGGGTGTTTTTGGTATGCTTTCCTTTATCCGTACAAAACTCTTTAAATGTGCGAGGGCTTTACGAGGAAAATTTAAAGTGTTTTGAGGATTACTTTCCATTCATATTGTGCCAATATAAGCCAAATACTGCCACATAATGCCAAATGAAAACAATACATTCCCTTGTGTTCTATGTTGGGGGGAAATTTTGAACCTATGGCACAAAAAGTAATACCCGACAAAGAGCGGGAAGAGAAAGAACAAATCAGAAAAAAAGAGCATAGTCCTTTGATACAGGTTGATAAGCAGAGCGACCCGATTTCCAATTTCATCGCTAATTTCAAACGCCAGTTCAGGGAAGCAAAAGGCTTAATAGATTTGAACAGGCTATTCGGGGGCAAACGTACTGAACAACAAAAGCAGACTTCCGAACCTGAAAGCATAATAGGTGCGACAAAAACGGTTTTCCGTTCGGACTTCAAAAATGAAGAAAAAAATCAGGCTATACATACTAATAAAAAGCCTGCTATAAAAATGGACAATGCAATCAGAACGCAACAGTCTCGTCCTAAAAGTAAGAAACCAAAGTTAGGATTATAGCCTAGTATTTGGCATCTGTACGCCAAATACCGCCATTGGATACAACATTGGAATACCTAATATAAATACCTTTTATTTTAGAGGTTTAAATGATGCAGATATGGAAATAACAGTTTTGGACATTCAGATTTTAAAGGCATTGCACAGGGAAGTAAAGGAAGTTTCTTTATTGATTAAGGAAATCACTGCACCCTACAAAGCACTGCAACAGGCAACGAAATGGCTCGACCAACAGGAAGCCTGCCAATTGCTCAATATCAGCAAAAGAACGTTGCAGACGTATAGGGCAAAAGGCATTCTTGGAGCAACGCAAATCAATCGGAAAACGTATTTCAGATTATCCGAAGTGGAGTTACTTATGCAGGGAGAGCGACCATTAAAAAAGCAAAAGAAATGAGACAGATTGGAAATTCAAACGATGATATGCTTGCCCTGCTCGAAGCTGTGGTAGGCATCAAAAATGAACTGTTGTATATCAGAGAATATTTCCACCCATTACTAAAAGGGGAAATCTACCTGTCAGGCGAACAGGTTTGCGAGATGTTACACATCAGCAAACGGACATTGCAACAGTACAGGGATGACGGACTGATACCTTTTATCAAGCTCGAACGGAAAATCCTTTTCCGTGAAAGCGATATTGTAAAAGTATTGGAAGGTAACTATCAGCGTTAGCTACTTTTGGGAAGTAAATCAAAAAGCAAATGGTGTATTGTAAATTCTGTATTCAGACGTAAGTGCAGGCTGTCAAAAGTAAATGGATTTTCTTCTATTGACTTATCCTTCGTACTAATTAAATCGCCCTCGGGAGAAATCAGAAATTTATCACTTAACTTTTTCAGAATTGCAGTTTTTATGTTATTACTGTCGCCATCTATAATAAAACCAATCATTCCGCCAAAGGTTAGATTTTGAGCATACTTTCCATTGAAATAGCGTAAAACTCCACCATCGAAGATGTTTTCATTGTTAGCGTCTTTTTTATAGGTATTATAGCAAACATACTTATCTACCAAATCTTTACTACCATCTAAATTTTTGCATTCAAAATAGAAGTCTTGATTTTTCCAATATGTATTATGAATGGTAATGTCATAATTACCTTCTACATCCTCATCATTAGTTTCTTCTCCCTTCACAGAAAAATTAAAACCAAATTCTCTGTTCGCTTTCAATTTGAGGCGTACAAATTTTGCTATTTCCCGTTCGGTTCTTGGATATTGCTTTTTCTTTTCTTCTTCAATTTTAGACTTTAATTCAACACTATCATAATTCTTATAGAAGTCAAGCAAATAATAAAACACCCAGTTTTTCCAAAACTCATCATCTAAAGTCTTTAGTTGGCGAGTATCGAATGGTAATGGTGCTGGTTTCTTAATCCTAATGTATTCCCTCTCCATTCACATTAGGTATTAAGCGTTTTAAAATATCCTTCCCATCTTCAAAGGCTTTCGTTTCCGTCCAGTTTTTGTTTATATCTTCTTTAATGATGAACACACAGTCTTTCCCGAAAATCTTTTCCTGACTTGCTAAAAAGTTTGCATTAGGGTTTTGCTCAAAAATTTCATTAAGCAAATATTTCTTTGCTGTAGTAGCAATAGGACTATTAGAGTTATTATTAAAGGATATTTTTACAACGATTAAATTGAAATCTGTAGGGGTTTCTTCAATGGTTATTGAGCTTTCAAAATAAAATCCTACTATTTCCTTTAAAGTATTCTTATATCCGTCTAAAGCATTTCTCTTTCTTCCAATTCTTGATTTTGGAAGAAAATAATCATTAATTCTCTGCTTTTCCCAATATGACAGCTCGAATAAATCATAAATCAACTCATTCAATTTCTGTTCTTTTTTGATATATTCACACTGTCCTTCCGACAAACCTTTACTTATATCTGATATTTGTTTTACAATATCTTCATTTAGTTCTCTCGGTACAGGAATATTCAATATTGCATCATATCCTATCTTCGTATAAGATCCGTCAACCCTTTTTCTAAAAGACAGGTCAATCACATAATTAATAAGATGTGAATTGATTAATGCTGTATATAGATAGATGTTTTCATTTTCTTTTGGGAAAATGGAATATACATCAAAATTGTAGAATATTTTATTTAAACTAACAGTAGCTTTCAATTCTTTTCCTGTCCTATTGATAAGGATTTTTGGAAGGGTATAAATATTACTATTTCTTGTTCTCTGAAAATTAGAAATATCTCCCAAGTACATTCTGGGGCTATTATTATACCCAAATCTATATAGATCCCCAGGCTCTAATAACGGAGTAGGAAATTGTTTAATATATGATGTGTTTGTATATTTTTGTTTGAATTTATTGGAATAGGTTGTTCTTTGTTCTTTAGTTAGTTTTTTGTATTCACTATCCGAAATGTTGAACTCTGATAATATTTGTTCTTTACCTACGATTTGAAGTCCATTATTTATTTTGCTTTTAGAACCTTCAAGAGTGATAATACGATTATCTAAAATATCATTTTGAAAATGAGTTTTATTTACAAAATCCAAATCAAATTGATTTCCTACCAAAAAATTTCTTAGTCTTATTTGTTTGTTTTTAAGTTCGCTTTGAACAATTTCAATTGCTTTGTCTTCCTGAATTATAAGTAATTCAAAGGGTTTTTCTGAAAACAGCCCCAAATCCACAGGATAATAATCAATAATACTATCTTCCAGATTATTTGTAAAAATAATAGCTACAACGTTCTCTTTCGCCTTTTCAAACAATATCTTCTTTACCCTTGACAGCTCATAAATTTTTTCAATTCCATAGTGGGAATAAAAATACTCTTGAAAAACCTCCGAATAATCATTGTAAAAATTAGAGCTGTTTGAAACAAATCCAAATCTTGTATTCTCATTGCTCCAGTCTTTGATTTTCAAAAAAAAGCATTGAGATATTTGAGATTTGCCTACGATGTTCTTTGCCACTTTTTTAGTATCATCAGAAATAGCAACCTGATAAGAATTTAGAAAAGATATTTCATTCTGAAACTCCTCTGTATTAGGTATTTCAAAAAATGGCGGATTTCCAACTATATACGAAAATACCTTGTCTTCAAAAGGTTTGTCCGAGGTTTTAAGCGTATTAGCGTGTTTTATATTCTGAAAAAACGAATACTCTGAAAAAAGGTTAATTTTTTTGCTCTCTTTTAGTTCCTTTGCTATAAATTCTTTGATATCTGAAGGATTAATCCCAATAAAAATCTGTAATGAAAGAGAGAACAATGTAAATCGCTGAGCTGTTAATTCTTTTTCTATTCCAAATATATTTTCAGACAAAAGTTGTGTTCGATACTTTATCTTTTCAATACTATCTTTCGGCTCTAAATTCTGCTTTTGAGCTATTTCTAAAAGCCTTTGATATCCTGTAATCAAGAACATTCCCGAACCACTCGAAGGGTCTAAAATCGAACCTATTTTATCTTCTTTTATTACATCATCTACAATTAATTGTGCTAATTTTTTTGGAGTATAAAATATACCGTTATCTTTCTGCTTTTCAGACAAAAAGACTTCGTAAATGTAACTTATAAACTCAACAGGTAAAACATCAAACCTAAAATCAAACAACCTTAACTGACCTGTATTTACGTTGTGATTAAAAGAGCTTGCTATCAGTGTACGTACCTCACTCGTCAAATACTTATCATCTATCGTTGGCTGGTCAAAAAGTGCATTGTTAAATATTTCGTGAATGATTTTATATAGCTTGTTGATGTCTGTATTAGAATTGTTTTCTAGTAACTTTTCGTAATTAAGTTTATCATCGTTAAAATAATGACTAAAAAAATACGAGTTAATAATATGATTGTCCTCTAAGTATTTAATGTACAGTGTTCTATCAATTAATGCCTGAACTACTTCATTTCTCTTACCATCATCAGAAATTAATTGGGTTAAAAGATTGCTTAATTGCTCTTTTAATGCCTTCAAAGTAGCAACTAACTCTTTATCAATTCCTTTATACTTCGCTTTATCAATAAACGAATGATAATTTAGCCAAAACACTCCACTATCAAACTGCCAGTGCCTGATTTTTTCAATCGTATCTAAATCTTTTTCAGTAGGTGAAAAGACCTCTAAAACACTATCGTTATTTGAAACTTTAGGAGAATATTTTGCATACAACATTCTTACTTCATCAGCATCATTAGGATAGTAGAAAATTATATCAGCATCATTCTTATTCCAAACATATTTTCTAAACTGTTCGAGTTCTGTGGGTTCTAACGAAGAAGTAATAAGGTAAAAAGAGGTATTGGTGTTATTAGGACTTTTATAAAAAAAAACTGAACTTTTAAGTTTTTTAGATAAAGTAGCTTCTTTCTCAATATCAATAGCCTTTGGCTTCAAATCTACATTGAAGTCAAAACCTAAATTAGAAAAAAAACCTACATAAGTCATTGATTATCTTATTATTATAATTCGAAAAGCACAAAATATACCGAGGGTAAAGTTACAGAAAATTTTTCATAAAGTTGTTATATCATACTGTTTAAATGGTATTTAAACACCATTTAAACAGTATGAGAAATCTAACAGTAAAATATGAAAGTTATAGTTGAGATACAAAAGACTGTTCCAATCCTTTAAATTTATTAGAGACCTTTTGCATATCCTTTCCGACCTTCTCGTTGAGAATTTTTGCATAAATCTGAGTAGTAGCAATGTTTTTATGCCCTAACATTTTGCTCAAACTTTCTAATGGAACACCCTCGCTTAAAAATAGCGTAGCAAACGTATGACGTGCTAAATGAAAGGTTACTTTCTTTTCTACAAGGCAGTCAATCAGTTGAGATATTCTCTTTAAGCTGTCATTACAAATCGTATTTGATGGTACAGGAAATACCTTTCCGTCCTTTGACAATCCTGCATATTTTTCAATAATCATTTTTGGAATATCCAAGAGCATCACGTTTGATGATGTAGCTGTTTTTTTTCTTCGCACAATAATCCACCTGTTACCGTCAAAAAAATCTTGAAGATTGCTGTTTTTCAGTCCTTTCATATCTGAATAGGAAAGACCTGTAAAGCAACTGAAAATAAACAAGTCTTTAACTAATTCGTCTTTCTTTTTATCGCAGTTGAACGTTACGAGCTGTTCCAATTCATTACGCAATAGATAACCACGGTCTTTATCCTTTTTAGTATTCTTATACTCGCTGAACGGATTAAAAGCAAGATGCTTTCTGCTCATTGCCAATCGGCAAAGCGTAGTAAATCCAATCATATACAGCCAAATGGTGTTGTGTGTTAAACTTTGGTCGTCACGCAGGTAGTAATCAAAATCCTGAACAAAATCAGGTGTAAGGTCGTTAAAGGACACATCGGAATAACCGTATTTTGTAAGTGCAAAATTTCGAAGATGTTTTAAAAGTATTTTGTATTTACTGCGTGTGCCATTTACCCGAAGTCCGCTATTAACCTTTTTCTCGTAGTCGGACAGGAACTGTTCATAGAATTTGAAAAAGGTCAGTTCTCCGCTTTCCATTCCAAGAAAGGCATTTTTAAGTTTAGCACTGTTTACAAACCCCTCGTTCTTCAGAATTTTGGAATAGCATTCCTCAATACCCGAACGAATTTTGTCAAGTTTGCTGTTTGTGTCTTGAGCTTCTCGGCTTTTACCTAAAACCCTGCCGTACTTCAAATCCCAATTTGTTGCGGAAATATCCAGCTTGGTACTGAATGCAGACTGTTTGCCGTTTACGGTAATCCTGCACATAACCGTAACTTTTCCGTTTTTCTTTGGGGCGTTCTTTTTAAGGTAGAACAACACCTTAAATGTTGATTTTTTTGTCGTTTCCATACTCACAATTCTTAATGATAAAATTAAACCTATGTGAGCTACGGAACAATATGAAAAACTATGCAGAAAACTGAAATACAGTATTTTAAAACGATATTTCTAATATTTAAAAGTAACGTTTTAGTAACCTTACTTTTGCCAAACCTCGCTTTTTACTGCTTTTTGCCTCATTACCTAAAAATCATAAAACGGCTGTAAAGTCTTTATTTACAACCGTTTTACCTGTTATTAATCTTTGATGTATTTTTACTGAAACTTTATTTTAAAAGTACAATTTAATTAGTTCAAAGCCAATTTTGATTTTAATAAAAAAGCGAGCTGTTATAGCTCGCCGTATTTGGTTTTTGTTTCTCTAAAATTAGGAGGAATGTATTTTTTGAATCCTGTTTAAATAGCATTCCAAATTACATCATCGGGTGTTGGCGCAATAATTTCTAGTTTTTCTTTTGTAACCGGATGGTCAAAAACTAATTTTCTTGCATGCAGGTGAATACCTCCATCGGGATTACTTCGGTCAAAACCATATTTTAAATCACCTTTGATAGGAGAACCAATTGCAGATAATTGGGCGCGAATTTGATGGTGTCTCCCGGTGTGCAAATTAATTTCAAGTGCACAATAATTATTGAGTTCTTTTATAATTGTATAATCTAAACTGGCTAATTTACTGTCGGGTACTTCTTTTAAATGCGCTTTAGAAGTGTTGTTTTTTTCGGTTCTTTTCAAGTAATGCACCAACTTGTCATGACTTTTTTGCGGTTTGTTTTTAACCACACACCAATAGGTTTTTTGAGTTTCACGATTGCTAAACAATTCGTTCATTCTGCTCAATGCCTTACTGGTTTTTGCAAAAACTACAATGCCAGTAGTCGGGCGGTCCAAACGATGAACAACTCCTAGATACACAGCACCTGGCTTATTGTACTTTTCTTTAATATATTCTTTTACAACCTCCGGTAAGGGTTTGTCTCCAGTTTTGTCACCCTGAACAAGATCTCCAACCCGTTTGTTAACAACAATAAGATGGTTGTCTTCGTGCAGAATTTGAAGGTTGTTTTTATTGGATATTATTTTCATTCGGATTTCCCAGTAGGGGATTAGGGCTTAATATTGTTCGCTAGCGTTTGGAAAATCAGATGATTTTACATCGGCCACATATTGTCCTATGGCTTGCGTCATTCCTTCATAAAGATTCATGTAGCGACGTAAAAAACGAGGACTGAACTCATTATTCATACCCAACATGTCGTGAATAACCAAAACTTGTCCATCAACACCTCCGCCAGCACCAATACCAATTACAGGAATCGATATACTTTGAGCTACCTTTTCAGCTAAGTGTGCAGGAATTTTTTCTAAAACCAAAGCAAAACAGCCCAAACGCTCTAATAATTTGGCGTCTTCAATTAATTTATCAGCTTCTTCTTCCTCCTTTGCACGAACTGTATACGTACCAAATTTATAGATAGATTGCGGTGTAAGACCTAAATGTCCCATCACCGGAATTCCAGCATGTAGTATTTTTTTAATCGAATCTTTAATCTCGTGACCGCCTTCTAATTTAACTGCGTGACCACCACTTTCCTTCATGATTCGGATAGCAGAGCGTAATGCTTCTTTTGGGTCTGATTGGTAACTTCCAAAAGGCAAATCAACTACAACTAAGGCTCTTTCAATAGCTCTCACTACTGACGAGGCGTGGTAAATCATTTGATCTAACGTAATTGGTAAAGTCGTTTCGTGACCTGCCATAACATTTGATGCTGAATCTCCAACTAAAATAACGTCAATACCAGCAGTATCAACAATTTTAGCCATGGTGTAATCATAAGCGGTAAGCATCGAGATTTTTTCGCCATTGGCTTTCATCTCGATCAATGATTTTGTTGTGATGCGTTTGTAATCTTTTTTTGCTACAGACATAATTCTTTTATTTGAGGCGGTAAAGGTACTAAAATGAATATTTTTTAATCAAAAATGTAACACTAAGTTTGTAAAAGTACTAATTATAAAAATGGAAGATATGAAGCGTATAGTTACCGTAATGATTTTGTGCTTTTTTGTGGGAAGTTTATATGCACAGAAACAAGAAAAAGAAAAAGTAAAAACTACGATAATTCAGTTTTTTGAGGCTTTTCATGCCAAAGATACGGCACAACTCAAAACATTTTGTCACCCAAAAATGCTCATGCAATCCATAGCAGAAAAGTCAACAACTGCAACGGTAACTGCTGATGGTGTGGCGAGTTTTATGAAATCGATCGCTTCAATTCCAGCCGGAATGGCCTTTAAGGAGGAGTTAAAAGGATTTCATATTCAAGTAAATGGCGCTATTGCTCATGCTTGGACGCCTTATGTTTTTTCGGTGAATGGCAAAGTAAGTCATACCGGTATTAACGCTTTTACTTTCGTGAAAAATGCTGATACTTGGCAAATTGTGCACCTGATTGATACTCGCAAAAAATAGAGTCTATCGTTTCATTTTGGCCGAAGTTCCACCAAAATGAAACGATTATTATTTTAACAATCGGCCATATTTACTGCAATAGCAAGACCACCTTCGGATGTTTCCTTGTATTTGTTGTTCATATCTTTAGCTGTTTGCCACATGGTATCAACTACTTTGTCTAACGGTACTTTTGCATTTTTAGGATCAGTTTGCAAGGCAAGTTCAGCGGCATTGATCGCTTTTATGGCGCCCATAGTATTGCGCTCAATACACGGAATTTGTACTAATCCGCCAATTGGGTCGCAGGTAAGTCCCAAGTGATGTTCCATTGCTATTTCGGCAGCCATTAAAACTTGTTCTGGAGTTCCGCCCATAACTTCGCACAAAGCGGCTGCAGCCATGGCTGATGATACACCAATTTCTGCTTGACAGCCTCCCATTGCTGCTGATATTGTAGATCCTTTTTTGAAAATGCTTCCAATTTCGCCGGCAACCATCAAAAATTGCTTGATTTCGTTGTTACCTGCTTGATGATTTTCAATGACCAAATAATACATTAATACGGCCGGAATTACTCCTGCGCTACCATTAGTAGGAGCCGTAACCACACGTCCTAGTGCAGCATTTACCTCATTTACCGCAAGGGCAAAAGTAGAAACCCATTGCAAAATTTGTCTGAATTTAACTTCGGTTTTTCTGATTTCTTCCAACCAAGTTTGTGGCGAGTGATAATTTGATAAACCAATTAAATTTTGGTGCATGTCGAAAGCACGTCGACGCACATTGAGACCTCCAGGCAATATACCTTCTGAATGGCAACCAATATACATACACTCTAACATGGTATGCCATATGCGTAGTAACTCGTGATCAATGGTGTCTTCGCTTCGCATTGATTTTTCATTCTCGTAAACAATCTCTGAGATCGATTTGTTTTCCTGACGGCAAATGGCTAATAATTCGGTTGCTTTGTCAATAGGATAGGGGAAGGCGCATTTTATCTTTACTTTTTCCTTGGCATTTACGCGTTCTTCCTTTACTACAAATCCACCGCCAATAGAGTAAAAGGTGGAAGCATACTCTTTTTCATCGCTCAAATAGGCCGTAAAAGTAAGTGCATTGGCATGAAAAGGTAAAAAGTTTTTATTGAAAACAATGTCCTGTAAAAAGTAAAATGGAATATTTTTTTCGTCACCCAACAACAATGTATTCGTGTTTTCGATGCTTTGAATAATACTGTTGATGTTGGCAATCGGAATGTATTCTGGATCTTGTCCGCTTAACCCAAGCATCACGGCAAGATCAGTTGCGTGTCCTTTTCCAGTTAGCGAAAGAGAACCGTATAAATCGATTTTGATACGCGTTACTTCTGAAAAAATAGTTGCTTCACGAAGTTCTGTCAAAAAACGCTCTGCTGCTCTCCACGGGCCTAAAGTGTGGGAACTCGATGGGCCAACGCCAATTTTTAACATGTCAAAAACAGAGATACATTCTTCCATTTGTAGTGTGATTTTGTTGCTTGCAAATATAATAGAATGTGGCAATGATGCTAGTTAAAAATTAAATATTATTGTTTTTTTAGTAATGATTGTCGCTGTATTATCAGTATTTGATAAAAAATAGTTGATTTTGACGGATGTATAATGAGTACTTGAAAACTGCTTTTTCGGTTCAAAATAGTTTGTGGATAATACACTAAATGGCTATTTTTGAGGCATAACTAATTGAAACAATATGAAAAAAACTATTTTTTCTTTCGGACTACTGCTTGCTTTTGTCTGGAATATGCAGGCGCAAGTTCAAAGCCCTTCGGAATTTTTACCTCTTTATGGGAAACAAATTTCATACTACCATCAAGTAGAAAATTATTTCAAACATTTGACCGAAAAATCTCCTCTGATTAAACATCAAAAGTATGGAGTAACTGCTGAGCAACGCGATTTGAGTGTTTATTTTATCTCCTCAGAAGAAAATTTATCGCAATTAGATGCTATCAGGAATAATAATCTTGCGGCCATCGGTATGTCAGCCAATCGTACAGAAACTATCGGTGATAAACTGATTGTTTGGTTGAGTTTTAACGTACACGGAAACGAGTTTGCGGGAACTGAAAGTGCCATGACAGTGGCTTATGAATTGCTCAATCCAAGTAATGCAGCCACTAAAAAATGGTTAGAAAACACGATCGTTATTCTTGATCCTTGTATTAATCCAGACGGATATTCAAGATACGGAAATTGGTTACGCGAAATATCTGGAAAATTTACGCATCCAGAATTATCAGATAGAGAACACATGGAAGCTTGGCCAGGCGGACGCTACAATCATTATATGTTCGACTTGAATCGTGATTGGGCTTGGCAAACGCAAATTGAGTCGCAGCAACGCATAGCGCTCTACAACCAATGGATGCCGCAAGTACATACTGACGTACACGAAATGGGGTATGATTCTCCTTATTTTTTCCCGCCATCAGCAGAACCTTTGCACGAATACATTGAGCCCTATCAAAAAGATTTTCACGCTACTTTGGGTCAAAATATCTCAAAGAAATTCGATGCTCAAAATTGGATGTACAATACGAGTGAGCGTTTTGATTTGTTTTATCCAAGCTATGGTGATACATATCCAACCTACAACGGTGCAGTGGGAATGACAATGGAGCAAGGAGGAATAGGCGCTGGTCGTGCAGTATTGATGAGTAATGGAACTGTTTTAACTATCAAAGATCGTTTAACGCATCATGCCACTGCAGTGTTGACTGTGGTAGAATCAGCGGCAGGGCAAGCAGATGTTTTATTGAAAGGTTTTAGAGGCTTTATGAATAATTCTCGTAAAACGGTAAAAGGGAATTACAAAACTTATGTCTTAAAGCAAAACCCTAAATTAGTACAACTAGCCGATTTGCTCGCTAAAAACAATATCGAGTACAGCTATGCAGCAGGTTCTCAAAAAGCAACAGGTTTTGATTATTATACAAAATCCGATAAGGCTTTTTCGGTAGAGCCAAATGATATGATTGTAAAAGTAGACCAGCAAAAAGCAGTTTTTGCACAAGTTTTATTTGAACCAAATCAAAAATTAAATGATAGTTTATCCTATGATATTACTGCGTGGGCTCTTCCGTTAGCTTATGGAGTTCAGGGTTATGCTGTGAAAAACAACCTTCTTGTTCCTACCAAAAAGAGTATTGAAGCAGCTGAAAAAGTAGTTCCAAAACAGGTATATGCTTTTTATATTCCTTGGAATAACAGGGTTTCAGCACAAGTTTTGTCTGCGTTGCATCAAAAAAATATCAAAGTACGTTCAGCTATGAAAAAAGCTGTTTTTGGTGATGTTGTGGTGGAGCCAGGCGGATTGATTGTGACCAAAACTGACAATATCAAAATGGCTGATTTTGAAAATACCGTTTCTAATATTATCAAAGTTAAGAACGATTACAATTTTATACAAACGGGCTATTCATCTAATGCGAAAGATATTGGTGGAGAAAATTTCGTTTTGTTACGAGCGCCAAAAGTAGCTTTGTTATCAGGAAAAGGAGTGTCAAGCACCGAGTTTGGTGCCGCGTGGTATTATATGCAAGAAACCATTGGTTATCCGGTGAGTGTGGTTGAGACTGCTAATTTCAATAGAGTAAATTGGAACAGCTATACCACTTTAATTTTAGCTGATGGTTATTATTCCTTGTCAGAAGAGCAACAAAAAAAATTAGCCGAGTGGGTTTCCAATGGAGGAAAAGTCATTGCTATGAACAACGCATTGTCATTATTTGATGGCAAAGAAAATTTTGCTCTTACGCGTTTTGCGACTGAAGAAGAAAAAGAAAATGCAACGAAAGCCGATGACGAAGCCGAATTAAAAGAGCGCTTTTTAGATTTTCAAGATGCAGAACGCAGATCGATTTCAAAATCAATTCCGGGTGCAATTATTGAAAATGTATTAAACAAAACACATCCGTTAGCTTTTGGTTTGGGCGATAAATATTTCAGTTTGCGTACCGATGACAGACATTATTCACTGTTAAAAGGAGCAACAAATGTGGCTTACGTACCTAAAGATTTTAAAAGTTATGGCTTTGTTGGAAGTAATATTCGCAAAAAATTAGACAACACGGTAAGTTTTGCTGTTGATTACAAAGGAAACGGAACCGTAATTTATATGGTTGATAATCCTTTGTTTAGAGGTTTTTGGGAAAACGGGAACTTATTGTTCAGCAATGCTTTGTTCTTGGTAAATTAAACCAACTCTAATTCAATTAAAAAAGAGCATCATTACAAAATGATGCTCTTTTTTTATGCTTGTTTAAAATGGATATCCAATGGCTAAATTGAAGATTAGGTTTTCTTTACGCCAAGTTCCATTTCCGAAATTGATTTGATCTAAAACCCAACGATTTCCTGAGGGTAAATTGGGCTTGCGCAGAGGAAAAGCAAAATCAGTACGCAAAACCAGAAATGAAAAATCAAAACGCAATCCTGCTCCTGCACCTACTGCGAGTTCATTCATGAAATTCTTGGTAAACTTAGCTCCTGGCTTGTCGCTATTTTCGTTTAACAACCAGATATTTCCAGCATCTACAAAAAGAGCTCCTTTTACGGGACCATAAATTTGTGCTCGATACTCCGTGTTAAACTCAAGTTTGATATCACCGGATTGGTCAGGTAAAAATGCATTACTATTTGTAGTTGAACTATCAAAACTTCCTGGGCCAATTGAGCGCGCTCTAAAAGCACGCAAACTGTTTGTGCCACCAATAAAAAATTGTTTGATAAACGGCATTTCTCTTGAGTTTCCATAAGCGTAACCTACACCTGCAATTACTCTTGTAGCCAGTTGCGACTCGCGACCCAATTTATAATAATGTCTAAAATCATTTTCAATCTTTATAAACTGACTGAACGGGACGTTAAATATCGAAATAGTATTACCTTTTTGAATGTTTGCACCCGTTGCTAAACCTGCAATATTCCCTGCCAAGTCAATACTTCCTTTGTAATAAAAAGTGTTTTTCTTCCTTTTTTGCATCGTATTGGTGTACGTATACGAATAAGTAGGACCAAAAATAAGCTGTTTTTCGATAACTTTTTCTAAAGTAGGGTTGCTAGCAATTTGTTGTAAATAAAGGTCGGTTACGTTTTGAGGACTCGCATAGGTAATCTCTGAAATTTGCAAAACGTGCTCTTTGCGTTCGTTTTCTTTCCACAAATAACCAAACGAACCTTTAAATGTTTGCAAAGAATACAAATTGGTTCTATTTTGAAACTCGTAACCAAGCGTTGCTTTTGTTTTTGGCACAAATCCTGTGGGCTCTTTCAATTTAAAAGGTGATATCAATCGTGGCCAAATCAAATTAGCTTCGGTTCCCACACGATACACATTAAAACCGTTATTCTGTCCCGATACTTGAACTTCGACACCTCCAAAAGCAGATACTGTTAGTAATTCGGCTCCACGAAAAGTGTTTCGGTTACTCCAATTTAAGTTGAGTTCTGTACCTGTATAGTTCGCAGAATTGGTTTTACCAAGAAGTTCCAACTGCAATGATTTTCTTGGCAAAGGAGTGAGGTAATAATACGCGTCAAGGTAGTTGGCGGTTGTATCTGATACTGTGAATTGATTTTTTACGAATTTAAAAGTACCCAAATTCACCAATCGATTTAAAGATAAATTATGATTAGTACGATTGTATAAATCGTCTTTTTTAAAGTAAAGTGCTCTGTCGAAAATGCGTGGTTTGAATAATTTTTCAGAGTCAATAATGGTTAAATCATTATATTTCGTAATAGAATCTGCTGATTGTTTGATTCCATTTGGACCAATAGAAAAATTTGGATAAACAATTATGTTATTGATCTTGTATGGTGTTAATGCTAATTTTGGCGTAGCTTCTTTGATTTTTACAATTAAATCAACTTGATTTTTGGCCACGGTGCTATCCACTTGCACTAAGATGTAATCAGGATTAAAATAATAAAATCCTTTTTCTTTCAAGCGGCTGTCAATACGAATGCGTTCTTCTTTTATAACCTCTAAGCTGTATGGTTTATTTATTTTTAAAAGGCTACGGCGCATCGTGGCATTAACAGCTCTACCAATTTCAGAAGATTCGGTTGGGAATTTTACAGATTTAATCGTATACGGTTTCCCCGGTTTAACGGTATACCTAATACTAGCTAGTTTGCCTTTGGCAGTAGAGTCGGCTGTAACTCGTGTTGTAAAAAATCCTGAATTTTCACTATAATTTTGAAGTACATTTTTGGTGTACTCAGGATCTACTTGGCTGTAAAGTACGGGCGCTTGTCCTGCTTTGTTTTTCAACCAATACCTGAAACCCTTATCTTTTTTTGGATTACCCGCAAAAGCGTAAAGGTATAATCTTGGTCGCATACCAAAAAAACTTGCGTTTGGTTTTGGACGTACCAAATCTTCTAGACTATTTTTTAGTAATTTTTGATCTTCCTTTGAGGTGGCGGTATCTTTTACCATTACTTTAGCGCCAGTGTATAAAAGTTCACCTTCGGGCAAAAATTGTGTACCGCTGCAAGCAGATAGCAAAAATAGGCAAAGTACCAATGGTAAATAATGACTCTTCATGTTGTTATTTTTTTGGTGTTGCTTTTTTTGATTTTTCTTTTGGCGCTTGACTCTTTTTAAACAATTCGCTGAATTTATTGTAATCCATCGTAATTACAAATGACACGCCCGTTTCAATAACTTCACCTTGCAGCGCTACTTGGTATTTGTTTACTCGGTAGGCGCGCGCTTTGTATCTTCCATCTTTTGATATCTGATAATCAAGAGCTACGTCACCTGCAATATTACTTGCGTTTTGGTTGGCTTGCTGGGATCCTTCGAGGCCAAAACTACTTCCAACCGTAACTTTCAAACGGTCGTTCAACAATTTTTTCGAAATCCCTACACTTAAATCGGTTTTGTTTTCACGTTGGCCGGTAGTGAAATCTTCGGAAGTATTTAAGTCAAAGTTCAGTTCAACACCTTGAATTAAATCGCCTGCTAAATTGTTCAATTGTTGCGATAAAAGTTTACTAGCACTTTCTCTTGCTAATGCCGAAACTGAGGTACCGCCATTTTCGCTGGCAAAAGGATTCTCGCCAATGAAACGATTCAAAAGTAAAAGTGCAAAAACTTGCTTATTTAATTCGTCCTGCTGCGTTCTAATTTGTTCTAATTTGGCTTGAGTCGAATTGATAATTTCGGTAGCCACATTATTATTTCCTTCGGGCAAAACAATATCGAAAGAGATAGTAGGTTGCAGCAATTCGCCATTCATTTTTAGTTCGGTTTCAAACGGAATTTTCTCTTTGTAGGTGTTGCGAACTGATGCACTTACATCGCCCAATTGATCATTAACCAAATCAATAGGAGCGGCTTCGGTTTTGTATACTGCAGTAATGTTAATATCTGCTGTTGTTGGCTCGCCGGTCCATAAAATATAACTTCCTGATTTGATATCGAATTTTCTTTTGATGGCGTTAAAATTCATTTCATAACTTCCCTCAGAAAGTTCGTAGCGGCCCGTTAAACTGGTTTTTCCTGATGCATCAATACCGCCGTTTAATTGTGCTTCACCTTTTAGTTTTAAGAAATCACCGTTTGCTTTATCGATAATAATTGATAGTTCAGCTTCTTTGTCAACCTCGATATTTACCGATGCGTTGATTCCTTTTACCTCAGTGCTGCTGCTAAATTCTTGTAGTGCGATTGCTGTTGTAGCTTTTGGTTTGTCCTGATCAATAAATTCAACAATGCCTTCGCGGTCGGCAATCGATGGGTCTGACTGTGGTAAAACAATATTAAATTTGGTGTCTTTATTAATTTTAACCGTCCCTTCAATTTGCGGGCTGTCTAGTGTTCCGCTAATTTGTAATTGGTTGTCAAGATACAATTCACCGTAATACAAATCGTTGTCTTTGGCTTTCGAGTTGACCGCTTTAAAGTTTTTAGCATCGATGGCTAAATCAAATCCCATATTAGTGAGGTTGCTAATGTCTATTTTACCGTCAATAATAAGGTCATTCTCTTTTTCATCTTTGATTGTAAAGCGATTCAGTACAACGGTATTGGGTGTGAAAGTAATTTTATCATTGATTTTTTGAAACTTAGCGTTCAAGGGTTTCACTGTAAAACCAACAGAGTTGAATTGTACTTCTCCTAAAAGTTCAGGCTTTGAGGTGTTTCCTTTTAGATCCAATTGACCTGATAGAAAACCATTGCTTTCAGTTAAATTACCTAATGTAAAGCCTTGAATACTTTTTAATTGTAACGCTTTTAGATCGATATTCAAGTCAAAAGTACTGTTTAGGGCATTGTATATTCCCTTTAATTCCGCTTGATTTTCTTGGCCACTTATTTCAATATTGGCATTGTATTGATTGGCTATTGCGTTATCAATTTTAATTTTAAGGTTACCAACGGTATCTTTTTTAAAGGTTAGATTCTGAACATCCAAATCAGAAGTAAAAAGTGGACTTGGAGTATTAATTGTAACCTTTGCTGCACCATTAATTTTACCGCTCAATTGCAGGTCGTTTTTCTCAACAAAACTTGTAATTGTGCTGATGTCAAAATCTTTGAATTCTAATTGCAAAGGTGCATTTTCGGTATTTGGTTCGGATTGAATTTGTATCCCGCTTCCGTTTTTCTTCAAGTTAAAATCGGTAATTAACATTCCTTTTTTACCAAAACGAATGCGATTACTGTTGGCAATTTCCCAAGGTTCATAATTCAAAACGAAACGATTGCTATCAAAAAATAGTTCTTGATTACCATTTATAGCAACTAATTCTCCTGTCAAAAGGTAGCGTTCTTTATCTTTCTTATCTTTTAATTGTAATAGGTATTCGACAGTATTATTTTTCACAATGCCTTTCAATTCTGTATGAGGCAATTCTAAAGCGCTGTTTTGAATTTCATCTACCAAAAACTCATATAACAAAGTTTGATTTTGTGTATCAACTTTTAGAGCAGCATTAGTAACGGTTACACCTGCATATACCATTTTGGGAACGGTTCCTTGCATTATAATTGTATCGTTAACCGAATTGTATCGACCTGATAACGCAATTGGCTCTAGACTTTTAAGATCTGGAAGCAATTGAAATAAGATAGGATGATCCACTACAGCTACTTTAAAATCAAATTGTTGAGGTGCTGTGTTTTTTTTCTTTTGAGAACTATTTGTAGTGTAGTAAGCAGCGATTGATTGGGATAAAGCAGTTCCTAATTGTGATAATGAAAAACGTCCATTTACAGCAGCATTCATAAATGGTGCTTTCAATTCTATAACATTGCTTTGCGCTGTAGATTTTGCTGTAACTTGAATAGAATCAATTACAAATTGCTCTTTAGCATTTGTAATTTCAATATTTTGTACCACAATTGTTCCGTTCAGAAAATCTAAATTTGCCGACTGGATATCAGCATCTACAAAGCCTCTAAGTTTTAAAGGACCTGCATGCAGATTTAATTTTTCAAGATCGGCAATATCCATATTGAGTTTGATTTTTCCAGTTGGATATTTGTCTCTAAAACTTCCCGAGCTCAACATGGTGAAATTCAAATTAGGATCTTTTGCCGTGGCAGTTGCTTGAAATAACCCTTTTTTGATTGAACCTTTTAAAGCAATGTTTTTGTAATTGTATTTATTGAAATATGCTTTTACAACATTGGCATTTAATGCCGCTGTTGCAGTTTTTGGATTAAAACCAGTTCCTTTTACATTGGCAGTAGCACTTATTTTACCAATAGAATCGTTTTTTAGTAGTTTTCCTAGGTCAAAATTGACAAATGTAGCTTGAGCTTGGTACTGCTCCGCGTTTTTTCTTCTTTGGTCCAAACTAGCATTTACTTTTGCAATTCCCATGCTGCTATTTAAATTGAGCATTGTTTTGAAAGACTGAATGGTTCCTTTAAAAGTACCATTTAGACTCAAACGTGCTGGGAGTTGTATATTGTTTGGAATTACGCCTTTTGGAGCAAACGAATTAATATCTTTTACTGTTGTTTTTAACTCTTTAATCTTCAAGTCAAAAACTGCTTTTTCCATGTCTGGTAAGCCTTTTATTATACCACTTGCAGCTAATTTGGTATTGCCAATTCCGCTTACCTCAAGAGAGGGAATTACTAAATTTTTAAGTTTTCCTTTTACGGCACCATCAATCAAGATAATAGCTTTGGGATTGGTTTTAAACGGTGGATTACTGGCTAATGCTGGCGCTAAAATCAAAATATCTTGGGCACCCAAACGACTCTTTTTAAGTCGCGCGATGACACTTAAATCTCCCGGATTTTTAGATAGCGCTTCAATTGAAGGATAGCCAACTTGAATTTCATCACGAAGTTCAGTAGTTGGGGTTTTTAAATAGAGATTTTTGATAAATGAATTCTTTTTTCCGTAAAAGAAGTTTCCTTTCAAGGCTTGAATTTTCAAACCGCTTTTGTCTTTTATTGTAAGTTTGGTAAGGTCTCCTGAAATGTTTTCTGGATTGTAGTTTAAAGATTCTAAATCCATATTAAAGTTGCGCAAATGCAAGTGGTTGAAATCAATGCCTTTGGCAACTGGAGCCGCGTTATTGTTATTAAATTTAAAATCAATACGCTGCAAAGCTGTTTTATTTATTTTTATTTCCCAACCCGTTGTTGCGGCTACTTCTTGAACTTTTTCCACTTTTTGCGTGGTGTTTTTGTCCAAAGCTAATTCTCCTTCAACTCCGGTTAGTTCAACGCTTTCAAGAATTGCAAATTGGTTGTTGAGGTCAAATTTATCAATTGTTGCCAGCAGTTTTTTAAAGTAAAATTGAGTATTGATTTTGCTGTTTTCGTCGGCATACGCCACTTTAATTTTACCAAAATCCAATACGCCTAGTTTTAATTGCAAAGGTGTTGTTGGATTCGAATTGTTATCATCAATTTTTGTATTTCTAGGAGCTGATTTCCCTTGTTTGTAAAGAACTGTTAACCCATTTATTTTAATTTTAGGAACGTCAAAGTCCATCTTGTCCAGATCAAACTTTTTGATGGTCGTTTGAAAATGATTGATTTTAGTATTTAGTTGATTATTAGCAGCAGCATCTTTGTATCGCAATTGAATACGGTCTAGCGCAATAGACTCCACCGAAAATGTCATTGGTGTGCTATTTTTATCTTCTATTTTTGGAGGTGATGCAAATGCTTGAGTAATATAATCATAGTTAAATACGCCATTTTTTGACCTAGCAATATTAGCTGTGATTCCTTCGAGTGCGATACTGTTAATTTCGACTTTATTGCGTAACAATTGAAACATACTGATATCAACCGCAAGTTTTTCGCCAGCTAAAAGTGTGTCCTTTTTTTGGTCTTCAAAGTAAACACCTTGCAAGATTACATTTTTGGGAAAACCAATAGAGAGGCGCTCAATTTTTACTTTCGTTTTAATTTTGTCTTGCAAATAAACTACGGCTTTGTCTTTGGCATAAAGCTGAACAGAAGGAATTTGAATGACAATCAAAAGCACTAAAAAAAGAGCAATGACACCACTCAAAATCCATAATGCGATTTTTAAACTTTTTTGTAAGTATTTTTTCAAACGTAGCAATTTAAATTTAAACCAACTATTAGTTGCAATTTTGCAGTCCTGATGAGAACTCAATTGTTACAAAGGTCGCCAATTTGCCTTACAATTGCTTATAAAACTTTTGTTTAAAATTGTATAATTTCTATTTTCGCCGATGCATTAATTTTACTTCAAAATTTGAATAAAAATATTTTTAATTATAAACTAGTTTTGAGAGGTTTTTAAGTAGAAATGCCGTGAGGTTTTTTGCAAATTAAGTTAAAAAAGAGGTCAATAAAAAACTAGGAAAATTTTATAATAATCCTCCTAGTTTTGTAGGTACGCAAACCTTGTTTCCTTTAAAATAGGTTTAAAAGAGAGCGTTATAATTTGAATTATTTTGTTGAGAAATTATCGCTTTTTGGAAAAATACTCAAAGCTTGCATAGCCAATTCTGGAGTAGGAGAGGCCAGTTTACGCAGTTTTACATCCATCCAAGCGCCATCAACGGTTATGGTTGCGCACACTTGATCTTGCTCGTTTTTGAATTCGTGAATGATAGACCAGCGGGAGCCATCTTCATTAACTTTTGAAGTTTTGGTATGCATGACAATGCGATCTGAAAGTTTGATTTCTTTTCTGAAAACGCATTCTTCTCTAAATAAAATAGGTCCAAAACCTTGCGCTTGCATGACTCTCATAGTCAACCCCAAGCTTTCTAAAATTTCAATTCGATGTTGTGCACCAAAATCATAATAAGCGCTATGGCGAACATGAAAATTAGGATCAAGATCAGACCATCTAAAGGATAATTCTTTGGTAAATGAATTCATTTTTGGTGTTTTAAAGTATAAAATATATTTGTCGCTAAATTGCAAAAAAAGATTGACAATTTCTTGTGGTTTTTGACGAAAAATGAGCTGTTGTGAAAAGAAATTGCTTCTGAATGTATGGGGTTGAAAGCATTCTTGCTCCTTCGTTTTTTTATTAATCTTACAAAAAAAAGCCTCTTGGTAGAGGCTGATTTGTATTTGTGAAATTGTTTGTGCAAATGCTTAACGAATTGTTTTTACAAATTCGGCAATGCTTCCCGTTCCTTTTTCCGTGAGATGTTTGATGAAAGCACTTCCAATAATAGCTCCTTTTGCGTATTGTGTAGCTTGCTGAAAAGTAGCTGCATTATTGATACCAAAACCTACCACTTGTGGGTTTTTCAAATTCATGTTGGCAATGCGTTCAAAGTAGGCTTCTTGCGAAGTTCCGAATCCGGTTTGTGAGCCGGTAACACTGGCCGAACTTACCATATAAATGAATCCGTCAGAAACACTATCAATAAATTGAATGCGTGCTTCAGAAGTTTGAGGAGTGATTAGGAAAATATTTTTTAAACCGTATTTTTCAAAAGTAGATTGATAGGAATCAGCATAAACGTCTACTGGTAAGTCAGGAATAATGAGTCCGTCAATACCAATAGCGGCGCATTGTTTGCAAAATTCTTCGATTCCATATTGTAACATTGGGTTAAAATATCCCATAATTATTAACGGAATAGAAACCGTTTTTCGGATGTCTTTTAGTTGATCAAATAAGACTTGCGTCGTCATGCCATTGTGTAAGGCCTGCGTAGAACTTTCTTGAATGGTTGGTCCGTCAGCCAAAGGATCACTAAATGGCAAACCAATTTCTATCATATCGACACCATTTTTTTCTAAATCTTCGATGATTTGAACGGTATCATTTAAACTTGGGTATCCAGCAGAAAAATAGATGGAAAGTATTTTTTTTGATTCTTGTAATTTCTGGTTTATTCTGTTCATTGTAAACTTTTTTGTGTCTTTCAGCAAGTTATTATCGTGCTAAAGGATTTATTTTTGTGTTTGATGCGATTACTGTTATCTATTAACTTTCAATAAAAATCCAAGCAGTGATGCCTGATTTTAATGTAATTTGAATTCTTCTGTAAGCGTTTGATTCAAATTGATCTGCTTTGATGAGATCATCGCTGGTGACTGCAAAGGCAATTCCAGTGATTGCATCAGCGGGATTATCGCTTGGCATGGCTACAAAATAATCTTCCATTCCAAATTCTTCTTCAATTTGCAAACCTTTTAGTTTGTATCCTGTAAGCTGGTCTTCGGTTCCGATTAAAAGTTTATTAAAAACTTGCATCTGAATTTCTTTGGACTGCAGGGTACCGTAGGAGAATAAATATTCCATAAGTAGTTTGATTTCTGGTTATTGGTGTGCGTTAGGGATGGAAGCGGCATCCTTTTTCATGGCTTTTTTTGCCATGAAAAAGATACAGCGTACAGCCCGACCCGCCGCGGCGGGAAACGCCCCAAATATACTAATGTTATAAGTTGAAATAATCAATGTATGTATTTAAATCTTTGTCGCCACGGCCAGAAAGGTTGATGACTACAATATCCTCTGGCTTGAATTTCATTTCGTCTAAAACTGCAAAGGCATGTGCGCTCTCGATGGCAGGAATTAATCCTTCGGTTTTTGATAATTTGATACCCCAATCCATGGCTTGCGCATCGGTAATTGAAATGAATTGTGCACGTCCAGAAGCAAATAAATGTGCGTGCATTGGACCTACACCAGGATAATCAAGACCAGCTGAAATACTGTAAGGCTCGGTAATTTGGCCATCGGTGGTTTGCATTAACAAAGTTTTGCTACCGTGAATAACGCCCACTTTACCTAGTGCTGAGGTTGCGGCACTCTCGCCAGAATCAACGCCTAATCCTGCTGCTTCAACAGCAATAATGTTCACGTCCTTTTCGTCAAGAAAGTGGTAATACGTTCCGGCTGCATTGCTACCGCCACCTACACAAGCTACCACATAATCAGGGTTTTCGCGGCCTTCTTTTTCAAGTAATTGTGCTTTGATTTCTTTTGAAATAACCGATTGGAAACGGGCGACCATATCAGGGTAAGGATGCGGCCCCACCACTGAACCAATGATGTAATAAGTGTCTAACGGATTATTAATCCAATCTCTAATCGCTTCGTTAGTAGCATCTTTTAAAGTTTTAGATCCTGAAGTTGCTGGACGAACGGTAGCGCCTAACATTTTCATACGAGCCACATTTGGAGCTTGACGTTTGATGTCGACTTCGCCCATGTACACAATACACTCTAAGCCCATCAATGCACATACGGTTGCTGTGGCTACACCGTGCTGTCCTGCACCAGTTTCAGCAATGATGCGGGTTTTTCCTAGGCGTTTAGCTAACAAAATTTGACCGATTGTATTGTTTACTTTATGTGCACCAGTATGGCATAAATCTTCACGCTTTAAGTAAATTTTGGTGTTGTATTGCTCTGATAATCTTTTGGCAAAGTACAGTGGAGTAGGGCGACCTACATACTCACGCAATAAACTGTCAAACTCCTCTTGAAAAGAAGGTTCGGCTGTGATTTTTAAATAATTTTGACGTAGTTCCTCTACATTTGGATATAACATTTCAGGGATAAATGCACCACCAAATTCTCCGTAATAACCTTTCTCGTTTACATTGTAACTCATGATATTTTTTTTAAAAGTTTATTGTTTCAGTAGTTCCTGAAACTGCTTTAATGCATTACTGTTTTTTAATCCTGCCTCAATTTCAAATTTACTATTCAAATCTAAGGCGTATACGGGTAAGTTGCTTTTTGTTATTTCTTTTATTTGTGCTACTTCATCAAGACCAATTCCGCCACTTAAGAAAAATGGTTTTTGTGAAGGATAATTTTCTAGCATTTTCCAGTCGAATACTGTTCCGTTGCCTCCCGGTAATTTTCCTTTGGTATCGAATAAGAAGAAATCGCAACTGTCTTCAAATTCTTTAATTATTTCGAAATCAAAATCACTCCCGACGGAGAAGACTTTAAAAATTTCGATGTTAACACCCAAAACTTCTCTTAATTCTTGGCAAAATGCAACAGATTCGTGTCCGTGTAATTGTACGGCTTGTAAATCGTGTTGCTTGACTTTCGCTTGTACTTCAAGCACGCTAGCATTAACAAATACCCCAACTTTTTTTATTGATGCTGGTAAGGTTGGAATAGTTCCTGTGAAATACCGTGACGAAGGTTCCCAGAAAATAAAGCCCATGTAATCTGGCAAAAGTGCAGCTACTTCGAGAATATTTTCAGAGTACTTCATTCCGCAAATTTTCATGGCATAGCCAGTTTGTTTTGCAGTGATTGGTATTTCTTGTTCGTTCATTATTAAGTGTATAAAGGTGTTTATTGTAATTTTTATTTAACCTAATTGTTGAATGAATTCAGTAGCGGCTGCGCCTGCGTTATCGGTTTTCATGAAGTTTTCTCCAATTAGGAAACCTTTGTATCCGTAAGGTTTTAACTCTTGAATGGCTGCTACTGATGAAATCCCACTTTCGGAAACCTTAACAAAATCATCCGGAATATGAGCTGCCAAATCCTTACTGAAATCTAAGCTGACTTCAAATGTTTTTAAATTACGATTGTTTACGCCGATAAGATCTAATGAAGGCATTATCGATTTGTGTAACTCTTCAAGATTGTGTACTTCGAGCAAGACTTCTAGATTTAAACTCTTAGCAAATTCAGATAATGATTTGATTTCGTCTCGAGTTAAAACTGCAGCGATTAGCAAAATTAAATCGGCGCCATGTGCTTTGGCTTCTAAAATTTGGTACTCATCAACAATAAATTCTTTTCGCAAAAGCGGAACATTTACACTTGCTCTTGCTAGAAGCAAATCGTCAAGCGATCCGCCAAAATATTTCCCATCGGTTAAAACCGAGATTCCGCAAGCACCAGCATTCTCGTAACCTTTTGTTACTTCCTCTACAGTGAAGTCGTAATTTATAGCTGCTTTTGATGGTGATCTGCGCTTGTGTTCGGCAATAATTCCAGAACTGCTGTTTAATAAATTAGTTCGCAATGAAATGGTTTCTTTGTTGAAAAACACTGACGATTCTAACTGCGAAACAGGAATGATATTTTTTTTGAGAATGACTTCTCGTTTTTTGTCGATTATGATTTTATCTAGGATATTCATTTTTATTTGTTTAACGTTTTGTTTGTTTAAAGTTTAAAGTTTTCCAAATCAACAACTTTAAACCTCAAACTTTAAACTATTTTACTTACTCAATTCCTGCAATTTGGTCAAAGATAAAAGTCCTTTTCCGGATAATAAACTTTCTTTTGCTATTTGAAATCCTTCTAAAGGACTGCATTTAGTTACAGTTGCAATAGCCATTGCTGCATTGGCACAAACTACATTATTTTGAGCCTCAGTACCTTTGCCTGAAATGATGTTAGTAAACATTTGAGCCGATTCGTCAATTGTTTTTCCGCCTTCAATTTCAGTTTGTAGCAATAGGCTTGCTCCAAAATCTTCGGGGTGCAACATGCCTTCCATTGTATTGCTAATGGTTTTGGTAGCACCGGTTAAGGATACTTCGTCATAGCCATCAAGTGAGTGCAAAATTGTGAAATTCACTTCGGTATTTTGATAGAGATAAGCATACATTCGCGCTAATTCTAAATTAAAAACACCTACTAATTGATTTTTAGGAAAAGACGGATTCACCATCGGTCCTAACATATTAAAAAAGGTTTTTACAGCTAATTCTTTTCTAATTGGTCCCACATTTTTCATGGCAGGGTGAAAAAGTGGCGCATGCAGTACGCAAATACCCGCTTGATCGATAGAACGCTCTAAAAACTCTGGGTCGTTACTGAACTTAATTCCCATTTTTTCCATGACATTGCTCGATCCTGAAACTGATGATAAGCCATAGTTACCGTGCTTTGCTACTTTTATACCAGCACCTGCAGCCACAAATGAAGCCAATGTTGAAATATTAAAAGTATCTTTTCCATCGCCACCTGTTCCGCATAAATCAATGGCGTTATAGGCGGACAAGTCAACGCGAATACACAACTCAAGTAAGGCTTCGCGAAATCCTGCAAGCTCATCAATGGTAATGCTTCGCATCATGTAAACGGTCAAGAAAGAAGCAATTTGGCTGCTGTTGTAACTTCCATTCGAAATATTAATCAATACTTCTTTGGCCTCTTGCTTTGAAAGTATTTCGTGATTAATCAGGCGATTTAATATATTTTTCATTTTTGTATCTGTCTTAAAGTTGAGAGTCTTTCGAGCTTAGGACTAATTTTTCACCCAATTCTCTAATATCTTTTTGCCATTAGGTGTCAAAACGCTTTCGGGATGAAATTGTACGCCGCGAACATCAAAATTTTTATGACGCAAAGACATAATTTGTCCATTTTCATCAACAGAAGTAGCTTCAAGTACTTCGGGTAAATTGCTTTCGACAACCCACGAGTGGTAACGTCCTACTTCAAATGAATTATCCAAACCTTCAAACAAACCTTCATCAGTAACCGTGGTTTGAACCATAGAGCTTACACCGTGATAAACTTTGTCTAGGTTAGTTAATGTTCCGCCGTATACTTCGCCAATAGCTTGTTGCCCTAAGCATACTCCAAAAATACTTTTTGTTGGTCCATATTTTTGAATAACCGCTTTGAGTAAACCAGCTTCGTCAGGAATTCCAGGTCCAGGCGAGAGTAAAATTTTATCAAACGAAGCAATTTCATCTAACTCAAATTCATCGTTTCGGTATACTGTAACTTCGCAATTTAAATCTTCAAGGTAGTGCACTAAATTGTAAGTGAAGCTATCGTAATTGTCTATGACTAGTATTTTTTTCATTTTTATTATTGAAAAATTGAAAGATTTAAAGATTGCTTCGCCAGTTCGTTGTTCAGGCTCGTGTAAAAAATTCTATTTTTTGACAATCTTTAAATTCTTGAATTATTAAATCTTTAAATCTTTAAATTAGTTTTTAAATGGTCTCCGCTAAATCCAAAGCCGTATTTAATGCTCTTAATTTATTGTACACTTCTTGCATTTCGTTTTCTTCATCTGATCCTGCTACAATCCCTGCGCCTGCTTGGCAATGCAATTGATGATTTTTACTTAAAAAAGTACGAATCATAATCGCGTGATTAAAGTTGCCTTCAAAATCCATAACACCAATGGCACCTCCGTAAAAATTTCTATTGGTTTTTTCATATTCTTCAATTAGTTGCATGGCTCTATGTTTTGGTGCGCCACTCAAGGTTCCTGCTGGAAATGTATCGGCTACTACTTGCATGGTTGTAGCATTTTCATGTAAATGTCCTGTTACTTTTGAAACCAAATGAATTACATGCGAGAAAAATTGAACCTCACGATAGCGCTCCACGTTTACTGCGTGACCATGGCGACTGAGATCGTTTCTAGCCAAATCAACAAGCATAACGTGTTCGCTGTTTTCTTTTTTGTCTTCTGATAATTGTTTGGCTAATTCAGCATCTTTTTCGTCATCGCCAGTTCGTTTAAAAGTTCCTGCGATTGGGTGAATTTCAGCCTTACGATCTTTTACGATGATTTGCGCTTCGGGCGACGACCCAAATATTTTAAAGTCGCCATAATCAAAGAAAAACAAATAGGGTGAAGGATTTATACTGCGTAAGGCGCGATAAACATTGAATTCGTCTCCTTTAAAGCCTTGTGTAAATCGGCGTGAAAGTACTAATTGAAAAACGTCTCCGCGGAAACAATGCTTTTTAGCTAAAGCTACATTGTGCTTGAACTCGGCATCCGTTAAGTTAGAAAATCCAGCTCCTTCTTTGGTGAATTTATACGAAGCAATATTGCGAGATTGAAGCAATTGTTCAATTTCTGAAATGTTATTGTGACCGTTTATGCTGTGGCAAAAAATATAAGCTTCATTTTTAAAATGGTTGATGGCAATTATATTTTGGTAAACCGCATAATAAATATCGGGAATAGTATTGCTATTTTCTTTTTTGGCGATAGTTACTTTTTCAAAATAACGCACTGCATCATACGAAATATACCCAAACAAGCCATTGTTGATGAATTTAAAATTATTTTTTTCAGATTTGAATTGTCCAGAAAATTCTTGAATAATTGACGGTACATCTGTAGTAGCTTCGATTGCCGTTTTTTCAAAAGTTCCATCAGGAAACTGCTTGTAAACCGTTTCATTTTCTATTTTTATCGAAGCGATGGGATTGCAACAAATATAGGAAAAGCTGTTGTCGTTGCCGTGGTAATCGCTACTTTCGAGCAGTAAACTGTTAGGGAATTTATCTCTAATTTTTAAATACACACTTACAGGCGTGATGGTGTCTGCAAGAATTTGTTTGTAGTGAGTATGTAAAGCAAATGATTTCAAGATCTTGTATTTTTAGTTGATTAGTTTTGATTTTGTGATACATAAAAAAAAGGCTTGTCGTCATGACAAGCCTTTTGTATAAGTAGTTTTAAACATACTATAGGAGCTCTCTTCACGACGACTGACGTAAATTGTTCCACCACCAAGTATTGTTTAAAATTGTATTCATTGTTTTTTTTTGTATAGTGCAAATATAGAAATGATTATCGGACTTGCAAATAAAACGGTTGTTAAAAATGAAGCAGTTATCACGCTATTTTGTTAAATCCTGACTGAAGATTAATTGGTATATAAAAAAGAACCCCAACAATTGCTTGTTGGGGTTATAATGTGAGACCAATAAATTCTTAGAATTTTAAAGCTACAGCTAATGTGAAATCATCGTTGATGGCTTTGTCACCAATTGCGCTGAAAATACTAGCTGAGTTGTACTCAATTTTGTATTTAGTTCTATCAACTACTACGTTAGCATTTGCAGTGTTTGCAGTTGTAGTCAAGTCAAAAGTTACTGGTTTAGTAATTCCTTTGATGGTCAAATCAGCTGTTACTGCGTAAGCGTTTGCAGATTTTGCAGTTACTTTTTTGAAAACTAAAGTTGAAGTTGCAAATTTTTCAGTTCCAAAAAAGTCATCAGCTTTTAAGTGCCCTTCCAATTTTTCTTTTCCTTGCCCTGCCTTTAAGTCAGTTACAGTCATTGAGTTCATGTCAACAATAAAGTTTCCACCAACTAATTTTTTACCTTTAAAAACAAGGTTACCGCTTTTTAGGTTGATTGTACCTTCATGAGCACCTGTTACTTTTTTTCCAACCCATTTAATTGAACTTTGAGTAGCATCTACTTTTTTAGTTTGAGCGTTTACTGTTACTGTAGCTAAAGCTACTACTACTGCTAATGCAATTGATTTTAGATTTTTCATTTGTTTTTTTGTTTAATGTTGATTAATAATTATAATGTAATAAATAATTCTTCAGTTGATTTACGTACTTTTTTACCAAATTGTGTTGCATCTTCTTCATGTCTGTAACCTACGGTTGCAAGTAGAGATGCGTTCAATCCTAATGCATTCAATCCTAAAATTTCGTTTACATCAGCAGGAATAAATCCTTCCATTGGCGTAACGTCAATTTTTAGCTCCGCTGCGGCATTCAATAAATTACCCATTGCTAAGTAAGTCTGTTTTGCTGCCCAAGTGTTACGCACTTCTTCAGGAAGTGTAGTCAAATTGTTTTTCATTAAGTCATTGTATGGCTGTAAATTTTCAACCGGAATACCTCTTGTTTGACTCATGTTTGCAATAAAAGCATCAATTCCTTCAGCTCCAAAATTCACTTCATTTGCAAAAACTAAAAGGTGAGAAGCGTCAACAATTTGTGTTTGTCCCCATGCAGATGGCTGAATTTTAGCTCTTAATTCAGGATTTTCAACAATAATAATTTTGTAAGGCTGTAAGCCGTAAGAAGATGCAGAAAGTCTAATTGCTTCTTTCAATATGTTTAAATCTTCTGTACTTACTTTTTTAGAGGCATCAAATTTCTTTGTTGCATATCTCCAGTTTTGATTATCTACGAATGTATTCATTTTGTTATTGGTATTTATTGATTTCTATATTTTTCTAATAATTGATTCAAAGTCTCAATCTCTGATGTACTTAGTTTTTGCGAGAAGGATTTTTCATGAGCGGTCACTTTTGGATCAAGCTCTTCTAGTACTTTTAGTCCTTCCTCTGTAATTAAAACTTCAATTTTTCTGCGGTTGTCTGAACATACTTTTCGGGTCACAAAATTTTTAAGTAATAATTTATCAACTAACCGAGTAGTGTTACTTGTTTTTGCTAACATGCGCTCTTGAATTACGCACATATTGGCTGGATTTCCTTTTTGTCCTCTTAAAATGCGCAATACATTGTACTGCTCACTTGAGATTTCATAAGGTTTTAAAATTTCATTAAAATGCTCTGCAAGTACATTTTGGGTATACATAATATTGAGGATAATTTTTTTTGAATTATCCATCGGTACAGTAGATTTTAATATTTCTTCAATTTTCATATTTGTATATATGTCATTTGTGGGTACAAATGTAGTCTTTATTTAATGTTGTATATACAAATGTCGATTAAATTTTTGTTAATTTTTTGAGATCGAAATAGAGGTTGAATTTTAGTGTTTTTTACGATCCATAACTTTTGTCCGAATTTTAGGACCTTCAATAATTGTAAGGGTATGATTAGTTGTTTCTTGCACGATGATAATTTGAAAAAGTAAACTTGATTTAAGTTTTAAAAATTTATACATTTAGCTTTTTCTTTAATATTTTCACAATATGCAATCAAAAGAACCATCCTACGATGATCTAATTCGGCAAATCAAAGCTCAAGAGCAACAAATAAGTAGGTTGGAGCAAGCAAATGCTGAGCTCAAGAAAATTAAAAATGTGCTACATCAGTCAAAAGATTTAGCGTGTATCCTGACATTTGATGGTTTTTTTAAGCAAATTAATCCTGCTTTCACTCTTAAATTTGGATTTTCTGAAGAAGAGTTTCTTAGTCGACCATTTTTATCTTTTATACATGCTGATGATCATAATGAAACTTTAAAAGCATTTGCGTTGGTAGGCAGTGGTACTTCTGTCACTACTTTAAAAAATAGATTTGTAGCGAGTGATGGCCGAGTATTCGGTTTTGAATGGGTGTTGACATTGTCATCACAAAATGACTGTATTCAGGCCATTGGTGTGGAATTTACTGATTTCGAAAGTATACAAAAACAATTACTCGATAGCGAAGCATCTTTAACTCATATTCAAAAAATCGCAAAAATAGGCAGTTGGGAACTCGATTTTACAACAAAAAAAATGCAATGGTCGCAACAACTATTTGCTATTTTGGAAGTTCAAGAGGCAGCTCAGTTGGATTTGTATAATGAATTGCTATTGGTCCAAACCAAGGAATCGGCTGAACTTTTTTTAAGTAAATTAATTACCTGTATACAAGATAAAGAAGAAGTAATATTTGAACAATGTGTGACTTTATCAACCGGAAAAAATAAGTATTTAAATGCCATAGTTTTCCCTATTGTAGATGAAGATGGATCTGTGCGCCGTTTAAAAGGAACATTTCAAGATATTACAGATAAGAAAAATTTTCAAAAAGAAATAAAAGAACGTGAGGTTTCGGCACTTGACTACGAATTGCAATTACTATCGGAAGAAAGTAACTCAAACTTTAAAACTTATATCGAAAATGCACCCGATGGCGTTTTTGTAGTAGGTGAAAAAGGACATTATTTAGAGGTTAATCAAGCAGCATGCACATTATCAGGATATTCAAGAGAAGAACTTTTAAAAATGAAGTTTGGTGATTTATCAATTGAAGAAGAGGTTCAGGAATACATCAAGGAATTTCAAAAATTGGTAGAAAATGGGGTGGGTAAAAAAGAAATATTTATCAAAACAAAATCTGGGCAAGTTAGATGCTGGGCTGCCGAAGCGGTAAAGTTGTCCGAAAATAAATTTTTAGGTTTTGTAAAAGACATTACGGAACAAAAAAACATTCAAGAACAACTTGTTCGAAATGAGAAACGATTTAGGGCTTTTATTCAAAATAATCAAGATAGCATTACTTTATTAGACGAAAACTATCGAATATTATTTATAAGTGAGTCTTCAATAAAAATCACAGGTTGGATTAACGATGATTTTACAGATTTATGTGGCCTAGATTTTATACATCCAGACCATTTGCTTTATGTAAAAGAAAAAATGGCTTTAGCTCTCGAAAATCCTGGTTTATCATTTCCGGTACAATTTCAAGTCAAGCATAGTGATGGGCACTACATTTGGATGGAGGGATACGTTAATAACCTTTTGCACGATGAAGATGTGCGTGGTATTATTACCAATATGCGAGACGTTACGCAGGCAAAAGCAGCTCAAAAACAATTGGAACTTGAACGAGATAAATTTTTAAAAATTGCTGAAGCCTCACCAGGAATGATTTATTCGTTGCGACATAATTTAGATGGAAGTTATTGTTACACCTATGCTAGTAACGCAATCCACGATATTTTTGGATTTAAATTTGAAGAAATAGAAAACAATCAACAACAAATTTATGCTGCTGTACACCCAGATGATCTTGCTCCTTTATTGGCTAGCGTTACCAATACCAAAAATAATTTGGTACCACTGCAAATAGAATACCGCTATTTTCATCCTACAAAGGGCTTAATGTGGCATCACATAAATTCGTTACCTATTCTGGAGCTTGAAGGAACGGTAATTTGTCATGGTATTATCACTGATGTTACTTCTCGAGTGATTGCTGAACAAAAGATTATTAAAGCCAATCGCTTATACTCTTTCATTAGTCATATGAACCAAATGATTGTTCGTACAACTAATCAAGAAAATTTGTTCTATGAGGCCTGTACAATTGCTATAGAACAAGGTAAGTTCAGAATGGCATGGATTGGTTTGTATGATGAGCAAAAGCAGTTGTTAGAACCTATTCGTATGGCTGGTGACCATCAAGACTATTTTGATAATATTGTAATTCCTTCAACAAATGCAAACATGCCTGCGGGACAAGGTCCTGCTGCTCGGGCATTTCTTGAAAACCGATATGTAGTTTGTAATGATATTGAGACGGATGCAATGATGTTGCCTTGGAAAGAAGAAGCGCTAAAACGCAATTATAAGTCTATGATAGCATTACCAATTCAGAAATTTAAGGAAGTCATTGGTGTCATTATGTTTTATGCAGGTGAAAAGAACTTTTTTGATGCAGAAGAAATAAAATTATTGCAAGAGGCAACCAACGATATTGCCTTTGCACTTGAAATTCTTGAAAACGAATCACAAAGAAAAGAAACATCTGAAGCAATAATTGAAAGTGAACAGCGCTACCACACTTTAACAGAAGTGTCTCCTGTTGGTATTTTTAGAACCGATATGACAGGTTGTACGACTTATGTAAATCCGTATTGGAGTAGAATATCGGGTTTTTCTTATGAAGACGCTATTGGTTATGGTTGGCTCGATGCAGTACATCCGGATGATAAGGAATACTTGGCAAAAAGATGGCAGGAAGATTCAAAAACACAGGAAAAATCTACTACAGAGTATCGTTTTTTGAAACCCGATGGAACTATTGTTTGGGTAATGGGGCAAGCAATTCCAGAACGCAATATAAAAAATGAAGTAGTAGGGTATGTTGGTACAATAACAGATATTACAGAACGTAAGAAATCAGAAGTTGCAATTTTAAAGGAGCAGCAGCTTTCAGAAGTAATTATCAATAATCTACCTGGAATTTTCTATTTATATAATCAACAAGGAAAGTTTGTAAAATGGAATAAAAACTTTGAAACTCTCACCGGTTATACGCCGGAAGAAATGAGACAATTAAATGCATTAGATGTACTTGACGATGATGAAAAAGCAAAAATTAGAGATCGAATAGAACTAGCATTTGGATCAAACTTTGAAGAAGGTGATAAATTGCCTGGGATTGAAGTTGTTTTTCAGACAAAAAATAAGGTGAAGGTTCCGTTTTTCATAAACTCGAACCCAATTCAATATAACGGAGAACGATGTTTGTTAGGAATGGGACTTGACTTATCCGAAATTAAAAAAGCCGAAGAGGAACTCAAGACTGCAAATTCGCGATTTGAAACTATTGCACAGGCTACCAATGATGCTGTTTTTGAAGTAGATTTGGTTACTGGCCAAAGTTGGAATAATCAAACATTTATTGATTTATTAGGTTTTGGAAGTTTAGAGCCTGATGGAATAAATAATGCAGCTTTATGGCGTTCTAAAGTGCATCCTGATGATCGCGAACGGGTTACAAAAAAGTTAGATGATACTTACGCTGGCGCAGAACGCAACTGGTCAGATGAGTTTCGTTTTCTCAAAGCCGATGGTACTTACGGTATATTTTACGACCGTGGTGTTGTCACCCGGGACCAGAGTGGAAAGGCTATTCGGTTAAACGGAGCATTAACTGAAATAACAGAGTTAAAAAACATCAAAGAAAAACTTAGCAACAGTGAAGAACAATACCGCAGTTTAATTGAGCAAGCATCTGATGCGATTTTTATTAATAATGTTGCTGGTAATCTATTAGAAGTAAACGAAAGTGCTTGTAAGATGTTGGGCTATTCTAAGGAAGAATTGTGCTCTAAAAACGTAAGTGATTTATTTCAAAATGAAGAACTAGAAAGAATTCCATTAATGTTTAATGAACTTGCAAATGGTCAACAAACGTTACTAGAACGCAGTATGCAACATAAAGACGGTTCTTTAGTTGTTGTCGAAATTACTGCTAAGATGATTGCTGATGGAAGGATTGTGGCAATTGTTAGAAATATTAGCGAACGGAAAAAAATTGAAAATGCGTTCATGAAAATGCATAAAAAAATGGAAGCTATTCTTGGCGCCATTCCTGATATGCTTTTCGAATTAGACGAAGACGGAAGAATATACAATTACCATTCAAGTACCAATGAATTATTGATTGTAACTCCCGATTACTTTCTTGGAAAGTTGTTTTCAGAGATATTACCACCTGACGCATCCAATTTGATTTTATCAGCAATAAAAGAGGCTAGTGAATTTGGATATTCAACGGGACGTCAATATTCACTATACTTACCTGATAAAGGCTTGCATTGGTTTGAATTGTCGGTTGCGCCAATGTATGACAGCGCAAGCGATCAGAAACACTTTATTTGTTTGAGTCGTGATGTTACACAATCAAAGCAGTCCGATCTTATGCTTTTTAAAAGTGAAGAACGATACCGTGGACTGATTAGTAATTTAGATGCAGGAATCATTGTTCACGCTCCTGATACTTCAATCATTGTATGGAATCAAAAGGCAGCTGAATTATTAGCGTACGATGTTGAATCCTTAAAGGGAATGACGGCTAGTAATCCAATTTGGAAGTTTTACGATGAAAACAACGATAAAATGACGTTCGAATGGTATCCGGTAAATCAAATTATAACCTCTAAAAAACCTCTAAAAAACTTTAAAATTGGTTTAGAATTGCCTGATTCAAGCACTATGACTTGGTTGTTGGTCAATGGTTTTCCTGATTTTGATATGAACGGCAATTTAGTAGAGGTAATTATAAGTTTTATTGATATAACTGAACAAAAAACTCTTGAAATGGAATTGCTGAAAGCCAAAGAGCAAGCCGAAGCAGCCAACAAAGCAAAAACTGATTTCTTGGCCAATATGAGCCACGAAATACGAACGCCTCTGAACGGAATTATTGGTTTTACACACCTATTAATGAAGTCTAATTTAAAGAAAAATCAGGCGGAATACATGACTACCGTAAATGAGTCAGCAGCAACACTTATGGATATTGTTAATGACGTTTTGGATTTTTCTAAAATTGAATCTGGAAAATTAGAACTGAACATTGAAGAGGTTAATCTTGTAAAGTTGACCACTCAAGTAATTAATTTATTCAAAATTCAGGCCAGCAAAAAGAACATCCAACTAACATTAAATATAGATAAACTGTTGCCACAATACATTATGGCAGATTCCGTTCGATTGAAACAAATTTTAGTCAATCTCTTGAGCAACGCTATTAAGTTTACTCATTTTGGCGAAATTCGTTTAGATATAAATAAAATAAAATCTTCGGGGCAAAAGTGGTCAACTATAAAGTTTTCTGTAAAAGATACCGGAGTAGGAATCAAAACTGATAACAACAAAAAAATATTTAAATCCTTTGTACAAGAAGACAATTCGACTAACCGAAAATTTGGTGGCACCGGGCTAGGTTTGGCAATTTCAAACCAACTTTTGGCTTTGATGAACAGCAAGCTTCAATTGATAAGTACCTTAGGCGAAGGAAGCGATTTCTTTTTTGAAATTAAATTTAAAAACGCCAAACATAAAAAAAATGAATTAATAGCAATTCAAAAATCTATTGAAGGGAGTATAACTGCTCCTCAATTTGAATTAAAAGATAAAAAGATTCTTATTGTTGAGGATAATAAAATCAATATGATGTTGGCTAAAACGTTTGTTAAAAGGCTTGTTGCTGATTGTACCGTATATGAAGCAAAAGATGGAAATGAAGCCATTGAAATATCTCGAAATTACAAACCCGATCTTATTTTGATGGACATCCAAATGCCAAACAAAAATGGATACGAAGCTACAGCCGAAATTCGAAAAATAGATGGGTACAAAGAGGTTCCCATAATTGCAATTACGGCAGGAATCATGATTGGAGATAAGGAAAAATGTTTAGAAGCTGGAATTAATGATTATTTACCTAAACCAATTATACAATCAGATCTAGAGAAAATGTTACAGCTGTGGTTAACCAAGAAATAATTAAAAAACGGATAAAAACTGTTTACTTGCAGTTCTTATCCGTCATTTTATATCTGTAAAGAGTTAAAATTATAAAAGATGCTTGACAGCGAATGTTAAACTTATTTTTACAGCACAAACCTTAATTTTTTCTAAGAAAATGAATAAAAACTTCCGCATTGGCTCTTGGCTGAATTGAATTCTTGGCTTTTTCAAGGCTAATGATATTAAAATCTGATTCAAATAAACCGTGGTACTCCAGTTTATTTCCGCCAAATGGAGGTCCTGATTCAAAATCACGGTCAAATAAAAGTCCAAACAAAACACCTTTGGGAGCGAGCAATTCTTTCATTTTTGAAACATACAAGGGTCTGTTTTGCGGAGGCAACGCACAAAAGAAAGTTTGCTCAAGAATATAATCGTAGCTATCTTGATGCTCGAAAAAATCTCCTAAAATTACTTGTATTTGTGGATTATCTTTGAATTTTACCTGTAAGCTATTTACTAATGTTGGTGCAATATCAATCAAGGTAATAGCTGTAAATCCTTGTTGAAGCAAATAAATGGCTTCGTAACAATTACCACAACCAGGAATAAGGATTCTAGCATTTTTATCAGCAATAGTGTCTATAAATTCCTGAATTGGTGGTGCAACTTGACCAATATCCCATTGGGTATTGTTCGTTTGGTAACGATTATCCCAATAATTCTTGTTTAGGGTTTGATTCAAATTGATCTCTTTCGATTCACTCATTAATTCAATCTTTATTTAAATTAGCAGTGCGATTTCCAAATTATTTAAAATATGAAAATCACACTAATAAATGTTGAGGTTCATGGCAATAGTACCTTTGTTGAATTAGTTTTGAAGTATTTTACTCTGACAAACAAAATCAGTTTTTGGAACCTCAGTTTTTGCAATAGCGTTAAATCCACCTTCAATTTCAGTAAAATTTCTAAATCCTCTTGCTTCTAAAATTGATGCTGCTATCATACTGCGATATCCGCCTGCACAATGAATAAAAAAGTGTTGTTTCGGGTCAATATCTTCAATCCAATCATTAATAGAAGCGAGTGGTTTGCTGTAAGCATCTGTTACGTGCTCCGCTGCATATTCTGTTGCTTTTCGAATGTCAATTACTTTGTCCTCACCAATAATTACTTGATTTGCAAATGTTTCGGCAGTAATTCTATTAATAGTATCGGTTTCTTTTCCTGCAGTTGCCCAAGACTCAAAACCTCCTGCCAAGTGGCCTACCAAATTATCGAAACCTACGCGACTTAATCGAGTAACAGTTTCCTCTTCTTGACCCACCTCGCAAATAATTAAAATAGGTTGTTTAACATCGGCAATCATCGATCCTACCCACGGAGCAAAGTCACCATCAATACCAATATTAATCGATTGCGGAATAAAACCTTTGGCAAATTCACCATTTTTTCGAGTATCAAGCAATAATGCTCCAGTTTCAGAGGCTGCAGTTTCAAACTCTTTAGGTGTAAGTGCTCTCATACCTAGGTTTAAAACATGTTCAAAACTTTCGTAACCTTCTTTGTTCATTGCTACGTTCATACCAAAATAGGCTGGAGGAGGCAATAAACCATCTGTGACTTCTTGAATAAACTCGGCTTCCGTCATATTCGCACGTAAAGCGTAGTTTGTTGCTTTTTGGTTTCCAATGGTTGATATTGTTTCTTTACTCATGTTTTTGCCACAAGCGCTACCTGCACCATGGGCCGGATAAACAATCACATCATCTGGCAAAGTCATTATTTTTGAACGTAACGATTGATATAATGTAGCAGCTAATTGTTCTTGTGTTAAATGCGCCGCTTTTTGTGCCAAATCAGGTCGGCCAACATCGCCAATAAACAAAGTATCACCTGAAAAAAGTGCGTGTTCTTTACCGTTTTCATCCAACAATAAATACGAAGTACTCTCCATTGTGTGTCCTGGCGTATGCAATACTTTGATAGTTACATTTCCAAGAGGAAATAATTGCCCGTCAGTTGCTGATATCGCTTCAAAAGCAGGTAATGCTAGCGGACCATAAACAATAGGTGCTCCTGTTTGCTTGCTTAAATCCAAATGGCCCGATACGAAATCAGCGTGAAAATGAGTCTCAAAAATATATTTTAATACTACTCCATCTCTTTGCAAACGATCTAAGTACGGTTGTGTTTCACGCAGTGGATCAATGATTGCTGCAACTCCATTTGAAGTAATGTAATAAGCACCTTGTGCTAAACATCCGGTATATATTTGTTCAATTTTCATAATAGTATGTTTTATTTGAGTACAAATGTACTTTTGTTTTTTAGTAATAAAAGTGATAATTGTTACAGTTGTATATTTTTTAGCAAAAAAGTTCTCTAGTAATAATGTACACGCCCATGATTAAAACAAACCAACCAAAAATAGGTTTGAGTTGTGCTCCATTAATTTTCTTTGAAATTTGAATTCCAATCAGCATTCCAACAAAAGCCATCGCAGCAATTACTAATAATAACTGATAATCAATCGCAGTCCCGATATACAAATCGCCCACAAAGCCGATACTTGAGTTGATAAATATAATCAGTAAGGAAGTTCCAACAGCTTGTTTCATTGGTAGGTTAGCAAAAAATAATAAGGCAGGAATAATCAAAAATCCGCCTCCTGCGCCCAAGAAACCTGTCACAATTCCCACAACAAAACCAATAAAGCCCAATTGTATGTAATTTGTTTTTAAACCTTCAGGAATGGGTTTGCTTTTTCGAATCATTGCTATCGCTGCCGCCATCATTAGAATCGAAAAAACAATCATGATTAAATCGTTTTTAGAAACTTGATAAGTTGCTATGGTGAACAAGGTAGTGGCAATTTGCGGAAAAATTACTTCTCGAATAATCAAAATAGAAAATACGGATGGTACGGCAAAGTATAAAGCCGACTTTAGTTGTAAGTTGCCCATCTTATAATGGCTAATACAGCCTAATAAGGATGTAACCCCTACGATAAATAAGGAATAGGTAGTAGCCAATTCAACGTCAATTTTAAATAAGTACACTAAAATTGGAATTGTTAATATTGATCCGCCGCCACCAATTAAACCCAACGAAAGTCCGATAATTATTGAAGCCAAATAGCCAAAATATTCCATAGTAAGTTATAATGATAAGGAAACAATAAGTGTTATTTTTTAGAAAGTAGTTCGATGTTATTACGATGCAATTTCAGCAAACCTCTTTGCTCCATTTTTTTTAAAAGTCTTGAAATAACTTCTCTTGAGGTATTTAAATCGGATGCAATTTCTTGATGAGATAATTTTAGCTCATTACAGCCACATGAGTCTGCATGGCGCTGCAAGTAGAATTCCAAACGTTCATCCATCGCTCTAAATGCAATGCTATCAATTACTTCTAAAACTTCTTCAAATCTGTTTCGATAGGTTTCGATTACAAATTCGTACCAAGAGCGATGCTGCATCATCCATTTGTCCATAACCGCTAACGGGATGGTGATTAGCTCGACTTCATCAACTACTTTGGCCATTATTTGGCTTTTCTCATTTCTAGTGGCACAAATCATCGATATAGCACAAGCTTGTCCCGGATGCAAATAATACATAAAAAATTCACCACCATCTTGGTCTTCACGATAAATTTTTATGGTGCCGCTCACGACCAATACCGTATTTTTTATGTACTGACCAGTTCGCATTAAAATACTACCTGCCTCTTGTGTTTGGTAGGAAGCTTCGTGGTCTATGGCAGCGAGTAGGTCAGGCGAGAACTGCGGAAAAATTGTTTTTAAAGGAACAATCATCTGTTGTTTATTTTAATTTTCGATGCTGGTAAAAGTACTTTATAAAATAGAGAATAGCAGGTAATTTTGATATATTTTTTAAGCTAACTACTTTATTTTTAAGTAATTAATTTTGTATGTCCTATCGGTGAAATAGGGTGTTTTCTTAGTTTTAAAACCGATTTCGGCTATAGTATTGATTGTAATGCGGTTGCGAAATCGTTTTCTGCTATTTATTATCTAATTAACAAAAGCCACGATAACTGTTACTTAAAAACGTCGTATTTTTACAAAAAAAACATCATTATGAATTTAACACAAGAAGATTGGGTAGCTCAGTTTGAAGCTGAAGAAAATGCGGTAATACTTGACGTAAGAACTGCTGATGAGTTTAACGAAGGTTTTATCGCAAACGCTATTAATATTGATATTCACAAAGGTCAAGGCTTTATTGACGCTGTTGAAGAATTGGATAAAGATAAAAAATACTACGTGTATTGCCGTTCCGGAATGCGTAGCGCCAAAGCTTGCGAAATTATGAATCAACTGGGTTTTGAATATGCCTATAATTTGCTAGGAGGAATCTTAGATTGGGAAGGTGAAGTGGTAGAGCCGTAAACCACTACAATAGCTAATTAACTAACCACAAAACACCAACTAAATGAATACAATTCCTGAAGAATTTCAGATAACAGCCTTATTGAATCAAGATACCTATTTGATCAATGGCGAATTAAAAAAGTGGGAGGGACAAACCACACCTGTTTTTTCAACAATTTCCTCCACTGATGCTTATGGACCCACTTTGTTGGGGTCTATTCCTTTTATGGGCGAGGCAGAAGCTAACGAAGCAGTGCAAGCTGCAAGTGAAGCGTACAACAACGGACAAGGACTTTGGCCAACTATGAAAGTTGCTGACCGAATTAAATGTATGGAGCGCTTTGTTGAACAAATGAAAACCACCCGCAGCGAAGTTGTAAAACTATTAATGTGGGAAATTGGTAAATCATTGGGCGATTCTGAAAAAGAATTCGATCGTACAGTAGAATATATTTACGATACGATTACAAGTTTAAAAGAGCTTAACACTCGTAGCGCCTTTTTCTCGAAAGTACAAGGCATCAACGCCATGGTACGTCGTGGGCCTCTCGGAGTAGTATTGTGTCTCGGTCCGTACAATTATCCTTTGAATGAAACATTTTCATTATTGATTCCTGCTTTGATCATGGGTAATCCTGTAATTTTCAAGCCAGCAAAACACGGTGTGTTATTAATTTCTCCACTTTTAGAGGCTTTCCGAAACAGTTTTCCAAAAGGAGCTATCAACATTGTTTACGGTCGCGGCCGAGAGGTAGCATCGCCAATTATGAAATCCGGTAAAGTTGATATTTTAGCTTTGATTGGCAATAGTAAATCAGCGATTGCCTTACAAGATCAACATCCAAATAAAAACAGATTGCGCCTAATTTTAGGACTCGAAGCCAAAAATCCAGCGATTGTTTTACCTGATGCTGACTTAGATTTGGCAATTCAAGAGTGCATTGCAGGTTCTTTATCATTTAACGGACAACGTTGTACTGCACTCAAAATTATTTATGTACACGAATCAATTGCCGCAGAATTTAACAAACGCTTTGCAGCAAAAGTAGATGCACTTGCTTTTGGAAACCCTTGGGAAAAAGGAGTGTTTTTGACACCACTTCCTGAAAAAGATAAACCTGCTTATATTCAAGAATTAATTGATGATGCGCTTGTAAATGGTGCTTCTATTATTAATGAAAAAGGAGGACAAACAACTCCAAATGCCATATTTCCAGCGGTTCTTTTTCCAGTAAATAAAGCAATGCGGGTGTATCATGAGGAACAATTTGGTCCTGTAGTTCCCATTATGACTTTTAGTGAAATTCAAGAACCACTTAACGATATGGCCGAATCAAACTACGGTCAGCAAGTAAGTTTATTTGGTAAGGATATTACAACGATAGCACCATTGATTGATGCATTGGTAAATTTAGTTTGTCGCGTAAACTTAAATAGCTCTTGCCAAAGAGGTCCCGATGTGTTTCCGTTTACTGGCCGCAAAGATTCGGCAGTGGGAACTTTAAGTATTCATGATGCTTTGCGCTCTTTTTCGATACGAACTTTTGTAGCGTCAAAAGACAATGCTTACAATAACGAGATTCTTCAAGCCTTACTCAATAGTAAAGAATCCAACTTCATCAATACGGATTATATATTGTAAATTAAGGTTGTAGAATTAGAAAAAATCATCTGAAAAGAAAGCAAATAATATTTGGTTTTCCTTTCAGATGTTTTTGTTTTACGCAGTCGTGTTGTGGAGAATCTGAGTTATAATTTCTTTTCTTTTTATTTTTCCGCTTTCTGTTTCCAGAAATTGCGGAACAAAGAAATAGTCTTTTGGTTTTTCGTAAGTACTTAAAGTTTCAAAAACATTGAGAGAAATTTCTCTTGCTTCGCCTTCAATTACAAGTACTAATTTTTCTCCTAGAGTAGCATCAGAGATTCCTGCTACAAAAAAACGTTCTTTTATTTTTGAGGCGAGCTTTGTTTCAATTTGTTCAGGAATTAATTTAATTCCTCCGCTGTTAATGATGTTATCTGCACGCCCTAACAAAATGAATTCTTTTTCATTTATAATTTCAACCAAATCATTAGTTATCAAAACTTCTGACGATACTAGCGGAGCATTAATCACCAAACAACCTCTCTGATCTTGGCTAATTGTTACATTTGGTAAAATAGAGAAAGGAGTAGTGCCGACACGTTTAGCAGCAATATGCGAAACCGTTTCGGTCATTCCGTAAGTTTCAAAAATTTGCGTAGGCAATTCGGCAACTAAACTTTCTAGTTCTTGATTCATTTTGGCGCCACCCACAATTAGTTTTTTTACTTTTCCCAAACTATCTATTGAATTTTGTACCTGCAATGGTACCATTGCTACAAAATGATAGGTTGTGGTGTTTTTAGCAAGAGGAGTACTGTTTGGTGCTACGAGATCCAGGTCAAGCCCCAAAATAAAACTGCGTACCAGCATCATTTTTCCAGCTATGTATTGTGTTGGAAGGCAGTGTAAGGCTTTATTTCCTGGACTTAAATCAAAATAAGCCCCGGTAGCTAAAGCAGATTGCACCATTGCTGATTTTTGAACTTGTATTAATTTGGGAGCCCCCGTTGTACCAGAAGTACTGACTTCTAAATAGGGTTTCGCATCAAACCAATCTAATATAAAGGAGCCAATAGCTTGTTCATACGGATCACCTTCTTTGATAAAACTGTAAGCTACTCGACATAAATCGTCTCGATCTAAATGAAATCCATTTAATTTAAAAAGAGGATGTACTTTTTGATAGGCTGCGGTCATAGCTTTAGATGGTTTAGGTTCTCTAACAAAGTTAGGCATTTATAATTTTCCCTGTTAATTTTTCTTTCCAATTAGCCCATTGATATTTTTTACCAAAAACAAATAACAAAATAGGATAGATAATCAGGATGGGTAAAATCACATCAAAGCCCGCAGACGGATTTGAAATATCTTTAAAAATGGAATTGGTTTGAAAAGCCGACCAATCGGAGGTTACTAATAGCGCTCCGATGAGGTTGTTGGCTGCATGAAATCCCAATGCTAGTTCCATACCCTCATCCATTAAGGTAATGATACCCAAGAATAATCCAGTTCCAATGTAGTATACCATAATAATCGGGCCCATTTGCGTTACTTCGGGGTTAAACCAATGCATGCCGCCAAAGATCAAGGAAGTGAGAAGCAACGGAAACCACTTGTTTTTAGATAAAGTAGCAAAGCCTTGCATTAAATAACCTCTAAAAATATACTCTTCAGTACTGGTTTGAATAGGAATTAGTAGCGCGCCAATAATTACCAAAAAGGCAAAAGGTAGCGGATTAAAGTTCCATTTAAAATCTTCTGGATATAAAAAATAGGAGATAAGTGTGGTGATAATAGTAATCGAAGCCCAAACTGTAAATGAAAAGGCAACACGTTTCCAATCTACTTTTTTGCGTGAAGTGGTAACTGATAAAAACGACTGATTATGATAAAAACGAACCAATAAGTAAAGTGTGGCTAGAACAAGAACGAATGAAA
>NZ_JAGPXB010000014.1 GCF_018069925.1 Flavobacterium erciyesense | reverse complement strand
TAGCGAATAGCCCGACGCCTTTCTTGGTCTTGCCTAAACAAAAGGCAAGGGCAAGAAAGGTGGGACGCCAAAAGAGACATCCTATCCATCAATAATGTCAACAGTAATAAAATGGAGTCATGTATCGAAATTGAATATACCAAGAGGCGTACAATAATAGTGGACTTTATATATATTTGCAGCATGTTTACATTCTTAAAATCCAAACCGATCTTGAGGGACTTAATCCCTGATCATCATATTGACATACACTCTCACTTGCTTCCAGGTATTGATGATGGGGCTCAAGCTATGAGCGACACCCAAGCTCTTGTAAAGGCGTTGCAAAGTTTTGGGATTTCTGAAATCATTACTACTCCTCATATTATTCAACATGTATGGAATAACACCAAGGAGGGTATTATTGAAAAGGAACAATCTACTTTAATTGACTTAAAAGCAAACGGATTTGTATTGCCTTTTAAAGCTGCAGCAGAATACTTGATGGACGATCTGTTCGTCACTCTTTTTCAAGAAGGCACTCTATTGACTTTAAAAGATAATTATGTTTTAGTAGAAATGTCATACATCAATGCACCAATACAGTTGTACAATATTTTGTTTGACTTGCAAGTGGCGGGATACACTCCAGTGCTAGCACATCCTGAACGCTACCTTTTTTATCACAACAACAGCAGCGAGTATGATAAACTTTTGCGAGCAGGCTGCGTTTTTCAATTGAACCTACTTTCGGTAGTAGGTTATTATGGTGAAGCGATTGCAAAAATCGCAAATCAATTACTACAGAAAGGCATGTATACTTATGTAGGCACGGATGTACATCATTTAAAACACATTGCTGCTTTTGAAAACAAAGTACTTTTAAAAGACCTAAAACCTCTTGAAGAAGCTATTGGTAACAATCAATTTTTTAAAAGTACAAGTCTTTAAAACCGGCTTGAAAACATAAGACCTAAATAACATAAAAAAAGCGGGTACTGCAGTTTAACACTACAGTACCCGCTTTTTTTTGGACGGTATTGTTTATTTGATTCCTAGTAGTCGTTTGTACCACACTTTTTTCTCGACTTTTGCTCCATAGCCGTAACCATAACCATAACCTTTAGTAGAATCGGTATCGTTTAGAAGCATACACATGTTAGGCAACTTTTGTTCTTTGAACAAAGTGTTTGGTATATTAAGCATTCGTTTTTCTAAGAAGTTAGCGCGAGCTACGTAGATAAAACAATCCGCATGTTTCGCTATCAATAAAGTATCTGTCACTAAACTTACGGGCGCTGTATCAACGATGATGTAATCGTATTGTTTTTTGAGTGATTCAAAAAGTCCATCTACTTTTTTATTCATTAATAACTCAGCTGGGTTGGGAGGGATAATACCTGCTGGTAGAATGTGGAAATCTTCAAAACCATCATATTTCACAATTAAATCTTCTAAAACTAGTGTTTTGCTAGACAAATAATTAGTTACACCACGATCTGGAATCGACAAATACTCATCTAGTCTTGGATTACGAATATCCATACCGATTAGCAAGACTTTTTTTCCTGATAAAGCAAAAGTGGCCGCTAAATTTACTGAAACAAAGGTTTTACCTTCTTTAGGAAAGGTCGATGTCAAAAAAATTGTTTTTGCGATACCTTCAGGCACCTTGGTCAACATAAACTCTAAGTTCGTTCGGATAATTCGAAGTGCTTCGGCGGTACTCGTACGGCTTTCTGACCTGATAATTTCAGAAGGAGAGTCTGATGAAGGAACATCACCAATAAAAGGCACTGAAGTTTTACCCTCTAAATCCAAGCGACTTTTAATTTTAGTATCCAAAAGATCCATCAAATAAATAATTGCAAAAGGAATTAACAAGCCTAAGAGCAAAGCACCAAGATAGATAATATTCTTTTTTGGAGCTACTGGCGTTTTTGAGCCTTTAGCAGAATCTACTACACGTGCAATTGACTCAGTAGCAGCAAGCGCTATAGCTGTCTCTTCGCGTTTTTGCAAAAGATACAAGTACAACTCTTCTTTTACTTTTTGTTGGCGAGCGATCACCCTAAATTGACGTTCTTGCGACGGAATTTTTTTTATTTTACTATTAAAAATACCTTCTTGACTTCCCAAATCTCTCTTTTGAATCATCAAATTGCTTTTTTGGCGACTTAAACTAGCGACCACATTTGATTTCAAGGCAGTGATTTGTTCACTAATTTTTACTACCGTGGGATTGGCCTCTGTTGCCGTTTTGAGAACTCGATTCCGTGTAAGCACTAATTGATTGTATTGCTCAATCAACTCTTTAGCCTCACCACTAGCAATATTAGCAGGTAACAAATCAGATGCGGTGCTTTTCTTTAAGAAATCCATTAATGATGCCACTACATTCAATTGGATATCTGTTTCTATTCCTCTATTGTCGTATTGGTTTGAACCCTCCATAAATAGCTGGGCCTCGGACTCAATATTTGTTAATTGATTATCCGTTTTAAACCTTTCAACGTTCTTCTCTACTCCATCGAGTTCCTCTGTTATTAATGCTAAACGATTAGCGATAAACTTTGAAGTATTTTCAGAAATAAAATTTTTATCTGCAGCAGCTTCTTCATTGTAATTCTGCACCAAATTATTCAAAAAATCCTCTGCTTTTTCAACCACAGGATCCACCATAGAAAGTTCGACAATACTACTCGTTTTACTTAATGGCGCCACATTTAAACGAGCTTTAAAACTTGCCGCCACACTTTCTAATGGGTTAATAACAATATTTATTGGCTTTACATCCTCACTATAAGGCTGCAAATTGACCAACGATTTATTGATCACTAAGGTACCGTATTTGGTTCTAATTGCTTGACCATAACGAAACACCTTTTTCCCACCCTCTAAAACATTTCCTTTGCCAAGCAAATCTGTAAACTGAAAAGTATCGTTAGACAAAGCTAGGTACTGATAGGATCGACTTTCTTTATAAAAATCAGATTTTTTTTCGAGGTAATTAATTAAAATTGGGGCACTATTATAAAGATTGGCACTCAATACCTTGCCTTCGACGATAAACGAAATATTCAAATTCATTTTACGTACTGTATTTTCGACTAGGCTGCGTGATTTTAAGATTTCGATTTCATTATCTAAATTACTTTTTCCAGCTGAAATTCCCATATCTGCGAATGCTGATAATTCAGATGACAAACCTCCCTTTTTATCATCTTTTACTAAAATAGTCATCGCCGCTTTGTATTGCGGTACTGAATATCTAAGATAAATAAAAGCAACACTTAAACTAAGTACTACTCCTAATACAAACCACCTCCAATAGTATAGATACTGATCTACAATAGCTCTTATCTGAAAATCTTGTTCAGGAGCATCGTTTCCCATTAAATTATTTTCCATGTTTACTATTTTATTTAGAAGAAGTTATTATCAATGTTGCGAGAGAAATCAAAATGCCTGTAATTGAAAAAATGAAAGTAGTACTTGGACCAATTGCAGACCCGTTAATTTTATTCTGATTAGGCTCCACATACACCACATCGTTTTGAGATAGGTAATAAAAAGGTGAATTCATGAATGATACTTTTGTAATATCGACTCTATTATAAGATCGAACACCATCTAGCTCTCTAATAATTAAAATGTTATTACGTTTCCCGTATATCGTCAAATCTTTTGCCATACTTATTGCCTCCATTAGAGTCACTCGTTCTGACACAATAGGAAAAACTCCTGGTGCATTAACCTCTCCTTGTACGGCGATTTTAAAATTACTTATTCTAAGACTAATTGTTGGCTTTTTGATGTATTTTGACAACTCCTTCTCCAGTGCTTGCAAAGCCTCACTGCGAGATAACCCACTAATTTTGAATTTCCCAATGGTAGGAAGATCAATATACCCATTAGCATCTACAAGGTAAGATGGTCGAGCATTAGCACCCGTAGACATATCAGGGGCTAAATTTAAGTTAAATGACTTTACTGCCTCTGCATCATCAGCATAAATCGAAAGTGACAGTACATCATCTGGTTGGATTTTAATTTCGTAGCTACTCAAGCCTTTTTGTACCCCTTGATTATCAATATCTTGATAATAAATCATATCTTGGCGAGAAGCACAAGACGAGAACAACAATACAAAAACAACAATAACTGCTAATTTCTGTCTTAGAATGTGTTTCATATTTATCAGTTTATAAAGGTGCCAAAGATAGTAATTATAATCATACAAACTTGTCACATTTATGCTTAGACACTTTTAAATTCTAGCATTAACTTACACTGCAACGCTTGCAATTACAACACCCCACTCGACTTTTTAACTTATACCAAACCGTCTGGATAAAATTACCTAACACTTCATTTATAATATTATCGGTAAAAAAAAAAAAAAAAAAAAAAAATAGAAAAAACTTTCGATAGCCTTCGCAAATTTAATAGCTATGTATCGATATGACTTTCTAATGATAATCAATATCATTAACATTTACTTTATTGAGGTTTCGACAGCGCTCATCCTTACAATGGCTGTACTCAGACTGACTTCGACTGCGCTCAATCTGACACTGATTCTGCTAATCTTGAGTTCGACTGCGCTCAGTCTAACATGAACTACACGCAGTTAAAACCTAAAAGGTGATGCCATTTTCTTAAAATTAAGGACAAAAAAAAACAGGCTCCTAAGTGCCTGTTTCGTTTAATCCTATTATTATATATCTATGTATTTTTTCTATTTGTCTAATATTTCGAAACTCGAATTCATACTCTTGAATTCGGGTACAATTTTTTTCATTTGCCCTACGATGGCATCCCCATCGAAATTTTTAGAAATTGATAACAATTCGTAAATCTCCTGGTGAAGAATCTCGTACTCCTCTTGGATTTCTTGAGCAATCATGATTTTTGCATGATGAGTCGGGATAGACTTTGACGTATCATTGAGAAGTTCTTCATACAATTTCTCTCCTGGTCTTAAACCCACTACTTCAATCTTTATGTCTTTTTCAGGCACAAATCCGGCTAATTTTATCATTTTACGAGCCAAATCTATAATTCGAACAGGTTTACCCATGTCAAAAATATAAATTTCGCCTCCTTTACCCATTGCGCCTGCCTCTAGCACTAATTGGCATGCCTCGGGAATCGTCATGAAATAACGGATAATATCTTTGTGTGTTATGGTTACAGGACCACCTTGTGCAATTTGTTTTGTAAATAACGGCACTACAGATCCATTGGATCCTAAAACATTACCAAATCGGGTGGTGATAAATTTTGTTGCTGCTTTTCCGTTCTCCTGTTGATTTTTCAACTGAAGTGATTGCACGTATTTCTCCGCGATTCTTTTACTAGCTCCCATCACATTACTTGGGTTTACTGCCTTGTCTGTAGAGACCATTACAAATTTTTTGACCTTATACAAACATGATAAATCTGCCAATAGCTTTGTACCTGCTACATTTGTAAAAATAGCTTGACAAGGATTGTCCTCCATTAAGGGCACGTGTTTGTAAGCTGCAGCGTGAAAAACAACTTGTGGCGCATAGGTTTTAAAAACCATATCCATTGCCTCTTCATTTCGGATATCACCAATTATAGTACGAACCTCAACATTACTTCCTAAAACCCCCATTTCTAGTTGCAAATGATGCAATGGCGTTTCGGCCTGATCCAGCATGATGACCAATTTTGGATTAAAAGTAATCACTTGTCTTACGATTTCGCTACCTATTGATCCTGCAGCCCCTGTAATTAAGATTACTTTATCTTTTAATTGTTTAGAGATCCCTTTATTATCTAAAACGATAGGTTTACGCTCCAGTAAATCTTCAATCTCAATGGTCTTTACTTTTTGCGAAATTTCCTTTTGATTTTCCCAATCCGAAATCAATGGTACGGTATAGACTTTTAAGTTATATTCTAAACATTGATCCACAAATGCAATTTGGTCTTCTTTAGACAACGACTTATCTGCAATAATGACACTTTGGGCATTTACAGATCGCATCAATGTTGGTAATTTCTTTTTCAAGACCAATATGGGTAAATCTAACATCCTTTTGGACGCATTTTGATTGTTTTTATCCACAAATCCGACAATTTTAAAACGAGCAGGTGTTTCAAAATTAAGTGCATTGGCAACCGAAATAGCATTTGCATCGGTCCCGTAAATCACCGTTCGAATAAGATTTGCGCTCTTTTTATCCGAAAAATACAATTCAAACGCTTGTTTCACCAAAACGCGGTATAAAAACAAACCACAAAAGGACAAAATTGTATTAAAAAATAAAGCCGTGTTTAATAAAGGTTTAAAACCAAGAGCAACCAAGCAAATAAAATTCAACAAGACGAATACTATCAACACTGCTGCTTGAGAGAAGAATAATTTTATAGCATCGATATAAGAAGAGTGTCTAATTATACCAGAATAGGTACGGAAGAGCCAAAAGAAAAACAAATTGGTTCCAAAAAAAGAGGAAACAAATGCAATGTTGTGATGGGTCACAATGTAATCCATCCGCATCCCTTTAAAAATTAAATAAGTAGACACGAAACAAATCATTAAAATCATCATGTCAATACTCACAATAATCCATCTCGGTAAGTAGCCTAAGTTTTTCATGTTTATTCTCAAATTCAGCTTATCTGCAATGGCAGCGATAAATTGAGTAGGTTTTTTTGTAGAAGAATTACGCAAAATTTTTGATTGATTTGATATAACTTACAGGACAAATATAAGAATTAAAATACGTTATTACACACCCGCATTTCTAAAAATATTTTTGAAATTACAAACCTGATTTTTCTGAAAACAACTATAGGATATGTTGCGGTTATGTATGGGGTATGTACGGAGTATGTATGGAGTATCTAGGACGAAGAATGAATTAATATTACAACTAAAAAAATCAAATTGTGACTTGTTATAAACGCAATATTTCTATCGAAAATCATTTTGTTTTCATCGGATTTTTGATTGAAAGAGTTTTCCACTAACAAAAATATTTTACAAATAGTTATAGCGTATTTTTTGTCTCAAGTCAAAAACAAAAAACTATTTTACTATTCGCTTTCGAATTTAGACAAAAAAAGAATGCCGACACGCAGGGTGAAATTGATTTTTACTTTCGATTTTATGCCTGATCAAGTTTTTTTTCCAAAGGTTGGGGAAGAAAAAAGTGTAGCCCCCTTCCCTTGAACTGAGGAAATGGAAAAATTTCAATTAAAACGGTTCTCGATATGCGTCACTTTGCGTAGCGAAGCGTACCGAGAAGTGTTGTTCGGTTTTACTACATAAAAAATACTCCAACTGACGTTCCTACTAATTTCACTCAACGCGTTATTTAAAACTGACTAGTATTTCCATTATTGCTAAATTAATTCGTGTTTTATCATCTTCAGTCAAATTCGACCCTGATGGCAAACACAATCCATTTTCAAACAGGTCCTGAGAAACCGTTGTACCATAATAGGCATATTGCTCAAAAATAGGTTGTAGGTGCATGGGTTTCCATAATGGTCTCGATTCTATGTTGTGCTCGTCAAGTGCCAAGCGTAATTTCTCGCTAGTCAAACCATTTGTTTTCTCGGGATCTATGACGATAGCGCTTAGCCAATAATTTGCAAAATAATCCGAGTCAGGCGCGGTGAATACAGTTATACCCTCTTGGTCTTGAAATAATTCTTCGTAAAAATCATGCATTTCACGACGTTTTGCTACATGATCATCTAGTACTTCCATTTGTCCGCGACCAATTCCGGCACAAATGTTACTCATTCTGTAATTATAGCCAATAACACTATGCTGGTAATGCGGTGCTGCATCTCTTGCTTGGGTAGCATAAAAAATGGCTCGCTCCTTAATTACCTCTGATTTTGCCACCAAAGCACCACCTCCAGAAGTGGTAATAATTTTGTTACCATTAAAAGACAGGACGCCAATATCACCAAAAGTGCCACATTTTTGGCCTTTGTACGTACTGCCCAATGCTTCTGCGCTGTCTTCTAAAATAGGAATCTCGTATTGATCTGCTATCGCTCTTATGGCTTCAATTTGATACGGAACTCCGTATAGATGCACTGCAATAATAGCCTTAGGCTTTTTTCCTTTGGCTATTTCCTGTACAATTGCTTGCTCAAGTGCTTCGGGGCAAAGATTCCATGTAGCGGTCTCACTATCTATAAACACTGGTATTGCACCTTGATACAAAATTGGATTTGCTGATGCAGAAAAAGTCATACTTTGGCATAAAACTACGTCACCAGCCTGTACCCCAAGGAGCACCAACCCTAAATGCAATGCTGCTGTACCTGAACTTAAAGCGCCAACATGTGCGTTGTTCCCTAAGTACGATTCTAAATCTTTTTCGAAACCACTAACATTAGGACCCAAAGGCGCTACCCAATTACTATCAAAAGCTTCTTGTACGTATTTTTGTTCATTGCCTCCCATGTGTGGAGAGGACAACCAAATTTTTGAATTATTCATTCTTTTTATATTTTATAATTTTTCCAGGATTACCAACTACAACAGCATAATCTGGCACATCTTTAATAATTACGGCTCCTGCGCCTATTGTAACCCATTTACCAATTTGAATTCCCTGAATGATACAAGCACCAATTCCTACATGTGTTCCCTCGCCTATTATCACATTACCTGCTACAGCAGCGTTAGGTGAGATGTGTACAAAATCACCGATGCTACAATCATGCTCTACCAAAGCCCCCGTATTTACTATACAATGTACTCCTATTTGTACATCCGCATGCACAACAGCGTGCGCCATTACCACGGAGCCAACCCCTACGTTTGCATAGGATGAGACGGTAGCTTTAGGATGAATTGCTTTAAAGAATTTTTTAGAGGACCAAGTCCTTGCAATCCCTTTACGCACGGCATTGTCTCCAATTGAAATAAGTAACTTCCCTTGAAACTGATTTAATTCAGTACTCCTATATACTGGAACTCCCAGTAGATCGTACAAAAGTGGGTTATCATCAACAACGCCATCAACTGATTGATTATTCGACTGAATTAAGTCAAACAACACTTTACCATGACCACTTGCCCCGTACAAAAATAACTTCTCAGCCATTGAAAGGTTCAATTGTAGCTGCATTAGCAGCGTTAATACCTTCGCTTTTTACTACTTTTTGAATTGTCATTAATAAAATTTTGAAATCTAGTGCAAAAGACTGGTTATCTACATAAAAGACATCCAATTCAAATTTTTTATCCCAACTTATGGCGTTGCGCCCATTCACTTGTGCCCAACCTGTAATGCCTGGTTTTACTTCATGCCTGCGATTTTGAAAATCAGAGTATAAATGTAAATAGGATACTAGCAATGGTCTTGGCCCTATTAAACTCATATCGCCTTTTAACACATTAATTAATTGAGGAATTTCATCTAATGAGGTTTTGCGCACAAAAGACCCAATTACTGTCAATCGCTCTGCGTCTGAAAGCAATTTACCAGTTGTATCCTTTTTTTCATTCATTGTTTTGAACTTAATAATTCGAAACACTTTCCCGTGTTTACCTGGTCTGCTTTGAAAGAAAAAGGGTTTGCCGTGATTGGCAAAAAACAATCCTATGGTACAAATCAAAAATATAGGGCTAAGCAAAACCAATCCTATTGCACTGGCTAATTTATCAAAAATGATTTTAAAAAAATCTTTATACATCATATAAAATTCTATTATACTCAGCCGCTATGGCTTCCCAAACTAATCGCTGTTGGTACTTTTCAACAATTACACTTCGTGAATTGAAAGCTAGTTCGTTACAAAACACCCTATTTGTCACCAATTGAAACATACTATCAAAAAGTTTTACATCATTTTTTACAGGCACTAAAATTCCGTTGTATCCTGGTTTAATAATTTCATTACATCCAGAAATATCGGTCGCAATTGTGGGTAACCCCATAGCTCCTGCTTGCAATACTACATTTGGAAAACCTTCGCGGTAGCTAGGAAATACGAGCGCATTGGCTATCGAAAAATACTTCCGCACGTCTTTTTGAAAGCCAAGTTCAATGATACTATTTGACTCATGAATAGCTTGTATAGTGTGTTCATCAAGCGGGTCGAGTTCAGGCTCTAGCCGACCTACCAATAGTAGTTTGATTCCCCTAACTTGTGACTCCAATTTCAAAAAGGCAGCCACCAATTCTTTTAAACCTTTATCTGCTACTAAACGACCAACAAAAATATAAACAAAATCAGTTACTTCAATATTCAATTCTTGTTTTAGTGCGACAATTTTAGCTGGTTCTAGTTGTTTGGGGTCAAAATATTCTACATCAATTCCGTTCACATTACCGTTTGCCAATACCGAAAGCTTTTTATTAGTGATGCCAAACTTTTTTAAATCCTGAAGAACTCCTTGCCCCTCTGGATAAATATGTGTGGCAAACAAACACAGAATTTTATCCATTACAATTAAAATTTGTTGCAGGATACCTGTTTTTGAAGGAAAAATTAATCCGGTGAAAGTATGGATCCTTACAGGAACTCCTGCAAAAAATGCGGCAGTCATGCTTAACAAGCCCGCTTTTGGCGTTATAGAATGTACAATATGAGGTTTTTCAGACCGAAACAAACGGTACAATTTCCAGAGAGAAATAAGGTCCTGCCATGGTTTGATCGGTCGTTGCATAGGCACTGAAACAGTTCGCACTTTTTCTCTTGACGCCACTGCTTCTAAGTGTTCATCTGCTCCTGAAACTGCAACTACATCATATTTTTTATTTAAAAAAGCGAGCTGTCCTTTCAATAAATAATCCAAAGACATGGCTACCGTTGCTGTTCGGATGAGTTTAGGTTTAGTCATTTTATACCAATCAAATTATTTATTCTTAGATTTCACGATGTAATAAATGACTTTTAAAACCACAAAAACTCCGAAAGTAAATCTAATTTTCGCGAAATAAAAGAGACTCCTCCAATGTAACGGTGAAAAACTAAAATCTAGTTTTGAAAAAGCTTTTACGTAAAGATCATCATTTAAATAATCCTTTAAATTTTTGTACTTTTTAACAAAAGAATCCGAACTACTCATTTCGTTAATTCCCAAACCAATAAGACTTAAGGACACTCTATTGTAATAAGCCTGCTGAAAATCTTCATTTTTGTTGGCAATCATTGTATTGATTTTTACAAACAAATTTTTCCAGTCTAAAAATAAATTTTTCTTATTTGTCGAGGTAAATGAATTTAAATTATACCTTCTGTAATGATACAAAGGGCTGTCAATAACAAAACAGGTTTTACAATATTCAAGATATTCTAAATTAAATAACAAATCCTCTGATGTTCCAATTTCTTTGGTTGAAATAAATTGTAATGAATACCGCTTTATAATGTCACTCTTGTATATTTTTGCCCAAACGGTCACTAAACTATCAGCTTGTGATGGATCAGACAATTCTTCTTCCAGTAGCCCTACAATTCTTCTTTGAATAAACTCTGACGAATAAAACCCTGCACAATTTAATTTGCGTATTTGAGATTTATTAATAAATTCTCGGTAATAAGAGGCTAGGACTAAATCATGATTCGCAGCATATTTTGACATTTGTTCCAAACAATCTACATCAATCCAATCATCGCTATCAACAAACATGATGAAGTCACCTCTCGAGAGATTGATACCTGCATTACGGGCACCCGAAAGTCCTGTGTTTTTTTGATCAATGTATTTTACACGAGCATCTTTCCGCGCATAATCCTCAATAATTTGCAGGCAATTATCAGGGCTTTCGTCATTAACTATGATAATTTCAATATTTTGATACGTTTGGTTTATCAAACTATCCAGACATTCCTGAAGGTAATATTCAACATTATAAACAGGAACTACTATTGAAATTAAGGGATGAATCATACTATTATTCATTTATCATTGATTTAAAATCGGCCTGTAAATCCTTAATAATATTTTTTTCATTATGGTTTCTCTTACCACAATCCCATGCTTTACTTGCATATTCATTAATTTGTTTCGGAAAGGCTAATAAATCTAATAATGTCTTTTTTATATCGGAAACATCAGCAACACAGATGGCGGCATCCTGGGATTTAAGGTATTTGTAAGGAGAACTCTCTTTAGAGCAAATGGCCAAAATTCCTCTTCCGGTATGCATTAAATCAATAATTTTAGTAGAGAAAGAAAGTCTGGTGAGTAATCGCTGCTTTAATTCGAATGATTCTACATGCAGTACTAAATCAGCCTCCGCATATTTAATAGTTAACTCTTTCATCGAGACCTTACCTAATAACAAACTGTTTTGACCATCATCCAACAACAATTTTAGTTTTTCAGTGATGGGTGTCTGTGTATAAATATGGAGCTGAATTTTAATCCCATTTTGATTTATTTCTTTTATTGCGTGTGCTAATTTATGCAATGTTTTATAACGGTTGTAAATTAGATTTCCACCGTACATTAAAATTAAAGGATTTCCACAGTCTATTTTTAACGGAGGAACCCCTTCAAAATTTCCCGTTTTTTTCAATACTTTCATTGGTACTTTCAGTACCGGCTGATATTCTTCAAGCTGTTCTTGTGTCATTGTATACAACAAGGAATAGTGTTTTGCGGTAGCAATAACATTTTTTCGCAATAGTAGTCTGTTAAACCAGTATACAGGAGAAATAGAAAACTGACGAAAGGTAAGATGATCATCAGAAACGTAAGAAATCATTTTTTTTCCTGTCAAATTCGCTACATAACGATCAATACGGTGCATAAAAAGACTATAATACATTGGTGCAAAAATCACATCTGGATTGTAGTCTAGAACAAATTTCTCCAATTCAGGTGTTTGCCATTTTGAACCTCTCCATATTAAATCTTGCAGGGTGTGAAATATAGGGAAGTTTAATTTTTTTAAAAAAGTAAGCCAAGTAGCACTTGAGGTACTTGCTACCTCTTTGCTATCTTGATTCAAATAGTCTGAAGTTTGGAGTTCTCTTCCAAAAGTTTGGTTTTTAAGGAATGCTTTTATGACTTCTCCTTCAGAAATATGAAAATATTTTGTACAAATAGCATTAGAAGGCATTGCTGGATTCGTATAAATTTGCGCAAATTCATATTCGTCAGTAAAAGTGCTGAACAAATTAGATAACACATTACCGCCATTACTATCGTCGCGCCAGGATTCGCCAGAAATTACTAATATTCTTTTTTTATTCATTGTATTAAACAATTTTTTTTAAGCTAGGCCATTTGTTCATCACAAAATGTACTGTTTTAAAAATTTTAGCTCCTAATTCAACCCCAAACAACTGTATTATTATTTTACTCATTACCGTCTTTTTACCTTGCGCATATTTTAATATCCCGACATTTTTTTGCAGTGCTGCATACAATGAGCTTTTTTCATTTGCAGGAACATCCGCATAAATAATGTAAGCCGTTATATATTGATAGGCCAAGTAAGACAACAAGTAAGTATTGGTAGGGGATAAATCTTTCTCTAATAAAGGCCTCCATTTTGATACTGAAAACAAAATATCTATTGCACTTTTTGAATCGGCAGTTGTCGTTATGGCTCCCGGTCTGTTTTTGATATACATATAAAACGCATCATTCACTGCATCGAAAGATGCTGCTTTGCTAAACGAATGAATAAGCCAATCAATATCCTCGGCTTTAATGCCAGTGACAAAGAACAATTCATGCTCTAATACCAAACTTCTTTTAATAGTTAATATCCAAGCCGAACCTGGAAAATGATGCGTTGCAAATAAGGACTGTATTGCGGCATCTTTCCCTTTTCTAATAGTTGCTATGTCATAATTTCCTCTTGCTACTCTGGTGGTATTGCTCTCTACAAATACATCTTTAGCGCCATACAAAATGATATCGGCGTTGGAAACTTGCATGGATTGTACCAAGTTAAACAAGCAATCTTTACCGTCCCAATAATCATCGCTATCTAAAAACATCAGGTATTCTCCAGTAGCAATTTTCATACCTTCATTACGAGCATCTGACAAGCCACCGTTTTTTTTATGGATGACCTTTACTCTGGCATCTTTTTTTGCAAAAGCATCGCAAATTGCAGGACAATTATCGGGTGAACCGTCATCAACAAGGATAATTTCAATATCCTTAAAATCTTGATCCAACACGCTATTGATACATTTATGCAAATAGGCTTCGACTTTGTAAACCGGAATTATAATACTGATTAGAGGCATTTAGTTTAATTTATTAGGCGTAAATTTTTTATAAATAGATAAAATTAATTCTTTTTCATATTTGTTTAAGCTAAAAAACCACATAACAAGCAGGTATACAGCAGCAATTAAACCAGCCTTAATAAAAAAAACAACAAAATTAATCGCCGAAATATAATAATTCAATGCCAAACCAAATGCTAAAACTATTGCCAAAGATGGTAGCATTTTAAACAAACAAGCCTTCAAGAAATAAAATATATTTATTTTCATAATTTTATAATAAAAAATATTGACACCTATCACTTCAAAAATTATGAGAGAAATTACAATGCCCATAGCAGCACCTATTGTGCCAAAATATGGTATCAGAAACACAGATAAAACCATACTCGTGATTGCGGCAACCATATAAATGATAGCTTTAAATTTAATTTTGTTTTCAACATATAACAATGTGGAAGCAATTTCTTGAGTAAGCGTAAAAAAACCAGGAAAAATTAGCATAAGTACTATGGGAAAAGAATTAGTAAACTCAGACCCCATCCAGAGGATGATAAATTCTTGCCCCAAGGTTATCATACCAATGTACAATATCCCAATTAAAAACAATTGAATTCTACCTACTTTTACCATTAATTGCAATACTTGCTCTCTATTTGCGGAAGTAGATAATAAGCCAGAAACTTTTGGTAAGAATAAACCATTTAATGCACTGGCAAAGGTCCAAACATAACTCTCAATTAGTATCCCAATTGAAAAAACTGCGATAGCCGTAGTGCCTGAGTAAATACCCAAAAGAGTAGGAGCAATATTTATAATCAAACGTTGTGCAATTCCGAGTATACTGCTCCAAATAGAAAAACTAAAAAGTTCTCGGGTTAAAGTTTTACTTGTATATTTTAGATCGATTCTTATTGCAGTAGTTTTAAATATATAGCTCAATTTAAACACAATAACAATAATCCCTATAAATGCATTTATGGCAATTAGGGCGTACAATTTATAGCCCAATAAAATGGCACAAACCATAAAAAGTATTACCCCTATTTTACTTAAAATATCGCAAAGCTTAAGTACAACAAAGCGTTCATAAGCAATAAAAATGCCGTTCAGAGACATGAACGGGAACGAAACCACACTAAACAAACCTGCAATTACATAGATGATTTTGAATTTTTCAATTTCGGCTGCATTTAATTGCATGAAAATATTTTGAATAAAAAAAAACACAACTATTAGCGCTGTCATCATTATTAAGCTTATACCTAAATAAATTTTAGTAGTTAAACTCAACAATTGGTTTACCTTTTGCTCCTCATTTTCAGCGCGATATTTGGCTAAAAAACGAGCCGTTGCTTGACCTAAGCCAAAATCAATCGTAAAATAAATTAAAAAAGAAGAAACCAAAACATACAAACCATAATCTGATTTACCAATACTTTTAACCATCCAGGGAGTATATATTAACCCACTAATAATATTAAAAATAATAGATATATAGGAAATAATTGCTGCTGTTTTAATTTGTTTATTACTGCTTTGAGTCACTATGATTCTGTTTTAAAATGGTTACATTATGATTTTATATTTTTTCAAAAAAACCTTCAAAATCTTTTTAGAATGTTACCTACTAAAATATCTAAAAAAGGAAATTATACCATTTAAACCAAAATATTTAGCAATCCAATAAAGAATATCATGTTTAAAACTTTTAGACATCCTGGAGTATTTCAGCACAAATTTGTTTTCATCTAATCTTACAAGTAAATCTTTTTTCAATTTAACATCCGATAAAACGTTCGCATAAATGTGAAGACTTGATAGGTAAAGTGATACAAACCTTTTATAAAGTATCTTCTTTTGAGAAAGTGAAATATTTTCTCCTTCAAAAAATTTTATTATCATACCCGCTGTCAAAGCCTTATCATTTGCTTTCCTAAAATAATTTTTCTCTGTATTAATGCGAGTTACTGAGTTATCTGGAGTTGTTCTAAAATAAATTAATTTAGGCATGATACAAACTTTTTCCGCATAGTAAAAAGCTTTAGGTGTCCATTCTTCATCATCACTGATAAGATTTTTAAATAAATTATTATCAAAAATTGCTCTTTTAAACAACCTCGAACAAGGTGTTGGATGATAAATATCTTCTTTTAATAAATATTCAAGTATATTTAAACCTGTAGAATTAGTTATTTTAGGCTTATTTGCTTCATTCCAAACACTTAAAAAATCAGTTATAACAATGTCACTTTTATTTTCGTCTGCTAGTCTTACCATCTCTTCAACACCATGGTTGTCACAAAAATAATCATCTCCATCCAAAAAAGTTAGATACTCGCCCGTCGCATGCAATATACCTGTATTTCTGGCAATAGCGTGTCCGCCATTTTCTCTATGAATTACCTTAATCCGATTATCTGCTTTTGCATAATCATCACATATTTGTGGAGAATTATCAGTGGAGGCATCATCAACTAAAATATATTCAAAGTCTGTAAAACTTTGCGCAAGAACAGAACTTATGCATTTATGAATTAATTCCTCCTTGTTATATACAGTAGTGATTATGGTTACTTTTGGATTTATATTTCTGGTCATTATTTTTTACTAATATGAATTAATAATTATTATTAGAGCTATTTCTATATTTTGTTTTGGATGCAAAATTGCTTCTGATGGTTTATTAATGACTAAACCTTCTTTTGAAACCTTTAAAAATTGATTTGAAATCACCTCCTATAATACGATAGGTAACAGACTCAATTAACCTGTAAAATTTTACCAAAGGATATCCGTTTCCCATTAAACGATCAAGCTTTTTTTTAAATTCAATATCATTAATAATATATTTGGGATGCTTTAATGGAAAAGTGACGGTGTAGGTCTTCATGTAATACAAGCTTCGCAGGCCTTTAGGCATGTACTTTATTGAACTTACGGAATTTGCACCGTTTTCAGACATTCCTATATTTGTTATTAAATTGTATTTCGGCACTATATTTAATTGTGAATTCAAAAATAAGTTCATTCCATGTTGATATGACCACGAGCTTAATCTAACACCTTGTGAAATACTTTTTAATTTGTCTTTACCTTCTTTATAGTACTTCTGTCCGTATAAATTATTTATTAATCTTTCTGCGTCTCCATCTTGTACATAATCTAAATTATATTCCATGTTATCCCACACCCTCTTCCAAGTAGCCCATCCCCAAATTGAACCTGAAGTTGTAAAAAAGTAGTCATAAGGAGTTGAATCATAAAATTCCAAATTGTTCATTCCACAAACCATACCTACTCTATCATCAACTTTATATTTCTCCAGTAAATCGCTTGTAAATTCAAAAAAGCCCAATGAAGGAACGCAATCATCTTCGATTATTGCTAATCTGTCTACATATTTAAATGCCCAAGAGAGACCAGAATAAACTCTCAAACCACAACCTAAATTTTCATCGGAATAATTCTTAAAAACTTCACATTCCCAATCTACATCGTCAACTATTTCGCGACATTGTGAAATTTTTTGAATATCATTTGTATTCTGTAAACGTGGACCATCTTGTATTAAAAACATTTTTTTTGGTTTAGCTGCCCTTATTGCTTCAAAAGTAACTGCTAATAAGTCTGGTCGAGCAAAAAAAATTAAAGCTATTGGCACATTTGTTTCTGGATTATTCATATTTACTTTGAATTATACGTTTTAACAACATAGTTGTAATTACAAAAATATAATGGAAGGGATCTTAACAGACTTGAAAAAGATTTTTTTAATTTCCACATTGAAACTTTGCTTGGCGCTGCAATTTGAGAAATCGACATCGATTCTTTATGAAAAACTCCAGATGTTTCATAAACTGCAGCTCTTAAATTGACTTTATGTAAATACCATATTAAATTAATTTCTTCCCAATATAAAAAGGTACCAGGAAAGGGATTTTTATAATATTTGAAAAACAATGGTGTTAAAAAAAAAGCACTTCCGTGAAGACTATATTTGAACGGTGTGAAGTTATTGTGCATTCCGGTACTATCCTCATTTGCATGGTTGTTTTTTTTGTATTGTTTGTACAGTCTATTCATCCCTGGTGAATTCAAAAATAAAGCTAAAAACAAACTTAAAATTGCTTTAAAGGTAAAACTTTTGATATCATTTACATTAATTGTTGGTATTTGCACAACCCCGAATTCATCTGTTACGGTGGGTGAAAAAACAGCTACATCATCCTCCACACTTAATTTAAATATATCATCTATTAAATTTTCATTTAAAATAGTATCACTGTTTAAAACGAAAATATAATCGATACCTAAAACATTATTTGAATAATTTATTCCAACATTGTTTCCCTTAGCAAACCCCAAATTATTTTTATTTCGAATAATGGTTATTAACGGGTGCTGCCCAAACTTTTCCATTAAAATAAAAAATGAATCGTTCGGTGAACCATTTTCTACTATAACTACTTTGAAGTTTTTATTTTTTTGGTTAATAATACTCTCAACACAATCAATTGTGTCAGAATAATTGATGTAATTTAAAACTACAATTGAAATGCATTTCATCTATTTAAAAAATTAAAAAATTATCAACTAAAAGTATTGTGTTATCTTCAGGATGCAAACTATCTTTAAAAAAATCTATTTTTTTAGAATTCTTCATCACTAGAAAAAGAATTTACAACACAAAATATTTTTTTTAAAAGTAATTTTCTCCTAAGCGCATCTCTTCCCAAAAAAAGCCATACGGTGCGGCATTCCCATTTGCTTTTAAAAACAATACAATCAAGATAATAACAGTGAAAACGGTAAGATGTTTTTTTACCCTTGGCGAAACTACTTGAAAGGAATAGATTATTTCTGGAATAAATAACAGCATAAAAATAGAAAAATACTGCACGACCCTCATTGCAGAGGGATTTACCCAAGTTAAAGGAATGAAAAGTAGGGCTACTGCAAAAGCGTTATAATACTGTTGTGCTTTTATATTGTTTTTTAAAATAATTTTACTTCGAAGCAAGGCCGCAATAGAAATCAATAAAAACAGGGTGGTAAATGTTGAAGTACCGGCCGCTGCATTGATACCATATTCTTCATAACCACCTAAGGCCTTTAAATAGGTAGACAGACTCTCTCTAAAAACCATGATAAAAGGAAAAAGAATCAAGACTATTCTGAAAAAAAACTTCGGCTTACTAATTTGTGCAATGAAATAAAAAGGGATAAAAAGAAGCACCGATTTATGTATGGTTGAGGCTATCAAGATAATGATCAAGAATAAGATTAACTTTTTTCTTTTAATCAATTCAAAGCCATACAATGCTGCTGCCGTTGCAATGGTCTGTCTGTGACCGGTTATAGAGAAGAAACTATAAAACAAAACAGAATAAATCACAAAAGCCAACATAGCATCAATTAGCCTTGTTGTATTTTGATAAATAAAATTTCCCAGAGCCGTAAAAAAAATAATGGCAATTACCATTAAAAGGAATTGGTAGTCTGGAAATGTACTTGACACTAGTTTTTCAAAAACGGAATAACCCGGATCTTTACCAATATTATAGCTGTAAAAATCAATAATTCTTTCATAAACTTCATGCCATGAATTTCGCATGGAATCATTAAAAGATAAAAAATACGCATAAGTATCAGAACCAACCGCTACATTCCGCAAGCCAGATTGTAACAGCAAAATCGCGCAAACAATGCGGATGTACTTTTTTCTAATATAATCACTTTCAGAATCTTTTTTTCTAGAAAAATGAAATCCTAGAATAAGGATTAAAGCAATAATTATTAAATGTATAATCATTCTTGTAATATATTATTGTAGACACCAATAGTTTGTTGAATATTGGTGGCGTACTCAAAATTTTCAACAACACGTTTTCTGCAATGTGTAGCATAATGTGCTTTGGTCTTTACTTTTATCTTAAAAATAGCTTCCATTACTTGCTGGACATTTCTTTTTTGTACCACATAGCCACAATTGCTATCAATAATTTCTGGACAAGCCGTTGCATCGTACACTACAGCGGGAGTACCACAACTCAAAGCTTCTGCAATTACTTTTCCAAAGGTATCTTCAGTAGATAAATGAACGTATACATCAGCAAATGAGTAGGCCTTGGCCAATTCAACAGGACCATTTAAATAATCAATATGTTTAATATTCTTCGGCAAATACTCTGGTTTATCCACTTTACCAATCATTATTAGTTGCATATCATCAGGTAGCATAGCTGATAAAGAGATAGCATCTTGATATTTCACATCAATTTCATGCCAACCGGCACTAACCACTAGAACAGTAAACTTGCGGGGTGATACTTCGTACTTACTATGAAAATCAGTGTGCAGCAACGGCTTAAAAACCTCATGATTCACCCAGTTATAAATAGGTTTAATGGGATATTTATTTAAAAAGGATTTACTCACTTCGCGAGCAAGCCATTTAGATACTGGAACTATGGTCATGTTTTTTAAACTAGTAAACCATTCTTTTTTGTCGTCAAACATAACACTGGAACGATCCAAGAGCATGCTAGGCGGATATTTTTGAACTTGAGGACAGTTGTTACAATGTATTTGCCATTTAAAACATTGAATATCCGTATAATGGGCGCATTTACCAGTAAAAGCCCAACAATCATGAAGTGTCCAGACAACAGGTTTTTGCACTTCAATAAGGTATTTAAATAAAATTTCTAAATTCAAATAATTACCATGTAAGTTATGAAGATGGATAATATCCGGATTATAATCTTTTATAAAAGCAATTAACTTTTTGGTTCCTGAATGTGTAAAATAACCTTGTTTTCCAAAAATTCTAGAGCCTAAATTGTGTAAATGATTTTCGGTAGAAGTACCTATTTTAAATCCATTTTTATATCCTTTGGTAACTTGACCATAAGCGATAAAACATTCGTGACCATACAAATCTAATTCAGTAGCAATATCAACACAAATTGATCCTGTGCTACCATAACCGGAAACTGAATTGATCATTAATACTTTCATATTGCTTTAATTATCAGTTCTCCAAACAGTTCTCTTTACATAGTCAGTATAACTCAAAATGATACGCACCATCTTTTCCGAAACATTTGGCATTGAATAATCTGTCACTTGACGTAGCGTGCGACTTTTTTCCCTACTTTGATTTTTTAATTGAAGTAAAGCTTGCATAATTCGTTCCGGATTAAGACCAACCATCATCACAGAAGCTTCCTCCATTGCCTCAGGTCGCTCATGGGCTTCCCTTATATTTAGAGCTGGAAAATTTAAAATTGAAGATTCTTCAGATATTGTACCACTGTCAGACAAAACAGCGAATGATCTCATTTGCAATGCATTATAATCATTAAATCCTAAAGGTTTTAAAAATTGAACTTTCGAATGCATCTTAATATTTTTCTTTTCAATCATATTTCGAGTACGTGGATGGGTACTGACAATAATAGGAAAATTGTATTTTTCAGCAATCAAATTTAAGCTATCCATTAAGCTTTGAAAATTTTTCTCACTATTAATATTTTCCTCTCTATGCGAAGACACTACAAAAAACTCTTGCTCCTTGAGTTTTAATCTTTCCAAAACATCGGAGGACTCAATTGCTGGTAAATAGTGATTAATAACTTCAAACATAGGTGAACCTGTTTTGATTATTCTATCTGCAGGCAAACCTTCTCTTAATAAGTATTCTCGTGCAATATCACTATATGTCAAATTTATATCTGAAACATGATCTACAATTCTTCGATTAGTTTCTTCCGGTACTCTTTGATCAAAGCAGCGGTTTCCCGCCTCCATGTGAAAAATAGGAATCTGTCTCTTTTTAGCAGGAATTGCACAAAGACAACTATTTGTATCGCCTAGAACTAAAAATGCATCTGGTTTTTCAGCTTCTAATAAAGGGTCAATCTTTATCAAAATTTGTCCAATTGTTTCTGTTGCAGTAGCACCAGCAGCACTCAGAAAAAAATCTGGTTTACGAATGGATAGATCATCAAAAAAAATTTGATTGAGTTCATAATCGTAGTTTTGCCCAGTATGAACAATAATATGTTCAATTGCTTCAGAAGCATCCAACGCGGCCATTACCCTTGACAATCTTATGATTTCTGGACGTGTGCCAACAACTGTCATCACTTTTAGTTTTTCTTTCATATTATATTAATTATACGTTCTCAAAATAGGTGTCAGGATCGTTCGGATCATAAAATTCATTGATCCAAAAAATGGTATATAATTCCTCATCACCTACATTTTTGATATTGTGCGTATACCAAACTGGCATGTCAACATAAGCTGGTTCATCACCATTTAAATAAAAATCATGTGTATCTTTCGTTCCTATTTGTCTCAATTGAATTAAAGCCTTTCCTTTTATTACGGCAAAACGTTCAATTTTTCGGGTATGAAAATGATTTCCTCTAGTTATTCCTGGTACAGTCGTGGAGAAAGAAACTTGTCCGCCTACATTCAACCGAATTACCTCAACGAATGCGCCTCTTGGATCTGTATGCTGCGTAAATTTTACAGGAAAATGATTAGCAATATCCATATAGCAACGAAACGTATTGAATAAATTCACTTCGAATCGGCTATCTAATTCTGGAATAATGCCGTTATCTTGATAATCTGATTTGTATTTTTCTAATAAGGAAAGGATTCTAGAAACTTTAGATTCTGATGTATGTGGCACTAGAACTTCATCTTTGCTTTCACCAGATCTAATTTCTTTTACTATTTCATCTACCAATTCACCAACATAAATAAGTTTCAAATCACCATCCACATCAATAGTTGGCGTTTCATTTCTAGCAATTTTATGACTAAAAGTAGCTACAACTGAATTATAATTTGGATGACCAAAAGGTCCAAACACATTTGGAATAATTAATCCTGTAAAGTTTCCCTCTGATTTTTTTGCCCAACTAGCTAATAATTCTCTTGCTTCTTTTTTAGACTTGCCATACAAATTATCTCTTTCTTCTTGAGTAGATGATGAAAAAAGTACATGAGCTTTGCTTTTAGTGGCTTCAAGCGCAGTAACCAATTTAGTTGCTAAACCTACATTAGTATCATAAATGACATGTGGGTCGTTGTGTCTATTCATCGCTGCAAGATGCACAATAACATCACATTTAGAAACAAACTCGTTTAGTTTAACTTCGTCCTCAAAAAAGTCTTTTTGAAAATCTACTATTTCAAATTCTTCTTGAAAAAGAGCTAAGGTATTGTACAAATGTTTGCCAACAAATCCGGCTTGTCCTGTAATTCCAATTTTTAGCATAGTGTGATTCTTGTTAAAGGGAGACCCTTTCTATTTTGTAAAATAATTAATATCGTATCGGTATTCATCATTAATATCGCCTAATAAATAATCAGACATCAGTAATAATTTTGAGGATTTCTCTAGCGATTGAATGCTTGAAACGTATCCCGAAGGAACGTGTAAAACATCCATTTTTTGTGCATCTAAAATAAATTCATGCTGAATTAAATTAGTTGAAGGAGCATTCCAGTCATCAATTGCAATAAGAAAAATTTTAAAAGAACCTTGAATTGCAGAAAACCAACGTTGCTCAATTTTATGACCTTGCCAACCTCGAACAAATTTAGTATCCCGATTTTGAATAGTGTAAATTCTTTTTACTCCAAAAGCATTAAAGTCATTATTAAAATGCAAAACACCTCTATCATCGGCATTACTATTTCCTTTAATTAATTGCGGAAGCACTTTCATAATATTGAATTTAAAAACTATTTCTTAATAACTGAATACTCATCACTGAACACTGTCCATTGATCACTAATTACCCTGGCATTTGAGGCACATCTTCACCAAAAACTTCTTTTCTTATTAATGGTAAATGCGATAACAACTTTTTCATTCCTTCTACACCCAATTGCTCCGTATTATGAGAATGATAATCTTCAACAACAGACACCTCTTGTTCGCCTTCTGAAAAATACTGAGCGTAATTCAAATCACGATTATCAGCAGGAATTCTATAAAACTCTCCCATATCTTCTGCCTTTTGCATTTCTTCGCGAGTACACAAAGTTTCGTAAAGTTTCTCACCGTGGCGTGTACCAATAATTTTAACTTCTGTAGTAGCGTTACATAACTGTTTCAAGGCTTCAGCTAAATCACCAATGGTACCAGCAGGTGCTTTGTTGACAAATAAGTCGCCTGCATTACCATGTTCAAAAGCAAACAAAACTAACTCTACTGCTTCATCCAATGACATTAAAAAACGTGTCATTTTAGGATCGGTAATAGTGATTGTTTGATTATTTTTTATTTGTTTTAAAAATAATGGAATTACAGAACCTCTAGAAGCCATAACATTTCCATAACGCGTTAAACAAACTGTGGTATCTGGATTATTTCTTGAAGCAGCAATAGCAACCTTTTCCATTAATGCTTTAGAAATTCCCATAGCATTTATTGGATAAGCAGCCTTGTCCGTACTTAAGCAAATGACTTTTTTTACTTTATGAAAAGATGCCGCATCAATAACATTTTGAGTACCAAAAACATTGGTTCTTGTTGCCTCTAATGGAAAAAACTCGCAAGAAGGAACTTGCTTCAGTGCAGCTGCATGAAAAACATAATCAACACCACGCATGGCACGTTCTATACTAGCATAATCACGAACATCCCCAATGTAAAATTTTAATTTATCATTTTGAAGTTGATTTCGCATATCGTCTTGTTTTTTCTCATCTCGAGAAAAAATTCTGATTTCACTGAAATGATCTGTGTACAGAAAACGATTTAATACTGCATTACCAAAAGAACCCGTTCCGCCAGTAATTAATAAAACTTTGTTTTTTAACATGTAATTTTTTTTTTAATTATTCTTGAAAATTAAATCGTATCTGCAAAACACAAATTTTTACAGGGAAATGTAATTTCTTATTTAATTATTTTCAAATTTTTAGTATATGTGGTAACTCGAGTATTTGGTTGGTTGACAAATGTATTTCAAAAAAAAGTTTTGAATGTAACTGTATTGATATTTAAAAAACTATTTCTTAAAATTATCATTTTCCATTCTTAAAAAGCACCACATCAGCAGCCACCATTTCTTGAACCAAACTGGCAAGTGTATATTTAGGTTTCCATCCTAATTGTTGTTGCGCTTTTGTGGGATCGCCCAAAAGTAAATCAACCTCGGTAGGTCTAAAGTAAGTGGGATCTACGCGCACCACGACTGTTCCTATTGCTACTTTATTTTGGTTTTTTGTTTGAATTGCTTTCAAACGTTCAGCATCAATTTCAGCTACAACTCCAATCTCATCAACTCCTTCGCCTTCAAAACGCAGTTGATAACCTACCTCAGCAAAAGCCATTTGTACAAAGTCGCGTACCTTGGTTGTAATTCCGGTAGCGATCACAAAATCTTCTGGTTTTTCTTGTTGCAAAATGCGCCACATGGCCTCTACATAATCTTTGGCATGACCCCAATCGCGCTGCGCTTCTAAATTACCCATGTATAAAATGTCTTGCTGACCTAAAGCAATTTGTGCCACGGCACGTGTGATTTTACGGGTAACGAAAGTCTCCCCGCGCAAAGGTGATTCGTGATTGAATAAAATACCATTGCAAGCAAACATTCCGTATGCCTCTCTATAATTAACAGTAATCCAATAGGCATATATTTTAGCGACCGCATAAGGCGAACGTGGGTAAAAAGGTGTCGTTTCAGATTGTGGAACCGCTTGTACCAATCCGTACAATTCAGAAGTACTAGCTTGATAAATTCGGGTTTTTTTCTCTAAGCCCAATAAACGTACCGCTTCTAAAATTCGCAAAGTTCCTATTCCATCCGCATTAGCTGTATATTCTGGGATGTCAAAACTCACTTTTACATGACTCATAGCACCCAAATTGTAAATCTCATCTGGTTGCGTTTCTTGAATGATTCGAGTAAGATTCATCGAATCAGTCAAATCACCGTAATGCAATTTGAATCGCTGGTTTTTTTCGTGTGGATCCTGATACAAATGATCGATTCGCGTGGTATTAAACGACGATGCTCTGCGCTTGATACCGTGAACCATGTATCCTTTATCTAATAAAAGTTCGGCTAGATATGCGCCATCTTGACCTGTAATACCTGTTACTAATGCTACTTTCATTATTGCTATTTTTTAGTAGATTTTATTGTGTCTACCCTTTCGTAATTGTTTCTAATTACTTCTTTGTTGAACGGTTTCCTGATTGTTAAGATACCATTCGTATGTTTTTTGAATGCCTGTTTCTAGGCTAACTTGCGCTTTCCATCCCATCTCCTTCATTTTCGAGACGTCCATCAATTTTCTCGGCGTACCATCTGGTTTGCTAGCATCCCAAGTAATAGTTCCCGTATAACCAACAATTCTTTTAATGGTCTCTGCCACATCTTTAATAGAAAGATCCGTACCAGTCCCTACATTATAAAATGATTCGGTCATGTTGTTTTCTAATGCAAAAACAACAGCCGCAGCCAAATCGTCTACATATAAAAATTCACGCAAAGGCGTACCACTTCCCCACAATCCAACCGATGGACTGCTATTGATTTTAGCTTCATGAAATTTACGAATCATCGCAGGTAAAACATGCGAGCTATTCAAATCAAAATTATCATAACTCCCATACAAATTTGTTGGCATCAAACTAAAAAAAGCTTTGCCGTATTGTTTTTGAATGGCTTCGCAGGCTTTTACTCCTGCTATTTTTGCAATCGCATACCATTCGTTAGTAGGCTCTAGAGAATCGGTAAGTAAGTATTCTTCCTTCAAGGGTTGTTCCGCCATTTTTGGATAAATACAAGAACTCCCTAAAAAAACAAACTGACTCACATTAGTACGCAAGGCAGTGTCAATTAAATTATTCTGAATTTGAAGATTCTGCATTAAAAACTCATAAGGCGCTGTCATATTGGCTAAAATTCCACCTACGCGAGCCGCTGCATCAATTACGATTTCGGGTTGTTCTTTCGAAAAAAATGTTTGAACTGCAATTTGATCGCGCAAATCTAAATCAGCACTTGCAGCGCCTATCAAATTGGTATAGCCTTTAGCTGTTAAAGCGCGCCAAATAGCACTCCCAACCATTCCTTTGTGACCAGCAATATAAATTTTGCTATTTTTTTCCATTACTGCAAAAGTGCTGGGTTTTCACGTTCCAACGCGTTGTAAATATTTTTCACATCCTGCGAACAGTCCTTTTGAAGGATTAAATTAGCCGAATCAGTATGTACAAAAATAGTATTTTTTAAACCTACAAAAGCGGTGAAATTAGTAGTTCCAATAACCATATTCCCATTAGCATCTACAGGATGACCGTTACTGTGCAAATAGTCATACACCGATTCAAATGAACCTAAATCAGACCATAAAAACTCAGATGTTACCACTTTGATTTTTTTACTTCGTTCCATCACCGCATAATCGATACTGATAGAAGGAATCTCCAAAGAAAGCTCTAAGTCAAGTTGTCCAGATTTGTTGGCCTCCCATGCTATTTTTGATTTTTCATAAACCTCAGGAGTGAACGCCTGTAATTCTGCTAAAAAAACACTCGCTTTAAAACAAAACATACCGCTGTTCCAGAGAAAATTACCACGTGCAATAAACTCGCGTGCTGTCACTTGATTCGGTTTTTCTCGAAAGGAAAGCACTGTATCTCCCTTGCGCTCAATGTAACCATAACCCGTTTCTGGCTTGGTAGGTAAAATTCCGAAGGTTACAATGTGCCCATTAGAAGCTTTTTCAACTGCCTCATTAATGGCAGCTTCATAGGCTTCAGAGTTTGCTATAATATGATCCGAAGGTGTCACAATTAAAATAGCCTCTGGATCTGATGCAAAAGCAGCAAAAGCAATTGCTGCCGCAGTATTTCGTGGTGTAGCCTCTACAATATCAATATAAGAAGTTCCTACTTTATCTAAAACATTTTTACTGAGATGGCAGTTATCTATATTACCAACCACCATAATTTGATTCGCTAAATTGCGGTTGCGCTCGACCGTCATTTCGAATAACGACTTGCCTGCAAATAACTCTAAATATTGTTTGGGCTGGCTTTTTCGGGATAAAGGCCATAACCTGCTTCCTACTCCTCCAGTTAAAATCACGTGTGTGACAGTTGATTTATTTTCCATAGTTATGTAACTATTTTTTGTATAATCGCTTTTAATAAAAACGAATTGTTTTATAATTTTCCGTCAGCTGCAGTGCCTAAAACGCCTTTCACATCATACAACACGCTGTTTTCTTTTTGCAGCAGTGCATACTCAATAGGAAGAAATTCACGATGTGCTACTCCCAAAACAACGGCATCAAATTTATTTTCAGGCAGCGTTCTAGTAGTTGTTAGCTTGTATTCGTGTTGCACTTCGAGTGGATCTGCTAGCGGATCATAAATGGTGATTGCAATACCATAATCAGCAAGAGCCTTGACAATATCTACAATTTTAGTATTGCGTACATCGGGACAGTTTTCTTTAAAGGTAATACCTAATAGCAATAATTGGGAGCCATGAACTGTTATTTCTTTCTTAATCATCAATTTAACAATTTGTGAGGCTACGTAATCGCCCATACTATCGTTAAGTCTACGACCTGCTAAAATAATTTCAGGATGGTAACCAAATTCTTGTGCTCTTTGAGCTAAGTAATACGGATCAACACCAATACAGTGACCTCCGACTAAGCCGGGTTTAAAGGGTAAAAAATTCCACTTTGTTCCCGCTGCCTCTAACACGGCCTGCGTATCAATTTGCATTAAATTAAAAATTTTAGCCAACTCATTTACAAAAGCAATATTGATGTCTCGTTGAGAGTTTTCTATCACTTTGGCCGCTTCGGCTACTTTAATGGTTGGAGCCAAATGCGTTCCTGCGGTAATGACACTTTTGTACAAAGCATCTACCTTGAGACCAATTTCTGGCGTGGATCCCGAAGTAATTTTAAGGATTTTATCAACTGTATGCTCTTTGTCTCCGGGATTAATGCGTTCAGGTGAATACCCGACAAAAAAATCGACATTAAATTTCAATCCTGAATGTTTTTCTAAAACTGGTACGCACTCTTCCTCAGTAGCTCCCGGAAAAACTGTAGATTCATATACTACAATATCTCCTTTTTTGAGCATTTTACCAACCGTTGCGCTCGAGGCGTATAAAGGTCGTAAATCGGGTCTGTTATTTTTATCTACTGGTGTTGGTACAGTAATCACATAATAATTACAAGCTTCCAAAAAGGAATCATCTGTGGTACAATACAATCCCACTTGATCTGACGCATTTGTCAACAATACTTCTTGAAGCGCACTGTTCGAAACTTCTAAAGTAGTATCAATACCTGATTGCAACGCATCTACTCGACTCTGATTGATATCAAAACCAACCACACTGTATTTTGTAGCAAATAGTCTTGCGAGCGGTAAGCCTACGTAACCCAATCCGATTACTGCAATTTTTATTGGTAAACCCATGTTATTAAAATGTATTTATAAAAAAGAAAAATACTTTTGTTGAAATGTGTTGCTATTTTCTACCTAAAACAGCGGATTCATTATCTATGAGATATTTCTTAAAACAGTTGTCGTTATTAAAAAACCAAATTGAATGTATCTAAAAAAAAAATCAAACACGCTGTTTTTCAATACTATTACTCCAACTTAGACCGCATTTCGCTCACAAAAAAGCACCGCTTCGCAATCCTTACTCCCATTAAAAGGAATAAGAATTGCTTGTTTCAGAGAGCAAATATAGCTAGAATAGCGCATTTATAGATAGACTTCTTCATATTTGATGGTAAAAAAAAGACTGCACTTTAAAAAAGCAAAACTCATTTGCCTCATCTCAAACAACTAAAAAAGGGTTGATTTTTTTAAAGTTTTCTAACCTTAAAAAAATCAACCCTTCTAGGTAATTTAAAAAGAACTACTTACCTATTTGTATTGTTTTTCGTAATAAGAAGCATAATCACCCGAAGTGACACTTTGCAACCACTGTTCATTTTCTAAGTACCAATTTACCGTTTGCTCTAAACCTTGTTCAAAAGTCACTGACGGCTCCCATCCTAATTCTTTATTAATTTTAGAGGCATCAATTGCATAGCGCAAATCATGTCCTGGTCTGTCTTTCACATAAGTAATCAAGCCTGTAGAAGTACCTTCTGGTCTGCCTAATTTTCGATCCATAATGGTACACAACAAACGTACTAAATCAATATTTTTCCACTCATTAAAACCACCTATGTTGTATGTTTCGTGATTTTTACCTTGGTGAAAAACAAGATCAATTGCTCGAGCGTGATCTACCACAAATAACCAATCACGAGTATAATTACCATCACCATAAACAGGTAAAGATTTGTTATTAATGATGTTATTAATAAACAACGGAATTAATTTTTCAGGAAAATGATTTGGGCCGTAGTTATTAGAACAATTGGTTAATACATAAGGCAATTGATAGGTTTCGCCATAGGCACGAACAAAATGGTCTGAACTTGCTTTACTGGCGCTATAAGGTGAGTTTGGATCGTATGCTGTACTTTCAGTAAACAATCCTTCTGCTCCTAATGATCCATATACCTCATCGGTACTAATGTGATAAAAACGCTTGCCCTCTTGGTTATTCACCCATTGCTTACGGGCAGCATTTAATAAGTGAACAGTACCAAAAACATTAGTTTTTACAAAAGAAAGTGGATCAGTAATAGAACGATCTACATGCGATTCAGCAGCTAGATGTATTACTCCATCAAATTGGTGCTCCTCGAACAAAGAGTTTACAAAAGTTTCATCGGCAATATCACCTTTTACAAAATTGTAATTCGGTGCTTTTTCAATATCAGACAAATTTTCTAAATTTCCGGCATAGGTCAAAGCATCTAAATTATAAATATCATATTCCGGATATTTGTTAACAAATAAGCGTACCACATGCGACCCAATAAAACCAGCTCCTCCTGTTATTAAAATTTTCTTCATTTCTTCTTGATTCTTATATTTTGAATAGGACTTTTTAAGGACCAACTTTTATTTAATTTTTACCAAAATCCCTTCGCTCTTTTGTATTATTGATTGTGAATTTTCATTTTTAGAACACACCCCATTCCTTCGAGCACCAGAACATAATGTGTTTTTTTAATATCTTGCACCACCGCATTTTGTGCTGCAAAGGGACCGGTTGGCACTTCAATACAATCTCCAATTTGATGCTGTGTAAGCGATACTTTATTTTCTTTAGCAACTTGTAACCAATTTTGGATTGTTTCTATTTCTTCGTTTCGAACAATAGCTGGTTTTCCTAACCAAAATAAATAACGCACTGCTCCAGGTACATCAAATACTAATTGCCTATCCTCTTCTGCAAGTTGCACAAAAACATAGGAATTAAAAAGGGGTACTTCTACCTTTTTTATTCGATCAGACCACTGCCTACTTTGAACAACAATTGGACAATAACAATTTATACCTCGACTTTGCAGCTGCAAAGCTAATTTTTTTTCCCACTTGGGTTTTGTATACACTACATACCAATTCATTAGTAAGTATTATTTATGCCAAAGAAACTTAGTGCGGCTAGTTAGCTTTTTACTTATGAACCAATCGATTGATACACAAACCCAATAGTACGCAATTGCTCTTCGTTTAGTAAATTTCTACCATCAAAGATAAAAGCAGGTTTTTGCATGTTATCATAAATTTGTTGCCAATCGTAGTGAATAAACTCATCCCACTCCGTTAAGATTGCAATAGCATGTGCATCTTTACATGCTTCATAAGGATTTTCAAATGAAAGAACATAGGCTGCATTTTGATCTGCAGTTCTAGTTTCTAAATAATTCAAATCGTTTAAAACCTTTTTAGCGGATACCTTTGGGTCGAAAACCGCGATTTGCGCGTGCTCATTAATTAAATCGTCTGCCACGTAAATTGCAGCTGATTCTCTCGTATCATTTGTATCTTTTTTGAAAGCCCAACCTAGAAATGCAATTTTTTTATCTGAAACTGTATTAAACAAGGTTTGAACGATTCGACTTGAAAAGCGTCTTTTTTGATGATCGTTCATGATAATCACTTGCTCCCAATAGACTGCCACTTCGTGTAAACCATACGACTTAGCAATGTACACCAAATTAAGAATGTCTTTTTGAAAACAAGATCCTCCAAAACCAACTGAAGCTTTCAAGAATTTCGGACCAATTCGACTATCCATACCGATAGCCTTTGCTACTTCATTAATAGAAGCACCTGTTTTTTCACAGAGTTCAGACATGGCATTAACAGAAGAAATACGTTGTGCTAAAAAAGCATTTGCAGTAAGTTTCGAAAGCTCTGATGACCACACATTTGTAGTTAGAATTTGCTCTGTAGGAACCCAATTTGCATATACTTCTACGAGCGCATCAATAGCTTTTTGCCCCTCAGAAGTGGTGTCGCCACCAATCAAAATACGATCTGGCTGCAATAAATCTTGAACTGCTGTACCCTCTGCTAAAAACTCAGGATTAGATAAAATTTGAAACTGAACACCATTACCTGTGTGGTCTAAAATGCTCTTAATAGCTTCGGCAGTACGAACTGGCAGTGTTGATTTTTCAACCACTATTTTATTATCCTTTGCTACCCTTGCAATTTGTCTGGCGCAAAGCTCAATATATTTCAAATCAGCTGCCATACCTTTGCCTTTTCCGTAGGTTTTGGTTGGCGTATTTACAGAAATAAAAATCAGTTGCGCCTCTTCGATTGCTTTATCCACTTCCGTAGAAAAAAATAAATTTCTACCTCTTGCCTCGGCAACAATTGCATCTAATCCAGGCTCATAAATTGGTATGTTTTTGGTATCGGGATCATTCCAAGCAGCAATGCGCTCTTCATTTAAATCGACCACTGTAACCTGAATGTGGGGACATTTTTGGGCTATAACTGCCATAGTAGGTCCTCCTACGTATCCAGCTCCAATACAACATATTTTTGTAATATTCATTTTTTGTTTGTGACTTTTTATCCCTTCTGGTAACATAATTAAATACCTTGAGAGACTTTAATTAATAACTAATTTATTTTTTGAGGTTACTCCAATACCAATCTACTGCCTCTTTTAGCCCTTTTTCTAAATTAAATTGAGGGTCATAACCAAGGAGTTCATTAGCTTTATCAATACTTGCTAATGAATGTGGAATATCACCCAATCTTTCAGGTCCGTACTGTATTTGTACATTGGCTATTTCGGAATCGTAGGCACTTAAATATCTTTTTAAATACCCAACCAAATCATTCAATGTATTACGATCACCAAAAGCAGTATTGTAAACCGTATTTATTGCCTCAGGTTTTTGGCTAAGCATAGCCAGTTCATTCATTTGCATTACATTATCGATATAGGTGAAATCGCGAGAATATGTTCCGTCACCGTTAATTATGGGGCTCTCGTGTCGGATTAACTGCTGCACGAATTTTGGAATAACAGCTGCATAAGCACCATTAGGATCTTGTTTTCGTCCAAAAACATTAAAATAACGCAATCCGATGGTTTCTAAACCATAAGTACGACTAAAAATAGTAGCATACAATTCATTCACATATTTTGTAATTGCGTACGGCGATAGTGGCTGTCCAATCGCTTCTTCAACTTTTGGCAAAGCAGTCGAATCTCCATAAGTAGAAGAACTAGCTGCATAAACAAAACGTTTTACTTTTGCATCACGCGCGGCAACTAGCATGTTTAAAAAACCACTAACATTTACCTCATTGGTTGTCACAGGATCGTTAATTGATCTTGGTACCGATCCCAAAGCTGCTTGATGCAATACATAATTTACTCCTTGAACAGCAGCACTGCAATCAGCAGGGTTTCGAATATCTCCTTCTAATAAAGTGAAATTAGGATTATCTAAACAGGCTACTAAATTATGCCTGTGACCTGTTGCAAAATTATCTAAGCAGACAACCTTGTAATCCTTGCTCAAAAAATACTCGCAAAGGTTGGATCCGATAAATCCTGCACCGCCAGTGATCAGTATGCTTTCTTGTTGTTGCTGATTCATAATTAGCGGATTTATTTTTTGCCTTTTTTCAATATTCTTTGTGCTACCTTTTGGTAAACACTTTTCTTTTTCTCCTCTTCATAGTATCCGTTGCCATAGTTCCCGTAACCATAACCGTAGCCGTAACCATAACCCGTACCATATTTTGCCTTGTTTTCAAGACCGTTTAGAACAATACTAGCATTTGTTAACTCACCACGTTTTACTCGGTTATTTAACAATGAGATCATTTCTTTTTTAGTATAATTTTGACGAACAATATACAACGTAACATCGCAAAATTGTGCTAATTCAAGAGCATCTGAAACCAATCCAACAGGAGGAGTATCAAGAATTATATAATCGTACTCTTTTTTTAATGATTCAATTAAATCCTTCATACCCTGACTCATGATCATCTCACTTGGGTTAGGTGGTACAGGACCTGACAAAATAACATCGAGGTACGGAATATGAGTTTTATTAATGATTTCGGGGATAGTTTTTTGACCAATTAAGTAGTTTACCACACCGACTTCATTAGTTAAATTAAATTCACCTGCCAGTTTTGGCTTTCGTAAATCCAAACCAATAACAACCGTTTTTTTCTCGCTTAGTGCAAATACAGTAGCGATATTTATCGAACAAAATGTTTTCCCTTCTCCACTGACCGAAGAGGTAATCATCAAGGTTTTGGCTCCATCGAGATTTTGTTGCTTGTATAAAAACTGCAAAGAAGAACGGATTGCTCTGAACGACTCAGATAAAGCTGATTTAGGCCTATCAAATACCGCTAAATTGCCGCTTTCTTTATTGACGCCAATGATTCCGATTAACGGAATTTTAGTTAACTTATTAATATCTTCACTGTTTTGAACCGAATTGTTGATAAAGAAAATAATGAATACAAATATCAACGGAATCAATAATCCTAAAAAGAGTGCTAAAACATAATTCACCGAAGTTTTAGGACCAATTAATCCTCCTCCTATATCCTTAGCGGGATCTATAAAATGCACATCAGATAAATTAGCTGCTTTAACGATATCGGCTTCACTTCTTTTTTGTAAAAAAGTATTGTAGATATTGTCGCTTAAGTCATATTTTCTCTTGATTTTTATAAGTTCTTGCTGTTCCTCTGGAAGTGCTTTTATTGTGCTTTCGGTGGCACTTATTTGACTATTAACAATTGCTAAATCGTATTGAAGTGCAGATTTTGCGGTAGCGATATTTTCTAACAAAACATTTTTTATCGCTTCCATTTGATTGTCAAAATCCTGAAATATTTTTTCGCTTTTAACAGCGTAAGCCATTTCTGAGCGTTGTGTTGATAATGCTATTAAGCGAGAGACATTTGCCACAATGTTGGGATCATCAATACCTGCTACTGAAGGCGCAGGAAGTTTGGCGTAATTAACACTACTTTTAAGGTAGGATTTCAAAGAGTTATAATAGGCTAGCTTTCGGTTTACTTCGTCTCTTTTTAGATCGAATTCTGAAATTTTTTCTGAAAACTTGGCACCACCATCTTCCACATCGAACATGTTTTTGCCTTTTCGGAACGATTTGAGTTCATTTCCAGTTTCTTTGAGCTGTGCTTCCATTGCAATCAAAGTACTATCAATAAAAGCGATCGTATTGGTAGCAAAACGATTTTTATCCTCAAGTTGCCTACTAATCAACATTTTAACAGTAGCATTGAGATACTCTACCATTCGAGCTTTATTGGTTCCTTGCATACTCAATGTAATGATCGAACTAGTTTTTTCGCTAGACTGCACATTAATCCCTTTGTAACCAGACACAGTTCCGTCAAAATCATTAAATCGCACAAAATACTCATTGCCTTTGTACAGACCTGGATTTTCTTTGATTTCTAATTTCCAATTTAAGAATGGCAAATTGACTTGTTGTCCTACTTTGTATCTTTTGACAAATTCTCCCTCTTGTACAGCTGTATTGCTATACGTGTTATTTGCATAAGTAATCATTGAAGCATTAGTACCCTCAAAAGGAATGCGAATTTCATAAACGCTTTCAGAAATAAATTTTATGGCAATGTTTGCTCCAGCCAATTGACCTTTTGACTTGTCGATATTTACATAAAAAGGCGTTGCACCGTAAGCGTCTATTAAATTGTATTCGCCTTGTGTTAAGTAACTAATGTAAAACTGCAATTTATCAACTACAAGTTCATTATGAGATCTTGACTGTAAAGTCGTAGCAATAGTTTGAACTTGATCTGATGTGCCTCCCCAATTGAAAGTTAAACTAGTATTTGAGGTGAATAAAGGATTATTTTCTTCTTTAATTGAAATCATGGTTTCCATCCCGTAAATTTTTTCTTTTCGAATATTTACTTGATAGGCTACTGTAAAAGTAATTAGCAAACTGATTAAAAACCATTTCCAATAACTTCCAATTTTTATTAAAAAACCTTTGAAATCAAAACTAACTTGATTTTCAAAAACCGCAAAATCCTTTATATCTAGCATGCTGTTATTGTGGTATTAATTTTTAAGTAATAAGAAAACAGTGGAAACCACAGAAAAAAGAGTCATTACAGTTCCGAAAGACTCTAAAGCTGTTTTCCCGGTTCCCCAAACTTTTTGTTTCAATGGCTTAATATAGATAAAATCATTAGGTTGTAAATAGTAATATGGAGAATTCATGACATTGATATCCGTCAAATCTATATCACCTATTTGCACGCCCGTCGGGGTTTTACGAATTATAGTCACAGCTTTTCTATCGCCGGTTATAGTTATATCACCAGAATTTGCAATAGCCTCCATGATATTAACCTGTTCCTGATAAATAGTTTTTGTACCAGGACCACCAATTTCGCCATTAATGGTAAAGCGCAGTCCTGCCAATTTCACGGTAACAAATAAATTGGCTTCTTTATTAAAATATTCTGCTAACAACTGTTTTTCGATACGCACTCTAATTTCCTCAAGCGTATAACCAATTACATTCATCTCTCCTAAAACAGGAATACGAATATTGCCATGATCATCTACTGTAAAACCATCAAAATACAAGCCCGCTTCAGATTGACTTGCCGCCGCACCATCGTTGTTTGTACTAAATAGCTGGGCTAATTTAGGATCAATAGTTTTTATATTTAATCGAATAACATCATTAACCTGCAAGCGATAAGGTTTACCTTCTAAAGCTGTAATTTGCGATGTAGGACTTGACTTGTCTTTTTGCTGTAAATAAATTAAATCTTGGGTTGAGATGCACGAAGTAAGCATGATACTTACAACAAAAAACAAGTAGAGTGCAGATTTGCTCATTATATTTTATTTTTTTTTAACACAAATATAGCTTTTCATTTAAGATATAAAAAGTCTGTTTTGGTATTTAAAGATCTAATTATTTTTTAAGGATTTTTCAAAAGGAACTCTATGCAATATACTTCGCCCTAAGGTAACTTCATCAGCATACTCTAATTCGTCACCTACAGATATTCCTCTTGCAATTGTTGAAACAATGATATCACAGTCGGCAATTTGTTTGTAAATAAAAAAATTAGTTGTGTCGCCCTCCATTGTGGAACTCAAGGCAAAGATAATTTCGCTGACCAAACCTTCTTTTACTTTATTTACAAGCGAAGTAATATTCAACTGACTAGGACCTACCCCATCAATTGGAGATATTTTACCTCCTAAAACGTGATAAATACCTCTGAATTGTCCTGTATTTTCAATAGCCATTACATCACGGATGTCTTCAACTACACAAATGAGTTGATGATTTCTATTACTATTGGAGCAAATTTCACACACCGCCTGATCTGAAATATTGTGACAACTCTCACAATACTGAATATCCTCACGCATGGACAACAATGCCTGCGATAAAAAAACGGTTTGATCTTTGGGTTGTTTTAGCAAATGCAAAGCCAATCTCAGTGCCGTTCGTTTACCAATACCCGGCAATTGTGAAATTTCGTTAACTGCTTTTTCTATTAATTTTGAAGAGAATTCCATAGCCACAAAGATAGCAATTTGTTTGCGTTTAATGTGCATCACAGCTCCGTCATCAGCCTAGCGCCAACATCCAAAAAACAAATAATTTACAATTTATACAATACAAATAAGCCCAGGTATCATTAAAATTGATTTGTAGCCAATAGCACCAAAGTACAAGCTACTTCTACTTTTATTCCGTTTAACTCTAGCAACTGATAAAATTCTGGATTTTCAGTTCCAGGATTAAAAATAACTCGTTTTGGTTTCGCCTCAACTATATAATTATAATAGTCTCTTTGACGAGCGGGATTTAAATATAAACTTACCGTATCAATATTTTTTAAAGGAATTGCCTTAGTTTGAATTTTTATTCCTGCTACTTCGCCTGCATTTTGCCCTACCGCTAATACTGAATGTCCTTTATCTGTTAACATTGTAACTGCTTTAAAAGCATAACGATCTGGCTTTGTACTCGCTCCTAGAACTAAAGTTTTTTTATTTTTTGTCATTTTCAAATGGTATAAGCCACAAAAGTACGCAAAAAAGAGGCTGTAGACAGTCTGCTTTTAATTTTAAGTTTGCCCCGCAATTAAAAACATTCCATTAACACTAAAAAACAAAAAAACAGTACTTTTACTTTATAAAATCAAAATTATGGATCTATTCATTTACTTATTTGTTGCCCTCTTTTCAGTATTAAACCCTATCGGAACGGTGCCAATTTTTGTTGGACTCACACAAAACGACACCAAAAAAGAACGCTCTAGAATTTCGCTTTGGACTGCAATTAATGTTTTTATCATTCTAATTGTTTCGTTTTTTATTGGACAATACGTTTTACTGTTTTTTGGAATCAGCATTGACGCACTTCGTATTGCGGGTGGAATAATCATTGTAAGTTCTGGTTTTTCGTTACTATCGGGTAAATTCACCAAGAAACGTGGAATTAACAAAAAAGTAGAAAATGAGGCTCAAAAACGAAATGATATTGCTTTGACTCCGCTTGCGATTCCAATGCTTGCAGGTCCTGGGTCTATCTCGTTATTAATTGCCTTTTACCAAGAACATAATTCTACCCTTGAAATTATCATCTCTTGTTTTGCAATCTTAGCGATTGCGGTGGTCATTTTTATAATTCTTAGAAGCGCACATTACTTAGCAAATTTTCTTGGAGCATCTGGTATTGTAGCTATCTCAAGGATTATTGGCTTTATTGTAATCGCCATCGGAATTCAATATATCGTTAGCGCGATTATTAATATTATAAAAAGCAACTTAGTGTAATAAAAAAGGGATTGCTTTTTGAACAGCCAATCCCTTTATTTCTTTGATATTTATTTGTTTACGCTTTTGGTAAAAAAACCTCTGCCATCATACATCGGGCACTTCCTCCGCCACAAGCTTCGATAGTATCTAAACTAGAACTCAAAATTTCAGCATGTTTTTCTAATTGAGCAATTTGTTTTGCATTCAAGGCTTGGTGCGCAGCAGCACTCATGATCACATAACGTTTATCATCGGTACCACGCAGCTCTAACATGTTTCCTGCAAAATTATTCATTTGATCTTCTGTAATCAAAATAACATCTTTGCCACTTTCTTTTAGATTGTCTAAAACCATTTTGCGCTCTTTCTTATCATCGATACAATCAGCACAAATTACTGCAAAAGTTTCACCAATACACATCATAACATTAGTATGATAGATCACTTTACGCTCTTCACCAACTGTTTGATAGGCTTCAAAAATAACTGGAGCAAAATCATAATCCTCGCAAAACTCGATAAACAATTCCTCATCAGCTCTCGGAGACAGTGCACAATATGCTTTTCCATTAGCGCGATCTAATACAATGCTTCCGGTGCCTTCTAAGAAAAAGCCATCTTCTTCTGCGGATGTGTAATCCATGACCTCTTGAATTACAAATCCTTTCTCTTCTAGCACATCAAATAAATCCTCGCGGCGTTCTAAACGACGATTCTCTGCAAACATGGGATACATAACTACATCACCATTTTCATGAAAAGAAATCCAGTTGTTGGGAAAAATACTATCCGGCGTATCCGGGCTAAGCGTGTCCTCAATTACGGTAACATCAATACCTGCCACTTGTAACTTTTCTACAAAAGCATCAAACTCTTGTTGCGCTTTTGCATTAACTGTCGCTGGCAACAAACCATCGATTACTTTTTGATAATAATTATTGACAGCTGTTTGTTCGTTCATTCGGAATGCCACCGGACGAATCATTACTATTGAATTGGTAGTTTGTTTCATAAATTTTATTTTAAAGTTCGTTAGTTCAAAATGTTCTTTTACAAACATTGAACATTAAAACCATTATTTATTCTCTAATTAAAGGCAAAGTTGAACAACGTAATAGTCCTTCTTGTTTGGCAATTTCAGCATATGGAATTTCCTCAACGATAAAATCATGTGAACGCAGCCAATTGTTTAATCGCGTAAAATTACGTTCAGAAACGACCACTTTTTCATCGATAGAAAAAATATTTGAATTCATGTGGTACATTTCGTCTCTAGTAATGTGAAAAAGATTTTCCTTTCCAAAAAGATCAACCAAAAAAACATAGTCTGCTTCTTCTCTGAAACCATTTTTATAGATAATCCCTTTGTCTTTCCCAACAGGTTGAAAGCAGCAATCAAGATGCAGTGCATTATCTCTGGCTTCTATTTTTGATTTAACTAAATCAAAATCTTTTACTTTTTTATGAGGAAACAAATCCTTAATATACCGAACACCCAAGCCATTGGTGCGCGCAGTAATATAATCAGCGTAATCACTCCCTTTATAGGTTCCGATAAAAATGTAATCATTCCAAAGCATTACATCACCACCCTCAATATGCACTTCTTCGGGAGGACGCACCACTTTTAGCGGATCCATTTGGTCAATGATATAATTTATGGCGTCTAATTCGCGTTCTCGATCGGGTAAAATATTCGATTTTACAAAAACATCATCAATTACAAATCCGATGTCTCTCGTGAAAATTTGATTGTAGTTTTCAATACATTCTGGCCTATAAACTTCAACTTCATATTTCTTCAAAACTGCATCAAATGCATTCATTTCTTGAACCATATCTGCTTCGATAGGATAGGTTCCAGCTAAAATATGTTCTAATGATTTGGGATCATAAGCTTCAGCTGCTTTTGGAGTTGGGCCGTTACTCACTGCAGATCCTAAAACTACCGCTCGAAGCCGCGAAGTTTCAGTTTTGATATTTAACTTTAACATGTATTTTTAGCTTTTGGCAAATATAAAAAAAGCTTCACCAATTAGTGAAGCTTTTTAAACTGATTTTATCTTTTATCGGTTGCAACAAATTCTCTCAATGGATGTCCAGTATACACTTGTCTTGGACGCCCAATTGGCTCTTTATTTTCACGCATTTCTTTCCATTGCGCGATCCAACCTGGTAAACGCCCAATTGCAAACATTACCGTAAACATATCAGTAGGAATACCTAATGCTCTGTATATAATTCCTGAATAGAAATCTACGTTAGGATACAAGTTTCTTGATTTGAAGTATTCATCTTCAAGAGCTGCTTCTTCTAATTTTTTAGCAATTGCTAAAATTGGATCTTCTACTCCAAGCGTTGCTAATACTTCATTAGCCGCTTTTTTGATAATTTTAGCACGCGGGTCAAAATTTTTATAAACTCTATGTCCAAAGCCCATCAAACGGAAAGGATCGTTTTTATCTTTGGCTTTAGCCATATATTTATCAGCATCACCACCGTTTTTGTGAATTTCTTCAAGCATTTCTAATACAGCTTGATTGGCTCCTCCGTGTAATGGCCCCCAAAGTGCTGAAACACCTGCAGAGATAGAAGCAAACAAACCAGCGTGTGACGAACCTACCATACGTACTGTCGAAGTAGAACAGTTTTGCTCGTGGTCACCATGCAAAATAAATAATTTATCCAATGCATCAATTACTACAGGATTTGCTGAGTAGGGACCTGTTGGTAATTCAAACATCAAACGCATAAAGTTTTCAACGTATCCTTTTGTATTATCGTAATAATTCAACGGATAACCCATACTTTTTCTGTATGTCCAAGTAGCAATAACAAGGAATTTACCCATTGTTTTACAAACTGCCTCGTACATTTCTTTTTCGTTTTCAACGTTAACCGATTTAGGGTTAAACGCCGTTAATGCACTCGTTAAAGCTGCTAAAACACCCATTGGATGAGCCGTTTTAGGAAATCCATCAATGATGTTTTTCATTTCCTCATTTACAAGCGTGTATTTGCGAATATCATTTTCAAATTGCGCTAATTGATTGGCAGTTGGAAGTTCTCCAAAAATTAATAGGTAAGATACTTCTAAGAAATCTGCTTTTTCAGCCAAATCTTCAATAGCATATCCTCTATAACGCAGTATCCCTAACTCACCATCCAAAAAGGTAATATCACTCTTGCAAGAGCCTGAGTTTTTATAACCTGGATCAAGTGTGATTACACCTGTTAAATCACGTAATTTGTTCACATCGATGGCCACTTCATTTTCACTACCTACAATTACAGGTAATTCAATTTTTTGTCCATCAATCTCTAATGTTGCTATCTTTGACATAATATAATTGAAAATAAACTTTTTTAAATAATAATTTCTCAAATTTAGGGAATTACAGACTAATTAAAAAGAGAATCCCACAATGAAATTGTTAAATAAAATAAAAAAAAGCCATTCACTAGGAGCGAATGGCTTTTTAAAAGAAATAGGTAAGAATTACTTTATTTTGAAAGCATTTTTACCAGGAAAATAGGCAGTATTTCCTAATTCTTCCTCGATGCGCAATAGTTGATTGTATTTTGCCATACGATCAGAACGAGAAGCTGATCCTGTTTTAATTTGTCCGCAATTCAATGCTACTGCAAGGTCAGCAATAGTGTTATCCTCTGTTTCGCCAGAACGATGTGACATCACAGATGTATAACCTGCATTTTTTGCCATATTTACTGCTGCAATTGTCTCTGTTAAAGTACCAATTTGATTTACTTTAATTAAGATTGAATTTGCAATACCTTTTTCAATTCCAGTTGACAAGCGCTCTACGTTAGTAACAAATAAATCATCACCAACCAATTGTACTTTATCTCCAATTTTTTCTGTTAACAATTTCCACCCTTCCCAGTCATTTTCGTCCATTCCATCTTCAATAGAAATGATTGGATATTTTGTTGCTAAATCAGCCAAATAATCTACTTGCTCAGCAGAAGTTCTAACTTTTCCAGTTTCTCCTTCAAATTTAGAGTAATCGTATTTTCCATCTACATAAAACTCCGCCGCAGCGCAGTCTAAAGCAATCATAATCTCGTCGCCAAAAGAATATCCTGCTTTTTCAACTGCTAATTTAATAGTATCTAAAGCATCTTCAGTACCACCAGCTAAGTTTGGAGCAAAACCACCTTCATCACCTACTGCTGTAGACAAACCTCTATCGTGAAGTACTTTTTTCAAACTATGGAAAATCTCAGTACCCATTTGCATGGATTGCGAAAATGAAGTTGCCTTTACAGGGAAAATCATAAATTCTTGAAAAGCAATCGGAGCATCAGAGTGCGAACCACCATTGATAATATTCATCATTGGCACAGGCAATGTGTTTGCAGAAACACCACCTACGTATCTATACAAAGGCAATCCTAATTCATTAGCAGCCGCTTTTGCAACAGCTAAAGAAACTCCTAAAATAGCATTTGCACCTAAATTAGATTTGTTTGGAGTACCATCTAAGTCAATCATTAATTGGTCTATGTGATTTTGTTCAAAAACAGAAACACCAACCAACTCTTCAGCAATTACGGTATTTACATTTTTCACAGCGTTCAAAACTCCTTTTCCTAAAAATGCTTTTCCACCATCGCGTAATTCTACAGCTTCATGCTCTCCAGTTGAAGCTCCAGATGGAACTGCAGCTCTACCTAAAACACCATTGTCTGTAATTACATCTACTTCAATAGTAGGATTTCCTCTTGAGTCAAAAATTTGTCTTGCGTGAATTTTGATTATAATACTCATATACTAAAATTTTTAAAATTTAAAATACAAATATATTCTATCTTTCGAAACCATGGAATGAAAAAAATGAATGTTATTAACGAAAACGATATAAATATTTGAGAAATAATGCTTTTACTAATTTATAAGAACTATTTTTTTTTGAAAATGAAATAATTCACGAAAGCAAAAAAAAGGGCCTAACTAAAAGTTAGACCCAATCCATAATTAAAAAAACAATTTTTATTGCATATTCAGAATAAATTGATCAAAAAGATACGATGAATCATGCGGCCCTGGACTCGCTTCAGGATGGTATTGAACAGAAAAACAATTTTTATCTTTCATGCGCATTCCCGCAACGGTACCATCATTGAGGTGCAAATGTGTAATTTCAAGAGCCTCATTTGCATCCAATTCCTCTTTACTAACTGCAAAACCATGATTCTGCGAAGTAATCTCACCTTTTCCAGTAACTAAATTTTGTACTGGATGATTGATACCGCGATGCCCATTGAACATCTTATAAGTAGATACTCCATTGGCCAAACCTATAATTTGATGTCCCAAACAAATACCGAACAATGGTTTGTTATCAGCGATGATGGCTTTTGCAACAGCAATAGCACTATCCAAAGGCTCAGGGTCACCGGGACCATTAGATAAAAAATACCCGTTTGGCTCAAAAGCAGCTAATTCTTCGTAAGAGGAATCAAAAGGAAAAACTTTAATATAACAATCTCTTTTGGCTAAGTTTCGCAAAATGTTGGTTTTAATACCTAAATCCAAAGCTGAAACTTTATAAGTAGCATTTTCATCACCATAAAAATACGGTTCTTTAGTTGATACCTTCGATGCAAGTTCTAGTCCTTTCATGTCAGGAACAGCTGCTAATTCTTCTTTCAACTCTTCTACTGATGTTCCGTCAGTACAGATCACAGCATTCATAGCCCCGTTGTCACGAATGTAACTTACAAGCGCACGCGTATCTACATCTGAAATAGAGATCAAATTGTGCTTAATAAAATATTCTTCTAAACTACCTTCAGCATCTGCTCTTGAGTAATTAAAACTAAAGTTTTTACATACCAATCCTGCGATTTTAATTCCATCAGACTCAATTTCTAAATCATTAACACCATAGTTACCGATATGCGCATTAGTAGCTACCATTATTTGCCCAAAATACGAAGGATCAGTAAAAATTTCTTGATAACCAGTCATTCCAGTATTAAAACAAACCTCTCCAAATGTTTTCCCTGAAATCCCGATAGATTTTCCATGAAAAATAGTTCCGTCACTTAGTAAAAGTATAGCTTTTTGTTGTGTTGTGTATTTCATTAGTAGTTTATGAATTTTAATATGATAAATTTTAGCGCGACTCCCAATAAGAATTAGAGCATCACTAATTAACCTTTGATTATAAAAGGATGAAGATTTGTTCACAAAATGCTAAAAAAAAAGGATAAACTACGAGTAGCTTATCCTTGATTTTTATTGAACAATTATTCTCATAATTACTCAGCAGAATCAGTAGTTGTTTCAGTCTCAGCAACTGGAGCTTCTGTAGTCTCATCCGCTTTTTTAGCTTTACCACCACGACGGCTTTTAGCTTTTTTAACTTCTTTTTTACCACCATTGTAAAGTTCATTGAAGTCAACTAATTCGATCATTGCCATATCAGCATTATCTCCTAAACGATTTCCAACTTTAATGATACGAGTGTATCCACCTGGACGGTCACCTACTTTAGCAGCTACATCTCTGAACAAATCAGTAACAGCATACTTGCTACGTAAGTAAGCAAAAACAATACGACGGTTGTGTGTAGTATCAGATTTTGACTTTGTAATTAAAGGCTCAACAAATTGTTTAAGCGCTTTTGCCTTAGCAACAGTAGTATTAATACGCTTGTGCTCGATTAGAGAACAAGCCATATTTGCTAACATAGATTTTCTATGTGCAGTCTGTCTGCTTAAGTGATTGAATTTTTTTCCGTGTCTCATGACGTGTTTTTTTATACTTTCATCTTGATACTATCCGCTTTGGAGATCAAAATATGAAGCAATTTATTCTTTATCTAGTTTGTATTTAGCTAAATCCATACCGAAGTTCAAATTCTTAATTGCAACTAGTTCATCTAGTTCCGTTAAAGATTTTTTACCAAAATTACGGAATTTCATTAGATCATTTTTATTGAACGATACTAAATCACCAAGTGTATCAACTTCAGCCGCTTTCAAGCAATTTAATGCTCTTACAGAAAGATCCATATCAACAAGCTTAGTTTTAAGCAATTGTCTCATGTGTAATGACTCTTCATCATACGATTCTGTTTGTGCAATTTCGTCTGCCTCGAGTGTAATTCTTTCATCCGAGAATAACATGAAATGGTGAATTAAAACTTTTGCAGCCTCAGTCAAAGCATCTTTTGGATTGATTGAACCATCAGTTTTAATTTCAAAAACTAATTTTTCATAATCTGTTTTTTGCTCTACACGGAAGTTTTCAATAGCGTATTTTACATTCTTTACTGGTGTAAAGATAGAATCAGTAAAAATCGTTCCAATTGCAGCATTCTGTTTTTTATTCTCCTCGGCAGGAACGTATCCTCTACCTTTTTCAATAGTTAAATCGAAATTAAGTTTGATCTTGCTATCTAAATTACAGATTACAAGCTCTGGATTAAGAACTTGGAAACCTGAAATAAATTTTTGAAAATCACCAGCTGTTAACTGATCTTTACCTGAAACAGAAATTGTAACTGATTCATTATCTATATCCTCAATTTGACGTTTGAAACGTACTTGTTTTAGATTTAAGATAATTTCGGTAACATCTTCAACAACTCCTGAAATAGTAGAAAACTCATGATCTACACCTTCTATGCGGACAGATGTAATTGCATAACCTTCTAATGCAGAAAGCAAAACTCTTCTAAGTGCATTACCAACAGTCAATCCGTAACCAGGTTCTAAAGGTCTAAATTCAAACTTACCTTCAAAATCGGTTGAATCGATCATGATAACTTTATCGGGCTTCTGAAAATTAAATATTGCCATAAATTTCGACTAAGTCAATTATTATTTGTTGTACAACTCTACGATTAATTGTTCTTTAATGTTTTCTGGAATTTGAAGTCTAGCTGGTACAGTAACGAAAGTTCCAGATTTAGTCTCATTGTTCCAAGTAATCCACTCATAAACATGACTTGAATTAGATAAAGAACGTTCGATAGCCTCTATAGATTTAGATTTTTCACGAACACCAACTACGTCACCTGGTTTCAAGTGGTATGAAGGAATATTTACATTTTCACCATTTACCGTGATGTGACGGTGAGAAACGATTTGACGTGCACCTCTTCTAGATGGAGCGATACCCATTCTGTATACAACGTTGTCTAATCTAGACTCACATAATTGTAAAAGAACTTCACCAGTAACACCTTTAGTAGCTGACGCTTTTTCGAATAAATTTCTGAATTGTTTTTCTAAAATTCCATAAGAATATTTAGCTTTTTGCTTTTCCATTAATTGAACAGCATATTCAGATTTTTTTCCTCTTTTTTTAGCCATCCCGTGTTGTCCAGGAGGATAATTTCTTTTTTCGAAAGCTTTATCGTCTCCGAAAATTGCCTCGCCAAATTTACGAGCGATTCTTGTACTAGGACCAGTATATCTTGCCATTTTAAATTGTTTAAGATTGAGATTATGAATTCAGGTCGGATCCTTCGATAATCTATATTCAATCTAGGTTATACTATTTACTTAAATTTTGAGTTTTATACTCTACGTCTTTTTGGAGGACGACATCCGTTGTGAGGCATTGGAGTAACGTCAATGATTTCAGTCACTTCAATTCCACCATTATGTAAAGAACGAATAGCAGACTCACGTCCGTTTCCTGGTCCTTTAACATATACTTTCACTTTTTTAAGTCCAGCTTCAAGAGCTACTTTACTACAGTCTTCTGCTGCCATTTGAGCCGCATATGGAGTATTCTTTTTAGAACCTCTAAAGCCCATTTTACCAGCTGATGACCAAGAAATAACTTCACCTTTTTTGTTAGTCAAAGAAATGATGATGTTATTGAAGGTAGCAGAAATATGAGCTTCTCCCGTTGATTCAACGATAACTTTACGTTTTTTTGCAGTTGCTTTAGCCATATTACTTATTATTTAGTTGCTTTTTTCTTGTTAGCAACAGTTTTTCTTTTACCTTTTCTTGTTCTAGAGTTGTTTTTAGTTCTTTGTCCTCTTAACGGAAGACCAGTTCTATGACGAATACCTCTGTAACATCCAATATCCATTAAACGCTTGATGTTTAAAGAAACCTCAGAACGTAATTCTCCTTCAATTTTAAAAGCTGATACCGCCTCACGAATTGCTCCGATCTCGTCATCATTCCAATCTTGAACTTTTTTATCTTGGCTTACTTGAGCTTTTTCTAAAATCTCAACAGCTCTACTTCTACCTAATCCGAAGATATAGGTTAGTGCAATAACACCTCTCTTATTTTTTGGGATATCTACCCCTGCTATTCTTGCCATAATTATCCTTGTCTTTGTTTAAATCTAGGATTCTTTTTGTTTATTACGTACAATCTCCCTTTTCTTCGCACAATTTTGCACTCGGGACTTCTCTTTTTTACTGAAGCTCTAACTTTCATTTTGAATATCCTTTAATATCTATAAGTAATTCTTGCTTTAGACAAATCGTAAGGGCTCATTTCTAGTTTTACTTTATCACCCGGAAGCAATTTAATATAATGCATTCGCATTTTTCCTGAAATGTGCGCAATTACAATATGCCCATTCTCTAATTCTACACGGAACATCGCATTTGATAATGCTTCGATGATTGATCCGTCTTGTTCTATTGCTGATTGTTTTGCCATAAGATTAAGCTACCGCTTTTCTATTTTTACCACTTTTCATTAAACCATCATAATGCTTATTCAACAAATATGAATTGATTTGCTGCATTGTGTCAATAGCTACTCCAACCATAATTATTAATGAAGTACCTCCAAAAAACATTGCCCAAGATTGCTGAACATCCATAACACTTACAACAATTGCCGGGAACACAGCGATTAAGGCAAGAAATAAAGAACCTGGAAAAGTTATTAAGGACATCACCTTGTCTAGGTAATCAGAAGTTTCAACACCTGGTCTAACACCTGGAATGAAACCACCGCTACGCTTCAAATCATCTGACATCTTGTTTGTAGGAACCGTAATGGCAGTATAAAAGAAAGTGAATACAATAATTAATGTTGCAAAAACTAAATTATACCAAAATCCAAACATGTTACTAAAAGCACCAACAATAGATTGTGACGCATCAGATTTAGACAAACCTGCAAGTGCAGCAGGAATAAACATAATAGCTTGTGCAAATATAATTGGCATTACACCAGATGCATTAAGCTTTAATGGAATCCATTGCCTATTTCCGTTAAGCATGTCCTGTTCAAAATCACCAGAAGTTGTACGACGAGCATACTGAACTGGAATCTTTCTCACAGCCATAACCAAAAGGACACATGATATGATAACTAACAACCAAACAATAATTTCGATTACTAAAAGCATTGGACCACCATTATTATTGGTTACCCTTGTAGTAAACTCTTGAATGAATGCCTGTGGCAAACGAGCCAAAATACCAACCATAATCAATAGAGAGATTCCGTTACCAATACCTTTATCAGTAATTTTTTCCCCTAACCACATTGCAAAAATGGTACCCGTAACTAAAATTACAACTGAAGAGAATAAAAACTCAAAAGAGTTGAACCCTAATAAGAAGGCTTTAGCCGGCAAAGTTCTGTACAAATTATAAATGTAAGTAGGACCTTGAACAAGCGTAATACCAATAGTTAACCAACGTGTGATTTGATTGATCTTCTTTCTACCGCTCTCTCCATCACTTTGAAGCTTTTGCAAATAAGGAATAGCAATTCCCATCAGCTGAACCACAATAGATGCAGAAATATAAGGCATAATTCCCAAAGCAAAAACTGATGCTTGGGAAAATGCGCCTCCTGTAAACATATCAAGAATTGAACCAATTCCTTCTTTAGTTTGCCCAGCTAAATTAGCTAACTCTGAAGCATCAATCCCTGGCAGGGTAACTTGTGCTCCAAAACGATAAACCAAGAGTAATCCGATTGTCATCAAGATTCTATTCTTTAGTTCTTCAATCTTCCAAACATTACTTATTGATTCAATAAATTTCTTCATACTAATTGAAAAATTACATTGTTACAGCTTCTCCACCAGCAGCTTCAATAGCAGCTTTTGCAGTAGCAGTAAATTTGTGAGCGGTTACTTTTAATTTTGCTTTCAATTCACCTCTACCTAAAATCTTAACGATTTCATTTTTGGTAGCCAAACGGTTAGCAACGTAAACTGTCATATCAACAGTATCTGTAATAACACCATTATCAACTAAAAGTTGTAGTGTATCAAGATTTACACCTTCGTAGTTCTTACGATTGATGTTTGTAAAACCAAACTTAGGTACACGTCTTTGAAGTGGCATTTGCCCTCCTTCAAAACCAATCTTTTTAGAATAACCAGAACGAGATTTTGCTCCTTTGTGACCTCTTGCAGAAGTACCACCTTTTCCAGAACCTTCTCCTCTACCTAATCTCTTATTTTGATTGTGTGTAGAACCTTCAGCAGGTTGTAAGTTACTTAAATTCATAACAGTATTTGTTATTTAGCTTCTACAACAGAAACTAAGTGTTTAACTTTATTTATCATCCCAAGGATTGTAGGGTTTGAATCATGCTCTACAACTTGTCCCATCTTACGTAGACCTAAAGCTTCTAATCCTCTTTTTTGAGAAAGCGGACAGTTGATTTTGCTTCTAACTTGTTTTACTAATAATTTAGCCATAATTTCCTTGAATTAACCTTTAAAAACTTTTTCTAAAGAAACGCCTCTTTGTTTTGCAACAGTGTAAGCACTTCTCATTTGTAATAAAGCATCAAAAGTCGCCTTAACTACGTTGTGAGGATTTGAAGATCCTTGAGATTTTGATAATACATCATGAATTCCTACTGACTCTAAAACTGAACGAACAGCTCCACCAGCAATAACTCCAGTACCATGAGAGGCAGGAATTAAAAATACACGTGCACCACCAAATTTACCTTTTTGTTCGTGAGGAACAGATTGACCATTCAAAGGAATTTTCACTAAGTTTTTCTTTGCATCTTCTACTGCTTTCGCAATTGCTTCAGAAACATCTTTAGATTTTCCTAATCCGTGTCCAACTACTCCGTTTTCATCACCTACAACTACAATAGCAGAAAAACCAAATGCTCTACCACCTTTTGTAACTTTAGTAACACGATTTACACTTACCAAACGATCTTTTAATTCAAGACCAGTTGGTTTTACTAACTCTACATTCTTGTATTTACTATTAGACATACTATATTAGAATTTAAGTCCAGCCGCTCTTGCGCCTTCTGCTAATGATTTAATACGACCGTGGTATAAGTATCCTCCTCTATCGAAAGTTACTACTTCTATACCAGCCTTTAAAGCTTTTTCTGCAACTAGTTTTCCAACTGCAGTAGCCACTTCAATGTTCGTACCGTTACCTATTTCTTTTTCTCTTGAAGAAGCTGCCAATAAAGTAACTCCATTCACATCATCAATTAATTGAGCGTAAATTTCTTTGTTACTTCTAAAAACAGATAGTCTTGGATTAGTAGCAGTACCACTAATTGTCTTTCTAATTCTGAATCTAATACGTTGTCTTCTTTCAGGTTTTGTTAATGACATAATCTTATTTTTTAAGCTGATTTACCTGCTTTTCTTCTTAATACTTCACCCACAAATTTAACACCTTTTCCTTTATATGGCTCTGGCTTACGGAAACCTCTGATTTTCGCAGCAACTTGACCTAAAAGTTGTTTGTCAAATGATGTTAACTTAACAATTGGGTTTTTACCTTTTTCAGATATAGTTTCTAAAGTTACCTCTGGAGCAATCTCTAAAATAATATTGTGCGAAAAACCTAATGCTAAATCTAATTTTTGTCCTTGATTTGAAGCTCTGTAACCAACTCCAACCAATTCTAATGATTTAGTAAAACCATCAGTAACACCAACAATCATATTGTTGATTAATGATCTGTATAAACCGTGCTTTGCTCTTTGATCTTTGTGATCAGATGATCTGCTCACTTGAACAGTACCATCTTCAACTGTTACAGTGACGTCCGAAAACTCCTGAGTTAGTTGACCATTTTTTCCTTTAACTGTAATAACACCGTTAGCAACTTCAACAGTTACACCCGCAGGAACTACAATTGGATTTTTACCTATTCTTGACATCTTATTATAGTCTTTAAATTAGTATACGTAACAAATTACTTCACCACCCACATTTAACTGCTTCGCTTGCTTACCTGTCATCAACCCTTTTGAAGTTGAAACAATTGCAATTCCTAATCCATTAAGGATTCTTGGGATATTAGCAGAACTTGAGTATTTACGTAAACCTGGTTTACTAATTCTCTGGATATCTTTAATTACTGACTCCTTAGTATCTTTATCATACTTCAAAGCAATTTTGATAGACCCCTGAACAGCGTTGTCTTCAAATTTGTAACTCAAGATGTAACCTTGATCGAAAAGGATCTTAGTTATTTCTTTTTTTAGATTAGATGCAGGAATTTCTACAACTTTGTGGTTTGCAGCCACAGCATTACGAACTCTTGTCAAATAATCAGCAATCGGATCTGTATACATATGTATTAATTTGCGGTCTTGGTTTTCAATAAACTATTTATTGAACCTTAAACCAATTTATAAATATCAATAATACAGACTTAACACAAAGTCAAGTCTGTATCAGAACGCAATCTCTTGCGTATTACCAAGATGCTTTTTTAACACCTGGAATCAATCCGTTGTTTGCCATTTCACGAAAAGTAACACGTGAAATACCGAATTGACGCATATATCCTCTTGGTCTACCTGTTAATTTACAACGATTGTGCAAACGAACTGGGGAAGCGTTTTTTGGTAACTTTTGCAAACCTACGAAATCTCCAGCTTCTAACAAAGCTTTTCTTTTCTCAGCATACTTTGCTACTGTTTTTTCTCTCTTCACCTCACGGGCTTTCATTGATTCTTTAGCCATGTCTTAATTCTTTTTAAAAGGTAATCCTAATTCTGTTAATAGAGACTTTGCTTCTTTATCTGTTTTAGCAGTAGTTACAAAAGTGATATCCATTCCTGAAATCTTGTTAACTTTGTCAATATCAATTTCAGGGAAAATGATTTGCTCTAAAACTCCAAGGTTATAATTACCTCTTCCATCAAAACCAGTAGCTTTAATTCCGCTAAAGTCTCTTACTCGTGGTAAAGCTGAAGTGATAAGTCTATCTAAAAACTCATACATTCTTTCACCACGTAAAGTTACTTTTGCTCCAATCGGCATTCCTTTTCTCAATTTAAATGACGCAACGTCTTTCTTTGAAATTGTAGAAACTGCTTTCTGTCCAGTGATCTTTGTTAACTCCTCAACTGCATAGTCAATAAGTTTTTTATCAGATACAGCTGCACCAACTCCTTTACTTAAAACGATTTTGTCCAATTTTGGAACCTGCATTACGTTTACGTATCCGAATTCCTCTTTAAGAGCAGCAATTACTCTGCTCTTATATTCTTCTTTTAGTCTAGGTATATACGCCATTACTATAGTACTTGATTAGATTTTTTTGAAAATCTTACTTTCTTATCTCCTTCAACTCTTACACCTACTCTTGTTGTTTCCTTAGTTTTAGGATCAATAAGAGAAATATTAGAAATTTGAATTGGAGCCTCTTTCTTTACAATACCACCTTGAGGGCTTTTTGCACTTGGTTTCGTATGTTTAGAAACCATATTTACACCTTCAACAATTGCTTTGTTTTTCTCGCGGTCAACACGTAAAACTTTACCTTCAGCACCTTTGTGATCTCCAGCAATTACTCTTACGATGTCACCTGATTTAATTTTTAGCTTTATCATCTTAAAACGAATTAAAGCACTTCTGGTGCTAATGATACAATTTTCATGAATTGTTTTTCACGAAGTTCTCTTGCTACTGGACCAAAAACACGAGTACCTCTCATTTCACCAGCAGCATTTAATAAAACGCAAGCGTTATCATCAAATCTGATGTATGAACCATCGGCTCTTCTCACTTCTTTTTTGGTACGTACAACAACTGCAGTTGAAACAGCTCCTTTTTTAACGCTTCCGTTAGGAGCAGTATCTTTGATAGAAACTACAATTTTGTCACCAACAGAGGCATATCTTCTTTTAGTACCTCCTAAAACACGGATAGTTAAAACTTCCTTTGCTCCAGTGTTATCTGCTACTTTTAGTCTTGATTCTTGTTGTACCATAATTATTTAGCTCTTTCTAAGATTTCAACTAACCTCCAACATTTTGTTTTACTCAAAGGACGTGTTTCACTAATCCTTACTGTATCTCCAACATTGCAGTCGTTCATTTCGTCGTGTGCGTGATACTTTTTAGTTTTCAACACGAACTTACCGTATAATGGGTGTTTTACTCTACGTACTTCAGCAACAACAATAGACTTATCCATTTTGTCAGAAGTTACAACACCAATTCTCTCTTTTCTTAAATTTCTTTTTTCTTCCATCTTTCAGCAGACTACAGTTATTGTCTTTTAGTAAGTTCGGTAGCTAATCTTGCAACTGTTCTTCTCACGATTCTAATTTGAAGTGGATTCTCAATTGGTGAAATAGCGTGAGCCATTTTTAGATCAGCATAGGTTTTCTTAGTCTGGCTAAGCTTCTCTTGCAACTCTGCTGCAGAAAGATTTTTTATTTCTGATTGTTTCATAATAATATAGATTATGCTTCGAAATCTCTAGCTACGACAAACTTAGTTTTTACTGGAAGCTTTTGAGCTGCAAGGCGTAACGCCTCTTTTGCAACTGACAAAGGTACTCCTCCAACTTCAAACATAATTCTTCCGGGTTTAACAACAGCAGCCCAATACTCAACTGCTCCTTTACCTTTACCCATACGTACCTCTAAAGGCTTCTTAGTGATAGGTTTGTCTGGAAATATTTTAATCCATAATTGTCCTTCTCTTTTCATGTAACGAGTTGCAGCAATACGTGCAGCTTCGATTTGACGAGAGGTTAAGAACATTCCATCTTCATGTACAGATTTAATTCCAAACATTCCATTTGAAAGTTCATGCCCTCTTTGAGAATTCCCTTTCATTTTACCCTTTTGTACCTTACGGTATTTTGTTCTTTTAGGCTGTAACATTTTTCTTTACTTTAAAAATTACTTTCGTTTACGAGCGTCTGGCTTTCCACCTTTGTTGAAAGGCTTTCTATCTCCTCTTGGAGAATCACCACCTTTACCACCGGCACCAGATTGTTTTTTGTCCATTCCGGCTAGTGGAGAAAGATCTCTCTTTCCATAAACTTCACCTTTCATGATCCATACTTTGATTCCCATTCTACCATAAGTAGTATGAGCTTCTGCCAAAGCATAATCAATATCAGCTCTGAAAGTTGATAGAGGAATTCTACCTTCTTTGAAACCTTCTGAACGAGCCATCTCAGCACCATTCAAACGACCAGAAATTAAAACTTTGATACCTTCAGCGTTCATACGCATAGAAGCAGCAATAGCCATTTTAATTGCACGTCTGTAAGAAATTCTGCTTTCGATTTGACGACAGATGCTTGTAGCAACTAGATACGCGTCAAGCTCAGGTCTTTTGATTTCAAAAATATTGATTTGAACCTCTTTGTCAGTAACTTTCTTAAGTTCTTCTTTCAACTTGTCTACCTCTTGTCCGCCTTTTCCGATAATGATACCAGGTCTAGCAGTAGTGATAGTAACGGTTACAAGTTTCAAAGTTCTCTCGATGATTACTTTAGATACACTAGCTTTTGATAAACGAGCGTGGATATACTTTCTGATTTTATGATCTTCGGCTAATTTATCACCGTAATCATTTCCACCATACCAGTTTGAGTCCCATCCTCTGATGATACCAAGTCTATTTCCAATTGGATTTGTCTTTTGTCCCATGCTGCTTAAGAATTGCTTTGTGTGTTATTGATAGCTCCTAACACGATTGTTACGTGGTTAGAACGTTTTCTTATTCTGTGTGCTCTTCCTTGTGGTGCTGGACGAAGTCTTTTCAACATCATACCACCATCTACACGGATTTCCTTAACAAATAATCCAGCTTCTTCTAAACTAGCTTCACTATTTTTTTGCTCCCAGTTGTTGATCGCAGATAATAATAATTTTTCTAATTTTCTTGAAGCTTCTTTAGAACTAAATCTCAAAATGTTAAGTGCTCTTTCTACCTTCTGACCTCTTACCAAGTCCGCTACTAAGCGCATTTTTCTAGGTGAAGTAGGGCAGTTATTCAATTTTGCGAAAGCAATAGACTTATTAGCCTCTTTTCTCGCATCTGCTGTTTCTCTTTTACGAACTCCCATTGCTTCTTATTTTTTACCTTTATTTTTTGCTCCAGCATGACCTCTAAAAGATCTAGTTGGTGAAAATTCTCCTAATTTGTGACCTACCATGTTCTCAGTTACGTATACCGGTACAAATTGACGACCGTTGTGAACTGCGATAGTTTGACCAACAAAATCTGGAGTAATCATAGAAGCTCTAGACCAAGTCTTAACTACTCCTTTGTTTCCACCTGCTATGTTTTCCTGAACTTTCTTATCTAACTTATAATGAACGAAAGGTCCTTTTTTTAATGAACGTGCCATATCTTATTATTTCTTTCTACGTTCTACGATATACTTATTACTCGGGTTTTTCTTAGAACGAGTTCTATAACCTTTAGCTGGTATTCCATTTCTTGAACGTGGATGTCCACCAGAAGAACGTCCTTCACCACCACCCATTGGGTGATCGACAGGGTTCATTGCAACAGGTCTTGTTCTAGGTCTTCTTCCTAACCATCTAGTTCTACCAGCTTTTCCTGATACTACTAATTGATGATCTGAATTCGATACAGCTCCAATTGTAGCCGAACAAGTCAACAAGATCAATCTTGTTTCTCCAGATGGCATTTTAATTGTTGCATATTTTCCATCTCTTGCCATTAACTGAGCAAAAGTACCAGCTGAACGAGCAATAACTGCTCCTTGACCTGGACGTAACTCGATGCAAGAAATAACAGTTCCTAGTGGAACTCTACTTAAAGGCAAAGTATTACCAATTTCAGGCTGAGATTCTGGACCAGAAACTAATTTCTGTCCTACTTTCAAACCGTTTTGTGCAATAATATATGTTTTCTCACCATCAGCATAAGCTAATAATGCGATAAAAGCAGTACGATTTGGATCGTATTCGATTGATTTTACGGTAGCAGGAATACCATCCTTAGCACGTTTAAAATCAATAATACGATATCTCTGCTTGTGACCACCACCCGTATAACGCATGGTCATCTTTCCTTGACTATTTCTACCTCCAGAGTTTTTTATCGGCGCTATCAAAGAGCGTTCCGGCTTATCAGTTGTAATGGCGTCATAACCATTCACAACTCTAAATCGCTGACCTGGGGTAATAGGTTTTAATTTTCTTACTGACATTTTATCTTAGATATTGTTGTAAAAATCAATTGTTTCTCCTTCTTGTACTTGAACAATTGCTTTTTTGATTGCATTTGTCTTTCCACTGATTAAACCACTTTTAGTGTATTTTGTAGTTCTATCCGGTCTTACGTTCATTGTGTTCACACTCAAAACAGTTACTCCATAAGCAGCTTCAACAGCTTTCTTAATCTCAACTTTGTTTGCTTTTCTGTTCACAACAAATCCGAAGCGGTTTAAAACTTCACTTTCTTTGGTTACTTTTTCCGTTACTATAGGCTTAATTATGATGCTCATATCCTATTATTTACTTAAATTTTCTTCAATTACCTCCAAAGAACTCTCTAAAAGAACTAAATTATTAGCATTTAAAATATCATAAGTACTTAATTCTAAGCTACTTACAACATTTGAACCCTTCAAATTACGTGAGGACAAATATACATTTTTATTGGTATCACCCAATACAAATAATGATTTTTTATTTTCTAACTCTAAAGCTTTCAAAACGTTAATGAAATTTTTAGTGTTTGGAGTTTCAAAATTAAAGTCTTCAAGAACGATAATGTTTGACTCTTTAGCTTTAAGTGAGAAAGCTGATTTTCTAGCCAAACGCTTCAAGCTTTTATTCAATTTGAATGAATAACTTCTTGGTCTTGGTCCAAAAACAGTTCCACCACCTTTAAACAATGGATTCTTTGCACTACCCGCACGAGCAGTACCAGTTCCTTTTTGTTTTTTAATTTTACGTGTACTTCCCGCTACTTCAGCTCTTTCTTTAGCTTTGTGCGTCCCTTGTCTTTGATTAGCAAGATATTGCTTCACATCAAGGTATACAGCGTGTTTGTTTGGTTCGATACCAAATACTGAATCAGAAAGTTGCACTTTTCTTCCAGTATCTTTTCCGTTGAAATCTAATACTTTTGCTTCCATTACTTCTGAATGATTACATAAGAGTTGTTATGACCAGGAACACATCCTTTAATAACAAGTAGGTTCTTCTCAGCAACTACTTTTAAAACTCTAAGGTTTTGAACTTTTACATTGTCTCCTCCCATTCTACCAGCCATACGCATTCCTTTGAATACTCTAGATGGATAAGAAGAAGCTCCCACAGAACCTGGCGCTCTTAAACGGTTGTGTTGACCGTGAGTTGCTTGACCAACACCACCAAAACCGTGACGTTTTACAACCCCTTGAAAACCTTTACCTTTAGATACACCTTGTACATCTACAAACTCTCCTTCAGCAAAAATAGAAACATCAATAAGATCTCCTAATTTTTGTTCAGTTGCAAAATCTTGGAATTCAACGACTTTTTTCTTAGCAACAGTTCCCGCTTTTTTAAAGTGACCTAAAGCCGCTTTTGTGGAATGTTTCTCGTTTTTGTCATCGAAACCTAGTTGCAACGCTTCATACCCGTCAACACCTTTGGTTCTGACTTGGGTAACAACGCATGGACCTGCTTCGATTACTGTACAAGGAATGTTTTTCCCGTTTTCGTCGAAAATACTAGTCATGCCGATTTTTCTACCAATTAACCCAGACATAAATATTAATTATTAATTACTAAAACTCCCTTCAATTTGAAAACAACAGAAGCTTTCAAACAGGGAGTGCAAAAGTATATATTAAAATCGAATATACCAAACAGTTACAAAAATTAAATCCCTCATTATCACAATTAAAGAAAACAAAAAACAGAAAACAAAAAATTTTGCGATCAAAAATCAGGTCACAAACCCATTATTTGCCAATCAAAAAAACCAAAAAATAAAGTTGAGAAAAACCATTAAAACACCCGATTCACAAGGGATTACAAGATTTTTTATCAAAAAAACATAATAAAAAAGCAAATAAAAAAACATAAAAAAAAGCGAAACATTTCTGCTTCGCTTTTTTTATTAAAATATAAAAAAATTATACTTTTATTTCTACTTCTACTCCACTTGGCAATTCAAGTTTCATTAAAGCATCAATAGTTTTTGATGAAGATGAATAAATATCAATCAATCTCTTGTATGACATTACTTCAAACTGCTCTCTTGCTTTTTTGTTTACGTGCGGTGAACGCAATACTGTAAACAATTTTTTGTGAGTTGGCAACGGAATAGGACCAGTTACAACAGCACCAGTAGTTTTTACTGTTTTTACAATCTTCTCAGCAGACTTGTCTACCAACATGTGATCGTAAGATTTTAATTTTATTCTGATTTTTTGACTCATTTTCTTAAAGATTAAGCGTTTCCTTTTGCTTTTTTGATTACTGCCTCTGAAATATTAGAAGGCGTTTCTGAATAGTGAGAAAATTCCATTGTTGAAGTCGCACGACCTGAAGACAATGTTCTTAATGTTGTTACATATCCAAACATTTCAGATAATGGCACATCAGCTTTGATAGTTTTAGCTCCATTTCTGTCACCCATATCATTCACTTGACCTCTACGACGGTTAATATCACCTACGATATCTCCCATGTTTTCTTCTGGTGTAATAACCTCCATTTTCATGATTGGCTCTAAGATTACAGCACCAGCAGCTTTAGCCACTTCTCTATAACCCATTCTTGCCGCTAATTCAAAAGAAAGTGCATCAGAATCCACAGGGTGGAAAGATCCATCTAATAAAGTAACTTTCAAACTATCTACTTGGTATCCTGCTAAAGGACCTTGTTTCATAGCTTCACGGAAACCTTTTTCTACAGAAGGAATATATTCTTTAGGAACGTTACCACCTTTTACTTCATTTACAAACTGCAATCCAACAGGTACTTTACCATCTACTTCATCAGCAGGCTCTAATCTAAATACGATATCACCGAATTTACCACGACCTCCAGATTGTTTTTTGTAAGTTTCTCTGTGTTGAGCTGATCTTGTAAAAGCTTCTTTGTATTCAACTTGAGGCTCACCTTGGTTTACTTCAACTTTGAATTCACGCTTCATTCTATCAACCAAGATATCTAAGTGAAGCTCACCCATACCTGAGATAATAGTTTGTCCTGAAGCTTCATCAGTTCTCACTGTAAATGTTGGATCCTCTTCAGCTAATTTAGCTAAAGCCATACCCATTTTATCAACGTCAGCTTTAGTTTTTGGCTCAATAGCGATACCAATTACCGGTGCAGGGAATTTCATTGACTCAAGAATGATTGGGTGTTTTTCATCACACAATGTATCTCCAGTTTTGATATCTTTAAATCCAACTGCCGCTCCAATATCACCTGCCTCGATATATTCGATTGGGTTTTGTTTGTTTGCGTGCATTTGGTAGATACGAGAAATTCTCTCTTTGTTACCAGAACGTGTATTCAATACATAAGAACCTGCATCCAAACGACCTGAGTAAGCACGGAAGAAAGCTAAACGACCTACGAATGGGTCAGTAGCAATTTTAAATGCTAAAGCAGCAAATGGCTCCTTAACATCTGGCTTACGCAAGATTTGAGTTTGATCTTCTTCTAATAATTCAGCATCATCAGGATGAATTCCTGAAATACCTTCTTTATCCATTGGAGATGGCAAGTATTTACATACTGCATCTAACATGAACTGAACTCCTTTGTTTTTGAAAGAAGAACCTGCAATCATAGGAATGATAGCCATATCCATAGTTGCAGCTCTAAGCGCATTGTTGATCTCTTCTTCTGTAATAGAATCTGGATCTTCCATGTACTTGTCAAGTAAATTCTCATCATAATCAGCTACTGCTTCGATAAGAATATCTCTGTACTCTTTCACTTCGTCAACCATATCAGCTGGGATATCGATGATGTCAAAAGTTGCCCCTTGAGTAGCATCATGCCAAACGATAGCTTGGTTTTTAACCAAATCAACAACACCTTTAAAATCATTCTCTTCACCAATTGGCAAAGTGATCGCTACAGCGTTTGATTTTAACATGTCTCTTACTTGCTGACAAACTGCCAAAAAGTTAGATCCTTGACGGTCCATTTTATTAACGAATCCCATACGTGGAACTCTATATTGATCAGCTAATCTCCAGTTAGTTTCTGACTGTGGCTCAACACCATCTACAGCACTAAATAAAAACACTAAACCATCTAATACACGTAATGAACGGTTTACCTCTACGGTAAAGTCAACGTGACCAGGAGTATCAATAATGTTAAAGTGGTAAGGTTTTGATTCTGGCAACACTTTGCCTTGTTCAGTTGGAAAATTCCACTCACAAGTTGTAGCAGCAGAAGTAATAGTAATACCTCTTTCTTGCTCCTGAGCCATCCAGTCCATAGTTGCAGCACCATCGTGTACTTCACCTATTTTGTGTGATTTACCAGTATAAAAAAGGATACGCTCTGTTGTTGTTGTTTTACCAGCATCAATGTGAGCAGCAATTCCAATATTTCTTGTATATTTTAAGTCTCTAGCCATTTCTTACGAATTAAAATCTAAAGTGAGAGAAAGCTTTGTTAGCTTCTGCCATTTTGTGAGTATCCATTCTTTTCTTAACAGCAGCTCCTTCTTCTTTTGCTGCAGCTAAACACTCTGAAGCTAATCTTTGAGCCATTGACTTTTCGTTTCTTCTTCTTGAATAAAGAATTAACCATTTCATCGCCATAGAAATTTTTCTATCTGGACGAATTTGCATTGGAATTTGGAATGTAGCTCCACCCACTCTACGTGAACGAACCTCTACGTGAGGCATAACATTCGTTAATGCATCTTTCCAGATTTCTAGTGATGATTTTTCAGCATCTTGTTTTTTAGACTCAATGATGTCAATTGCATCATAAAATACTTTAAACGCTGTCGATTTTTTTCCATCCCACATTAAGTTGTTTACGAAACGTGTTACCAGTTGATCATTGAATCTTGGATCTGGTAAAAGTGGTCTTTTCTTTGCCGCTCTTTTTCTCATGTCTTTTTTTTAATAAAATAGATACGCATGCAAAACCATTAGGCCTTGCTACATACAAACTTTAAATTACTTTTTTGCTTCTTTTGGGCGTTTTGCTCCGTACTTAGATCTTCTTTGCGTTCTTCCCGCTACTCCTGACGTATCAAGTGCACCACGAACGATGTGATATCTAACTCCTGGTAAATCTTTTACCCTTCCACCCCTAACTAATACTATCGAGTGCTCTTGTAAATTGTGTCCTTCACCTGGGATGTAAGCATTCACTTCATTACCATTTGTCAAACGTACACGCGCAACTTTACGCATTGCAGAGTTTGGTTTTTTTGGTGTTGTAGTGTAAACACGCGTACAAACCCCTCTTCTTTGAGGACAAGAATCTAAAGCAACCGATTTACTCTTCTTAGTTATCTGAGTTCTTCCTGTTCTTACTAATTGTTGAATTGTTGGCATAATTAATACTAAAAATTTCTTATTATATTAAATTCCCGCTTTTTACGGGGTTGCAAATGTATTTATTTTTTTTGAGATTACAACATCATTTGAATTTATTTTTAAGAGCAAATAATTGTAAGTCAAAGATCTTTAACCAACAAAGACAATCATTTCCTTAATTTAACATTCCAAAACAGACTAAGCGAGCCCAAAAATGTCATAAATTTGACTTCGAAAAGTGAGTAAAAAAGATTTCCAGCTCATCATAAAACACAAACTCAATTGAAAAATAATTTAGTGCTGCTGCTTTTTCTACTTTGTACAATCACAATGAGTGCACAATCATTCTATTTACAATTCAAAACAGCAACAACCGAAAACCAAACACTACCAGACACTTTACTCAGCCTAAAGAAACACATAAACTTACAGTCCATAGAAAAAACAGTTACCACGATCAACCAGCGATTAATTAAAAAAGGATTTTTAGATAGCAATGTTCAAACAGCGGTAAAAATAAATGACAGCGTTTACAGTAGCACTATTTATTTCGGCGAAAGGATAAAATCAGTAGTTATTAACGCACCGAATAATTTTGAAATACCTCCTTTTAGCAAAACTAAAAAAACACACACAATCGAGTACGAAGATTTGGACCAATTTTTAAGCAACATACTTTCCATTTATGAACAACAAGGCAACGCTCTTGCTAATATCAGACTAAAAAACATCGAAAGACAAAAAAATCTACTGCAAGCCGAACTTGAAATTTATAAAAGCTCGAGTAGAAAATTAACCAATATCATCGTAGAACAAGCAAACAATCTGCAACTACCAAAAAGCCTCTTGACCCAAATCAAAAAGAAATACTTAACCAAAACCTACAACAAAGAGACATTATCCAACATATACAATCAATTTGAAACGTTAGGATTTGCAAAAAACAGTAAATACCCAGAGGTCCTACTTACAACCGATTCAACTGCAGTGTATGTCTACCTCGAAAAACAAAACGCAAACACTTTCGATGGCTTTATCGGTTTTCGAAATAACGATGCTCAAAAAATTCAATTCAACGGATATGCCAACATCGAATTACAAAACATACTTAAAAGAGGCGAAAAAATTCACATCGACTGGAAAAGTGATGGACAAGATCAAAAAACATTTGACGCCAGCCTTGAACTACCGTTTATTTTTAACTCTCCAATTGGACTAAAAGCAGAGTTGAATTTATTCAGACAAGACAGTACGTTTCAAAATACCAAAACCATGATCGCGGCTACCTACGATCTAAAGTCGCGACAAAAAATAACACTCGGATATCAAACCACAACATCAAGTGACATCCAAAACATCAACAGTGCAATAATTAACGATTATTCAAACTCCTTTTTAACAATTGGATACAATTACAAAGTAGCCACTAACAAACAAAACAACACAAACCCCAATCACCTATCAGTGAATTTCGGACTAGGAAAGAGAGACTTAACCAACACAGCGAACCCCGAAACCCAAAAACAATTATCTGCAAGCATAAATTGGAACTACACGATCACATTAACACAAAAAAACAATATCATTTTACAATCAAACAGCTACTTATTGAAAAGCAAAAATATTTTACAAAATGAATTATACCGCTTTGGCGGATTTAACAGCTTGAGAGGCTTTAACGAAAACAGCCTCCAAGCATCAATAGCAACTGTATTACAAACTGAATTCAGAACCAACCTAAACAACCAATTATATTTCCACACTATTTTAGACTACAGCCTCGCAAAGGACGAATCCAATTCATTGCCAAACACTAACACAACATCACGATTGGGTATTGGCTTCGGCATTGGACTACAAACTAAAAACGGAGTTTTAAAACTAGCGCTTGCAAACGGAGTAACGTTAGAAGATAAATTCAATTTCCAAAACAGCATTATTCATTTAAGCTACAATGTTAAATTTTAAATTTTAACACTAAATGGTTTTACTAATATTAGGAATGTTAAGAAATTATTAAGAGGTTTGCGAGACTAATTCAAAATATTAAAAAATGAAACTAAAGTTCAATGGAATCTTAGTGCTTTTGTTGGCACTAATGGCGCAAATAACTTTTGCGCAAGAGAGAGCGGTTTCAGGAGTTGTCTCTGACAATGCAGGCTTACCTATACCAGGAGTAAGCGTATTGGTTAAAGGAACAAAATCTGGAACACAAACTGATTTTGATGGAAAATTTACCATCAAAGCAAGTGCAAGTCAAGTATTAGTATTTAGCTACGTTGGGATGAAAACCCAAGAGCTAGCAGCTAGTTCAACAAATTTAAAAGTTACACTGAAAGACGACTCAGTTGAACTTGAAGGTGTAATTGTTACCGCAATGGGTATCAAGAGAAAACCAAAAGAATTGTCTTACGCGGTTGAAAACATCAAAAGTGAAGATTTAACTAAAACAAGAGCCGTAAACGTTGCTACAGCTTTATCTGGTAAAGTTTCTGGTTTGCAAGTTAACGTAGTAAACAATGGTGTTAACCCAAGTACAAGAGTTGTCCTTAGAGGTAACAGATCTATACTAGGAAACAACGAAGCATTGATCGTTATCGATGGATTTCCATCTGCGAGAGGAGTACTTGACAGAATTAACCCAAATGACATTGACAACGTAACCATCCTTAAAGGTGCTAACGCATCTGCATTGTATGGAGCAGAAGCTTCTAACGGGGTTATGATCATCACAACTAAAAAAGGAAGCGGTAAACTTTCTATCAACTACAACAGCTCATTGCAATTAGAGCAAGTAGCTTACTTACCAAAAGTACAAAGCGAATTTGGAGTTGGTGGATTTCCTGACGGAACACTTTACCCATTGGAAAACGTAAACTGGGGACCTCGTTTTGACGGAAGACTAGTTGACGCAAGTGAAACATTAGATGACGGATCAGTATGGCAAGTTCCTTTTACACCTGTAAAAAACAACATCCGTAACTTTTTTGATACAGGAGTTTCTGCTAGACACGGTATCACATTTAAAGGTGGTGACGAAAACAGTGACTTTTTATTCTCTATTGACCAAACAAATACAACAGGAACTGTACCAAACGATACGTACAACAGAACAAACGTACGTTTAAAAGGTAGTAGAAAATACAATAAATTAACTGTTGGTGGAAACGTAAGTTTCTTTAGAGCTCACTCAAACCAAGTAAGTGAAACAGCAGGAAGACAAGGAAGACCAGTATACTGGAACGTATTAAATACGCCATTACACATTCCTTTGGACCAAATGAAAAACTGGAGAACAGGACAATTTACCAGAAACGAGGTATCTTTCTACAGATTCTACGAAAACCCTTACTTCATTCTTGACACACAAAGAGAGAAAAACGATTATACTGAGTTCAATGTACTTTCGAACATTGATTACAAATTTACAGACTATTTAACATTATCTGTTAATACCGGATACACTTCATTTTCAGAAGATTTCAAAAGAGAGTTCGGAGCATTTACATACGCTTTTGAATTAGCTAACACTTACTCTTCAATGGACCCCTACGGAGCTAGTACTGCATCAAGAATAGGAGTTGGTCAGCGTTTAAACAATGATATCATCTTAAAATTTGATAAAAATTTAAGCGAAAACTTTAACCTTAAATTAACCGCAGGAGCAAACACACGTTTAATTTCAAGTTCAAGTGTAAACGTAAGTGGAAACAACTTAACTATTCCAGATTTTTATAATGTTGGAACAAGAACTGGTGAACTTCTAGGAGGAGAAAACAGATCCTTATTCAGAAGACAAGGTGTTTATTCTGAATTAACTTTAGGATATAAAGATTATTTGTTTCTTAGTGCAACAGCAAGAAACGATTGGTCATCTGGATTACCAATTCAAAATAGATCTTTCTTTTATCCTAGTGCAGGATTGTCATTCCTAGCATCTGAAGCATTCCCAAGTATAAAAAGCGACAATGGGATTGATAATTTAAAATTGACGTTGAATATTGCAAAAGTAGGAAACGATGGCGGTGAACCATATGTTACGAAAGCAATTTTCGCAACTCCAATTGGCTTTCCATACGGAGCCACAACGGGTTTATCTCAGAGCTCAACTGATCCAGATCAAAATTTAAATCCAGAGTTTACTTTTTCAAGAGAATTTGGTATTGAATTAGGATTGTTCAAAAACAGATTAATTTTTAACGGTAATTACTACCAAACAAACAGTACTGATCAAATTGTTCCAATTAACACTTCTTTAGCTTCAGGAGCTTCAAGAATTCTAACAAATATTGGAGAAATCAGAAACCGAGGATTAGAACTTGATGTAAAAGGAACACTTATAAAAAATCAAGATTTTACTTGGAAAGCAGGAGTTAACTACACTGGTATAAAAACAAAGGTAATGTCCCTAACAGATGGCCTTGACGAAGTTAGTATTGGTGGATTTGCTGATGCAGAAATCGTTGCAAAAGTTGGCGAATCTTACCCATTAATCAAAACTAGTTCATACTTAAGAGATTCTGAAGGAAGAGTAATTGTTGGTGATAATGGTAACCCTATTAAAGATTCTCAAAACAGAACACAAGGGCAAACTGCACCTAAGTACATTTTAGGTTTAAACACTACGCTTACCTATAAAAACTGGACCTTGTACGCTGTTGCTGACTACAGAACCGGACACGTATTTTACAACAACTTAAATGATGCCTTGGAGTTTACAGGATTAACGCAACACAGCGCCTCAGCAGGTAGACAACCTTTCGTATTTCCTAACTCATCTTACTCTGATGGAAATGGCGGATTTGTAGCAAACAACAACCGTTTGACTGCAAGCGGTGGAAATGCTTTCTGGGATGAATACAACACAGTGAAAGAAAATTATGTTGTTGATGCAACTACACTAAAACTAAGAGAGGTTTCTTTGAACTATGATTTCAATTCTGACTTCATCAAAAAAGCGGGTATCGATGCATTGAGCATTGGTTTCTTTGGTAGAAACTTACTTACCTTAAGACCGAAAGAAAATACAACAACAGATCCTGAATTTAACTTCACTACAGGAAATGCAGTAGGAGTTGGTACTCAAGCACAAACTCCACCAACAAGACAATTTGGGGTAAACCTAAACTTAACTTTTTAATACCTAAAAACATGAACATAGTAAAAATCATAAAATCATGTACACTGCTAACTTTAGCAGCCGTGATGACTGCAAGTTGCAGTGATTATTTAGATGTAGACACCAATCCAAATAACCCTGGTATTTCAACTCCTGGCTTAACATTACCAGTAGCACAAAGAGATCTTGCAAGTTTAAATGCAACTCAAATGACCTACTTAGGTCAATATATCGCATATAACTGGGCAACACCATCAAACTGGTCGTCAAATCAAGAATTTTCAAGATACACTGTAAACTCTGGATTTTATGCTGGAATTTTTGAAACGTCTTATGGTACAATCTTTAGAGATTTAACATACGTTCAAAATTACACAGATCCTGCTGGTTCAACTGATTATAGCGCTTACAAATCAATCGCTACAATCTTAAAAGGTTTTCAATACCAATACCTTGTTGACCTTTACGGAAATGTACCTTACACAGAAGCTAATTTAAGAGCAGGAAACATCACTCCTAAGTATGATGATGCACAAACTGTATACAAAGCAGTTATTGCTGAATTAACAACGGCTGCTACTACAGCACTTAGTGTACCTGCTAATGCGGAGAATCCACATGAAAAAGACATCATCAATGGTGGTGACATGACAAAATGGGCTCAATTCGCAAACACTGTAAAACTGAGAATGCTAGTACGTTTAAGCAACACCAACCAAGATGCTTACATTCGTGCACAAATAGCATTAATTGATGCAAACGGAGCAGGATACATTACAAGTGATATTGCTGCTAATCCTGGTTATGTAGATGATACTAACAAACAAAGCCCATTTTTCGGATACTTCAGAAGACCATCAACTGGTTTAGAAACTGACAGAGGAGATTTTACTGTAGCATCTGACTATACAGTTGGATACTTAACTACAACAAATGACCCAAGATTATCTAGACTTTATGCTGGAGCTACAACTGGAGGCGCTTTCAAAGGTGCTCCTCAAACAACAACGCTGCCAGGTACTGGATTCACATCTAGAGACTTAGCAAAAGTTGGTCCTGGATTATTGGTGAGTGCTACTCAAAACCAAACGATTATGTCGTTACCAGAAAGTTTATTACTTCAAGCTGAGGCCATTTCTAGAGGCTACATAGCAGGTGGTGATGCTGCTGCAAAAGCGAAATACGAACAAGCAGTACGTGCTTCATTTACAAGATTAGCTGTTCCTAATGCTGCTACTGCTGCAACAACTTATTTAGCACAAGATATCCCTAACGTTTCATGGGATTCATCGCCAAACAAAGTTCAAGCGATTATTACCCAAAAATGGGTTGCATTAAACGGTACATCATCTATTGAATTGTGGATTGAGAAAACAAGAACAGGTTTCCCTGCAAACTTACCACAACCTGCAGAAGGTGGAGGAAAGAGACCAGTAAGACTTTTATATCCTTCTTCAGAGATTTCAAGAAACTCTCAAAATGTACCAGCACAAACAGCTGCATCAGCATTCAATGATAATCCATTCTGGAAATAAAATATATAATTATGAAAAAGTATTTATTATCTAAAACCATAGCAGCGATCGTACTTGCAGTATCTTTTACTTCATGTGATGCTATTTTAGACCAAGACGAAACAGACTTTGGAAAAGGTCCAGTTTTGACAACATTTGCACAAACGGCAACAGAAGTGAACATCATTAAAGATGCAGCAAACACTCCAAAAACATTTAGTTTTGACATCTCTTACGCAGGCGGTAAAAACGTTGCTTTAGACAGAGATGTTACCGTAACTATAGCTACTAAATCTACTTCAGAAGCGAAAGAAGGAGTAGAATTTGAACTACCTGTGAAAACATTTACAATTCCTGCAGGGCAAACAAGCGCTCAAGCATCTGTAAAAATTCTAACTGGTGGTTTGGTACCGTTTGATTTTAAAGATATTGTTTTAGAAATCGTTGACTCATCAGAGTCAGTTGCAGAAAACAATACGATTACTATCACAGTGAAAGCACTTGGAGCAAACAGTTTAGCAGGTAGATATGAAGTGTTAGAAGGAACTTACTTCAGAATTGGAGTAAATACTCCAGGGAGTGCTTCACCAGTTGGAGCGACGCGTGTAATTGAAGCGTTAAGCGAAACTTTATACAAGCATACTGAATATGTTGGTAATTTCTCTGGAAACAACTGGTATTTTACAGTTGACGCCAATAACAAAGTAACTGTTTTAACAAAGGATCCTTTTACAGGCGAGCCAACATTATTAAACGGTGTTGCAGCAATTTCTTGTGAAACAAATCCAACAAGCTTGACACTTTCTAAATGTGGGACTTCTAATGTTGTCGAAAGAACAAACAACAGAAAAGACGTTATTAAACTTACTGTCGGATACAATCCAGCTGCACCAAGAGAATTCTATGAAGTAATTCGTAGATTAGAGTAATCAACTCTTAATTTTGATTAATAAGCCACCCCTTATCGGGGTGGTTTTTTTTTGACTATAATCCTCGAAAAACAAAAGTTAAAAATACTTCTAACCCAAGCCACATCACTTTGTAACCCCAAAAAAAACATTTGAGGATAAATCCAAAATTAGCTCTAAGACAAAGAGTAAATTCTGCCTCGCGATAAGAGATAAATTCAATTATTGCTTAAACCATGAAACCAATACCCACTTGAGATAAGCGCTACTTATTAGTTGAAAAATTCAACATCCATTTAGCCTAATTGAAGCATCGCTCTTATTCCAAAAACAGTAATAAACGGGAATATTCAACATTGTATAGATACAATTAATCTTACACTATAAACACAATAATTCACAACAAACACACATTATTCACAACATTTTTTGTTAAAAGATAATTTATAACAATTTAATTAGGAAAGTTAACAAATAATTAAGAGTTTTGCCTTACTAATCAAAACAATTAAATAATGAAACTAAAGTTCAATGGATTTTTAGTACTACTAGCAGTACTACTAGCGCAACTAACCTTTGCGCAAGAGAGAGCAGTTTCGGGAACTGTGACGGACAATGCAGGCATGCCAATACCAGGCGTAAGTGTATTAGTCAAAGGAACTACAACTGGAACTCAGACTGATTTTGACGGAAAATTTTCTATCAAAGCAAGCCCAACTAGCATCATATTGTTTAGTTTTATTGGGATGAAAAATCAGGAGGTTGTTGCGAAATCAGCAAACCTGAATGTTAAAATGCAGAACGAAACTACGGAACTTGAAAGTGTAGTAGTAACTGCCCAAGGTATTAAAAGAGAGAAAAAATCTCTTGGTTATGCCGTTAGTGAAATCAAATCTGCAGCAATTGAACAAAGAGCTGAAGGCGATGTAGCCAGGGTTTTAACTGGAAAAGCCTCCGGTGTTATCATCAACCAAACTAGTGGTATTTCTGGTTCTGGTACAAGTATTAACATTAGAGGACTGAATTCAATCTCTGGAAACACACAACCATTATTCATTGTGGATGGAGTTCCTTTCTCAAGTGACACAAATGCATCTGGGAACTTTGCCGATGGAAACTCAGGGTCAAGCCGTTTTCTTGACTTAGATCCTAATAACATCGCAAACGTAAATATCCTAAAAGGCTATGCTGCCACTACCCTATATGGTACAGCAGGACGAAATGGAGTAATTTTAATCACTACCAAAGGTGGTTCAACTAAAAAAGGAAGTAAGAAAAATGAGATAACAGTAAACCAATCATTATTTTTTAATGAAATAGCTTCTTTACCAGACTATCAAAATACATTTGGTAACGGATTTGACCAAGCTTACGGAAACTTCTTTTCAAACTGGGGACCTGGATTTTATAAAGATGGCCTAGGTGGTTATGCCGCAACAGGATCAGGAATCGCGGCTGATGGAACCATTTTACACCCTTATAGTAGACCTGCGCTAGCGTCTGTTTTTCCAGAATACCAAGGCTTGCGTATACCATATAAACCAGCAACTAATAACGTTAAAGATTTTTTTAGAACTGGGGCTGTTGTCAATACTAGTGTAAACTTAGCAGGCGCATCTGAAAACGGAAACACTTCATACAATTTCAACTTTGGAAACTTAAATGACGAAGGGTTTACTCCTGGAAATGTTTTGCAAAGAACCTCTTTTAGTGCAGGAGGAAGATCTAAATTGAGTAATAAATTTACTATCAGCGGAACAATGAATTTCTCAAGAACTGATTTTACAACTCCACCAGTAGCTAGAAGTAACGGTTCAGGTGTTGCCGGTTCAGGTTTGTCTATTTTTGCTGATATTTTCTATACACCTCGAAACGTTGATTTGCAAAACTGGCCATCACAGCATCCTATAACTGGAGCAAACTTAAGCTATCGTTCTGGAAACGACATTGTGAATCCATATTGGACTCTTAACAACTCGTCAGTAAACCAATTAACGCACAGAACATTTGGAAACACTGCATTGGAGTATGAAATAAACAGCAACTTAAAATTAAACTACCGTTTAGGATTTGACTTTTATAATGAAAGAAATAGCTCTTACACAAATGTTGGTGCTCCTAGAGGACCGGTTTTAGGAAACTATAGAACAGTTGATAACAACAATTTGATCTGGGATCACAACTTGATGCTGAATGGAAACTATGATTTAACAGACGAAATAGGGCTTAACTTTACTGCAGGTGCTACTTCAAGATATCAATCTTATGACAGACAAGGTGTATTTAGTGAAGGTCAACAAGTTTTTGGAATTCAAAGACATTATAACTTTAGTACTCAATCACCTATTCAATATACCGAAAACAAAAACATCGTTGGTATTTATGGATTGGCTGAGTTCAATTATCAAAAATACTTGTATGTAAATTTGTCAGCTCGAAAAGACTGGGTTTCTAACACGTTTATCAACAGTATAATTTACCCAGCAGGAAGCATCTCTTTTATTCCAACAGAAGCTTTCTCTTCAATGACAAGTAACAGAGGATTAAACTTCTTAAAATTACGTGCTAGTTATGGAACTTCTGCCGGATTCGCAGATTCATACCCAGTTGCTAATACTATTGAAGGAAATCCGAGAGCATTTTCAGACATTAACGGCGTCATAAGCGCTTCACAACAGGCAAGTTCACGCTTAGGAAATAGCAACCTGCGACCTGAATTACTCAGTGAATACGAATTTGGATTTGATTCGAAATTTTTCGATAACAGAATTGGCTTAAATGCTTCCTATTTTTTAAGAGAAACAAAAAATTTAATTACCGAAACACCTATTGATCCATCAAGTGGTTTCTTATCTACTTTTACTAATATTGGACTATTGAAAGGTAATGGTTTAGAAATTGAACTTGATCTTCACCTAGTGAAAAATGACGATAAGGGATTCAATTGGGACTTATCAACAAACTTCTTCAAGGGAGAAATGATTGTAAAAGATCTTGGTGAATTAGAAAGAATTACAACGGCAGGTTTTACCAACTTAGGTAACCAAGCTATCGAAGGCCAACAAGTTGGCGTTATGGTTGGGTCTAGAATTAAAAGAGACGCTAATGGTAATTTTGTAGTTAACAGCGTGGGTGATTACGCTATTGAAGCAGGTCCATTTATCATTGGAAACCCAAATCCTGACTTTACTTTGAATACTACTAACACATTCACTTTCAAGAATTTTAACTTAAACTTCTTAATAAGCTATGTAAGTGGTGGTGATGTATATTCTCAAACTACTGCCGCGTTGCTAGGTAGAGGTTTAACTACCGATACTGTTGACAGATTACAAACGTTCGTTTTACCTGGCGTAAAAGAAGACGGAACACCAAACGATATTCAAATCAACAACTCAACATACTACTTTAACAATATTGCTTTCGGACCGGACGAACTTAGCGTTTACGACGGATCTGTAGTACGTTTGAACGAGGTATCATTGGGCTACACATTACCAACTAAATTTTTAGAAAAAACACCTTTCGGTTCACTTAGTTTTAGCGTAGCAGGTTACAACTTGTACTATAACGCATTCAACACTCCAAAAGGCGTAAATTTTGATCCAAACGTTGTTGGTACCGGAGTAGGAAACGGAAGAGGTTTCGATTTCTTAAACGGGCCGAGCGGTAAAAGATATGGTTTTAGTATAAAAGCTTCTTTCTAAAAAACACACATGAACATTATGAAAAAAATATTAAAAACAGCAGGTTTACTTATTGCACTAATAAGTATCGTGACTTTCTCCTCGTGCGAAACCACAAACCTAGAATTAACAGAAGATCCGAACGCATTACCGGAAACTGCAGCTAATCCAGACTTATTATTAAACAAAGTACAAACAGAGTTTGCAGTAGCAATGCAAAGTTTCGGTACAGTTGGAGCTGAAGTGAGCCGATTAAAATACATGTTTGGTAGAAGTTATCAAGATGACGCCTACTCGGCAAGCACATTTAACGGTACTTGGGCAAGTGCGTATGCAGTAATTTTGAAAAACAATCGTTTAATAGCTCCTATTGCTGAAGAAAAAGGTTTAACCAAGCACATCGCGATAGGTCAGGTAATCGAGGCGTACACAATTGTAACTCTTGTGGATTATTTTGGAGATATTCCTTACTCTGAAGCAGTAAGCACGACAAACCTTACTCCAAAACTGGACGCGGGCAGAGATGTATATGCTGCAGCCTTATCATTATTAGATAAAGCAATTGTTAACTTCAATGCAACTTCAACAGCTACTCCAGCAATCGATTTCTATTACGATAAAAATTGGGCAAAATGGATTAAATTAGCAAACACAATAAAACTTAAAATTTATCTGCAAACTAAGCTAGTTGATCCAACTGCAATAACAAAGTTTAATACCATCATTTCATCAGGTTCTTTCATAGGTACAGGAGAAGATTTTGAATTCAACTGGGGTATTAGCAATTCAAATCCTGACTCTAGGCATCCGCTTTACATCGCCAATTACACTCCTTCAGGAATAGAGGATGGTTACCAAGCTAACTGGTTGATGAATGAAATGAAAAACGGAAAAACAGCTCAAGATCCAAGAATGAGATATTACTTCTACAGACAAGTAAACACAGTTCCTGTGAGTGAGCAAGACTTAAGATGTACTGTAGAGCCTGCACCTGCGCACTATGCAGCTGGCGGATATGTATACTGTCGTATTGACTCTGATCAAGGATACTGGGGAAGAGACCATGGAAATGACGAAGGAATTCCAAATGACAGACAAAAACGTACCGCTGTTGGTGTTTATCCAGCCGGAGGTAAATTTGATGACAATACTTTTAGAGCAATAAACGGCCTTACGTTTGGTGCAGCTGGAGGTGGAATAACGCCAATAGTTTTAGCATCTACAGTTGATTTTTGGAGAGCTGAAGCAGCGCTATCTACAGGAGGAACTGGTGATGCTCGAGCATTTATGACCGCAGGTATCCAAAAATCCTTGACTAAAGTACGAGGATTTATTACAAGAGATAAAACTGCAATTGCCTCTTTTGCACCTGCTCTAAGCGCAGATACGAATTATATAAATGCTGTAACAGACAAATATGAAGCTGCAACAAGTAACGCCGAAAGACTAGATGTTGTAATTACAGAGTTTTTTATATCACTTTTTGGAAATGGTACAGATGCTTACAATGCCTACCGCAGAACGGGATTTCCTAGAAGAATTCAACCAAACATAGATGAAAAAGCAGATGGTTTCATTCGCTCTTTCTTATATCCTGCAGATGTAACTGGTACTAATCCAAACATAAAACAGAAAGCTAAAGTAACGCAACGTGTTTTTTGGGATACTAATCCTGAAACAGGTTTCCCATTTGGTAACTAAAAAAAATAAATCATGAAAAAATTAATAAAATACCTTAGCGTTGTAGTTCTATCTACTTATTTGTTCTCATGTAGTGAGGGAGATAATCCTGTAGACTTTGTTCTAGAAAACACTGTAAATGGTGGTGGAGCACTTCGCACAATTAAAGTAGACAACCCAAGTATCGCTCTTGGAGATGCAAACGCTAAGTTTCAAGTAACCCTAGAAGTTCAAGACAAAAACGATGGCAAGGATACTGAAAGAGTTGATGTTTACGTTTCATTTGTTGACAATTCTGCCGGAAATGGTACAAATCCAAAAGCTGAAGGACTACTTAAATCAATTGCAGCAGCAAACTTTACAGCTGGAACAAGAGAATTACCTCAAGCTGTTATCAGTGTAACAATTGCAGAATTGAAAACTAAACTTGGCTTAACTGATGCACAGTACACCGGTGGAGATCAATTTGTAATTCGTTTGGCACAAGTTCTAAAAGACGGGCGCGTATTTACAAGGTCTAATTCAAACACCAACGTAGTTGGAGGCGCTTATTTTGCATCTCCATTTCAGTACAGTGCCAATGTGGTTTGTCCAATAACAGAAAGTCTAGCTGGTACGCATACGTACGTTACTACAAATATGAAGGCTGCAGGAGCGGCTTGCGGGACATCAGTATCTGGAACAGTTCGATTTACTGAGACTGCAACACCAGGAGTTTACGCTATAAGTGATTTATCATTTGGAATGTTCGGATCTTCGTGCTACGGTGACAATCCAGCGAACAGTGCAGGCTCAAGAGTTACTTGGTTTTGTAATAATTTAGTTGCTAGTGGTACAGACCAATATGGTGACTCATACACTTACACCATTACAGCTGCTTCAGGCAATACAATTACTTTAAACTGGAGAAGTACTTATAACGATTCAGGTACAACTACAATCACTAGACAAGGTGGTGCCAATTGGCCAGCAATCTTCACACGCTAAAAAAGTGATGAATTTTACAACTAAAACCACCCCTTTTTCGGGGTGGTTTTTTTTTATATCTTTGCCACATGGAAAAAGAACATCAAATATTTGGAATAAGAGCAATAATCGAAGCCATACAATCTGGCGCAACGGTTGACAAAGTATACATTCAAAAAGAGGCTAGTAGCGAACTCATGAAAGACTTAATGAAAGTCATGAAGCGAGGCAATATTAACTTCTCTTACGTTCCTGTCGAAAAACTCAACCGCTTAACACCAAACAATCACCAAGGTGCTGTGGCTACCATCTCCCCTATTTCATTCTTTGACCTAGAAACATTAATTGAAACGGTTATTGAAAACGGCAAAAAGCCTTTGTTTTTAATATTAGATCAAATATCTGACGCACGTAATTTTGGTGCCATCATAAGAACTGCAGAGTGTACCGGCGTTAATGGAATAATTGTTCAAAAAGCAGGTTCAGCACCTGTAAATGGTGACACCGTTAAAACCTCAGCCGGAGCAGTTTTTAACATTCCTATTTGTAAAGTAGAACATATTAAAGACGCGCTTTTTTTACTGCAAGCTAGCGGAATAAAGACAGTCGCTGCCACTGAGAAAACGGACCAAAACATTTACGATATAGCCTTAAATGAGCCAGTGGCTATTATCATGGGTTCGGAGGATAGAGGTGTAAACCCATCTGTTTTGAAGTTGGTTGATGAAAAAGCTAAACTACCAATGTTTGGAACTATAGGATCATTAAACGTGTCTGTAGCTTGTGGCGCATTTTTGTATGAAGCGGTTAGACAACGTCAATAAATAACAAAATCACATTATAAAAAATGAACTATTGCTCCGGCTCTAGTTCATTTTTTTGTTTTACATGATATACCACCAATGCATTTGAAGTAAAATAAGATAAACTTGTAACTTGTTCCTCAAGCACTTCTGGCTCTTCTGGAGGCGGCAAGTTTACAAAATTTCCATTTGCATCAAACCGCTGCATAAACTTATCTTCGGACGGGTCGTAGTCTGGCTTTTCCCATTCGTATTTTGGTGTTTTTTTAAACTTTGGCGTTGCAAAACTAACCGCCAAGAAACAGCCCGTTAGCAATCCAGACAAATGCCCTTCCCAGGAAACAGACTGCCCTTCTGTAACGTCAGGCATAGGAAAAACGTACCAAACCAAACCACCATAAACTACAATGATAGCTAATGAGAGCGCTACTAATCGGTAATATCTAGTTTGGATTCCTTTAAAAAAAATAAAACTGAACAATACATAGATTAATCCGCTAGCGCCAATGTGGTAATTCGATCGACCAATTAACCACGTCAACAGTCCTGAACCTAAGATTCCTAATACAATCACCTTGTTTGCTTGACCTGCGTAAAAAAACTGTAGGCAAGATAACAAAACAATCAACGGAATAGTATTATTATAAAGATGCTCCAAGTCAGCGTGAATAAATGGGCTAAACAACACGCCTTGCAACCCTGAAGCTGTTCGAGGTAAAATGCCGTTTTCTACAAAATCAAAATCGAATCGAATTTGTAACCAATAAACCAACCAAATCATAAAAACAAAGACGAAAGGAAACCAAACAACCTTGTTTGTATATTTAAATTCATTTTCCATAATTAACAAAATTGTTTCAAACCAACTTCAAAAATGTATCCAAACCACACAGCGTGCTATTTTGTCAGCAAGGCATCAAAATCAATTTATGCTTTTTTGACATCTTATCAACTTAAATCAGTTCTAACAACAAAAAGCCAAAGACTTTTAATAAAAATAGTAATTTTACATTTTAATTTAAATCGTTACATTTTTACAAAAGTGAGCGATTTGTAAGCAAACAAACCTCAATGGACGCTCCACTTGCAGAACGCATACGCCCCCAAAAACTGGAGGATTACATCAGCCAACTACACCTTGTAGGACCTGAAGGGTCATTAACACAACAGATCAACCGTGGCAGTATTCCCTCTTTAATATTTTGGGGACCGCCTGGAACGGGTAAAACTACCTTGGCACAAATCATAGCACAAGAATCAAAACGTCCGTTTTATATATTGAGCGCCATTAATTCTGGTGTAAAAGATATCAGAGATGTCATTGAAAAAGCCAAGCAAAGTGGCGGACTTTTTACAGCTAAAAATCCGATTCTTTTTATTGATGAGATTCATCGGTTTAGCAAATCGCAGCAGGATTCGTTATTAGCCGCTGTAGAGAAAGGTTGGATTACACTTATTGGTGCTACAACTGAAAACCCAAGCTTTGAAGTAATTCCTGCACTTTTGTCGCGTTGTCAGGTTTATATTTTAAATGCCTTTACAAAAAATGATTTAGAATCCTTGTTGGAACGTGCCATCAAACAAGATAAAATACTCGCAACCAAAAATATTGTTTTGCAAGAAACAGAAGCCTTACTGCGACTTTCTGGTGGCGATGGCCGAAAATTATTGAATATTTTTGAGCTAGTGATTAACGCCTCAGCATCTGAAGATATTACCATAACCAATGATCTCGTTTTTTCATTGGTACAACAAAATACCGTTTTGTATGATAAAACAGGTGAACAGCATTACGATATTGTATCCGCTTTTATCAAGTCTATTCGAGGGAGCGATCCTAATGGAGCCGTGTATTGGCTAGCGCGAATGATCGAAGGTGGCGAAGATGTAAAATTTATTGCGAGACGGATGCTTATTTTGTCGAGTGAAGATATTGGTAACGCCAACCCTACCGCCTTTATCATGGCGAATAACACTTTTCAAGCCGTAAGTACTATTGGCTATCCTGAAAGTAGAATTATACTCAGTCAGTGTGCGGTTTACTTGGCTACCTCGCCTAAAAGTAATGCTTCTTACCTAGCCATAGGAACGGCGCAGCAGCTCGTAAAGCAAACTGGAGATTTACCAGTGCCCATTCACTTGCGTAATGCACCAACCAAACTCATGAAAGAACTGGGATATGGGGAAGAATACAAATACTCTCATGATTACGACAATAATTTTGCTGAACAAGAATTTTTACCTGATGCCTTGAGCAAAACTCCAATTTATGTTCCTGGAAATAACTCGAGAGAAAACAGTATTCGTGAATTTTTAAAAAATCGCTGGAAAGACAAATACGGATATTAAAACTATAAAAAAAGCCAGAACAATTTCTGGCTTTTTTATTGTGTGACAATTACGAAATTTAAAACTTGACGTTTACTTTTTCGGATAGTAAGACATCATTTTTATAATATTCAAAATACCATTGTCCGTCTTTTAAAAGTAAAGAACCTTGCAATTCTCCTTTGATTGCAATAAATGAGTTAGGCTGAGAAGTTTTCATTAATTTCATCACTACTTTCGGAGTACTATCAATCAATTGAAACCCAGTCGCTGTTGCTTGCGCATACAACAAATCAGCACCCGAAGTCACAGACGCTGTGGAAGCAGAAGGAGCAACAACAACCTCGCTCGACTTTGGAGCGCTCATTTGCTCCACCGGTTTTGCGACAACTATTTCCTGAGCAACTACTGCTGCGCCACTGTATTGGTATGCTAAAGCTAAAACCGATTCAAACGCTTCATTTAAAGCTTCAGTATACGCAACTTTATACTCTTTTTCTTTACTCTTCCCAACTTCAGATTCAAATACCACTTTTTCATTGCAATCTTTTAATTGCACGACTAATTTGGTAGTCAAAAAATTACTTTGATTGAGGACAGTAGCATACAACAAATTACAACGGTCATTAAAACTACTTGGTATACTTTCTTTATTGTAAAAAACCTGAAATCCTGCTTTTTCTAAATTAAACTTGGTCAAAGTATTGAGTCTATATTGATTATCTTGTTTTAGCCAATCGTACTTTACGGGAACTATCACAGCTTTGTAATCATTGATAGACTGTGCTTTAGACAAGCTACAAACCAACATAAGGGCAACTAATAAATATTTTTTCATGATTATAAATGTTTTTTTAGGTCTAATAAATGAGTGATGTGTTTGATGTCGTTTGGAACTTCTAGCTTTGCTTCATTAAAGAAAATAGCATCTAAACCGGCATTAAGTGCTCCGTAAACATCGGCCTCCAAGCTATCACCAATCATAACACTGCGTTCTTTAGAAGTATTTGCAACCTCTAATGCATATTCGAAAATAGCAGTATTCGGTTTTTTTACACCCGCCAATTCACTATTGGTTAAGGTCTTAAAATACTTGACTAAATTAGCATTAGCCATCTTTTTTTCTTGCACTTTAGCAAAACCGTTGGTAATAATATGAAGTTGATAGCGATCGGAAAGGTAATCTAAAATTTCAAAGGCTCCTTCAAATAAATGATTGTTCTCTGGTAGAAGAGTAATGTAGTCGTTCGCTACGATTTCAATTTCAGCATCAGTGATGTGATAACCAATAGCATCAAATGATTGCTTTAATCTGTTATAACGCAGTTCGTCGTGCGTAATTTTGTCAAATTGGTATAACTTCCAACATTCTTGGTTAATAGGAACATACTGCTCAATAAAGTGTGGTGTATGTACCTCGGGAAAACGATTTTTGAATATTTTATCAAATGTTAGTTCTGAGTTTTTGTCAAAATCCCACAAGGTATGATCAAGGTCAAAAAAAACATCTGTAATTGTGTTATTTTTCATGGTGTAATTTACATTAATCCTTCGTCAGCAAAACTAAAATAACTTCTTTCAGTTACAATAAGATGGTCTAACACTTTTATTTCGAGACTTTCGCCTGCTGTTTTTACTTTTTTGGTAATTTGTTTGTCGGCATCACTCGGCACTAAAGTTCCCGATGGATGATTGTGACACAATATTAATGCTGTTGCGCCCATTTCTAGTGCCATTTTGTAAACCAATCGAACATCGACCAAGGTTCCTGTGATTCCTCCTTTGCTGAGTTGCGATTTATAAATTACTTTGTTAGAATTATTCATGTAAATCACCCAAAACTCTTCGTGCGGCAATTCGCCAATGATGGGTTGCATGATCTCAAAAATAATTTTACTTGAAGTTACTTTGGTGAGCTCCGTGGCTTCTTCTGCACGCCTTCTTCTACCTAATTCTAAAGCTGCAATGATGGCAATTGCTTTGGCCTCGCCTATTCCTTTGAACTGGGTTAATTGAGCCAATGATAATTTTCCGAGTGCATTTAGATTAGAGTCGACACTAGCCAAAATGCGTTTGCTCAAAGCAACAGCCGATTCGTTTCGACTACCCGATCCAATCAAAATAGCAATCAGCTCTGCATCACTTAAAACGCTTTTGCCCTTGAGCATTAATTTTTCCCGAGGTTTATCGTCTTCGGACCAATTAGTAATCGGAAAAAAAGATTGCTCCCCCATTTGAATATCCTTTAAATTGTTTTACGCATACAAACACTTAAATCTCGGCCCTCGTACGGAGGATAATTCTCTACTCCATCAAAGCCAAAACTTTTATATAAAGCAATAGCTGCTGTTTGTTTCACCAAAGTTTCTAAAATTAAACTCGTGAACCCTAAAGCTGCTGCATTTTTTTCTAACTCCTGCAACATGTGCTGTGCAAGACCGAAACCTCGATGTTCAGGACTCACAAACATCCGCTTGATTTCGACCGAATTGGTATCGTACTTTTTAAAACAAGCACAGGCTACCGCTACATCATTTCGAAATACCAACACAACATTCGGATTGAATTCAATAATATTGTTACCCCAATAATCCGCTTTTAGTTCAGGATAGGTTTCCCATAAGCTTTGGTCTAACAATCTCACTAACTTTCTGAAATCAGGATTATCACTATTGGTATTTTCTAAACGATACAACGTATTCATCTTTTTTGAATTATTGAATAATTTGTTTTACCTCATCAAAATTCAATCCGCCATAATTACCCGAGCTCATCAACAGCAAAGCTGAATTGTCTAAATCAAGATTAAACAAATAGTCTTTAAAATCTTGTGGATTGGTATAAATCACTAAATCTTCGCGATTGAAAGCCTTGGCAATTTGCTCATAAGTCACCTCTTCTAACTGTTTAATTCTTACCGCATCTGGCGAATAAAAAACTACTGCGACATCAGCGTGATTTAATGCACCTTCATATTCTTTTAAGAATTCAGCATTCAAACTGCTATAGGTATGCAACTCTAAGCAAGCCACCAATTTTCGGTTCGGATACTGTTCTTTTACTGCCTTTGTAGTTGCAGACACTTTACTTGGCGAATGTGCAAAATCTTTATAGGCAACTTTGCCTTTACCTTCAGCTATTTTTTCTAAACGTTTAGAGGCTCCTGTAAAACTAGCAATGGCTTCATAGAAATCAGCTTCATCTACACCCATGTTTTGGCAAATCCATTTGGCTCCCGCTAAATTATTCAAATTATGAGCGCCAAAAACTGCAATAGGCATTGCTCCATCAGGGGTTTCTAATAAAGTTACTCCGTCAGCAACTGTGTAATCAGGGGTGCTGTATGCCATTTTACGGATAGGATTAGTTGCCGCTTCAGCTACTCGTTTTACCTCCGGATCATTTTCATTGTAAACTAAAATACCTCCGTTGGTGATTTTTTCGATGAAAATCTCAAATTGATTCACGTAATTTTCATACGTTGGAAACACGTTAATGTGATCCCAAGCAATTCCTGAAATCAAAGCAATATTCGGCTGGTATAAATGAAATTTTGGACGGCGATCAATAGGTGACGACAAGTATTCATCGCCTTCGAGTACGATAAAATCATTTTCTTCTGTGAGATGTACCATCGTATCAAAACCTTCTAATTGTGCACCAACCATATAATCGACTGCAATATCGTGGTAATGCATTACATGTAAAATCATTGATGTAATAGTAGTTTTTCCGTGTGAACCACCAATTACGACGCGCGTTTTATTTTTAGACTGCTCGTATAAAAATTCTGGGTAAGAGTAAATCTTTAAACCCAATTCTTGTGCTTTTAACAATTCAGGATTGTCTGCTTTGGCATGCATTCCTAAAATTACGGCATCAATATCTTGTGTAATTTTTTCAGGAAACCAACCTAATTCAACAGGCAAAATTCCTTTTTTTTCTAAACGTGATTTTGAAGGTTCAAAAATAGCATCGTCGCTACCTGTTACTTGATATCCTTTGTTGTGTAAGGCTAAAGCAAGATTGTGCATGGCACTGCCTCCGATAGCTATAAAATGTGTACGCATTCTGATATTGAGTTTATAATTATTGGCTTAAACAAGAATTTTAATCTTGTTGTTTGCTCGAATAGGTTTCTAAAATAGTTTTTGCTTTTTCTGGTTCGCGCATTTTGTTTTTGTACAAACTAGCTAATTTTTGGTAACTGGTTTTTGAACCGCCTACCTGAATGGCTTTTTTGTACTGTACTTCGGCATTTTTATAGCGCTTAAAATATTCTTCAATGTGCCCGCGCGATAAATATCCATCTACAGGTGACAAGCGCAACAATTCATTCGAATATTTAATGGCTTTAGACTCGCTCCCTCCTACTATTCCGGGTAATTGAATATACAATTCTATCAAAGCCCATCTTGAATCGATGTGTTTCGGGTTGAGTGCTATTGCTTTTTCAAATGAAGTTTTTACCTCATCAATCATTCCTAACGCCCTAAATTTATTGGCATCTTTTGCTTTCATACCTAGGGCACCACCGTATTTATAAAAGTAGTTTGCTTCTGAGGGCTTGCTTACCTTTAATTTTTTGTAATAGGATATCGCTTTATCCCAATCTTTATTTTGACCTGCAATATCTCCTAAATACTCAATTGCTTTTAAATCGTTTGGATTGTTTTTTAAACAAGATAAAAAACCCTCTTCGGCTTGGCTGTATTTGCCTTCTTTGAAGAGTTTTTCTGCTTTATCAAAATTAGACTGAGACCATATCATCGCTGGTAGCAATAAAAGTAAATAAAGAAATTGTTTCATAATTCAAAAATAGGTAATTAAAATAAATAAGAGCAACAATTTAAAAAGCAATCCCTTTTTAAACTGAATACACTTCGAAATCCTCTTCTTTGAAAAAAGGAATTACAAGCGTTGGTTGCAAAGTTCTTGCCAAATATTTGGAATCTAAAGATTGAAAAGTCTGAAGCCTTAAAAAATTAATGGTGGTTTTATGATTTTAATAACTTTTTATTACATTAGCTCAAAACATCAGTTTATGAAATCGTTACAAACTTGGTTCGAGGAATACAGTGTAAGTCATCAAAATGTGACCAATAAGCAAATCCATTACATTTGTGTACCTGTAATTTTCTTTTCGGTGGTAGGTTTATTCATGACCTTCCCTAACGAAATACTTGCTCCACTAGCAGCTATACATCCTATAACTGCTAATTGGGCTTTTGTAGTTCTTGTATTTGTACTACTTTTTTATTTAAGATTATCGTTCAGCATGGGATTAAAAATGCTACTTTTTGCAGCTATTTGCTTAGTAGGAAATTATATTGCTGCTCAATTTATTCCATTATTATTTTTCTCTGTAATTGTATTTTCAGTTGGTTGGATTGGTCAGTTTTACGGACACAAAATTGAAGGTAAAAAACCCTCTTTCATAAAAGATTTACAATTTTTGTTGATTGGACCAGCTTGGGTTATTCATTCGGTATTTGCCAGCAAGTAGTTTAATTCCATACTCTAGTAACCTTTTTTAAACTAAAAAACTTCACAAAAGCGATTTTCTTAATTCAGTTAAGGAGATCGCTTTTTTATTTAGGAGCCCATATAAAAAAAAGAAGAAAATACACTACTTTTATACTATTCTTACTAAGAAAAACTTTTTTATTAAAACAAAACTTCATTTATGAGAGGTATTCTTTTATTCCTGCTTTTTACCTGCACAGTAATGCAATCGCAACAATTTGACAAAAAATGGCAAGAAGTGCTTGCAAACGAAAATCAGGGTAAAATAAAATCTGCCTCTGTACTCGTTGATAGAATTTACAAGAAAGCAGTCCAAAATAAGAACGAAGAGCAAATTATCAAATGCTTTTTTTATAAATCAAAATACCTGCAGGTAGTCGACGAAAACGCACAAGCAAAAATCATTGAAAATTTGCAGTTTGAAATCAAGCAAGGAAGCCCTGCCAGCAAAGCACTCCTGAACTTAATTTTTGCTAAATGCTTACAAGATTATCAGAATAAAAACGGCTATTTGATCGATAGCAGAACAAATACAACAGGAATTGATTCCGAATTCATGACTTGGTCTCAAAATGATTTTCAAGTAAAAATAGCAACTGCCTTAGAACAATCTTTTACGGATGAAAACGCATTACTTGCAACTCCAATACAGAAATTTGGGGCCATTTTTGACTTGGGAAATGAGGAGCAATTAGAAAATAAAAACGTGCTGAATTATGCTATTCAAGAAAACATTGCAACGATAAGCAAAACATTATATAATTGGGAAATTGACAAGAAAGACTTTCAACCAATAGAGCAGCCTTTGTTTGGAAAATCTATTGATTTTTTAGCCTTGAATTTTGACTCCATAAAAAATAAAAAGTTAAAACGAGTTTTGCACTTATTTCAAAAACAAGAGAAATATTCAAATGACTTAAGCAAGCAATTAGAGCGCATTCAATTCTTTAATAGCATGTTATTGCCGAATAATGAACTTTACGCAAAGGCATTGAATACGCTACAAAAGCAAACCAAACAAGCAACTTTAATTCAAAAAATTCAGTTAGAAAAAGCAATACTGCTTAATAACTCGGCATCAAAAACAGTGCATCCTGAGTACAATATTCAGGCAATTAGTTTGCTTGATAGCATTTTAATAATCAACAACCGATCAAACGCATACAAACAAGCACTACAAAGAAAACAAGCCATTACAGAAAAATCGCTGTACATGCAACTTCAAAAATTTACTTATTCTAACGAAAACACAAGGGCTTTTATCACCTATACCAATACGGATAATATCAAAGTATCTTTTTATAAAGTGGACCAAAAAATACTGAATAAATTGAATGGCAATCGCTTGAAAAATGACAGTTTGATGCTTGCCTTGACCAAAAACACAAAGCCTCAAATTAGCAAAAACTATGGTTTAGAAGACCGAAAAAATTATTTTAACTACACTACAGAAATTGTATTACCGCCTCTACCAACCGGGCGTTATTTAGTTTTTACAGAAAGTGAAACTGGAACCGAAAATCAAAAAGCATTTGCGTACGAAACCATAACCGTGAGTAATTTATCAGTTTTGGGATGGAACAAAAAAGCAACGGATAATTATCAAGTACTAAATAGAAAAACAGGTAAACCTATAGCAAATGCTATTGTGGAATCGCCTAGATTCCGAATTGAAACTGGAAAAAACGGTATTGCTACCTATCGTGATCCATTAAAAAAAGACTATGGTTATAGCAACGAAACGCTAACGATTATTCATGAAACTGATACACTTCAAGTAGACAAAAATTACATTTCTTCGATCGATGATTATAGCGAAACCGATGATGAAGATGTAAAAGGAAAAGTTGAATTTTATTTGGATCGCGCCATTTACCGCCCTGGGCAAACTGTGTTTTATAAAGGTATTGCAGTGCAAAAAAGCAAAGGAAAAACGACTATAGTTCCAAAAACATCCTTTTCCATTGTAATAGAAGACACCAACAATTCAACCATAAAAGAGATAGAAGCTACTACCAACGAATTTGGATCTTTCTCAGGCTCATTTGTTTTGCCGGCTTCGACCTTAACGGGAACTTTTCGCATTCTTGCAGAAGAACCTGATGATTATGAAAAAGACACCGTTTATAATTTAGAGCAAGATGAACATCCTTTTTGGGACAATGTTGATTTTGACAATAGTCAACATTCATTTCAAGTTGAAGAATACAAACGACCAAAATTTGAAGTTACTTTTGAACCCATAAAAAAAGGATTTGAATTGGGCACCAAAGCTACTGTAACTGGGCAAGCCAAAGCTTTTTCAGGCAGTAACCTATCAAATGTACCCGTAAAATATACGGTACAGCTATCTACGCAATATCAAAACAGATATTATGGCGACAATGCACCCGAAATTGTTGCTACCAGCGAAACGACTACAGATGCTTCGGGAAAATTCAATATCGATTTTACCGCCATTCCTCCAGTAAATGCTATCAAAGAACAGCTTCCTGTTTTCAATTATAATGTGACCGCAACCGTAACCGATAGCAATGGAGAAACACACTCGGCAACTACTAATTTAAAAATAGGTTACCACGATTTAGTCCTTAATGCAAGTCTACCCGGACAAATTGAAACCAAAAATAAAAATGAAATCATTTTAAGTAGTACGAATCTAAACGGACAATTTGTTCCCACTCAAGGTGAAATCAAACTGTATTTTATTCGAAGCTTTACTAGCAAGTTTAAAGATAGAATTTTTCCGCAACCCGAAATACAATCCATCAGCGATGATGAATTTGAACGTCTGTTTCCTTTTGAAAAAAATGAAAAAGTGAATAATTCCAACAGCAAAGAATTGCTTCTTTATACCAAAGAAATTAACACCGAAAAAGACAAAAAAATAGCTTTAGATTTCATTTCCAAATACCAATCTGGTTTTTATAAAATTGTATTCTCGGCTGTAGATCATTTGAAAAATAAGATTGAAACTACTACGAACTTTAAATTAATTCAAAGTAGTGATGTCTTGGATAAAAGTAAAATCATTACAGCCAAAATCATAAACAATAATCCTAAAAAGGATGGATTCGTAAAACTACAGCTACAATCTGTAATTCCAGAACTTTTTATAAACGTAAGTGGTAATTATCATGAAGATTTGTTTTTTGAAAAAGCAGTTCCATTGCAAAACAACCAAGCCATAGTAACAATTCCTTTCGCAAATACCTTCGAAAATAGCGTTATCATTGGTCTAGAAACCCTTTTTGAAAATCAAATATTTACGGATGAAATTCCTGTTGAACTGTTGAAAGAAACTAAATCTTTAGCCTTTAACGTGGCGACTTTTAGAGACAAATTGCAACCTGGAACTCTCGAAAAATGGTCTTTTCAATTAAAAGCAAACAACAACAGTCAAGAGGCTGAAATTCTTGCTTCAATGTACGATCGTTCTTTAGATCAATTTACATATAGAAATTGGGAAGGATTGAATTTTACTAATTATACTGATAATTCAACAAATTTCAAAACAAGTTTAGGATTTGAAAAAGGATACTGCAGCATTCGATATTTAAACCCAATTAAAAATAATTTTGAATTGGATAATGAGGATTTACACCTTTTATGGTTTGGTTTTAATTTCAACGATTCCTTTACCCAAAACCAGCAGGCTATTTACCGAAAAGAACTGAATCGAAAAAGCAGAAAACCACTTACTGCAACCATGATATCAGGAATAGTCACTGATGGAAATGAACCACTTCCTGGTGTATCAATAACCATCAACGGACTAGACCGAAGTACACAAACAGACTTTGATGGATATTACCAAATTGAAGCTGCCACAGGAGAATCATTAACCGTTAGTTTTATTGGTTTCAAAGCAAAAACAATTATTGTTGATGGCAAAATACTGGATATTCAGTTGGAAGAAGAACAAAACTCTCTGGAAGAAGTAGTAGTAGTTTCAGGATACGGCAGTGTAAAAAGTAAAGCATTATCTGCAGCTGTCACCATAGTGGAAGCTGATAATAACATATACAACGCAGCAGCAATTGACAAAAATCTACAAGGCAAAGTTGCAGGACTTGCTATCACTAGCGCTAACGACAAAATCATCATTCGTGGAGCAGCTAGTACCTCGGCACCATTAAATGCGCTATGTATCGTTGATGGTGTACCTATGAGCATGGAACAAATTAAGGCGATACCAGCAGCTGACATACTAAATGTTGAAGTCCTGAAGGATACTAAAGCAACTGCCTTATACGGCGACAAGGGCAAAAATGGCGTGATTATAATTACCACAAAAAATGCGTTGCAAGCTTTAACAGAAGTAAAAGCAAGAACTAACTTATCTGAAACTGCCTTTTTTTATCCGCATTTGCAAAGTGATGCCAAGGGCAAAGTACAATTTTCATTTACCTCACCCGAAGCACTTACCGCCTGGAAACTACGTTTAATGGCGCATAATAAAGAAGCGGTTTCTGGCTATTTAGAAAAAACAGTTGTTACCCAAAAAGAGTTGATGGTAACCCCTAACCTACCTCGTTTTTTTAGAGAAAAAGACAGTATTACCATCACTGCCAAAATTGCCAATATCACCAAAGATCCAAAAGTTGGAATCGCAATTTTTCAATTGTATGATGCCACAAATATGCAGTCAATTGATTTAAAAATGGCAAATAGCAAACCGACCAAAAACTTTACAATTGCTCCCTTTGGTAATACCACGGTAAGCTGGAAAATCTACATTCCAGAAGGTTTGCAAGGTGTACAGTATAAAATTTTGGCTAAAGCAGGAGATTTTTCAGATGGCGAGGAAAATATTGTACCCGTTTTAACAAACAACATGCTTGTCACAGAAAGTATTCCGGTTTGGGTGAGAGATAATTCTAAGAAAGAATTCACCTTTAATAACTTAAAAAACAACTCTTCATCTACTTTAAAAAACCATCAATTCACCTTTGAATATACTTCAAATCCTACTTGGCTCGCCGTACAATCATTACCGTATTTAATGGAGTACGAACACGAATGTGCTGAACAAACCTTCGCTCGTTTTTATGCTAATGCACTAGCAACGAACATCATCAACAGCAACCCAAAAATTGCTCAAGTTTTTGATAATTGGCGTCAAAAGGGAACCAAAAACAGTCCATTAGAAACTAATGAAACTCTCAAATCCATTATTTTGGCCGAAACACCTTGGCTCCGTGATGCTACTTCGGAGGAAGAAAAAAAACAAAGACTAGCCACACTTTTTGATTTAGAAAAAATGAAATCATCGCATGAAGCTACATTTGACAAACTAAAACAAAAGCAAAAATCATCTGGCGGATTTGCTTGGTTTGATGGCAGCGATGCCAACGAATACATTACCAGACATATTGTAGCTGGTTTAGGTCACTTACAAAAATTAAGTTCTGACGAAAAAACTACTGCAAGTATCAGTACAATTACAAAGACAGCGGTACCGTACTTAGACCAACAGTTTTTGCGAAGCCATAATAATAGCGCTGCTAATAATTCCACTTTGATTTGGCGCAACCCATACACTGAATTACATTTTTTATTCAGCAGAAGTTTTTTCCTAAAAACAAATCCAACTTCGGATACGCTGACTAAAACCATCAACAAATATCTTGATGCTGTTAAAAAAGAATGGTTGACTTATTCTTTGTATGAAAAGGGCTTAGCTGCACTAACATTAAATCGTTTTGGCGAACAAGAAAGTGCCAAAAAGATAATTGAAAGCTTAAAGGAAACAGCCTCGAATAATGAAGATTGGGGTATGTATTGGGTTGCCAACAAATCAGGTTGGTATTGGTATCAGGCTCCTATTGAAACACAAGCTTTGCTCATTGAAGCTTTCACAGAAGTGACAAACGATAAAAAATCCGTTGATGACATGAAGGTTTGGTTGCTCAAAAATAAACAAACAAAAAATTGGCCAACTACAAAATCAACTACTGAAGCCATCTATGCATTACTCATGCAAGGCACAGATTGGCTGAGTGTCAAAGACAATACCGTCGTTAAGATTGGAGACGAAAAAATACTGACCAAAAAACGCTCCGAAACAGATAAAGAAGCTGAAACAGGATACCTCAAACTCACTTGGAAAGCAGCTGAAATCAAAAAAGAAATGGCTACCGTCAACATTCAAAACAAATCAAATGTTCCAGGTTATGGCGGAATTTATTGGCAATATTTTGAAGATTTAGATCAAATTAAAAGCAGCGATAATCAAAACCTGACTGTATTAAAAGAATTATATCTCAGCAAGGATACGGCAAATGGCAAACAATTAAACAAAATCACTGCTGCAAATCCGCTACAAATTGGTGATTTGGTTACCGTTCGATTAGTAATAAACGCCAAAGAATCTATGGAATTTGTACATCTAAAAGACATGCGAGCGTCTTGTTTTGAGCCTACCGATGTGCTTTCTACTTACCAATATAAAGGTGGATTAGGATTTTATCAAAGTACAAAAGATGCAGCAACTCATTTCTTTTTTGATAAGATTGACAAAGGAACATATGTTTTGGAATATACTGTTCGCGTGAACAACAAAGGCGATTTTTCGAACGGAATTTCGACCATTCAAAGCATGTACGCTCCAGAATATTCTAGCCATACCAAAGGAATTAGAGTTATTGTTAAAGAATAATAAAAAAAAAATCCTTTGCAGAAATCCGTTTTCTCGTGCAGGAAACGGATTTTTTTCATCCCATTTAAAGGAGCAACTCCATTAAAAAACTTCTAACAAACTCAAAAACAGTTACAATTCTAAATCATAACGCTAAACCAACATTGGCATAACATTGTAAGAGTACATTCGTAAAAACTTTTTATGAAAAGAAAGCGAAAAATACCTTTAGTTGTTATCAGTGATGTTCACCTTGGCACGTACGGCTGTCACGCCAAAGAACTACTCCATTATTTAAAATCCATCAAACCTAAAATTTTAGTTTTAAATGGCGACATTATTGACATGTGGAGCTTTAGCAAAAGTTACTTTCCTGCTGCACACATGGAAGTGCTGCGTTACATTATTAAAATGTCAAATATGGGCACCCGCGTAATCTACATTACCGGAAACCATGACGAAGCACTCCGAAAATATTCTGATTTTATACTTGGAAATTTAGAACTAGTTGATAAGCTAGTATTAGACCTTGACGGACAAAAAGCGTGGATTTTTCACGGCGATGTATTTGACTCTTCAACGCAAGGCTACGCCAAAATAGTAGCTAAACTCGGTGGTAAAGGCTATGACTTACTTATATTAATTAACAGTTTTATCAATTGGATTTTGGTATCGATGGGTAAAGAGAAACGAAGCTTCTCAAAAATGATAAAAAATAGTGTCAAAAAAGCAGTTGCTTTTGTATCCAATTTTGAGACAACGGCGGCAGAAATCGCTATTGAAAAAAAATACAGTTATGTAGTATGTGGCCACATTCACATGCCACAAAAAAAGATTGTCAAAAATGAGAACGGACAAGTGCTGTATTTGAATAGTGGCGATTGGGTTGAAAATTTGACCGCATTAGAATATCGAAAAGAAAAATGGCGCATTTACCATTATCGTAAAACAGATTTTATGACCGATGATTTACATGAGAATCTAGTAACGACTGATATTGTCTCAAAAATTTTAGCGTAACAAGTCATCATATTTCCAGAAAAGATTAAATAAATTCCTTATTTATGAAAATATTTTATGCCATACAGGCCACAGGAAACGGCCACATTAGCAGAGCAACACAACTGTATCCGTACTTAAAAAAGTTTGGTGAAGTAGATTTTTTTTTAAGCGGAAACAATGCAAGCCTCGATATTAATTTGCCTGTGGCGTTTAGAAGTAAAGGATGTAGTTTGCATTATAGCACTTGCGGAGGACTTCATTACTGGAACATTGCTAAAAATTTTAGACCCTTACAAATTTATAAAGACGCTAGTAGTTTACCTTTAAAAAATTACGATGTAGTGATCAACGATTTTGATTCTGTTACCGCTTTGGCCTGTAAAATTCAAAAAGTGCATTCGGTACAATTTGGACACCAAGCTAGTTTTAAATCTGAGAAAACGCCACGGCCTGAAAAGAAAAGTGTCATGGGAGAACTGATTTTAAAGCATTACGCACCGTCACCTAAACATATTGGTTTGCATTTTGAAAAGTACGATTCGTTCATACATCCGCCAATCATAAAAGATGAAATTGTAAATGCGGAACCGAAAGACCAAGAACATATTACGGTTTATCTTCCTTCTTTTGACAAAGAATGTTTAGAAAAAGCCTTTAATAAAATGCCCACAATACACTTTCATTGGTTTTTAGGAGATATCAAGGAACCATATACGCTCGGGAATATTACCTATTTCCCAGTCAATCAACAACTATTCAACCACAGTCTTATTCATTGCCACGGAATCATTACCGGTGGTGGTTTTGAAACTCCCGCTGAAGCGCTTCATCTAGGAAAAAAGATACTCAGCATACCCATTCGCAACCATTATGAGCAAGAGTGCAATGCTGCGGCTTTGCAACAACTAGGAGTTCCTGTGCGCTACGATGTAGGGAAAGATTTTGAAATCACAATCGAAAATTGGCTAAATGCATCAACCATTTATCCTACCATGCCAGCCAATTCTATTCCTGATACACTTCAATATTTATTTGACACTTACCACGACTAACAATAATCCTAGAACAAAACAATGTTAAACAAAAAAAGGATTTCAGTACTGAAATCCTTTTTTTGTAGAAATAGAAAATAGCTTACTCATTAAGCATTTTCCATAATTTATCTTTTAGTTCGGTAAGTCCTTGCTGCGCTACAGACGAAATAAACATATACGGAATATCTTTAAACGAAGCGTCTAACTCTGTTTTTAATTCTGCTCTCAATTCATCATCTAGCATATCGCACTTAGAAATTACTAACAAACGTTCTTTGTCTAGCATTTCCGGATTGTATTTGGTCAATTCGTTTACCAAAATATCGTATTCGCCTTTAATATCTGGCGTATCTACAGGCACCAAAAATAATAAAGTCGAGTTGCGTTCAATATGACGTAAAAAATAATGCCCCAATCCTTTCCCTTCGGCAGCACCTTCAATAATTCCGGGAATATCAGCAATTACAAATGATTGAAAATCTCTGTAAGCCACAATACCTAAATTGGGTTTCAAAGTGGTAAAAGGATAATCCGCAATTTTTGGCTTAGCCGAAGTCAAAACCGATAATAAAGTCGATTTTCCTGCATTAGGAAAACCTACTAAACCAACATCAGCTAAAACTTTCAATTCTAAAATAACATCCATCTCTACGCCTGGTAAACCTGGCTGCGCATATCTTGGTGTTTGATTGGTTGAACTTCTAAAATGCCAGTTACCTAATCCACCTTTTCCACCGCGAGACAATATTCTTTTTTCACCGTCTTCGGTTATTTCAAATAAAATCTCACCTGTTTCTTTGTCTTTTACTACCGTCCCTAAAGGTACTTCGAGGTATTTGTCTTCACCATCAGCACCCGTACTTCTGTCGCCACTACCATCTCCGCCATTTCCCGCTTTAATGTGTCTGGCAAATTTTAGGTGAAATAAAGTCCACAATCCTTTGTTTCCTACTATGTATACGTGTCCTCCACGACCTCCATCACCTCCATCAGGACCACCGTATTGAATAAATTTCTCACGGTGCAAGTGCGTAGATCCTTTACCACCTTTACCGGATGAAACATATATTTTTACGTAGTCTACAAAATTTCCTTCTGTCATTTTCTTTTTTTTACCGTTGAATATTCCTTTAGTATTTTGCTTTTTACAAGCAGTTTACCTTGCTATTTAACTCAATTTATTCTTAAACATTAATGGATTTTACCATTACTTTATCAATCTTAACACCATCCATATCGATGACTTCTAACTCAAATTTTTGCCAAATTAATTTCTCTCCTTGTTTTGGGATATGAGACAACTCAGTCATAATCAAACCACTTACAGTAGTTACTTCGTAATCATTAATGAGCTCATCCAATTCAAAATAAGTTAAAAAATCATGTAGAGAATAATGACCGTCAACTAACCAACTGCCATCTTCTCTTTCTATCAATTGAAAATCATCCTTATAAAAATCGGCTGCATCACCCACTAACGCTTCCAAGATGTCATTCAAAGTAATTATTCCTTGAAAAACTCCATATTCATCAGAAACAAAAGCGTAGTGAATTCCTGTTTTTTTGAAATTTTCTAGCGCTACGTAGGCCGTAGTTTGTTCCATCATAAATGGCGCCTCGGTCATGATATTAGCTAAATTAAAATTATCATTTTCGAAGTTCGAAAAGATATTTTTCAAGTTCACAACCCCAACAATATCATCGTAATTGTCATTAAAAACCGGGTAGATAGAGTGTAATTCTTTCAACATGAATTCTCTAACCTTTTCTTTATCGGCATGAAGCGGGAGAAAAACAACCGACTTGCGATGCGTCATTAACGAATTAATCTTGCGATCACCAATATGAAAAACACGCTCCACGATATCTTGTTCAATCTCTTGAACTTCGCCCCCTTCAGTACCTTCTTTAATGATAGCTTTGATTTCTTCTTCGGTTACTTTACCATCTGCTGTTGGTTTTATTTGCAACACATTCAATAAAAAATCAGTCGAAGTGGTAAGCAACCAAATAAACGGAGCCGTTACAATCGATACAATTTTCATTGGTAAGGCTACTGCTTTGGCGATAGATTCGGGATGATTAAGTCCGATACGTTTTGGCAATAGTTCACCTAAAACCAAAGAGAAAAACGTTAAAATCACTACCACAACACCCACAGCAACTGGCTGAGCATAAGGCTTAAGCAAATCAAAACCACTCACAAATAGTTCAACATCTTGTGTGATTTTATCACCACTATAGATACCCGTAAGAATTCCGATAAGGGTAATTCCAATTTGCACTGCCGATAAAAATTTATTGGGAGAATTGGCTAAATCAAGTGCGATTTTAGCGCTTTTATTCCCTTTTTTTGCAGCGGTTTCAAGGCGGTTTTTTCGAGCCGAAATCAAAGCGATCTCCGACATAGAGAAAACACCGTTAAGAAGGATTAGCAAAAATATTATGAGTATTTCCAAAGTAGATATAAGTTGGTTGATATAGTGTGTTGTGCCAAAGCAATCAAATTACAATTGGTCAATTACGGCACTTACTCGCTCTGTAATTTCGGCAATAGAGCCTATTCCGTTTACCGCATAAAACTTGTTTTGTGCATTGTAGTAGTCCATTAAAGGAGCTGTTTTTTCGTTGTATTCTTGGTAACGATTTCTGATTTTTTCCTCGTCTTGATCATCTACACGTCCGCTTGTTTTACCACGTTCTAGAAGGCGTTGTACCAAAATTTCATCATCAGCCTCAAGTGCAATTGTAGCCGCTACTTTTGATCCAATTGATTCTAAAAAAGCATCCAAAGCCTCTGCTTGAGCAATTGTTCTTGGATAACCGTCAAACAAAACCCCATTTGTTTCTGGGTGCTTGTTTACCTCATCAATTAACATTTTGGTTGTCAATTCGTCAGGTACCAAATCACCTGCATCCATGAATACGCGGGCTTGTTTGCCTAATTCGGTATCATTTTTTAAGTTGAAACGAAACACATCGCCAGTAGAGATGTGAGTTAATTTATATTTTTCTTTCAAAAACTCAGCTTGAGTTCCTTTACCTGCACCCGGTTTTCCAAATAAAACTATGTTCGTCATGTTGTTGTTTCGTTATTCTTTTAATTTATAAACTTCAGGTAAATTCCTGCCTAATCCATCATAATCTAAACCATACCCTACAATAAATTTGTTTGGGATACGAATACCTACGTAATCAATTTTGATATCTTTTTTGTAAGCCTCAGGTTTAAAAAAAAGTGTTGCAATTTTAAAATGCTTCACATTTTGTTTTTTAAACAATTCTTTCAATTCTACTAAGGTGTTACCAGTATCTACAATGTCCTCAATAACGATAACACTGCGCCCTGTCAAATCTTGATTAACTCCAATTAATTGTTTTACCTCGTTGGTAGAAGTTGTTCCTTCGTAAGATGCCATTTTAATAAACGACACTTCGCATGGTTTTTTATACTGCTTCATAAAATCAGCAACTACCATGAAAGCACCATTTAATACTCCAACAAAAACGGGTGTTTCATCAGCAAAATCTGCCTCTACTTGCGACACCATTTTAGCAATAGCAAACTCTATTTCTGTAGCCGAAATGAACGGAACAAATTGTTTATCGTGAAGTTGTATCATTATTTTTAGGTTTAAAATAATGGGCAAAGATAGCAATTTCTTACTTGACTCAAGCCATTAAAAAAAGAAGAATTATGGTCGCTTAAAAAATG